>CAWJQH010000004.1:0-818806 GCA_963844935.1 uncultured Bacteroidales bacterium | reverse complement strand
TATGGCAAGGTGATTCGGGGCGTAAGGCGGCGGCTGTTCCTATTGTTCTTCCCGAAAGGCCTCTTCGCGTTTTTTGTACAGCGCGGGAATGCATGAAACTATCAGTGCCAGTAAGGCAAGGGTCAGCAGGGTCGCGCTGATGGGACGTCGGAAGAAAACCGTTGGGTCGCCGCGGGAAAGGAGCATCGCCCGGCGGAGATACTGTTCCATGAGGGGGCCCAGAATGAAGGCGAGGAGCATCGGCGCCGGCTCGCAGTCCAGTTTGGTGAAAATGTAACCCAATACTCCGAACAGGGCCATGAAGTAGATATCAAACTCGACATTCTTCAGGCTGAATACCCCGATGGCACAAAAAACAAGAATCGCCGGAAACAAGAAACGGTAAGGCACCATGATGATCCGCACCCACATGCCGATCAGGGGCAGATTGAGGATGATGAGGAAGAAGTTGCCGATCCACATTGAAACGATGATCCCCCAGAACAGCGCCGGCTGCTCGTTGATCACTGCCGGCCCGGGCTGGATGCCCTGGATTATCATGGCGCCTATCATGAGGGCCATCACCGGGTTGGAGGGAATACCCAGGGTCAAGCAGCGGAATGAAGGAGGTCTGGGCGCCGGCGTTATTGGCGGATTCGGGGGCGGCCACACCTTCGATGGCGCCCTTGCCGAATTCGGCCGAGTTCTTCGAGACTTTCTTTTCGATGGAATAGGCTGCAAAGGATCCGAGAATGGAGCCGCTGCCGGGCAGGATACCCAGGGCCGAGCCGAGAACGGTCCCGCGGAGAATCGGCCACATCATGCGCTTCCAGTCCTCTTTGGTCGGCATCGAGACTGGTGATCTTCGTCACTATTTCCGAGCGCGTGCTTCTCGTTCTCCAGGTTGCGGATAATCTCGCCCAGGCCGAACATGCCCATTGCCACCACGACGAAACCGACGCCGTCGGCCAGTTCGGGAATATCGAACGTGAATCGCTCCATGCCCGGAGTTGACATCCGTGCCGACAAGTCCCAGGAGCAGGCCGAGGACAACCATGCCGACGGCGTGCAGCAGCGACCCCTGGGCCAGAACCACCGCCGCGATCAGCCCCAGGACCATCAAGGAAAAATAATCGGCCGGACCGAACTTGAGGCTAACTCAGCAAGGGGCAAACAATACGCCGAACGAGTAGACGACAGAAACAGGGCGTATTGCTATCGAGAATGTTGGCTATTGCGGAATAGCACTATCATCAACAGCTGATGTAATAACAATCCAAAACAACTTCTTAAATAATATATTGCTGGTTTTAAATGACGGAGGGGGAATCTACACCGCCGGTGAAGGAGTTTCAAGAAAAATTAATGGTAATATCATAATCAATGTCGTTGGAAATACAAGCGGTACTCCTTACCCCAACCAATATATCGCCCGGGGAATATATCTTGATGTAAATTCAACAAATGTTCTGGTTACAAACAATACAGTCGCAAACTGCACTGAAAGTGGGTATATGATCCACAGGGCTTATGAAAATAAACTTGAAAACAATACAGCCTTTAACAACGGTTACGCGATGTTCTTCCAGAATACGTCTGGTAGCAGTATACGTAATAATGTTCTGATAAACAATATCTTTATTGCTAAAGCGCCTTTGCAGCTAGCCTTGAAATTCTACAGTATTGCTGATGATATCCCATCCTTTGGTTCTGCTGACAATAACTATTATACCAGACCGATTGATGATAACGAGGTGTTTCAAACTTTTTCACCTTCAACCGGTTCAAGAAACAGAACGCTTTCGGGCTGGCAATCATTTACAAACCAGGATTTAAATTCAAAAAAATCTCCGGTCTCAGTAAATGACTCTTCAAAAATAGATTTTTACTTCAATGCCACGGGATCAAACAGGACCGTTGCGCTCGCACAGCCAATGGTTGATGTTAAAGGTGCAAAGTATAGTGGCAGCTTAACACTTTTGCCTTATACTTCTGTCATTCTGTTACCCGATCCAAATCCCACTCAACCTGCCATACCAATTTACTCCGGATCGGTAATTGAAAATGCTGCCTCTTCTTTATTGGTGATGAATTATAATTTGAACCTGGCTAATATTGTGCCATCATCAAACTCCTTCACCGTTAAGGTAAACGGAATAAACAGGAACGTGACAACAGTTTCAATATCAGGGAGTAAAGTTTTCCTAACTCTTGCTGATCCAGTAGTGTATAACGATAATGTTACGGTTTCTTATACAGTACCTTCAAGTAGTCCATTACAGTCTAACTCGGGCGGTCAGGCTGTTTCAATTACCGCACAGTCAGTTAATAATAATTGCGCAAGTCCTGTAAATCAGCCCCCGGTCGTTTATATCTCTTCACCGACCAAAGGTACCTCATATATGTCCCCCGCCACCTTTACTATTGATGTTGAAGCTTCTGATCCGGATGGCACAATTAGCAAAGTTGAGCTATTTAACGGTTCTGCAAAGCTTGGAGAGATTGGAATTGCCCACCCTATTCCTTTACCCTTAAAGATTTACCGGAAGGGTCCTATTCTCTGCATGTTATCGCAACTGATAATCTGAAATCAACCACTACTTCTTCAATTGTCGATTTGAGAGTAACATACATATAATGAAAACAGAGAATTTTTCACTCTGTATCCCAACCCAAACAATGGGCATTTTACTGTCGACTTTGCCGCATCCGTAGAGGCAGAAAATTTACTGTGTCGGTTGTTAATTTTATTGGAAATACTAGTATACCGGGAGGAACTATATAAAGAAAATAATGTCAGGCAATTTGATCTATCTCATTTAAAACCCGGTACCTACATAATGGTAATTAAAACAAATGAAATTTTGCTGACACAAAAATTTATAAAGGAGTAAATTGATTTTAGTTAATAATCACCATTTTCTAACTTTACGATCAAGGTTGTCAGCCTCCAGTGCGACATTGTACAGTCCTGTGGTAAAATTCTCTGGGTATTGGATATTCTTTGCCGGCCAAATTCGATTGGATCTACCATTATAATACGACCTTTGCATCATATATCTTAATTGACTGATAAATAAAATCCGGATCTGTATTTGAATACATAAAAATAACCAGAAGCCGGATTAGGATATATGCTTGTCCCATATTTGATGAAGCATAAAGACGTGCACCGACCTGCCAGATCCATTCTGATTAACTGTTCTTAGGATTTGTCTTACTCCATTGGCATCAATGGCCAGTCCTTCCTCAATTCAGAGCCCAAGATCCTTCCCGTAATCAAGTCTTGTTTGCGGTACAAAGTCAGTATAATTGATAAAATCAGGATTCAATTACAACTGAATGCTGATCATAACCCATCGCCTGCCATTGGGCAAAAGTTCTTATCTGCCGTCTATCTCAAAAACAGGTTCACCTGCTTCACACCAGAATAATATTATAATCACTTTCAAACCCTGCAAACATTCAGCTTCATAAGATTTTAATATTTAATGTCCTGTTTTTGGTATAAAATATATTATTGAAAATTTTGGTTCCTGTGGATACAGCATTTAATCCCATCGTCAGTATTGGCATGAATATCTATCAAGTCCCCTCGAGGTTTGACCAGTATGTTCATTTCACTGTATAAAGTGTTATTATAAATTCTTACACCATTCATCCCCTTAACAACAATACCCACACTTTGGATTATTTATAATATTATATGCAATAACGCCTGAATTATCAGTCATTCCATTTGATTTTCGCTGAATGCCGTTTGGAGTTCTGATACAGATAATTATATTTAATAATTACATCCATATTATAACCAGTGAACAATGCATGGGTCGTGCTGGTCTCATCTGTCCCATTCCATGTAAACTTATTTCCGGTTATTATCGCTCCGTCAAGATTATTATTGTTTAAGCCCGGAGTCTTCATCTCCAGCCTGTAACATATATCCTGCTGCATTTACAGAAGTAAGTGAGTTATTGCGAAATGTAAGTGCAGTCAGGCTGGCTTCTTGGAATGTTATATCCATTTGATATCCCGGTTTCTGTATCAATTACCTCCGTTCCTTCTATTGTAAGAACAATCTGGGAAAAAAGAAAGACTGAGTTGAAGGTTAATAAAATAGCTATCAGTGCATGTTTCATATACTGGTCACATTAAAGAATTGATTAATTTTAATTAACTGGGTAATCCATTAATTGATAACGCTGAATTCCACCCTTCTGTTCAGCCTTCTCTCAAGCCAGGTGGTATTGGATGATACCGGCTTTGTGCTGCCGTAGCCTTTTGCTGTCAGACGGTTACCGCTGATGCCTCTGTTGATGAGATAGTTAACTATCACCAACGCGCGCGCCTGGGATACTGACATCAGACTGGTGGCAGTTCCCTGGTTATCCGTATGCACCCCAACCTCCAGCTTAATGCCGGGATATTTGTTCATCAGCATCACAACCTGATCAAGCATCAGATATGCGTTGGTTACCAGTCTGTTGTTGGCATCAAAATAGGTGTCGGTCAATACACCATAGTTCTTTTTGAGTATAAGCAGCTCCCTTTCTGCAGGTTCTGTCAGAACAAAGAGCTTAATAACTGCATCGTCATAACCGGCTAAAACCATGTCAGTATAGGCCGGATATGTGGCCATCAGGGTCATCTGTTCATCAACGAAATAACTGTATAATCCGCTTTTTTCGTCAAAGTTTTCCTTCACCCTGTAAGCGGCAGGCACCCTTCTGAAAAATGTATTGTCAAGTGCCGTCTTTGTTCGGGTCGAAAGCAACTCAACACGGAACACGGCATCCTTTTTAAATTCATCTTCAGCAGAATACTGGCTTATAATTTTGACGTTCTCAAAATGTCTGATATCAACAATATCCTGCTTTGCAGAAGGATTTCGGGCTATATATGCATTCTTTTCCTGTTCGCTGCCGAAAATGATAACCCTTTTTGTCACAGATCGTTTAACTGTTCCTCCTGTCTGCTGATCCTTAAGAGTCAGTCCCAGCCTGACATCATATTCTCCCTCCTTGACATATGCATGATTGACCCTTTCCCCGGTCATCTGAGTGCCATCTCCAAAATCCCAGAAATATCCTGTGATATTGTACCCGGGACAGTATGATTTAAGGGCGTCAAATACTATCCTTTCACCTGTGACAGCATGATCCTGGGAGGTAATGTATGGTTGCTCATAGTCTACTATCTCCACCTCATAGGTAAGCTTGCGCAAGAAGGGCTTACCAGTCCTTCTGTCATTAAGATTCAGGTTTATACTGTAACTGCCTGGTCCCGGAAAGCAGTGCTGTGCTTTTGTGCCATATGCTTTTGTGTTGTCACCGAAATCCCAAACATACTGAAGCTTAAGGGTATCAACCTGTACAGATGTTGAGTCCGAAACAGTGAAACAATACAGGTTCTCCTTCTGAGGCTCGCTGAACCAGACCTGCATGAGCTCTGACCTGAAGCCGTAAATATCTATTGTCTTTCCTCTGTTGGAGGAGAAGTAACCCTCATTCATTATCGCGTTGGTCACTATGCCAAAATCGTCATACTCTGAATTCAGAGGCGCTTCCAGTCTAACCGGGGGAAACCATTCAGGGCCACGCTGCTTCGTAACAAAGATATCTTTACCTCCGAGCCCCTTCAGTCCATCAGATGAAAAGAAGAGCTCTCCGGTTTCGTTTATGAAAGGATACGTTTCATTACCCGCAGTGTTGATAAGCGGACCAAGATTCACGGGGTCCTCCCAGTAACCGTTTTTCCAATTCGAATAATAAATATCCATGCCTCCGTAACCGTCAGGCTTGTCAGATGCAAAATATAATCTCTTGCCATCGTGTGACAGGCATGGCATGGTGATATTAAACCATTCTGTATTAAAGCGCAATTCACGTGGTTTACTCCATCCTTTAGCTTCCGGAATAGCATAAAAAAGCCCCAGTTTATTTCTGTTTGTTGATAACAACTTTAAATTCCCGTCAACCACCAGGTTCCTTGAGAAATAGACTGTATCGGCGTTCCTGCTAAATGAAGCCGGACCGTCATTCAGCTTTGTCTTCAGGTCCTTTGAAAAAAGTTTTGAAGGACTTTTGGCAACAGTTATATCAGCATAATACATTTTAACAACCCTCTGACCCTGGCTGTTCACTGCCTGTCCCCTGTCAGAACAGAATACAAGGCCATTCTTATAATACACTGGCGCAAACTCATCATACGTGTCTGTGCTGAATGGTGCCTTCGTTATTGTGTATGGCTGCTGCTGGGCCGGAAGGATTCCAGTCAGCAGTATGATTGTAATTAGGAAAATCGTTGCTTTCAGATTCATCTTGTTACGGTTCGAAATGCCAAGAGTGGGTTAAAGTTATACATTTTTGTCATGTAATCATGTGGTTACCGATACGCTTCGCTATCGGGATTTCGTCGTTTTACTCCTCAACTTGCAGTCACTTCTTCAGGCCTTAGGATTTCAGACCTTTCGACTTCAGACCCTAAAAAATCAAGGGATTGATAACGTCCACCCTGTAACTGAACTCATAGCGGAGCATAACCTCATGAGAGCCATTGCTGTAAGTACCAAGTGTACCCAGGTCGAAGTCGTATGAATAAGCAACCTTGAATTGCCTGTTCACCGCAAACTGCAGAAGGGCTGACACAGAACGGTCATTCCTGTACGATGCGCCAACCCACATCCTGTCAAAGAAGCTGAAGTGAGCGTTGATGTCATAGAGGATCTTTTCACCGGGAGAGTAAGTAATTAACGTTGAAGGGAAGAACCTCGTTTTGGGGCCTATATCAAACATGTAGCCTGTGTTGAATACATAATAATAATTCTCCGGTTGCACCTTCAGGGAATACTTGTTTTTGTCAAAGTCGAACTTGTATCCGAGAAGCTTCGGAATTGAAAATCCGGCAAAATAATTTTTGACAGAATAATATGCTCCGAAGCTGAAGTCAGGAACGACAAAAACCTTTGAATCAATCAGATAGTATTCATCACCGGGATCAAGCACCACGAGGTCAGACCATGCAGTATTTGTTGTCATCAGTCCTGCTCCAAGGCCCAATGAGAGGTGCCCCTCATCTCCGATGTTTATTTTATATGCATATGCCGTCATGAACTGTGTCGATTTAGTCACCCCTATCTTGTCATTGACAACGATCAGTCCCAGTCCCAGTTTTGATGACAATACCGGCGCATCAACCTCCAGTGATATAGTCTGAGGAGCACCGGTAATCCCTACCCACTGCTTTCGGTAGAAGGCTGCAACACTTAAACCACCTCTGCTTCCCGCATATGAGGGATTAATAGTCAACGGATTCAGTATATACTGATTCGTTACCGGCGTCAGCTGTCCTGCCAGACTTATTGGTATCAGCAGGAAGATCAGTGATTTGAGGTATCTTTTCATATTGAGGTAATTTTCTATATTTTCAAAAGTGAGATAGAGTGTTTGGAGTACTTACAGTTATTGAGTGACAGAGCTTTATGATTTATACATTGTTAGCAACTTCAGGCACTTCTGTTATCTTCTGACAACTATATAGCCGCTCAGTGACTTGCCGCTTGCTGTCCTGATAGTATAGAAATAAGTATCATCAGGAAGAGGATTGCTGTTATAGTCAACACCCTCCCAGGTATTGTCATACTCCCTGTTTTCGTAGACCTTCATTCCTCTGCGGTCAAAAATCACCAGCTCGGTACTTCCAAGAGATTCAAGACCTCTAAGGACAAAGTAATCATTCCTGCCATCGCCGTTAGGCGTGATAAGGGTCGGGATGATGAGATCATTGACCTTAATCATCACATCATCAGCTACGGGGTCGCAGACACCGTTGGTAACTGACCAGCGGAATACATTTTCTCCGAGAGCCAATCCGTTAACATCAGTTGTCGGCGCTGCTGAGTTGAAGATCTCCCCGGCTCCCGTCACCAAAGACCACAGTACCTACTCCAACCTCAGGCAGGTCGGCATTTAAGGTTGTTCCGAAAAGTAAAATCAAGCACCTGGTCAAGACCGGCATTTGCTACCGGAAGCTGGTCAGCAGTAACAACCACCGGCTTGGTATTATAGAAGCCTGCTGTGGAAGTTCCCCTGATGTAGTATGTTCCCGGTGTAGCTGCCGTGGGTGTCGGATACGCGACAGTCGCAGCAGCATCTGTCCAATAGGTGTAAGTGAGGTTCTCGTCTGACCCTGCAGTCACTGCCGGGAGGGTCAGGTCAGTAGTCTGGTTGGAGCAGATTGTCGGCGGGTTATTGATGACCAGGTTCGGTACTCCGGGACGTGCATTGATTGTAACATCAGCTGTGGGCAATGATGTACAACCAACTGCATTTCTGACTGTGAAGGTATACGTTCCGGGATCCAGACCGGTGACAGTTCTGGTCGAACCTGTGCCTGTCAGGATATTACCTCCAGGAAGAATGGTCAGGGTCCATGTACCTGACACCGGCAACCCGCTCAGACTAACACTTCCGGTCGGCACAGTATAAGTAGGCTGAGTGACAGTGCCAACTACTGGTGTTAACGGGGTTGCCGGTTGTGCAGGTATATTGACATTTGCTGACAGGGTGGATGTACACCCGGATGCATTGATGACTGAATAATTGTATATTCCGGAACCAAGGTCATTAACGGTAAAGCTTGCTCCTGAGCCTTCCAGAGGAATTGTGCCGGGATAACGCACGAGTGTCCAGGCACCTGTTGAAGGCAGACCCATCATCAATACGCTTCCGGTCGCCACACTGCATGTCGGAGGTGTTATCTCACCGACTATTGGTGCGGAAGGCAGAGCATTGACAGTTGTTACAACTGCCACTGAAGCGATGCTCTGGCATCCGGATGCATTTGTTACGCGAACAGTGAAACTACCTGATGTGTAAACAGTTATACTTTGCGTTAGTAGCTCCGGTAGACCACAAATAGGATGTGCCGGCAGTCGAAGTTAATAACACGCTGCTTCCGGCACAGAAGGTTGTCGATCCGGTCGCAGAGATGACCGGCTGCGCGGCAATGCATTGACTGTTACTGAAACCTGGGAGTTAACAGTATTGAAGCCATCATTAACGGCCACATAGTATACAGTATTAACCGTAGGAGCAGCTGTAGGATTAGCTGCGAGATGAAGTAAATCCGGCAGGAACCGAAGTCCAGGTGTAAGTATAGTTGCCTGATCCACCGCTTGCCACTGCAGCCAGCTGAACATTTGAACCGGCACATACCGTTGAAGGTGTAGCGGTTGGCACGGAGCTCAGGGCACCTCCTGTCACCGTTATAGTGACTGCATCAGAATTAGCACAGGTGGTGGAGGTTGAAGTCGCTGTCAATGTGAAAGTTGTAGTTGATGACAGGTTTACAGTTGTCGGATCGACAACTGTAGCATTCACCAGCATATTGGATGGTGCCCAGCTGTAGGTAAACGGACTTGTTCCTGTAACAGTGGCATTAAGTGTTGTGCTTGTGCCATTTGGAATTGAAGCATCCGTTCCGGCATTTACCACAGGCAAGGGGTTAACCGTCACCGTGGTTGCCGCTGATGCAATGCTCTGACATCCAGCCGCATTTGTGACCCTTACAGTATAGCTGCCGGAAGCATTAACATTAATACTCTGAGTTGTTTCACTATTGGACCATAAATAAGTAGTGCCGGCACTTGAGGACAATGTCACGCTACCGCCAGCGCAGAAAGTGGTTGCTCCGCCTGCAGTTATTACTGGCTGTGCAGGAAATGCATTAACAGTCACAATTGTAGCTGCAGAAGCTACGCTCTGGCATCCGGATGCATTTGTAACACGTACTGTATAACTTCCCGATGTAGTGACATTTATACTTGATGTTGTTGCCCCTGTTGACCACAGGTAAGTATTGCCAGTACTTGAGGTAAGTGTTACGCTTCCACCGGCACAGAAGGTCGTTGCTCCTCCTGCAGTGATTGTAGGCTGTGCCGGAAGGGTATTTACCGTAACAACAGTAGCTGCTGAAGCCACACTCTGGCAACCGGCAGCGCTGGCCACCTGAACAGTGTAACTGCCAGCTGCAGTGACATCTATGCTTTGTGTTGTAGCTCCGGTCGACCATAAATAAGTCACACCAGCACTTGAGGTCAGTGTCACGCTGCCTCCTGTACAGAATGTAGTTGGTCCTCCGGCTGTAATTGTAGGTTGTGCCGGTACAGGATTTACCGTAACAATGGTTGCTGCTGAAGGTACGCTCTGACATCCGCTTGCATTTGTGACCTGCACTGTATAACTACCTCCAGTGGTAACAATTATACTCTGTGTTGTAGCTCCATTGGACCATAAGTATGACGTACTGGGTGGCGCGTTCAATGTTACACTGCCTCCCTGACAGAAAGTTGTGGCTCCTATTGCGGTTATTGTTGGCTGTGCAGGCAAAGTATTTACAGTGACCGGATAATTGGCACTAACCGTACCATTGCCACAGCTGTTGACTCCCTGTACTGTCAGGTTTCCTGATGTAGCGTTGGAGGCAAAGCTAATAGTTACTGAATTTGTCGTTCCGGATACAGTGGCTCCTGTACCGCTGTATGCCCAAGAGTAACTCGTGGCATTTGTTATTGCCGGTACACTGTAAGATACTGCCGACTGTCCCTGGCATACCGATGCAGTACCTGTTATTGTTCCTGCTGCTGCAGGCAGTACATTGACGGTAATCGCATAGCTGGCACTGACCGTCCCGTTACCGCAACTGTTTATTCCGCGTACTGTCAGGTTGCCTGATGTAGCATTGGCGGCAAAGTTTATCGTCATCGGATTTGTCGATCCGCTTATCGTCGCTCCTGTCCCGCTGTATGCCCATGTGTAACTCGTGGCATTGGCTATCGCCCCTACACTGTATGATACTGCCGACTGTCCCTGGCATACCGATGCCGTACCCGTTATCGTTCCCGCTGCTGCAGGCAGCGCATTCACTGTAATCGGATAACCGGCACTTACTGTACCGTTGCCGCAACTGTTTGTTCCGCGTACTGTCAGGTTACCTGACGTAGCATTGGCAGCAAAGTTTATCGTCATCGGATTGGTCGACCCGCTTATTGTCGCTCCTGTCCCGCTGTAGGCCCACGTGTAACTTGTGGCATTGGCTATCGCCCCTACACTGTATGATACTGCCGACTGTCCCTGGCATACCGTTGCCGTACCTGTTATCGTTCCTGCTGCTGCAGGTAAAGGATTAACAGTGATGTAATCTGTCTTTGTCTCTGTATTTGATGCACCGTCGGTTATAATTAACGATACCGTCTTTAATCCGCTTGTACTGTAGGTAACCAAATGCGGTCCTATCGTATTCTGCGTCGCCGGGCTGGCTCCCGATCCAAAGTCCCAGCTGTAACTGGTACCTCCGGTAGTACCTGTCGACGTATTCGTAAATGTCACTGTTGCTCCGACGCATACTGAAAGCGGTGCTCCGGTAAAATTAGCATCAAGCCCGCAGCCCGAAAGACTAACTGCAAGGGTCTTTGTGGCTCCTACGCATGATGACGCGTTAGTCTCGGTGACAGCGATATTGCCATTGGTAGTACCGAAGCTGACTGTAATACTGCTTGTTCCTGCTCCTGCCGTTATGGTTGCTCCCGCCGGAACTGTCCATGCATAACCTGATCCCGCTGTCGGTGTAACGCTATATGTATATCCCGTCCCGCTGCATGCAGGCGTTGCATTACCGGTTATATCTGAGGTTACTGGCAAGGGGTTGACTGTGACCGGGTAACTGGCACTGACCGTCCCGTTGCCGCAACTGTTTGTTCCCCGTACCGTCAGGTTACCTGATGTAGCATTGGCAGCAAAGTTTATCGTCATAGGATTTGTCGACCCGCTTATCGTCGCTCCTGTCCCGCTGTATGCCCAAGTGTAACTCGTGGCATTGGCTATCGCCCCTACACTGTATGATACTGCCGACTGTCCCTGGCATACCGATGCCGTACCCGTTATCGCTCCTGCTGCTGCAGGCAGCGCATTCACTGTAATCGGATAACTGGCACTTACTGTACCGTTGCCGCAACTGTTTGTTCCCCGTACGGTAAGGTTACCTGACGTGGCATTGGCAGCAAAGTTTATCGTCATCGGATTTGTCGATCCGCTTATCGTCGCTCCTGTCCCGCTGTATGCCCACGTGTAACTCGTGGCATTGGCTATCGCCCCTACACTGTATGATACTGCCGACTGTCCCTGGCATACCGTTGCCGTACCTGTTATCGTTCCTGCTGCTGCAGGTAAAGGATTAACAGTGATGTAATCTGTCTTTGTCTCTGTATTTGATGCACCGTCGGTTATAATTAACGATACCGTCTTTAATCCGCTTGTACTGTAGGTAACCAAATGCGGTCCTATCGTATTCTGCGTCGCCGGGCTGGCTCCCGATCCAAAGTCCCAGCTGTAACTGGTACCTCCGGTAGTACCTGTCGACGTATTCGTAAATGTCACTGTTGCTCCGACGCATACTGAAAGCGGTGCTCCTGTAAAATCAGCATCAAGCCCGCAGCCCGAAAGACTAACTGCAAGGGTCTTTGTGGCTCCTACGCATGATGACGCGTTAGTCTCGGTGACAGCGATATTGCCATTGGTAGTACCGAAGCTGACTGTAATACTGCTTGTTCCTGCTCCTGCCGTTATGGTTGCTCCCGCCGGAACTGTCCATGCATAACCTGATCCCGCTGTCGGTGTAACGCTATATGTATATCCCGTCCCGCTGCATGCAGGCGTTGCATTACCGGTTATATCTGAGGTTACTGGCAAGGGGTTGACCGTAATAGTAGCGTTGCCTGCCATTGTGGCAGTACCTCCCGTATTTGTGCCCTCAACGGTATAAACACCTGCGACAGTCTGGTTGCCAAATGATATTGCAGCACCCTGTTCCGGCGATTGTCTGGGATAATTCAGCGCCATCTCTCAACAGTGTATAAGTCACGCCTGTCTCAGAACCATCCAGCCCGACAGGTAATCCGCTTCCACCTGCGCAGTATGCTCCACCACCTGTTACATTGAATGCAGTCGGCAGTGAATTAAGTGCGGGGTTTCCGTAGATTACAGCATTGCCGCCTGATGTTGTTGGCAGCGGAGATACACTTGATCCATCGGAAGTTAGTATTCTTGTAGCATACAACGGCGTGACATCAGTGCTTGATGTAAAAGTAAGATCAGGTGTAGATCCGGCCGTAAAGTTGATGGTACTTGTCAGAATAAAATGAGTTATCAGCGTACCCGGACTGACCTTTGAAATAAGTGTACACTGACTAAGTAGTGTTCTCGCTAATTCACCTGCAAGCTTAATATGTGTCCGGTTCGGATAACCGGGATCAGTCTCTATTAAAGGCGTCTGGATATAATTATCTGGAAAGTACCAAGACCTGAACCTGTATTGTCAATGAGCAATCGAAACGGTCCCTCCCGTGTAGATCGCTGAGTTGAACAATATTCCTAACTGTTCAGTGCTCAGGTAAAAGTCATTGAGCGGGTCTGTATCCAGGAGGTAAACATCAAACTCAAGTCTGTCGGGCGCTGTCTGAATCTGATTTCTGACGGAGAGTTCAAAATCCCCCGGACCCGCATAGGCAAAATCACTGGAGAGCAGCAGTGCCGGCAATGTTAAAGCTAAAATCCAATATCTGATACTGTTTTTCATGACCCTCCTCAATTATTAATAAATTCCTTGTACTGTAGTATCTGTTTCAAAAAAGTGCGAAGTGATTTACAGAATTTAATCACTGAAAATTTACGGGTGATAAACTCTTACGTATCTGGAAACGTTATTTACCAAAATCGAATAATCTCCTGTATCCACAGAACCGTTCCCGTCAATATCAGCAGCAACATACCCACGTAAATACTGTGAGACTGCATTTACAACAGGGGCATAATCGCCCGTATCAACAGATCCGTCCTGGTTGGCATCACCGCCATAGATCAAATAATAGCTATCAGTTGATTGTTTAAGGTTATTCCCATAAACATTTGCTGGTGCTCCAAACGACTGGCTGACAGAACTGCCGGCAAAAGAAACAGGAGCAGCCGTTGTTGTCTCAATACTATTGCGGTGTTTGATTGTAATGTAATATGAATCACCGTATCCTGAGGGGACGGAGACGATTGCTGTTCCTGATGTATTCAGCTCGACATCATTTGTGTCATAGATTATCGTTGAATAACTGGCTGAGCTGCGAAGTTCAACAGTAATATGATCAGCCACCCCGGCCGGCCATTGCGGCCCTGTTGCATTCCAGGCCTGTCTCATTGTTCCTGCTCCGTTGTAAAGACTTTCCAGCAATAAGGAAGATATGGTAAGGGTTTTTGTTGCAGGTGAAAGCCCGATAGATGATGAGGCTCCGTCGAAACATTCATTATGCCCCATGACACTTAACTGACCTCCTGTTGCACCCAGGGAAAAATCAAGTGTCACACTGCTGCTTCCGTTTCCATTTATTGTAACTCCAGTACCGGAGTAAGTCCAGATATAGCTTGTTGCCCCGGTAATCTGAGAAACAGAATAAATAACACCTGAAGTGCCCGGAGTGAAGGTGACAGGTCCTGTTATAGTGCCGGCAGGAGAAGGAATACCATAAACCGTTATGGTTATCAGCTCCTCATCATAAAGCTGCGGTGCGCCGTCATCCGTCACCCGAACGGTAAAAGTGTATGCTCCGGACTGAGTAACATCGGGTGTCCAGGTAAACAGGCCGGAAGATGCGTCAATTACCGCTCCCAGTGGTGCGCCAATCAAGCTATAAGACAAAATGTTGGCAGGAATATCAGGGTCTGATGCTGTCGCAGTGAAGCTAAGCAGGGACGCCTGACAAACTGATCTGCTTCCAATCGGAGCCAGCACAGGCGGATCATTTACAGCTTCCTACGGTTATTGTCACGGTAGCCTGAGAGCATTCGTTATCCCTGTCACACAGCCTGTACACAAAGCTATCAGAACCATAATAGTTAAGACCAGGTTCATATGTGAATGTCCCGCTCGGATTAAATTTTAAAGAACCGTAACTCACTGAGGTAATAAGCGTCCATATTTGTGTACCATCACCGCGAACATCGTTGGTTGAAACATTACCTGTCAGCGGCAGGTCTTCCTGGGTCTGATAAGTGTCATCAACTGCTACAGGCACCCTCCCGATCTGCCCAAAAACATTCACAATATTCGTGAATAATACCATGGCAATGCCCAAGACCCTGAGTTCTCTTCTCAGACAGAACCTTTCGGACAAATCATACAGGCTTTTCATTACAGCTGCAGGTTTAAGAAAGCATTTGAAAAGTTTCTTAATCGGGATAAATCCTATACAAATATAACCTAAATCAGGGTATAAAGATGATATCCTGAAATGTCCTATCTGTGCCTGCAGGCAGGCTGTAATAAATTAATAATCTTGTTGTTAATGATTTCTTTGAATCAGGCTTTTATAAACCTTCGTTTCGTCAGTCACACTGATCTGACTGTTACTATGAGCCTGCCGGAAAAGGGACCAGGCTTCCTTGAAAGAACTGCGCACACGTAACATTCAATCTTGCAGATTGCTTCCCGCTACCTGAACTGTAACGAGATCAATTGAATAAAATTATGCTCAGCCTTTGCAAATTCAGGCTTCTAATTTAACTAGAATTGTGACAGATTTCCTTCCTAATTTGACCAAAATGTACTTATCATCCGTAAAAAGCCCCCTGTCTGAGACAAAGCAACCAGTCCGACTTTTCAGGTTATGAACCCTTTGTGACTTTTCAGTTTTTAATTAACAACAGTTGCATTTTCAAATCTTTGAAATTACATTTAGCATCATAAAAAGCGGAAATGGTACCGCACAATTAATTTATTGTAAATCAAAATATTAAAGCCATGACAAAAGGACTTGTTACCAAGAAAAGCCAAAAGAAAGAGCCGACGAAAAGCCTGAAGGAAAAGCGTAAGGAAAAAAAGGAAAAGAAAAACGCTAAATAGAATGCTGCAATCCGGCCAGCTCCCGGATAACATAATACTCCCTTTTATTAAAATCACTGCTGACAGTCCCCTGCTTAAGTGACATGTGATTGTCTTTTCTGCATTTAGTACATTGCTGCCTTTTAATCATCGTGTATGGCTCCCAGTCATTGCAGTATTAATACCTTTGTCATAATTTAGTATGCTGTTAATACGTTTTAAATGTTGAATATCTGACATTGTATTAACTTCACACCCCGGCCCAACGAGAAATTTAAGGAGCCTGATGAAAAAGAACAACAAGAAGTCGCCCTTCCCATGGACTTCTGTGAGTATGCTCATATTCACGGCTGCTGTTCTTACAACCCTGATATTCATTTATTCATCGGGACAAAAACAACGTATTATTACCGATGCCGCAACAGAGATGGAGGCTATCGCGCAACTCAAGGCCGACCAGATCGCCCACTGGCGTAAAGAAAAGCTTAACGACGCAAGACTAATCCATGAAAACGTCACCCTCGTTGAACATATAGATGCCATGTTCATCAAGGAAAGCAACAAATGGGAAAAGTCGAGACTTACCCAGTTGCTCACCACACTGATAGAGAATTACGACTTTCACGGTGCCGTCCTGCTGAATGCGGGAGGCATTCCCGGACTTGCCGTTCCTGAGTCGGAGGCAGTCATGGGCGAATTTCTCCGGTCACGAATTACCACTGTGATATCCAATCCCGAAATTTCTCTTTCAGATTTCCATTCGGCAGCAGTTGTCCCGTACCTTCATCTTGATCTTATCATTCCAATGAAGATGCCTCACGAAGGCGATACGGTGCTGGCCGGTATTCTTGTCATTCGGGTTGATCCGGAGAAGGAACTCTTTCCGCTTATATCAACATGGCCCACACCTGGAAGAACCTCTGAATGTATTCTTTTCCGCTTTGACGGTGATTTAGTCGTCTACCTCAATGGCTCCAGGCTGGCAGGATTCGACAAGGACGTTAAACTTCCTGCAGGTGAATTGGAGCTCATAGCGCTCAATCCCCCATCCGAAGATCAGAAGGTAATTACCTATAAAGATTACACGGGAACCGAGGTTGTTGCTTCGGTTAAACAGGTGCCCGGCACCGAATGGTACCTGGCTGCTAAAAAGGAGACACCTGAAATCCTCGCCAGGTTCAACCGCGAGATAGCAATGCTGTGGCTGATCATGGGACTCGTTTACCTTGCTCTGGCAAGCATCGGCTACCTTATTACCAAATCGACAAGGGTGCGGTACCTCCGGGAAAAGTACAGGGAGGACCTTAACAGACAGGCCATCATGAAGCATTTCGACTTTGTGATGAAACATGGAAGCGATATTATACTGCTCATTGACAGCGACATGAATATCGTCGAAGCCAATGAACGTGCTGTGGAGACCTACGGTTTTCCGCGCGATAAGCTCATCGGAATGAATATAACAGACATCCGGACATCGGAGGAAGTTCCCTTGCTTGCCAAACATGTCCAGGAGCTCAACAACAAAGGTTCGTCCTACATAGAAACTGTTCACAGGCGCAGTGACGGGACGACATTCCCGATTGAGATCAGCGCTTATACTGTTGAGGTTGAAGGAGCACGGTTTTACCAGAGCATAGGCCGCAACATCGCTGAGCGCAAGCGCGCCGAAGAGGAGATGAAGGAGAGCAACAAGAAACTGAGCACAATCATCAATAACCTCCGTGGTGTCGTGTTCCGCTGTGACAATGACGCTGAATGGACCATGCAGTATATCAGCGACGGCATCTATGAGCTTGCCGGATACCTTCCCAATGAATTCATTGGCAATAAGATAAGATCATTCACGTCCATCATTGATCCTCTTGACATAAAGAGAGTATCAGATGAGATCCACAATGCACTCAGCACAGGTTATCTCTACACTATCGAGTACCGGATCATTACCTCGGCGGGACATAAAAGATGGGTATGGGAAAGAGGCCGCGGCTACTATGAGAGCGATAAGTTAGTAGCCCTGGAGGGCTTTATTTCAGATATAACCGACAGGAAACGTATTGAGGAGGAACTGATCAGGGCCAGGGATAAGGCAGAGCAGAGCGATAAGCTCAAGACGGCATTCCTTCATAATATCTCACATGAGATACGCACCCCCATGAATGCCATCGTGGGTTTCACAACACTTCTCGATTCACCTGAGACTACGGAAGAGAGCCGCAGACAGTACATTGACATCATTTACCAGTCGAGCAACCAGCTTCTTTCAATCATTACTGATATCGTTGACATCTCAAACGTTGAGACCGGACTGGTGAAAGTATCACGCACCGATGTCAACCTGAATACTCTTATCAGGAATCTCAATGAGCAGTATCGCCTGCGCGCACAGCAGCAGGGACTGGTGCTGCAGTTCACATCGCATCTCGATGATGATGAGTCAATTGTTCTCACAGACGAAACCAAGATCATACAGATTTTCTCCAATCTTCTGAACAATGCCCTCAGATTCACCAGGGAAGGAAGGATTGAATTTGGCTATGTCCTCAGGGGAGACATGGTGGAGTTCTTTGTAAGTGATACCGGGATAGGCATTGCCCCGGAGCACCAGGTCAAGGTTTTCGACCGCTTTTACCAGGTTGAGACCCCGAGCTCGAAGCAATTCAGCGGCACAGGACTTGGCCTCTCTATTTCAAAGGCCTATGTCGAACTGCTTGGCGGTTCCATCTGGCTCATCTCGAATCCCGGGGAAGGGTCTCTTTTCTGTTTCTCAATACCTTACACCAAGCCCCTGGAAGTCTCGCCCCCGAAGAAAAAAACAGTCCGCAAAACCAAAATTTAAGGTTTCGTTTACCACCGGGCCTTTTTGAAATTACTCCGGGGCTTTTTGAAATTATTCGCTGGCCTTTTTGAATTTATTTCCCTGCCTTCTTAATTTCAATTCCCAGTTCGTCAAGCTGCTCCTGCCTGATTGTAGAAGGAGTGTCGATCATCACATCACGGGCCTGGTTATTTTTCGGGAAGGCGATGAAGTCGCGGATTGTATCCGAACCCCCCAGAATGGCAGTCCACCTGTCAAATCCAAAGGCTATTCCCCCATGAGGCGGAGCTCCAAATCTGAAGGCATTAAGGAGGAAGCCAAACTGTTTCCGGGCTTCTTCCTCGGTGAATCCCAGTGTTTTAAACATGAGCGACTGTGTCTCAGGATCATGTATACGGATTGATCCGCCGCCAATCTCAGTGCCATTGATTACAAGGTCATACGCATTTGCATGCACCCTTGCCGGGTCGCTCTCCATATACTGAAGATCCTCCGGCTTCGGAGCCGTGAAGGGATGGTGCTTTGCATAGAACCGTCGTGTCTCTTCATCCCACTCAAGCAGCGGGAAGTCGGTCACCCACAGCGGAGCATATTTTGATGCATCCCTGAATCCCAGGCGACGACCCATTTCAAGGCGCAGCTCGCCAAGGGCGGTGAGCGTTTTTTCCTTATCTCCAGCCATTATCAGAATAAGATCACCTGCCCCCGCTTTCATCACCGCGGCAAGACGCTTCAGGTCATCAGCATTATAGAACTTATCGATTGAAGACTTCACTGACCCGTCGGCCTCAACGCGTGCATAGACAAGTCCCTTTGCCCCTATCTGCGGCCGTTTGACGAACTCCGTCAGTTCATCAAGCTGCTTACGTGTATATACGGCACACCCTGAGGCACAAATGCCCCCGACATATTCAGCGCTGTCAAAGACCGTAAAATCCCTTCCCCTGACCGCATCGGTGATTTCAGTTATGCACACTCCGAACCGTATGTCCGGTTTGTCCGAGCCGTACAGTTTCATCGCCTCATCGTAGGAAATGCGCGGGAACGGGCTGTCAAAACTGATGCCTTTTATCTCATGGAACAAATGCCTGGCAAGGCCTTCAAAAGTATCCAGGATGTCTTCCTGATGTATGAATGACATCTCGCAATCTATCTGAGTAAATTCAGGCTGGCGGTCAGCGCGCAGATCCTCATCGCGGAAGCATTTCACTATCTGGAAGTATTTGTCGAACCCGGCAACCATAAGAAGCTGTTTGAATGTCTGGGGGCTCTGCGGCAGGGCATAAAACTCACCGTGATGAAGCCGTGACGGCACCACGAAGTCGCGAGCTCCCTCAGGCGTTGATTTTATGAGCACCGGAGTCTCAACCTCGATGAAACCCTGTCCGTCGAGATACCGCCTGACCTCCTGGGCCATCTTATGTCTCAGGATTATATTCGAACGCACATTCTGCCGGCGGAGGTCGAGGTACCTGTATTTCATCCGCAGCTCATCGCCGCCGTCAGTGTTTTCCTCAATTGTGAACGGAGGCAGGTCAGATGTATTCAGCACAGTGATGCTTTCAACAATTATCTCGATGTCCCCGGTAGCAAGCTTTGAGTTTTTATTGCTTCGTTCAGCCACCGTGCCGGTGACCTGCACAACGAACTCACGTCCCAGTTTCCTGGCCTGGTTGCAGAGATCAGCATTGGTCTCCATGTTAAAGACCAGCTGTGTAATCCCGTAACGGTCACGCAGGTCGATAAATGTCATCCCGCCAAGATCCCTCGAGCGCTGAACCCATCCTGCCAGCGTAATCCTCTCCCCTTTGTTACTGATAATCAGCTCTCCGCATGTGTGTGTCCTGTACATTTCATTTTTATTGAGGTAACAAAAATAAGAATTATTCCCGGTAATAAACGGTAATAACTTTCCGCTGCGTTTTCACCGGTTTTTTTCTAAAATTGCAGAAAATCCGGTCTATTCCTCATTATGGCCAGCAACCTGAAAACGAAGACTGCAAGGCTTTCGGTGATGTCAAATACCCTGCTCATCGTAATGAAGCTTGCTGTCGGTCTTTTGACTAATTCGGTCAGTATCCTTTCAGAGGCCATTCACTCGGCGCTTGATCTTGTGGCGGCCATAATAGCCTTCTTCGCTGTAAGGATATCCGGTAATCCTGCAGACGAAAGACACCCTTATGGCCACGGAAAAACTGAAAACGTATCTGGCGTAATTGAGGCAGGTCTGATTTTCATAGCATCGGCCTGGATCATCTTCGAGGCAATCCGCAAGCTCATTCATCCTGAGGAGCCCAACGTACTGGGACTTGGGATCCTCGTCATGGCTATATCGGCGGTAGTGAACACTTTCGTCTCACGCAGGCTGTACAAAGTAGCGCATATGACTGATTCCGTTGCCCTGGAAGCCGATGCACTCCATCTTAAGACTGACGTCATAACCTCTGTTGGTGTCGCCATAGGTCTGGCTCTGATGTGGATCACGGGATGGCATATCCTTGACCCTATCATAGCCCTGGGTGTGGCAATGCTCATTATTTATGAATCATGGATGTTGCTGCAGAAAGCCTTCTTCCCGCTGCTTGACATAGCCATCTCTCCCGATGAACTGAAAAAAGTGGAAGCCATCCTTAAAGAGATGAATGCAACCTATCACAGTCTGCGAACACGGACAGCCGGTCATCAGCGATTTGTCGAGTTCCACCTCGAGGTCCCTGCCAGCGAAACCATCGAGGTCATCCACCGCCAGTGTGACAGCATAGAGGAGAGGCTCGGGAAAGAATTCAGGGATATAAGTGTTGTCATACATCCTGAGCCAAAAAGCTGATATCATGGAACACGGGGATGATGAATATTTTATGCGACTGGCGCTTGCCGAGGCGCAGAAGGCTGCTGACCGCGACGAAGTACCGGTAGGTGCGGTTGTCGTGGCCGGAAAGGTCATAATATCGCGTGCGCACAACCTGACGGAAACGCTCAATGACCCGACAGCCCATGCGGAGATGCAGGCCATTACGGCTGCGGCATCTTATCTCGGGGGAAAATACCTGACCGACTGCACCATTTACATTACCGTGGAGCCGTGTATCATGTGCGCCGGTGCACTGGCATGGAGCCAGGTTTCGGCGGTAGTTTACGGAGCATCTGATGAAAAGAAAGGTTATACAACAACCGGCGTGAACATCCTCCACCCGAAGACAATTGTCAGAAGCGGAGTACTGGCAAAGGAGTGCTCAATGATGATGAAAAAGTTCTTCAGTAAAAAGCGAGACTAGCCCAAATCAGTTCCGGAAAGTTTTTTTTAAAGAAATTTCTTAGATTTGTTTAAAATGAAAAGATTATGACTATCGATAACGGTCAGAAAATTGTTGCTTTCAGGCTGCTTGGATTCATAGCAACAGTGGTATATGTTCTGTATGTCTTCATGGCATATTTCCCGAAAATCTTCCGGCATGTCATGGCCGAGAACAGTGTCCATATCATGACCGCCGCCTTAACTGTGATCTATCTGCTTCTCATCTTCTATCCGGCTATAATGAAATTCAGATACATTTATTTCTCTGCTGATGAACGTGGTATCACTCTCAGATGGTACAAGACAGGCCTTATCCCAGGCGACAGCAAGAGCATTGAGATCCCTGCCCTGCAGTTTGCCGGCTTCGAGATCATCACCAGCATGATGGGCATGCATCAGGATCTCATCCTTTATCGAAGGGTCCAGGGTCAGAAAGCCGCATACAGTCCTGTAAGCATAACGGCGCTGTCAGGCATCCAGAGAGCAAAAATAGAAGAGGTTCTTAAAACCTATAAATCAGCAGGTTAATCCCGGAATCATAAAACATGAGTAAAGTCATTTTTCATGACTGAAGGTTACCTCACCTTTGGAAAAGAATTGATTTGAAAATAAATCACTACTTAAAATAGATACCGCAATGAAAGTAAAAACGATTCTGGCAGATCTCGAGAAGAAACATCCGGGTGAAGTCGAGTTTCATCAGGCTGTCAGGGAAGTCCTCGAATCTATTGAGGAAGTTTACAATGAGAATCCGAAGTTTGCCAAAGCCGGCATACTGCAGAGGCTCGTTGAACCTGACCGGATTTTGACATTCAAGGTTCCATGGATGGATGACCAGGGAAATGTACAGGTAAACCTCGGATACAGGGTACAGTTCAACAATGCTATCGGCCCGTATAAAGGCGGACTCCGCTTTCACCCGACTGTAAACCTCTCCATCCTGAAGTTCCTGGGCTTTGAGCAGATCTTCAAAAATTCACTTACCACACTTCCAATGGGTGGAGGCAAGGGAGGATCAGATTTCGACCCTAAAGGCAAATCTGACAACGAAGTGATGCGTTTCTGCCAGTCGTTCATGCTTGAACTGTGGAAGCTGATCGGTCCTGAGACCGACGTACCGGCAGGCGACATCGGAGTAGGCGGACGTGAGATAGGTTTCCTTTACGGTATGTACAAGAAACTGGCAGGTGAAAACACAGGCGTTCTGACAGGAAAGGGATTAAACTGGGGCGGATCACTCATCCGTCCTGAGGCTACAGGTTTCGGCGGAATCTATTTTGTTGTTGAAATGCTCGCAACCAAGAAGGAAACCATTAAAGGCAAGAAGATTGCCCTTTCCGGATTTGGCAACGTTGCATGGGGCGCTGCCCTGAAAGCATCCGAGCTGGGTGGTACTGTAGTTACGATTTCAGGACCTGACGGATATATTTACGATCCCGCAGGTATCAGCGGCGAAAAGATTGACTACATGCTTAAGCTTCGTTCCTCAAACCAGGATATCGTTGAGCCCTACGCAAAAGAATTCAAGGGATCGACCTTTGTAAAGGGAAAGAGACCTTGGGAAGTAAAGGTCGATATCGCTCTTCCGTGTGCCACACAGAATGAACTTAACGGTGATGATGCAAAGGTGCTGATTGAAAACGGTGTTATGCTTGTCGCTGAGATCTCAAACATGGGATGTACACCTGAAGCGGTTGAATTATTCATTAAGCATAAATTGCTCTTCGGACCCGGCAAGGCTGTCAACGCAGGCGGTGTTGCCACCTCAGGTCTCGAGATGACGCAGAACTCAATGAAGCTCAACTGGAACAAGGAAGAGGTTGATGCCAGACTGCATTCGATCATGGTCAATATACATAACGCATGTGTCAAGCATGGCACCGGCAAAGACGGTTATGTTGACTATGTGAGAGGCGCAAACATAGCCGGCTTCCTCAAGGTTGCCAACGCAATGCTTGATCAGGGACTTATCTGATATCCAATCTGACTGATATGCACCGTGGCCCTCAGCCTGAGTCTGAGGGTTACGGTGTTTTTTTATCTGATCCTGTAAACACTTCCCGGGCACGGAGTGATCAATCCTGCAAGCTCCATCTGCAGCAACACTGTGGAAAGCCTGTAAACTGGTATTTCAAGCGCCCGTGCGAGCGTATCCATTGTCAGGTCACCGCCTGACTTCAGGGCTTCATAGACTTTCTTCTCATTGTCTGTCATTGCAGGGAAGAGTTGCGGTTGTGCAGCCGGAGCCGACAGTGCAGACGGTTTCCACCCGAGCAGGTATTCAATATGTTCACAGTTCTCGACAAGCGCCGCCTTATTGCACCTTATGAGGGCATTGCATCCTGCGGACCATTCATCACCGGGACGGCCTGGTACAGCCATGACATCCCGGTTATAGGAGGAAGCAATATCTGCGGTTATCAAGGCACCTCCCTTGATTCCGGATTCTATTATCAGTGTGGCATCAGAGACACCTGCGATGATCCTGTTTCGCCTGATAAAATTATTCCTTTCGGGAAGGGTATCTGAAGAAAAATCCGTCAGGTGACCTCCTTTCTCAAGCATCGTTCCGGCTACTCCGGCATGAATGGACGGGTACATCGATTTGAGACCGTGACCCAGAACTGCGATAGTAGGCAGGCCGTTTGCCAGTGCCGCCTTGTGCGCGGCGATATCCACTCCGTAAGCCAGTCCGCTTATTATGACCAGTTCCGGGAAATGGACCGATAATCCCGCAACAATTTTCTGGCACAGTTCACGGCCCCGCTGTGTTGCATTGCGGGTACCAACGATGCTTAACATACGTGATGCATTGAGGTCGGCATTGCCCCTGAAGAAAAAAGTGACGGGAGAATCTTCACACTGACGAAGCCGGAAAGGGTAATCTTCATCGAGGTAGTGGAATACTTTGATTCCATGTTTTTCGACAAAGTCAGCCTCCCTGGCGGCTGCTTCGAGGTAATCGCGCCCGGACACTGCTTTTGCCAGGGCTTCTCCCACTCCGGGAATTTTCGTCAGGTTGCGGTACGGTTCACTGAATACTGCCTCCACGCTGCCTGCATACGAGACAAGTTTTCGGGCGGTGATATCTCCCACACCCGGAATCATTCCAAGTGCAATCTTGTGCACAAGTGAAGTTTGTGACATATGTAATAATGTTTGCGAGACATAGTAAAGGTATAAAGAAATAAGGCAAGAGGCAATAGGCAGTAGGCAATAGTGGGAAAGCAGTCCGAAATCCACAATCGGCAGTCTGCAACGCAGATTGATGATTTGTAAAAATCACTACTGCCTAATGCCTACTGCCTAATGCCTAAAAAAGCTAATTTTGCAGTATGCAGATCATTGATACTCATTGCCACATTTACCTGCCGGAGTTTGATGCTGACCGCGATGAAGTGGTTAAAAGATCACTCAGCTCCGGAGTACAGACCATCCTTATGCCCAATATTGATTCATCCTCGGTGGCCTCCATGCTTGCTGTTGAGAAAAGCTTCCCGGGGGTCTGCCTGCCGATGATGGCCCTGCATCCGACGTCAGTGAGGGAGAATTACCGGCAGGAGCTTGATGAGGTGGAAGCCAGGCTGGCTGACCATAAGTACTACGGTATTGGTGAGACCGGTATCGATCTTTACTGGGACAAGACCTTCATCAATGAACAGCTGGTCTCATTCAGGCGTCACCTCGAGCTTGCGGAGGAATACGCCTTGCCTGTGGTGATTCATGCACGCGAATCACTTGATGTTATAATCCGCGAAATAAAGTCCTTCGGCCCCGGCCGTGTGACAGGTGTTTTTCATGCATTTCCCGGAAATGCTGAGGAAGCAAGGCAGGTTGTTGCGATGGGTTTCCTGATCGGAATAGGCGGTGTGATCACCTTCCGGAACAGCCGTCTGGGAGAAGCTGCAATAGAGGCTGGTATTAACAAAATTGTAATTGAAACCGATGCACCGTATCTTGCACCGGTACCCTACCGTGGCAAAAGGAATGAGAGCAGCCGCCTGACACTGGTGATTGACAAATTATCTGAGTTGCTGGCCATCAGCCCGGCGGAAGTAGCCGACAAAACCACTGCCAATGCAAAAGCACTCTTTAAAATTTAATGGATGGAAAAGAGCATTTCAATATTAATAATATATACAGGAGGTACCATCGGGATGGTCAACGACCCGGTGACAGGGACGCTTGTACCGATCGACTTCAAACACATTTCGGACCAGGTACCTGAACTGCAGAGGTTCGGATTCAATCTCGAGACTGTGACCTTCGACCCGGTGATTGATTCCTCGGATGTCAGTCCTGATACATGGATCCGGATTGCAAACACAATTTCCGCAGAATATGATCATTTCGACGGTTTCGTGGTGTTGCACGGAACTGACACCATGTCATATTCAGCCTCTGCGTTGAGTTTTATGCTCTCGGGACTCGAGAAACCTGTCATCTTTACCGGTGCCCAGTTGCCGATCGGTGTTCTGCGTACCGATGGGAAGGAAAATCTGATCACTGCAATTGAGATTGCCGCTGCCAGCGAGAACGGGCTGCCGCTTGTGCCTGAGGTGTGTATCTACTTCGAGAACAAACTGTTACGAGGCAACAGGACCATCAAGTTCAGCGCGGAACATTTCAATGCTTTCACCTCACCCAATCTGCCGCCGCTGGCAGAGGCAGGTCTGCAGATCCGCTATAACCGCAACCTGATAAGGTATCCAACGGTAAGACGTCCCCTGAAAGTGTCCGCAGGATTTGATACCGGGGTGGCAGTATTGAGGCTCTTTCCGGGTATCGGGCAGGGTGTTGTCAGGTCGTTGCTCAGAACGGAGGGGCTGCACGGACTCATTCTTGAAACATTCGGAACCGGTAATGCACCGACGCTTGACTGGTTTCTCGGGGAGATCCGTTCGTTCATAGCGGAGGGAGGTATTGTGCTCAATGTCACTCAATGCCAGGCCGGCAGTGTCGAGATGGGCCTGTATGAGACCTCGGCAGGACTGCGTACAGCAGGAGTCATAAGTGGCGGTGATATCACCACCGAGGCTGCCGTGACGAAGATGATGATTTTTTAGGCAGTTCTTTGACTAAGACTAAAATTGAGGCCCTGCTGTCGAAATCCCTCAGCGGTGAAATGAGCTGATCCCGCTGTTGTCGAAATCCCTCAGCGGTGAAATGAGCTGATCCCGCTGTTGTCGAAATCCCTCTTTGGTGAAATGAGCTGAACCCGCTGCTGTCATCATTTTTTTTGTAAATTGCGCCGTTTTTCCGGAGAGATGCAGGAGTGGCTTAACTGGCACGCCTGGAAAGCGTGTGTACCTCAAAAGGGTACCGGGGGTTCGAATCCCCCTCTCTCCGCAACAACATGACTGACCCCGCCATCGGCGGGGTTATTAGTTTTGCCGACGACACGTTGAAAGCTAGCTTTCAAAAGTGGCGGAGGTAAAAGTAATAAGACCTGAAAGGTCAGTCATGTGTTGCAGGTTCCCCTACCAGGGATCACGAGCGAAGCGAGTAATCCTCCCTTTGCATTCCTGCAGTGCCGGAGCAGGTTCTTCCTTTGGGGATCATGAGCGTAGCGAATAATCCCCGCCGCCGGCGGACGGGCTATTATCACGAGCGCAGCGAGTAATCTGCCATTTGCATTCCTGCAGTGCCGGAGCAGGTCCTCCCACAGGGATCAGCGAAGCTAAGCCCAATTACATATTATCTTAATTGCTAACTTTACTTCTGATACTTAATATTAATAGTGATAAGACAATGGAATCCCTTCAAACCAATTATCTCGGATTAAAGCTCAGAAATCCACTTATCGCAGGAAGCTGCGGATTGACAAATTCAATCTCAAACATTAAAGAATTGGCTGCAAAAGGTGTCGGGGCTATAGTTGTTAAATCCCTTTTTGAAGAGCAGATCCATGTTGAAACTCATAACGTTATTAAGTCGGAAGAAGGTGATGTAAAAACATTTACACAGGCTCCCGGCACACTGTTCGGAAAAAGAATTTATGATTATGATGAAGCATACTCCTACATCTTTGATTTTGCGAAAACAAACACGCTGAATAAATACCTTGGATTTCTCCGGGAAGCTAAAGAGTCCGTTGACATTCCCGTCATTGCCAGCATAAACTGCGTTTCAAACCTTAACTGGCATTCATTTGCTAAAAAAGTACAGGAAACAAATGCCGATGCCCTGGAACTGAACATTTATATACTGCCATCGGACAGGAGACGAAGCGGAGAAGACAATGAAAGAATCTATTTTGATATTATCAGGGAAGTAAGGAACTACGTCAATATACCTGTTGCAGTAAAAATCGGGTATTATTTTTCGTCCCTGGCACAGTCGGTTCAGAAACTGTCTGAAACCGGCATAAAGGGCCTCGTTCTTTTCAACAGACCCTATAATACCGACTTTGATATCGAAAAAATCGATGTTAGCCACGGACCAATCCTGAGCTCAAATGAAGAGTATAATCATACCCTTCGGTGGATCTCAATACTGTCAGGGCATGTAAAATGTGACCTTTCTGCTTCCACCGGAGTTCACGACCATAAAGCATTTGTCAAACAGCTTCTGGCTGGTGCAACCACTGTTCAGATTGCTTCAGCCCTTTATAAGGAAGGCTTTGATGCTATTCCTGAGATACTGAAGAATACAGCCGAATGGATGCGAAAACACAAATTTGAAACAGTCGACTCTTTCCGGGGTAAGCTAAGCCAGGCAAATCTTGAAAATCCGGCTGCAATTGAACGGGTTCAGTTCATGAAGCTTTATTCTGGTATAGAATAAATAATAATCTACACCTAGGCACAATTCTTTGGCCTGAGAATCAATCTGAGAGACTGATCGTAAGTAAAATATTTCCAGGCCCAGTTGATAAATATCATCAGTTTGTTTCTTACGCCGATAATGCTCATCAGGTGAATAAACAACCATACAAACCAGGCAAATGCACCCTGGAAACAGAAATGGGGCAGTTCGACAACGGCAAGATTTTTTCCGACAGTCGCCATTGTTCCAAGATCCTTATATGAGAATTCCCTGAGAGGTTTGCCGTTTGATAAATTCTTAAGGTTCTCAGAAAGTAATTTAGCCTGTTGTATTGCAACCTGCGCTACCTGAGGATGACCCGAAGTGTATTTTCCCTCTGTCATCAATGAAATATCCCCCAGGGCAAATATATTGTCATAACCCTTTACTCTGCTGAACCTGTCAACATACATACGGCCGCCCCTGCCATAGTTCTCCTGTGTGAAACCCTTTAATTTGTTCCCTGCAATACCTGCAGTCCACAGAATTAGTCCTGTTTTGATAACTTCACCCGTGCTCGTTGTAACACTCTTATCGTCACAATCAGTTGCAAGTGTCCCTGTCATTACCCTGACACCTACCTTCTCAAGAAATTGCCTGGCTTTTTCTGATGATTTAAGTGACATTGCATTAAGAAGCCTGTCAGTTCCTTCTATCAGATAAATGTTTACTGCTTTGTCTTTCAGTTCGGGATAGTCTTTATGAATAACGAACTTATTCATCTCGGCAAGAGCTCCGGCAATCTCTACACCCGACGGACCGCCTCCAATAATTACAATATTGAGCAGCCGCTCCTGCTCTTCCATATCCGTTGTTGCGACAGCATTTTCAAAATTCATCAGAAGGGAGTTTCTCAGGTCAAGAGCCTCAGCTATCGATTTCATTCCTTTTGAGTACCGCTGCATTTTATCCGATCCGAAAAACGAATTTGTCGCGCCGTGCGCAAGCACAAGATAATCGTATCTTATTGTACCTAAAGACGTATTGAGCTCATTATCTGATACATTAACTTCCTTTACTTCAGCCTTGCGGATGTAGAAATCATTGTACTCCTGAAATACTTTACGAATTGGAAATGTAATTGAGCTTGCGTCCAGACCGGCTGATGCAATCTGGTAAAACAATGGCTGGAATTGGTGGTAGTTATGTTTGTCAATAATAACCACCTGGTAATTGGCTTTCCGCAGCTTTTTTGCCAATGTCAGACCGCCAAATCCGCAACCGACAATAACAATCCTTTTCTTGTTCGTTGAAGGAATATTAATCATCAGATTCAAGGTATCAGAAATGTCCGTTCTTTCTTCAGGAATGATATATATCAGGACAAAAGTATAACTATTTTATGCATTTTTTTTAGAGCAGGCAAACAAATAATAAGGGTTGTTGCGCAGCTTATTAATTGTGTTTAAAATGTTTAAGTGCTTATCCTCGGTTTCTTCTCAGGCTACGCTTCTGATCACTTACAAAACATAACAAAATGATTTTTTTCATGTCGCCGGACTTTATAAATAGCTATTTTTATCTGTTAATTATTTCACAGCCTTAAGTAATCAGAATCAAGAACGACAACATGAGCGGCGAAAACAGTCATTCGGCACCCTCAGGTCTTGGCGGCAGTATCCTTGAGCATACGGAAGTCAAGGTGAGCCATTGCTACCAGTGCGGGAAATGTTCTGCAGGATGTCCCCTTTCGGTTGAGATGGATTATCCGCCAAGCGTAATAATGAGGATGCTTCAAACAGGTAATCCTGAACTTGAAGAGAAAGTCTTACGCTCTTTCTCAATATGGGTTTGTCTTACATGTGAAATGTGTTTCGCACGGTGCCCCATGAGCATTGATATTCCCAAAATGATGGATTTTCTGAGGGAAAAATCAATGAGGGAGAAAAAAGCAAATCCCGGGGCAAAAGAAATAATAGCATTTCACAGATCATTCCTTGATACAATCCGCTATACCGGACGGCTTTATGAAATCGGGCTGCTGGCAGGATATAAGACCAGAACTTTAAAAATTCTTGACGACATGGAACTGGCTCCAAAAATGCTCAAACGCGGTAAACTGAATATATTTCCCGAACTGATAAAAGACCGTGCAGGAGTTGCCTCTATCTTCAAAAAAACAATTAAGAAAAATAAAAATTAAATATATGACTCTCGGATTTTATCCCGGTTGTTCCCTTAAAGGTTCCTCCCGTGAATATGCTGAGTTGGTACTTGCGGTCGCAAGAGCCTTTGACATCAATATTGAAGAAATCGAAGACTGGAACTGCTGCGGGGCCACGGCAGCCCATAACATCAATAAGGAGCTATCGCTGGCATTGCCTGCAAGGATCTTCTCGCTTGCAGAAAAGCAGGGATTAAAAGAGATAGTTGTTCCATGTGCAGCATGTTACAGCCGTCTTACCGTTACCAAACATGAATTGTCCGAAAATCCGGAACTCAGGCATACTGTCACTGAAGCAAATGGCCTTGATTACAGCGGGACTGTTGAAGTGCTGAATATCATCCAGATGCTCAATAAATATGTTACTCCCAACCTGGAGGGACGTATTGTAAAGCCCTTTGACCATAAGGTTGCATGTTATTACGGCTGTTATCTTGTCAGACCGCACGAGATCCTGAAATTTGACCGTGAGGAAGATCCTCAGTCAATGGATGAACTGATGCTCAAGGCAGGTGCAACACCAATTGACTGGGCCTTCAAGACAGAATGCTGCGGAGCAGGATTGTCTGTCTCAAGAACCGGCTCTGTCGGAAGGCTCTCGGGTAAAATAATAGGTGACGCAACAGACCGCGGAGCGGAGGCGATGATAGTCGCATGCCCGATGTGTCATTCAAATCTCGATATGCGCCGCGGTTCAATCAACTCTTACCTGGGAATGAAAGTTGATATTCCCGTACTCTATGTCACCCAGGCACTCGGATTGGCTGTCGGACTTGACAGGAAAGCCCTGGGCCTTCAGAGGCACTTCGTAAAAGTAAATGTTTGATTATTAATATGTTTATTCAGACTGCAATATGTCAAAAATAGGAGTATTTGTCTGTCATTGCGGAGAGAACATAAGCGCCACAGTCGATTGTGCCAAAGTCGCTGACGTTGCCGGCAAATATGACGGAGTGACCTTCAGCGTAGACTACAAGTATATGTGTTCCGATCCGGGGCAGACCATTATTAAAAACGCCATTGCTGAAAAAGGCCTGACCGGAGTGGTCGTTGCCTCATGTTCTCCCAGGATGCATGAGCCTACTTTCAGAAAAGCCTGCGATGAAGCCGGATTAAATCCTTACATGTGCGAAATGGCCAACCTGCGCGAACATTGCTCATGGGTGCATGAAAAGGGAGAAGAAACAACTGAAAAGGCAATTGACCTCGTAAGAATACTGGTTGAAAAAATCAAATATAATCAGTCACTTGATGCAATAAAGGTCCCTGTTACAAAGACAGCACTGGTGATAGGAGGCGGTATTGCAGGTATCCAGGCGAGCCTTGATATAGCCAATACCGGCCATAAAGTGATCCTCATCGAGAAGGAGCCATCCATCGGAGGGCACATGTCGCAGCTTTCGGAAACTTTCCCCACGCTCGACTGTTCGCAGTGTATCCTGACGCCAAGGATGGTAGAAGTAGCACAGCATCAAAACATTACATTATACACTTATTCGGAACTGGAAAGTATTGAAGGCTTTATCGGGAACTTTAAAGTGAAGATCCGGAGGAAATCAAAAAGCCTTGATGAAAAACTCTGCACCGGTTGCGGATTGTGCACCACAAAGTGCCCCAACAAAAAGATACCCAGCGAATTCAATGAAGGAATGGGTAACCGGCCTGCTATTTACGTGCCTTTCCCCCAGGCTGTTCCAAACAAACCTGTGATCGACAGGGAGCACTGCACCTACTATACCAAAGGCAAATGCCGGATATGTGAAAAGGTATGTCCCACACAGGCCATTCGTTTTGACCAGGAAGATCAGATTGTTGAAGCCGAAATCGGAGCTGTTGTCATTGCCACAGGCTTCACTGTAAAACAAACAGATTTCTTCCCTGAATATGGCTATGGCAAATATCCGGATGTGATTACCGGGCTTCAGTTTGAGCGTCTGGCTTCAGCCTCCGGACCCACTCTCGGTGAAATCAGAAGGCCCTCAGACGGAAAGATCCCTGAAAAAATCGTATTCGTCGCCTGTGCGGGATCCCGTGACCCGGCTAAAGGGATTCCTTATTGTTCCAAAATATGCTGCATGTATATCGCTAAACATGCCATGCTGTATCAGCATAAGGTGCATGGAGGAAAATCTTATGTATTCTACATGGATATCAGGGCAGGAGGCAAAATGTATGAAGAATTTGTCAGGAGAGCCATCGAGGATGACGGCGTTAATTACGTGCGTGGCAGGATATCAAGAATATATGAGAAGAACGGAAAGCTGATTGTGATCGGAGCCGATACATTGCTGAATGCCATGCCGGTCGAAATTGATGCTGATATGGTTGTTCTTGCCACTGCCGGTGTTGCAAACGAGGGAGCTGAAGAACTGGCGCAGAAATTACATGTTTCATACGATCCTTATCATTTCTTTGCGGAAGCTCATCCGAAACTGAAGCCTGTTGAAACAAACACCGCAGGTATTTTTCTGGCAGGTGCATGCCAGGCTCCCCGTGACATACCTGAATCTGTCGCAATGGCATCAGGTGCTGCAGTTAAAGTGGCAGCATTATTTTCGCAGGACGAACTCACGCGTGAACCGCTGATTGCTTTCGTCAACCGTCAGCCGGCACCGGCTTATTCCTCATGTGTGGGTTGTTTCTTATGCCAGTCTGCTTGCCCGTACCAGGCAATTGAGAAAGAGGATATCAGAAACAGGGCCGGAGAAATAATAAAAAGTGTTGCCAGAGTTAATCCCGGCCTGTGCCAGGGTTGCGGTACATGTGTTGCTTTCTGCCGGACTAAATCAATTGACATACAGGGATATACACATGAGCAGGTATATTCTGAGGTTATGGCTTTATTGAATGAATATTAATATTATATGTAATGGCTGATTTTGAACCAAAAATTGTGGCATTCGTCTGTAACTGGTGCACTTATGCCGGAGCGGACCTGACCGGTACAAGCCGGATAAAATATGCTCACAATGTCCGTATAATAAGGTTTCCCTGTACCGGTCGCATAGATTATATGCTGTTGCTGAAAGCTTTTGATGAAGGAGCTGACGGGATAATGATATCAGGATGCCATCCGAACGATTGTCATTATACCTCCGGAAATTTCCACGCCAGAAGAAGGTGGATAATGTTCCGTTCACTCTGTGATTTTATGGGTATTGACACGAGAAGGATAATATTTTCATGGGTGTCTGCCGCAGAAGGGGCCAGATGGGCTGAGCTTGTTAATTCTACGGTTGCTTCAATCCGTGAATTAGGCCCATATGATGATTATAAAAAGATTGCAAGGAAACCGGTGATGGAGGCGGAGAACCATGGATGAACTGAGAAAAAGGGCCAGAGAGCTTCTTGAGACCTCTGAGGTAAAGGTTGTAATAGGATATGAGGAAGGCACGGCCGGCAAAACCCGTGCGCTATTTGCTGAAAGACCCGAAGATACCGGCAAACTTTTATTTGACAGCCGCTGCGTACAGAACCTGGCTGCTTATGTTACAAAACGGGAAGTAAAGGAAAGAGGCAGGATGGCCATTGAGGCCACATTGCCTGTGATGAGAAGCATTATTCAGCTTGCCTCGGAATTCCAGGTAAACGATAACAATTTACTCGTTCTGGGAATTACTCCTGAAAACAAACTGATCGAATTTGGAAATCTCACAGAAGTAGAAACGTTTGTTCATCAGTATCAGATCGAGATTGATGCACGCAACAGGGAGAAGCTTGATAAGCTGGAGAAAATGACGTCATCTGAAAGATGGCAGTTCTGGATTGATGAGCTCACCCCCTGCTTTAAGTGTTACGCCTGCAGGGCAGCATGCCCTATGTGTTATTGCAGCAGGTGCACGGTTGACTTTAATCAGCCTCAGTGGATACCCGTTCCTTCGGATAAGCTGGGCAATCTTGAATGGCACATAATGAGAGCTGTTCATCTTACAGGCCGGTGCATTGACTGTGATGCATGCTTCAATGCATGCCCTCTTGCTATTCCGCTTAACCTGCTGACCAAGAGAATGATCGAAGATGTCAGAGCTAACTTTGGAGGTTATCAGCCTGCAATAAAAGGAGAACATCTGATGTCTACGTACAAACCCGATGATAAAGAGAACTTTATAAAGTAAGATATGAGTATTGACAGGCGGTTAATCAGGAAGGATTCACTGGAGAAGCTTTTCGATATCCTGAAGCAGAACAACAAAACAGTCTATGCTCCTGCCACTAAGAACGGGAAGGTGTCATTCAAAGAGGCCGGAAGCTTTTCTGAAGTTGCAACCGGTTACATTCAGACAACCCAGTCTTCAAAAGAGGTTGCATTTCCCAGAGCTGAAAAAATTCTGGATTATTCCAAATCCGGCGGAGGAATATCAGTTAAAGGAATTGATATTGACAGCATTCCTGATATTGTCATCTGGGGAACAAGACCTTGTGACGCGATGGGCATCAGCCAGCTGAGTTCAATTTTCAACTGGGATTATAAAGATGAAATCTATAACAGCCGGTTATCACGGGTGACTGTTTTAGGTTTCAGCTGCAGCACAGCGGATGAATACTGTTTTTGCACCTCAGTCGGCGGAAATCCCGGCGGTACATCAGGTAGCGACATTTTGTTTACACAGCTTGGGGATGACAGTGACTTTCTGGCAGAAGTGCTGACAGACAAAGGATCAGAAGTTGTTTCAATGGCAACTGCACTTTTTGAGGAAGCCGGAGAGATAAATAAAGAACAATATCTTGCCGAAGTTCCGGTCAGGTTTAACCACGAAGAAATCAGGCAGAGGCTCGAAAATTATTTTGAAAGTGACGAATGGGTTGCACAGTCACTTAAATGTCTCGGATGCGGTGCCTGTGCCTATGTCTGCCCGACCTGCGCATGCTTCGATATACAGGATGAATCGCATGGTAAATCCGGATCCCGTGTAAGATGCTGGGATTCATGCGGATTTTCAGTTTTCACACTTCATACCTCGGGACATAACCCAAGGGATGTGCAGTCACAGCGGTGGAGACAGCGCGTTATGCATAAATTCTCATATATGCCAGAAAGACAGTCTGTCTATGGATGCACGGGCTGTGGCCGGTGTTCCAGGGCATGTCCTGCCGACATGAATATTCTTGAACATTTAATTTCAATTCAGGAGACCGCTGTATGACAGACAATATATATATGCCTTACCTCATGAAGGTTGAGAAGGTCACTTTTGAGGCACCGGGTGTGAAAACATTTATGCTGAAATTCGTCAATGAGGAAGATCAGAACAGGTTTACATTTAAAGCCGGTCAGTTCGGCGAATATTCCGTTTTCGGGGCAGGAGAATCAACCTTCTGTATTGCCTCCTCACCAACACGCAAAGGATATATAGAATGCACCTTCCGGCAAGCGGGCAAGGTAACCAAAGCGCTTTCGGGCTGTGAGGAAGGCAATATAATAGGGTTCCGCGGCCCTTACGGAAATACTTTCCCCATAGATGAATGGAAAGGAAAAAGCCTCCTCTTTATTGCAGGCGGAATAGCTTTGCCCCCGATGCGATGCGTGATCTGGAATGCCCTTGACCTCAGGGAGAATTTCAAAGATGTAACTATTATCTACGGAGCAAGATCAGTTAACGATCTTGTTTATAAGCACGAATTGGAGGAATGGGAAAAACGGAAGGATGTAAAACTCATTACCACTGTCGATCCGGGAGGGGAAACGCCTGACTGGAAAGGTGAAATCGGGTTTGTTCCGACAATCGTTGAAAAAGTTGCTCCTTCATCAAAGGAAACAGTAGCGATTGTTTGCGGACCTCCGGTAATGATAAAATACACATTCCCGGTTCTTGCAAAACTCGGTTTCCCGGATGAGAACATCTATACCACCCTGGAGAACAGGATGAAATGCGGCTTTGGCAAATGCGGCCGGTGCAATGTTGGTAAAGTATATGTCTGTAAGGATGGTCCTGTATTTACCCTGGCACAGCTGAAAGAACTGCCTGATGAGTATTAATATCACCACTGTATGCTGCCACGCCTCTTTTGATACCCTATGCTTTTTGTCCTAAAGAAACGTACAGCGTTGATACTTTGACCTTTTTTTTTATTTTTGCTGAAACTTCCATTAAAAACAACATGATGAAAAGAGTTCTCGTTCTTACGGTTTTTGCAGCCCTCCTCCTCCTGGGCACAACACAGACCTCACAGGCGCAAACGGAACAGCCTGCAACTACAACCCAGCAACTTACCGAACAGGCAGAGACTACACCTGCCACAGGCGAGGCGGTGCTCCACAAAGAGATAAAACGACTGTTCATTGAGGGCGGCGCAGGATTCATGTCTTCTATCCTTCTCTGCCTGATCATTGGTCTGGCCATCGTTATTGAGAGGATAATATACCTTAACCTGGCCACCACTAACACTGATAAACTTCTGGCCAGGATAGATAAAGCCCTGCAAGAAAAGGATGTCAACGCTGCCAAGGAAGTATGCCGTAATACAAGGGGACCTGTGGCTAGTATCTTTTATCAGGGTCTTGACAGATCCCATGAAGGGATTGAAATGGCAGAAAAATCAGTTGTTGCCTACGGTGGCGTTCAGGCAGGCCTTCTCGAGAAGAACCTCTCATGGATATCGCTTTTCATTGCTCTTGCCCCGATGCTCGGGTTCCTCGGAACAGTTATCGGTATGATCCAGGCTTTCGATGCCATTGAACAGGCAGGAACAGTTTCTGCCACCATCGTTGCGGGTGGTATCAAGGTAGCGCTTATTACAACTGTGTTCGGCCTTGTGGTGGCAATTATCCTGCAGGTCTTCTACAATTATATCCTTTCAAAAATCGATTCCATTTCCAACCAGATGGAAGATTCTTCGATCTCGCTTATTGACATGCTGGCCAGATACACTCAAAAATAACCTGTCATGTCAGCAAAAATAAATAAGTTAACACTGATCCTCCTGTGGGTCCTGATGGGTCTCACGGTGATCTTTGCCGTGATTTTCTTCATCGGCGGAGTGGTTCCGGGCACCGAGGGGACAAGATATGAAGAGCCGAAAATAACCAACTCTTTCATCATTTATGCGTATGTATTATTTGGTATTGCCCTTCTCATTACGCTCTTCTTTACTGTCAGGAACTTTGTACTTAATCCTAAAGGTATAAGACTTACCCTTATAGCACTGGTCATTGGCGTCGTTCTTATAGGTATAGCAGCATTGATGGCTGACAACACGGTTCTCGACCTGCCTCATTATAAGGGCAAGGACAACGTGCCGCGAACGCTCTTTTTGACCGACGTGGGGCTCTATCTTGCCTACTTCCTGCTTGCTCTTTCCTTCCTGGCCATTATATATTCAGTGATATCAAGGTATTTTAAAAAATAACCTGATGATCCGCCAGATACCGGACTAAAAAATATATCAGATGGCAAGAAAAAGAAGGCAAGTACCGGAGATAAATGCAAGCTCGATGGCTGACATTGCGTTCCTCCTTCTAATATTTTTCCTGGCTGTTACAACACTCGACACGGATACGGGACTGATGCGTCAGTTGCCGGCAATCCCGGATCCCAATGTGCCGCAGGATGTCAACAAGATCAACGACAGGAATATCCTGGAAGTGAAAGTCAACAAAGACAACCTGTTACTGGTGGAAGGAGAGCTGACTGAATTCAGCCAGCTGAGGGAAATTGCCGAAAGGTTTATTGTAAATGCCGCCAATCAGCCCAATATGCCTGAAAAAGAGGTAGTCAATATTCCTTATTTCGGGAACGTTCCTGTCTCAAAAGCGGTTATCTCACTGCAGAATGACATCGGAACAAAATACGGGGTCTATATTGCCGTACAGAACGAGCTCATTGCTGCAAGGTCAAAACTGCGTGAGGAAGTTGCCATGGAACAATTCGGAATGGCTTACGAAAAACTTGGTGAGGACAGGAAAAGCGCCGTTGATGAATTCTATAAGGTGCCTATTTCGGAGGCTGAACCAAAAAGGATAGGAGAGAAATAAAATGGCCAGGTTTGTAAAAACAGGGGAAAAATCAGTGAAGGCGATCAGCACAGCCTCACTTCCTGATATAGTATTCATAACACTCTTCTTCTTCATGGCTATCACAACAATGCGTGAGACGGATGTCATGGTGACAGTAAGGCTTCCTGAAGCAACTGAGGGCAAAGTGCTGGAGAAGAAATCGCTTGCCAGCTTTATATTCATAGGCGAGCCTCTCGGCAACTTTCAGGCCTTGTATGGCACTGAGCCGAAGATCCAGCTCAATGATACCTTCAGGGAGATAAATGATATCCAGGATTTCATTGCCCAGGAGCGTGAACAGCTCAGCGAGGCTGACAAGACAAAGATGCTCGTGGTGCTGAAGATCGACAAGGACGCCCGGATGGGTATTGTCACGGAAGTAAAACAGGCCCTGCGCCGGGCCAGCGCCCTGAAGATCATGTATGCCGACGTCAACGTTGACAGGATAACATTTCAGCAATAGGGAACCTCCAGCAATCTTCAGATCCGCTCAATTCGTTTACCCACAGGCTGATCTATCATAATAGGGACCTTTTCAACTATAATGCTCGTATTATCGAGATTGAAAGCTCTCTCTGCAGGTATACTCAGTCTTCTTACTAATGAATATAAAGAAATAATGAAGCTCTCGACATTTGAAAGTTTGAAGTCATGGAGCATTATTCTGTCAATCAGCACAAACTTAAAATCACCTGGCAATCCTCTCTTTTTCATTGAAGCAAAGCCGCTTTCGAGAGTAATTTCACCTGATTTGACCATATCTTCCAGCACTTCCCTGAAATAGAGATTGATTTTCGGTTCAACTTTATATCCCAGGTGAAAATCAATCCTGATAAGTATTCCCGGTATTATATGGGTAATCTTATATTCAAAGCGATTGGGTTCATCTACCATATCGACATGCAGAAACCAGTATGTATTTGCCCGTTTGGGTTGTTTGTTAAAAATGGAATAGATCACTTTTGATTCTACCTGGTCAATGCTGTTTGCATGTATGATGTAAACCAGATTGGTGGCCAACATCGGAACCGACTTGTCCCTGGCGAGGTCCCTGAACATTCCAAGGTATCCATACAGAGAGGCAAAGGAGATATACTTGTTCCTGAGTTTCCTGCCGAAATACCAGCCATACATTATCAAAGTAAACAAGGCTGTCAAAATTAATGTAAACCAGCCGCCATGACTGAATTTATGAAGATTAGCGATAAGGAAACTGCCTTCAATGGTTAAATAGACGACCAACAGCAAAAGTATTAAACCGTGATTTACCTTCTTTGATAAAAATAATATGACAATAACATTGTGGTCACTATCATTGTCAATGTTATTGCCAGACCATAAGCAGCCTCCATGTTTGATGATTCTTTGAAGAATATAACAGTAAGGCTGCAGGCTATCCAGAGGAACCAGTTCACAACCGGCAGGTAAACCTGACCCCTGACATAAGTCGGATGAAGCACCTTGAGCTTAGGCCAGAAGTTCAGGGAAATTGCTTCACTAATAAGAGTAAATGACCCGCTTATTATGGCCTGGCTGGCAATAATGGCTGCAGCTGAAGCCAGAGTGATTCCCGGTATCAGGAACCATTTTGGCATTATTTCAAAAAATGGATTGGAATCTGCTCCTGTTTCCATATTCAACATCAGCCAGGCTCCCTGTCCGAAATAATTAAGAAGTAGCGCAATCTTGACAAATCCCCATGTCACCTGAATATTTGACCTGCCGCAATGTCCCAGATCAGCATAAAGCGCTTCAGCTCCAGTTGTACATAGAAAAACTGCACCAAGTAAAACAAAGCCACCTGGGTACTCAGTAAGGAACCGGTAAGCATATGCAGGATTTACTGCTTTTAAAATTTCCGGATGCCGGATTACCTGAGATAATCCAAGTACGGCAATCGTGGTAAACCATACAAGCATAATCGGACCAAACGACTTTCCGATCAGATTTGAGCCAAATTGTTGTATGAAAAACATGACTGTCAGGATGCATAAAACAATCAGAACAACCGGAATGTCAGAATTATAAAGCTTTAGTCCCTCAATTGAAGAAGTAACTGTAATAGCAGGGGTAATAACACCATCAGCAAGAATAGCTGCTCCTCCGATCATTGTCAGAACAGCAATCAATGGTGATTTTCTCTTGATCAATGCAGCCAGTGCAAAGATTCCCCCCTCTCCCTTATTATCGGAACGTAATGTTATTAAGACATATTTTACTGTAGTTGTCAGAGTCAGTGTCCAGAAGATACATGACAGCCCACCGAATATAAGTAACTGATTTATATTTTCTGAACCACCATGAATGATAGCTCTCATCGTGTAGAGCGGACTGGTTCCGAGATCACCAAATACAATTCCCAGTGCAATTATTGCACCAGCGAGAGAGAGTTTACTAATATCCTGACGTTTGCCTAATCCCTCCATTTTCAATAAGGTTCCTGTGTCCTGGCTGTTGCCATAATCATTTTGACATTCATCCTGGGACCCAAAGATAGTACATTCAATAAGTCATGGATATTGTTCATTAAGTATTCAGGGGCAGGCAGGTAAAATTACAAATTGGAATAGATATGTTATGAAATGATCAGGCTCGTCCAATCAATTTATTTGACTAGGTTTGTACGGATGATTAAAATTGTACCATTTTATGTCCTCAGCGCCCTTAACCTCCAAAGGTGACCCTAAGAACACGGGTAAAAACAACAAGGTTCCTAAACGCTATCTCCTTTTTCTTCTGGCAACTGTTTTTATTACTTCTTTACTTATAACGGTCAATCATTATGACATTCTAAGCATCAGCAAAACAATCCTGCTGATATCCAGGCTGATCACCATAGCTGCAATAGTTGGTTATGCCTTGTACAAAAAATCTCTCACCACCTGGATTCTGATCAGTATGATCCTTGGCGCTGAGTTTGGACACGACCTGCCGCAAATAGCCGTGAAAATGCAGGTCGTCAGTATGATTTTCCTGCGCCTGATTAAAACTATTATTGCTCCCCTGCTGTTTGCCACACTGGTTGTGGGTATTGCCGGTCATTCAAACCTGAAACAGGTAGGAAGGATGGGGTGGAAATCGCTTGTCTATTTTGAGATTGTTTCGACTCTGGCCCTCTTCATCGGATTGCTTGCAATAAATATCAGCAAAGCAGGTATCGGGGTGAAAGTACCTGAGGCCGTAAACCAGGCTGATATTCCTGTTGCCACTGTAACAAAGGGGACTGATCTGATCCTCCACATATTTCCCGAGAATATAGCAAAAGCCATCTATGAGGGACAGGTTCTGCAGATCGTTGTTTTCAGCATTATCTTCGGTATAGCTGTTGCCATGATCAAGGATAAATATAAAAACCCGATGATCAGGTTTACCGAAGCGCTTGCCGAAACGATGTTCAAGTTTACACAGCTGATAATGTATTTTGCTCCGTTTGCAGTGTTTGCGGCAATTGCTTACAGCACCGGTCACATGGGTCTAGATATACTTTATAACCTGCTTAAACTCCTTGCCACCCTTTACGTTTCTTTGATTGTCTTCCTCCTTGTGGTGTTGCTGCCGGTAGCACTTATATTCAAGATCCCGATAAAAAGATTCATTAAGGCAATCTCCGAGCCTGTAGTGATAGCATTCTCCACAACCAGTTCTGAAGCAGCCCTTCCCATTGCAATGGAACGCATGGAAGAGTTTGGCGTTCCGCGTAAAATAGTTGCATTTGTTATGCCTACGGGATACAGCTTTAATCTGGATGGAACAACACTTTATCTTTCACTTGCAACCATCTTTCTTGCTCAGATATCCGGTATTGATCTTCCAATTGAAAAACAGCTCCTGATAGTTTTTACCCTGATGCTGACAAGCAAGGGAGTTGCTGGAGTACCCCGGGCCTCGCTCGTCATCCTGCTGGGGACTGCTGCAAGTTTCGGGCTTCCGACCTGGCCAATTTACATCATCCTGGGTATTGATGAATTAATGGATATGGCCCGGACCTCGGTAAATGTGCTGGGCAACTGCCTTGCGACTGCAGTGATCGCCCGCTGGGAAGGTGAGCTTAACCTGCAGCCGGAAACACCTTAATGTCATCTTAATGTTTATTTAATTTTAACTTAACAAATACCTGCTTCCAATAAGCTAATTTTAGTTTTATTAATCAGAATATTTACCTGCAAATATCTTTATCCGGGTGGTTGAGAAGCTTATTTCATTTTCACTTAAAAACAAAGTTGCTGTCCTGGCAATAGCAATCGGTTTGTTTATCTGGGGTATATTCTCCCTTAAGGAAAATCCTGTTGATGCAATACCCGATGTTTCAGAAAACCAGGTAATTGTATTTACGGAGTGGCCCGGAAGGAGCCCGCAGGTGATAGAAGACCAGGTGACTTTTCCCCTTGTATCAAACCTTCAGGGCATCCCAGATGTCAAGACTGTCAGGGGAACCTCGATGTTTGGCATGAGCTTCATTTACCTGATATTCGAGGACAAAACAGATGTCTACTGGGCACGAACAAGAGTCCTGGAGAGACTCAACTCGGCACAGCAGCTTCTTCCCTCCGGGGTCACACCGGCAATCGGACCGGACGGTACGGGTGTGGGACATATTTTCTGGTACACCCTCGAAGGCAGGGGTTATGACCTGGGAGAGCTGAGGGCACTTCAGGACTGGTATGTGAAATATGCACTGCAAACCGTTCCCGGAGTGAGCGAGGTGGCTTCCTTCGGTGGTTTCCAGAAGCAATACCAGGTATCTGTTGACCCTCATAAGCTGAACTATTACAATATCCCCCTGGGGGATGTCCTCGATGCAGTCCGCGAAAACAACAATGATGTCAGCGGCCGCAAGCTGGAGATATCCGATGTCGGTTACATCATTCGCGGACTTGGTTATATAAGGAATACAAGGGATATCGAAAAGATCCCCGTCGGCGTCTTCAACAGCGTTCCCGTATATATAAGCGATATTGGCAGCGTTGGGGAGGGTGGCGATCTGAGACTGGGTATTTTCGATGAGAACGGTGAAGGCGAAGCAGTCGGAGGAATCGTTGTCATGCGTTATAATCAGAACGCCGACAAGGTGATCACAGCTGTCAAGGCAAAGATGGACGAAGTCGCCAAGGGTCTCCCCGACGGGGTGAAATTCAAAACAGCGTATGACCGCAGTGTACTTATCCGTGAAGCGGTAAAATCCGTCAAAAGCACACTCCTTGAGGAGATGCTGGCCGTATCCTTGGTAGTGCTCGTTTTCCTTTTTCACTGGCGCAGCGCTCTGATCATACTTATTCAGATGCCTATTTCAATTGCTGTTGCATTCATTCTCCTGAACGCACTGGACATTTCCTCCAATATTATGTCCCTTACCGGCATAATCCTGGCAATCGGAGTAATCGTTGACGACACAATCGTTATGGTAGAGAACTCATACCGCCATCTTGCAGATGAATCTGACCGGGGTGATGAAATGGACACCCCGGATAACAAACAGGTCACTACATGAAAAAAGAGCGCAGGGATTCGATTATTGAAAGAGCTGCCAGACAGGTTGGTCCGGGAGTTTTCTACTCAACTATAGTTGTTGTTTCTTCATTCCTGCCGGTTTTCATGCTTACAGGGATGGAGGGAAAAATGTTCCATCCGCTGGCTTTTACAAAAACATTCATACTGCTGATAGATGCCTTTCTGGCAATTACTTTTACTCCGGTACTTATCAGTTTCCTCCTGAAAGGGAAGCTCAAAAGGGAAACAGCCAATCCTGTCACGCGGTTCAGTGAACGTATTTATACCCCGGTGCTCAAGGCATGTCTCAGGTACAGGAAAACAACGCTTGGAATAAATTTAGCCGCGTTGCTCATCAGCATTCCTTTATTGTTCAGAATGGGTACCGAGTTCATACCGCCGCTCGATGAAGGTTCGCTGCTGTTCATGCCTGTCACCCTCCCCGACGTTTCAAACAGCGAGATCAAGAGGATTCTTCAGGTTCAGGACAAGATAATCAAATCCTTCCCCGAGGTCGAAAATGTTCTTGGCAAAGCAGGCAGGGCAAGCAGCGCAACTGACAACTCTCCGATAAGCATGATCGAGACGATCATCCTGCTCAAGCCACGGGATGAATGGCGGCCCGGCATGACCAAGGAGGACCTCCTCCTTGAGATGAATGCCCGGCTTCAGATACCCGGTGTTGTCAACGGCTGGACCCAGCCGATCATCAACCGTATCAATATGCTTGCGACAGGGGTACGTACCGATGTCGGGTTAAAGGTCTACGGCCAGAATCTCGACTCAATCTGGTTCCTGTCAAATGAGCTTAAGAACCATCTTTCAGGCATAAAGGGTGTATCTGACCTCTACGTGGATCCGGTGACCGGAGGCAAATTCATAGATATCGCGGTACGCCGCGATGAGATCGGCAGGTACGGTCTTAGCGTCGACGAAGTCAACAGGGTTATTGAATCAGCCCTCGGCGGGGTAAATGTCACAACCACAATTGAGGGCAGGCAGAGATTTAATGTGAATGTACGGTTTGCCCAGGAGTACAGGAACAGTCTCGAGGAGATCAGGGGTATACTGGTGCAAAGCCCCGTCTCCGGCCCCATCCCTCTTTCAGCCGTCGCCGACATAACCATAACGGAAGGTCCTGCTATGGTGACCTCTGAAAATGCGATGCTTCGCGGTGCAGTTCTGTTCAATGTAAGGGACCGTGATCTGGGAAGCACTGTAAAAGAATGCAAGCAGAGGCTGGAAGAGATGGTCAAGTCCCTCCCGAAAGGATATTACCTCGAGTGGAGCGGCCAGTATGAAAATCAGATCCGGGTGAACCGCAAACTGATGGTCATAATACCTGTTGTCATTTTTATCATCCTTCTGGTAGTTTACTTTACGTACCGCTCATTCAAGGAAGCCCTCCTGACACTTATAACGGTTCCTTTCGCGTTGATGGGTGGTGTGTTCATCGTATGGTTCTATCACATAAATATGTCCGTCGCTGTTGCGGTAGGGTTCATTGCACTCTTCGGAATGGCTATTGAAACCTCGATGCTGATGACTATTTACCTGAATGAAGCCATGGAGGAGATGCTGGCCAGAAGCAGGAAAACATCAGTTCAGGTGACGAAGGACGATATACGGCAGGGAGTCATAAAAGGGGCAGTAAAACGGTTGAGACCCAAGATAATGACAGTATCCGTATCGCTGTTCGGGTTGTTCCCGGTGCTGTGGGCAACAGGTGCAGGAAGCGATGTGATGCTTCCGATCACGCTGCCTCTTATCGGCGGATTGTTCACCTCCACAATCCACGTCCTGCTCGTCACCCCTGTCATTTTTGAAATGTCGAAGGAGCGTGAACTGGCAAAACACGGGACAGTTAACATCTTTAAACCGAAATAGAAAAGTCAGTGCAAAAACACTTCACAACATGCAGAAAAAGTATTTAAAAATTGCAGGTGTAGCGGTATTGGTCCTGACGATCTTAATTCTCGTCGCTGCCTCGTTCAGGGGCCAGGGGGGGATTAAAGGGGAGAAGGATCATGCCGAAGAAGCGACGCAGTATGTCTGCTCAATGCATCCGCAGGTGATCAGGGATGCTCCCGGCGATTGTCCTATCTGCGACATGTTTCTGATTGAACTGATAGCGCTGGATAAAAACAGTTACAACTCATCACTGACAGATATTGTCCGTCCGGTTAACGAGTTAGTACTGGCTGCCGTGAAAACGGTGACTCCCTCACAAATGTCGCTTCCTGTGGTCATCGAGGCATCGGGTATCGTGAATTATGACCCGCGTAAAGTGCAGACTGTAAGCGCCCGTTTCGGAGGGGTGATTGAAAAGTCATTTGTCAGATACCAGTTCCAGTATATCAGAAAGGGAGACAAAATCTTCGAGATTTTTGCTCCAAACATTTTTGATGTTCGCTGGAATTATGTAAGGCTTATCCAGACCTACCCCGACAGGGAAGATCTTACAGTTGAAGCCCTTGAATGGTTCAGGCTCATCGGGCTCTCGAAGGGGCAGATTGACACGCTGAAAAAAACAATCAGGCCTGATTATCATTTCGCGGTTTACAGTCCGGCGGATGGGTATGCGGTCAGTAACGATTTCAATGCTGAGACTTTTTTTACTGCCGGAGCCGAAAATGAAGGTGCCTCCGGGGACTTCTCCTCCGGATCCGGCGGAGTAGGCCTTATTGACGGGCAAAGCGTTGAGACCGGTGAACCGCTGTTTAAGCTTGCTGATGTAAGGTCACTGCTCATCGAGCTGAAGGTGAAGACAGAAGAGGGTGCGTTGCTGAGAAGAGGACAACCCGTAACTGTATCCGATCCTCTCTTCCCGGACAGAAAACTTACAGGTAAAATCGACCAGGTGGAACCCCTTAACGGCGGAATATTCCAGTCTGTAAGAATTTACATCAGGGACGATGAAAGGATCCTTTCGCCAGGCAGACAGGTTATGGCAGAAATCGTAACCGGGGACAGGGAAGGTCTGTGGGTCCCGGCGTCGGCAGTTGTTGACCTCGGCACACGAAGGACAGTGCTGGTTCGCAAGGATAATAAATTCATTCCGGTGGAGGTCAGTACCGGAGTTGAAGCGGACGGCAAAATTGAGATTCTGTCGGGCATTGATGCAACTTCGGAAATTGCTGAAAAGGCTTTACTGCTTGTTGACAGCGACGGTTTTATTATTCCCGGACAAGCAGCAACCGATGAAAATAAATCCCGGGGTGATTCTGAATAAATAATTCTCAGGTAAAATGAAAGCGTATAATACCAGGATAATTCAGGCACTTATGACAGCCTTCTTACTGGCCTTGTTCTCATGCAGGACCGGGCAGGAGGAGATGACTTCCGGTGAAGCCGGTTCCGTCAGTCATATAATGCTGAGCGACGCCCAGATCCAGCTTGCGAATATCAGTACCACCACAGCCAGGGCGGGAGCCATCGGAAAGGAATTGACCCTGACCGCAGTACTCAAGGTCAATGAACAGAGTGCCGCCACGGTAAGCTCACGCGTTTCCGGAAGGATAGAGAAGTTATATTTCAGGAATACAGGGGAAACGGTTAAAAAAGGAGACAAGCTTTATGAGTTATTCAGTGAAGACCTCATTACAACCGAGCGTGAATATATGAGGCTCGAAAGCAATAACTGGAACTTCTCGGCAAGATATGAACCCAGCCTGGCTGTAAGGGAAAAGCTGCAGAGAATGGGCATGACAGAGCTGCAGATTCAGCAGCTGGCCGCCGACAGTAAGGTCCTGTTCACACTGCCTATACACAGCGCTGTTTCAGGAAAGATAAGGAGCGTTAATATTTCGGAAGGCGAATACGTTAAGGAAGGCCAGGTGCTGTTTGAACTTGCCGATGACAATACTCTGTGGGTTGAGGGGCAGGCTTACCCGCATGATACAAGGTTCATCAGACCGGGTATGGAGGCTGAAGTGCTGATACCTTCAGCAGGTAATAAGCTCATAACCTGCAGAATTGATTTCATCAATCCTTCGCTTGAGCAGGGAAAGAATGTCAGCCTGGTCAGGGCAACAATAAACAATCCCGACAGAACTCTTCACCCCGGCATGCTCGCCATACTGAAAGTGAGGGCTCAGACTTTCCGGGGAGTAGTCATCCCGGCCTCCGCCGTCATAAGAAACAATGGCGAGGACAGGGTATGGATAAGGGAAGAATGCGGAGGATTTTCGGTCAGACCGGTAGTCACAGGCAATCAGTCAGGCGAACTCGATACTGATCGTTTCAGGTGTGAAAGAATCCGAAGTGGTTGTGACATCCGGGGCTTATTTGCTTGACAGTGAGCGGATCCTGAAGCAGGGCCCCTGCAATGCCTGCAGAAACGGAAATGCTGACAAAGGCCCCTGCCTGACAGACCTGTTAACCTTTTATTCATTCAATCTTAACCTGTTCTTAATCATTACACAATTAATACATAATAATTTAGCAGGGCCCGGAGATGTGCGGCGAATGGTAGCTGCTGATAATGATCGTGACGGATTGAATTAGTGTGTTTACGAACAAAGTACTTTAGCGGATTCAATAAAGTTGAAATATTATGAAAATAGCAAAAATCAATAGATTATCAATTTTAGCAATCCCGGCATTCCTGCTCCTGAGCCTTTCGGGAAAAGCCCAGAGCATACAGGATATTGACGGGAATACATACAGGACAGTTTCTCATGGCCTTCAGGTTTGGACAGTCCCAAATCTCAATGTGTCACACTTCAGGAACGGCGACACCATTCCGCAGGCAACGACTGAGGAGGAATGGGCAAGAGCAGCTGAAGCAGGTGAACCAGCCTGGTGTTACCAGGAGAATGATCCCGCTAACGGGAACAGGTACGGAAAGCTGTACAACTGGTATGCTGTCAATGATCCGAGAGGTCTTGCCCCAGAGGGGTGGCATATTCCGGCCAACGCCGACTGGAGTACCCTGGTAAAAAATCTGAACGGGGTCGACATGGCGGGAAGCGGCCTTAAAAGCACTTCCAAAGTATGGAAATCGAAACCCGGTACGAACAAGATAGGTTTTGAAGGCCTCCCCGGCGGATACCGCCAGGCGGACGGCAAATTCGCCGACCTGGGCCGGTCTTGCCGGTGGTGGACAAATTCATCCCCGGTGGAGATACAGCCATCCAGCCAGATATATTCAGTTGTGCTGGATGATAACAGTGTTGGAGTGAAATACCTGAAATCGGACAAAGGTGCTGGCTTTTCAGTCAGATGCGAAAAGGACTAGAGGAAGCTGAACCCGGTTACGAAGGTTTTAAAAAACTAAGTTTTAATACCCTGAAATATTTAATTCAATTTTAGCCTATGAAATCAAAAGTTTACACAAAATGCTCATTTATCATGGTTGCCCTTCTTGCAGCCTCGGTAAATCTGTTTTCGCAGATAACCGGACCTACTCCGGTCTGCGAAGGAACGACAGGGGTGTCCTACACTGGACCCACAGGTTGGACAACCTATAATTGGACAGTCTACGAACGGAATCACCTTTGCTACAGGAGCCAACACCGGAGAAATTATCGTAGACTGGACTGTCCGGGGGCTTCAGACCATCACTGTCAATGACGGTGGTAATCCGGCTACGACTTTTACACTGGATGTGACGGTCGATCCGACGGCTACAATTACGGGGCCCCTGGATCCTGTGACCGAAATGCCGGCTACTCTAAGGTTCGGGACTAACCACCGGTCAGGTTTACAAAACGGAACCTGGAATGGGTCCGTATACCTGGAACGTTTCCCCTGCAGGAACATTTACCGGGAAGATACCACCGAATTCCATTACTGTAGACTGGACAGGGATTCAATCGCAGCAAAGTGTAAGCGTGATCCTGGGCAATCCGAATGTTTGTTCGGTTTCTCAGCTTGACCCTTATAGTTAATTATTTCCCTTTTGCTGGTCCAATTGATCCAACATTAATTCCCAAGTTTGTGGACCCATTGCCGCATTTTGCTGCAGGACTGAGGGTTAATGCCAAAAACGGCGGGAACCTTAGCATCAGAACTGTTCCTGTAAAGCAGGTCGCACTGCCAATCAGGAACGACTGTAGGTAACGGTACGATCATGGTAGTATTGCCACTCCTGGTGCAGGCAAAGGCAATTACGCCGCTTATCAGATATCAAGGGATGGCGGCAAGTCGTGGGGCCCAGCAATGTGGCCTGCCCAGACGATAGAAGCCAAACAGGGCAACCAGCTGATAGTCAGTTACGAGAATGGCCTGGAAGGCTTGACATATGACCATTTCAACATTTGGCCGACCAGACGCTTATGATGAACGGTTACCCGGAGCCCGTGTCACCTCTTACAGAACCCTACCTGGGTCCGATACCGATGGTGGTTCATCTTCACGGAGGTGAAATACCCTCTGGTTCTGACGGCGGTCCGAACTCCTGGTTTATGCCTGGCGGAACCACGGTCGGCCCCGGATTTCCCTTTGGCGCATCCCCCCTGGTAACCTATCCGAATCAGCAGGAAGCAGCTACATTATGGTATCATCCCCACGATGACGGTCTGACAAGGATCAACGTCTATACAGGACTGGCAGGTTACTATTTCCTGAGGGGAGATGATGAGGAAAAGGCACAGCTGCCTGGCTGGTCAGGTGATGAGATGGTTGTGGAAGCTACTCCCCCGGGAAAAACGGCGACATTTAACGGTGCTAATGCTTATCTTCCTGAAATAGAACTTGGTATCCAGGACCGTATGTTCGATGTCAACGGCGCCCTTTACTGGCCGGTGGCTCCTCCGAACCCCGAACTTCATCCTTTCTGGACCCCGGAATTCATCGGTGACATATTTGTTGTAAACGGCAAGACCTGGCCTTACCTTAGTGTTGCACCTCGCAAGTACCGTTTCCGTATTCTTGACGGGTGCAATGCACGGTGGCTGAATATGTGGCTTGTGGATTCTACTGCTACCGGATTGTCGACACCCGGACCGGCCATCAATGTCGTCGGTATTGAAGGGGGACTTCTGTCAAGCCCTGTGGCCCTTGATCCTGCCCTTAATGAGGCACTTAATATTGGTCCCGGCCAGAGAGCTGACGTTGTAATCGATTTCAGCGCCTTTGCAGGGAGAACACTTGTCCTGAAGCAAAATGCGAGTGCACCTTTCCCCTTTGGTGATCCAGTTGTTCCCGGTCTGACGGATGTCATCATGCAGTTCGTAGTCAACGGTTCAATGGTTTCTCCCGGTTCCCCAACAGTTCTTGGGTTCGGGTAAGGATTTACAGCCAGTTGCCAGTTGACCTCAGGCCAGTAACTCCCATGGTAAAGCTTACCGACTTTGCCGGAAAAATTGATGCAGCAATAACACCTGCAGTCAAAAGACAGATTATCCTGAATGAGGTTATGTCATTAGGTGGTCCGGCAGCAGTACTTGTGAACAATACCTATTTTGAAAAAGCCCTCTCCATTGCAGGCGATCCCTATGCGGCAGGCGGACCGACAGAATTTCCCGCTTGAAGGTACCACCGAAATAATAGAGATCGCTAATGTCTCAGCAGATGCGCACCCTATGCATATACATCTTATGCAGTGGCAGCTTGTAAGCCGCACACCGATTAGACGATGTCGGATATTTGCAGGCTTATGCAAATGCATGGAAGACGAACCACCCTGATGTTCTGCCATTCCCTGCAGGAGCGATGGATTACCCGGGAGGAGCAGGCACTCCGTTTGGCTACGGTATAAAGGATGTACCGGATGTAGAAAATGATGACGGAGCTGTTGGTGGTAATCCTGCTTTCAGTCCTTTCATTAATCGTAATGAAGATCCCTGCAAGTCCTGAAGAGATGGGATGGAAAGACAATGTTACGGTGCTTCCCGGTTATGTTTCCAAATTTGTTATGAGGGTTGCCCCGACTGACAGACCTGCGAATGCAGAGCCTGCCGACCTGATGTTCCCGTTTGATCCGAGCCTTGGTCCTGGTTATGTGTGGCACTGCCATGTTATCGATCATGAGGACATGAGCATGATGCGCCCGCTGGAAATACATCCAAGTCCGCTCAAGAGCCAACTATCCACAAATTAAACGCAACCTGTTCCGAGAACAGCCTGTGTCGGTGATGTCGCTGACATATTCGGTTGAAGCAACACACCAAACATGCAAATTATCAATGGCAGGTCAGCATTGACGGAGGAAAAATCTGGACAGACCTTACTGATACGGCTCCCTATTCCACCGTAACAACATCCTCACTGGCGATAGACCCCCGTGAGCCTGGGAATGACCGGATATAAATACAGGTGCGTTCTTACGAATGGACCCCGGGTGAGGTCACCGATCTCAAGTCCCACCCCACTGACGGTCAATGCCTGCTCAATCAGCGGCACGTTGAAATACAATAATGAGCCCTGGATCCGCTGGCCAACTTTACGGTTTCGGCAAACGGAGGTACTGCTGTCACCGATGCTGCAGGAGCATTTGTAATCAATAATGTAACCTCAGGTTCTTATCCCATTAATATTACCACTCCGATGTTGCCTGGTGGCGTCAACTCAACGGATGCAGGAACGGTAAAAGCATGGGAACTTTTACCTTCCACCATCCTGAATGTAAAGTACATGGCGGGTGATGTGGATAACAATACCCTGATCAACGCTACTGATGCAACCGGCATCCAGAACAACTTTGTCGATGCAGCAGCTGCATTTGCCAGAGGACCCTGGGTGTTCTGGGATGCTATCGGCCAGGGAGTGAGTATTCCGAAATCCACCTCAGTTTATGTCGGATGTAAACGGCGAGTCAGTCACCGGATTTGATATCCTTGGAATGTGCACCGGCGACTTCAACAGCAGCTTTAGTCCGGTAACCCCGGGTGTTTCAACCGTCCTGCTTACATCTACAGGCCTTGCTTTAAAGGTTCCGGTCGCCACACCATTTGACCTGCCGATTAATTCTGTCTCAGCTATACCGCAGTTAGGGGCTGTTTCGCTGATCCTTAATGTGCCATCAAATCTTGTGCAAGTTAATAGCGTTAAAGTAGGAGGTATCCCGGCAGTCTTTAAACACGCTGGCAATGTACTCAAAATTGCATGGTACTCACCCACAGCTGTGCCTATAACTGCTGGCGGAAGTCTTGTTGTAATCAATATGACCCCGTTAACAGGATTTACCACGACACAGACGTTGAGGGTTACACTGGCTGCCAGCAACCTTAATGAACTGGCTGACGGATTGTTTGTGCCGATTGCTAATCCTGCCCTGACGGTAGATAATGTTCAGGTTACAGCCAAGGCCAGTAATACGACACTTATAACACTTTCGATGGTGCCAAACCCAGCCACAAAGGGCCAGGACGTTACTATAAATTATATTCTGCCTTTACCTGGAGTTTTCAGTATCGAGATATATGATACCAAGGGTTTGCTTATGAAGTCTTTAGCCAATAATAAACCCTCGGGTGATATACTCAATTCATCGATTGCTGCCAACCTCGGCACTCTGTTAAAGGGCAACTATTATTTAAGGCTGACCTTAATACCAACTGATGGTAGTATCCCACAGACAACTGCCATCAAAATTATGATTAAGTAGTTTTTAATGCCGTATCAAAAGAGGTTGCCCTTTCTTCGGGGCAACCTCTTTTTTTATGCATAACAGTTGCATGCTTATTTGTCCGACCTGCCATCACTACATTTGAGCGGTTCTGCGAGCGACCGGCGATGAAACTTCCCCAGGCTACCCGATCAGTCCACTTAACCTTTTCTTCATTCAATCTTAATCTGTTCTTAATCCTTATACAATTAATACATAATAACTTAACGGGTAACTTCCGGCTAAGCTATTTTCTAAATACCGGAAGTTCAGAGAAATGCCTGAATAGTAATGATCGGAATCAATTCTCAACGATGAGGTACAAATACTACAGCATATTATATCTGGTAATCATCCTTTTATATCTTTTCAGACCATTACTGCCCTATATTGATTATATGATTAACAGGGACTACATTACAAAAAACCTGTGTGTAGAAAAGGACAACCCTGACAATACCTGCCATGGCAAATGCCACCTGCAAGAACAACTCAACAAAAGCAGTGTGCCGGTGAACAATGAGGGAAACGATAAGGAAAACAAGATTTCTGACAACAATATGAAAGATCATCTGAGGCCCTTTTCAGATGATCTCTTAATGTTTCCGGATGGATCTCCGATGGCGGGACATTATTTCCTCCGCGAGACCACCAGCAACATCTCAGATATATTTGTCCCACCCCAGGAATAATTTGTTCTTGACAACCCTTTAAGGGACCAGCCGACTGCCATATATTTTATCTGCCAGATTGTTTTAGATAATTCAGGCAGATTTCAGTTGATTGTTATCAGTCAGATAATTTTCCAAATCGATAAATTCCTTAGCTATGAAACTCAAATATTTTATATTCCTGAATATTATTTTATTAATGGTATTAGTTGTCTCATGTACTAAAATTGAAAGCGGTACAGATGACCCTGCTGCATTATTAAAGGTTGGTGAAGCGACCACCACCAGCTCTTCGTATAATATCCAGTTTTTCTCAGAAGATTCTCTTTTCGTCGGATATAATAAGGTTTATTTCAAGGTGATTGAAAAGGCATCGGGAAAACCAGTATCCAGTGCTTCAATTTTTCTTCACCCGCTGATGGATATGGGTACGTTCTCGCACGCATGTCCTTATGAAAATCCTGGTGAAACCCCAAATCCTGACGGTTACTTTAAAGGGGCGGTGTTGTTTTCAATGCCAGGTGAGGACTTCAGCTGGTCGCTCTCTGCGGGAATCGTAATAAACAGCATCAGAGATTCGGTAAATTTCGGAATAGAGGAGGTAATTGCGACCTACCCGGCAAAGAAACTTGTCGTTATTGACAGTCTGAGCAATGGTCCGGGGTCGTGGATAATCACAAAATACCCGGTATCACTGATTGAACCCGCAAAATGGAAAGTGGGGAATAATACCTATGAAATAACGGTACACAGGATGGCCTCAATGATGAGCTTTCCATGTTGTGACGATCTTACTGTTGAGATAATTCCGGAAATGCCATCGATGGGTCACGGGTCACCGAATAATGTAAATCCAGTTTCAACAGGCATGGGCCATTATTCTGGAACAGTAAACTTTACAATGACCGGTGAATGGAGGATAAATATGATCTTCAGGAAAGGAGACAGGGTGATCGGGAAGACGGTGTTCTTCGATGTAATTGTCTGACAAATACTTGATCTTCTCATATTTCTGCAATGAAACGCATCTATATATCAGCTGTTGCACTTGTTCTGTCACTGAGCAATTACGCGCAATCGGGTACTGCAAATTACAGGCTGACACTCGATACAATTATGCTTGATGATATCACCGTTTCAGGTACTGTACCGTTAAATGACAGCCAGGTTGAGAAATTTTACAGGACAAACTATTTTTCAACGATAGATAACCTCACGGGACATCTTGAAGGGGTCTCCCTTATTAAACGGGGACCATATGCCATGGAGCCTCAGATGAACGGATTCTCGGCAGGTCAGCTGAATATTACGATAGATGGGATGAAAATGTTCGGTGCATGTACAGATAAAATGGATCCGGTAACTTCATACCTGGAACCGGGAAACCTGAAGAGCATAACAATCGAACATGGCACAAACGGTGGCCTGCACGGGAATAATGTCGGCGGCTCGATCGATCTGGCTTTAAATGAACCCGGTACCAGTAGCATGTATCCATTTTTCACGGCATTATCTTTTGGCTATGAGAGCATCTCAAACGGCAGGAATATCCTGGTCTCGACCGGCTACAGGAAAGGGAAATGGGCATGGGGGCTGAATGGAGTTTACCGTATAAACGACCCGTACAGGGATGGAAATCATAACGTAATACAATACTCCCAATTCGGGAAGTATAATATTCACTCGGTATTGAAATACACCGTTGACAGTGTCTCCGCCTTAAGGGCTGACCTGCTCTGGGATCTGGCGAAAAATGTTGGCTACCCTGCTTTGCCTATGGATGTAAGCAAAGCAAGGGCGGCCTTGTTTGCTCTTGAATATCAAAGGAATAAGCCAAAATATTTTCTTAAAACCAAACTCTATTACAATTCGGTATATCATGTCATGGACGATTCTGAAAGAGACAGCATTTATTTTCTTGAAGATGCGCCTGCAGGAGCTCCGGATACTGTTATTATGAGAATGGATATGCCCGGATGGAGCAGTACATTTGGCGCCTATCTGCAGGCTGTCATAAATATTAATAGTAAAAACAAGCTTACTGTAAAGGCTGATAATTACCTTAATTCTTCGCTGGCAGAGATGACAATGTGGATGCATTTCAAGGGTCAGCCCCCGGAACCTCCGATGTACCTCCAGACTTGGCCCGACATTAATAGAAATGTTATAGGTTTATATGTAAGCAATTCAACCACTGTCAGCAGTAAAATTGTACTTAACTTAAATGCCAGGGTGGATTATATCGTTGATAAATTTCAATCCACTGTCGGACCGGATCAGTTTTCCGTCTTCGACTATAATATGTCGCAAAAATACAGCCAGTTTACGAAGGGACTTAATTTCAGTGGTCAATACCATATTTTCAGACCGGTTATTTTATCCCTCGAGACAGGCATTTCTGAAAGAATACCAACAATCACCGAACGTTATGGCTTTTACCTCTACAATGCGTATGATGGGTATGATTATATTGGCAACCCCGCTCTGAAGACTGAAAAATCAGCAGCTGCAAGATTTCTCATTCACTTATTTCAATCACGGATTGAAAATAAATTTTGCCCAGTCAATCAGTTATCTCAGTGATTATATCATGGGAATTACTGATTCTACCACTCCTCCGATGAATTTTTACACAAATGGACTAAGAGTATTCGGCAATATCCCGAATGCAACAATGTGCAGTTCTGATTTACAGGTGATGTACAAACTCTCCGGTGGTTTAACCTTCTTCCTTCAGGGGAAATTTACGTGGGGTCAGCTTGATTCAGGAACTCCCCTGCCTTTAATTCCTCCGTATAAAAATATCTTTTCTGTAAGCTATGAAAGAGGCAGATGGTCCTTACAGGCTGATAATGAAACAGCGTTTCGACAACAACGGATAAATCCTGATTATGGTGAGACAGCCTCCCCAGGCTATACATTGTTCAATGTTAAAGGGAATATGCATTTTATGCTGAAAAGATCGATGTTCGACTTCAGTGCCGGAATAACAAACCTCTTTAATACATGGTATTACGAACATCTCGATTGGGGACATGTTCCGAGGCCCGGCCGGAGTTTCAATGTTTTTCTGAAATACACTTACTGATCAGTTGCCGGAGAATTACTTTTTCCTTTCGCAGATATTTATTGATTATAATTATTCCTCCTCACCAAGCACATACCCAAATCCCTTCCTTGTGTGAATAAGCTTGGTATTGAAGTCTTTATCGATTTTCTTCCTGATAGAGTTAATATGCACATCAATTATATTCGTGCCTGAATTAAATGAAAATCCCCATATTCTTTCTGCAATATTCACCCTGTTGAAGACTTTCCCCCGGTTTTCCATGAATAATTCCAGGATCTTATATTCAGTTGCTGTCAGAAAAATATTCTTTCCGCCTCTTATAACTTTACGTGAGCTGGTATCCATTTCCAGGTCTGCAACTTTAAGAACCTGTTTTACCGTCATATCCCCGTTTCTTCTTGTCAGGGCGTTTAACCTGGCGAGCAGCTCCTCAAAGCTGAAGGGTTTGACCATATAATCATCGGCACCGGAATTAAAGCCCATCAGTTTATCGTCGAGCGAATCAAGCGATGTGAGGAAAAGAACAGGAGTCATAATATTGTTATTCCTGATGTTTCTGCACAGATCGAATCCCGAAATCCCCGGTATTACAACATCAAGTATCATAACATCGTATTTTCTTGATAATGCAAACTTCTCGGCAATGGCGCTGTCATAAGCAACGTCGACAAGAAAATTATTCGATTCCAGGCCTATTCTTATGAAACAGGAAATCTTTGGATCATCTTCCACCAAAAGTAATTTCATTACTTACAGATAATGTGGATCTTATCATTTTGGAACAATACGATTTGTCCCTTCATACCTTAAATCAAAATTAAAAGTATGTTCCGGACAGGAAATTAAGAAACCATTAATCTTATATTAAGATTGAATTAAGAGGCTAAAGAGTAATTGAATATTGATCAGAACAGGACGATATTATCCCTTTTCGCTCAGTACGTATCCAAGGCCTCTCCTTGTATGGATAAGATTACATTCAAAATCCTTATCGATTTTTTTTCTGAGGGATGTAATATGAACATCAATTACGTTTGTCCCGGCATTGAATGAAAATCCCCATATTTTTTCAGCTATCTGGACCCTGTCAAAAACCTTCTCCTTGTTTTCAACGAGAAGTTCGATTATCTTATATTCCATAGCTGTCAGGGATATATCCTTTCCGGCTCTTCTGACTTTCTTTTTTATTGTATCAACTTCGAGATCGGCAATTTGAAGGACCGGTATGACATTTTCTGCTTTGACCCTGCGGTTCAATGCCTTAATACGGGCCATAAGCTCCTGAAAGCTGAATGGTTTAACTATATAATCATCTGCCCCGCAATCAAAGCCCTCAAGTTTGTCTTCAACAGAATCAAGAGACGTGAGAAGAATGATCGGGGTAATTATATTTTTGTTTCTGATGTTTTTGCATAATTCAAATCCCGAGATACCCGGTATTACAATATCAAGAATCATCATATCGTACTTCCTCGAAAATGCAAGTTTTTCTGCTTCCTGACTGTTAAATGCCAGATCTACAATAAAGTCATTGCTCTCCAGCCCTATTTTAACAAATGCCGAAATTTTCGGATCATCCTCAACTAACAGCAATTTCATGGTTAAAATTGGCTTTGATTCCTGTCAAATTTATCTAATAATTAATACATTTACTAATCAGTCGTTTCACTATGTATGATTCAGGACCATTATTATTATTCATTTTACAGCATTCCGGATGCCAAAAGTAAATACAGACCGTACAAAAGAAAAAAGGCAGCTTCAGGCTAACATCCCGGATAAGATAAGATTCACCGTGTGGATGCTTATTGGCCTGGTGGTTGTAATTGCTCTTCTGGATCTTGCTGGATGGATTTTTGGATTGACCTTGCTTAATAGTACGGGATACTATTGGGTTCCGTTGAAAGTAGGCTCTGTATGTTTCCTGATTTCATCTTTTGCGCTTATAATTTTCTTTTCGGGGGAACCGGGTAAAATCAGAAAACCCGGAATGATTATCGCAGGAGTTGTGCTGATCATCCTGGGTACCCTGACAATTATAAGCTGGAACCGCACCGGCATATGGCAGGATGGGCTTTTTATACATGCACCCATTTTTAACCTGTTTCTCTCTCCGGAGCAAAGAATGCCTCTGCTTTCGGCATTAATCTTTCTTTTTATCGGGGTAATTATTATTCTGTTTGCTTTTGACAATCGTTATTTTGCAGACATTGCACACATTTTATTGTTTCCGGTCTCTATAGCAGCTTACCTGATACCTGTATGCTATCTCCTGGATATTCATTCGATACGGGACTTTTATAATGAACCGGCAGGATTGAACTCGGGAATATCTTTCTGTGCGATCTGTATCGCACTTTACTTAGCCCGGACTGATACCTGGTTTATGAGGGTGTATGCCAGCAAAAGCATGGGTGGAATAATGGCAAGACGCCTCTTTCCATGGATAATTTTAATTCCAATTATTATCGGCAGGCTTCGGATATTCGGAGAAGAGACTTACTTGTTCGACTCGATAACGGGTGTTCTTCTGGTTGCAGTAACCTATACATTCTTTTTTATAATTCTGATCTGGATCACTGCAAGATCCCTGAACCTGATTGACAGTAAAAGACAGATTGCAGATGAGGCATTAAAAAAATCAAATTCTGACCTCGAGAACAGGGTGAAGGAAAGGACTGTTGAACTAATGCATCTGAACATGGTTCTCAGAGATGAGATCCGGGAGCGTATCAATGCTGAAGCCCTGGTAGCCGCTGAACGCAAGCGGATTGAAGGACTGCTTGAAATTATGCCAGTATATATTATCCTGTTAACTCCTGATTATCAGGTGTCTTACTCGAACAAATTTTTCAGGGAACGCTTTGGCAAATCAAACAGCAAAAGGTGTTACCAGTTTCTGTTCGACCGTTCCACACCATGTGAAATATGTGAAACCTTTAAGGTTCTTAAAGACAATAAACCGCACACCTGGGAATGGACAGGTCCTGACGGACATATTTATTCAATTCATGATTTCCCGTACACTGACACTGACGGTTCACCTCTTATTATGGAGATGGGCATCGATATAACCAGTGTGAAAGAAGCTGAATCAAAACTCGTTACGTTAAATATTGAACTTGAACAAAGGGTGATGGAACGAACCCGTGATCTTGAAACATCAAACTACCGGCTGAATCAGGAGCTGGTAGAACGTCACAGGACCACGGAGTCACTTAAAAAAAGCGAGAACAGCCTGAAAGAACTTAACGCTGCAAAGGATAAGTACTTTAACATTTTAGCCCATGACCTCAAGAACCCGTTTACATCTATGTTAGGCATTACTGAGCTGTTAAACAATAACATAGACAAGATGAACCCTGAGAGTATCAGGGAACTTGCCACGGTTTTGAATGATTCAGCCAAAAGCGGATTTGAGGTATTGCGGAATTTACTCGACTGGTCAAGATCTCAGGTAGGTATGATAAAATATAATCCTGAAAAATTAAATCTTAAAATATTAATTGAAGGAAATATATCTGAACATAAATTAGCAAGCGAAAAAAAGTCTATCCGGGTGGTTGACAATGTGAAAAATGATATATACGTCTTTGCAGATAAGAATATGTTAAACGCCATTCTAAGGAATTTGCTGGACAATGCGATAAAATTCACCTATAATTCAGGTACTATTGAAGTCAGTGCATCAGTCAGCGAAAATGGAGTTGACATCTCAGTGAAAGATACCGGCATCGGTATCCCTGAGGAACAGATTAACAGATTATTCAGGAGAGAAAACATTTACACAAAACCCGGAACCAACATGGAACACGGAACAGGCCTGGGATTGAAAATATGTAAAGAGTTTATTGAGATGCATGGGGGAAAGATATGGGTTAAGAGTATCCTTGACCAGGGAAGTGAATTTATTTTTACAATCCCGGGATAATAAATCCAACATTATTACCGTGCCTTTATTTAAAAAAATTAACCGCTGTAAATAAATTACTTACAGCGGTTAAGGTGATCCCGGGGCGACTCGAACGCCCAACCAACAGAACCGGAATCTGTCATTCTATCCATTGAACTACGGGACCGTTTCGCCTGCAAAAGTAACCCGACATCCGCACTTTTCAAAACTTATACCGGAAATATGCCTCTCCCGCCTCTCCATCCTGATGCTTTTTTGCCAAAGTTTCCTAATTTTGCGAGCCATAAGCCCAAACCTGAAAAAGGAAATGAAGGATTACAATTTCAGCGAGATCGAAAAAAAATGGCAGGAGTACTGGGAAAAGAACAGGACTTTCAGGACTACTGACGATCTCTCAAACCCGCATAAGTTCTATGTCCTTGACATGTACCCCTACCCTTCAGGCGCAGGATTGCATGTAGGACACCCGGAGGGCTATACCGCAACGGACATTGTCGCACGTTACAAGCGCATGAAGGGCTTTAACGTCCTCCACCCCATGGGCTGGGATGCTTTCGGTCTCCCTGCCGAACAGTATGCCATACAGACAGGTACACACCCCTCGGTCACCACAAGGCAGAACTGCGACACCTTCCGCAGACAGATAAAAGAACTGGGACTGAGCTATGACTGGGAACGTGAGATAAACACCACAGATCCCGGCTATGTAAAATGGACACAGTGGATCTTCATCAAACTCTATAACACCTGGTTCGATCCGCAGACAAACCGCGGACGCGATATCAATGAGCTTCCCATCCCGCTGGATGTGCTCAAGGCCGGCGACGAAGCCAGAAAAAAATACACGGACTCAAAGCGGCTGGCATATTATGACAATGCACAGATATGGTATTGTCCCTCATGCCGTATCGTCTGTGCCAATGAAGAGGTGCTGAACGACGGAACGCATGAGAAATGCGGCAACCAGGTTGTACGCCGCAATCTTAAGCAGTGGATGCTCCGCATCCCGGCTTACGCTGAAAGACTTCTCAGCGGACTTGATAACCTCGACTGGCCGGAGGGCATCAAGGAGATGCAGCGCAACTGGATAGGCAGGTCAACAGGCGCGGAAGTGGATTTCAAAGTGGACGGACAAAAAACAATCATTTGCGTTTACACCACCCGTCCCGATACGCTTTTCGGTGCCACCTATATGGTTCTCGCGCCCGAGCACCCTCTCGTTGCGAAACTGACAACCCCGGAGAAGAGCAAAGAGGTGGAAGCGTATATTAGCGCCACATCACTGAAATCAGACCTCGACCGCACTGATCTCTCCAAGGAGAAGACCGGCGTATTCACGGGTGCATGGGCGATCAATCCTGTCAATAACAAAAAAATACCTGTCTGGGTAGCCGATTACGTTCTGATGGGTTACGGGACAGGCGCCATCATGGCCGTGCCGGCTCATGATGAACGCGACTTTGAGTTTGCGGAAAAGTACGGGCTGGAGATAAACTGCATCCTCTCGCCCGACGTAACTGACGAAGCACAGAAGCAGAGGATAATAGCAGGTAAGGAATGCTGGACAGGTGACGGTGAGTATATCAACTCGTCATGCGATGAGCTGGGCATCACCCTCGACGGTCTCAACGTTGAGGAAGGAATAAAAACCATCACCGCCTGGATCGAGCAGAGGAATATAGGCATGCACCGTGTCAACTACAAACTGCGCGACTGGCTCTTCAGCCGCCAGCGCTACTGGGGAGAGCCATTCCCTGTCATTCACTGGGATGACGGCCGGATAACCCTGCTGGACGAAAATGAGCTACCCCTTAATCTCCCTGACCTTGAGGTGTATGAACCCGGCGAAAACGGGGAATCGCCCCTGTCAAACGCCACCGGATGGCTCTATGTCACAGACAAGGAAGGCCGGAGGGGAAGACGCGAAACGAACACAATGCCGCAATGGGCAGGTTCATGCTGGTACTACCTGAGATTTATCGACCCGAAAAACGACGGAGCCATTTTTGATAAAGCCAAAGAGAAGTACTGGATGCCTGTCGATCTCTACATCGGCGGAGCTGAACATGCAGTGCTGCATCTCCTTTACAGCCGCTTCTGGCATAAGGTGCTGTTTGACCTGGGAATCGTTTCAACCGATGAGCCATTCTCCAAACTTTTCAACCAGGGCATGATACTGGCGTTTGCCTATGAGACGCCTGCCGGCGCCAAAGTGTCATCGGACCAGGTCACCGAACGCGACGGCCGGTATTTCAATTCAGAAACAGGCGAGGAGCTGAGGCAGATTGTTGCCAAAATGTCAAAGAGCCTCAAGAATGTAATTAATCCCGACGATGTTATAAAAAACTACGGAGCCAACTCATTGCGTCTGTATGAGATGTTCCTGGGTCCGCTCGAGGCTACAAAACCATGGGACGAAAAGGGCGTCAAGGGAGTGCTCGGTTTTCTGTCAAGGGCATACCGTCTGATCGCAAACAGTGAAAACATCACTGAGGGGGAAGAAGACCCCGAAATACTCAGGTCGCTTCACCAGACTATAAAAAAAGTGACTGATGACATTGAAAATCTGCACTTTAACACTGCCATTTCGGCAATGATGATATTCCTGAACCTGGCGGTGAAAAAGGGGAAAGTCACACGTGAGACTGCCCTGATTTTCATAAAGATACTGTCACCATTTGCTCCTCACCTCGGAGAAGAGCTCTGGCATCTCACAGGAAATAAAAACACTCTGGCATACGAGCCATGGCCGCATGCTGTGGAAAAATATCTCAAGACCGACACCTTCGAATGCCCGGTGTCAGTCAACGGGAAAATGAGGTTTAAGATTGAATTGCCCGTTGATCTGCCGCAGGAAGAAGTTAAAAGGATAGTGCTGTCGGACGAAAGAGCCGTCAAATGGATAGGCACTGCCACACCAAAAGTAATCGTAGTACCAAACCGTATAGTAAACATCGTTGTATGAGGGTTCCGGTGATCAGATTCATCCTGCTTGCATTCTCCTGCCTTGCACTCTATTCATGTCTCCGTACCGCACCGGCTGAAACTGACGAGGTTTCGGGCAGGGCTGAAACGGGCAGCAGGGCAAATGCTTCCGCCGGGGCCGATACATCCGGCGTGGCTGATACAGCCGCCACCGCTGTTGCCACACCCGGTACCGTCAACCTCATCCACGGCATCCCGGTTGATTCTTATAATGTTGTGACAGGAAGGGTGAAGAGGAACCAGTTCATCGCCGAGATCCTTGCATCCTATAATGTACCGTGGAACACGATTGAAGAACTCCTGAGAGAGAACAGGGAGATATTTGATGCAAGAAAGGTACGCACCGGAAGCAGTTACTCGGTGTTCCTGACTAAGGACACACTGAACAGGGCAGATTATTTCATATATGAACATGACCCGACTGTCAGTTATATTTTCTCACTTAAGGACACGCTGACTGTTTCCAGGCATGATGCCGAAGTGAAGAAAATGCTCAGGTATTCATCAGGTTCAATTTCAACCTCCCTCTGGGAAGCGGCGATGGAAAACCAGCTCAATCCCAACCTCTCAGCCGAGCTTTCAGAGATATATGCATGGACAATAGACTTCTTCGGCCTGCAGCAGGGCGACAGGTTCAAGGTCATTTACGAGGAGGAATTCATAGGCGAGGAAAGCATAGGCATAAGAAAGGTACATGCAGCGCTGTTCGAGCATGCCGGCAACTCAATATATGCCATACCCTACATACAGGACAGCACGATGTCATTCTACGACACTACCGGCGCCAGTCTGCGGAAGGCATTTCTCAAGGCACCCTTGCGGTATTCACGCATAAGCTCACGCTTCTCAGGGGCAAGATACCATCCTGTTCTCAAGATAGTCAGACCGCATCACGGGATTGACTACTCGGCACCGACCGGAACACCGGTGGTATCCATCGGCGATGGCAGGGTGACGCAGACAGCATTCGAGAACGGATCCGGAAGGATAGTTCGCGTAACGCACAACAGCGTCTATTCAACGGCATATATGCACCTGTCGCGCTTTGGCCCGGGCATAGCACCCGGTGTATATGTTAAACAGGGACAGGTGATCGGATATGTTGGCAGCTCGGGATTATCGACCGGTCCTCATCTTGATTTCAGATTCTACCGTAACGGGTATGCAGTGGATCCGCTGAAGGTGGAAGCCCCGCCCGTTAACCCTGTGGCACCTGAAGAAATGGAGGGGTTTGAGAAGGTGGTTCAGGGTTATATAAGCCTCTTCGAAACCATCAGCTACTAGCCGGGAAGGGTATCAATAATGCTGCTGATCACAGCAGGATAATGCTCGTATTCAAGGGCATGCACTCTTGCAGCCAGGGTATCCACATCGTCACCGGGCAAAACAGGGCATCTCGCCTGGAAAATAATATCCCCGGAATCATACTGCTCATTCACGAAATGAATTGTAATCCCGCTCTCGGTACTGCGGGCATCAAGAACTGCCTTGTGAACCCTGTCGCCGAACATCCCCCTGCCGCCGAAACCAGGCAGAAGTGCCGGATGAATATTGACAATCCTTCCTTTGTACTCTTCAATTATCCGGGTGGGAACAAGCCACAGAAACCCTGCCAGAACGATCAGGTCAGTGTTCCTCCTTTGCAGGATAAAGAGCACCTCTTCCGTCTCGTAAAACTGTCTCCGGTCGAAAAAAAACACATCAACGCCGAGTGCGGCAGCTCTTTCCAGTACCTTGGCCTGAGGCTTATTCGACAATACAAGAACTACTTTTGCTTTCTTTTCATTCGAAAAGTATCTGATTATGTTTTCCGCATTCGTACCGGCACCCGAGGCAAAAATGACTATGTTCTTCATTATATGATCTTTACAAATAAATATTTTCTGAGGCCCGGTACCTCAATTGTCAGGTTAAAATATTGAATTACTTTAGCTTATATTTGTGCCGGTATAAATTTCCGGCAAATTGCTTGAATAATATGGTACAAATATATTTCTTTGCGTAGTTTTTAAAACGAGTATTAACGTAAAATTGAATAGTATGTCTGACATTTCAACACGAGTAAAAAAGATCATCGTTGAGAAGCTTGGCGTTGACGAAGCAGAGGTTACCACTGAAGCTCATTTCACAAATGACCTCGGAGCAGATTCTCTTGACACTGTCGAGCTGATCATGGAATTCGAAAAAGAATTTAATATCGGAATTCCTGATGACCAGGCAGAAAGCATCAGCACGGTAGGAGAAGCTATCAAGTATATAGAAGAAAACGCTAAGTAGTTTTCTTCCAATAACCTATAATGAGGCGGGTCGTAGTTACCGGGATGGGGGCCCTTACCCCCATCGGCAACACTCTGCAGGATTACTGGAAAGGTCTTGTTGAAGGGGTCAGCGGTGCTGGTCTTATCACGCATTTTGACACCACGAAGTTCAAGACAAAATTTGCCTGCGAAATCAAGGGTTTTGATCCGGCAAATTTTTTTGACAGGAAAGAAGCCCGCAAAATGGATCGCTTTGCCCAGTATGCCCTTGTGGCTGCTGACGAAGCGATCAAAGATTTAAAGCTTGACCCTGATGCTGCTGACAAAGACCGTTGCGGCGTGATTTGGGCATCAGGTATCGGAGGAATTGAGACATTTTTCGAAGAGGTTAAAAGTTTTGTAACGGGCGACGGAACCCCCCGTTACAGTCCTTTCTTCATACCGAAAATGATCAGTGACATAGCCGCAGGGATGCTCTCCATCAAGTATGGTTTCAGAGGCCCGAACTTTGCCACGGTGTCAGCATGTGCCTCTTCCACAAATGCCCTGATAGACGCATATTATTATATCCTCCTTGGAAAGGCTGATGTCTTTATTGCCGGCGGCTCTGAGGCAGGCGTAAATATAGTGGGCGTGGGAGGTTTCAATTCAATGCAGGCCCTTTCAACTAACAATGACGAGTATGCCACCGCATCACGGCCTTTCGATGTGACCAGGGACGGCTTCGTAATAGGCGAGGGTGCCGGAGGCCTTGTCCTGGAGGAATTGGAGCATGCCCGGGCAAGAGGAGCCAGGATCTATGCTGAAATCATTGGATCAGGACTGACTGCAGACGCATACCACATCACCGCTCCGCATCCTGACGGCATGGGAGCATACAATGTAATGAAGCAGGCCATCCTCGAGGCTAAACTCACACCGGCAGACGTTGACTACGTTAATGTTCACGGTACCTCAACGCCGCTTGGTGACGTGGCTGAGACCAAGGCCATACTGTCAGTCTTCGGAGAACATGCTTACAAACTGAATATCAGCTCCACCAAATCAATGACCGGACACCTTCTGGGGGCTGCCGGCGCCGTTGAAGCCATTGCATCAATTATGGCAGTGGTTCATGATATTGTCCCGCCGACAATCAATTTCAGGAACCCGGACCCTGCCATAGATCAGAATCTGAACCTGACTGTAAACAAGGCACAGCACCGGACTGTGAAGGTGGCGCTGAGCAATACCTTCGGTTTCGGAGGGCATAATGCCTCGATTTTGATCAGGAAATTTGAAGAATAGTGTTCCTCCTTCGCAGGAAAGAAAACAACACTCTTGTACTTGACAGACGCGACTTCCGGTTGCGCCTGAAGAACATGCTTGGCTGCAGGCCCTCGAACCTGCGTCTGTACGAGATGGCTTTCATTCACCGCTCAGCTTCATACACCCTTGGCTGACGGCTCCCGGGTCAACAACGAACGGCTCGAATATCTGGGCGATGCAATCATTGACGGTATAATCTCCGATTACCTTTTTCACCTTTACCCCGAGGCATCCGAAGGCTTCCTGACAAAGACCAGGGCACGTATCGTCAGCCGGGAGACGCTTAACCAGCTCGGCATCTCAATGAAACTAGACAACCTGATAGTATCGAACCTGTCGTCAGGCACCATCCCGCCCAACCTTTACGGAAATGCACTGGAAGCCCTCATAGGCGCACTGTTTATTGATACAGGATACATCCGCACACATCGCTTCTTCATTGAAAAGGTCCTGAAGAAGTACCTTAACCTTGATGAAGTGCTGAAGTCGGAAACTGATTATAAGAGTCTGATCCTTGAGTATTGCCAGAAGAACAAGCTGAAACTGCACTATTCCTTTCAGGAAGTGGCCATTCAGAACAACTCACATCCCCTTTTCAGGGTTTCCCTTGAGATCAATGATGAAACGATAGCTCATGGTGAAGGAGCATCAAAGAAAGAAGCAGAACAGGAGGCATCAATGGTTGCCTGGAACAAGACCGTAACAGCTAAGGTATGAGCCCTGCGGGAAAAATAACCAAACATACTATCCGGGCCGAAGAGATTCCCCCTTTCCTGATACTGGGAATTGTATCCTCTGAACCGGATTACCGGCTATCCGTGATGCTGAACAGGCACCTTGGCATCGATCTGCGGAAAAAACCGGAAGAAATAACAGAAGGATCCGGCGAGAAAACTCATTCTTATTCAGTATTTACCTCTGCACCGTTAACCTTTTCACTTGTCTCGAACAGAAGCATGGGCGGGACATTGATCAGAAAGCTTAAGAATATTGACTTCCTGCTGCTGATACACGGCGCACCCGACAGGAAGCTGGCAGAAACGCTGGCGGCGGAGGTAAGGAACATCCCGGAAGTAACAGCAGTATTCCTGTTTGACAGCAGCGACCTCAGCGATAAAAACATCCCCTTGCTGGTACTGTAAAAATGGAAGAGGAGACAATTTCTTGCCTCCTCTTCAGTGTTAACCCTAAAACTAACCTAACCTATGAAAAAAACTCCAAATATACTATCACAATTTTCGTGCCATTAACAGTGCAAATATGAAAATAATTTCCTGACTTCTTTCTTAACGATATGTTAATTTATTGATATTTAACACTTTTTTAACTTTTCCGCAGCCTGATTTTTTTCTGTAATAGTTGTTAAAGTTGGTTAAACCAGTGTATTAAGGCTCTTTAAAGTTACATTTGCAATAAGATGAAGCGTGAGTACACAGTCCTTCTGGCAGTCTTTTTCTTTTTAGCCATTTCTGCCCTGGTTTTTATCCAGGTCAGGTGGATAAACAGCGTATCCCGCGCTGAAGACCAGGCTTTCAGGTTCAGTGTCAATGATGCGTTGAAGGAAGTTGTGTCGGAACTTGAAAAGGCAGAGACTTATAACCGTATCATAAATGAAATCAACCCGGTTCCTCAGGAGGATCAGGGAGATGATTTAAGCAATGAGGCTCAGGGGCAGACGGCAGAGGAGAGGCTGCTGGAGAAATACGGCTTCCATCCCGGTGTCAGGTCAGTGGTTATAAACAGGGCAGGGCGGACATATCTTCTGAGTTCCGACAGCTTACTGGCTGAATCTTCTGTCGGCGACGCCGGGAATGAAGCGCTGAGCCTTACTGCCGGCGCCACCGACCGCATGACAAGCAAGGTAATCTCCATTGAGAACATTGTCAGCCGTATCCTGCATGAGACACCTCCGTTGCGTGACCGGTTCACATCCGATGACTTAAATAAGCAGATCAGGCAGTCGCTTGACGCTGTCGGCATTCACCTCAGTTACGAATGTGCCGTCAGGGGCGATTACGGTGGAATAATATACCGTACTCCCAACTACAGCGAGAGATCAGGGGCGAACAAATACCTCCGTCAGCTCTTCCCCAATGACCCTGTTCCCGGCAACAATATCCTTTCAATATACTTTCCTGATGAGGAAAAGTACAAATTCAGCCGTATTTCCTTCATGGCAATCGCATCCATGCTTATAGCCCTCCTGCTGATTATCCTCTCAACAAGCACATTCATTGTCATCTTCCGACAGAAAAAGCTCTCGGAGATTAAGGGCGACTTCATCAACAACATGACCCACGAGCTGAAGACCCCGATAGCCACAATCTCGCTGGCATCACAGATGCTCGCTGATCCAAAAATACCCGAGAAATCAAGGGACACCCATGGACTTGCTTCCGTCATCAATGAGGAGAGCAACAGACTGAGGATCCTGGTTGAAAAAGTGCTTCAGACCGCAATCTTTGAAAAGTCGAAGATCGAGCTCGACAGGCATGAAACGGATATTCACGAGGTGATCCTCAGAGCCGTTGATGCATTTAAACTGCAGGTTAACGGCCGGGGCGGAGTGATATCAACTTTCCTCGATGCAACTGACCCGGTGGTGTTCATCGATGAAGCCAATTTCTTCAATGTTTTCATCAATCTCATCGACAATGCACTCAAATATACAACCCAGGTGCCTGAGATAACCATTTCCACAAGAGCTTACAGCAGGGGCATAACAATCACTGTTTCTGATAACGGTATCGGCATCCCGAGGGAACATCAGAAACATATTTTTGAGAAATTCTACAGGGTGCCGGCAGGCAATACACATAATATTAAAGGATTCGGGCTGGGTCTGAGCTTTGTAAAGAAAATCGTTGATGAACACAACGGCACAATCAAAGTTGAAAGCCAGATCAACAAAGGTTCCAGAATAATCATTCATCTTCCAAAAGATCAGCCAAAATGAAAAAAGTAAGCATTTTACTTGCTGAAGACGATCCCAACCTGGGTCAGTTGCTGAAAAATTACCTCAGTGTGAAAGAGTATGACACTGCGCTGGTCACCGACGGAGCCCAGGCCCTGAAGCTTTACAGGAAGGAAAAATTCAACCTCTGTCTTCTCGACGTGATGATGCCCGAGATGGACGGCTTTACGCTTGCAAGGGAGATAAGGGCGATAGACCCGCATATTCCGGTTATATTTCTCACAGCCAAGAACCTCAAGCAGGATGTCATAGAAGGATTCAAGTCCGGAGCTGATGATTACCTGACAAAACCATTTTCGATGGAGGAGCTGGTGTACCGCATTGAAGCCATTCTCCGGCGGTCATCCAAACGTGAGGATGAAGCGCCCAGGGATAGGTACACAATCGGGGAATTCACTTTTGATGTCGCAAAACAGTTACTGACATTCAGGGAACAGTCACAGAAACTGACCACCAAGGAGTCCGAGCTTCTCGAACTGCTCTGCCGTAACCGCAACCAGGTCCTGGAACGCAATTTTGCCCTTAAATCTATCTGGATCGATGACAACTACTTCAATGCCAGGAGCATGGATGTTTACATCACCAAGCTGCGCAAGTACCTCAGCAGGGACCGGAAGGTCGAGATTTTAAATATTCACGGAAAGGGATACAAGCTGCTCTGCTAAAAATATACCCCGCACGAAAATATCGTACGGGGTATTTAGATTAGGTCAATTTCAGGGTTATGATCAAGTATTCTTCCGTTTCAAACCCCCTGTGAAGCGCCAAGTTAGCAAAAAATATTAATTTCCAACACCAGGGTGCAACTTTTTCATTTCAGTCGAGCTTAAGCACTGCAAGAAAAGCCTGCTGCGGAACCTCCACATTACCGATCTGCCTCATCCGCTTCTTGCCTTTCTTCTGCTTCTCAAGCAGCTTTCTCTTGCGGGTGATATCACCGCCGTAACACTTGGCGGTTACATCCTTGCGCACAGCCTTGACGGTCTCCCGTGCAATTATCTTTGCACCGATTGCTGCCTGGATGGCAATATCAAACTGTTGTCTCGGGATAAGTTCACGCAGTTTCTCACACATCCTCCTGCCAAAATCATAGGCATGGCCCCTGTAAATAAGCGTCGAGAGAGCATCGACCATCTCGCCGTTAAGCAGTATATCAAGCCTGACAAGGTCTGCTTTCCTGTAATCGGTGATATGATAGTCAAAAGATGCATAGCCCTTGGAAATGCTTTTCAGCTTGTCATAGAAATCAAAAACTATCTCCGAAAGAGGCATGTCGAATGTCACCTCCACCCTGTCGCTTGTCAGGTAGACCTGGTTCTTCATGGTGCCTCTCTTGTCAATGCAAAGCTTCAGGATCGACCCGAGATACTCTGATTTTGAAATGACCTGGGCATATATGTACGGCTCCTCTATCTCATCAATTGTGGTCACCGGCGGCATCCCCGACGGATTATGCACATCAATGATGTCACCTTTTGTAGTCAGGACCCTGAATGAAACGTTGGGCACGGTGGTGATGACATCCATATCAAACTCCCTGTCGAGGCGCTCCTGGACAATCTCCATGTGCAGCAAACCCAGGAAGCCGCAACGGAAGCCGAAGCCAAGGGCGGCAGACGATTCCGGGACAAAAGTCAGGGAGGCATCATTGAGCTGCAGTTTTTCTATTGAGGCCCGGAGATCTTCATAATCGTCAGCATCAACAGGATAAATGCCAGCAAAGACCATCGGCTTCACATCTGCAAATCCTGATATTGCAAGCTGGCAGGGACGCTCAACGTGAGTAATTGTATCCCCAACCTTTACCTCAACCGAGTTTTTTATTCCTGAAATAATATATCCTACGTCGCCGGCGCTGAGGACATCCCTCGGTTCCCTCTTTATCTTGAGCACCCCTATCTCATCAGCATCATATTCACTGCCGGTGTTCACAAATTTCACCTTGTCATGTGTATGGACAGTGCCGTTGGCGATCTTGAAATATGCAATGATCCCCCTGAATGAGTTGAACACCGAATCGAATATAAGTGCCTGTAAAGGACCCTCAGGGTCACCCTTCGGCGGGGGTATCTTTGAGATTATATCTTCCATGATGCGGTCAACGCCCATCCCTGTACGGGCACTGGCTTCGATGATGTCGTCGCGCTTGCAACCGATAAGATCAACTATCTGGTCCTTGACATCTTCAGGCATGGCGCTGGGGGAATCCATCTTGTTCAGCACGGGTATTATTTCAAGACCGTGTTCTATGGCCATGTACAGATTGGAGATTGTCTGCGCCTGGATGCCCTGTGTAGCGTCAACAACCAGCAAGGCACCTTCACAGGCGGCTATCGACCGTGAGACCTCATACGAGAAATCAACATGACCTGGGGTGTCAATGAGATTAAGATAATACTTCCTGCCATCCTGCTCATAATCCATTTGTATGGCATGGCTTTTAATCGTGATGCCCCTCTCCCGCTCAAGATCCATGTCATCCAGAACCTGGTTCTGGAATTCCCGCGCATCAACTGTCTTCGTCTTTTCAAGCAGCCTGTCCGCAAGAGTACTCTTGCCGTGATCAATATGTGCTATAATGCAAAAGTTGCGTATGTTATCCATCTGGCCGGGCCGGTTCATTTCAGGTGCAAATATAGATAATTTGACCCTTTATTAGTTGACATCTGTAGCGGAGATCCCGCAGTTCAGTTTCTTCAGCTCCTTACGGAAGAAGATGAAAGTGATAATAGCTGCCACCAGATCTGACACCGGGTTTGCAATCCACACACCTTCAATGCCCCAGAGTTTCGGAAGCAGAAGTATAAGCGGCAATAATACTATGATCTGTCTCAGCAGCGACAGGAAGGTTGCAAGCTTTGCCTGGCCGATTGCCTGAAAGTAGCTTGAGGCGACGATCTGGAATCCGACAACGGGCAGGACTGAACAGTATATACGGAGGCCCATGACACCAGCCTCCCTGAGTTCCATATTATCATGGTTAAAGATGCTTATCACGATACCCGGGATCAGCATGCATATCAGCCACCCTCCGGTGGCAACCAGAGTACCGTACCTGATCGCCTTTACAGCCGTCTCCTTGACACGGCAGTAGAGTCCGGCGCCATAATTGAACCCGATTATTGGCTGGATGGCCATATTTATTGCTATTATAGTCATCACCATCATCATTGTGGTGCTGCTGACTATACCCATGGCGCCTACGGCGATATCGCCGCCGTATTTGATGAACTGGGTGTTCATTATGGCAGTGACAACACTCGCTGCCACATTCATGGCAAAGGGAGCAAAACCTATTGAGATAATATGTTTTATGATGTACGGATCGGGGTAAATATTCGGAATATAGAGTTTGACGATGCTCTTTTTACCGCGGAAATGAAACAAAACCCAGGCAAAAAGGACGAATTGCGAGAATATTGTCGCATATGCAGCGCCCTTTACTCCCATGTCAAAACCGAAGATAAGGATCGGATCAAGAATGATATTTATTCCGGCACTGATGAAAATGGAAACCATCGCAATGCGCGGATTACCCTCTGCCCTGATTATGTTATTGAGCGCATAGCCTGTCATCGCAAAGGGTATTCCGATCAGGATTATGACAAAATAATCTGATGCATATTTCAATGTCTCCGGTCCTGCCCCGAAAATCATCAGCACCTTGTCACGCACCAGAAAACCCGCAATCATCAGCACTATGCCCAGCGTGAATGCAAGGAAGAGCGCATTCCCCAGTATCCTGTTCGCCCTGACATAATCCTTCTCTCCCAGGCTGAGCGAGATACGTACTGCCGAGCCCATGCCTACCAGCATCCCGAAAGCCATTATGATGATCATGAGGGGGAAGATCACGCTGAGACCCGCGAGAGCAAGGGCATCAACTCCCTGTCCAATATATATCCTGTCAACAATGTTATAAAGAGCGTTTGCCATCATGGAGGCAAAGGCGGGAAGAAAGTAACTCCACATCAACTTCCCGATTTTCTCGTTCTCAAGATTGCTTACCTGTCGCGGATCTGCCATGAAATAAAAATAATTCAGCAAAGATGAGACGAATTCCTGAACCTAACAAACGATAGTTTGCAGGTCCGGTGAAGTCACCGCAGAATAAAAAAAGCTGCCCCGTTTCCGGAGCAGCTTCCTCATGAATTTATCAGCTGTTACATCATGCCAGGCATGCCGCCGCCGCCCATACCAGGGTTCGGACCAGGATTCTCGTCCTTTTCCTCGACAACAACTGCCTCTGTAGTCAGGAGCATGCCTGCTATCGATGCAGCATTTTCAAGAGCGATCCTTGCAACTTTAGCGGGATCAATAACGCCGGTCTTGAAAAGATGTTCATATTTGTCTGTCTGGGCATTATAACCGAAGTCGGCTTTGCCCTCACGCACCTTCTGGAGAATTACGGCACCTTCCTTACCTGCATTTACTGCAATCTGGCGCAGAGGCTCTTCAATAGCCCTCTTGACAATCTCAATACCGGTGTTCTGGTCATCATTCTCGCCTTTAAGTCCTTCGAGGGCCGCAATAGCACGGACATAACCCACACCGCCGCCGGGTATAATACCTTCTTCAATTGCAGCACGTGTTGCATGGAGAGCGTCATCAACGCGGTCCTTCTTTTCCTTCATTTCTACTTCTGATGCAGCACCGATATAGAGAACAGCCACACCGCCTGCCAGTTTGGCAAGCCTTTCCTGAAGCTTCTCCTTATCGTAATCAGATGTGGTTGTCGTAATTTGCTGCTTGATCTGGCCAACGCGGGCCTGGATCATCGATTTGTCACCTGCACCGTTAACAATTGTGGTGTTCTCCTTATTTACGGTCACTTTGTCAGCAACTCCCAGGTCACTCATGGTTGCATTCTCAAGCTTCATGCCTCTCTCTTCCGAGATGACGGTACCGCCTGTCAGAATTGCTATGTCTTCAAGCATTTCCTTCCTTCTGTCGCCGAAGCCCGGAGCTTTCACAGCACAAACCTTGAGCGAGCCTCTCAAACGGTTGACAACCAGTGTGGCAAGAGCTTCGCCTTCAACATCCTCTGCAATTATCATCAGGCCACGGCCGCTGCGGGCTGTCTCCTCAAGTACCGGCAGAAGATCCTTCATTGAAGAGATTTTCTTGTCATGGATGAGGATATAAGGATTTTCCATCTCAACTTCCATTTTGTCAGGATTTGTAACAAAATAGGCTGAGATATAACCGCGGTCAAACTGCATGCCTTCAACAACCTCAACCTTGGTCTCGGTGCCTTTGGCTTCCTCAACTGTGATAACTCCCTCTTTCTTGACCTTGTCCATTGCGGTGGCAATCAGCTTGCCTATCTCTTCGTCGTTGTTGGCAGAAATGCGTGCCACCTGTTCGATCTTCTTCAGGTCGTCACCAACGGTCTGCGATTGTTTCTTAAGACTTTCAACAACTTTCAAGACTGCCTTGTCAATGCCTCTTTTCAGGTCCATCGGGTTGGCTCCTGCAGTGACGTTTTTCAGACCTACGCTGATCATGCTCTGTGCAAGAACAGTGGCTGTAGTGGTTCCGTCACCAGCATTATCGGAAGTCTTGGATGCAACTTCCTTCATCATCTGAGCACCCATGTTCTGATATGGATCCGACAGTTCGATTTCCTTTGCCACCGTTACACCGTCCTTGGTGATCTGGGGTGCGCCGAATTTCTTTTCAAGCACAACGTTACGGCCTTTAGGGCCCAGCGTTACCTTCACGGCATCAGCCATACGGTCAACACCTTCCTTCAGAAGGTTTCGGGCTTCAATATTGAATTTAATTTCTTTTGCCATTGTTATTCTGTTTTACGGTTGTTACGAAATATAAAGGACATCAGTCTGTGACAGAAGAAGATAGTCTGTACCGTCAATCGTCAGTTCCTGACCGGAGTATTTGCCATAGAGAACAACATCACCCTTTTTGAGTTCCATCTCTTCATCCTTCTTGGCAGCACCTACAAGAATAACAGTGCCTGCGCGGGGTTTTTCCTTCGCTGAATTGGGGATAATAATACCGCTGGCGGTCTTCTCTTCTGCCTCCTGGGGCTTGATGAGAACCTTACCTGCCAGCACTTTTCCTTTTAATTGTGCCATTTTCATTAGTTTTATAAGTTAAACAATATTTTTCCTGCCTGAGAATCTCATAATCTGTGCCAAAAGGTTTTTGACAAACAAAAAGTGTCAGTTCATGACAAACTGACACTTCTGTATAATATTAATGTCATTCTTATTTGTTTCCGCCGTCATTCTGCTGTTCTTCCTGCGGAACAGGAGTTGGCAGGGTTGGAATGGCTGTGGGATCCTGAGCTCTTTCGATTGACGATTTGATGACTGACTCCTGGCTCTGTCCCCTTGGAATTGAGGCTGTAGCCACAAGGCAAAGAAGTACTATTGCAGCGGCGAGCGTCCATGTTGATTTCTCAAGGAAGTCAGCCGTTTTCCTGACGCCCATCGACTGGCCGGCAGATGTAAAGTTCGCAGCCAGGCCGCCTCCCTTTGAATTCTGAACAAGCACAACCATGATCACAAGAACGCAGGCTATAAGCACCAGGATTGAAACTAAAATATAAATGCCCATTGTTTCCTTATTTTATTAGATCGTTAATTTTTTCAATACGGCCTGCAAAGTAAGCACTTTTTTCCGGATATTGCAAAGAGAGTTTCTCATAAATATTTATCGCTCTGCTGTAATACCCCTGGTTTATATAAATCTTTGCCAGGGTCTCGGTTATAAAAGATCCCTGCTCTTCCGTGCCTGGCTCCGACAGGTCCCTGACGGGCTGGGTTGCGGCAGGTGCCATCCTTTCAAGGGTAGGACTGCTCTTTATGAACCTGTCGATCAGGTCCTGTGCTGACAGCCGGGCGGGGGTCACTTCTGCTGCCGGTTCGCTCTCTTCAATAAACTCCATCAGCTCTTCAGCGGGCAGTTCAGGCTCCTCCTCTTCTTCCTCTTCCTCAACAGTTTCTTCAGGTGCCCTTAACCTCTGCGGCCTCTGCGACAATTGCTTCGGGGATTTCGACAGCTTCTGCAACCTCAATAATTGCTTCCGGGGTTACGGCTGCTTCTGCATCCGCGGCAATTGCTCCGGGGATTTCGACAACTTCTGCATCCGCGGCAATTGCTTCGGGGGTGGCAGCTGTTTCTGCCGCCTCCACATTTGCCTGCGGGGTTGCCGCAGTTTCTTCATCCACGGCAATTGCCTCCGGGGTTGCCGCAACTTCTGTTTCCTCAACAATTGCCTCCTGAACCGGCGGAGCTTCAGCAACCAGTTCAAGAATCTCTTCATGCACAGACGACAGTTCCTGAAGTCTCGCCTCAATCTCAGCCATCAGCTCTTCCCTGGTCCGGAGGGTTAAATCTTCCGCGACCGAAGCAGTAACTGCCTCTTCAGTGATCACCGGAGACAGTTCTTCCTCCAAGGGTGGAGCCTCACTCTCCGCTGAAGGAGTTACAACTTCCTCCACCGGCAGTACTGTAACATTTTCTGCGGGAGTTGCAACTTCCTCTTCCGGCAGTGCTATAAACTCGTCCGCGGGAGTTATAATTTCTTCTTTAGACGGTGCTATAAACTCGTCTGATGAAGTTAAAACTTCTTCTGCCGGGGGTGCCATAACCTCTTCTGCGGGAGATATAATTTCATCCACCGGCGATGATGCAACCTGCTCCTGCGGGAGATATTCCGCTACAGCTTCCTCCGGCACAATTTCTTCCGCGACAGTCTCCGGATGAGCGATTTCTTCCGGCAACCGGAATTTCTTCCGTGCGACTGGTTCTTCCGGGAAGGTTTCTTCCTGCACTATTTCTTCCGGTGCAGCTTCTTCCGGAGCGATCCCTTCCGGCACTGCTTCCTCGGGCACGACTTCCCAGACTCTCTCCTTCTCTTCTCCAGCCAGTTCCTGCACCACTTCTTCAATCCTGATTTCCTCCTGAGCAGTCGGTTCCTGCACCACTTCTTCAATCCTGATTTCTTCCTGTGCAGCCACCTCCCCGGCAACCTCAGCTTCCGGTTGCATGAAGAGATAATGATAGAGCACCTCCCTGTCAGAAACGGAGAGGGCTGATGCCTTCAGCTGCGAATCAAACCTGACATCGGAATTCTCCTTCAGTCCCCGCAGCAGCACCAGGTGCGCGGAATGAAACCACGGAAAAAGGAGTGTCAGTTCCCTCAGGCCCTCGAGATCTCCGGGGCCCGGCAGGGCACCGCCGGCAACAAACCGGTTGAATTCATTCCTGTTCATGGGTCAGGGTCACCAGTTGACAAAAGCCTTATTAAAGATATCCTCAATGAGCATCTTGCTAATCTCCTCAGCCAGCTCAACCTCCACCGCACTCAGATCAAGCGAGCTGTCATAATCCTGATAACGGGTGAACGTCTGCTCATAACTCAGTTCGGTATCAACTGTGTTGACGAACTTTACCCTGACGCTGATTGAAAAACGGTTACTGGCAGCCTGCTCATCGCCGCTGACAGTAAGAGGCTGCGTTCTGTAGTCAGTTATGTCGCCCTCAAAGCTGACATCACCGCCTGAGGTTACCATATCAAGGTTTGTCTGTGCCTGGCACATATCCATCAGGGCGTCGGTGAGCCTCTGTGACAGTCCGGGCTGTACAAGGCTGGCCCTGTTCTGAAAGTTTGCCACACTGAAAGTTTTAACCTCAGGTGAAACAGATACTCCTGAAAATGAGTAGCCTATTTTTACCCCGCAGCTCTCAGTCATGACAAGGAGTATCAGCGTAATGATTACCCTTGGTATATTACGTATCAAGACCATATTCCTTGATTTTTCTGTACAGGGTTCTCTCTGAAATACCCAGCTCAGACGCTGCCAGCTTGCGTTTGCCGTTGTTCTTGTCGAGCGCCTTTATTATCAGCTCCTTCTCACGGTCAGTCAGTGAGAGCGATTCCTCAACCACCTCTTCAGTATCCTGTATATCGTTTCTTTCCCTGGGTGTGCCGAAACCAACCGTGACCGGCCGCAGGGGCTCAATGCTCTCCTTGCGTACAGCACTGTCATTGAAAAGATTGCGCGCTGACCTGACACCTGTCTCAGTGAGGCCGGTGACTTCACCTCCCGCGCTGAGCATCTCATAGACAAGATTTTTCAGGTCATGCATATCGCTCTTCATATCGAAGAGGACCTTATATAGAATCTCTCTTTCCGAACTGAAGTTTTTCCCTTCCGGACTTCTGACGGGAACAGGAAGACGCCCGCTTTCATAATCAGGCAGATAGTGCGACAGCATGACTGCAGTAACTTCACGTTCCTGCTCAATAACGGATATCTGCTCAGTGATGTTCTTAAGCTGCCTGACATTGCCCGGCCAGTAATAATTTATCAGCATCTCCCTGGCAGGACCGTCAGGCCTGATTGCAGGCATGCGGTAACGCTCAGCGAAATCCACGGCAAACTTCCGGAAAAGCAGGATGATGTCTTCTCCTCTCTCCCTCAGCGGAGGCACCCTCACAGGCACTGTGTTGAGCCTGTAAAACAGGTCCTCGCGGAACCTGCCTGAAGAGACAGCCTGAACAATATCAATATTGGTAGCGGTTATTACCCGCACATTTGTCTTCTGCACCTTTGATGATCCCACCCTGATAAATTCCCCTGACTCGAGCACCCTTAGAAGCCTGACCTGTGTTGATAGCGGAAGTTCAGCCACTTCGTCAAGAAAGATGGTTCCTTCGTCGGCAACCTCGAAATACCCCTTCCTGCTGTCTGTCGCTCCCGTGAAGGCGCCTTTTTCATGGCCGAAAAGCTCTGAGTTTATCGTTCCTTCGGGAATGGCACCGCAGTTGACGGCAATATACGGACCGTGCTTGCGCAGGCTGTATGTGTGTATCACCTGCGGGAACACCTCCTTGCCGGTGCCGCTCTCACCGGTAATGAGTACGGAGAGATCAGTGGGGGCTACCTGTACTGCAATGTCAAGCGCCCTGTTGAGCCCTTCATGATTGCCGATAATCCCAAATCTCTGTTTTATACTCTGTAATTCCTTCATCAAATACCAATGAACTGCGAATTTACGACTTTTTTGGATTATGTTGAAGTGGTCGCCCCTGTAAAACAATTGCCTTAAAATTCCTGCGGAAAGCGGTAACCTGTAAACTTTTACATCATCTCATTGTTATAATCATTGAGTTATAAATAATGAGAGAGATGAATGCTGGAAGCAGAACATATTCAATAAAGGATCTTGAAAACTTCTGTGGCATCAAAGCCCACACGATCAGGATGTGGGAGAAAAGATACGGAATACTCACACCTGAAAGAAGCGATTCGAACATAAGACATTATACGGAAGAAGAGCTCAAGAAGCTCATCACCGTCTCCATACTTAACCGTAACGGACTGAAGATTTCAAAGATTTCGCAGCTTAACGACAATGATCTGTTGCATGAAGTTCTGAAGAAAGAAACAGGAGACGAAACCGGTGACGGGACGTTCAAACCCGGCGACCTGATTATTTCTGCACTGAGGTTCAGTGAGGAAGAGTTCAGGCAACGGCTTAACCTGTTTATACGGGAATTAGGTATCAGAGAGGCTTATATCAAAGTGTTTTATCCGCTGATGCAGAAGGCCAAGGCCCTGTGGCTGACCGGATGTATCTCGAAGCCGCAGGAACAGTTCATCAGGCATGTTATCAGGACCGTAATTATTTCGCAAGATATGTCCCCGGCCACTGCCCTGACCGGCCAGAACGCGGCCATTATCAACCTGGGCGGTAATGAGGCGGAAAACAACCTGGTGTTCCTCAAGTGTCTTCTCAGGAAAAAAGGCATCGAAACCGTCTATACGGAAGGTACCCTGTCAGCGGAAGACATAAGGGGCATTCATTCAATCAGGCCTTTTACAATCCTTGCTGTCAACCTGCCGGCTTCCGAACCTGATGATGAAGTAAAAAGATTTTCAAACACCCTTACCCGTGAACTGAAGCTGAAGAAAATACTTGTCACAGGACGCTATGACAGCAGCGGGTCATGGGTCAAGGGTAAAACAGAAGCTGTCTGCTCCCCCGCCGGACTGGCAGAATGGGCAGACAGCCTCTGAAAAATGCCCCTTCCGGATTATATCTGAGGAACAATCTTAACTACTATTGAATCTGCAATCTGCAACGCTGTTGTAAGAGTGCTGAGGTCTGTGAACAGTTCACCCGTCTGTCCTGCAGGATGACTGTGTCCTATAGGCTTCATGATATACCTGTCCTGAAGCTCTTTCTGATCGACAATGCTCTCATAAACAACAGCCGGCTGTGCTGAATTAAGGTAGTTTTTGTCTCCCGGGAATTTGTCATTGGTCCAGTACTTATTCCAGTCCCAGTTCTGATTGATCTCGAACATAACCCTGAACTTCTCCGGCAATGGTCCGTCAGCATGGGCAGTGAGGGTGAAGCTGGTCACAGGTGTGGCACCGCTGTATGCATCAGGAACAGGATTCTCCGGTTCAGGCATATATAGTCCGTCAGAAGCTTTTATGCCCCTCTTGTGAGACCAGTAAGGCAAAGTCTGGGGTGCCCTTTTAGGTGCTTCAACCCATTTCCCGGAAGCATCAGATCCGTACCTGAAGATACCCGTAGCAATGGTTTTGGGTACGAACATAGTTTGAATGTAACCGCCCTTTTCATCCTCAAGCCATACGGCCATAAGCGGATAATAAAGCGACGAACCCCCGTAAAACTTCACTTCAATTGCAGGTCCGGTACCGGAAGTGTTTGTCTGCAAATCAGTAAACTTCTGCTTATCAGCAGTTTTTGATGTGGTGGGCTTTGCCGAGCATGCGGCAAAAAACACCATTAAAGCAATTATAACGTATTTCATCTCTCTCCTTTTTAAATTTCAATAATGATACCGACGGTTGGAAGGACGGTCCCGACGTCTGCCGGAATAAACTTGAGAAGATAACGGCTGGAATCCTCCGGATCTATCAGCGGCACACCGGCCTCATCTGTCTGCTGGATAAGCAGATCGGGCTGTTCAGCCTTGAAATTCAAAATGTTCTGTACGTCAGCATACAGCATCAGTGACCATTTCTTAAAGTAAAACTGCTTGTCAACCCTCACATCAAGCTGGTTAAAGGCCGTCAGTCTTTCTGTGTTATATTTTGTGTAGTCGAGGTAACCCTGGCCGGTGGCGTCCCATGCTTCAATGAGCGATGATTTCTCAACATCATAAGGTGTATAAGGCGCCCCTCCGACATACCTCCATTTGAACCCCAGATTCCAGGTTTCCCCCAGTTTTTTTGTTGCTGTCAGACTGAAGAGGTGCCTGTTGTCCCAGGCCGTTGGAATGTATTGATCATCAGTACCTTTAAACTCGCTTCTTACGAAGGTGTATGCAAACACGGCATTCAGTCCCTTCAGTTCCCTCACCCGGCCCATGAGCTCAAGTCCGTATGCCCTGCCAATCGCTGTCGAGACAAGCTCTTCGTCACCGAAAATGCCGTAACCCGCGCTCTTGGTGGACAACGGAACCTGATCAGCGACTGAGAAGGGATAGTCGTTGTATTTTTTGTAAAACCCTTCCATTGTAAACTGGAGGGTTTCTTCCGGAATGACTTCAATGCCTGCCACAATGTGATCGGCATATATGTATTTGATCCCGTTTTCCTTATTGATATAATTGTCTGAATTATCTTTATACCCCAGTGAGGTATAGGGCGGAAGCTGATAATAGCGGCCCGTGTTGAAATTCAGATTGATGATGTCGGTCAGGGAATATGATGCAGAAAGACGGGGCGATATCTGCGTAAAGGGATTTGACATTTCTGGAGAATAACTGTTGGCATCTGTGCGCAGCCCGAAGGAAAGACTCAGCTTCTCATCAATGAACGTCTTGCCTACCTGACCGAAGGCCGAGTACTTGAAAAAGACAAGGTTGGTGCTGTATATCTCGGTTTCCGGTCCGGCGTCAGTATAGATCTTCCTGAAGGTGTCATTCCTGTAACGCGACATCTCAGTACCTGCTCCGTAGCTGATCCTGAATGTGCTGGGGTAGATCACGTTTCCCTCATACCTCAGCCTGATGTCACCCTCTCCGCTGTTATAATCAAGGGTCTTGTTTTCAGGGTCTGACTTATCATTGTCTAGGTACTTGTACTGAGTGTTGTTAAGGTAGTTGCGGCTTAAGACAACTATGTCCGAACCGTTTGAACGGAAATGCCTGTAGACAGCGCCCACAGTGTAGCCGTACTGCTCCTGCGTCGGAATATAACCAAGGATATACCGCTGGAATTCCGTTTCATTCGCCTCAAGGTTCAGATTGAAATCATCCTTGGCACCAAGGCCGAGAATTGTCAGTTCATTCTTCTGGTCAAAATTGACCTTGTATTTGAACTGAAAATCATTGTAGGTTGGAAGGAACGGAAGGCCAAGCGCTCCGAACAGAAACTGCAGGTATGACCGCCGGGCAGAGACAATGAGCGAGCCCTTTTCTCCTGCCGGGCCGTTGTAGGTAAGGCCTATGTCCGAAGCACCCAGGGTGGCCCTGAGCGTTCTCTTCTCCTTGTTGCCGTCAATCAGGCTGAAGTTCATGACTGAACTGAGGGCGTTACCTCTTGAGGAAGGAAATGCGCCTGACAGAAAATCAACCGACCTGACAAAATCGACATTAATGATGCCCACGGGCCCTCCCGAAGCCCCCTGCGTCGAGAAGTGATTGAGATAAGGAATTTCCACATTATCAACGAAGAACCTGTTTTCATTGGGACCTCCTCCCCTGACTATAACATCATTCCTGAATGCAGGCGTTGAAGCCACTCCGGGAAAAGACTGAATAACCTTCGAAATATCACGGTTGCCTCCCGGGTTCAGTTCGATCTCCTGAATACCAATGATCCTTGCTGATACCGGGCTCTCTATTTTTTTGCGGAAAGGCGATGCCTTGACTACAACGTCAGAAATACCCACAACGGTTGATTCGATAGGGATTGTCAGGTTAACCTCGTTATTGTTTGTTACCATCACTCCTTCCGAAATGTATGGTTTGTAACCCACATACGAGACCCTCACCTCAACAAATCCGGGTTGCAGGCCTGTAAACAGGAAGTTGCCGTCAAAATCGGTCATTGCACCAGTGGTTGTGTTCCATATCACAACGCTGGCAAACGGAATCGGCTCGTTTGTAGTTGCATCCACCACCTTGCCGCGGATGGTTCCTCCTCCCGATTGTCCGGAAAGATCCGCAAACATCATGGCTGAAAGCAGAATTATTATATAATTGGTCTTCATTTTTTGTGCAGTTTTTATGAAACAAACCCGGAAATGAGGTAAAAAGTTCAGCAGGGATAAAAACTTTTTATAACAGGCCCCTGAAATATGCCTCCTCGGCAGTGAGATCAATGAACGGAGCTTTTGCCTTAAGATCGGTAATCCTGTCAAGCATCGCAGTGGCAAAGGGAGCCGTTTCCCGCTTATCTCCGGTGATGCGGTGGGCCATTGCCCTGGTGATCCTTGCAGCCTCATTCCACAGCCGGAGTGCAGGACTGTCTAAAAATACCGCGGAAAATTTCTCCCATATATAGTCGATGGCCGTTTCAGACGGATGAACCATATCGGCAGCATAATACCTGTAATCGCGGAGGTCATCCATGAATATCTCGTAGGCGGGGAAGTATCCACCGGCAGAGGGGTGGCTCAGAAGCTCCTCTGCTGCCAGAAGAAGATGCGCCTTGCTTATCTGGTTTGCATGTGCGCCGTCGCTCAGGTGGCGGACAGGACTTACAGTGAACCAGACCTTCAGCGCAGGATTGAGTTCGGCAAGACGGTCAAGGGTCTCCCTCCAACTGGCAGCGATCTCCCGGAAAGAAGCCAGCCGGCGTTCGAAAAGCAGTGAGGGCAGTTTGTGGCAGTTGGCAACAATGGCTCCGCTCTCCCTGAGGGTATAAACATAAGATGTTCCGAAAGTAACAAAGAGGAAAGATGCCCTGCGGATGAATTCAGAGGCTGCCCGGCTGACATCGTTGAGCCTTTGGATAAGAACATCGCGCTCATAAGAAGAAAAGGCAGTATGATGATCAAGGCTCATGTAACGGTTCCGGTAGAGGTAGATGTCCTTTTCGGTGTAATTGTATAATGCTGCGAACCTGTCAAGGGCTCCTGCAACCGAAAAGGGATTGAAGAGAGTGCCGTGCGGATTGGTCATCACATCGATTTTCCCGGATGCCAGCCTGTACCCGATCTCGCTGGCAAAGCACGAACCCAGGAACATGACCGGCGTGCTGAAGGTGATTTTACCGGATGAGGCAGGAAGGGTCACTTCGGTTCGCAGTTCCATGTTACATATTATAATAATGTGTCAATCCACTCGATGATAAATTCAAAGTGCTCCTCCCTTATCAGATCGTTATGAAGCTCATGGTACCCGCCGTCCCACAGTTTCAGCGTTGCCGCAGGGGCTGCAGCGGCAACCTCCATCGTGGCTGCCGCAGAAGTGATCATGTCGTTTCTTCCGTGTACAAGCAGCAGCGGCAGCTTGATTTCGGAGGCACGGATAAGTATTTCCTTTGCAGCACCGGATATCGATCCGAATATTCCTCCTGAGATAATGCCATGAACCAGCGGATCGTTCCTGTATGCTTCGACTACCAGGGGGTCACGCGACAGATCCTCTGTTTTTAATCCCGATGACTGGGTCATCCCGGGCATGATCCTGCTCGCCACAGAAGCCAGCAATTGCTTGGCCTTCGACGGTTCAAACGCCAGTTTGATCCACGGGGAGGTGGCAATGGCGCCTGCCAGGGAAGGCTTCCTCCGGATAAGATAGTCAAGAACGATGCCGCCACCGAGACTGTGACCGTAAATCAGTCGCGGTATGCCCGGAAACTCTTTAGCAATATCCTCAAGGATGATATCAATCGTGTCATATAAGACCTCAAACGGAGGCATCACCCCCCGCCTGCCGTCAGACAGGCCGTGACCGGGAAGGTCAAAAGCTCTCACAGAGACACCCTTTTCATTGAATTTCGCAGCCCAGTCGCTGTATCTGCCCGAATGCTCCCCAAAACCGTGAACCAGCAGTACGACTGCCTTCGGGGTGCCGGCAGCATCAAATCTGTAAACTGCAGTTTTTCCGCAGGGATATTCTTTTGTCTCCATAAGATGTTTTTTGTAAAGGTAATTAAAAGACAAAGGAAGCCGGTTCTGAGCCAGGTTGTTGTAACAATTTACCACCCCGTCCCTGAGTTCATCGGTTAGGCTCCGCTGCAGGCTGTCTCCTCCCTAAAATTGCCCACAGGGCAATTTCTTTACGGTCGGTCCCCTTAAAAAGGATGGGAAATGTCTGAATTTAAATATCTTAACTTTCTCCTCCTTATTGTGGGCCTGCCCCGGGACGCCGCCAGGCGGAACGGGGAGGTGTATCCCGACCGAAGCGTCAGGAAGAGGTAATTTTGAGGCACCATCAAATAAATACATACGTATCCTAATTTATACAGGTACGCACTAATAATCTCAATTTCAATTATATCCTGTTTAGAATCTGTTCCAAAATTCATTCAAATATCATAATAAAGGATATTCGGATTTGTTTATCTTAATATGTTCGTTTAACTTTGTATCAACAAACAAGTAAAAATGCTGAGAAATGACCGCAAATGAATTCACATCAAGCATAATAAGTCTGAAGGGCAATCTTCAGAAATACGCTCTCAGTCTTACACTCGACCGCGACAATGCACTTGACCTCGTTCAGGACACATTCCTGAAAGCCATACAGAACCAGGATAAGTTCGTGGATGCCACGAACCTCAAGGCCTGGATCTTCACAATAATGAAAAACACCTTCATCAATAATTACCGGAGGAAGATGAGGGAAAACACGATGATGGACGGTACGCAGGAGCTGTATTATATCAACATGCCTTCTGACAAGGGAAGCATCTCACCCGATTCGTCTTATGCAGAGAACGAGATTGAGAAAGCCATTGAGGCCCTGCACGACGATTACCGTCAGCCTTTCCGGATGCATCTTAACGGATATAAATATGAAGAAATAGCAGAAGGGCTCAATCTCAAGCTCGGCACGGTAAAGAGCCGCATCTTTTTCGCACGCCAGAAGCTGATGAGCGTTCTCAGGGATTATAATGGTTAGGTTTGAGTTTTAGGTTTTTACTAAGGGAGGATCTCGGTGAGGTCCTCCTTGTTTTTATATGTAAACAGTGGCAGGCTTTTTGACAATATTCCGGGAAATATTCTTTTTGAATACCTTTATAAAAAATAAACAGCAATGAAAAGAATCTTATTTACAGCACTGTTATCCCTGACAATTGCGGCATTAACCGCAGAAGGTCAGGAGAAATATATCGCAACAACCGTCGGCCAGGTCACTGTCTTCCGCCAGGGTGCCCAGTTATCCGGGGAATTGTCTTTCCCGGTACAGTCAGGCACTGTCGATATAGTAGCCGGAGGCCTTTCGCCCTACATTGATCCCAACAGCATACAGGTAAAGGGCGAGGGTGATTTCATGATCATGGGCGTCAGCCACCGGAATAACTACCTCGAGAATCCAACAGAGACAGAGGCAATTACCGCACTCAGGGAAAAGATCGATGCACTTACCGTGAAAATCGAGAATGAACAGACTGCCGTTGATGTGCTCCGCGAAAAAGAGCTTTTCCTTAAATCGAACTATGACGTTGTTACCAATAAATCCACAATCACACCCGACCAGCTTAAAGTGCTGATGGATCTCTACTCATCCAATATAGAATCCGTCAGGATGGCTGTTCTCAAAAAAAACAGGGTTATAAAGGAATATAATGAAGAGAAGAACAAGCTTGAGAGCCAGCTTGCGGCCACAGTCGACAAATCGAAGCTGCCCACAGGCGAGATAGTCGTGACCGTCTCCGGAACAAAGACTGCCACCGGGAAGCTGAAGCTTTCGTATGTTGTGATGAATGCGGGTTGGTATCCGGCTTATGACATCCGTGTTGATGACATCTCATCTCCGGCATCAATAATTTACCGGGCAAATATCTGGCAGAACAGCGGCATCGACTGGAAGGATGTGAAGGTGAGCCTGTCGAACGCATCGCCTATGACTGCAGGTGCGCTCCCGACACTGAACCCGTGGTTCATCGACTTTTACCAACCCTATGAATACCAGGGACTGAATGAGGTTGTTGTTGTCAGAGGCGCCAAATCAATGCCGGCGGCCCGTGACAAAAGTGCTGAAGATGCCATGATGATGGAGCAGGAGAGTGCTCCGCTGCCAGTCACCGTAAGCGAATCTGACAATAAGCTTCAGCTTCGACGTAAATGTGCCGCAGACAATCCTCTCCGACGGCAAGCCGGAGGTGGTGGAGCTGCAGCGACTGACGGTACCTGCAACATACAGCTATGCAGCAACTCCCAAGCTGAATACATCAGCCTATCTCATGGGATATATAACAGAATGGGACAAGTATAATCTCCTGCCCGGTGAATCAAACATCTATTTCAGCAACACCTTTACGGGCAAAGGCTATATAAACACTGCAGAGCTGACTGACACCCTGCCGGTATCGCTCGGGGCTGACAATAATATTACCGTAAAGCGCGAGAAAAGGAAAGACTTCACATCTCAGAAACTGATAGGTGCAAACAAGGTTGAGACAATGTCCTTCCTGATTTCGGTGCGCAACAACAAGAACAAGGCTGCTGCCGTTAAGCTCCGTGACCAGATACCCCTGTCACAGAACAGTGACATCACTGTTGAAGCCGTTGAGCTAACCGGCGGAACCCTTAACAGGGTGACCGGGGAGATCACCTGGGATTTCCGGGTTGAACCGGGCCAGACCAGGGAGATTATACTCTCCTACAGTGTAAAGCACCCCAAAGACCAGAAGGTAATCCTTGAATAACAGGCACTTTCAAAGAATAAACACGCGAGGTTATTAACCGGTGTTAATAACCTCGCTTTTTTAAAGTCAAACATCTGATTGTCAATAAATAAATACTGTTTATAACACTGTGAATTTCCTGTTCTTTCTATTATGGCATTATTAGCCTGAAAAATTTGACAGGTAAAAGTCCTGTTCCTATATTTGTCAGACCATGTGAGCGATAAAGGGTCGCTCTGAGGTAAGAAGGTTCTTTCGAATGGTTTAATTATCACTCTGAAATTACATCAGACTTCAGAGTCTCACGCCGAAAGATCACGGTCTTAGGCGTCCGTCACGGGTGCAGGCTGAGAGGCCTTCCCATCCTGGCGGTCTGACGGGGCAATCTTCAAACGGTGTAACAACCGGGCGATGAGAGCAACACGAATGCAGGCTGAAAGCTAATAAAGCAGCACAAGTGCCCGCTCAGAGAAAGGAACATCATGCCATCCGAACCGGCGAGGATAGGATGGAGATGGTCCGGGCAGGACAGCAGCTATCCCTTCGGGGAGTGTCCGGTCTCAGGGGTTCATGGCTCCGCGTTCCAGTATGCGCTTCGTAAAAGCCGCAAGGCGATGAAAAAGTGCAGAAAAGACACCGGAACAAAGTCCGCACTTCCTTCGGGGAGACCGACAGACTTCGGAAAGGCAGGAGCAAGAGAGATGAACCGGCTGTAATAACAGTAACATGGCGCCAGTGACGGTCATGGCTGTCACTCGTCGGAATGGGAACCTATACGTACAGTATGGTTCCCATTCGTGTTTTATACCCCTGCCACAAAAAAAAGGGGCTTAACGCCCCCTGATGACACCTCTTTTCGAGTTCCTTATAAAACTCAATATATAATCCCGCTCCTCCGTCGGAACAAAATTGGCTGTAATATGTTCCAGCGCCTGCCCGCTGTTCATACCCATATTGTAAAACGCCCTGTAGATCTCATGCAGCTCGTGGATCTTCTCCTTGCTGAACCCCCTTCGCTCAAGCCCCACCAGGTTTAATCCCATGTAAGTCATCGGTTCCCTGTCCGTCTTGATGAACGGTGGCACATCCATACGCACCTTCGACCCTCCTCCTACGATGGCATGGGCACCGATATGCACAAACTGATGTGCCATCGACCCTCCTCCGAGAATAGCCCAGTCGCCAACCTCAACCTCACCTGCAAGACCTGTATAGGATACAAGTATTACATGATCGCCTATGATGCAGTCGTGAGCAACATGACAGTAAGCCATCACCAGGCAGTTATTCCCGATAATTGTCTTTCCCTTTGCTTTCGTTCCCCTGTGCAGGGTGGCAAACTCCCTGACTGTGGTATTGTCGCCTATCTCCAGTGTTGAAGCCTCGTTCTCGAACTTCAGGTCCTGTGGTATGGCCGACACTGAAGCCCCGTTGAAGATACGGCAGTTCCGGCCTATCCGGGCACCGTCATAGATAACCGCACCGGGCCCTACCCAGCTGCCATCACCGATGACAACATCGCCCTGTATAAAGGCAAACGGCTCAACCACAACCCCGTCGCCCAGCCGTGCCTTCGGATCAATATGTGCTAAAGCTGAAATCATATATCGTTACCTGTTCTTTATAACCTGTGCCGTCAACTCACCCTCGGCCACCAGCTTCTCCCCAACAAAAGCCTGGGCGTACATGATTACAATGTTGCGCCTGATGGGCTCCGTGAAATCACACCTTATTATGATTGTATCTCCGGGTATGACCTTGTGCTTGAATTTCAACCTGTCAACCTTAAGGAAATATGTTGAATATTTCTCCGGTTCATCAACATTGCTGAGCACCAGTATCCCTCCCACCTGTGCCATGGTTTCAATCAGCAGCACACCCGGGAAGACATGTTCGTCGACAAAATGACCCTGGAAGAAAGCCTCATTGTATGTGGTGTTCTTCATGCCTATTATATGAGAGTCAGTCAGCTCAAGGATCCTGTCAACCATCAGCATGGGAAAGCGGTGAGGCAGAAGCTTCTTTATCTTATCTATATCCATCACCGCCGGTTTTGTCGTGTCAAGCAGCGGTATCTGCTTCTTTGTCGCCTGCCTCTTTATCTGCTGGCGGATCAGCCGGGCAAGCCTGGTATTTGAATAGTGCCCCGGGCGCGTGGCAACAACCTTACCTTTATAGGCTGGCCTACAAGCGACAGGTCGCCGATCAGGTCAAGCAGCTTGTGCCGGGCAGGCTCATTCGGGAACCTGAGTTTTGTGTTGTTGAGTACGCCGGCATGATGCTCGGTTATGCCGGGTTTGTTGAACATTTTGGCTATGCGGTCAATCTCCTCCTGCTCAACCTCCCGTTCAAGTATCACAACTGCATTCTCCATATCACCGCCTTTTATCAGTCCCATGCGGAACAGCGGCTCCAGCTCGTGAAAGAAAACGAATGTGCGGCTTGAGCTGACCTCTTTCTCGAAATTCCTGATGTCATCAAGGATGGCATACTGGTTCCCGAGGATCTTTGAATTATAATCGATCAGCACATGCGCGCTGAAGTGGTCATCAGGATAAACTATCAGGTCAACACCGTGCTCCTCATCCGAGAAGGTTATCTTTTCTCTTATGACGTAATAGTTCCGGTCGTCCTTAAGCTCTGTTATCCCGGCCTCCTTAATTGCCTCAACGAACATGCGTGAACTGCCTCCCATGATTGGAGCCTCGGGAGCGTCAATTTCAATAAGGGCATTGTCAACCCGCATTCCGGAAAAAGCTGCCAGAACGTGTTCAATTGTCGCAACAGAAGCCTCACCCTGCACCAGGGTGGTTCCCCTCGATGTCTCTGTCACGTTATCAGCTATAGCATCTATTACAGGTTTGCCGGGCAGATCGGTACGGCAGAACCTGTATCCGCTGTTTGCAGGCGCCGGTTTGAAAGTTACTGTGACATCAACTCCCGTATGCAACCCCTTGCCCCGGAGACTAACATCCTTAGCCAGGGTTGTTTGCTTTTCACTCATCTATAACTTTTTAAAAATCGGTACAAATAAAGTAAAAAAAAATCGAATGCTCCAAATGAAAAGAATATATCTGCGTGAGGTTCAACCGATTTCCCGTGGAACACCGGTGAGAACTATTTGTTTTTCAGGGAATCGACAGTTTTCAGAAGTTCGTCCAGTTTCTTGTTCAGTTCAGGAAGTTTGATAAAGTATTTAAAGCTACGGATAAATTCTCTGGCTTCAATTGCCGGAGAACCAAAGACACTTGAATTCTCTTCCTTGATGCTTCCGCCTATTCCGGACTGAGCGCCTATCTTGCATCCGTCAGCGATCGTAGCATGACCGACTATCCCTACCTGGCCACCCATCATGCAGTTTTTGCCTACTTTTGTCGAGCCTGCAATGCCTGACTGTGCTGCGATAACCGTGTTGTCTCCGATCACCACGTTATGTCCGATCTGAACGAGATTGTCAAGCTTGACACCTCTCTTCACCACTGTTGAGCCCATTGTAGCCCTGTCGATGCAGGCATTGGCTCCGATCTCCACATTGTCTTCCAGGATGACATTCCCGATCTGGGGGATCTTCATATAATTATTGTCAGCCGCTGGCGCGAAGCCGAAGCCGTCGGCACCTATCACAACTCCTGCGTGGAGTACGCAGTCGTTGCCGATAATACACTCTTTATAGATTTTCACACCGGGATAGAGCTTGCAGTTTTTGCCTATTTTCACGCTCTCTCCGATGAACACATGCGGATAGATGCTGCAGCCGTCTCCTATTACAGCATTCTCAGATACCACTGCGTATGCCCCGATATAAACATCGTTGCCAACCCTGGCGCCATCTTCGATAACCGCTGAAGGATGTATTCCTTTCTTTGCCGGCTTTGCCTGCTCGTACATTGCAAGCAGCTGTGCCAGGGCCTGGTAAGGGTCCTCCACCCTTATCAGTGTGGTTTTTACCTCCTTTACAGGCTTGAAGTCGTTCCGTACAAGAACAGCCGATGAGCCCGTCGTATAAATGTATGTTTCGTATTTTGGATTTGAAAGGAATGAGAGAGCCCCTTCATGTCCCTCTTCGATTTTAGCAAAAGTGTGCAACTTTGTTTCAGGATTACCCTCAACCGTGCCCTTCAGCAGCTGGGCTATCATCGCAACAGTAAATTCCATTTTAAGTATGTTTTATTTTGTAAATATTTCTTTCGGATAACAGAGGTAATATTTCGTAACCCTTTCTGACAGTGCTTCCTTGTCAAAGAGATCCGATACGGCTGTGATATCCTTTATCGTTCCGTTCTTGAGCCTTATGCGCACCTCAGGCGTTCCGGGCGCATAGGTCTGGTTATAAACGTCTCCCGTGTTGACGTAAAATCTGACCTCGTCATCCCTCAGATGCAGGATCTCTTTTGCCCTGTTTGCCAGTTCAATGACCTTTTTTTCGTCAAATGGACTGGTTTGCAGTTCAATACCCAGGAGGTCCCTGGTTACAAATCGCCGGCACAGGTCGGCAAGTACTCTGTCGCCGCAGCTCATCCACACCTTCGTCGATGCAATTATATCACTCTCATCAAGCGCCATAAACCAATTGATCATTTCGGTTGGATTCTCCCCGCTGCCCGGTCGGTGCCTCTGTTGGAGGAAATATGTCAGTGCCGGTGTGGCAAAGAGCGTTGTCCCAAGGGCAGTGATCTCGCGTGCCCTTACAAGGAGGTCTGTAAGCAGGTTTTCAGCGGAGACGACAGTGCGGTGGTTGTAAACCTGCCAGTACATCATCCGCCTGGCAATCAGAAACTTTTCAACTGAATAAATGCCTTTCTCATCCACCACCAGGCGGTCATCAGCCACATTCAGCATCCTGATAATCCTGTCAGACCCCACCGACCCCTCTATGACCCCGGTAAAAAAACTGTCGCGCCTGAGATAATCCATGCGGTCCATATCAAGCTGGCCCGTCACAAGATCATGGAAAAACTTCTTCGGATAGCTCCCTCTGAAGACAGCAATTGCGTCGGTGAGCCTGCCCTCAAACTGGCTGTTCAGCTCCTCCATTATCATGAGCGACATCGTTTCGTGAGGCATATCCTCTATCAGGGAGTGCTCAAGCGCATGTGAGAAGGGTCCGTGACCGATGTCATGAAGCAGGATGGCAACCAGCACCGCCTCCTCTTCCTCCGGTGTGATATCAATATTCTTGGTCCTGAGGGTGTTAACCGCCAGGGTAGTCAGGTACATGGCCCCCAGGCTGTGCTGAAAGCGGCTGTGCACCGCGCCCGGATATACGTAACTGGAGAGCCCCAGCTGCCTGATGTTTCTCAGCCGCTGAAACCATGGATGGCTCACAAGATCGAAAATGAGATCACAGGGCATGGAGATAAATCCATATACCGGATCGTTGATAATCTTGTTCTTGTTAGTCAAATGCCGCTGGGTTAGTGCTTTAATATAATTTACTGCCTCCAAAATTACTTCAGAAAAGCTTCACATACAAAGTAATTGTTGAATATTCGCACTGTGCTGCATTTGTTATTTGAAAAATGCTGTTATCTTTGCACCGGAATAGAAGGGGTACGACTGGCCTAGGGGACAAAAGTCCCCTATTTTGTTATCAAAAAACAGAGTATGGTTACAAAAGATCATATAAGGAAACTTGCAGAGAGCCACATAATCGGCACCGGCATCTTTCTGGTTGATGTAAGGCTGAGCAGCACAGGCAGGATCACCGTCCTCATTGACAGGAATGAAGGAGTCACAATTGACGACTGCTCTTCGATGAGCAGGTTTATCAGCAGTGAGCTGGGAGAAGCCGCCGGGGATTTTGAACTTAATGTCTCTTCACCGGGACTTGAGATGCCATTCCTGGTTATCGAACAGTACCGCAAGAACGAAGGTCGCCTTGTAGAGGCAGTAACAAATGACGGTTCCAATGTGAAGGGTACCCTCATGAACGTAACCCACGGCGGTTTTGACCTCAGGGTTGAGACAAAAGAGAAGAAGAAGGAGGTCACCTCGGTGATCAGATCATTTAATTATGAGGACGTTAAGTCAGTTAAAGTAATAATATCATTCAAATAACAGAATTCATTACCACAATGGAAAACGTTAATTTAATCGATACCTTTTCAGAATTCAAGGAGCTGAAGAATATTGACAGGCCCACCATGATGAGTGTGCTTGAGGATGTATTCAGGGGTATGCTCGCCAAAAAATACGGCGCGGCAGATAACTTTGACATTATTGTCAACATCGATAAGGGTGACTTTGAGATCTGGCGCAACCGCGAGGTTGTTGATGATGAGGCATTCACCGATCCCAACACCCAGATACCCCTTACGGAAGCCCATAAGATAGATGAGGACTATGAGGTGGGTGAAGAGGTCTCTGACGAGGTTAAATTCCTGGACTTCGGCCGCAGGGCCATCCTGGCCCTCAGGCAGAACCTGGTTGCGCGTATCCTTGACCTGGAAAAGAACAACATATATCTCAAATACAAGGACCGCATCGGAGATATCGTCACCGGCGAAGTGTACCAGGTATGGAAACGTGAAACCCTTGTCCTTGATGATGACGGCAACGAACTGATCCTTCCCAAGCAGGAACAGATCCCCTCAGACCATTTCCGCAAGGGGGATACAATCCGTGCTGTTGTAATCAGGGTGGAGATGAAAAATAATACACCCAACATCATCCTGAGCCGTACCTCACCTGTCTTCCTTGAAAGACTTTTCGAACTGGAGGTTCCTGAGATATTTGACGGACTGATCACGATCAGGAAGATCGTAAGGGTACCCGGCGAGAGAGCCAAGGTAGCGGTTGAATCCTATGACGAACGCATTGACCCTGTTGGAGCATGCGTGGGCATGAAAGGATCAAGGATACACGGTATCGTACGTGAGCTCCGCAATGAGAACATCGATGTCATAAACTTCACATCAAACAATCAGCTGTTCATCACGAGGGCGCTCAATCCTGCAAAAATATCGTCGATCAAGCTTATCGAATCAGAGAAGAAGGCAGAGATATACCTGAAGCCCAGCGAGGTCTCCCTGGCCATAGGCAAGGGCGGGCTGAACATCAAGCTGGCAGGTCAGCTCACAGGTTACGATATTGAGGTGTACCGCGAACCGGATAACGAGGATGAGGAAGATGTCTCCCTGGATGAATTTGCAGATGAGATTGAAGGATGGGTCATTGATGCGCTGAAAGCCATCGGTTGCGACACGGCACGCAGCGTGCTCAGGCTTACCGTGCATGACCTTGCAAAGAGAACAGACCTTGAAGAGGAAACAATAAAGGATGTTGTGAATATCCTCAAGGCAGAACTTGAAAAAGATTAACCTTCTCCCCGGCAGGGAAGAAATGATTTGATATTAATTAAAGAGGTTACTATAAAGGGATATATGACTGAAGACAAGAAGGCCATACGTTTAAGCAAAGCAGCCCGCGAATTCAATGTTGGGATACAGACTATTGTTGATTTCCTCCACAAAAAGGGAATTGAGATCAGTCATGACCCCAACGGCAAAATTCCCCCTGAGGCTTACACGCTGATACTGAAAGAGTACAGCAGTGACCTCAGCGTTAAAAAGGATGCCGAGAAACTGGCTCTCAAAGAGAAGGTTACTCTCAAGAAGTCGCTGTCGATTGATGATATGGCGACAGTTAAGGAAGGTGATTCATCAGAACCTGATGAGGACTTCCTTATTACCGACATCTCGGGATTGAAGAAGCATATTGACCTGCATATCGAGGTTAAAAAGCCCGAGATAAAGACAGTTGGAAAGATTGATCTTAATCCGCCTGCCAAACCGGTGAAGAAAGAGACCGTGCCGGCACCGGAAAAGTCCAGGGCACCTGAACCCGCTGTCGCGGAAGCCGCTCCTGCTGCCCCTGAGGCCGATACAGCCAGGACGAAGAAAGAGCCAAAGGTTGTAGGCCAGGTTGATCTTGATAAAATCACCGGCAAGCAGGAAAAGGGAACAAAGAAAGCTGCTCCGAAAACTGCCGGCAAGGCTGCTGAGAGCGCAGAACCTGTTGCAGAACCTGTTACAGCGCCTGTGACCGAACAGCCAGCTGGCCAGACAAAGACGCCGGAAGCCCCTGTTGTTACGCCTCCTGTCCACGAAACCAAAGAGGCTGAGATCTACCGCCCGGGGTACGAAAAACTGACCGGTCCTAAGATCATCGATAAAATAGAACTGGTTCCTGAAGTCAAGAAGACAAAGGAGCAGGTTGCCGAAGCACGGCAGAAGCATGATGACAGGAAAAAGCGTGAAAGAATAAAAGCCAGGCCAAGGGAAAAAGTTGCTCTCGATCAGGCTCCGGCTCCTGCCACCGAAGTCAAAAAAGACAAGAAACCGGTCAGCGGCGGTGCCAGGGACCATCGCCCCGACAGGAAGAAATCATTCCGGGCCCTGCGGCCGGAAGTCGATAAGGAAGATGTCGACAAGAACATCAGGGACGTGAACCTGCTCATGAGCAAGAGCAAGTCCAAGGTTGCCAAATACCGCCGTGACAAGAGAGATGCCGTCAGCCAGAGAATGAGGGATGACTCTGAGAAGAAGGAACTCGAAAAGAGCGTGCTGAAAGTCACTGAGTTTGTTTCTGTAAACGAGCTGGCGACAATGATGGACGTACCGGTGATTGATATTATCTCTACCTGTATGAGCCTTGGCCTTATCGTATCAATAAACCAGAGGCTTGATGCCGAAACGATGGCAATGGTGGCAGAAGAATTCGGTTTCACAGTCGAGTTTGTCAGCGCCGAGCTTCAGGAAGCAGTAAGGGAGGAGGAAGATGATCAGTCTAACCTCGCTCCCCGCCCGCCGATCGTCACTGTCATGGGACACGTCGACCACGGTAAGACAAAACTCCTTGACTATATCCGTAACACCAACGTGATTGCGGGTGAGGCAGGAGGAATAACCCAGCACATAGGCGCTTACAGCGTGTCGCTCAGTAACGGGAAGATCATCACTTTCCTTGACACTCCCGGTCACGAGGCATTCACAGCCATGCGTGCAAGGGGAGCCCAGATTACAGACATCGTCATCATCGTTGTGGCTGCCGATGACGGCGTCATGCCCCAGACACGTGAAGCTATAAACCACGCCCATGCAGCAGGTGTGCCTATTATCTTTGCAATCAACAAGATTGACAAGCAGACAGCAAACCCTGACAGGATACGCGAAGAGCTTGCCTCAATGAATTTCCTCGTTGAGGAGTGGGGCGGCAAGTACCAGTCACAGGAGATCTCGGCCAAGAGCGGACTCAACATCGACCTGCTTCTTGAAAAGATCCTGCTGCAGGCTGAGATGCTCGACCTGAAAGCCAATCCTGACAAGCTCGCCCTGGGTACCATCCTGGAGTCTTCGCTTGACAAGGGACGCGGTTTTATGGCTACAATACTTGTGAAGGCAGGTACGCTTCATCTCGGTGAGGTTGTTCTTGCAGGTTCATCGTTCGGGCATGTCAAGGCTATGTACAATGAACGTAATCAGAAGGTGGACGAAGCCGGCCCGTCAACGCCGGTGCTCATCGTCGGTCTGAACGGAGCCCCGCAGGCAGGTGACAAGTTCAATGTCATGGAATCTGCCAATGAGGCGAAGGAGATAGCTACCAAGAGAGCCCAGCTTCAGAGAGAGCAGGGATTAAGGACACAGAAACATATCACACTTGACGAGATCGGACGCCGTATTGCTATCGGAAACTTCCAGGAGCTTAATATTATTGTGAAGGGTGACGTTGACGGATCGGTTGAAGCCCTGAGTGATTCACTCATCAAACTCTCCACTGAAGAGATTCAGGTCAACATCATACATAAGGCTGTCGGACAGATTTCCGAATCTGATATCCTGCTTGCTGCTGCATCCAATGCAGTGGTGGTTGGCTTCCAGGTAAGACCGTCGTTCAGTGCCAGGAAGCTGGCCGAGAAGGAAGGTATTGACATCCGGCTCTATTCAATTATCTATGACGCCATTGAGGAGATCAGGGCAGCTATGGAAGGCATGCTCTCACCTGAGATCAAGGAAGAGATTGTGGCTACGATTGAGGTACGCGAAGTATTCAAGATCGGTAAGGTAGGCACCATCGCCGGATGTTTTGTCCGCGAAGGCAAGATCACGCGTAACACCAAAGTCAGGGTCATACGTGACGGCATCGTGGTTCATACCGGTGAACTTGGCTCACTGAAACGGTTCAAGGATGATGTGAAGGAAGTTACCTCGGGTTACGAGTGCGGACTGAACATTAACGATTTCAATGACATCAATGTTGGTGACATTGTCGAAGGTTACCAGACGGTCAAGGTGAAAAAAACCCTTTAGATTTGCGATTTGCGATTTGCGATTTGCGATTAAATTGACTTAATAAATCGAAAATCGTACATCGACAATCGCAAATAAAAAAAGCTGCCGCGGCAGCTTTTTTTTTATGATTTTCTACGGATTTATCCTCCGATCAGTTTCATATATGCCCCGGCATCAAGCAATGCATCTACCTCTGATGCATCATCGATAGCCACCTTGATCATCCAGCCTTTGCCGTAGGGATCGCTGTTGACAAGCTCGGCCGCATCGTCAAGCTCCGCATTTTTCAGTGTAACAGTGCCGCTCAGGGGCATGAAGAGATCGGACACTGTCTTTACTGCTTCAACAGTGCCAAAGACTTCACCGTGGGCAAGCTTCTCACCCATAGTCTCTATCTCAATGAAAACTATATCGCCAAGCTCGCGCTGCGCAAAGTCAGTAATGCCAACAGTAGCCTCCTTGCCTTCAACAAGAACCCACTCATGATCCTTGGTGTACTTCAGATTTGCAGGAACATTCATCACTTTATGATTTAATTAGTTTAACCGTTATTAGTAAATGTCAGGTCTCCAAAAATACATCTTTTTTAATATTTAAAAACTGATTTCCGGATTTTTTAGGCTTACCGGTGCAGCCGTTACTGCACGAGGGTAAACCTGAGGGTGAAGCCGAAATTGGTGTTGGAGGTACGGAAGGTGTTGGCCACAAACGGGTCGTTCAGGTTATGGTCAGCATATATCTGCAGCATGAACCTGTCGCTGAGCACGTAGTCTGCAGTGGCTCCCACAGTGTAAACCTTCTGACCGGCGACAGGCTGGTTGACCTCTTCTATAAGCTTGCGTGCCAGGGTCTTGTTATTCCTCATTGAAAAATCAAGCCTCAGGTTCAGGTCGCTCTCAAGGGCACGCTGGCCTCCGCGGGATTTCAGGGTGATTGTCACATTGTCAAACCTGTAACCTGCCCCTATTGTGATCTCATCATTCCTGATATCAGCCACCTGGTTGCTTGCCAGGTTAAGGGTGACTGTGCGCGATTTGCGGTACTCCATCCTTGTCGTCAGCGAGTTCTTCCATCCCAGGTCAATATTGATAAGAGGACTGAATTGTTCGTTGATGACAACAGCATTGATCTCGTACTGCGGAATAAAGTTCGAGCTCATATCACGGACCATGCTCAGGCCTGTGGCATCCGGGTCATAGTAAAGGCTGCTGTTGAAGGAACCGATTGTATATGTTGACCTGTACTGGTGAGAGAGGCTCACGGAGTTGAATACTTTCCTTACTGCGGCGAACTTTGTCAGGCCCTCAAAATTTATCCGCCAGTTGGGCATCATATGAATCCAGGACGGGAAGGTCTCAAGCGGGATCTTTTCCGGGTCCTTCTTGGTGTACGCGGCAAGGAATGAGGGCACCAGGACCTCGCCTGATGTCATGCCGTAGCCGCTTGCGTAAGGACCCTCGACCGGCTCCCCGGTGATGGGGTCAACGTTCGGATCATAGGACGGGTCTATCGCACTGCGTTCATCAGCCCTCCTCTGCGAAATAATGGCTGTATAGTCCTTGAAATTCTCAAATGTCTGTGAGACATAATCGCCTGACTTGGGTATCTTCTCGAAGGCGGTACCCCATGATATCACTGAGATTGTGAAGTTACCAGTCATGCGTGTGTTGCGGGTGCTGTCAGGGAAGTTACCGTTACTGTCAGCCCTCAGGTATGAAGAGATCGTCTCAGCATAACGGCGGTCACTTGTAAGATCGATACGCAGACCGGGGAACGGTTCGATATTGGTCCTTAGGTTTATCTGTTCCCTCTCACTGTACGCCGCAGGGTTATTCAGCAGGGTGTCAGTCGTGATCCACCCGTTGCTGACTGCCTCATCAAAGAAACGCTCATCAGTCTGGCCTGCCAGAAAACGCCATCCCGGCGCTGACATGCCTTCGTAGTTCTGCTGTCCCAGGACTGTCACTCCCGGAAGATAACCCGGCAGGATATGACCCTGATCACGTGTATATGTGCCTGAGACGTTCCGCACCATCATGAGGGCACGGATGAAATAGCGCCCGGCAACACTGGCCATGCTGGGCTTCTTCTCCACCCTCCCCTTCACAACTATACTTGCATTGGTGACATCAGCATCAGGAGTATAGTCTATTCTCATGTCAGAAACAATGTCGAATTTTCCGGTTACCGGAGTGCCGTCAGCATTTGTCACAGTGACAGTGATATCCTTTGTTTTCAGGTTATGGTTCACAATCCTCGCCTTACCGGCCTTAAGGGGCAGGCCGTTCCTTGTGTGAGTGACCTCCTCGTACCCGAGGCTCATCCTGCTTTTTGCCCCGGGCTGCGTCGTGGCTTCAACCTCTTTCAGGAATTTGCTCTTGGTATAGAGATTGGTCAGATTGGCCTGCACGGTCAGCTGCCCGTTGCTTGAGTTCTTGATTGTGTTGCCTGTCTCAATGTTCATTGAATCGGGAAAGATGGTTCCTGCAAGCCAGTCATACCTCGCATTGTAACGCAGGTTTGAGGTTACCCATGACAAAAGCGGCAGCTTGTTCACTGGAATATTGTAGTTTATGTTGAACAGGTGATAGTAGTTTGTTGTCCTGCCAAAATTGGAGAAGCTTGTCATTACCGAATCACGCCATTCATCATATATCTCAGGATAGCGTTCCTTATCAACCCCGCCCTGTGGTTCATCGATGCGCGCAATTGTGCTGGCGGTAAAGTCGAACTTCAGCTGCTTGGTGATATCATACTTTATGTCATAAAACCACGACCATTGAAAGTCCTTTGTGAACGTGGGCTGTATGAGCATGGCGGAGTTGTTGATATTGCGCGTCTTAACCTCGTTGTAGTAACGGTAAATGTCAGTTCTGACGGTTATATGCTTCGGGAAGAGATAGATATTGAAATCCTTAAGCAGCCTGAAGGCGGGTGAGCTGAACAGTCCCGATTTCTGGAAAGGCGTATAGTTCTTAGGCATCGCCTCATAATCATATGATATGCCTGCCCTGCGTGTCTTTTCAACGTCAATTTCCGTTTTGGTGCCCGAGCCATAAATCTCATTGTAGGCATAACTTACAGAGAGGTTGGCAGGGTCCCACGCATGAGGCTTCTCCCCCCTGTGTGAGGTGCCGGCATTGCTTACTGTTATTGTAGTGCGGCGCAGATAATCCTCAGCCATATTGAGGATTGAGTCCCTTTCCGCCTTGCTCTCCGCATTGTCAAGCGCCTCATTAAGGGGTACATCAGGATTGAGAGGATCATATTGCGGCCTTATGCGGTTCTCTGAAAAGCCCATATAGACTGGTATCCTCATAGCTGCTTTCTCAGGGAAGAATTTTCCCAGCTCCAGGTTCGATGACAGATCGTACTGTATGACCTGCTGCATGCTGCGTTCATTGACTTTCTTCTCGATGCTGCCCCATCCGGCAGTGCTTGTCTGTCCGACAAGGTTAACAGTGCCAAGGTCGGCAAGGTGAGCCTGCAGCTGGGCGTTGGCAGCCCATCCTCCGTCTTCGCGGAAGTCGCTAAGGCGCAATTCGTTTATCCACACCTCGGCGGACTTGGGAGCACCGTCATCATTCAGGGGATCACGTGTCCTGATTGGGTTCCTGACACCTGCCATAACGACCTTCACGTTGCTCAGGTTGGGATTACCGCTGATTGAAATGCGTGCGCCATCGACATAGATTGAATAAACATCTCCTTCGCTGAGCGTGGATCCGCTTGAACGCATTGCAGCATCACGTGCCTGCTTGGCATCGAGAAGCTTTGACAGGTCAATCTCCACCTTGTTCTCCTCAGGCCATACAATGGCCCTGTCTTCCTCGCTCTCATTGCTGTACATGCCATAGGGGGTAAGCTTGAGAGGCACCTCATATTCGTAAAAGTTGTTCTTGTGGTCTGATCCCAGCCTTACAAATACGGTGACCTCGTCTTCAAGCAATGGCTCGCCTATGAGAGCTTCGGCATGCACCTCCATCTTCAGCTTGCGGTATTGCCGCATGTCAAGGGTGACATCCTTGTATGTCGCCCTGGCATCACCGTCGGCAAGCTCCCTGACCCTGAGAACCATCGACTGCTCATTGAGCTGTGTCAGCTGCGGGTTGGCAGGGTCTATTACGCGGTCAAAGCCCGGAGGCAGGACATAATTCACAGGCTCCTTGCCGGCATTCTCCTCAATGCTCACCGAACTGATCTCAAATGTACCGTCTTCCGCTTCAGGGATTGTTATGCGCTCACCGCCCTCGAAGAAAGTGAGGTTATACTTGCGCCACTCAGACCTGACAAGCTCAAGACGTGCAAAACGCATTATCAAATCCTCATCAAAGTCACGCATGAACATGCGCAGGAACCTTATCGACTTGAAATCACGTATCGAGCCTAATACCCTTTCGTAATCAGTTATGGGGATCTTGAACTGGTACCACGTCACAGGCGATTTTTCCCCGTTGGCAAAGGTGGCTGTGTATTCAGTGGCGTCAACTATAAAGTTCTTTCCGACAACCATATCCTCCGGCCTGAGGCTAACATGATACTGGTAATAGCTCTCTGTCTCACTGAGGGTGTTGTCGCGGTTGATGTCTTCCATGTCAGGCAGCGTCGAGCCGCTGGTGGGATATGATTCCTCCGACATCTCCGAGGTAGGTGAGTTACCGTCAGTGCCGTTGAAATACTTATACCTCTCGAGAATTCCCTTCTCATAGAGGTCAAAGTCACTGCCCCTGAAATAATGAAAATCATCAGTTGACGGGTCCATCATGATCGAGTCAAGCACCTCGGGGCTGACCACGACGCCAACGGTCTGGAGAAAACTGTCAAAGAAAGCCAGCTCGTCTTCATTGCTGAGCCCGTCAAGTCCCACATCCTGGTAACGCCGTGACTCGGGGTCATTGTCAAAAGCCTGCACCACGGCCTGCACAGTTGGCACACGGCCCCAGACGGTGGTGTCAACATTGACAAGAACCGATGATGTCGGCAGCCCGTTCTCAAACATCTTCCGGGAATCGCGGAGGATATCCTCCGAGATATTTCCGAGATTGAAATACAGGTCACCGCCGTCATGATCAGGATTCTCGACGAAGGGATCCATGACCCAGAATTTAAGGTACTGGATATTTGCCGACTCAAAGTCATTTGTAAGAAGCTCGCGCATCATCCCGCCCCAGCGGGAGCCGGGATTATTCAGCAGGCCGTCTGCATTGATACCGGCGGAGTAGGTGCCGGGAGACACGTCGAAATTGTACGGGCCCCTCTCGTCAGGATATAAGGCGACGTTAAGGACTGATATGTTTGTCGGGATGCCACTGGCAAACTCCTTATACGGGAATATTTCGGTCTCGTATATCTCCCTGACGAAATGACTTGACTGAAGATCAGGGTCAGCCTTTATATGATCAGGAGTGGTTGAGCCGTTGCGCAGAAACAGCGGGTCAATAACATACCAGGCTGTCCGGGCCCTGTTGAAACCTGACTGCAGATCCTTGCTCAGTCTCGCTTCAGGAAAGAGCTGATCCTGCCCCTGCGGCACGCTCGACAGCGACCAGGCATTGAATGCCCGCAGGTCAAGGGAGATCTCACTGGCCTCGAAATCATCAATATAAACAGCTCCTTCAGATGTGATGGCTTTACTGTGCCCGGGGACAAGCTGCGCAAACTCACCAAAAAAATCTACTGACGAAGGCGCATTGGTCTCAATGAACGGCAGCCAGTCAACAGCGTTTGTAAGAAAAGTCGACTCTGTCCTGTAAGATGCATCAAAGCCGAAAATAGTGTTGGAGATGGGGTCATCTCCGTATGTGACTTTCTGCGTATAAGGTCTCTCTGTGAGATGCAGCACCGTGCCGCCAAGGTTGAACCTGTCGGAAAAACGGTAATTAAGATGGGTTCCCAGGAGCGATTTTGTCTGCAACCCGAAGAACTGGTTGCTCTCAAGTGAGACCTGAACCGGTGTCTCGGATTCTATAATGGCCGAATTGATGATCTTGACAGATCCGAGATTGTAATCAACCGTATAATCAACATTCTCGGTGAGTGTCACACCTCCCGCGGTAACTTTTACAGAGCCCTGCGGTATATTGGCAACGTTCAGCTTGATCTCCGAACCCGTGGCCGATGTGAACTGTCCGCTGAGGACGTACTTGTTCTTCTCCGCCATCTGCCTGGCTACAGTCTGGGTTAAATCATAGAGTTCCGTGAAGACATATCTCTGTATCTGTTCGGGGTCAGTCAGGTACTTCAGCAGGTGTCTCCCGAAAGGCTCCCTCACGGGAAATATTATGCGCCCTTTATCGGCCATCACCGTGATGCCGTCAACAAAGTCAAACAATCCGTCAGGGACCCTGTCAAGCTGTGAGTTCAGCTGATCGAGGCCAAGTGCCTGCAGCAGCACCTTGTCACTGAGCGGCGTGTCAGGCAGGTAGTTCAGTGAGTTGCCTGTCTTGTCATCCTGGTAAAGAATGTTGACTTCAAACTTGCTCGCCTCGATACGTCCTGAACCGATGTTGTAAATGTTTTTCATCATCAGTTCCCAGGTGGGTATGCGCGGACTGAGCGTGGTTCCCTTTAAAAGCTTCAGGATTAACGCCTCCGGAGCATTGATACCGTCTGTCGAGAATTCTCCCACCTTGAACACCTCTCCGTTGTATGTGTATTCATAGGCTACCGCCAGCACCTCGTCGTTGTTCAGCGCCACATTGAGGGAGATATAACCCAGCTGTTTGTTGACGGTGTATTCGCGTTCCGTCAGCTTACGGGCGTTCTCTATCTTTTCGTAATCGCGGCCTATCTGAAAATCCGGGTAGAGTGAGGCAAAGGCATCAGCAACCTGGTCAATGTTCCTTACAGCGCTGTAGGTGGTGTTGAGCTCCTCGTACATGGCATTGCTGTTGTTGGCCGGGTTGACCGGAGAGCCCGGAGTGCTTTGAAACTGCGGCAGCGTATTGTAAATATTCGCCTGGTTCTCTGCAAGGTCAAGGAAGGCAACAATGTTACGGTTGCTCACATCCTCAAAACGGCTGGTGGCGTTTGTGATCCATACCTCGATCTTTTCGATGTTCACTCCCGTGCTTACTATCGGGAGGTTCTCCAGTGCCACATCAAAATTATCCTTGAAGTTCTGCGCCAGGAAGAAGTGCCTGTTGGCTTCATAATCATCCACTGTGATCTCATAGTCAGTAAGCTGAGCTCCCCCCTTCATCTCCACCACTGATGACTCGCCCTTCTGCTGTGAAAAGATCGAAGTCATTGTCAGCTTGCCGAACTGCAGCTCACTTTTCAGTCCGAAGAGGCTGTAGCTGCCGGTGATCAGCGTGCCGTTCAGGGGAAGGGTGACGTCTCCCGCCTCAAGCTTCTGGATGATCTCGTCCTCCTTGCCTGAGTATTCCAGCTTGGTGCGGTTCTCGAACTCGAACATCGCCTCGGTGTTGTAGTTGATGCCAAGCTCCATCTTGTCACCGATGGTGCCGGTGACGTTCATCTGTATCTTTTCCTGAAAGTCGAAGGTTGGGATTGTACGCAGATTCTCCGACAGCGTAGGGTTCTCGGTATGGGAGATATTTATTCCGAAGATGAGCTCGGCCGAACCCTGGGGCACGATGTTTATCACATTGCTTCCGAAGATCTTGTCAAAAGTCTCGCCCCCGACCTCTATCTGGGGTATCAGTGATGACCTGAAACCCGTGACATCGCCACGCAGGTTCGCATCCCAGTATTCACGCATGGCCTGGTCAAACTCGTACTTCCTGTATTCCTCCGGATTCATGAAGACAGGCTTGCGGTAATCGAGCGTGCCTATCTTCTGATAGATTATGTACTGGTTATTGCGGCCGTCATATTCAACTTTGGTTGAGATATTCGACGGGTTATCAAGATAAAGGGGGGATGATTTTTGGGCTTCCCAGGGCAGTGCAGGATCAGTATTGAGTTTCAGGACAGAATCGGCGGCGGTCTGGGCGGATAGAGACAGAGTGGCAATTGAGAGGGCGATTAGAAGTCCCCCCCTGATTATCAGACCTCTATTTTTTAGATAAAACTGCAATCCGGCGCCTCTGATTTATAAGAGTTTCAGCGCCCTCCTCACTATTTCTTCCACCTGAAGGGTTCTGTTCTCTTTCAGGAGGTTATCAATAACCTTCGTGGCGCTGTTCCTGGCAAAGCCAAGCATTACTAAAGCAGATAACGATTCTTCGCGCGCAGTATTGTCGGAAAATGCAATAATTTCACCGGAACCGGCATGTTTTTCTACCTTGTCTTTCAGATCGACAATTATCCTCTGTGCTGTCTTCAATCCGATGCCTTTTACCGACTTGATTAAATTGACATCAGCATCAGCGATTGCCCGCCGCAAATCAGCCGGTTTAAATGATGAAAGCATGATGCGGGCAGTGCTGGCTCCGACACCCGAAACAGAGATGAGCTGCCGGAACAGATCGCGCTCCTCGGCTTCTGTAAAACCGTACAGCAGGTAAGCATCCTCACGAATGGCTTCGTGCACAAGTATCTTGCAGCTGACAGCCTTGTCAAGGGCGGCATAGGTGTTCAGCGATATGTTGAGACTGTATCCGATGCCGTTGCACTCAACCACCACACAGGCAGGATTGAGTTCGGTGACTTTGCCGGTTATATAATCAATCATAAGGCAGGATCGTAATTTTCCGGTTCCGGAGGAAGCTCATCAACATGATCGGCATGAATCTCAATCTTCTGGGGCTGGAGCGGATTAAGCATGAGCTCATCATACATCTGCCTGTTGCGGAAGATGTCACAGGCAGTATAAATGGCCTGCCTCATCGAATTGCCCGAGGCTTCGTTCTTGCCTGTGATGTCGAATGCCGTTCCGTGAACGGGAGAGGTCCTGATAACCGGCAATCCCGCCGTATAATTTACACCTGTGTCAAAGGCCAGGACCTTGAAGGGCCCCAGTCCCTGGTCATGATACATAGCCAGCACGGCGTCGAACCTGCTGAAGGCTCCTGACCCGAAGAACCCGTCGGAAGAGTAAGGCCCGAAAGCAAGTATGCCCTCCTCGTTGGCTTTGGCAATTGCGGGTATGATAGTTTCCTTCTCCTCTGTGCCCAGAAGACCGTTCTCACCGGCATGAGGATTGAGGCTGAGAACAGCTATGCGTGGTCCGCGTATTGCAAAATCACAGAGCAGCGAACGGCTCATCAGCTTAAGTTTGTGCATGATGACCTGCACGGTGAGCGCACCGGCAACATCCTTAAGCGCCATATGTTCTGTGGCAAACCCTATCTTCATGCTCTCGCATAACATGAACATCAGCACATCCGGAGCATTGAGCTTCGACTTCAGATAGTCGGTGTGACCTGTGAAATGAAACTTCTCCGACTGCATGTTATGCTTGTCTATCGGTCCTGTGATCAGCACATCGATCTTATGGTTCATCAGGTCAGCAACGCCTGCCTCCAGCGCTGCCAGGGACGACTGACCTCCCTCAGGTGTCGATTTGCCGAGCTCGACACGCACATCATCGCCGATACAGTTAACCAGGTTGGGTTTCTTAGGGTGTGCCTCTTCGGCCGACCTGATGTTGTTGAAGCTGAAGTTGGTAATGTTAAGCACCTTGCGATGATAGGCCGCTACCTTGGGCGAACCGTAGACAACAGGTACGCAAAGATCCATTATAGCCGGCTCGGTCAGCGCCTTGATGATGACTTCATATCCGATGCCGTTGATATCCCCGTGGGTTATCCCGGCAATTATAGGTTTTTTATCCATTATTGTTCCTCTGTTTTGAACACGCAATGCCCTGTTCAGGGTGGTAAAGTTAATTAAATTATTCAATGATTTAGCTATATTGTATTACCTTTGCGCTCACCGCAGACAGTGCGCAGGGTATCATAAAATGGCAGCCGGAGAACATTTATACAGAAAGATTTCGGAGAGGCGGAGGCTCACCGCCGGAGATGCTCTTGACCTCTGGAATGAGGCCCCCCTGGCACTGCTTGTCCGGATGGCTGACACTGAACGCCGGCGACTGCATGGCGACAACCATGTGGGATGGATGATAGACCGTAATGTCAATATCACAAACATCTGTTTTTCGCAATGCCGTTTCTGTAATTTCTGCCGCACATCAAAGAGCGAGGATGCTTATGTAACGACTGATGCCGAGTACGACAGCAAGATACGTGAAATGATCTCACTCGGAGGTGATCAGCTCCTTCTCCAGGGAGGAATGAATCCTGCTCTTGACCTGGATTATTACACCGGGCTTTTCAGGGGACTTAAGGAGCGGTGGCCGCAGGTGAAACTGCATGCCCTCGGTCCCCCTGAGATCGCTTATCTGGCCAGAAAGGAAAATAAGAGCTTCCGCGAGGTGCTTGTTGCACTTAATGATGCCGGCCTTGATTCTCTTCCCGGGGCCGGGGCCGAGATACTTGTCGACAGGGTAAGGAAAAAAGTTTCCCCGGCCAAAGCTACAACCGGTGAGTGGCTGGGTGTAATGCGGGAAGCACACAAGCTTAACCTGCCCACATCGGCAACAATGATGTTCGGACATGCCGAGACCGTGCCGGAACGGATTGAACACCTCATCCGCCTGCGTGACCTGCAGGATGAAAAGCCTGATGGACACTACGGCTTCATCACCTTCATCCCGTGGCCGTTCATGGACCGCGGCACACTTCTGGCCGATAAGGACGGCATACGCAGCAATGTAACGGCGGCGGACTACCTGAGGCTGGTTGCCCTGAGCAGGCTGGTCCTGGATAATATTCCCAACATACAGGCATCAATACTCACCGTGGGCCGTGAGACGGCAATGCTGTCGCTGCACGGCGGCGCCAATGACCTTGGATCGGTTATGATAGAAGAAAATGTTGTAAGTGCTGCCGGCGACCCATTCCGGGTCAGCCCCCCTGAGATAAAACAGATAATCAGGGATGCAGGATTTATTCCGGTAAGAAGAGACCAGCGCTATATGGTTGTCGGGAAACCCGGTGAATAAGAACTCTTCAGGAAGCCTTGCGCAGGGTGTACATCAGCGCCTCAACCTGGCGCAGCAGTTCTCTCTTTTCCTCCCTCGGAGCATAGACAAAGCCAATCACCGTAACAGCCCGCGATGTCTCCGGGTCAATGAAAGCATACGAGATGAACGGTCCTCCCATAAAACCTCCTTCAAGGGTCCATAATCCCCGCATTTCAATATAGTCGGTATCATTACGCCTGAAGGAACGGCAGCTGACCGTCGTCTGCTTCTCAATGACCATGAATGATCCGCCGTCAGGGCCTTTTATTGCTGCCGATGTGACCTTCTCCGTCAGGTCCGCAAGCTCTATGCATCCTATCCTCGCCGGCGTGCGCTCACCGACAGAGACTATCACTGACTGTGTTGTCGCCTGTGTTTCGGCAGAGATTATCATGAGACCTTCACGGGTATAGTCGGTCCTGTAGCCTGCCGGCATGATGATCTCATAGGCGCTCTTTCCTGACCTGACTGTGCTTCTTTCCCTTCCAGCCGACCCGGTAAGCCATGCCGTGAGTCTCTGACGTTCAGCATCGTTAATGTGCTGACGGATTGCTTCTGCATTTTTACTGATGCATCCTGCCAGGGAGGCTGTGTCAGGTGCAGTCACCCTGATCACGAGCTGTGTCTCAGCCCACCTGTTCCGTTCATATGTCACTGCCGGCTCACTCCTGCTCCCGTCTATGGCCGCAATTATTATGTTGCGGTGCGAGACCAGTATGTCACGAAAGCCATCGGGATTTACGGGCTGAAGGTCGAAGGCAGGCTCCTGCTGAGGCAGGCCTATAAGAACCGGTGCAACCTCCTCTCTTAATGCCTTGCCGGCAGCACCGTTCCATAAAGCCTTGTCAATCACTGCCATTACATCTCCTGCTGAACCGGAGACATTGGGGAGTGTCCTTGTCAGTGATGAGTCTCCGCAGGAGGCCAGCCCCATCACCAGCACTGATAAAAGAACTAAAAGGCTTCTCATTGCTCCGATGCTGAAATAAAAAGCCTGCACTCACATGCAGGCTCACTTTTCAGATATTATAACACTACTTCGTCTCCCCGGTATCTTTCTTGATATCCGTGGTATCAGTATCCTTTGCTTTCCTGAATTCCTTCAATCCCTGTCCTATGCCCTTCATCAGCTCAGGTATCTTACGGCCGCCAAAAAGCAGTATAACTACCAGTAATATGAGGACAATCTCAAGAGGCCCAATCTTTCCCATGACGTTTAATTTTTAATTACACAAATGTACAAATTCTTTATCAATGGATATTAATTGTTGTCAATAATCACTTTCTGATAAGTTTGAGGATATCGTTGCCATTGGCAAATATCAGCAGGGCCAGCAGTATAACCATGCCGGCAATCTGGGCATATTCCATGAATTTGTCGCTGGGTTTTCTTCCGGTAACAACCTCAAAGACCAGGAACATAACATGCCCTCCGTCAAGTGCAGGTATCGGAAGAATATTCATCACAGCCAGTATCAGTGAGAGGAATGCCGTCAGATTCCAGAACGACTGCCAGTTCCATTTGCCCGGAAAAATATTCCCGATCGCTATAAAACCGCCAAGCGATTCGTATGCCTTGGTGTCTTTTGTAAATATCAGCCTGAACTGCTTCAGGTAGTCCTTCGTTGTATTCCATCCCTTTGTAATGCCGGCAGGGATAGCCTGGAAGAAGCTGTAATGCCTGGTACTGAGTTCCAGTATGCTTCCCGCTTCCCTGAAAACACCGAGGATACCGGCTTCGGTAGGACTCACTGTGAAATCAACCAGTGCACTGTCCCTCCTGACAGTAACTGTAAGAGGGGTGCCCCTGTGGGAGGCAAGATAGCCCTGGAATTCGTCATACCATGCAAACTCAATATTGTCAAGCGCCACTATCTCGTCTCCGACGCTCAGTCCGGATTTCCGCGCAGGTGAATCGTCCGAGAATTCAGTTACGACAAAAGGTCCGAAAGGTATCCTTGCATCAAGCACCCCGTCAGGATTCTTCAGCAACAACGGTATGAACTCGCGGCCGACAGGCACATCGACAGTGGTACCCTGGCGGTCAACGGTTATGACCTTCCGGTCGTTGAGCAGTATGTCAGGGATGATTGCATAGAAGTTGTCAACGGGCTGATCATCAACCGAGATGATCTTATCTCCGTTGCGGAGACCCATTGCATAGCCTGTCGAATCGGTAAGTATGCCGTACTTGACATTGGCGGCAGGGAGGTATGTCTCGCCCCATACACTAAGTATGGCTACATAGATCAGCAGTGCGAAGATAAAGTTGAAGAACACGCCGCCGAGCATTATCATAAGACGCTGCCATGCTTTCTTGGATCTGAATTCATGAGGCTGCGGAGGCTGCTTCATCTGCTCACGGTCCATCGATTCGTCAATCATGCCTGATATCTTGACATATCCTCCGAGAGGGATCATGCCGATGCCATACTCGGTCTCGCCCCATTTGCGTTTAAAAAGCGCAAAGGGCCAGTCGAAGAACAGATAGAACTTCTCAACCCTTGTCTTGAAGTATCGTGCAAGGATAAAGTGGCCGAATTCGTGAACTATGACCAGTATTGAAAGCGATAGCAATAGCTGAATGATCTTTATAAGAACTGTCATTGTTTTTGTTTTTTACTGATAAATTCCGCGGCGAGGTCTCTGCTTCTGCTGTCAGTCTCCTCATAAACGCCCATGGAGGCTTCGTTGTTGTAAACTGTTTTTTCAAGGACAAACTCAACGGTGTCGGCTATACCTGTGAAGCTGACCTTACCCTTAAGAAATGCTTCGACAGCTGCCTCGTTGGCAGCGTTAAGGGCACACGGCATATTGCCGCCTGCTTTCAATGCCTCACGTGCCAGTTTCAGGTTGCGGAAACGCAACATGTCGGGCTCCTCAAATGTCAGTGCACCTGTTTCAGCAAGTGAAGGACGCGGCAGGTCCGTTGTGACCCTGTCGGGATATGTCAGTGCATAGATGATAGGCAGTCGCATGTCAGGAACACCCATCTGTGCCTTAAGGGATCCGTCAGTGAACTGGACAAGGGAATGGATTATCGACTGCGGGTGAATGAGCACTTCTATCTTTTCGGCAGGCACATCGAAGAGCCAGCGGGCCTCAATGATCTCGAGCCCTTTGTTCATCATCGTTGCCGAGTTGATGGTTATTTTGTTGCCCATGCTCCAGTTGGGATGACGAAGGGCCTCTCCCGGTGTGACTTTCGCCAGCTTATCGGCCGGGGTGTTGCGGAACGGTCCCCCCGATGCTGTCAGTATTATCTTTTCTATTGAGGCATGTGGCTCGCCGTTCAGGCATTGCATTATGGCTGAGTGCTCCGAGTCGACGGGGAGCAGCCTGCAGCCCGTCCTGGCTGCTGTACCTGTTATCATCTCCCCTGCCACAACGAGTGTCTCCTTGTTTGCCAGGGCCACTTCCCTGCCTGCCGCCACCGCGGCGGCTGTGGGACGCAATCCTGCAAATCCCACTACAGCAGCGACAACCGTATCAACATTTGCGGAGGCAGCTACGGCTTCAAAAGCTTCCTGTCCGGCAAGCACCTCAATGCCAAGTCCGGCAAGCCCGTCCCTGAGTTTCTTATAATTTGTTTCGCTTCCTATAACGACAGTTTCAGGCCTGAAGCGTTTTGCCTGCTCCATGAGCAGGTCAGCATTGCTGCCGGCCGTGAGCACGGTGACCGTGAACATGTCAGGATAACACGATACTATTTCGAGGGTCTGCGTGCCTATCGATCCTGTTGATCCGAGGATGGCCAGTCGCTTATGCATCTGCCTGTCTGCTTTCAGAAGAAGATATATTTTTCGGGGTCAAGCGCTTCGCCGTTATGCCACAGCTCAAAATGAAGATGCGGTCCGGAGGTGTAGAGCTCACCCGAATCTCCCACAATGGAAATAGCCTCACCTGCCCAGACCCTGTCGCCCATTTCTTTAAGAAGCCTGGCATTGTGCTTGTAAACGGAAACGAGGTTACTGCGGTGCTGAATCATCATCACAAAACCTGTCTCCATGGTCCACCCGGTCATCACAACCGTGCCGTCAAGGGTCGATGAAACCACAGCTTTCGGCTGGGTAACTATGTCAGTACCATAATGTCTTGTGCGGGATGCAAAGTTGCCTGACACAACTCCTTTTACCGGCGGGAAAAAGTGGATGTTGGCAAGGCTCGTGCCCCGCTCGGCACCCGTCGTGCCTATCGAAAGGTTGTACTGTTCCTCCTGTTCGACGCGTGTCCGGAAGAGCGAATCTTCAGACGACTTCCGGAAGTCAATACTGGTGTAGTTGCGGGAGGTGTCTCTCATGGCCACGCTTTCAATAGGCTGCCTTCCTGAGATAACATCGTTAAGGTCCTTGAAATATTTATCCCTGATGACAAGTTCACGTTCCAGCGAGTCAAGCATCAGCGCATTCATGATTATGTCACGGCGCAGTTCCACGCTTGGATAGCCCGGGATGAATTCGCGCAGATTCGTGAAGGCTATAAGCGTGGTGTTAATGCCGATTATCAGCAATACGAGCATGGCCGCTGCCAGCAGGGCATTCGACTTTGTAAGCCGCACGCGCCATACCTCTTCAAAGGTCGTGTCATTGAATATGGCGAAACGGAACTTGTCGCGCCACTTCCCTTTCCTTTTTTCGTTCTTGGCCATGTGAAAATGCGTCGGAAGGCACAAAGATAACAATCATGTTGAAAATGCCTACCACCCTATGCCGTAATCCTCCCCGTAATTGCTTGAACCTCCCCAGAAGGTTCCGTGCACATGATCAAACCCTATTGCGTTGACCGGGCCTGAAGTCCTTTCCTGGAAAGAAAGTCTGTATCCTCTTGAAGCCAGATCTTTTCTCACCCATTCAGGCATGCTGCTGTTGAGAACGAGCCCGCCCGGTATTTTCTCATGTTCGCCGAAGCTTGAATACATCTGCAGCGTCTTGAATGAAGGAGCCTCGCAGGCTTCCTGTATTGTCATGCCGAACTCAGCCACATTAAGGAAGAACTGCAGCAACAGCTGGTCCTGCTCATCACCGCCCTGCTTGGCAAAGGCAAGGAATGGCATGCCGTCTTTCATTGCAAGTGTAGGGGTCAGGGTCACGCGTGGTCTCTTGCCCGGCTCAACAACGTTAAACGGGTTCTCTTTCTCATCCAGCACAAAACTCTGCATGCGCTGGCTCATGCCTATTCCGGTGTTGCCTGCTATGCACGCGGGTATCCAGCCCCCGCTGGGTGTAACGGAGACAACCCATCCCTGCTCATCAGCGGCTTCAATTGAGGTTGTGCCGGCCTGAAATGTCTCAAGGAACCTTGCATATGTCTGAGGGTCATCGATCGGGAAAACATTGCTGTTGGAGGCGACCCAGGAATTGAGGAGTGTCGCGAACGGATTGGTTTTTCCCTCATACGGGTAGGGGTCGCCGGGACGGATGGCAGGATCGTTCCGGTCAGGATTGATCAGCCTGCTTCGATCCTTTGCATATTCCTTCGACAGCAGTCCCTTCATGGGCTCTTCCGGAGGAAAGGCAGGATCGCCGTAATAGAAATCCCGGTCGGCGTAAGCAAGGTTCATGGCCTGGTAGAGGGTATGCACATATCTGGCAGAGTTATAGCCCATCCCTTTAAGGTCGAAGTTTTCAAGTATGTTAAGTGTCTGCAGCATTACAGGACCCTGGGACCACTGCTGCAGCTTATACACCTCTATTCCCCTGTACGTTGTCATCAGCGGTTCCTCGATCTTCACCTTCCACTGTGCCAGATCGCCAATGGTGATAAGTCCGCCCTGTTCGCTGCTGCCCCTCACGAATTCTGTTGCAATGTCTCCTTTATAAAAGCGGTCATAGGCTGCGTAGATAGCCTCTTTTCTTGTCTTCTTTTTTTTAAGGGCAGTCTGCTCTGCCTCCACCAGTTTTGTCAGCGTCGCAAGCAGGTCGTTCTGAACAAATACCTCTCCTGCCGAGGGTGCCTCGCGGTTTTCTCCGGCATGGGGCAGAAATACCTTTGCAGAGTATGGCCACTCCTTTATCCTTGATTTCTGCCGTTCTATCGAGTTGGCTGTCTGTGCTTCCATGGGATATCCCGCTGCCATCTGCATTGCCGGGGCGAGCACTTCCTTCAGGCTCATGGTGCCGTACTCGGCGAGCATGGTCATCAGTCCGCCCGGCGTGCCCGGTGTCACCGCTGCCAGCGGGCCGTATTCGGGAGGGTATTTCATTCCCCTTGACTTATAGAATTCCGCCGTGGCGCCTGTGGGAGCAACACCCGAGAGCGTTTATGGCGATGACCTTTTTTGTCTCCGGGTTATAGATGAGAGCCTGGGTCTCACCACCCCAGCTGAGCACATCCCACATTGTGCATGTGGCTGCCAGCATGGCGCATGCCGCGTCGACGGCGTTGCCGCCCTGGTTGAAGATCATGGCGCCTGCCGTTGCTGCCAGCGGCTTGCCGGTGATGGCCATCCAGTGCTTTCCGTGCAGCGGAGGCTTCTGGGTGGTCACGGGTAATGTGTTGAATGACTGAGAGTTTGACATAATGAAAATGCCTGAAAGAATGACAGAAACAAGTAATCTTTTCATATGGGTGATGATTAAGCTTTCACTTCATGGTTGGGACTGTTCAATGTCGCTGAAATACTTTACTGTCTCATATCTCAGTTCAGCCAATGCAGGTTCGTCACACACTATAATACCTCTCTGGTGCATCTGCAGGATTGAGGCTGTCCACATATGGCTTATCCCTCCCTCAACCACCTCCTTGAGAGCGCGGGCTTTATTGAAACCCGACACGATTATAATCACCTCCCTGGCATCCATGACAGTCCCGACACCCACAGTGAGTGCCTGTCTGGGCACTTTTGACATATCCCCGCCAAAGAACCTTGAGTTGGCAAGGATTGTATCATACCTCAGGGTCTTTATCCTCGTGCGTGATGCAAATGAAGATCCGGGTTCATTAAAGGCAATATGGCCATCGGGGCCGATTCCTCCGAGAAAAAGATCAATACCTCCGGCAGCTTCAATCTTCTTTTCGTAATCAGAGCACTCTTTCTCCAGGTTTTCGGCATTCCCGTCAAGAATATTAATATTCTCTTTGGGTATGTCAATATGGCTGAAGAGGTTTTCATTCATGAAATAATGATAACTCTCTGTATGATTTTGGTCAATGCCAACATACTCATCCATATTGAATGTGATCACATTCCTGAAAGATATCTCCCCGGCCTTATGCCTTTTTACCAGTTCCTTATACACGGGTATGGGAGAAGATCCCGTAGGAAGGCCCAGCACGAATGGCTTCTCAGGGGTAGGATCAGCCTTTATTATTTTATCAATAATATACGATGCTGTCCAGTCTCCTATCTCGTCCGTGTTTTTTTTAATAATGATTCTCATATCAAGTAATTTCTTGAAATTAATGGTTAAATCATCGATGGCTTGCGGGGAACTCTATTTTCTTCTATAGCATATTCACCTGTGTACGCGGCTGATTTTGAATTGAGGGATCAGAATCCCGATAACTTTCCACCTGAAAGAAACTAAGATCCTAAAGAGCTTCCGCCCATTTGATGAGAGTTGTTTTTTCCGCTTCTGTAAGTTTTGCGTCAGGATACTTTTTCAGGAATTTCTTCGGCGGCATTTTGCCTTTGTTTAAAATCTTTGCGATGTCTTGTCCTGTTGAAGCCAGCTCGTCAGCGGAGTATTCACTCCACTTTGTAAAATTGACGTGCATTTTAGCCAGAGAACTGCCGTCGGCAGAATGGCAACCTATGCAGGATTTTTCGAGGATAGCAGTCACGGCTGCCGGTACCGGTTTGGACTTTTCGGCCTCTTTCTGGACGCCTTGTGCTTTCACCGGGCTGGCAATGCAGATAATCAGGAGAATAATGCTTGCTGAAATAATTGTCTTAATGTTTCTCATGGGTATAGTATTTAATCCGTTTAAAGTGACAATAGATCATTCAATGAAAACCGGCATATAAAGATAAGCAGACATGCAATAAAAAATATTGTATCGGATAATATTTCACATTCATGATAAGGGCCCGTTTATAAAGACCTGCATATGTCTGGATTTCACTTAATTGAATAAATGTCGTGTGAATGACGTGTAAAGTACAATCAAAATATTTCGGCAATCTGTTTTTCAGTCGTAATATTGCCTTGAACTTCAAACAGATCACCATGAAACAACCGGAACTAGGGAAAAAAATAGTTGAACTCCGCAGGGAAAAAGGCCTGACCCAGGAAGAGCTTGTCGACAGATGCAACATAAGCGTCAGGACGCTTCAGAGGATTGAAACAGGCGAGGTCACACCGCGGGTGTACACAATAAAGACCATACTGGCTGCCCTTGATTATGACCTGAACAAGATTTCGGATAACGAGAGCGACTTCTTCGGGAAAATTAAAGTGTTTTTCAAGGACCTGTTCCTTATAGATCTGGATCAGGACAAGCCTGCTGATTACCTGGTCAGGCAGCTGAACATTGCCTGGATATTCGGGCTGATATATTTCATTGCAGGTTTCGCAGAAGCGCCGGCAGAATATTTCAGGATGGAGGAAGACCGGATGATTTTCAGTTACACTTTTTATGTAATAATGAAGGTCACAGTGCTTGTCTCGTTTTTCTTTTTTCAGCGCGGGTTTATTCTTGCAGGCCTTATATACAAGAACTACCTGTTGAAGATCGCCTCTTATATTCTTATCTTCTGCATGGTACTTTTCATTGGCTATGATATCGTTTCGGTATTTAATGAGGATGTTGAGCGTGAGTTTATTCTGGCGGGTGAGGCGATGACATTTGGGGGAGCATGTATTATTTTCGGGTTTTCACTTACGAGGCTGAGCAACGCGGTTGGTACGATTGCCAATTTTGCCGGGGTATTTGAGATAGTGGCAGGGTGTTTTTATATCACGGTCATCTTGTTCTTCATCGGCGACATTCTGATGATTCCGGCTGAGCTTTTTGCGATTGCAATTCTTTATAAGACAAGTGAGTTGGTCAGATCAAAGCAGCAATAATTCATTCTGTTTTTGATATTAATAATTTTGGTTGTATATTTGCACCCGATATTGCGGGGTGGAGCAGTGGCAGCTCGTTGGGCTCATAACCCAAAGGTCGGAGGTTCGAATCCTCCCTCCGCTACAAAGAAAAAGCCTTAGCGCGAAAGCGGTAGGGCTTTTTTGTTGACAGCCCGTCAAAAGCTTGCTTTTGAAAGGGATGGAGACAAAAAGACCGTAGTCCCGCGTTTAGCGGGACAAGGCTTTTTCTTTGTCAAGCACCCCTAAAGAGGATCACGTGACCAAAGGGAGCGTAATCCTGTCAGACAACCTTAGCTTGCTAAGCTTGCTTTCATGAGGGACAGCAATAAAAAAGACCGTAGTCCCGCGTTTAGCGGGACAAGGCTTTTTCTTTGTAAGTGCCCCCCTCCTGAGGATCATGAAATTACCCTCTTCACCCTTCCTGAAATTAGTGAAATTCTGATTAGTTATTCATTTGACCCGCAACAGCTTTTCTTGCTGCCTCAATATGAAGATACAATTCGTGATCATAGGAAGGTTTCAGCTCCCAGCTTCTTTCAAGAAGTTTCAATGCCTCCTCATATTTACCCTGCTTATATAAGCCCAATCCTTTGGCATCTGCATAATTAAACTCATCAAGACCCAGCATATATGCCTTTTCAACAAGTTCCAGACCTTCTTCAACATTACGTTCTTTATCAATCAGGAAAAAAGCTAAATCATTCAACAATGTTAAATTATCAGGTTTCAAAGAAAGGGCCTCCCGATAGTACTTTTCAGCTTTATCAAAAAGATTTGCTTCAGAATAGATCAGAGCCAGGTCAAAGGCTATGTCTGCCTCAGATAACGATTTGGCTTGTTGGTCAGAAATGTACTTCTTAAGATATTCATTCGCTTTCCTTGATTTGTTTACAGATAGTGCCAGTATGGCTTGTCTCCTGATCAGGTCGGGAGCTTCAGGGAAATATTTTTCCGCATTCCTATAAAGTTTGTTCTCTTTCTTATACAATCCCGACTTGTGATATGCTTCACCAAGGGAAGTATATGACAACACCCACCTGGGTTGCACCCCCCATTTATTATATATTCCCAGCTCTTTTTCATATTCATATATTGCCTGTTCATATAATTTTAATTTCATATAAGTAACTGCAAGATTATAGTGAGGAACAGGCATTGCATCATCAAGGGCTATGAGCAACTTAAAATGTTTAATTTGTTCTATTGGGGTTTCAAAACACTGGGAATACGAAATATCAGACCATATCTTCTGCTGGACAGACATCTGATCTCTTTCATTATGATTCTTAAGCAACAGTTTGATACTTTCTTCCCTTAAACCCTGATGGGCCAACGAAAATATCAGCATTCTTGTTGCTTCATAAAAGCATTAATCGATATCTATTGCTTTTTTGTACCATTCAGACGCAGTAGAAAAATCTAGTTTATAGAAAGCCTGATTACCATACATATAGTACCTGTAAGCCTCTGAAGAATTAGTCGAAATAAGCGGGCGGAAATCCTTTATTATTTCCTTTTCCATGATTGAAATAATGAGAAAGTTCCTGACAATCGCTGAAAGTGAATCAGTAATATGCAGAATATTCTCCTCTGTTCCATCCAGCTGAAAAGATTTAAACAAGTCCTCGGTTTGTCAGTTGATTAACTGTGCATTGACACGGATGTGATCACCCACTTTTTTTATGCTGCCAAAAATAAAAACATCTGCATCGAGCTTTTGGGAGATGCTCCTGGCAAAAGATGGTGTCAGCGAAGCATAATCTGTAACCCCTTTGCTTTGAAATAGACTATTGATCAGATTCTGTCTGCCTCACTTTCAGTTCTTCAGAATTTGTAAGGGAACTTCATCAGTTCGTTCTGGATTCCTTGCTGCCAGATATTCCAAATAGTGTCATTGGTCATATTCTGAAAGGGCATAACCGCAACAGATATTCCTTCACCTGAGGACTGCAATCTTTTAAGAGTATCTTTTTTGAATAATTTAGGATAAGCAATTATTGCAGCAATTATTAATAATGCAACGACAGCTAGTGTAGGTATTAATTTGACTCTTATTTGATTTAATAAATTTCCCCCGTCCCTTGCTTATCTCCTCTTTCTACAGTTCCCTCTGATGATTCTTTCATTGTGTGTCTCTTCCTTTACCAAACTGACTGGCGTTCTCTCTTCATTCCGAGAATGATTTCCTTTATTGCATTAGCTACCTTGTTAATCTGGTCTGCGTAAAAGGTTTTATTAAGATTATCCTGTGGGTGATCCTCATTGACTTTCAAGGGTCTGTTTACACCCGATGAAGTTTTGAATACAAAATCCATAGCCCGCAGAACGCTTCCTGTCTCTTTTTCAAACAGCTTTATATCTTCTTGTTCAAGATCGTGTATCCGTATTGGAAGAATCCTGCTTGCTACATTACCACTCCTCAACCTGATATCCCTGCCAAAGTGATCATTCTTTCGCAAGTCTTATTAAATGCGAGAAACTCATATTGCCATGCATAACTATTTGGATCACAATAGGTTTGTGAAAGAATTGGTATAAATATGAGACATTTCAGCTTTCCTTCAAGACTCTTGTCTACATTATGGGTTTCCTGAAGACGGTCATGAGGATTTTCATCAAAATAAACTGATATATCCTCTTTAAAAGTAGATTCAAGTTCTCGTTTTCAGAGCTTCAACAAATTTCCTTACCCACCTATCGCCCTTATTGTCTTTCTGGCGGTAGGTGATAAAGATGTCGTAATTATATCCTTCAATAATGCTTGACATCAGAGGTATTATTTGGTTCATTATCAAAGTTAAACCATTATCAGTCTAAATGCAAAATTTTCTTTCTTATGCCTGAAAATCATTATAAAACCTCTGCCAGTTCAACTAATTCCACTCATATTCTTGATTAAGCTTAGGTTAGATATTTCAAACCTCTTGTCTACAAAGAAAAAAGCCCTGCCTCACGCCCGGGGCTTTTCAAAGAAAAGCCTTAGCGCGAAAGCGCTAGGGCTTTTTTGTTTACAGCCCGTCAAAAGTTTGCTTTTGAAAGGATGGAGACAAAAAGACCGTAGTCCCGCGTCAGCGAACAAGGCTTTTTCTTTGCAGTGCCCCATCTGAGGATCATGAGCGAAGCGAATAATCCTGCTTTTTTGTATTAAGGCGGATGCAGGGCTTTTTTTTTGACCTTTATACTTTATTTCGTATCATTAAGCCATGGATTCAGAAAATACATATTACAGGCAGTTACAGGAACATCTTGATAAGCTGCCCATTGGGTATCCTAAAACAAATTCAGGGGTAGAAATAAGGATTCTGCAATTGCTTTTTACACCCATCGAGGTAAAAGTGGCTCTTTGCCTGAGTCTGGGAAATGCTTCCGTGGAAACGGTAAGGAAAAGACTTGATAAAAAATTCGGGATTTCGTACGAGCCCGGTAAGGTAGCAACAATACTTCATGATATGTTTATGAAAGGCTCTATTAACAGGTCCAGTAAGGAGCCATTCAAATATAGCAATGCAATGCTTGCAATTGGGATGTTTGAACATCAGTTGGGTGACTTAAGCAAGGAAATGATGGAGCTGGTTCATCAGTACTTCGATGAGGGTTTTAATGATGAATTTTTTAAGTCTTCATTGCCGCAGTTACGCACAAGTCCCCATATGAAGGCTATTGTCCCGGAATTTAATATCGCCACATACGATAACATGCGGAAGATTGTGGAGAAGACAGATAAGTCCATACAGGTGGCAAATTGCGTATGCAAGGAAGGGGAGGCAATACTTGGTAAGCCATGCAAACAAACTAAAGATATCGAAGTTTGTTTGATGTTTGATGCGAAAAGTTATTTAGACAGGGGAAAGGCCAGAACTATAACTAAAGACGAGTGCATGGAAATCATTAACCGGGCCGAAAGGGAAGGATTGGTCCTGCAACCCGGGAATTCACTTCAACCATTTTGTATCTGCCTTTGTTGCGGGTGTTGCTGTGGCGTTCTGACCTCCGCAAAAAAATACAAGAAGCCTGCTGAATTAATTGCGCATAATTTTTATGCAAAAGTGGAGGAAGAATTGTGTAATGGCTGCACGCTTTGTGTTAAGAGATGTCAGATGGATGCTATTCAAATTGAAAATAAGAAAGCAATTATTGACCTTGATCGATGTATTGGATGTGGCCTGTGTGTTACTACTTGCAAAAAAGAAGCGCTGAGGCTGCTTGAAAAAACTAAAAAAACGATCCCTCCCAGGAATGCGGCGATGTTGTATCTGGGCATATTGAGCGATAAAGTAAGCAAACGAAAGATGATGGGGAATATGTTAAAACTGCTTACGGGCAGGCAACTTTAGAGTAGTTTTATGATTTTATCAATATCCTTTATCAAATCAAGGTTAGATATTTCAAACCTCTTGTCTACAAAGAAAAAGCCTTAGCGCGAAAGCGGCAGGGCTTTTTTGTTGACAGCCCGTCAAAAGCTTGCTTTTGAAAGGGATGGAGACAAAAAGACCGTAGTCCCGCGTTTAGCGGGACAAGGCTTTTTCTTTGTCAGTGCCCCAAATGAGGATCATGAGCGAAGCGAATAATCCTGCTTTTTTGTATTAAGGCGGATGCAGGGCTTTTTTTTTGACCTTTATACTTTATTTCGTATCATTAAGCCATGGATTCAGAAAATACATATTACAGGCAGTTACAGGAACATCTTGATAAGCTGCCCATTGGGTATCCTAAAACAAATTCAGGGGTAGAAATAAGGATTCTGCAATTGCTTTTTACACCCATCGAGGTAAAAGTGGCTCTTTGCCTGAGTCTGGGAAATGCTTCCGTGGAAACGGTAAGGAAAAGACTTGATAAAAAATTCGGGATTTCGTACGAGCCCGGTAAGGTAGCAACAATACTTCATGATATGTTTATGAAAGGCTCTATTAACAGGTCCAGTAAGGAGCCATTCAAATATAGCAATGCAATGCTTGCAATTGGGATGTTTGAACATCAGCTGGGTGACTTAAGCAAGGAAATGATGGAGCTGGTTCATCAGTACTTCGATGAGGGTTTTAATGATGAATTTTTTAAGTCTTCATTGCCGCAGTTACGCACAAGTCCCCATATGAAGGCTATTGTCCCGGAATTTAATATCGCCACATACGATAACATGCGGAAGATTGTGGAGAAGACAGATAAGTCCATACAGGTGGCAAATTGCGTATGCAAGGAAGGGGAGGCAATACTTGGTAAGCCATGCAAACAAACTAAAGATATCGAAGTTTGTTTGATGTTTGATGCGAAAAGTTATTTAGACAGGGGAAAGGCCAGAACTATAACTAAAGACGAGTGCATGGAAATCATTAACCGGGCCGAAAGGGAAGGATTGGTCCTGCAACCCGGGAATTCACTTCAACCATTTTGTATCTGCCTTTGTTGCGGGTGTTGCTGTGGCGTTCTGACCTCCGCAAAAAAATACAAGAAGCCTGCTGAATTAATTGCGCATAATTTTTATGCAAAAGTGGAGGAAGAATTGTGTAATGGCTGCACGCTTTGTGTTAAGAGATGTCAGATGGATGCTATTCAAATTGAAAATAAGAAAGCAATTATTGACCTTGATCGATGTATTGGATGTGGCCTGTGTGTTACTACTTGCAAAAAAGAAGCGCTGAGTCTGCTTGAAAAAACTAAAAAAACGATCCCTCCCAGGAATGCAGCGATGTTGTATCTGGGCATATTGAGCGATAAAGTAAGCAAACGAAAGATGATGGGGAATATGTTTAAACTGCTTACGGGCAGGCAACTTTAGATTGGTAAAATGGTAAATAGCCAACTTCAAGATATTTACGGAATACTGGTAATGGATGAAAATCTTCAGTAATCATCCTGGTAATACTCTGGTGAAGTATATTTTCCTGAAAGTCTAATAAGCTTTCCGTATTTATGTAGATTTTATACTGCAATTAGACAATATTAATGTTGATTCTATTTGACACTATAGAATTTAAAAAACGTTTTTTCCGCAAATTTAGATTATTTTCTTAGTTGTAAAAACTCCTGAAGTCTTATTATTCCAACAATATCTCTCATTAGATTAAGGTGAGATATTTCATCACATTCCGCTACAAAGAAAAAACCCTCTTCAGAGGATCATGAAATAATCCTCCCTCCACAAGATACAATCATCATAAAAGCCTGAGCCTACATAGTCCAAATTCCAGCGGTGGACGAAAAGAAGAATGATTTAAAAAAGTCATTTTGAATCTTTATCGATTAAGGCATTCAAAATAGGCGTAACCCATTGTTCCTTATCAATGTTATAAACAATAAAATCGCTGTCGAACTGCCAGTATGCCCAGCTAAAACCCAGTTTTTCTGCCGTTCGTGCTACATAACCGGTATAACGGGCACGTGAATCCATGTCAGCCTTATCATATGAGCCGAATTCGCCTAAAAAGATGGGACGGTCATTCGCTTTTGCCCAGTCAGCAGCAACCTTTAGTTTTGTGTCAACTTCGTCTTTTTCCTCTTTGGTACCACTCCAGGTAATACCGCTTAAGTTTGCATTTTCCTCAGACCAGGGGGCACCCTGATGTGTAAATTTCATGGGGTGATAAAAATGTACCGTTACAATTATGTTTTTATCCTCTTCCGGTAATACAAGGGTATGTAAAGATTCAATTCCATTCCAGTTACCGGGACCGATGATTAGTGTACGGTCAGGATTGGTGGTGCGGATAATCTTCACTGCCTCAACCAGAAATGTGTTCCATAGCTCCGGAGTAAGCTTACGGTTGGGTTCATTCAGGACTTCGAAAATCAGATTATGGGGACAGTCTTTATATCTGGGGGCCAATTGTTTCCAGACGGAAAGGAACATCTCTTTTTTTGCAACCGGGTCATCTGCCATGGCATTGAATTCGTGCATATCGAGGATAACCATAAGACCGGCTTCCAGACCTTTTTCTACCGCCCAATCCAGTGTTTCCAGCCATCCTGAACTGATTTTATAGCTGCTGTCCATGGACGAAAACGGATGCAGATTAATACGAACATTCGAAAAACCTGCTTCCCTGATCATGTTAAAATATCCATCTTTGAAACGGCCCTTGGTATGATCTTTCCATAACTCTTTGTCATAGCCGATTATATTTACTCCTCTACCAAGTTTTTGATTTTGCTCAATGGCTGAGATTCCTTGTCCGGACAATTTACAGCTTATTGAAAGAAGAAAAATAAACACTGCTCCTAAAACGATTATCTTACTCATAATTAGTCATTTAATTTAATATACCGTTCTTATTATTCCTTTTGAAAGTTAATAAAATCATAATTCATCTGTCCGATTTCCCTTGTATGTACTGTAAAAGTATGCAATCCTTTCCTAAGATGCATCTTCGCAATATTATCGATATGGTTCCAATGGTGCCATTGCCTCCATCCAACAGAATCAGATGCCACATACGTTGAAGGGACTGATATCGGTCCGGTTCCCTGAATTTCGTATAGGAAATATCAACCGCTTCCAGGGCACGGAATTCATTCAGATAAGTGCCATCAGCAGGATTTAGGTTGCCACTCCCTGAATTGTTTGTGAGAGGTAATAGATCCCTACTCCCCAAACCTGAAATATATTGTCCCCTGAAGGGTTTCTCCCTTATAGATATTTTTCTTTCCCTGCGGACCCTCCTCATCAGCTCTTGAAAACTTTGTTCCAATCGGGCTTATTCCGTGCAGGACGGAAATATTACCGGATGGGAAAGATGGGGTCATTTCTCCCACTACTCCTCTCAGGTTGGTAGCTGTTGCAGGTGTAAAAAGATGCAGAAAAAGATCATCCGTAGCCGATACAATAGTTATAGGGATCTCCCGGGTTTGAATCTCAACTGCATAGAAATTTGAATAATAACCTTTAAATTCCGGGTAATCCCATGACTGGCCAGTTACAGTGTTATTGTATTTCTTCTCAAAAACTCCAAACTGCGTTCCCTTCAACCTGTTTTTCCATACACGATATGGCCCGTTAGCCATAAGTGTTGCACCTGTCACAAGTTTTTCGGGATAAGTAAATGTAATACCTGCAAAATCGAGCGATCCTTTAACAGAGTACCCATAATCAAGTTTCAGCCAACCTCCCTTCATCATTGTCCAGATTGCATAACTGGCACTGTCGTATAATATTTCAACAATATAATCTTCACCTTTCGCATAGTTCTTCATTTCTTTAAAAGTGCGGTTGAATCCTGCAAACTGAAATCCTCCGAAAGGAATGTTTTTACCGTCACTCTTCACTGAGGTTATTGATCCGGATGAATTATCAAAGGTAATTGCAGTTTTACCCGATGAAACAGTAAGCTGATTGCCATAATCAGAAGTAGTTACAGGTGATGTGAAAGAGGAAGTTACAACTCGTGAACTGAAATCATGAGGTTTCACGATCTTCCATGACCAGGTGTTTATATGACGGCCATACTGGTCAACTGCTGTAACATATAAAACATCATAGCTTTTCCAATCACCGGGAAGATCAAGGTTCAAAATTCCATGTTCACCGACACCAATATCGGGTGATTTTATAGTTCCTGTCTTTTTAACAATTTCAACTTTTGGAAAATCATTGCCAAATTTTACAAGTTCAAAAGAGTATTTGGAAAGGTTCAGATTGCTGTATAAAAACCTGTTGCTTACCTCCAGCTTTCCATTGAAATCAGGTCCTATTTCTGTAGTTTTAAAATAGACAGGAGACCATATTTCTTTTACGGTGTAGAAACTTCCCTCCTTTTCATGGTAAGGGCCAAGTATTCCATCGGGCGCCTGATTTCCCCAGGTGTCAATCGAATCATTCTTGTCGCGGCGTTCAACTCCTTCATCAGCAAATACCCATAGAAATGCTCCCGCTGCCCGCGGTTTCGACAACATGAGGTTCCACTGATCATCAAGCCCGGCACCATGGCCGCCATCATTCAATCCATGCAGAAATTCGGTTGGGAAGAAAATCTCCTTGCCGTTATTGAGTGCATTCTCAACATAAGAATATTTTGGATAATGTTTTGTATTAGTGCCATTTATAATCGACCAGGGTTCGATTACCGTACGTTTCTGTGGATCATAAAGAGCATAATCATTACGTACATCTTTGTTAAAGCCACCCTCATTTCCATTATCCCATAGTACAATTGAAGGATGGTTTACATCTCTTTCAACTACCTGCCTGACAAGTCTTTTTGCTGTTGGAGTGTCATAATATTTCTGCCAGCCACCCAGTTCATCCAGGACAAATAAACCAATCGAATCGCAAACATCGAGGAAATACTGATCAGGCGGGTAATGACTCATCCTTACAGCATTCATGTTCATATCCTTCATGAGATTGACATCATCAATAGCCAGCTGTTTGCTGCTTGTTCTTCCGGATGAGGGCCAGAATGTATGACGGCATATGCCTTTGAAAATTATCTTCTGGTTATTTACATAGATCCCATCCCCTGGTCTTACTTCAACGGTACGGAAACCAAACTTCTGTGAAATCTCATGAATTGTTTGTTTCCCTGCATTAATACTTACAACCACCTGATACCTGTTCGGAAATTCCGGATTCCAGAGAGCGGGTTTTGTGAATGTTCCTTTGATTATGGTCTTACCCGTGGTATCTTTATTTACGATTGCGGTAAGCATTTCACCAAATGGCTTACCATCAATCGTCTGTAATTGTGCTGTTACAGTTTCTGCCTTGCCGGCACCCTTAATATAAACATCCATATAAAATGAGCCATCGGCCTTTGCATCAATTGCAACTCTGTCGATGAATTGAGCAGGAACAGCTTTCAGGTAAACGGGGCGGAATATTCCTCCGAAAACCCAATAGTCTGATAAACGCTCAGCCCTGTTTACACTCTCGTTTTCTGATTCTTTTTTTACAGTCACTTCCAGCAGATTCTTCGCCTTCAAAATTCAGTAATTCTGATATATCATACTTAAACTGATAGAAGGAGCCCTGATGTATTGGCCCTGCCAGCTTACCATTTATTTTTACTTCGGTATCGGTCATCGAACCCTCAAAAACGATAAATACCTTTTTCTTTATCCATGTTTTTGAAACTGTGAATTCATATTTATAATGCCCGGTTTCATTAATTTCCTTATTTACATTACCATAGAGATAAGAACCAAATCCCTGTAATTCCCAGTTTGAAGGAACTCCGATTTTGCTCCATTTATCTTTGTTCATACCATTGTTTATGAGAAAGTCCCATTGAACCAGGTGGTCTTTGTCAAGTCCGGACAAATACTGAATTTCGGTTTTCTGGGCCTCCAGCGAAAAAAATCCGGAAAGAATTACTAATAATAAAACTGCCCTTTTCATATAGATGTATATTACTCAAAATGATACACATCTCCAAAAATAGAAATAAAAACATTCAGGGTTGCACAAGAATTGCACAAGAAGCTTGCTAAATGTTAACCGGTTTCAGGATTATAGTCCACAAGGCTATCCTTTGGTATGGCCTCTCACAAGGGACTCGTCAGCTAGGTAAGAGTGAACAAGAATGCCACCGCCTTTGTTAAACCTGATGAAGAAAAGAATGTTTGTGCATTCATGATAATTTTAAAGAAAACAAATTGCACTACTAAACCGGCCTTTATGCTTATGATCAGTATTTTGACCTTTCATTCAAAGAACTATGAGAATTGATGTATTGACTTTATTGATTTTTCTTACTGCTCTATCCTGCAGCGGTGAAGATAAGAAGCATGCGATAACCCCGGATAAAGATACAAGTGAAGAAATTGAACAAGATCCAGACAGGTTGAAATACCTTGCATTGGGAGACTCTTACACTATAGGTCAGAGCGTTGATACCAAGCTTCGTTATCCCGTTCAGATTGCAGATTCCCTGGAAAAGCGGGGATACTACATGGCAGCACCCCAGATCATTGCTGTTACAGGCTGGACAACATCAGATCTGAAGGCTGGCATAAAAGCTGCTAATCCACAGGGCCCGTTTGATCTGGTTAGCTTGCTGATCGGTGTAAATAACCAGTACCGGGGTATGGATATCAATATTTACAGGAAAGAGTTCGGGGAATTGATAGATCAGTCGATCTATTTGGCAGGGAATGACACCGGCCGGGTCTTTGTTCTGTCTATTCCGGACTGGGGAGTAACCAGGTTCGCAACGGGTTACGACAGGGAGAAAATTGCCAGGGAGATTGACCAGTATAATGCGATAAACAAGGAAATAACTCTGTCCAAGGGTATTATCTGGATAGATGTAACAGGCATATCAAGGCTTGCTGAGCAAGATGAAACACTGATTGCCGGTGATGGTCTGCACCCATCCGGCAAGATGTACACAGAGTGGGTCAGAATGGCTGTTCCGGAGATCGTAAAAATGCTGAAAAAGGAGGAATAATAAATTTGGAATCAGGTCTGGAAGGAGGCTACAGACCCGGATGAGATGGGACTTGTTAGATCATTTCTTAACTTTATAAAAACTTAATCCTATGTTAAGATCAATAATCTTTCAAAAGCTAAGCCTGATTGTTCTGTGCTCAATAATCCTTTGCTCATGCAAGAAGGAAGTGGAATGGACTAACCTTGTCGATAAAGATCTGTCGCAATGGGACAGGTACCTCAGCTACCGTCTCCAGAACGGATATGACGGATCGGTTCCAAAGGATAAAGACGGGAATGAGATTGCACCAATCGGTTTCAACCAGCCGGGGTTTGATGTCTTTACAGTTATTGAAGAACAGAATGAGCCCGTAATAAGGATCAGTGGTGAAATATACGGTTGTCTGGTCTCGAAAATGGAATATTCCAATTATCAGCTGTCACTTAAGGTGAAATGGGGCGAAATGAAGTGGGATCCAAGGAAAAAATTGCTGAAGGATTCCGGAATATTGTATCATTCAAATGGACCAATAGGCGAAGACTACTGGCGTTCATGGATGCTTTCCCAGGAGTTTCAGATAATGGAAGGACACATGGGTGATTTCTGGAGCCAGAAAACATCTGCCATTGATATCAGGGCTTATATTCCCGAATCAGTTATGAACTCGGTGGCAGATGAATCCCAACCCTTCATTCCGTTCGGAGAAGGAGCTCAGACAGGTTTCTGTATGAGAAGCGCAAACTACGAAATAGCAAATGAATGGAATGATATTGATCTGATCTGTTATAATGGACGAAGCCTTCATATTGTAAATGGGAATGTGGTAATGATTCTTGAAAACTCGCGCTATTTTGAAAATGGAAATTCTTTGCCGCTTATAAAAGGCAAAATCCAGATCCAGAGTGAGGCCGCAGAAGTATATTACAAGGAAATAAAAATCAGAGAGCTCGAAACTTTTCCTGCCGAATACGAGAAATATTTTAAAGACTGACCAGCCCTGGCCAGTCAAAACAGCACACATCTCATTTCTTTCACAGGATTGTTCTGTTTGGCAATCGAAAAAGGTAAGCCTCAGAACCTGATGTTTGATGACCAGGCTTTCCTCAGTCACAGAGTAATGGCCGGGTAATAAAGATATCCTATCTATCTGCTGACTGAGAGGAGTCAGATTGAAGGGGTAGTAGGTTATCTTTATCCTTGTTGGTGTTGAGTGCTCGTCAATTATTTTTCGGAATAATCATAACTGAGATGTATCGCTGACCGAATTGTACTTAAATCTTCTCCCAGTGCACGTTGAGCTATCTCAAGAGCAACATCCGGATTTAACAGATCATTATTAGTACAGACTACAACGCCAGATCCACTTTCAGGGTAAATTATCATAATACTCTGAAAGTCTATATGTTGCCCCCATTGCCATAATGCATATCCCTTTTCGGAATAGAAAATACCCGGACCCATTCCCCATGAAAGATTTTCATCAAGTTTAATCTGTGGAATTCTCAATAATTCAGCGGTTTCAGACTTTAAGTACCTGGGATTAGCTATTTCAATCATAAACAATGCTAATTCAGAAGGTGAGGTTCTTACCGTACCAGCTGATCCCGGTTCATAATTTGGCCATTTTGGTACAGGCAGATTACTTATTCTCGTTGAAATGAGTATAATAATACCACTAAGCAGTAATCCCCAAAAAATATTTGCGATTCTTTGATATACTTTTTTAAGGCCAATTTTCAGTATTATCATTCTTCCAGTATTGAAAAGGATAAGGAATAACGCCAGCGTTAATAAACCTGTAAACAAGATTATATAGGCAAATTCATTTAGAGATTCTTGTCCCAGTATTAAAAACAGAATACCTGTTGTTATTATAACTGATAAAATGATAAAAATAATTCTCTGAACAGGCTTCAACTTCCATGATTTTGTTGATACTCTAATAATCAATGCTCCAATAAGGGTTATAAAGAGATATTGAACTAAAAACAGAATTCCGAATAATACAATTGGCACAGTTGCATGTAAATGTCCATTGGCTGCAACGGGCAAGAGTTTGTCATTCCTGGCAAAGCTGCTGTTCTTCATTTCCAGAGGTTGAAATACAAGTCTTTGTGCAAGTTCTTCAAGTTTTTCTCCGGTTACTTCTTCCATAACATCTTTAACTAAATTAAATCCAATTGCAGAGTAATAATAGGCAGAACCAGGCTTAAACATGATTTCTCTTGTTGTCTTTCTGAGGCCTGAGCTGTGTGATAGTACATTATTAAGCTTTAATAAGTCCTGATATACTGAATAAGGCATCCACTCCTCTGATAAGTAACTGAGAAGTGGTTTGTCAAGAGAAAGCTTACCCTCATCAACCAGTCGTAATGCGATATAGGCAGTAACCACTTTACTGATTGATGCTACCTCAAAAAGAGTGTTCGTATTTACCCGTTTTTTTGTAATTGATTTAACAAATCCAAACCCCTCAGCCCATACAATGTTATTATCGTTAACCATGGCAATTGAGACACCCGGAATATTTTGTTCCTGTATATATTCAGGAATAAATTTCTTAAGGTCGGTCACAATAGCACCAACTGAATCATGCCTTATCACTTCTGATGTTTTTTGAGAGTGACCAATAGAGTTTAATAAGACAAATGAGAGAAGAAGCAATTTAGTTTTCATGGCCCACAAATTTTATATCAAAACAAATATCATCCTGCTTAATCTACCTTGTTGCACTACAACGGTTACACGTAAGATTTGATAAAAGGTCGGAGCTTACCACAATCAATTATTTAAGCAATGCTAACACCAATCAATAATCCGGTAAATGAGAATTCCAATGCTGATCAGTATCCACCACCAGAGGTTCCCCCATTTGGGAATTATAATTTCCCCTTCACCAGATGTAAGAACAGTCCATGATCGAAAGTCCTTTTTTACGGCCCAGCGTTGAAAAAGGAAAATTAAAAATCCGCCCAGCAGAGCGCCCAGAACGACAATTGCCCACCAGGTCATTACGGACAAGGGAGAGAGCGGCAATAAAAGAGACATATTCAGGCTTTTATTCACCAGTGGCAATGCCACAGGAATTATCCCTCCCAGACCTATGAAGGTTGTAACCAATACCAGGGGGAGGCATTGTAATAAAAACCGTCCGGCATTTTTATGGCTGACAGGAGCCAGAAACACCATATGGAACACCCATCCCAGAATTATTGGCAGACCAAACATCATGGACACCTGAATCTGCCAGTTGCCATTTCCGGATAACTTACTTAAAATAAGAAGTGCAACCCCTGCAGTGTATGAGAACACAACCGGTATAAGGTTTCCCAGCGTTTCAATAATTGTATTCCGGCAGAAAGTAGTTTTACATCTTCGTAATGCGAAAAATCCTGCCGTTAAAGCAACCGGACCCAGAATCGCCACAGAGGTTATCCAGAAATGGAATCCCTTTTTAAACAGACTCCTGTTGAAGAGCAACAAAATCAAACTTATCAGTACTATTACAGGCCAGGATATACCAACAATCCAGTTTGTCCGCAGATTAGCCCGGGCTGCATGATATCGCCTGGCAGCTTCCTGCTGAACGTCCTCCGGGAAGAGCTTGCTGAGTGCTCCGGGTTCGCGCGGATGTGATAATTCGTATTTAACATTTAACACAACAGGACGATCATATTGGAAGAAATAATATATATATACGTTTCCATGAACTAAATCGGCTAAAATTGTTTCAATAGTCCAACCGGAACCTTGTAGAAACATGGACGGCATCCATGACGTCTCTGGCATCTTTGTAAGTGACAGGACCCTCCCTGGCTATCATCTGTTTCAGTAATTCACTGGCCTTCTCATATCGCCAGCAGGGATAATCTAAACCGTTGGAATGATTAGCCACATTGAAATTAGTGGAAACCAGGAATCCATCACCCTGTGGTTTTCGTGTGAACACCATCTCACCGTCTTTACCTGCACTGATAATGACTGCATCGCCTGTTGCATCGGCAAAATGCAGCTGGTCATGCATATACGGATAGTGCTGATGGAGATTGGCCCACCTGATGACCTCTTCAACCCTGGAGCATTCATGCATTATCTGCATGATATAATGATGGTAGTATTCTCCTTTAACCGGGATCCGCTCAGGATGCGGATTTAATTCAAATCTTGGCAATCCGTTTGCGTCATATGCCAAACCTTTTTCGTTTACTCCCTGTTGGGGGTCATCCGGTTTACCAATCCAGATTACTCCATATCTGGAGGAGTCGCCTGGTTCTACCCAATAGTAAGAATCCGGATTGATGTAGTCGTCATTACCCCCGAAAAAAACACTATCTCCCTTTGATATGGTAATTACCGAACATCCTGAAGGAAAAGTCTTGTTATCAGAAGGTTCATCTGAATAATGTTGTTGCGCACAGGTTTCTGAAACTGCAGCTGGCACAAATAAAATAAAAAGCAGAAGTTTTTTCATTGTATTAATCTCCTATAATTAATAATACTTCTTACAATCATTATTGTTATTTGTTTGGTTCTATAATAAGGGGACACAACGATCAGGAAACTGTGACACTTTTATTCCTCTTGCTTTACCTTTTTTTCAATGATAATTGTCCAATCTTTGGCAATTGCAGCTATAGCACCGATCGCTGCCAACTGAGGAGCCACCAAAAGACCAATCGCCCCCATTTTTAAAGAAAATTCCTTAATCGTCTCGTCCTTTTCGTTTTTGATGATTACCTTTCTTGCCTTCCCTTCTTTAAAAATTTCTCTGATCTTTGATAATAACTCATCGCCAGAGACTTTAAAGGATTCCTGATTTGTTTTTTCGTCAGTTTTCATATTGTGTTGTTTTGGGTATGGATGATAATAACAATCGGGGCACCCATGGAAATAGGTTGCACAAAGAATTTTGCAGGCACTATCTTTTATTGAGGATATGAGATTGAAAAAGGTTACAGGCTGTATCTCTTTTTCAGCTTCTTATAATAATCTCGGGAGATCTTAAATGTTTCAGGTGAACCCTGCAATATCACCTCGGCATTACCGGTAATGTTATGATCAATTTTAACAATGTAATCGAAATTTAATATCGTTGACCGATGGATTCTGCAGAAATTCTCATCCGGGAGTTCTTATTTCCCATTCATTCAGTGGTTTGGAAGCAATAAACTCCCTTCCGTCTTTTGTGTGAACATAACTACATTCGCCTGATGCCGTTAGATGTGTTATCTGACTGATCTTTATAAAATTGACCGATTTCTTATGCTCCACCATCAGGCGGTCATTGTAGTTGAGTTTTATTATCCTTGTCCGGGAAGCATCCAGACTTTCACCAAGTTTTTCAATAGCCGTTTTAAGTCGTTTTGCCGATAAAGGTTTAAGCAGGTAATCAATTGCATTTATTTCAAAAGCCCTTAATGCATACTCGTCGTAAGCAGTGACAAATATTACCCTTCCGTTATATTCAATCAGATTGAAAAGATCAAAACCTGACCCGTCAGGAAGTTGAATATCAAGAAAAAGAAGCCCTGGCTTCAGAACCTTTATTTTTTCTTCAGCCTCTTTCAGGGAAGCAGCCTCGCCAATAATCTGAATTTCAGGGAAATCGGCAAGTTTGTTTCTGAGCGTGAATCTTGCCAGACTTTCATCATCAATGATAAGTGCGGTCAGATTATTCATTTCGCGGTACTTTAATTTCAACTTTTACAATGCCTCTGTCATCGGAGATATTCAGGGAATAATTCCCGGGATAAGCATTATCCAGGCGCTCTTTCACATTTTTGATGCCGGTTGAGTCATCTCCCCCATTTTCTTTCCATTTGCCGGTATTAGTAACAATTATTACCAGATTCGGTCCATCAACTGATGCCTCAATAACGATTTCAATCTTATTATAAGGACTACTCTTCATGCCATGCTTTATTGCATTTTCCACAAATGGCTGTGTCAGGAAGCAGAGTATCTTTTCTTTTCTTAAACCAGAAGGAAGTTGAATTGAATAATCAAGCCTGTCGTCAAAACGTATTTTTTCAACAAACAGGTATTTTTCAATGATCTCAAACTCATCTTCAAGTGAAACGTATATGTCTGTATTGAACTTCAATGTGTAGTGTAAAAACTCTGATAGTTCAGTGAGCATCAGATCTGCTTTTTTCAGGTCCTGGTACATCAGTCCCTGTATGGAATTAAGTGAATTGAAGAGGAAATGTGGATTTATCTGGTAGCGAAGCATTTGCAATTGTGCTTTACTTGCAAGAAGGAGGGATGCCCTGGAACGTTCATATTCCCTGTTCAGGTCCTGCCAGTACTTAATACTGAAATAAAGGATACCCCAGACAAAGAAAACCCATGAACTGGTAAGTATAAGTGTCAGGTATTGAAAATTGCGATTTAAATGCAGCCAGCTCTCCCCGGTTCCTGTTAGTGAGTACCTAAGAATATAACGTAATTCAACCGACAGAGCCGAAATAATAAATGATACTGCTGAAATTACAATGAAATAAAATATCTGTGATTTTTTTAACTTGTAAAGGGGCCGGTAGATATATCGTAAAAGCAATGTCAGTCCGAAAAAAATGCTGTACAGGTACACCATATAAACCAGTGTGCCCGGAGATGTAAAAAAGGAATCTCCGCTTCTCAGTAAATCATTGAAAAGAAAAAGACTAAAACCCAGGCACTGGTAGTGCCAGAAAGTAAGCTCAAAAACATTTTTACGAAACTTAAAAACCATGACAGTAGACTGATTAATCTAAAGGTTCCGGCAATGAGGATCAATGTGTGTTACAACCGAATATTTTATATGGTCTATTCTGATCGTCATGTTCATCTTTCGGTTCTTTTTTAACCTCTCCCCTTTTTGCCTGATGAATGGACCAGAAACCATCCCGCACTTCCTCCATAACAAATATACTTAATTACAGCTCTGCCCCGTCACTCACATTAAATCCTGTGAAAAACGAATGATAAAGATGATCATATCAAAGTTTGCAATATTTTGACAACCAGTCAAATGACTTTTTCGAATGGTTGAATGTAGCTGTAAACGGCTGTTTTCACCTTTCAGTGGCTTTTTTTTAGAAGTTTTTAAATAGCCATAATACTCAAATGAATGTACTATTTCTCCAGTTCAGCTAATAAAGTTATTTCCCTGGATAGGCTTTGAATAGATATTTCAAGCCTCCTGTCTGCAAAGAAAAAGCTCTGTCATCCGAATGGCTGACGGGATTTTTGTTTTTAGCCGGGCTGAACTTGCACAAGAAAGAGGATAAAAACAATGGATTATCATTTTACAGGCCCAAGGTACTTGTCATACCAGGCAAGAGTTTCCTTGATAAAATCTGTCTGTTGAACAAGATGGCCAGTATCATAAATTATTAATTTTTTATCCTTTTCCTGAGTTCCCAACAGATTAAACATAGGTTTCTGCGAGGTCTCCACCGGAAAATACATATCGTATTTCCCATTCAGCATTAATACGGGCTGATATACCCTTGGAAGAAAATTGATCTGGTCAGCTTCCGGAAGAGCTTTCGTCATCTGCATACCACCCACATTCAGAACAACTGCTTTTATCCGCTTTTCAACAGCAGGAATGATACCGCCGAGAAATCCACCCCAACTCCAGCCCAGGTATCCTACCTTATCATAAAGAATATCATTCCGGGTTTCGAGGTAGTCAATTGTGCGGCCAACATCTTTTCTCCACATAACCAGGTGATCTTTATAAAATACAGTTTCTGCCTGATAATCGCTATTTAATTCATCTCTGCGTTCAAAAGTGCCTTTGAGTACGGGGAAAACAAGCACTCGTCCGCTTTTAACTATGAATTCAAGCGCCTTTGCGTAATCGGTCAGAAATGCATTATTGAAAATTACATTGGACCCGGAGAGAAAAACAACAGGCTGAAAAGGAGGCTGAGTATTCTTTGGAAAAAAAAGATAGATATCCAGTTGCTCTCTGTTATATCCGGCATCAATTGTAACCTTTTCAACTTTCCAGACCGGAAGATCTTCTATGGTATTTACCCTGGCATTCAGCGGTAATTTGTCATAATTATATTGTCTTAAAAATAAATCAAAGGTTTTATCATCAACCGGTTTTTCTTTAGAGTAATCACGGAAATCCATCCTGATAATCTCTGAAGAAAGGGTTAATGTTGTATCACCCGGCAGGTCCTTTACACATCGAAAGCCATTTGACAAAGACCTGTCAATGGAAGGTTGAGTATAGGCATCGTTAAAAGAATAAATCGGATCATTCCAACCTCCGCCAAGAATATATGATTCACCATTTACCCCATTACCATTACAACACCATTCCCTTACATTCCCTGCAAGGTCATAGATCCCGTAAGAACTCATCCCCTCCATGGTTCCTACCGGGACAGCCGATTTTCCATTGAAGTTACTCAGGGGGACTATATTCATGCTCCTGTAAGTTTCTGCCAGGATACTCCACTGGTAAACAGAGGGCAGTCTTTTCCCTTTAAATGCCGCATAAGCGGAGGCTTCATACCATGAGATTCCGCTAACAGGATAATCCTCCTGCCCTTCGGGGAAAGTTCCCACTTCCCAGCTGGCAGGACCTTGTTTACCAGTCTTATCGGTAAATCTTTCCATAGCGGACTTCCATGATATTTCTTTCCCTTCCAGGAAAACAGGGAAAGTCCACCAGGCTTTATTATTATAACCTCCGGAATCAACGAACTGCTTGAATTCCCTATTCGTCACCTCAAACCTGTCGCACAGGAACTCATAAACATTCTTCCCCCCGTATTTTTCCAGGCCTACAAAATTCATAGGTGCAATCAGCGAAGGAATGTGAACCATATTTTCTGGCGACACCCCTGCACTATCCAGCCTTACAGAGAATTCAGGACCTGAACCAAGCAATATTAAAGAAGTCAATAAGATTGAATCAAATCCATCCTTTTCTATTTTTATCCTTTTGTATCCATATGGAAACCGGAAATTTTTAACAGGAGTCGTTCCAATTAATTTCCAGGAATCTTCCGGGTTATCATAGTCTTTCCAGAAAACCTTTGCACCTTCGGGTTGAGATTGTAATGAAAATATTCCGGAAATTCTCGGCCAAATCTGAATCAAAATCGAATCCCCGGGAATATATTTTTCAGCTTCAATTGCAAGTTCAAATGCCCTGTAAGGAGGGGTGAAATTATTTTCTACAAGTTTCTGAATCTCAGGAAGGATCTCATTGCGGGCATAGTCCTTTTTCTTTTGAGTATAAACCAATTTGATAACTGTAATACATCCTATTAAGATAATTCCCGCAAGTAAGAAAATAAGTAAGTTTCTTAAGGTTTTTCCCTGCCTTGCCATTCGGCTTATATCATCCGTCGACTTCAATCCCCGCTTAATCTCAGCTTTCCATGATGGCCTCTCTGTTATTGTAGTTTTTCTCTCTGTAATCTCCTTTGTCTTTTGCTTTTTTTCCATTGCCTTACCTGTAGAGGGCAGGACCTGAATACTTACCAAAATATCCTTGATTGTTAATGCGACCTTATTAACCTGGTTGCGATAGACTGTATGATTAAGATTATCATGAGGGTTGTCTTCAACCGACCTGAGTGGTCTGTTTACTCCCGGTTCCTTATAAATAAATTCCACACCTCTTAACACACCACCCAGAACTGATTCACATAACTTAATATCATCGTTATCCAGGTCATGAATGCGAACCGGCAGAACCCTGCCTGCCACATTTCCGTTGGGCAGCTTAACCTTTAATCCGAACTGATCCTGTGATGCCAGCTCAATAAAGGCTTTGAACTCATGTTCCCATGCAAAGGATTTTGGATCACAGTAAGTACGGGAGATTATCGGAATGAATACCAGGCACTTCAGCTTATCTTTCAGTGAGGCATTCACATCATGTGTTTCAAGCAGTCCATCGTGAGGATTGACATCAAAATAGACACTGATCTCTTCCTTGAAAGTAGATTCGAGTTCTGTTTTCAGGGCCTCAACGAACTCACTTACCCACCTGTCGCCTTTGTTGTCTTTCTGGCGGTAGCTTATGAAGATGTCGTAATTATATCCTTTGATAATGCTTGACATTCAAGGATTATATAATTCATTATCAAAGTTAAACCATTCTTAGTCCAAATGCAATATCAGCACCTTGTTATGTAATTGTTGCTTCATTCGTGGAAACGATGACTTTTCATGACGTACGCGCCTGTATATACAACGCAACCGCCAACGAATTGTACCCGGGTATTGTATTTAGCGGATACGATACCGGGGGGCGGGAATACAAATTTAATGTCCGCCAGACTGAATAAATTACATCGGCTATTTGATCACCGGATACGGAAAAACTGATTCAAGCTGTACCCTGGTGCCCTCTTTCTGCGATTTACGGGCTGCCTCAATTATTTCAAGCACATGAAGCGAATGCTCAGCATTTATCAGTGGTTCGTTGCCTGTAACAAGGCTTTCACATATTACCGAAGCACCCTCCTGCCAGACATAAGTGCCCGGATCTGTAGAAAACCGCTGTGGCTCTTCATGGTCAACCGTTGCCATTTCAACTGCAAAGGGCATCCAGTCATACCCGATAAGGTGCATCGCTCCTCTGGTACCTACAAGTGACACTGTTGGTTTATCCTGGCCTGTGCCCTGATGACCGTATGGGTCAAAATAATTAAATCCGCACATCACGTGTGAAATGGCACCGCTGTAATGTTCCATCAGGATACTTGCATTGTCTTCTGCCTCAACCTTAATTTTGCCTTTATCGTCTACCGTACGTTCCGGGGTAAGAATATTGAGCATTGCCGTAACCGACTTTACAGGTCCAAGAAGGCCGGTCAAGGTAGAAAGATTGTACACCCCCAAATCAGGTATGCTGCCACCCAGATTTTCATAAAAAAATGCTGACCAGGTGGGCCCCAGGTGACCGTAATGAGCGTGTGCTGCGGCAACTGTTCCAAGCTTTTTCTCATTTATTTGTCCGGCCATGAATGCGAACTGTGGGCTGTTAACCACAGCAGGCGCTCCCCATATTCTGACACCCTGTTTTTTTGCCAGTTGTAAAAGTTCAAGACCTTCCCTGTAAGAATTAGCCAGGGGTTTTTCACTCCATATGTTTTTACCCTTTAATAAAGCAATTTTGTTCAGCCTTCCATGTTCCTGCATGTCTGTAAGGTTAATCATCAGGTCGAAGTCAGCCCCTTCCAGCATACGGTCGATATGCGGATACTGGTTTGGCACATTGAACTGTTCGGCGCGTGCTTTTGCCCTTTCCGGTTTGATATCGCAGACGCTTACCAATTCAACATACGGTGATTTGGTGAGATGAGGAAGGTACACACCGGAAACACTGCCGCATCCGATAACAGCAACCCTGATTTTTTTATCCCTGATTGGTCCATAAGCTCCTGCACCGGTGACTAAGGGTGAAAATACTGCGGCCGTTCCGATGGCTCCGACGCTTTTAATAAAATCCTTACGTTTCATAGCTTTCAATATTTTACAAATTCTTTCATTAATGTCCGGCAAATTATTTAACTAAGAAGTATCCGACAGTTCCCCAAAAATCTGGTAATTAGATTCTTATCAAATCATTCACATCATTAACAAAAATACAGAAATAAAACTTACAGGATAGCCGGATTTAGAAATATCCAACGATATTAAGTTCATCAATCCGGTCACTATTCTCCATGTCTTTGTGTGACTTTATTCGAAGAGACAAGGCGGTAAGAGTTCAAAGCTTCCTGAACTGACAGGTGAGGCTTCAATCAGGTAATTAACGCCAACGGCTCCGGCTGCCTCTGATAATGCTGCAGAGGTACCGGCATTTACCGTCTCTTTCCGCTGATGACTTCAGGAATTTCCGTCTTTAGCATATTATCAATCCGGGTTCCAAAATCCCTGACCTGGATGGCATAATTCTCAAGCGCCTTTATCTGAAGGTTGGTTGGCTTGCCAGGATAACCTGCCACTGCGCCATAGATTTCACCTATGTTCTCACGAAGCCTTACCTGCCCCGTAATACCGCCTTCTCCTGCCTGTGTGGCTGATATTTTTTCATGCATATCATCACAGGCAGAGATAAGGGTTTTTATTTTTTTCAGACCTGACCCTTTGGCAGTTGCCTCTATGCTTTTCAGAGTATCCCTTGCATCCAGGATCTTCTGATCAACTGAAGCAAGCTCTTCAAGAAGACTATAGGCTCTCATAAGTGTCTCTCTCTGCAGCTTCCTGTCCGCTTCTGAATGCTTCCAGTAAGGACTGTCGTTCAAAATCAGACCTGTCGTGTATGTTTCGGATCCTTTAACAAGCCTGATTTCATATTTTCCGGCAGGGTAATCCGGTCCGAATGCTGCTTCACCGAGAATGTTTGGAGATTTCGGGACTTTCGGAGGATTCATTGAAGTAGCAATACGGACAACGTTGACTCCTTTGCGGTTACCGGCAGGGAGTTTTTTCAGAAAATTCCCGTCCGGGCCATAAATATCAATATACATCTCACCGAAAACGTGCCTTTTCTTAAGGTAGTAACAGATTGTTGCCGAGGAAGACGGATTTAGTCCCGTAAATTCCGCATCGCCCGGAAAATCCTGTGATCCTGTTCCTGACGGAAAATAATAGGGACGAACAGGCAGAAATGCAAACTCCTGATCCAACACAGACTGAGTAAGATTCCTGAGGGGTGTGAGATCGTCAATAATGATGATTCCTCTTCCATGAGTTGCAAGTACAAGATCATTTCGTGTAGTCTGGAATGCCAGATCATAAATCCCTGTCTGGGGTATCTTGTTTTTAAGCCTTACCCAGGCCTTTCCGCGATCAAGGCTTACAAAAAGACCCATCTCAGTTCCGAGAAAGATCAGGTCAGGGTTGACAGGGTCCTGCTTGATCACATGACAAAAGCCCTTTATATCGGCTGTTGCAAGTGAACTCCATGTCTTTCCAAGATCCCCGGTATAGTAAACATATGGTTTCATGTCGCCGTTCCGGTGAGCGTCAACTGTCACCCATGCTGCATCCTTATTAAAGTTGTCAGCATCAATATGTGAGATAAAAGCAAAAGCAGGCAGGCCGGGAACAGCGCTGTTAAGTTTTGACCAGGTCTTACCTCCGTCTGTTGTAAGCTGTATATTGCCGTCGTCAGTACCAACCCATACAATATTTTCGTCGAGAGGAGATTCGGAGACAGTAAAAATGGTTGTATTATTTTCTGCTGTGCTGTTGTCAATTGTGAGGCCTCCGGATTTTTCCTGAACCTGACGCAGAGGATCATTTGTTGTCAGGTCAGGAGAGATTTTTTCAAATAAATCACCTTTGTCTTTTGAGCGAAACAGGTATTGAGATCCAACATAAAGCCATCCTGATTTCTTGCCAAAGAGCGTTGGAGTATTCCAGTTAAATCTCAGATCCTTAACGCCTTCTTCAGGGAAGGGTTTGATGTATTTGCTTTCTCCGGTCTTATGATTGGTACGGCTGATCCTGCCCCCCTGGTACTGAAAGTAAATTACATCCGGATCTGTCTTGTCCCTGTAGGTGTAGAAGCCGTCACCATACCCAACATTTTTCCAGTCAGAATTGGTTATTCCTCCCGGCTTCTGTGATGGCCCCATCCACGATCCGTTATCCTGCAGGCCTCCATAAACATTATACGGGTAGTTGTCATCAGCGCTGACATGGTAGAATTGTGAAACAGGCAGGCTCTGAACGAACCTCCAGGCGTTTCCCTTATCTTCAGAGATGTACACACCTCCGTCTGTCCCCATATACATAAAACGATTATCGGCGGGATTTACCCAGAGAGCATGTGTATCGCTGTGGTAGTTACCTCCCGTTACGGAAGGGCTCTCGAATATTTTTCCTCCGTTTGTGCTGACCCATAACATTGTTCCCGGTTTATATATACGGTCAGGTTCTGACGGGTCAGGAACAATGAGGCTGTAGTAAAACGGCCTGTCACCCATTGTGTACTGGTCACTCATTTTCTCCCATGAGGATCCCTTGTCGGATGAGCGGTACAATGCAGATTTTTCCGATTCTACAAGTGCATACAGGTGATGAGGTTTGACAGGAGATACTGCAACTGCAATTCTTCCAAGCGTTCCTGCAGGTAATCCGTTATGGATCTTATTCCAGGTTGTTCCGCCGTCAGTTGATTTATATAGTCCGCTTCCGGGTCCTCCTGACCTGAATGTATATGCCTGACGTCTGAAATCCCACATAGCAGCATATATCACCGAAGGATTTTCCGGATCCATAGCCATATCCGCACATCCGGTCGAAGGATTGACATACAATAACCTGGTCCATGATTTACCTCCGTCGGAAGTTTTATAAACGCCTCTGGCTTCGCTGTCTCCCCACAATGCTCCTGCCACTGCAGCATAAACAACGTCAGGATTAACCGGATCAATCAGTATCCGTCCGATACGTTCGCTTTCCGGCAAACCCATGAACTCCCATTTATCTCCTCCGTTTGTTGTCTTATAGATGCCTGTTCCCACAGAAACACTGTTGCGTGTCCATACTTCACCGGTACCGACCCAGACTGTATCCGGATGGTTCTGATCAATTGTAATGGTACCAATCGATTGGGGATACTCATCAAAAACAGATTTGAAAGTGGTTCCCTTATTAATTGATTTCCAGACTCCTCCGCCAGCAGCTCCAACCCATACTGTACCGGGATTTTTGTTTTCGGCGTCAATGCAGGAGATACGTCCGCTCATCCTTGCAGGTCCGATCTGCCTTCCTTCGATGTCTCCGAAAGTAGCCTCGGTTACCTGTCCTTGCAGTCCTGATATGCCAGTCAGGCATAATACACTTATCAGAAGGTGCCTGAGATTCATGATATGAGATTATAAGGTAATTAGTTTTGACAGATACGGTTAGTTTACCGGTTTTTCAAAGAGAGTGTCATCGAGCTCAGTATTGAATTCAACATTCTCAATAACAAGGGTACCCATCACCTGGTCCTTCATCTTTGTTTCGATTTTTCCAGGGACGGCAATGCCCTCAACCATATTGTAATTGCTATTATATGTATCAGATTCAATTTCATTACCCAGTCTTTGCATTTTTGAATTTGAGCGTAATAGCAGATAAGAATCAGCATCAATATAATAGGTAAATGAATCCCCTTCCTTAGTATCCAGTTTTACTTTAAGGCAAGTGGTTCCTTCCATTTCATCTTTCCCGTCATATGTTACAGTGTAGCCTTTCTCATTCCAATTCCATAGCATCCCATCCATGTCAGCCTGATAATGCATTCCCTTAAGATCATCTTCTGACATTGGCTGAGGATCTGTCACACCGGCAAATGGATTCAGATTCCAGCCCTCTTTGCCATTATAAGTCTGAATGAAAGTCAATCCCTGAAAGGTACCTTCAACACGGATTTTGCCAGGACGTTTGGTCATCATGGTAAAAGGTATTTCAATGCCACCCTGGAGCATTTTCCCGGTTAGCTTTTGTGTGTTGACCTTTAACATATTGTCCTGGCCAATAGCTGAAAAGTGTTCTTTGAGAATGTCATCAAGCGATTGTGACATTATTGAATTTCCTGCAATAAGAAACAGGACTGTAAAGAATGTTGCGGACTTTTTCATGTCATGTAGTATTTTTAATTTGAGTATGTCAAGTTATTTATTTTTCCTGGTTTTTACCTAAACTAAAATGGATTCTCTCACTAATCGGTGGGTTTTGATGTCTTTCTGACGATAGCTGATGAAGATATGGTAATTATATCCTTCAATAATGCCTGACATCAGGTATAATATGGTTCATTATCAAAATTAAACCATTGTAAGGCTAAATGCAAAAACATAATGCTTAAAAGGTGAGAAATCTGCAGAAACCTCCTTTAACGGTCTGATTGTCGCAGTGCACAATGTGAAGGAAAACCGGATTGACGATGTTTATCCGCATATAACTGTACAACAGCAGGCTGATTCAGCGCCTCTCCTTTCTGACAGGCAGCCAGAAATCGCTTTCTTTCAGGTCGCACTCCTTTATCATTTCAAGGGCATAATCCGCACCTGAAAAATTTCCGTCAGCATTATTGGTACCGACGGTGAATTTAACACCCGCCCCTTTCGCCTTTTTAATGAAATCTGCAGAAGGTATCCTGTACCTGTTATTGATCTCCACGGCTATATTATTTTTCTGCAGGGCGCTGATGACCTCATCCATCCTCCTTTCGGTCCAGAAATGGTTATATCTTTCAGCCATCTGCCCGGGAAGGAATGTTGCATTTACATAGATATCGATTGGCTCAGTATTCAGGATTGCAACCAGGGTTTTAACCAGATGGTTCATAAACTCTTCTTCATCGTCAATAAAGGTCTCTTCAGGTAACCATATACGATTTCTTCTTCCTTTTTGATCAGTGAAAGTCATGGCATCGGTAAAAACATAATCAAACTTTTCAATCGATTCCTTTGAAAAGAGGTTTATCCACTCCCGGCCTTCAGCCTGCATTGCCAGGTAAAATTGCGGGTAATCCTTCATTGTAAGCAGAAATGAGTTCAATCTGAGAATCATTCTGAACAGGAAATCCCAGTCCGCAGTTTACCGCAATTCCGTATTGAATTTTTTCAGCTTCTGATTTTCGTACTGCATCTTCTATTGTAAAGCCACCCTTAATATGTATATGCAGGTCCGTTAAGGGAAATTTCGCAGTCTGTTGGCAACCGGTAAATAGGAATGCCAATACTGGCACGACAATAAAAAGTTTCTTTTTCATAGAGAACAAAGTTGTTAGAATTTTATTCACATTTGTTACCTTTTTGAAACATTTATTTTAGTTTCGTTGAGAAAACAATTTCTATCAAGGTAGTAGTACTATATGATCTTGATCCCGCCTGGGATAAATTCGAAATCAGGGATGCCCGAGAGTCAAATAAAGTCCTCGTTGAATTGCTGAAAGAAGAGGGAATTGAAACTTATCTTGAAGAACTGACCGACCCTTATCTGGAAAGAATACTTGAAAAATACAATCCTGCCGATACAATTATTTTTAACCTCTGTGAAACTCTTCCGGGTATCCCTTACAGCGAAATAACGGTTCTGGAAATTATTGAGAAGAAAGGATACACTTATACCGGTAACACACCTGATGTTATTGCGCGGAGCTGTGACAAGCAAAAAGTAAAAGAAGTTCTCGGGTCGCTTGGCATCAGGGTTCCTTACGGAGCAGTGCTGACTGCCGAGGAAGCTGCCGGCTGGAAACTTTTCCCAGCCATCGTAAAACCTTCACAGGATCACTGCAGCCTTACCATAACCGAAAGATCGGTGGTATATGATACATGTTCCCTTAAGGAGCAGATCCAGCTTGTGAACAGGGAGCTGAAACAACCGGCCATGGTCGAGGATTTTATTGATGGCCGCGAATTCCATATATCGGTATGGAACAATGACCCGCCCGAAATATTACCTTCCGTTGAAATGGATTTTTCGGCTTTCTGCGAAGCCCGGAAAAGAATATGTACCTACGGTTCGAAGTTTACTCCCGGCTCGGAACATTACGAAAAGATCGAATCCGTGATACCTGCCCCTCTTGATAAAAGACTGTTTAAAAAGCTTGAAAAAGCTGTTCTTGCAGCATGGAAGGGATTTGGATGTCTCGACTATGCCAGGTTCGATTTTCGTCTGCGTGACGATGAATTTTACCTTCTCGATATTAATCCCAACAACGATATCAGTATCGATGCCAGCTTTGCCCTGGCAGCAGAAATGGCCAGTTATTCATATGGCCAGATTCTGAAACGGATTGTTATGATGGCAGCCGAAAGACATCCTGTATTTGGAGAACGGGTCCTGATTTCGGTATAACAATTTCATTATTCCGGTCTCCGGAAAATGAGCCTGCAACTATTTCATGAAGTAAATCCTGAATTCACTGTCCGATTTTCTGTCGAGCCAGTGTTTGTACTCAAGGCTTAATGTTTTATCAAGCAGCGGCGCCGGTACAAATGATGCAATTATTTCCAGGATCTCATTCTCCTTAAGTTCTTTTATTGCTGCCAGAACTACATGAACAGGATGCTCACCCCTGTTAAGCATTTCATTTGTATCAATCGTATTTACGACAGCCTCCTTTTTATACCATGCAGGACAAACCGTAACGTATTTCCCTCCGGTATCATCTAGCTGATCAACAGTACCCTGCCCGGCTTTTTCACGCAGCCTGTTAACAAGAACCTGCACATCAAGCCCGCCGACAGTTGCTGCCTGACCAATAGTGGTTATGCGTGCAATTGTCTTTCTCAGGACAGGATTTTTAAGCTTTTTAAATTCCGGTGCAGAGGTGATGAGAGTATCTTCCAGTTCCGGATAAGCTTCCAGGAGATCGTATATCTTTGTTTTGGGTGTAATGATCAGGCTGGCCATAGTTTATTCCTTTTTACCGGTATATGATAAAATCCTTTTCTCCCCTTCGAGGCTTCTTGCATTCGAGAGATCCTGCGAGACTTCCAGGGTACCCAGGTATTCTCCGTTTTCATCACGCAGAGCAAAATATTCTATCAGTATAAACTTGCCCTGCATCTGTATCCAGAATGGCGCGTGTGATGCTGCGCCTGATTTAAAATCTTCCAGTATCTTTTCTATAATATGAACACTGCCCGGAGGATGGCAAAGCCTGACATCACGGTTGATAATTGAACGGCTGCGTGCAAATATTCTTTCCTTCCCCTGGGTGAAGTATTTTACCTTATCGTCTTTGTCAACGAAAGTCATATCGAAGGGCACGGTATTTAATATCGCCATTATCTCACCTGCTGTGAAGCTGCCTGAAGGCAAATGAACCGTGCCGTTCTGGTTCAGTGCTTCCTTATTCTCATTATCAGCCGTTGAAATGCCTTCGGGTTTCCAGTCGACCTGCGGATCGTAAAGTGTAAAACCAAAATCGAGGGTTTGTCTGTGTATCTGCCACCACTCCTCGGTTGTGAGCAGGTCCATGCACATCGGGAACAATATATCTTCTTCCTTTTTAGTCATATCAGCCATGGCCTTAAGCACGGGCGAAAAGAGGATTTCCTCAGCATCCTCAAGATCTGATTTTTTCAGTCCATCTGTACGCAGTATTTCGATGCAGCCCTTCAGCTGGTCACGTATTTCATCATGTTTCCCCCACATCACCATCGGAGGTCCGGTGACATCCTTCTTTTCCAGAAATGGAAATACCAGATATTCCTTTCGCTTATAGTGTTTATCAACATCCATCAGGTCATTGAAACACGACAGGATCTTTAGCGAATAGTCCCTGAAATCATCTTCCTTAACAGTGTAAAGTGCAGATATCAGCACCTGTGCTTTCTCTACAACTTTCAGGAGTTCCCTGTTCTCATGTTTAAAAACATCGACCGGATGTCCTTCCGGAATTGCCTGTGCGCCGCTCTGGTCTATATGACCGTCAAGCACCTCGCCGTGAACGTCACAAAGTTTTAGTACTTCGGACTGTGGTAATCCTTCCTTTATCAGTTCCTGCTCCACCTCCACCACTTCCCCGTAGGGTATCTGCTGCAGTGTGCTTATCAGCTCGGCACGGACCTGTTTAGGATCCCCTCCGTGGTGCAATTTCAGGATAAGCTCCTTGAGCTTTTCTTTCCTGAATCTTGAATTATTTATTAATTCACTCATCTGAATGATTGTTTTTGGCTAAAGTAATTTGGTGATCTTTTCCGGTCTTGGAGCTTTGACAACAAGTACACGTACAATATTACGGCTTTCGTTACTGATAAAATGCACGATATCTGCCGGGCTTTCAACAAGGGTATCTTTCTCAATAACTTCTGATTCATCCCCTATATGAACCACAGGTGTGCCCTCCAGAATATAAAACACAACATTGACAGGTGTTTTGTGGGGTTTCAGGCTTTCTCCCGGTTTCAGGGTAATATGCATGATCTGGGCTGATGGATCATTATAAAGTTGCCGTACATCAACTTTATGAGGATTTTCTTTTACTTCTTCTGCTTTGTAATTTCTTGTAATCATATTTTCAATTTTTGACTGTTTTAAGAACCGATGCAGAGGGTTAATAGTCTGTTCCTGATCATGCTCCGCAATAAAGAACCCCATGTAAGACAAATATCAGTACACAAAGTTTAAAGAAATATATTTAAACCACCTAGCTCTGTGGTACCAGATCTTTGGTTTTAACCTTTGCAGGGGTAAAAATCCCCAGTACTCCTTTCAGTCCGACACTCATCACTATATTATAGAAGAATGCCAGGAATCCGATAAGTAATAAGCCTCCGGATACAGCTGCCAGGATCATAAACAGATTAAATTCTCCATTTGCATAAATGGTCCTCCTGAGCATACCGTTCAATCCGGCCATACCCATAAATGCTCCCATGCCGATACCTCCGATCAGATGGCACCAGAAATGAATGTTTGCCAGCTTCTGGCTGTATATCTTTGCCCCGTTGGTTAGAATCGGGAAGAGAAGATAGATGGCTGAATACAGTGTCATGGTCAGTCCTATGAGAATTGCCACATGTACATGCGGACCCACGACCCACTGGGTATTGTGGAGAATCCTGTTAAGGCCAACGTCAGCCTGCATAATTCCGGCCGGAACTGCCAGGGCAAATCCAAGTAACCCGCCCAGGAGAAATTTCAGCGGATTGGTCATTTTCAGAGGCCTTGCACTCCACAGGGTAGCCAATGTAATAAAGAAGGCAAGTCCCTGTGTAATAAGCTCAAATGCAGTTACCATTTCACCGGAAACAACTTTCAGAATTGCCGGCTGTGCCTGGTCAGAAAGCAGGTGATGAGACCAGACCGTCCATGAAACGACCAGTTCAACAAGCAAGGCTGCACGTGCAATATTCTGCATGAAGAGTGGCTTCCCTGTGATCATCATTGCAAGAAGGTACCAGGTACCGGCAACAAAGATCAGAACAAGTCCGTCAGCAATCAGGTCGAGGCCCCACCAGAACCAGTTCTTATATAGCAAGGCATCAATTGCCGTCTCCTTCAGGTCGTATCCCAGAATTGAACCCACCATATAAACAAGTATGAGAACACCTGTAAACAGGATGGTGATTGTATTCAACGCCATATCAACGCTTCCCCTGGCAACTGCAGCCACGGGCAGAGGAACAAGATGCTCCTTTTTGTTTTTCCTGAAAAGATTATTGAACCCTGTTATTCCGAGGGCAGATGACAGCAGGGCGCCTGAAGGCTGTTTCTCCCATCCTTCAGGTGTGTAGGCTATTGTTTTAAAAATATTGATGATGAAAAGAGCTGTACCAACCATGACAAGTGCAATCCCGACAATAAAGAATGTTCCTCCCCAGACACTGAACTGGGAGAAGTCGGCAGGAAGAGGCCAGTAAAGGGTGTAAAGTGGCGCATAATGACTTACAAAACCGGAAAACCAGAAGATAAATGTTCCAACGGCAATAAGAATAAAAGTCCAGTTGCCGAGCTTGATGCTCCACAGAGGTTTCTTCATCAGGAATGGTACCAGGAACAGAAATGCCCCGCAAACAATAGAATATGTGGACCCAAATATTCCGACAAGGGGATGCGCTGTCAGGATTGCAAAAAACTGGGATTCGGAAATAAAAGGCAGAGGTTTGACCTCATAGAGCCTCATGAGCATGCCTTCTATCACCACGAAGCCGAAATAGATAAGACCGACAACCACAAAACGCAGTGTCAGTTTTTGCATCGGGGTCAGGGTTTCAGACTTGAACAGTCCTTCCTCACCGTATAAAAATGTTTTTGTAAAACTCATATCCGTTAAGTTTTAAAGATTTAAAGACATCTTAATTGGCAGCATTTTCAGGCAATACATGTACCGCATCTTTCACTATCATAGCTGCTCCCCTTGGGCCTGAGTATTCAGTTGACCTGATAGTATAAACACCCGGCCGGTCAAAATGCCAGATGACATCATTCCTGTGCCCCGGAACTACCTGCATCTGAAACAACATGCTGTTGTCTTCCCTGAAAAGCCCAAAGCCATAAGTCAGGTCATCTGACGTTACATCAAAAAGAACCTTGTCATTGACATTTACAACCATCTTTTCTGCAGGAAGAATAAACTGATGGTTACTGACCGTGATGTTAAATGACTTGTCAGGCGTATAATCAGACCTGTTAAGGTCCATTTTTGTCCAGGGAATGGTGTTAAGCGTAATGATATGCAACGAAACACCCAGGACTGTAAGAAACCCGACAAACGTATAAAACAATGCCGGTTTAACCCCCTTGCCACTACCGTTGCCTGTTAATTTCCAGGCAAACCAGGCAACTACCAGAATAATTACAATACAATAAATTGTATATGCAATTGTCTGTCCTGTAAGAACCATTTCAGAATCAACCATAGGACTTCTTTCTTTAAGTTAGTTAATTTGATTTTAGTTTTTGCTTTCGGATCTTAATCAGATCTGCCAATGATGTCTTTGTAAGTACGTTAAGAATATTTGTTCTCATTTCAACCCATACCGGATGCATGGAACACCCGTAATTGAACGGACATTTACTGAATCCCATGATGCACCTGTTCAAACTATCCAGTCCCTCGGTAGCCTCAATTATGTCAGCCAGATATATAGTGGATATGTCTCTGGTTATGGCAAAGCCGCCCCTGCTTCCCCTGCTGCTGTCAACAAATCCTCTCCTGGAAAGCTTACCCAGAACCTGCCGCAAATATGAGTATGGGATGCCAAGCTTCTTGTGCAGGTAACTGGCTGACATTCTGATGTTCTCATGTTTCGCCAGATAGCTTAAAACATTTAGTGAATAAGATGTTGTCTTTGCAAAATTCATAAATGATACATCGATATGGCAATTTATAAAAATAATCTGAAACAATAACAGACTTTGTAATTTTTAATCACTCATTGAATTCCAATGGAAATAATCTTTCAGGAAAGACTACGGTCGACCTACACAGTCGGAGCCACAGATGTTTAATCATGACAAATGTGGCTTGTTTTTATGAATCAGTTATTTATTTTAGCGGCATTCAAACATGTACTTTACCATGAACCCGGAATTTTTGTTTTGGATAGCTTTTATTGCAATATTCCTCATCGGTTTTATTGTTGATCTGCGGGCTGCAAAGCACAGGCATACGGAAGTAAGTATTGCAACAGCTCTTAAATGGACCGGGGTATGGATCAGCGTTGCATTGATGTTTGGCCTGGCAATCACTTTCTTTTATCCGCAGAATGAAAATTCCGGGATGACTACCAGAGGCATGATGGGAATGAAATTCTTTTCAGGCTACCTGACGGAATATATGCTTTCGATAGACAACCTGTTCGTTTTCATTATGATATTTACAATGATGAAAGTAAGGGAGGATGTTCAGCCGATACTGCTGAAGTTCGGGATATTGCTTTCAATCATATTCCGGACACTGTTCATCCTTGTCGGAATGAGTCTGATTAACAGGTTTGAATGGCTGATTTACATCTTCGGGGCATTCCTGATAATCATGGCAGTCAAGATGGTTAAAGAAGGCGATGAGGAAGAATCCATCGATCCGGAAAAGAATTTGTTGATCCGGGCAGCAAAAAAAATATTTACAGTTGATGCAGCCAATCATAATCCTGTACTTCATTCCCGCGTCGGCGGGAAATTTGCAATCACGCCCTTCCTGCTGACATTTTTACTGATCGGGTCGACCGACGTTATGTTTGCGGTTGATTCTGTTCCTGCCGTCATCGGGGTAATCCAGGAAGGCAACCAGGTACTGACATTGAATGAAAGCAATTTCCTGGCTATAACATCCAATGTGTTTGCCTGCATGGGGCTTGTTTCGCTTTTTTTCGCCCTGAACGGGATCCTGAAAATATTCAAGTACCTGAAGACCGGGATATGTTTTATCCTGTTCTTTGTAGGTGCAAAAATGATACTCTGCGCAATTGAATCAGTGAGTATGTTTTTTTCAAATCACTCATGGTTCTCATTCACCGTTATCCTTGCAACGCTGGCAATATCGATTTTGTATTCCGTTGTCGAAAACAAGATTGTTGAAAGGCGCCAGGCTCAGGTATCAAAAAGCTTTGAAGCTTTTGATGAAAGCAAGAACCGGAAGATCTGATAAAGATCTGACAGCACAACCCTTAAAAATATTTCCTTTCCCGCTATCTTCAAGACTATGGATAGTTGCTATTTTTGTGTTCAGAAGAACTCTCTCCAACAGAATTATCAATTATGAAACGAAGTTACATGAATCCCTACCTGGCAGGAACCCTGCTTGGCATAGTCCTGCTTCTGGCAATGGTTGTTTCGGGCCGCGGACTGGGGGCCAGCGGCGGGATAAAATACTGCGTCGTATCAATAGTCGGCGCCGTCAATCCTCCGCATGTGGAAAATTCGGCCTACTATTCAAAGTATTTTGAAAACGGTAAAAAGCCGCTTACCAACTGGCTGACGCTTGAGATATTCGGAGTGGTCGCCGGAGGCCTTATATCAGGCGCTGTCTCGGGAAGACTGAAACTCAAAGTGGAAAAATCCCCGAAGATATCCATCACGCGACGACTGATATTCGCATTCCTCGGCGGCGTGTTATTTGTCTACGGCGGTCAGCTCGCAAGAGGATGTACAAGCGGTGCGGCACTGTCAGGCATGGCTGTTCTCTCTGTGGCAGGATTCGTGACTATGATCGCCATCTTCGGTTCGGCATTTGCCTTTGCATGGTTCTTCAGGAAAAACTGGATTTAGATAAGTCGAAAATCAGTAAAGTCGCAAATCGCAAATCGCAAATCGCAAATTATAAGATTAACAGTCACAGAAATAAGTTAATAAGAATCAATATGGCACCTCTTTCATCATACTTTGCTTTTCCGGAATGGCTCAATATGCTGACGGCATTGCTGATCGGGACAGGCTTCGGGTTCGCACTTGAACAGGCAGGCTTCTCCTCGAGCAGGAAACTTGCAGGCATGTTTTACGGATATGACGCCACCGTGCTTAAAGTGTTTTTTACGGCAGCAATAGTTGCTCTGATAGGCTCACAGTTCCTCGGTTACCTTGGACTCCTTAACCTGAATCAGGTATATGTGAACGAGTTCTATGTCACTGCATCCATCGTTGGAGGAGTAATAATGGGAGCCGGTTTCATCATGGGCGGATTTTGCCCCGGCACAGGCCTTTGCGCAATGTCAATCGGAAAGATTGATGCCATGGTCTTTGTTGCAGGTGGATTTACAGGTGCATTCCTCTTCACCGAATCTTTCCCGATGATTGAAGGACTGGCCAATGCACAGTACAGGGGACCGGTGAAGATCAACGAAACTCTGGGCATCTCTCCCGGGCTCTTCACTCTCTTGATGGTGGCCGCGGCAGTTGCAATGTTCTGGGTTGCCGAGCTGGCGGAGAAAAAATTCGCCAGGCCTGAAATTACAAACGACATATAACCAGCGGGTATGAAAATAAGAAAAGAATTTTCCGCTCTGCTCCTGCTCCTCAGCCTGATCCTGGCACTGCTGCCCCTCACTGCCAACCGGTCTTTTACCGCAAAGCCCGATAAGCTCTTACAGGATGTCCTTAATGAGGATGTCTCATTCACAGTTGATCAGGTCGCGGAATTTATTGTAAGGGAAGACAGCACTGTTCAGCTGATAGATCTCAGATCACCGGAAGAATTCAGGAAACAGGCTATCCCGGGGGCTGTAAACATCCCTTATCCTGAATTCATTAAAAAAGATCCGGAGACCTGGCTCGGCAATAAAAACATCATGAATATCTTCTATACGACAGAAGACACCGAGGCTGACTATGCCCTTGTATATGCCAGAGGCCTGGGCTATGATAAAAGTTACGTAATGAAAGGCGGCATAACGGAATGGATCACGACAGTGATGGAGACAAAATTCACAGGCGACAGGATAACGGCAAGGGAAAACGCCCTGTTCGAAACCAGAAGGCGCGCCGGAGAGATGTTTACCGAACTGAACAGCCTGCCTGACAGCCTGAAAACAAAATTCCTCGAGTCAAGAAAATTCTCCGCAAAGAAGCTTGACGGCGGATGTGAATAATGAAATTACAAAATGGAAATCAGATGAAATTCCTCAGACAATACTGGATCGTTCTTTCAATAATCCTGCTGGCGGTAATACTGGTTCTGATCAGAACATACGGCCATAATTTCAGATACGATGCCGTCAGGTGGGCCGAACCTTCAGTTCGCAGCTCAAATATAATTACTGAAGATCAGATTGCTGCCATGAACAGCGATGTGCTTCTGATCTCTCTGGGGAAGGAAGCCCCGGCTATTGAACAGTTACAGGATAAAATCATGAAGCTGAATCCAGAATCGGTACTCGAAAAACCCAACCTGTCACTTATAAGGAAGAACAAAGGCCCTGTCATCCTTTATGCTGAAGATGACTCCGTTTCTGCCCGGGTCTGGATGGTGCTCAGCGAGATGGGTATAAGAAATATCTTTATCCTTCGGGATGACAGCAAGAATGGGCTGCCATAAAAAATCCCGGCCTGCAAATTCTGCAGGCCGGAACTTATGGGTCATGAATGCACTGTAATTATTTCACCACCTGGAAATCGTTTGATTCAGCCAATGTGAATGGAAGCCATGACAATGTGCTCTTATCCCTCACCATCTTATCGTACATAAAGCTGTTGTTACCGTACTTCAGTGTCCTGGCATCATACCCGAAAAGCCTCAGGAATGCAGTTGCAAATCCTGAGTTATGCCCGGTACCGCAGTAAACTACAACGGTTTTGTCAGACGGGATGGTCGCCATCATGTCAGGGAAGCCCAGGGTTGACTCAGGTTTGTACCTAACGGCTCCCGGGATATGCCCTGCATCATATTTGTCTTTCCGTTCAAGATTAATGACAAAATATTTTCCGGGTTCACCGAAGACTTCATCCGCCGTTATCAGAATATCACCTGTGCCGGCAGCAAAGAGCGTTTTGAATCTTTCATCCCCGATCTCCCTGCCTGTTGTCAAACCGGTTTTAAGTTCAGGCATTCCTGCAGGTTTCGGCGTCTCATTTGTGGTAACCTCCAGGCGGTCTTCATATTTGCCGGAAGCACCTTTGAGCCATCCCTCCTCTGCATAACTTTTGCTCCACCCGCACATTCCCCATCGCATGGCAAAGACATTGCCGTATCCAATCATCCTGAGAAGCGCCGTGGTATAACTTGATACCTGTCCGTCTTCGCATACAATGATAATCTTATCAAATTCGAAGGGTTTGATGCCTGTCTCAAAATATTCCGGAAGCTTTCCAAATTCCATATTTACAGCTCCCTTTATATGGCCTTCTGAAAAAAGTTGCGGTGACCTGAGATCAATAATAAGGTTATTTCCCCCAAGCTCATCATTTACTACCGATGCTTTAATAAGACTTGGGAAGTACTGACTGTTAACATAATCGCCGTTCTCTTCAAGGTCCTTGAGCAGAAGCAGTGTCTCCTGTCCGATGACAGGTGCAACCGCCACTTCTTTTATTGCTTCCGGTTTCTTTTCACTTTTCTTTCCGGTGCACCCTGCTGCAAATACTGCGATCAGTGAAAAGAAAAAAGCATAATATTTTAATTTATTGCCCATGATCAATCCGGATATCGTTTACTCGGTAACAACAGCAACCCTGTCCTTGTCATATCTGAGGGTCTCAGTGCGGTTACCTTTTTCGTCATATTTGAACTCGGTAATAGCAACACCGTTTTCAGGACTATTTATAATATTCCTGTCCTTGTCCATGTTCCTGGCTTCGGTCAGAGCACCGTGGCTGTCATATGTATATTGGGTTACAGGAACGCTTTTACCCCCGACATACTCGTTGTCCTGGTCAAACACTGCAGTTTCCAGAACATACCCGTTCTCATCAAATTTACTTACTCTTCTTGACCATCCCCAGTACAGATTTGACATTTGCCCTGAGGCATTGTAGACCGAGAAGCTCAGGTTGTCACCAAATTCATTCGGTTCAAACTCAAAGTAGGAAACGCCTATATCGCCGCAGTTTTCAGCTGTACAGTTATAAAGGGTATCACCCATATAATTGGCCATCCTGGTGACATAACCCTTGTCGTTGTAAGAGAACCTCAGCTCATAGAAAGGACAGAATTGATTCATTATGGTCTCTTCATTGGCAAGGTTGTATCTTTTTTCCTGCACCATTCCGTCGTCGAGAACTACCCATACCCATGAATGGATCTTATTCCTGTTCTCAACCGGCTGTCCCTCTTTGTCGAAAAACTTCAGGCCTGTCCTTGTGCCTTTTTCATCCAGGGTGTACTCATAGGTAAAGACTCCGCCTGATTCTATTGGCTGGCCATTCTCATCAAAGAAGTGCTTAATCTGTTTGTTGTCTGAATATGTATAAGTTATTTTTGCTGCGCCGCCCATCGAGGAATACCCCAGTGGTTCATCACCTCGCACAAACTCTACCGACAGCAGTCTGCCCGTATCGTCATATGTGAACTTATAGCTGTTGAAGTCTGAAGCCTCTTCGGCTGTCAGTTCGCGAGCTCCCCTTTCAAGGTCGTAGGGGGTTTCGCTGAACAGGAGGCTCCTGTAATAAACGGTTCCGGATTTTATGCTCTTCTTTGCCGGTGCCTGGTTACAGGCCTGCATGCATGCAATTATCAAAGCTGCCATACCAAGGAGCAATGCTGTGTTTCTCAATTTCATAATATTGGCTTTAAAGGTTTGATTAATAGTTCTGACTTCAGTTTATCTGTTATCATTTAAATTAAAATGGATTGCAAAGTAAATAATCTTCCGGCAAAGATAACAACTGTTCATACTGTACCAAGTCATTTTGCCTGGCGTTAGCAGTTTTTCCATGCCATCCTGACAAGTGTCTTAAGAATTGTCTCAAAATATTCCTGAAGTATTCTTTTTTAATGCCGTTTCCACATATTTTTGATTTTCAAAATTGCGACATTAATGAATGCAATGTATCTGGTGATATGCGCTCTGGTGATCTTCGCACTGGCGTACCGGTTCTATTTCAGTTTCATTTGTGCCAAAGTACTGACCATTAATCCATCACTGGTCACCCCTGCCCACCGTTTGTATGACGGTCAGAATTATTATCCCTACCAATAAATGGATTCTCTTCGGACATCACTTTGCTGCCATTGCAGGTGCGGGACCTCTTGTCGGGCCGGTGCTGGCTGTACAGTTCGGGTATTTTCCGGGATTTCTGTGGATGCTGGTCGGTGCTGTGATGGCAGGGGCTGTGCACGATCTCGTTCTTTTAACTGCTTCGGTCAGGCACGACGGAAAATCGATTGCCGAAATTGCCCGTTGCGAAATCAGTAAGTTAAGCGGCATAACCACTTCGGTGGCAGTGATTATTATAATTATTGTCGCTCTTGCCGGTTTAGGCCTGGTGGTTGTGAACTCCCTGTCCGAGAGCTCATGGGGAACTTTCACTATCGCAGCTACCATTCCCATTGCACTTACGATGGGTGTCTGGATGACAAAATTCAGAAAAGGGAAAACTGCAGAAGCAACCATCTTCGGGGTGATCATGCTTGTTCTGGCGGTCATTTACGGGCGATATATTCCCGGGTCTGCTGTGGCGTCGTGGTTTACTTTCGATCATCATTCGCTGACAATTATTCTTGCGCTTTACGGTTTCCTGGCTTCTGTGTTGCCAGTGTGGCTTTTACTTGCACCGCGCGATTACCTCAGTGCAATAATGAAGATATCAGTGGTGGCCTTGCTTGCCGTCGGGATAATTGTTGTTGCGCCAGAACTAAAAATGCCGGCTGTAACGGTGTTTGCCCATGGCGGAGGACCGATCATTCCCGGAACGCTGTTCCCGTATCTGTTCATAACAATTGCCTGCGGGGCCATTTCGGGCTTTCACTCGCTGGTGAGTTCGGGAACGACCCCTAAAATGCTGATGAACGAGAAAGACATAAAATTCATTGCAGTCGGATCAATGCTTATCGAAGGCTTAGTGAGCATCCTGGCGCTTATTGCCGCAGCCAGTCTTTTACCGCTCGATTATTTCATGATAAACGTTTCCCCCGAAAAGCTTCAGCATATTTTACCACAGCTTCATGCCATGGGCTTTACTGATTCTAACATCCAGGTTTTGTCGCAGGAGGTAGGTGAAAAGATCATTGGCCGTACCGGCGGTGCAGTATCGCTGGCCGTGGGGATGGCACAGATATTTTCTTCCATCCCGGGAATGGATAAACTGATGTCCTACTGGTATCATTTTGCCATTATGTTTGAAGCGCTTTTCATTCTTACCACCATTGATGCAGGAACCCGTATTGCACGCTTCGTTTTACAGGAAGCAGCGGGCAAGGTATACAAGCCTTTCAGCCGGACCAACTGGCTTCCCGGAAACCTGCTGGCAAGCGGCCTTGTTGTGTTTGCCTGGGCATATTTCATCTATTCAGGAACGGTTGCAACTATCTGGCCAATGTTCGGAAGCGCAAACCAGCTGCTGGCAACCATCGCGCTTGCAATAGGAACGAGTTATATAATAAACCGGGGTAAGATAAAATACGTATGGATTACTGTAATACCGATGATTTTTGTCGGGGTAACAACACTCACAGCCGGCTGGCAGAATATCAGGAATATTTACCTGCCTCAGGCTATTGAAGCAGAAACCAGGGTCACCGGCATCATTAACATGACCCTTACCATTGTCATCGTCATTTGTGTGTTTATTATTTTTACAGATGCTGTCCCGAAATGGGTAAAAGCATGGCAGGGCAGGTTACCGGTTACGGCGGGAGAAGAGTAATCAATTCTTAAATTATGTTCCAATGAAACATCAACCAGCGCAGTATACTCAACCTCGTTTCTGAGATGGATTTATTATGCTCAGCAAGAAGCTCCCGAAGCTGAACTCCGGGAGCTGGTGAAGTTTGGATTAACACATATATTTACTTTTTCCCATTATTCGCCTCATTTCCGGGACATCCGTATTTGGTAACATGCCATGCATAACCATCAAATAGCCAGGAGATCATATAATGATTGCCCTGGTCCCCCTTTAGATAGGTATTTGCGGTCCATGCAAAGGGATCAGAATTTGTTTTGTCTAATTCGCTTATAGTAAAAGTTTCTCCCGTCAAAGTACTTGTGAGTACACCTTTACCTTCCATGATTGTTTTTACCCAGAGGCCATTTTTATAATGGTCTACCACATGCCAATATAAAGTCCCTTCTACATAATCAACCCATTGGCCATCGCATGCCACATCGGAATAAAAACCCCATTCCATCCAATAGGGATCTGATCCGGTTTCATTCTTGCCATTTGGTCCGTCTTGTGCAGAAAGCTAAGTCAAGCTAAAGCCCATTAGCAGGCAACCCATAATTAATGCTTTTGTTTTCATATCAACGAGATTTTAGTAAGTAATTAATATTTATATCCGGTTTTATTTTTTGCTTCCGGGACAGATTGCCCTGACAAGGGTAAAGCCCCATGGTTCATTATTTTCCCATGCGAATGTTGCAACATAGTGTGAGCCTTGATTTCCTATAAGATTGACAGTTTCATATTGATATTCCAAATTTGGGTCATATTTATGCGGAATATCAATTATCTTAAAAACTTCACCTGATCCTGAAGTACTTACAGCTTCACCCTTACAGTGATGGATAGCAAAGACAAAGTTGCCCTTATTAAAATGCACTTCATAGTAGGCATAGATTGTGCCTATTAAAACATCAGCCAGCTCATTATTGCAGAATGCCGTCCACTCCACATTCTCGTACACATGTAAACCTACTACTGTTCCTGTTCCATGTTTATTATCAGGGGGGTCAGGCACCTGAGCAGATAACTGCGTCAATCCTATGCCTGATAACAGGCATATCATAATTAATGTCTTTGTTTTCATACCATAGGGGTTTTAGTTAATAATGATCACTAGTTCTCTAATTATTAACATAAAGTTCAGGGAAACCGGACTATTTAAGGCTGCAATTTTAAAGCAACGAACTACAAATTTCCGGCAATTTGTTAAACTTTTATCAAATCTGCCTTGCAGCAGCTTTTTTCACCTCCTCAAGATGAAGAAATGCGTCATGGTTATACCTGGCATTCTGCATTCTCAGATCCCAGCTTTTCTGCATAATATCCAACGCTTCCTGATATTTGCCCTTTTTATACAGTCCCCAGCTTTTTGAATACAGCAATGAGTAATCATCATGGCTTAAAAGAAGCGCCTCATCGATAAGATCAAGTCCTTCCTCAATATTTCGATCGGTGTCAATCAGGAAAAATCCAAGGCTATTTACCCACAGCGTATTCTCAGGTTCTCTGGAGAGGGCCTTACGATAGTATTCTTCAGCTTTGTCCGGGTAATCACCCCGGGAATAAATAATGGCAATAGAATTCAATATTTTGGCCTCGGCCCATGACTGTTCTTCCCATCCCAATATACATTTACTGATATACCTGTTTGCTTCAGCTGTGTCTCCTTCAGCTAACGACAGTACAGCCTGACTGGCCATAAGCGGAGGATTATCAGGGAAATCATTTCCCGCTACCTTATAAAGCTTTTTTTCTTTCCTGTACTGGCCTGAATTATGATATGCTCTGCCAAGTTCAATATAGTTTACTACATAACTGGTTTTGATACCCCATTCTTTATATATCTCCAATGCCCGCTCATATTCAGGTATTGCCTTATCATATTGTAAAAGTTTGTTGTACTCATCCCCTAAATTAACAAAATTATATGGTGCCTTATCATTTAGATTAATCATCTGCTCCACATACCTGATTGCTTCGTAGGGTGTTTTGAAAATTATGGCATATAAATAATCAGCATATACTTTATTGTACATATTTAGCTTGTCGTATTTATTATAATACTTTTGTAACCATCTTTTACAATTCTCCCAGTCACCCTGATTTCCAAACGCTATAGCAATGCACCAATATGCATCGTAAATGCTTAAGTCAATCTTTATTGCCTGTTTATACAAATCAATGGCATTTGTAAAATCTGAAATTCTTTCTGCCTTTTTTGCCAAGACCATATAGCTGTATGCTTCAGGTGAACTTATAGGATCAAAAAAATAGTATCCAGAGTTGGGGTCTTTCTTTTTCAATTTGGTAACAATAAGAAAATCATTCACCTGATGCCTGAGCGTATCAATCAGTTGAAAAATCTTCTCCCCGCTGGCAGGCCCTTCAATTTCAAAAGACCTTATTGTTTCACCTTGATTTGAATTAAACAATTGTGCGTTTATACGTATTGAAGTATCCGACTGAATGATACTACCTGAGATGAAGATGTCTGCGCCAAGTTTATTCGCTATAATATTTTCAAATGACGGGGTTAATGAAGCATAATCATTTAGACCTTTGCTTTGTAGCAATTCGTTTACCGATCCCCTGAGTGTCAGTGCTTCAGTGTTAGTAAGGAATGAAACTAAGCTTGTTTGTATACCCTCCTGCCAGATATTCCATGTTGTATCATTTGTGAGATTCCTGAATGGCATAACCGCAACTGAAATCTTTCCCTCCTTTGACACCAGACCATCCGACCAATCAGATTTATTATTCCTCTTATGCAGGATAATAACCGCACCTGCCAATAGAATTACAAAGAGCAGTATCCCGGGTAGTCTGAAAATATTTTTTTTCAACGAAGTTTTTCCCTGGCCATTATCAGTAATATTCCAGGGAATATCATACAGATCTTTATTATTTGAATCTTGCTTAATTACTTTGCCAGGAGGATAGCCGAAATATTCATGGAAACATTTATTGAAATAGTTTGAGCTGCCAAATCCGGTCTTAAATGAAACCTCGGCTACGGTAAATGTGCCATTCCGGAGCATCTCCATGGCTTTTAACAACCGGATTTCCCTTATAAACTGATTACTTGTCCTGTTAATGACTAAATGCAGTTTCCGGTTTAACCGGTACAGGCTGATGCCTGATTTTTGTGCAAGGTCCTTAACGCCAAATTTTTCATCGGCAAGGTTGGCATGAACAATTTCAGTTAGTTTCCTGATAAATATCTGATCGGAATTGGGTGCCTCTGCCATGGGGCAAACGTATTAATACAGGATGTATAGGTTAAAGTCTCTTCTTCCAAGTTCCAAAACTTTATTAATTCCTGCAAATAAATTTGATAATAGTACTACCGCCATTGACCAAAATAAAACTTAAGGTTCATCCTGCGACTGCTTTCTTTTGCCGACGGATGGGCAGTCAGGAAAAAACTGACATGACGGCATCTTTGCCCCATTACCCGAAAGTTTTCATTGAATAATTTGAAGAGGAACCTGTACCAGGTCATTTTTTGATCAAGGGGAATCCGTGAATAATGTAAATTTTTCAAGTAATTGTGTAACAGTTAACTGTATAACCTGGTTTATATTTGGATTGTAATTCGATTACATATCCCGTTCCGGGCAACCAATGAAAACCGACAAGCCATGGAAACAGCTACATTGATTACCAGATCACAATCGCCGGGGTTTCCGGTAACACGCATTTCGCCATTGTTTCATCCCGAAATTAAAACCTTAATCAGGAATATAAAACATAGTCGCTCTTGGGCGAAAGGGGACCAGAATGCAATGTTTCTTGTAAAACATTTGGGGAAGCAGGTAGTGCTTGCTGCCTTTCATAAAGGGACAGACATCTTCTCCTATCAGTCAAATGATTCAATCACATTTCAGATAATAGAGGGAAGCCTGAGATTTAACTCCCGGAAAGCTTCAGCGATAATTGCCATGGGTCAGGTGCTGACGCTTAACGGAAGAGTAAAATACAGGCTGACCACAAGCGAGGAGACTGTTCTTCTGCTGTCAGTGGCTAAGCATACCCTTAGGAGGGCCTGAAATCGATGAAGGCAGGCAAATCTTTATAACAAAATAATATAATGAGCCGGAAAGAGAACATCTTAAAAAAGAAAACTGTGCAAAAAGCACTGAAACATGCTTTGCTGGCGGATACGGATCCGGGATTGGTATCTGGAGATCTTCCGGATGGCCAGGGAAGTGAAGTATCTCTGTTGATGCATGACATATTTGGAGGAGAGATTTTAAAGACCCCCGGAAGCAGAGGCTGGCATTTTTACAACAGGATTCAAGGTGAGCGTATTTATTTTGCAGGATCGGAGTTAGGCAGATGCCGTGATGAACGGAGCTTTGCAGATATTCCTTCCTCTCCTGCAGAGACTACGGCTTATTTTGAACAGGAGGACTATTCAAATTTCTTCATAAGGTTTATCAGGGCATTTGAAGAGGCAATAGGCCTGACGCGTAAACCGAATTAAGTGCCAATCTGGTCATCAAATCACCTTTATTGTTTTATAAGCACAGACAAGGTGAAGCAGTCCGGCGTACTTTCCGGGTGCCATCAAAAGGTGATTCCCCAGAGGTTGGGTTCGCAGCAGGGTCAGCGATTGTTGCGGTAATTCTATTTCAACCTGGGTGCGGCAGGCATTACTGAGTGCCGGGTGGTTGGTCACTTTGCCTTCCGCAATAAATGCCCTGTCGAGCCCGCCTGAAAACCTGAAGAGGGTAACATCAGTTGCAGTGACATTTCCGTTTACTGCCAGGGAAAGGTCCGTTTCAAAATGAGTGGTTAACTTAATGTCACTGACAAGATCAAAGGCAACTGTACAATGTGAGAGAAGAAGTCTGTTCCTGGCTGTTGATGTGGTATTGGCCATCCATGGCACCGAGCCGGTAACAGCTTTCAGAACCATCATACCGGCCATTGAGGCAAGGTCTCCCTCGCATGCTGCCACAACGCCTTCGTTATTCAGCTGGGCGAGGGCAAGGCATGCCGTTACCTTCCGTTGCTGCACGAGGCTGAAGCACTCAACTGCTATTGCATTCAGTTCATTTTTCTCAACCAGATCGCGTAAAAGAGCAAGCACTCTGGCGGCTTCAACCAGTCCTGCCGGGCTCTTATGATCAAACCGGTCCATAAGAGAAGTATCCGGATCATAATCACTGTAATCGCGAAGGGTATTCCACGGTATCTTTTCGAGAGTGACATTAAACAGTTCCAGGAGTCTTTCTGCAGGCACATCCGAAGCTACAAGCCAGTCTGAGACAGACCCAATCAGGCCTGCCCTCTGCCCCTGGATGCTTTTCCACACCCTTACAGCCTGGCACCATCTGTCAGTCAATCCTGTTTCAGAGGCTTCAGCGGCATCCGACAGGATGGCAAATCTGTTGTTGTTCACAGCCCATGCCATTACCTCGGTAGCTGCAGCATAGGCATTATTCCCCTTTATACTCAGCAACAGCACCGGATGTCCGGGCTGCATCATCGAAATGGCTTTTCTTTCCGAGCCGCCGCTCATGAAAAGGATTATATCCGGTTGCTGATCAGTCATCCTGAAGGAATTCGATGGCAGCAGTTGCTGCATGAATTTTTCAGCGTTGCCTGCCGTTTCAGGCCCGGTGCCCTTATGAGCCGTCCAGGATACGCTTATGCAAGGTCTTTTACCAACGTCTGTACGATTCTCTTTTATCATAGTGATGATCTTTACGGAGGACCTTAAAAGTACATTTAAAATTAATAAACTTTCCTGTCTCTCCGGTCAGATATTGTCCGGACATTCCTTAAGTCCTGAAATTTCCCTATGGTGAATCGATTGTTGATATTTACTTTTCAGAATTCGTCAAAAAGAAATGCACATCTGAAAATATGTGTTTAGCTTTATTAGCGTAATTTAAAAAAATCTAACTAAAACAATCACTAATGAAATCTACCCTCTGTTCACGTACTAAAATCCTCGGGATTTTACTGGGATTTTTGGTTCTAGCCTTTTCTTCCGGATGCCAGAAAGACATTATTGAAACGGGCAATGCCCCTGATCCTGTATCTGATGAAGTAACACTGAAAGGTGCAAAAATTGAAAACCTCATGGTTATTACCACATCTGAAACACTTCCTGCGGGTTTTGAAAAAGCACTTTCAGCGTACGGTCAGATTGTTAATACCATCCCTGAGATCGGTGTGGTGGTTATCAGGCCGGCAAATTCAAACACAGCAGGTAAAATCGCCAGGCTCAGGGGAGTGCAGGCCGTTGTTCCTGATCTGAAGGTCAAATGGATCGAACCTGATCAAATTGTTACAGAAGCAGACCCGCTAAGCATTGGCAATAATGAAACATATTTTGGATATCAATGGGGAATGGTTGCTATTAAAGCGCCCTGAAGCATGGAATGCAGGGTTTACTGGCCAAGGAGCCAAAGTTTTTATTCTTGACAGTGGCATTGATGCCGATAATCCTGATCTGGCACCAAATCTGAATATCGCGCCTGAGTAAATCTTTTGTTCCATGGCGAAGAGTATTATGTCGGAGATTGCGAGCTCTTTTCAATCATGGCACGCATGTGGCAGGTATTATTGCTGCTGCTGATAACAGTATGGGGTGTTATCGGCGTGGCACCATATGCTGAAATTGTTGCAGTGAAAGTGATCTCCGAAAAAACAGGATCGGGCGCATTCAGCTGGATCAATGCAGGGATTGTATATGCAGCAAATAACGGCGCCGATGTAATTAACATGAGCCTGGGAGCAACATTTGCCAGAAACGGCTTTTACCTGATGAGAATGATGTCCTGCAAAAGGCTCCGGCTGCGGAATTACAATTTCTCATTATAGCACAGCAACGTGCAGTAAACTATGCCTTTAAAAAAGGAGCTATATTGTTGTCTCTGCAGGAAACGGGGGATCCAATTTTGACGGCAATGCTTTTATCTATAAAATTCCTGCTGAACTTCAGAACGTTATTGCCGTTTCTGCAACGGCTCCATTACTGTAAGTGGTTTTACAATCAATTCTCAAACCTTGATATTCCTGCAAGTTATACTGATTTCGGAAGATCACTGGTTGCGCTTGCTGCTCCTGGTGGGGATTTTGATTACTGATGACTTACCTATTACTTATGACATGATTTTGAGTACAGGCGCCGGTGGACCAGCCAACTGGCCTGTATATTTTGCTGCCGGAACCAGCATGGCATCACCCCATGTGGCAGGAGTGGCTGCGCTGATAATCGGCAAAAATGGCGGGCAGATGGAGCCCACAGGAGTCACAAACAACTCTTTAAGACTGCGGATAAAATTGACGGAAAGGAACATCCTTGTTTTACGGGAAAGGAAGGGTAAACGCTTACCGTGCTGTGACCGAATAGAAAACAGCTTCAGAGCTTTTTAAAACAGCCGCAGGGCATTATAAGTCCTGCGGCTGTTTAATTATCTTTCCCCTTATTTGTGGTAAAGGAACTTAAAAGGAACCATAATCGCATGCTCAGGCTTGGCATCCGGAACCAGGTATAAAAGACTAACTGCGGAGCCTCCCTCCTTCTGAAAGTATTCCAGCCTCACCGGATAAAATCCTGTCTGCAATGGCAGTATAAACGACTTTGGAGCTGACGCTGCGTGAAGCCCGTCGTTATCCATAATAAGCCTGTCGCCGAGATAAAGCTTTGTACCGTCATCTGAACTTAAACCAAATATGTAATAACCATCTTTCTCAGCCTCCAGATATCCTTCAAACAGGCATGCAAAATTGACATTGCGGGGGAGCTTCTGAAAGTTAAATGTTGTATCAAAAATGCCTGTTGCCACCGGTTTTAATTTACTGAAATCCGGCAGGCTGTCCCAGCTTCCTTCATAGTAAGAATATTTCAATCCGCCCGGAACGGCCTTTTTTAGTTTTGGCAGTGCCGGCAACACTTCTCCGAGTTCAAAAGTGCCCTTTGCCGTTGCACTGTATTTGGCTCCGGGTATAAACGACTTTATGCTTAACTTTGCAGGGCCGGTTATAGTAAACACCTGGCCTGTTTCAGGTGATGTCTTTGTCGGTTCTGTACCGTCAACAGTGTACCTCAGGTCAGGATAAGAACCGAGCAAAAAGATCATAGCCGGTTTGTCCTTCAACAGAATGCCATTCATCGGATGAAAGCCAGCCGGCGTCCCGGGATAGCCTGCATACGAAAACTTCAGCCCGTCATAAATAGCTTTCAGTCTCACGGAATTATGACTTTCGTTAGGGAACAGGCCTATCTTCCAGTAAATATTTTCAGGAGCTTTGAGTTTCAGTACCGAATCCATGCGATTGATCCCCATACCCTTATAAGTCGATTCTATCCCGGCAATCCATAAATGCCTTTCTGTTTTCATCTCTCCGAGTTTCTCAGAAGCCATCTTTATGACAAAATCATTATTCCACCAGAACGAAGGATCAGTGGCAAAACAGCACTCGAACAGCTCAGGTTCTGCAAGAAATGCATACATCGAAAACAACCCTCCGTATGAGTGCCCGTAAAGTGAGCTCGTTCCATTGACAGGATAAGTTTTATTAATATACGGGATTAACTCGGTTTTCAGGAAGGAGAGAAACTTATCTGCACCACCGGATATAGCGTTGTCATTAACATGAACCGGTAAAAAATCCCTGTCGCGCTGATTAACCCCGTCAATGTATGTGTTGGGTATGGCGACAAGGATCAGCTGCGGCATGAAATTTTCATTCCTGTTGAACCGGTATATGAACGGGAATATTTCAGAGACCCATTCCCCGTCTGTCAGATAGATAACCTCAAATTTCTCCGCCGACCCAGGTTTCCATGTCTCGGGAACAAAGACTTTTAACGACCTCTGCTCCTGGAGTATGTCAGAGTAAATTGAGTCTTTCACTTCTGTGAGACCCTGCGCCGTACTGATAGAAAAATGAGTACCAAGCGCAAATATCAATGCACTAAATAAGAAGTAAATAGTTTTATTCATGTGTGTCAGAATTGGTCCATCGAATTTATAATAAATTCCGGCATGTTTCTGAATGATCTCAACATAAGGATGGACGTCCGGCTGAAAAAAGTAAACATAATATACCTGCGGATTGTTTCTATTATTGAAATTTAAAAGAGGGGAATAAGTCATGAAAACACCGGAAAAAACAATAATCATCGTCGAAGCGACAATACAGGCTCCGGTTGATACAGTCTGGAAACTCTGGACAGATCCGCGGCATATAATCCACTGGAACAATGCATCGGACGACTGGCACACCACAAGGGCAGAAAACGACCTGAGGGCTGATGGCAGGTTTGTTTCCCGGATGGAGTCGAAGGATGGTAAGTTCGGCTTCGACTTTTCAGGAAAACATACAAGGGTGGAGCTGAACAAACTAATAGAAAGCACCCTCGACGACGGGAGAAACCTGCAGGTACTGTTCTTTCCCAGGGGAGAGGTTACAGCAATCACGGAAGCTTTTGAAGCTGAGCAGGAAAACTCAGTTGAACTGCAAAAGGAAGGATGGCAGGCAATACTGAATAATTTTAAAAAGTATGCCGAGTCAAATGACAGGAATTAAATCCTTCCCAGCGCCTGAGTTTATAAAGCCTTGATTTTCCTTTCCTGTATCAAAACCAGAAAGCAGGAAAAGACTTCTGGGGAGGGCAATGAAAGTAGAAAAAACATAGTAATTTTACAGTGCACTGATTGATCAGATCATTAAAGTTGTTGCTAAACAAATAAAGACTATGCCACGAGTATTCAAAGCACTTGAGATAGAGAAGGAAGACAAGGAGGTAATGCGCGATTACCTTGACCGCCACATGCCGCATGTAATCTGTACCGATTCAGTCAAACGAGGAGAAAAATTCATGGTCAAGGTACGGCTCGGCGAGGAATATCCTCACCCCGATGACCATGACCATTTCATAGGCCTTATACAGCTATGGAACCGCGAGACACTGCTTGCCGAAGCAAGATATACAGCCGGTGTCAACGGCCATAAACCCACTCACTTTGAGGTCGACTTCTTCATCGTTGCCCCGGAGGTTTCAATGAACCTCAGCGCAATGGCCGTATGCACTAAGCACGGACTGTGGCAGAGCGAGGACAAGGCCGTGAAAGTCAGTGACTGATCAGACTTAACAATTAACATACACAAAATGGGCAGTTACGTCGACAAACACCTCATCAAGGATGAGACTGTGGCTTATGAAACCAAACTACACTGGGTCATCTTCTTCTCTCTGAAATCAATTTTCACACTGACTATTTATGCGTGGTTAAAAAGATGGCTGTCAGAATTTGTGATAACCAACCGGCGCATTGTCATCAAGGAAGGCTTCATTGCCCGCAGAACATTTGAAATGAATCTCTCCAAGATCGAAACCGTGAATGTCGACCAGACGGTAATGGGACGCATCCTCAATTACGGTTCAATCACCATCATCGGTACCGGAGGGACAAAGGAGACCTTTCACAACATCGCCAGACCCATGGCGTTCAGGAGGGCGTTCCAGGAGCTGTGTTAGACCTGATCACTTAACGTTATCTGTTTTCGGTTTTCTGTTATCGGTTGTGATTTTTAATTCGTTTATTCATTTCGATACCTTAACATAAAGAGTGAAGAAGCTGCCATCCACACAGATCCTCCTGATAATAGTATCCGTTCTGTTGTTTATTTCATGCAATCCAATCGACAAAGAAAAATATTTTGAGGAGGGCGTTTCGAAACTTCTGGCAACATACCGGTATGCAACCGTAAAGGATGTAAAATATAAACTCTCATTCAATATCCCTGAGGGTAAGGAAGCGCCAATAACCGGAGAAGCTGTCATAGATTTTTCCCTGACCTCGAAAAGTGAACCTGTTGTCATTGATTTCCGCGTGCCCCGGGAATACCTTCATTCGATGACAGTAAACGGCAAGGCAACTGATCCGTCAATTATCAACGGACATTTAGTCATTGATAGAAAATCCCTGACAAAAAGCTTCAACAGGATTGAACTTTCAATCCGTGCCGGTGACCAGTCCCTCAACCGCAACGATGATTTTCTCTATACACTTTTTGTCCCTGACCGTGCCTCAACTGCATTCCCCTGTTTCGACCAGCCTGACATCAAAGCCTCTTTCAGCCTTACTCTCGACATACCATCCGGCTACAGGGCCATATCCAACAGTCCGGCCGTATCATCAGACACAACTGACAAAAGGATCAGAATTAGTTTCGCTGAGACAAAACCCATAAGCACTTATCTATTTGCTTTTGCCGCCGGCAAATTTGACCTTCTGGAAAAGGATATTAACGGAGTGAAAATGGAGATGCTGTACAGGGAGACACGCCCCGGTTATATTGAGAACAACGCCGGTGAGATCTTTGAACTTCATTATAATTCGCTGAAGTGGCTGGAGGAATATACGCAAATACCTTATCCCTTCGATAAATTCGGATTTGTTCTCATCCCTTCGTTCCAGTACAGCGGCATGGAGCATCCCGGATCGATATATTACCGGGCATCTTCACTCCTTCTTGATAAATCGCCCACCCTGAACGAGAGGCTGTCGCGTGCTTCGCTCATTGCACACGAAACATCGCATATATGGTTCGGCGATCTTGTAACAATGAAATGGTTCGATGACGTATGGCTCAAGGAGGTGTTTGCCGGATACATGTCAGATAAAATTGTCACTCCTGACTTCCCTGACGTCAATAATGAACTCCGTTTCCTGCTCTCGCGTTACCCTGCCGCCTACACGGTGGACCGGACCCGCGGTACGAACCCGATAATACAGGACCTTGATAACATGAAGGATGCCGGCTCTTTGTACGGCGCAATTATTTACAACAAGGCGCCTATAGTCATGCGGCATCTTGAAAAGCTGACCGGGGAGGATGAGCTGCGGAAAGGCCTGCAGATATGGCTTAAGAAATATTCGTGGGGCAATGCCCGGTGGGATGACCTCATATCACTGCTTGAGAATGAGTCCCATGTGCCCCTTGAAGAGTGGAGCAGGATGTGGGTCAGGGAGGCTGGGATGCCTGTCCTGAGCCCGGTTATCACCAGGCAACAGGACGGTTACAAGGTCTCCTTCAGGGAAGAGGATCCTGCAGGAACCATAAGGCACTGGCCACAGACGCTGAATACAATGATTATTACCGCGACTGATACTGTGACGGGCGAAGTGATGCCTGATGACAGCAAATCATTCATCATTACAAAAGAAGAACCTTTGTGCATCATACCGGATATCTCAGGCAGGGCTTACGGTACATTTATTTTTGACAGCATCACCGCGCAGCATCTCAACCTTCATATCGGTGAGTTTAATGATCCCTTTCTCAGGGGTGTTTTGTGGATCAATCTGTACGAGAACCTTGTCAACAGAAAGATCACTCCTGCCAATTTCTATAATACTGTCTTCAGGGCTCTTGAGTCGGAGAGTGATCTTCAGCTGCGAAACTACCTTGCCGGAAGGTTTTCATCGGTCTTCTGGGATTTCCTTTCTGCGTCGGAGCGCGATTCGGTTGCAGCAGCTGCCGAAACGATGTTGTGGAAAAAGGTGTTGCAGACCGCTGACCCCGCTGTTCAGAGAACGTGGTTCAGTCTTTACCAGAATATTGCCCTGACGGAAGACGGAATGAGAAATCTTCTTAAAACATGGGAGACCACCTCACTGCCAGGCGGTCTTAAACTCAGTGAGGATGAGCTTTGTACTCTTACCCTGACTATGGCGGTAAAAGGTTATGGCAACGCAGAGAAGATCATCGCTGGTCAGCGTGGCAGAATTACAGAAGACGACCGGCGGTTAAGGTTTGATTTCGTCTTGCCCTCCGTCTCATCAGAACAGGCCGTACTTGATGCCTTTTTCAACAGCCTCGGTGATCCTGTGAACCGTGAGCACGAACCGTGGGTAATGGAAGCGCTTGGATACCTTCACCACCCTCTGGTGGCAGAGAGGTCGGAGAAATATATCCTCACATCGCTGGAGATGCTTGAGGAGATAAAAAGCACCGGTGATATTTTCTTCCCGGGCAACTGGATCACCACCACCCTGGCAGGTCATCATTCGGGAGAGGTAAGGATGACCGTTGAGAAATTCCTCGATGACCACCCGGATTATCCGCCCGATCTGAAGTTGAAGGTATTACAGGCGGGGGATCATTTGTTCAGAGAGGAGGCAGGAGAGAAGCGACCGTGAAGTCCCGACATAGTATGTCGGGATAGGGAGCTGTCAGATTGCAGGGTGGGCTTCAGGCAATAGTGAAATTTTGTATATTAGTAAGTCGAAAATCGACAATCGCAAATCGCAAATATCAATGGGCTGCTTCCGCGTAATTATCTGTATCATCTGCCCTCCCCTTGCCGTCATTGACAAAGGCTGCGGGTCAGTCCTGATCGTGTTCCTCCTCACACTCTGCGGATGGGTTCCGGGTGTGATCGGTGCATTGATTATAAACAAAAAGTAGATTTCGTGGTTTATATCCAGGTAGAGGCAGGTCTGAGACCTGCCTGTACGGTAAACAATAGTAAATTCAGGCAGAGGCAGGTCTGAGACATGCCTCAGCAATAAATCATAAAAAATCCATTTGAAAAATGCCTCACATCTTCGATCACCATCATCTCGAACGCCTTGATAATCCTGAGCGCAGAAATCTTATACCTCCGTATGAAACGCTCATCGAGCTCGGACTGAAGCCGGGACAGATATTTGCTGATATCGGTGCAGGCGCCGGGTATTTTTCAGTTCCCGCAGCCTCTGTCACCGGCCCCTCCGGTCATGTCATCGCAACCGACATATCGAAGGAGATGCTTGATCATCTGACCGTTAAGGCGCAGGAAGCCGGCGCAGCCGTCGAAATCCTCCTGACCCCTCCTGACAGCCTTCCGCTCCCTGACCAAACTGCGGACATGACATTCATGGCATTTGTTTTCCATGAGCTTGATGACCGTGAGAACTACCTGGCGGAACTCAAACGGATCACCAAACCTGACGGCACACTTGTAATCATCGACTGGGCAACAGTCGAATCCCCCGTGGGGCCACCTGTTGAACACCGCATAAGCCTGAATGAAGCCATGAACAACATCGCTTCCGCAGGGTTCAAAATAGAAACGAACGGCATGCTCAATCCATGGCAATATTTCGTAACCGCCAGGCCGACCTGATAATTACCCTATTTTTATGTAATTTTGTGCGAATTGCAGCAAATAATTAGAACTTTAAGCATGCATCCTTGTTGAATCTTTATGCATGTTTAAGAATATATTTCATGGAAAACGAGCAGGACAAAGTAATCAGCGATGTAACATCAGGCGAATACAAATTCGGATTTGTGACCGATATCGAGACAGATGTTATACCTGTCGGTCTGAATGAGGATGTCGTTAGGTTGATCTCGTCGAAAAAAGAGGAGCCGGAATGGCTTCTCGAGTTCCGCCTTAAGGCTTACCGGCACTGGCTGACAATGAAGATGCCGGCGTGGGCAAACCTGAAGATACCGGAAATAAACTACCAGGAGATCAGCTTTTATGCTGCCCCGAGGCAGAAGATCGCTCCTTCGAGCCTCGATGACCTTGACCCTGAGCTTATCAAGACATTCAACAAACTGGGCATCCCGCTTGAGGAGCAGAAACACCTGACAGGTGTTGCCGTCGACGCGGTGATGGATTCCATCTCAGTGAAGACAACATTCCGCGAGACACTGGCAGAGATGGGCATCATATTCTGTTCCTTCTCCGAAGCAGTGAAGGAACACCCGTCACTTGTGCAGAAATATCTCGCATCGGTGGTTCCATATACTGACAACTTCTTCGCAACGCTCAACTCGGCCGTTTTTTCCGACGGGTCATTCTGCTATATACCCAAGGGCGTCAGGTGCCCGATGGAACTGTCGACCTACTTCCGCATCAATGCCTCAAACACCGGACAATTCGAGCGTACACTGCTCATAGCTGACGAAGAGGCTTATGTGAGTTACCTCGAGGGTTGTACGGCTCCCATGCGCGATGAGAACCAGCTTCATGCTGCCGTGGTGGAGATAGTTGCCGAACGCGGCGCCGAGGTCAAATACAGCACGGTCCAGAACTGGTACCCGGGCGACAAGGATGGGAAAGGCGGTATCCTGAACTTTGTGACAAAACGGGGGATTTGCAAGGGCGATGACTCCAAGATATCATGGACGCAGGTAGAGACAGGGTCAGCCATAACATGGAAGTACCCTTCATGCATACTTCGTGGAAATAACAGTGTCGGCGAATTTTACTCAGTGGCCGTTACCAATAATCACCAGCAGGCAGACACCGGTACCAAGATGATGCATATCGGGAAAAACACCAGGAGCACAATCGTTTCCAAGGGCATCTCGGCAGGCTTCGGACAGAACAGCTACAGGGGACTGGTCAAGGTGCTGGGCAAGGCGGAAGGAGCACGCAATTTTTCGCAGTGCGATTCCCTGCTGCTTGGCCATAATTGCGGAGCGCACACCTTTCCGTATCTCGAGGTTGATAATCCGACAGCGATAGTTGAGCATGAGGCAACCACCTCACGGATCGGCGAAGATCAGATCTTCTACTGCAACCAGCGCGGCATTTCCACCGAGGATGCCATCGGTCTTATCGTGAACGGATATGCCCGCGAGGTGCTGAACAAGCTGCCGATGGAATTTGCCGTGGAGGCACAGAAGCTCCTGCAGATAAGCCTTGAAGGCAGTGTCGGTTAAAATGAATTTACATCAGAGATAATATGAAGAATAACTTTTTACTGGAGATAAAAGAACTCAGAGCCTCAATTGATACAAAGGAGATCCTCAAAGGTCTCAACCTTGAAGTAGGGTACGGTGAAATACATGCAATCATGGGACCTAACGGCAGCGGCAAGAGCACCCTGGCCAACGTACTGACAGGACGTGAGATAGCAACAGTTACTCATGGTTCAGTCACTTACGACGGGCATAACCTGCTCGAGATGTCTCCCGAGGAGAGAGCCCGCGACGGCATCTTCCTCTCATTTCAGTATCCTATTGAAATCCCCGGCGTAAGCATGGTCAACTTCATGAAGACAGCCGTCAATGAACAACGCAAACATAACGGCCTGGAGCCTCTGTCAGCCTCTGACTTTCTGCGTCTTATGCGCGAAAAGAAGGAGCTTGTGGAGATAAACTCAGCCCTCACCAACAGGAGTGTAAACGAAGGGTTCTCAGGCGGTGAGAAAAAGAAGAATGAGATCTTCCAGATGGCAATGCTTGAACCGCGGCTGGCTCTTCTTGATGAGACAGACTCAGGACTGGATATCGATGCACTGCGTATCGTCGCCAACGGGGTGAACAAGATACGAAGACCCGATACTTCGGTCATCGTCATAACACATTACCAGAGGCTGCTTGACTATATTGTGCCGGATTTTGTTCATGTGATGTATGACGGGCGCATTGTAAAATCGGCCGGACCTGAACTGGCTCTCGAGCTTGAGGAGAGAGGATATGACTGGATCAGAAAAGAAGCAGACGTAAGCGAAGAATCATGGACTACAGACCGGAAGTGATAGGTAAGATGTCAGCATTGTATGCTGACAGCCGGGAAGGTTTCCTGAAAGATTCCCCGGAATTGTTCAACAGGTACCGCGAGGAGGCCTTTGAGGAGTTCAAACGCCTAGGCATTCCTGACAGGAAAAACGAGGCATATAAGTACACCAATCTCGAAACCTTTCTCAGTTACAATTACCAGGATTACTATTCTCCCATGCCTGAGGACTTCACCGAAGCGGAGAAGTTCCACTGCGAAGTGGAGGATCTGGATGTATGGAACATGGTCCTGCTCAACGGCTTCTTCCCTCACGGTGAAAAAGGCCTGGTGATGCTCCCCGGAGGTATATGGGTCGGCAGCATGAAATCTGCCGTTAAACAATTCCCCTCACTTGTGGAAAAGCATTACAACAAATATGTCGATAACGCAAAGGACGGACTGGTGCCTCTGAACACGGCACTGGCTTCCGACGGGCTTTTTATTTATGCACCGAAGCACACAGTCTATACAAAACCTATACAGATAGTCAACCTGCTTCACTCCGACAAGGATATTTTCGTTCAGGACCGTAACCTTGTAGTTGTGGAGGATGGAGCACAGCTTTCACTGCTTGTCTGTGATCACGCAATCTCCCCGCAGCATTTTCTCACCAACACAATCACTGAGGTTTATGTCGGAAGCAATGCACGTTTCGATATAGTCAGGGTGCAGAACCAGCACAACAACTCGGGAAAGATAACCCATACCTTTATCCACCAGGAACGTGACAGTTACGCATCATCAAACAACATCTCCCTTCACGGCGGACTGGTACGCAATGCCACCTGGCACTACCTGGGCGGTGAGAACGGAGAGACACATTCTTACGGCCTCTTCCTGGCCGACAAGCATCAGCACATAGGCAATTTTGTCAACGTTGACCATGCCGCGCCGAACTGTAACAGCACACAGCTCTTCAAAGGCGTTCTTGATGATAACTCCACGGGAGCATTCAATGGCCGTATAATGGTGCACAAGATAGCTCAGGGAACCAATGCCTTTCAGCGCAACAATAACATTATTCTTTCAGAAAATGCCAAGATGGACTCCAAGCCTCAGCTTGAGATATTTGCCGATGATGTGAAATGCAGTCACGGGGCTACTGTAGGCCAGCTTGACGAAAATGCCCTCTTCTACCTGCGTTCGCGGGGCATAGATGCCCGTGAGGCAAGGCTGATGCTGATGTTCGGCTTCGCTCATGAGGTGATACAGAATATCCCCCTTGAAGCTTTGCGTGACCGCATAGATAATCTTGTGCTGCAGCGGCTCCGCGGTGAACTTTCACGCTGCGCTTCATGCGCCATACAGTGTAACTGACCGGTGACATGAAGCTCCCGCGAAGCATAGATGAGATACGTTCCGAATTCCCGATTCTGTCGGTAAAAGCCAATGGACAGCCGCTGGTTTACCTCGATAACGGCGCCACCACCCAGAAGCCGGTCCAGGTACTCCGGGTGATGGATGAGCTTTATCGTACAGCCAATGCAAACGTCCACCGCGGAGTGCATTACCTCTCTGATCTTGTCTCTGATCGCTATGAGTCAGCCCGTGAGACAGTAAGGGCATTCATAAGTGCTCCAAAAAAAGAGGAAGTGATTTTCACTGCCGGCACAACATCAGCAATTAATGCGGTAGCCTTTTCCTTCGGAGAAAAATTTGTTCACAGGGACGATGAGATTATAATAAGCGGCATGGAACACCATGCCAATATTGTTCCGTGGCAGATGCTGTGTGAAAGGAAAGATGCAAGGCTGAGGGTCATCCCGTTTTCGGATCAGGGGGTGCTCGATATGGATGCATACCGCGGCATGTTTACCGAACGTACACGTATTGTTGCCGTCACTTATGCCTCGAACGTACTTGGTACGGTAAATCCCGTTAAGGAGATCATCGCGGAAGCGCATCGCCATGAGGTGCCTGTGCTCATAGACGGCGCCCAGATCATCCAGCACGGCATTGTCGATGTAGCCGACCTGGATTGTGATTTTTTCGTTTTTTCAGGACACAAGATCTACGGACCCAATGGTATCGGGGTTCTGTACGGCAAAGAAAAATGGCTCAATGCGATACCTCCGTACCAGGGAGGCGGCGACATGGTCGCTAATGTCACCTTTGAGAAGACGACATACAATGAGCTGCCCTTTAAGTTCGAAGCAGGAACGACCAATTTCACCGGTGCCATAGGCCTCGCGACAGCGCTCGATTATGTCTCGGCTCTCGGCCGGGAGGCGATAGCCGAAAGGGAACAGGCCCTTCTGGCTGAAGCAGCAAGCGGACTTTTATCCATAAGCGGTGTTCGCATCTACGGGACAGCTCCGCAGAAAGTCTCTGTGGTATCGTTCCTTCCGGGAACAATTCATCCGTATGACGCCGGCATGATTCTTGACAAGATGGGTATTGCGGTAAGGACAGGTACGCACTGCGCCCAGCCGGTGATGGCCCGGTATGGCATCACAGGCACCATAAGGGCTTCGATAGCATTCTACAATACCAGTGAAGAGATAGAGAAACTGGTAAAAGGAGTGAAAAAAGTGACGGAGATGTTCGCCTGACAGTATGAGTATGACAATTAATGAAATACAGGATCAGATAATTGAGGAATTTTCAGCCTTCGGTGACTGGATGGAGAGATATGAGTATCTCATCGATATGGGCAGGACGCTTCCTCCCTTCGATATTGCTCACAAGGTCCCTGATTTCCTGATAGAAGGCTGTCAGAGCAAGGTATGGCTCTATCCTTCATTTGATAATGGCGTGATAACCTTTACAGCAGACAGTGATGCCCTCATCACCCGTGGCATAGTGGCACTGCTTGTCAGGGTCTTTTCAGGACGAACACCTGATGAGATTGTCAGTGCCGACATTTATTTCATTGACCGGATAGGGCTGAAACAAAACCTTTCACCAACCCGTTCCAACGGGCTGCTTTCAATGATGAAGCAGATGAGGCTCTATGCGCTGGCATTCAAATCCAAACAGGAACATTCATGAACACACAGGAGATACAGGAAACCGAAGCAAGGATAGTGGGAGTGCTGAAAAGCATTTTTGATCCCGAGATACCGGTGAACATTTATGATCTCGGCCTTATCTATGAGGTCAGGGTCGATGAGGAGCAGAAGGCACATATTACAATGACGCTTACCGCACCGAACTGTCCGATGGCTGAGGACCTCGTGGAGGAGGTCAAATATAAGGTGGCAGGCACAAAAGGAGTTTCAGAATGTGACCTGACACTTACTTTCAATCCCCCCTGGGACCGCAGCATGCTCTCTGACGAAGCAAAACTTGAACTGGGATTTCTTTAAGATCTGAACTATGACTGATGCCCGTAAAATTGCCCTCACATGGAAGGTTCACGAAGCTCTTCGTGCCGAAGGCTTTGATTTAATGGGCATCGCCCCGGCCTCTTCGCATCATGAGGACAGTCAGCATATAAGTGAATGGATCACCGCCGGGAAGAACGGCACCATGAAATTCCTGGAAAGAAACCTGGATAAACGCGGTGATGTAACGTCACTTGTTGAGGGTGCAAAATCAGTAATAGTGGCAGGCCTCCGTTACTACAGCAATGATCCCCCTGCAGGCAGGGATAATTATTTTGTCAGCCGGTACGCCAGGGTAAGGGACTACCACACGGTTGTTGAAGAGAAGCTTGAGCGCGTTATAAAGGTTATTAAAAAGGACGTACCCGGTGCTGCCTGCAGGGCTTTCTGTGACGCGGGACCGGTGACCGAGAAGACATGGGCCATCAGGGCAGGACTGGGATGGCGCGGACGCAACAGCCTGGTCATAAATAAGGAACTGGGTTCATTTATCTTTCTCGGTGAAATTGTCACCTCGGCAGAATTCCTGTATGAAAATGCTTCTTCACGTGACCGCTGCGGCGACTGTGACCTCTGTATAAAGGCTTGTCCCACGGGTGCCATCTGCGATGACCGCACGATCGATGCACGCCGTTGCATTGCCTACCTGACTATAGAGTACGAGGGTGATCTGCCGGAAGAATTCAGGGGCAAAACCGAAAATATAATTTTCGGATGCGACCGCTGCCAGGAAGTATGTCCCTGGAACAAAAAAGCGGTGCATTACACAGATAAAGAGCTCATTCCTGAATTCCCTGTAACCCGGTTGACCAGGAAAGAGTGGCAGGCAATGACACCTGATGATTTTAAGAAAATGTTCAAGTCATCGCCGATAAAGCGTACCGGCTTTAAGATGATCAAAAGGAATATCGATTTTGTGAATCCGGGGTCACCTGAGAAGAGGTGAGATCCTCTCCCTGTTGCCGTCGTTCGGAGCAGGGGTCAGATTCAGTATCTCCGAGATTATATTATAAACATCCACGTTGTACAGCGTATCCACCGTAAAACCCTTCGTGAAGGCAGGCCCTTCCGCATAGAATATTGAGTGCATATCGCGGAATTTCCAGTCGTAACCGTGATCACCCCTGTTATAGCCTGATGGCTTGGGACGAACGCCGGCTACCCATCCCGGGTCAGCAATCAAAACCACTGCCGGTATTCGCGGATGGGTGCCGTAATGCAGGTGAGCGGGCAGGTCCTCCTTCCTGTAGGCTTTCATACCATGCTGAATATTAAGATAGTACAGGACGCTGTCTGTCATCCCTTCAACAGGTTCGACAGCCCAGACGGGAGATCCGCCGTATATTCTTTTTACCATTGCCTGTGGAAGGGTGTCATAGATATAATTGTACCGCGAAGTGTCAATCTCAGCCATGCCATGATCTGACAGAACTATCAGGTTTACTTTTTTTGCATGAGGCAGCTTGCTGATCCCTTCGCGCAGTACGCCAATGAGGCTGTCGAGGCTTTTTACGATCATGCCCGTCTCAGGTGACAGGGGGCCGTACACATGGCTGACAGCATCAGGCTCTTCGAAATAGAGAGTCACAAGGTGCGGTCTCTTCCTCTCAGGCAGGGAAAGCCAGGCAAGAACTGTATCAACGCGGTCGCTGAAGGTTACCTCCTCATCAAAAGGCTTCCAGAAGTCAGGCTGTATGCCCATGACAGGCGCCTCGGAACCTACCCAGTAGAATGATGCCGTCTTCAGGCCGGCATTACGGGCAGTGATCCATATTGGTTCACCGCTGTAAAAAGCTCCGTTTGAAACCATTGCCCTGTCTCCTATCCTGTAAACAAGATCAAGGTCAGGAGCATAAAAACTGTTGTTCACAATCCCGTGATGATCAGGGTACAGTCCTGTGGCTATTGAATAATGGTTCGGAAATGTTTTTGTCGGAAAGGAAGGTATCAGCCTCACTGCCATCACACCTTTATCCGCAATATCATCGAGCACAGGAGTGCCGAATATCGAATCATAATCCCATCTGAAGGCATCAAGAGAGACCATGACAACATACGGCGCCTCCCTTTCACTTCTGACGCTGCTGCATCCTGTGGCCGACATAAGTGCCAGCAGGGCAATCACTAAGTAGCTGAAATATTTCATCCGGATTTTCAGAGATTTTCAATTCTGAAAAGTATAACAATTTTTAATGGCAGATGTTCCTGCACAATACAGAATTAACCTCTAATTTTGAACAGTAAACCGGTTACAGAAAATGAAAAAGATTATTCTTTCCCTTGCACTGATATCTGCAGTCGTTAGTATGGAAGCACAGAAGAGTTATGCATTGCTTGTAATAGATATTCAGAACTTTTATTTCCCCGGAGGCCGGTCGGAGCTGGTTGAACCGGTTCAGGCAGCCGAAAAGGCTGCCGTAGCAATAGCTCATGCCCGTGCCGAAAACGCTCCTGTCATTTACATTCAGCATAAGTCAGCTGCAGGGATGGAAATAAATGACCTTGTCAAACCCGCGCCGGGTGAAGCAATATTCGTCAAGGAGGAGGTCAACAGTTTTCTGGGTACGGGACTGACTGAACATATTAAGGGTCTTGGTGCAGACACACTTGTTATCTGCGGGATGCAGACGCAGATGTGTGTCGAGGCTGCAGTGCGGGCGGCCAGTGATCTTGGCTATTATGTTTTTTTACTTCATGATGCCTGTGCTTCACGGAACCTGAAATTCGGTGACCGCGAGGTCACTGCGGCAGATGTGCATGCCTCAACGCTGGCAGCGATGAAGAGTTATGCATCAGTGCTGTCAGTTGAAGAATGGATAAAAAGGCTGAAGGCAATTGGCAATAGGCAATAGGCAATAGTGAAACATAAAAGTTTCTCCTCCTAAGTTAGGAGGAGTACCCCGACCGAAGCGTCGGGGGAGGTGGTCTGTCAGAATTAAAATTCTTCTATCTAAATTCAATATGAAACCAAGGTTTCTTGAAAGAATTGATCCGGTTATTCTGGCAATAGCCCTGCTGAATATTGCTGTGCGGCTATTGGTATATGATAATCTTGAATACCACCGCGATGAGCTGCTTTACTTTTCCCTGGGACATCATCCTGCTTTCGGTTATGCCAGCGTACCGCCGCTGATAGGATGGGTAAGCTGGCTGATGCAGAACATTTTTGGGAGTAATCTGTTCGCTGTAAGAATCTTTCCCGCCCTGCTCGGGGGTATAATGATTTTCATCGTTGCTTCCATAGCCAGAGAACTTGGAGGCACAAGATACAGCTCCATACTCGCTGTAATTGGTCTGTCAGTCAGCATCTTTTTCATGAGAACTTATTTTCTGTTTATGCCTGTCCATATTGAAGTATTCCTCTGGACTCTCTGCATATGGCTGATACTTAAGTTTATAAATACAGGGAAGGACAGGTTTCTCATTTTTCTTGGAATTGCTGCCGGATTTGCCCTGCTTAACAAATACCTGTCGGGGCTTTTATTTACAGGGCTGTTGGTTATTATTCCCTTTACAAAGTACCGGAATGTCTTCAGAAACAGATCTTTCTGGATAGGCATAATTGCGGGAGGGTTAATTTTTCTCCCGAACCTGATCTGGCAGGCAGCAAAAGGCTTCCCTGTCTTTAACCATATGTCGGAGCTGTATGATACCCAGCTTGTACATATGGATGCCGCCACATTCCTTACTGAACAGATCCTCAGTCCCTTTGCCGGGTCAATATTGGTAATCGGAGGGCTGATCTTCCTACTCTTTTCCCCAAGGATGAAGAATCTCAGATTCCTTGGCTTCCTTTTTATCTTAATCGTTGCAGCCCTTTTATTCATGAAGGGGAAGAGTTATTACACACTCGGAATCTACCCCATGATGATCGCCGCAGGTGGTGCAGCCTTTGATACGTGGCTCAGGAGCCGGATAACACGGATTGTTCTGCCATTTTTCCTGATTCTGATAACAATTCCCAATGTGCCATTCGGATTGCCTGTATGGGATAAAGAGGGTCTGAAAGTCTATTTTAAGGTACTTGACGAAAAATACGGGATTGACCTGGGAAGAAGATTTGAAGATGGCACCATCCATTCACTTCCGCAGGATTATGCAGATATGATCGGATGGGAGGAACTAACAGCTCTGGCTGATAGTGCCTACAAGATGATTGGTGATAAGGAATCTTCATTCATATATTGTGAAAATTACGGACAGGCAGGAGCGATAACTGTCATCGGTAAAAAATACGGATTGCCTGAGGCAGTAAGCTTCAATGAAAGTTTCAGATACTGGTTTCCGCGTGAGTTTCCGGCAGAAATAAAGTCAACTGTCTATATTAACGGTGAGCCCGGGGAAGATGTGAAGGAGCTGTTTGCCAGGATCACTCTCATCGGAAGAATATCTGATCCTGATGCCCGTGAATACGGCACAGGAGTCTTTCTTTGTGAAGAACCCGTTACAAGCTTTAATGTCTTCTGGGAAGAAAGAACAAAGGAAATCCGATAAATAATGGCCAAAAAGTGATAAATGCCTTCCCCCATGCCCCATGCTCCATGCTCCATGCTCTCCCGCTTTGCAGGACCAACACTGCCTATTTCTCCATTGCCCTTAGCTTCAGTTCCGGGGGCATTTTTTCAATTGCATATCTCAGTGCCGTGCGGGGCATGACAGCTTTGTGCGTCATGACAAAATCAAACACCTCCTTCTGATGCGGTTTGCTGGCTTCCTTTAACATCCAGCCGTAACCCTTCTGTACCATGTCATCCTTGTCAATCAACAGTATCTTTGCAATCTGAAAAATATCCGGCAGGAATTTGCCGTGACGGGCGGGAACGATCAGAGACACGGCAGATGCACGCCGCACCCACCTGTTATCAGATAAAGCCCACTCCTTCAGATCAGTGATGTGACCGGGATACATCTGAACACACTCCCCGACCGTATGGTTGCACAGGGTGTCACATGACGCCCAGTTGTTAACATATTTGTGAACCCATTTCTCAAAAATGAGGAAGTCCTCCGAAACATATTTTTTAGCCAGTTTATATGACCATTCACATGCAATGAACGTCTCCTCCATCTGTCCCGACTGCCACAGAGCATCACACATTCCGAAAATCTCTGATTTGGTTCTGCCCTTTATTGCATCAAAACTGTCTTTTGCGATCCGCCTCACATCGGCTGATCTGACGCCGTACAGACTTACCTCCTCTTTGAAATACCTCATGCCGGATTGCCTGTTCTTTTCATTCGAAGCCTCCTTCAGCTCGCGCCTGACTTTTCCGAGTATATCATCCATTTTCAGCTGCATTAATTATTTGATTAAGTAATCTGCTGTAATCATCCGGGCCGGTTCCGTAAACCAGAGGATCCTTAATGCCGAATTTCCGGCTCATTCCGTCGACGAGGCTTTTTCTGACTACCAGGATTATCTGCCAATCACTGATATTCAATAACCCGCTTATCCTTTCGGCCCAGCCTTCGCCCCTCATCTCCAGTGGTCCCGCCTCGTCAATTACAATCACATCACTTTCCCTGTTATTGTCAGGATCAAGAGCTTTTAGTCCCGCCTGATATCCTTCCTCCATCTGGGTAAATCTCTCCACCCCAGAAATTTCCGCATTTGTCAGCCTGAGAAAAGGTGCGCTGATACCTGAGCTGATATCGAGTACGTCATAGCCCGAGGTTATGTTACTATCCATTATTCGCGGGGCAAGGATGCCTCCCGTCCTGATCCCCTTTTCTTTCAATTCCGCCGTCAGCTTCCGCAGCAAGGTCGTTTTGCCTTCGCCTGTTTCACCCGTCAGTATGTAAACCTTCCGGCCCTTTTCCTGTTCGCTTCTGGCCTCACTCAGTCGTTTCTCAACCTGTGAGATCATACTGCTTAGTATCGATGCCGGATTCCTGATTGCGGTCTTCAGGTCTGGCATTGCCGCAATCATCGAGGGAAGGCTCTCAGCGGACAGCTCAAGGGCCAGCGGCAGCTGTCTGAAATGTGTTTTACTGAACATTTTGCGGATCACCGGATTATACAGTTCTGTCCCGAGTGCGGAGAAGCCAACGATGATGATCAGGGCCCGTGAAATTCATCTGTACACCAATCAGTAATCCCTCGGTAATATTATTGCTGCCGGGCTGGAAAGCGGTGAAGGCCATCGCTGACAGCATCGTGATGATCACGAACGTGATCCAGAATCCGGGCTTGCCAAGTTGTCTCATGGCACGCTTGTAACGTATTGCCAGCAATGCTGCCACAGGTATCACTGTTATCAGCCAGTATATCCATTTTGTCTGGCTTACAACAACCAGCGCGCCAGCTACGAGCAGAATATCAGCTGCAAGCCATGCTACCGAATAATTAAACGGCTTCCCCGGACTTCGGCTGGCGGGCGCTGCTGCCGGCTTATCATTCAGAGATGCTTCCGCAGGACCGGATAATATCCTGCGTCCAGTCCTGATGCCGACCACTGCTGCAGCTGCACCAAACAAGGCATAAAGAGTTACAAGCAGTATCAAGGGTGCCCAGAAAGCATCAAACCTGAGATTCAGCTCCCTGGCGACATAATCCGTAAGGCTCGAGTACAGGTCCACAAGCTTGCCTCCGTAAAAAATGACCAGGTTGAGAATTTTCTGGAATAGGTTCCATGACATTGCCAGCATTGATCCGATGATAAAGCCGATGAATGTTCTGCCGAAGAGTCTCACGGAAGCTTCAAGCAATAGTGATTCCGCAACAATGGCGATCATCGGCCCGAAGATGATGGCGCTGGGAGACATCGCCTTCATAAGCGCGCAGATTAATCCTGCCCGCCAGAAGAGTCCGTGCTCCCGCCATTTATGACTGACAGAAATAAGTATTACAAGTGCGATGGCAGTAAGAACATTACCGCTGAACGGCACACGGAGATTATGCAAAAAACTGCCGAGCACAATCTCGGCAGCAGCCCATATTGTTCCGATGATGGATGCCTTGATCCACTTATCGCTTATGGCGGTTCCTCGTTCGGTCAGACCGGATCGCATTCCCTGTATGCCTCTATCACCCTCCTGACCCCTTCCGGACCTTTAATGCTGCGGCCGTGTTCCATGCAGATCACACCCTTGTAATCACGGGAATGGAGATACTTGAATATATTTTTGAAATTGACCTCTCCTGTTGTCGGTTCATTGCGGCCGGGATTATCTCCGGCGTGGAATGCTGCAATCTGATCCCAGCATGCCTCGATGTTCGGGATCAGGTTGCCCTCAGTGATCTGCTGGTGGTACATATCTTCCACGATCCTGACGGAAGGGTTGTTAACAGCATCACATACCTGATAAGCCTGCGGCATCTGTGTGAGCCAGAGACCCGGGTGATCCTGGAGAGTGTTCAGCGGTTCAATTACAATTGTCATACCGCCAGGTTCAGCAAACTCCGCGCAATACTTAAGGTTGTCAACCACGTTCGATCGCTGGAAATCAGGATGCAGCCGCTCATCATACCTTCCCGGCACCACGAGTGCCATGTTAAAACCAGTACGCTTCACTATATCAACTCCCTCCTGCATCTTTGCCTTCAGGAAATCACGCACCTCCTCAGTATTAAGAACGAATGACGTCTTTGAAAAATCGGCATAGAGAACCCATGGTCCCATCATCATACCCAGCCGCTGCATTTCTGCGGCGATACGCTCCTGTTCATCGGGTGTCCGCCCGGGAAAGCCGTTGTCAAAAACAGCCCGGAATCCCCTGTCGTGTATGAATTTAATGTTGTCGACAGCATCATCGGTGCCGGACAGATCCCGGAACATGCCAATGTAGGGAGCATATCCAAGTGTGAAAGGTTTATCCGGATCCGGCAACTGTGAAGCAAAGCTGCTTCCCCTGAGAAGTGCAGGAGCGGCAAACAGCGCCGCACCAGCGGCAGCAGCCCCCGTCAGGAAACTGCGTCGTGATCGTCTATTATCCATATTGACTGTTATTTTTTATTCGCCTGGTACCGGAATTGTTTTTGGAACATCCACCGGACCCATTTCATAAACCTTGGGACCAAGCTTCATCTCTGAGTTCATCATCTCATCCCACGTGACCAGCTTTCCGGTATATGCCGAGACGCGACCCATTATCCCTGCCATTGTTGAGTAGGCAACGAATTCGGCTTCGTTGAGCGGAGTGCCGTTACGTATTGAAGTGACAAAATCAATATGCTCCTGGTCATAGGGACTGATTGCCAGGTCTTCTGTCATCTTGCCCTCTGCATCAAGCTTGTAGCCGTCATACTTCCAGGCTTGTTTCCCTTCCTTATCCCATACCGTGTTCTGGCAGTTGCTGGCGCCCTGGGTGCCCTGTATCCATTCCGAGACATTGCTTTCGCAGCCGTTGATCTGGCGGCACATGCTGTGTACATGTATGCCTCCCTCATAGACGAAATCAGTACTGAAGAAGTCATACTGATCACCGGTAGGCCTGCGCTGGCGTGAACCGAATGACACCGCCGAGACCGGTCTCTTGCCTGTAAACCAGTTTATTACATCAATATTATGAACATGCTGCTCAATTATGTGATCACCTGAGAGCCATGACCAGTTGACCCAGTCGCGGATCATATACTCCATCTCCGTCCATGACGGATTGGGCTCACGGTACCAGAGCTGTCCCTGATTCCAGTAGCAGTTGGCTGATACGATATCGCCGATCATACCCTCCTGCACCTTGCCCCAGGTAGCCACGTAATCATGCTGGTGGTGCCTCTGGGTGCCGGTGACAATTGAAAGCTCCATACCCTTGGCCTTCTCACCAGAAGCGAGGATCTGTCTTGCACCTACAGGATCAACGGCAACTGGTTTTTCCATGAAGACATGTTTTCCGGCAGACACGGCAGCCTCGAGATGTTCAGGCCTGAAGACCGGAGGAGTGGCGAGCAGTATAATATCAACACCCGATTCAATGACCTTCTGATACGCATCGAAACCTGTGAAACAGTTTTCATCTGCTATCTCCACGCCGTCCTGGGCAAGACGCTCGCGGCAGGAGGCAATCCTGTCGGTGAATACATCTCCAAGCGCTGAAATTGTAAGGTTTGGCCCTGCATGGATGAAATTAATTGCCGCACCTGTCCCCCTGCCGCCGCAGCCTATCAGTCCGGCCTTAAGCAGCGGCCCGTCAGGTGCCTTTTCGAGCATGACCGGGAGTACAACATTGCTGCGTTTTGGTGCGCATGATGTGATCAGTGAAGGGACAACAATGCCTGCTGCACCTGCAGCGGCAGCGGTGCCAAGAAAACTTCTTCTTGAGATTGGTGATTTTTTCATAGTGGTTTGGTATATGTCGTAAAGTTATGATTTTATATTATCTGTTGTCAGTATCTGTTGCGGGTTAGTTTTTTACCGCAGAGTGCACTGAGTAAAGGTTTGAGTTACACTGTTTGTTTATCATTTTAACAGTGTCACTCAGTTTAAAACCCGGTGTCACTCTGTGTTTAATGCTTTATTCATCCCAACTCATAACTACTCGGAATCCAACATAAAAACAATCTGAGTACCACCATACGCTCTTCGGCATCTGGGGGTCAGTCTTAAGCCAGGCATCCGTTTGCGTATGGTTACGCGCAGCACTTCTGACGCCCGCAGCACCGTCACGGTATGACCCTCCCCTGATGACGTGCTCTGTTGTCCCTTCGTAAATGTCAGAACAGAATTCGGCAACGTTCCCGCTCATGTTTTTCAGTCCCCACGGATTGGCTTTCACGGCATCCGGCTCCTGCGTCCTTGACTGACTGTTTTCGCGGTAGATGACATAAGTGCTTATGATTGCAGTATCGGCCTTTCTTCCGAAAAGACCCGTCTTCTCAAACCCGGATGGGTCACCTGCAAAGAAATACGGTGACTCCGTGCCTGCCCTGCACGCATACTCCCACTCGGCTTCAGTCGGCAGGCGGTATTGTCTGCCCGTCACCTGGCTGAGCCACCGGCAGTATGTTTCAGCTGCATGATAACTCATTGAGATAGCCGGCCTCTGACCCATACCCCAGTTCTGGTCGGGCTTGCCGTACGGAGGTGTAGCCCCGGTGACGGCGTCAACGGCATCCTTCTTAAGACGCGAGCCCTCTGTATCTGTCGATCTCCCTTCGCTTGCTGTCTGCCTGTAGAACTCCATGTACTCATCCCATGTAACCTCCACCTCTGCTATGAAGAATGAGTCTATGACGACCTTGCGCTGTGTCTCGTCAGGGTTTCGCAGCGGTTCGCTCTCCGGGCTTCCCATAGTAAAGGTGCCTCCGGACAGGGCTATCATGCGGAATGTCACACCTGATCCGGGTACCTGCTCCGTAAAATCAGTGAATGAGGTGACAACGGCGGGGGAGTTGTAGATAGTATCTGCCTGCTTCTGTGCCAGACCGAATCCCTTATTGCTGCCATGAACATAATCCTTTATGTAGTGACCTGCATTAAGGTGGCAGCTGATGCACTGCATCTCTTCTCCCTTTTCAGTAATCTGCTTGTAATAGAGATGTGCATCCGAACCCTCACGCGTCAGTGTGGCCGGGAAAAGGTTTTCATGGCATTTTATGCAAGTGGAATTATAAACGTGTTTTGATGCCCTCTCAAGGGTCGAGGCAGCTTCCCAGTCGAACTCTGTTGAGTCCTTTGTCCAGTGGCTCCACAGGTCGCGTGTACCCGTCTTCGCTTTTTCAACAAGGTACCCGTCGCCTTTAGGCGGGAGGTGGCACTCGGCACAGGAGACCCTGTAGCCTGACTTCGTGGCATAATGAACACCCTGCTTCCAGCTTGAGGTAGCCTGAGGGTGAACATGACATGACGCGCAGAAGTCATTGGTTGAGGTGGCTTCCACAGCCTTTCCCATTCCAAGTAAAATAACTGCACCGGCACATGCACCGATAATAAACCACAACCAGGCCCTCTGCTTCACATATCAAAATTTTGTGTGGTCAAGATAATAAAAAAAGAAAGATGAAATCTCTCCTAAAGTCGGATCACGGCATACAATATGCCTTTCAGTCTCCGGAAACAGTTTAATTATTACATTTGGGGAAACGGATCAGATGAAAAGAGCAGCATTCGCCCTTATACTTTTGTTCATACTTGCATCCCTTTCTGCACATCCTTGGAAACCAAGACATTATGTAATTATTGACACCGACGGAGGCATTGATGACAGGAAGGCGATCTGCTTGCTGCTGGCCTCGCCGGATGTAAGAATACTGGCCATCACAGTGTCAGACGGATTTCATAAGTCACCGGAGGCATACAAAATTGTCAGGACCATGCTCGACAGCCTCTGGCATGAAGGATTACCAATGGCATCAGGCACCGAAGCCGTAAAACTCATTGAAGAATGCCTTAACGGAGAGACCTCTCCGGTGACCTTCATTGCCCTGGGGTCACTGGAGACAGCAGCAGAGGCAATGGCGGGAGCTCCGTCATTCACAACAAAAGTAAAGCGGATAATCTGGAGCAACGAAGACCTCCCTGGCAGAGAGGGGTTTAATTTCAAAGCCGCTCCCCTGGCTGCTGATGAAGTGCTCCGCGGGCCCCTGCCCGTGAGCGTTACGGGCATGGGAGATGAAGCCTTCAATAATAACGCTTTTTTTATTGAAATCAGTAAGCCGGTGCAGAGGATGCAGGTAATTAAAGCTTTCCCGCAGGACACCTCCTTCTATATGTCTGACCTTCAACCTTTCGCCGAAGAGATACGTAATAAATACGGGGAAGACGAGTGGGTTTCAGGAGTCATTGCAAATGAGCTTCACAGGCACCTCGGCGTCTTTGCCATCATAGGGGTCAAGATGGGTATCCGTGCCCGTGAGTATTTCTGCACCGGTGTCGATGAGATGACTGTTACCTCGCATGCCGGCGGCACTCCGCCTCTCAGCTGCATGAATGACGGTGTGCAGGTCAGCACCGGGGCCACACCCGGCCACGGACTGCTCACAGTCAGCAAGGAAACACCTTTTTTTCCTGCGGCTGATTTTACCCACAAAGGCAAGACAATCCGCATCACCCTGAAAAAGGAACTGGCAGAGAAGGTTGCTTCAGAACTGAAAGAGATCAACTTCGTCTACGGGCTTGACTCTGACATTTACTGGGAGATGGTCAGGCAGAACTCGATAAAATACTGGCTTCAGTTCGACAGGCACTCAATATTTGATATCGCAGTGATAAACTGAATTGAGACTGGGTTTTTGATTTATTAACTGGGATTAACGAATTGTGATATATGAAGACTGGAATTGGTATTTCATTAATTGCACTGTGTGCTTTCATGGTCTCATGTAATAGCCAGCCGGCATCAGTGCCGGCGATAATTCCGAAACCTGTGCATATGGAACAGGGAAAAGGGAGCTTCACCCTGCGCCCGTCTGCTGAAATAAATTACTCCGGAGGAGAATGGGCCAGTAACGAAGCCTTGTTTCTTGCAGAATTGTTGCGTCCGGCAACCGGCTTTCGGCTTGCGATCAAGGAAGGCACCGGCGGCGCTATCAATATTGTAATTGACACCGCGCTTGTCATGAATCCGGAGGGATATATTCTGACTGTGGGAAAAAGAAAGGTCACTGTCACAGGCAATACTCCAGCCGGTCTTTCGCGCGGGTTTCAGACAGTCAGGCAGCTTTTGCCGCCGCAAATAGAGAGTGATTCCGTCGTAATGGGAGTGAAATGGACAATGCCGTGCGTTTCAGTGACAGATTACCCCAGGTTTGCCTGGAGAGGCATGCACCTCGACGTCAGCCGCCACTTCCTTGATGTTGATTTTATAAAGAGATACATCGATATCATTGCAATACACAAGATGAATGTCTTTCACTGGCATCTTGTCGACGACCAGGGATGGCGTATTGAGATAAAGAAATATCCCCGCCTTACGGAAGTGGGTGCGTGGCGTGTCGACCGGGAGGAGTTGCCATGGGACTCCCGCCCACCGCAGCAACCCGGAGAAAAAACTACTTACGGGGGTTTTTACACCCGTGAGGAGATGAAGGAAGTTGTTGCCTACGCGGCAGAACGCCACATAAATGTTGTGCCTGAGATTGAGATGCCTGCACATGTGGGTTCGGCATTAGCCGCCTATCCTGAGTATTCCTGCACCGGAGGGCCATTTACCGTGCCCCCGGGATCAGTATGGCCTATCACCGATATTTACTGTGCCGGGAAAGATGAGACATTTGCGTTCCTTGAAGATGTCCTGACAGAGGTTATGGAGATCTTCCCCTCTCCTGTCATTCATATTGGCGGCGATGAAGCCGACAAGACAGAATGGAGGAAATGTCCGTATTGCCAGGCACGGATTCGGAAAGAAGGACTTAAAGACGAAGCTGAGCTTCAGAGTTACTTTGTCAGGCGCATTGAGAAGTTCTTAAGCTCCAAAGGCCGGCGTCTGATCGGCTGGGATGAGATCCTCGAGGGAGGAATTGCTCCCGGCGCCGCAGTGATGTCATGGCGCGGATTTCGAGGGAGGCATTGAAGCAGCCAGGTCCGGACATGATGTTGTTATGACACCAATTTCACATACCTATTTCAACCTTTACCAGGCTGACCCTGCAACCGAACCTCTTGCATACAGAGGCATGATAACCCTGGAGAAGGTCTACTCGTTTGAGCCCGTGCCTGAAGAGCTGGCTTTTGATGAGGCGAAACATATCATCGGCGCACAGGCCTGCCTGTGGACCGAGATGGTGCACGACGGAAAAACGGCTGAGTATATGATCCTGCCACGCCTTACTGCATTGTCGGAAGTACTGTGGTCAGCACCGGAGAGCAGAAACTGGGATGACTTCATCATCAGGCTGCCAGTGATGACGGAGCGATTTGACATCATGGGATTGAACTATTCAAAGAGTGCAGGGTTTTGAGCCCTGCCCATCCCCTGTGCCGCATGCTCCATGCTCCGTGCCGCGTGCCGCATGCCGCATGCCCTCACCTGAACTCCCCGAACAGCTTCGCTTTATTGTACTTCTTGATAACAATCCCGTAAAGAAGTGCTGTCCAGAATGAGAACAGAGCATAGACCAGCGCAGGTTTTACCATCTCATTGTTCTGCAGTATTGTTCCGGCAACCAGGAGTGCCAGCGTTGTGTTCTGCAATGCTACCTCAATGCCCATTGTGAACGACGACCTCAGACCTGACTTCCCGATCACTCCCGTAACCAGTCCTGCAATGAATCCCAGGAGATTGATCAACAGTGCATAGGGAAATATCACTATGGCTTCCGCCAGCCTTATACCTGAACCTCCCTTGGATTTGTCGGCGAAGGCGATGAGTGAATAAACACCTGCAAATAAAATTATCATCGCAGTTTTTACCGGCTTCTGGATCCTGTCTGCGAGGTGATCGTATCTGTACCTTAGAAAAACTCCGGCTGCGGCTGGCAGTAATGTGACAAAAAAGATCTGCAGGAATGTTTCCAGGAACGGAAGGTCAAAAGGCGAGTGCCTGCCAAGAAAGATCGTAAGCGCAAAATTGACCAGAAGCGGGATTGTGAACAGTGTGAGTATGCTGTTAATTGTTGTGAGAGCCACCGAAAGGGCTACATTACCCCTGTAAAGAACCGTTATAAACCCTGAAGTTGTTCCCCCGGGGCAGGCAGCGAGGATTATAAATCCGACCTTTAATGCCGGAGGCATTCCTGTAAAATAAATAACAGCAAATGCAATCAGAGGGAGAAGGACCATCTGAGCAAAGAGACCCATCCAGAACGGTTTGGGTGAATGCAGTATGTTTCTGAGGTCATTCAGGTTTATTGACAGCCCGACGCCAAACATAATCGTTGCCAGCACACCGCTGACAAGATAATCCATATAGTTGAGTGACATCCCGGACATTATCCCTTCCTGCTCTGTCAGTAAAGGAAAGAATTTTATTTCAAATTAAGGCCGGGGACTTAATCGGTAACTGTAAATTGCAAACACCTATACGAAATTCGCAAATCGCAAACCCCATTCCGGAATTCGCAAATCGCAAATCGCAAATCGCAAATTACCTCGGATCCACCACCTGCCCCATAAACACAATCGTCCCGGTTGATGTTTCCCTTATAAAATAGAGGAACGGGCGGTTGACATTTATGACCTGCGGCTGCGGAGGCATTGAGGTCAGACTGATTCCCACAACAGTTGCGGCAGCAGCCTCTGTGCCCTCCTCATTTGTCTCAATGAATGTCTGATGCAATACAAATGAGATGAACAGTCCCTGGTCACTTATGTTGCTGAAATCAGCAGCAAAAGGCTCGAATGCTATTCCCATGCCGAGGTTTTTCAGATCGTCATTCAACTCCCGCTTGAATTCATATTTGAATCTTGGCAGGCTGAGCTCCACCTCACTGGTTCCGTTAGAAAGGTACCCCATCCACTGCGCCCAGTTCTCAGGATTAAGGTCGCTGGCAACTTCCTCGAGTGATACGCCTTCATCAGGCAGCATGACCACCATTGAGTAGTTACCCTGTCCGTATGGCAGCTCAACAAGCGTAGCCTTATCTGTGCCTGCCACTGCAAACTTCTCCTTCTGGTACATCATCGGAACCTCCACCGGAGCCTCCGGGGTGACATAGAATGGAAGATCATGTGTATCATCCTTGTCAAACTGATACCTCCATTTACCGTTGAAGTAGACAGCATTGATGAGAAGCATGGCAAGATCAGGATCGAGAGACGCAAGCATTTTCTGGATCTTGTCATGGGTCTTATCCGCTATCCAGCCATTTATTACATCGACAGCGCCATCGTCTGTAACGTCAAAGCTTCTGGCCTCAGCGAGATAATACGTCTCAAGGGCCGTCATGAACGGCTTTTTGACTGCCAGCCTCTTTTCAACCCATACCGAGTTGGCTATCTCCATTATGACCCTTTTATCAACCGGTACCATATCCTGCATGAGCTTCAGGTAGGTCTCATTGATCTCTTCAATGGTCTGGCCGTCATAGCGCAGGCCGGATTTCATTGCGTCAAACGTCCCGCCTGCCGCCCCGTTGAGCGTCATCGAGAGGGCGCTTGTGACGCTGAATGGCGAGATCATTATGTTTTCCGCTCCCTTTTTCTCAGCAACTATTGGCACAAATAAGTCGAAGGCAAACTTGTTTGCCGAGCCAACCACCTCCTTCTGCTTCAGCGACAGTTCTATCGGAACCGGATCGCCGGGAGGAGTGCTTTCCTTTGTTTTTTCACATGAGGTCATTGATGCGGACAAGCCTGCTATGGCTATTAAGGTCAGGCTAAACATAGCGTTTTTCATTTCACATTCAGGATTAGTGACAACAAAAACACACAAAAATCATACCGCATTGTCAATATTATATCTATTTTAGAGTTTCAAACAGTAATTCCTGTAACCATGAAAAGAGTTATTGTAGTTTTAATACTGTGTACTTCAGTGCTTCAGCTCCTGGCACAATACGAGACATTGCCGGCGCCACCGGCGCCCGTCAGCAAGCGTGCAGCAATAACCGTTGGTTTCCTTCAGGGAGGAGGCTCACTCATTGGCGCCGACTTCGAGTATCTTGTTGCCCCTAAGCTGGGGCTCCAGATCGGAGCAGGCTATATTGGTTTCGGTGGTGGAATAAATTATCACCTTAAACCGGTAATCAACAGTTCATTCGTGTCTCTTGCATACTGGCACCAGGGTATTGGTGAAACCTTTGCCCAGGATGCAATAGGCGGACTCTTCACATTCAGGGCGAAAAAACTGCTTTCAGCATCACTGGGACTTGGGATTCCATTAAGCAGAGGTCCTGCCCTTGATGATGACTTCGAACAGCCTCCCGTGATGCTCCTCTACTCAATAGGAATCTACTTCCCTCTCTGAAAAAAATCTCTTATAACCACAGAATTTAAAGTGTAAGTCTGATTTACGCTGTTAAGAAACACCTGCTGCCAGAATTTAAGGTATGACTGCTTTGACAAAAGACGATCTCGACCGTTATCACCGGCAGCTGATCATACCTGCAATCGGAGAATCGGGACAGGAACAGCTTAAGCAGGCCAGGGTACTGGTTACCGGGGCCGGAGGACTCGGCTCGCCGGTTTTGATGTACCTGGCCGCAGCAGGAGTTGGTACTATTGGAATCGTCGACTCTGACAAAGTCACTGTAAGCAATCTGCAAAGGCAGGTGCTTTACGCAACCGCTGACATAGGGCGGTTGAAGGCTGAAGCCTCAGCCGAAAGGATCTCCCTTCTTAATCCCCTTATCAGGGTAATTTCATACCCGGTAAGACTTACTTTGGAAAATGCACCGGAACTTCTGGCCGGATATGACATTGCAGTGGATTGCAGCGATAACTTTGCGACGCGGTATCTGCTCAGTAATGCTACTCACCATGCAGGTATTCCGATGGTGTACGGAGCTGTATATCAGTTCATGGGACAGGCTTCGGTGTTCAATTATAAAGGAGGACCGTCCTACAGCGATCTTTTCCCGGAAGAGATGCACCTGTCACTTGAGAACCAGGGTGACCCTCCCGGGGTCATAGGGGCGCTGCCCGGGATCATAGGCTCCGTGCAGGCATGCGAGGTGATCAAGATCATCACGGGGGCAGGTGAAATCCTTTCCGGTCGCCTCCTCCAGGTTGACGCATTAAGCTTAAGGACCGAAATCATTTCCTTCTGAATTTTCTTCTGCACAGCAGAAAATCTTTATTTTATATACTGATCTGTCAGATTTCGTAAATTTGATTAAAACAATCAGTTTATGAAATACTTCATCTCTTTTACCCTGCTTTTTTGCGCTCTGTTTCTGACAGTTGAAATTGTCCAGGCTCAGGCATCGCTTACATGGAACAAGTATGACTTCGTTCCCGGAGAAAAAATAATCCTTGAGGATACTCAGGAAGGAGAGGTTAACGGAGAATTTCCTTCCAGGTGGGATCTTGCCGGCGGAGGAAGCGTTGAAAACGCCGCATTCGGTGACTTTAATGTTATTTATTTTAAAGAAGCGGAATCATGCATAGTTCCGTTCTTCAAAGAACCGGAAAAAGACAACTTCCCGGACCTTTTTACAATAGAGTTTGACTGCTGGTTTGAACCGGAGGAGTACTGTCATTACCTGGTTGATTTCTGGGATCACAAGAACCAGAGCGAAAGTACAATAGACATAGATCCACTGATTATAAACGCCAATCATGCCGGGATAAATGATCTCGGGGAAGGATTTTACCCGGGTCAGGAAGAAAAGGGTGAGATAACCGAGGGTTTCTGGCGACATGTAGCCATCTCATTCAACGTGAGGGCACTGAAGGTATATCTTGATGATGCACGCGTTGTCAACATCCCTAATCTGGGAATCAATCCCGAAGGTCTTACAATCTGCTGTGACGGAATGAATTCGGCAGGGGCAGCGGGCATCAACAGGTTTGTGAAAAACATCAGGATAGCCGAAGGGGCCGTTAAGCTTTACGACAAGCTGATGCAGGATGGAAAGATAGTGACCAGCGGCATCCGTTTCGATGTTAACCAGGCTACAATCAAGTCGGAATCTATGGGTGTCATCAATTCAATTTACGGATTGATGAAAGACCACCCTGAGCTTAATCTGAGTGTTGAAGGGCATACCGACAGTGACGGTGATGAAGCAATGAACCAGACCCTTTCCGAGAAACGGGCACAGGCTGTAGCTGATCAGCTTATCAGCCTGGGCATAGATGGTTCGCGCCTGACAAGCAAGGGCTGGGGTGAAAACAAACCTGTCGGTCCGAACAATACCTCTGAGGGCAAGGCTGCCAACAGAAGAGTTGAATTCGTTAAAAACTGAGACCGGAAACAGTGGCTTGTCCGTTTGAGCCATACTGACACGGACACTGATCATTTAGGGGAAGACATTTGCATTGACCGCATTTAAAATATATTGATATGTCAAATCGTAATGTATTAAATGGGAGATGGTTCGTGATACTGTTATTAGTATCTGTACTTCCTTTGTCTTCCCCTGCTATTCCTGCTTCCAGCGATATAAAATCCGAATCTGAAATTGGCCCTGCAGGAGGATCAATCGAAGTTGAAGATCCGGAAACCGGAGTCAGTTACTTAATATTATTCCCTGAAGGTGCCCTGACAGAAAAGATCACAATCACACTGACAGTCTACTCCTCTCCGGGGAAGGGAATCCTGCGAAATACTCACATTAACGGTATCGAGATTCTTCCATCAGACCTCCTGCTGCTGGAAAAAGGAACATTGTATGTCTCCAATCCGCCCGGTGATGTAAGTAAGGAAATGGTGCTTTATCATATCGCCGGCGAGCAGTTCATTATCCCGCTTGGCACTCAAATCATACATGAGGATGAAAACCAGATCGAGGGTACTTTCTATTCAACCGGCAAGTTCAGCCTTGGTTCGCCGACAGCTGCTGAGGCATCTGCCCAGGCAAAAAAACTTGCCGCTTACAACCCGGTCAAACCACTGGCTTATGCCGGAGAACAGCTTGACACACCGGCCGGTATCTGTCCTGAAATACCTGACATGTACGCATATAACTTTTCAGGCGGTCCTAATATTGGGCAAAATGAATGGAACCGTAAAATACCTGAGTACATTTCATCTGATCCTGCTGAGTGCATGCGATGGCAGAGAGCCCTGACAAAGGTTGAAGCGCACATGACCTGGGTTCAGCATTTTATTTATACAAATAATCCAGCTGCCGAGCAGACTGAACGCGATAATGCCAGGGATGCCCTTCAGGAGGCAATTGATGGTTACCTGAACAAACCTTCACCCGCAAACCGCTGCAGCAGCTATATCAAGGCAGCTGCAAAATATACCGAAGCTGCAACACAATTAGGTATGAATATTCAGGATGAGGCGCCGATAGCCCAGCATTTTAACCAACTGGTTAATGAATGTTCATATGTATTTACGGTTGAAACCAATGAGTGGGCCAACCACCCCAGGGAGATGGATCTTGGAGGGATGTTTGAATCAAGGACCAACATCTACACGTTTGTTAAATGCCATGTGCCGTGGAATGAATTTATTGCCACAGGCAAGCAGGAAGTAAGGGGAGACGGAAATATGAATATGCACTATGAAACCCATTGGGTGGGAGATGAAAAGGAGAGTCACGAAACAATCGATGCCTCATTTAAATCAAACAGGATTGAAGGCAGCATTAAGGTCACAGAAGACGAGTTCGGAAGGCTCTATCGTGAAGCGCACATAACCGTCTACTGGGATAAGAAAGCCACAACCCGTATCTGGGGCAGGACCCCGGAGGGATCCTATGATGAATCAGGAAGCTCGACAGATTCGGTTGAAGAATCCAAAATCTATTCGCTGGATTACAACAATAACTGGACTGATGGGGATTCCCGGTCAGGAATGTCTTACAAAGCCGTCATCATTAAGCAACCCGGTGACGGCAGATTTGATCCGAATGATTGCTTCTGAAAAGCAAGCTTATTTCACTGCTTCCGGTTCGCTGTAAAGTCCTTCTCTCGAAAGGAGATGATCAAGATTGGCAAGTCCGTAAACGACCACGGCAGTAACGACAGCGGTATGCTCCTGGTATTCGGCAATACTCTTATCGTAGGTGTCCCGTTCGGTATGCCATATCTCACCGTAGTCAAAGTTATATCCCTTGCTGTCAGGTGCTTCAAACCTGATTGTCGGCACGCCGTTCATGGCAAAGTGGGCATGATCTGATCCTCCCGCGTTTGTCGGTTTCGGGCGCGGCGGCTGGGTGCGCTTTGTCAGTTTGAAAGGAAAGTCAGGATTGATACCGTTCAGCGGCTTGCACACTTTCTCAAAATCCTCATACATGGCTTCGGGAGCAACTATCTCCGAAGCCACTGTCGGGCCTCCGTCGCGGTTGAAATAGTTCGATATTTTCGGCAGTTTTTCCTTATTGTTCTCAACCCAGTGCTTCGAGCCCAGCAGCCCGAATTCTTCTCCCGCCCAGAGGCATACGAGTATAGTCCTCTCAGGTTTTCCACCTGCTGCCATGATCAGCCGTGCCGCCTCCATGTGAGGTGTGATGCCTGAGCCGTCGTCAACACCGCCGGTACCTGCATCGTATGAATCGAGGTGGCCGCCCATCATCACATATTCATCAGGATACCTGGTGCCACGGATAACTCCTATGACATTGTGATATTTGACCGGCCCGGGTTTAAAGTGATTGCGTATGTCAAACTCCAGCAGGAAATACTGTCTCTCCTTTGCCATCTGTTCGATGACTGCATACTGGTGCTCGTCAAGCTTGATATCACATACGGTCGGCAGTGTCTCAAAAGTTATCTTATCAAGGTTCTTACGGTCATAAAGAGCTGAAATCGGCACGGAAGCTTTCTGAATGATCCCCAGTATACCTGCCTCGCGCATCTCACGGAAGAAGAGTGCCGGTTCTTCTTTCAGGGGAATAAGTTCTTTCGGTGGTTTGTCACGATTGGAATAGTTCTCCCTCATGATCTCACGGTTCAGCTTTGAGACGGAATCATTTTCCGCGATGATCCTTGCCCGGGACGAATCAGCGCTGAGCGACCAGTCAATGGCCATTCCGTTGCTTTTACCGCCTATCAGCACCCACGCACCTTTGAGAGCGCCTTTCATGCGCTCGAATTCCTCTCTGGTATTAGGTTCAAGGAGAACATGCCCCCGCTGCACGCCTTTTGTGCCTGCAGTGTATGACGGAGTGGCAAAATGCAGTATCATCCCGTTGTCTGAAAGCATTCTTCCGAACCATGGACCTCGATTGAACCCTACCGGTACAGTCCCGGCTTCATCCATGATCACTTCCATACCCCATTTTTTAAACTCTGAAGCACACCATTCCGCAGCATTGTCATAGGCATCAGACCCTACAAGCCTTCCGCCGAAACGATTTGCAATGACATCAAGGTGTTGCATCGTGCGGTTATCAGTCCGGCCGATCTCAATGATGCGGTCTGTAACCTTGTTGTGCTGTGCTGATACTCCTGCTGCGATCAAAAACAGAAAAACGGGGAGAAAGGCTTTCTTCATTTTTATTTTATTTTAAGGTGCCGCAATCTAGTAAAAATGCCCGGAAATTTCCACAACCGTATCATGTTTTGCATAACCCTTCAACCCCTCAACTTATCAACTTATCAACTATCTTTATCTTATGTACCAGAAAGACTACATCCTCCGCATGGTTGAGATGCTCGGTGATCTGATCGCCTCTGTCCTTGGGCTTGTCAGGAAAGGGGACTTTCAGCAGGCTACTGAGAATCTTGAACGTATTTATTATGATATGCTTAAGGAGGATGCTGCGTTCTTCAGGTCAATACCAAAAGAGGATCTGACACATGAGCTTCTCGAAAAGCATGACTACACCAACGGTCATCTCGAGATCCTGGCCGAGCTGTTCAATGCCGAGGCTGAGCTTGCCGATGCGCAGGGTAACCCGCATAGCTGTCTTGAGTATTCCGAGAAGTCACTTCTGCTGTTCGAATTCATCGACCTTCAGCAAAAAACCCTTTCATTGGACCGTCTTGATAAAATGGCCCTAATCAGGGACAGGATTACTAAACTTACGAATCCGGCAACCCAAACTTAACCCTTCAACTTTCTCAACCCTTCAACTCTCTCAACCTTTCAACCAGTATAGCTACTCCTCTCTCGGCCCCTTCCTGAATATATTCCACCTCATGCATGGAAGGTACCTGCACCGGTTTCGGATCGATGAGAAACACAGGAGTCATCATAGAAACGTAATGGATCAACCCGGCCGCCGGATATACATTAAGTGATGTGCCAATTACAGCGAATATTTCTGCGCCCGAAGCTATCTCCGCAGCCTCTTCCATAGCAGGCACAGCCTCACCGAACCATACAATGTTCGGCCTAAGCCGCGACCCGTCCGGGGCTATCTCTCCGGGAAGAATATCACGGCAGCCGATATCAGCAACCAGATCCGGATTGATGCTGCTGCGTGCCTGTGTCAGCTGACCGTGAAGATGGAGTACCTTTGTGCTGCCTCCGCGCTCGTGAAGGTTATCAACGTTCTGGGTAATGATGTGCACGTCAAAATCCTTTTCAAGGGCCGCCAGCCCTTTATGACCTTCATTCGGTATCGCCGTTGCCAGCTGCCTGCGCCGCTCATTGTAGAACCATTGCACCAGGTCGGGATTGCGATGCCATGCATCAATAGACGCCACATCTTCAACACGGTACTGCTCCCACAGTCCGCCGCTGTCGCGGAAGGTCTTTATACCGCTATCGGCGCTCATGCCTGCGCCGGTAAGTATTACCAGTTTCTTCATGATGTGAATATAATAAAAAGGCAAAAGGCAATAGGCAATAGGCAATAGTGGGTACCGGAGAATCCGGGCTAAGACTTAAAAATAAAAAACTTGACTCCTGTTTCATTTTGGGCTAAATTTACTATCCTCCACTTTCAGACTAAGCTTTTGACTGCCAATATGATTTAGCCGTAGAGGTAAGGCAATGAAAAAAATCACCGGAACAGGTTCACTCTTGCCACATAGGCTTTTACCTTGTTTTCTTTTACTGGTATCGCTTAATCTTTGGTCTCAGGAACCGATGGCAGTAACAAGGTTGTCAGGCGCAATAAATTTCGACGGAGTACCGGATGAAGAGGCCTGGGAGGCAATTCGGGCTTTACCCATGGTTATGTATATCCCCGTATTTGGAAATGAGCCGACTGAAAGATCTGTTATTAAGATCGCATATGATGACGACTATTTTTATTTCTCCGGTGTATTTGACTATAAAAACCCGGGTGACCTGAGAGCTTTCAGTAAAAAACGGGATTATTCCAATGCTAAATGCGACTGGCTCGGGATTATTATTGATACTTTCAATGACAGGCAGAATGCAGTGATGTTCTGGACCAATCCCAACGGGTTACGTACCGAGGGGACTCTCCAGAATGATATGGCAGATCAGAATACTGACATGAGTTTCAGCTGGAACACATTCTGGGATGCGATGTCGGTTATTGATGACAATGGCTGGTCAGCCGAGATCAGAATTCCGTTTTCAAGCCTCAGGTTCCAGGTAAAAGAAAATAAAACCCTGATGGGAATAACTGTCTCGAATTACAAGCCCGTAAAAGCTGAATGGATAAGTTTTCCTGCAATTCCCCCCGAGGTAGCCAATGCCATCTGGAAACCATCAAACACCTCGGTGATGGAATTCACCGGCCTGATGCCCGAAAAGCCTTTTTACCTGACACCATATGTGACAGCCGGTATCGGCCAGGTTAACGAACTTAATGATGCTGAAACAGATTATGAAATGACTTCGAAGTTTAAATTCGATGCCGGTTTCGATGCAAAGTTCAGCGTAACAAACAACCTTACTGTTGATCTTACTGTCAACACTGATTTTGCACAGGTTGAAGCGGACGATCAGAAAATTAACCTGACCAGGTACTCGCTTTACTTTCCTGAAAAGAGGGTCTTCTTCCAGGAAAAAGCCGATGTTTTTGATTTCTCATTCCTTGGCGGCAACAACTTGTTCTACAGCCGCAGAATAGGATTATATGACGGAAATCCCGTCAGGATCTACGGCGGAGTCAGAATGACGGGAAGAATTAATAAATGGGATATTGGTGTCCTCGATATGCAGACAGCTTCCTTTGAGGAGAATCCATCAGAAAACTTCGGGATATTCAGAACAAAAAGAAGCGTCTTCAACCAGAATTCTTATGCCGGCGGGATGTTCACAAGCAGACTCGGAATGAACGGTGAATATAATATTGCTTACGGACTGGACGGACAGTTCAGGGTAATCGGTGACGAATTCCTGACTGTAAAATGGGCTCAGACGTTCGAACAGGATTCCGTAAATAAAATCTTCGATCTCGCACCCACAAGATTCTTATTTGAGTGGCAACGTCGAAAAATAGCAGGCCTGGGCTATGATTTCGTTTATACCTGGTCAGGCAAAAGTTATAATCCCGGGGTCGGGTTTGAAACAAAAGACAATTACCAGGGAGTAAGAGCAATTTTACAGTATGGCTGGTTACCGCAGAGAGAGACTTTCCTCAGATATCATTCATTCTCACTGACGGCATCCGATTTCTGTAATACTTTAACCGGTTTGCATGAGACTACGAATGGAATATTGAAATGGCAGTTCGAAGCAAAGAAAGGATTCTACGGCAATATTGCAGCCAACTGGTTACTTGAAGATCTTGCCGATACCCTTACCCTTGGCAATGATCAGGCTTCAGTTCCGCCCGGAAGATATTCATTTGCTTATCTCAGTGCCCTTTACGGCTCATCGGCTGCTCATGTACTCTCGTATGAACTGTCTGCTGAAGCAGGCGGCTTCTACGACGGATGGAAAATTTCCTTTTATGCATTGCCTAAGCTGAGCATCGGTGCAGGTTTTGATCTTGGGCTCTCTTATTATCTCGATTATGTAAACCTTACCTCAGGCACAAGCTTTATCAACCATATACTGGGGGTCAGAGGATTGCTTACACTGACCACAAAAACCTCCATGTCGGCTTATATTCAATATAATACCGGTGTGGATAAGGTAGTTACAAATCTACGGTTCAGGTACAATCCCCGTGAAGGCAACGACTTTTATATAGTTTATGATGAAGGAATGAATTCATATTTGTCCTCAGAAACCCCGAGATTACCCCTGTCCTCAGGCAGAACGGTGCTGCTTAAATATACCTATACCTTTATGCTTTGAACCTTTTTCTCCGGGAAATGAGATCATTGATAATCATAATAATGCTGGTTACGGGTCCTGCTTATTGCCAGACAAGGGATGCATACGAATCTATGCGTAACCGCATGGTTGATGACCAGATTGCCGCAAGGGGCATAAGTGATCAGGCGACCCTTCAGGCGATGAGAAAAGTACCGCGTCACCTCTTTGTGCCGGTATCATATCTCAGTGAGGCTTACAGCGACAGGCCCCTGCCTATCGGATACAGCCAGACTATATCTCAACCATGTGTTGTAGCTTACATGACTGAACTCTCGAAGCCAGCCAAAGGTAAAACAGCCCTTGAAATAGGAACCGGATCAGGATACCAGGCAGCGGTACTGGCAGAAATCGTCGATACTGTTTATACAATCGAGATTGTGCCCGAACTGGCGAAAGAAGCTGCCGTAAGGCTAAAGAAACTCGGGTATCAGAATATCATTACAAAATACGGCGATGGCTACCTGGGATGGCCAGAACATGGTCCGTATGATATCATTATCGTTACCGCAGCCGCGGATCATATACCCCTGCCTCTCAAGGACCAGCTCGCTGATGGCGGAAGGCTTGTCATGCCGGTGGGTAATCCGGCAACAGTGCAGGAACTCATCTTGCTCACGAAGAAAAAGGGTAAGATTACTGAACAGCGGCTGGAGCCTGTCAGATTCGTACCCCTGAAAAGAATGAAACAGTAGGGGTTCTGAACCTCAATTCCCAATTTCTGACCAGGGAACAGATACTGTGCAACTCAGTTTTAACTCTGATTCAATCTGTGGTAAAAATTATTTTGTACATTTATCATGTTATTATTATGTACATTTAACATATTTTAACATATCAATTTTATATTATTGATATTGAATTAATTATAAGATTTCAAATTCTAATATAGATCGTTTTGTTTCATTTTTTGTACACTTTTATTTGATTTTATTTAAACATTAAGGAAGGCCATGATGTTTTAATACCAAAATCGATAATCAACTAAAACGTAAACATCATGAAAAAGCAAACCCTTACATTCGGACTGATCGCCATGCTGGGGATCTTTATATTGACAGGCTGTGAAAATGAAGAAGATATGACACCTGTTTCAGATATGACCATAGCAGAATATGCTCTCTCTGACGATAATTTTTCAATTCTCGTCCAGGCCCTGACAAAAGCAGAACTTGTAAACGTCCTTAACGGTGAAGGTAACTTTACGGTATTTGCTCCGACGAATGCTGCTTTCACAACTTTGTTTTCGCAGCTCGGAATAAGCGGTATAGCTGATCTTTCAAAAGAGGCACTCACCCCCATCCTTCTTTATCATGTGCTGGGCACAGAGGCCAAGTCGTCAATGATTACAACCGGTTACTACAGTACTTTAAGTCCCGCACAGGGATCTTACCTCAGTCTCAAGGCAGATGTATCATCCGGAGTGAAGCTGAACAAAACTACCACAGTAACAACGGCTGATGTTGATGTGAAGAATGGTGTTATCCATGTCATTGACCAAGTCCTTCTTCCTCCTTCAGTTGTAGATCAGGCTCTGGCAAACGATTCTTTCAGCATTCTTGTTCAGGCAGTGGTGAAAGCCGGTCTTGTTGAGACACTCAGCGGTTCAGGCCCGTTCACAATCTTTGCTCCCACGAATGCAGCATTCGAGGCACTGTTCGCCGCCCTCGAGGTATCAGGCATTGCAGATCTGACTGCAGAGCAACTGATCCCGATACTTACATACCATGTCGTAAGCGGTAATGTACTGTCTACACAGCTTTCAGCAGGAAATGTTGAGACACTCAACGGCCCGATCAGTATCACCCTGACCCCCTCTCCCGCCATCAATACAAACTCTATGATAGTTGCAACTGATGTGCAGGGATCAAACGGTGTTATACACGTTATCAATAAAGTTCTTCTGCCGTAAGGCAACTATATATAAGACCAGTTCAACAAGCGACGCCCCGACGGGCGTCGCTTATTTTTCTTCCCTGGCAGAGGCATTGACTGCCGATAAACAATTATATTTATAAACTCAACAGTCATTATGATGGATCGTTACACCTTAGCAGACCTTGAAAAGCTGACAGGCATCATGGCAGGAACCATCAGGATATGGGAGCGCAGATATAATGTCATCAAACCTCACCGGACAGATACCAACCGGAGATGGTATGATGACAACGATCTGAAACGCATCATAAATATCGCAATCCTGAACCGTAACGGCCTCAAAATTTCAAAAATTGCCACACTTACCGACCAGGAAATCGCAGGTAAGGTTGCCACCCTGGCAAGGGAATCAACTGATGCGGAGATACAGATCGATTCTATGATTGCAGCGATGACCGGGTTCAATGAGAACGCAATAAATGACATTCTAGTGCGGTCAGTTATCAACACAGGATTTGAATTGACTTTTGAAAATATCGTCTTCCCTTTTCTCAGGAGGGTCGGGATAATGTGGCACACCGGCTCTGTCGATATCGGGGCTGAACATTTTGTGTCAAATATTTTCAGGAAAAGACTTATTTGCGCTATCGACTCCCTGCCGCCCGGCGACAAACCTGACAGGAAGAAAGTCATATTGTATCTTCCCGAAAATGAGCTTCATGAACTGGGGTTGCTCTTCTATACCTTCTTAGTCAGGAAAGCGGGTCATGAAGCCCTCTACCTTGGCCAGTCAACTCCTTTCAATGCGCTGGAAGACGTGGTGGAACGATGGCAACCCGACATTATCATCACCGGGGCACTGACCGGATTACCGTTCTCAGGACCTGAAGACTACCTGGGTAGGATGAGTTCCGCATTCAGCGGCAGGAAAATACTGGTATCCGGAGCGCTGGCTCATGCAGCAGGCAAAGTTGCCCTGAACAATGTGTTCCCGGTAACATCCGTAAGTGATCTTAAAAAGCACATTTAAGATCCGCTCCCAGCATCAGAATTGCTAACTTTGCCGTCATGGAAAAACTCAATCTCTTTTTTGCACAGATAAAAGACTTAAACTGGTGGCAGAGGCTCTTCCGCTGGAGGAAGATCAGGAACCTCAGCTTCGATGCCTATGAGGAATTCAGGGCTCTGTCAAGAGAGATGGAGACCAACAGGGAAAGTATCGAAAAACTCAGGAATCACGTTACCGAAATATCCGCCAGAAATGACAGCATTAACCAGAGGATAAGGGATATTGAACTGCTGTCTGCCCGAAAGGATGCGCAGGTTGAAGAACTAAGCGCCAGGATAAGGGAGCACTCGGGAACCATTAATGAGCTGACAAAAAAGAATTCGGCTTTTGAAGCTTCCAAGGAGGATAATGTCAAAAACTATAATGAGAACATAGCGCGCCTGAACCAGATTAAGGAGAGCCTCGAGACGGAACGCAAGAGGCTTAATGACGACAGGGTCCGGGAAGCGGCCGAGCGTTTTGAGACGATGAAGAAACAGTGGTCCGAGCACGAGGCTGACGTGAAGAACACTATCATCAGGATCTGTGATTCCAACCATGTGAACTATGTCGATAAGGTACCGTTCAAGGGTAATCCCGACAACACAATAGAGATAAGCGGCGAATTTATAATCTTCGATGCCAAGAGCCCTGCCAGTGACGACCTAACTAACTTCCCCCTTTATATTAAAGAGCCAGACGGAAAGCCTGAAGAAATATGCGAGCCAGGATAACGTGAAGAAATCAATTTTCCTGGTTGTGCCTACGAACACCATCCATGTACTGAAACAGCTTACCTACAGGATGGGCGACTACGATGTCTTTGTCATCACGCGCGATTCACTTGAGCCGGTGATCCTCTCGCTGAAAAAGATAGAGGAATATGATCTTGCCGATAAACTCAGTCCTGAGGACCGCGACAGCATCTGCCGGATCATCGGCAAGTTTGCCCATACTGCCAAACGAAGGATACAGGTCGATCAGTATTTCTCCAATGAGTTCATCGAGATTGTGCTTAAGAGCCAGAAAGACCTGCCGGAGGATCTTCAGAAGCAGGTCATTGAATTTGAAAAATCAGAAAAGCTGAACCCTCCTACCGAAAAGCGGGCTAAGATCATCTCAATAGATGAGCTGCAAAAGAAAAGCCAGGAGATAAACACCGAAACGGAAATAAGAAAACTGACTCCGCCAGATATCCGGAGAGAATTCATTGGTCTGATATGCGAAGGGAGAAAGACTTCATTGGAGAAATGGAACTGGACGATAATGTTCTGTATGGCATTCATTCAGTCAGGGCACGTGCGAACTTTCCCGATGCAACACCCTTTCACATCGAGTGGTTCAAGGCTATGGCTCTGACAAAAAGGGCATGTTATGTTACTGCTGCTGAGTTTTTTGCAAAAGCCTCACAGCAATATGACCTTGATAGAATGCATATCAGGGTGGTCAGTGACAGGAACCTGGAAGTTCTCACTGAGAGCGCGGCTGAATGTGAGAAAGGAGAACATTTTGAGCATTTCATCGTCCCGGCTGTCTCAGGCGGGGCAGGTACCAGTATCAATCTGAATATCAATGAAATCATAACCAACTGTGCACTCCTGAAACTGGGACACAAACCCGGTGAATATGCCGTCATAGATCCTATCGAAGATGCCAACGTCTTTCAGTCAACCAATGATGTGGTCCCCACTGCTCTTCATCTGGCTGTAATGCAGCTGCTTCTCAGGCTCGAGGAATCAATTAACGGTCTCCGGAAAGAATCAGAGAACCTTGAGAAAAAATACAGGGATGTGCTGCGTATTGCTTATACACAGATGCAGGAGGCAGTGCCTTCCACCTTCGGCAGGCTTTTCAGCAGTTACAGTGATGCGTTGTCACGTGACTGGTGGAGGGTATCCAAGTGCCTTGAGCGAATCAAGGTGGTCAACCTCGGGGGAACAGCTATCGGGACATCCATTACTGTTCCGAAGTATTTTGTCACTGAGGTAGTGGCAAAACTTCAGCAGCTCAGCGGTCTCCCCGTGACCCGGGGAGAGAACCTCTCCGATGCTACAAGCAATCTTGATCCGCTGGTTGAGGTTCACGGGATACTAAAAGCTCATGCCGTCAACCTTGAAAAAATGGTTAGTGATCTGCGCCTTCTGGCTTCAGATGTACATGGAGCACACTCATTAAGTATCCCGAAAAAGCAGGTCGGAAGCTCAATAATGCCCGGAAAGGTCAATCCCGTGATACCCGAGTATGTCATCAGCTGCGCTCATCGCATTTACAGCAACGATCAGCTGATAACTCAACTGTCTGCCCAGGGATGCCTGGAGCTTAATGCCTATATTCCGGTGATAGGGCATGCCATGCTTGAGAGCCTGAAACTCCTGATATCAGCAGACAACACTGCCGCCACCCACCTCCTTCATGGACTGGAGATCGATACCGGCAGCGCTGAGGCTAAAGTGATATCAAGTCCCTCTGTCACCACTGCTCTTCTGCCGTTCATCGGTTATAAGAAAGCAGCAGAAATGGCAGCTTATATGAAGGAGTATGGTCTTTCAATAGCCGCGGCCAATAAAAAACTTGGGTTCTTAGATGATGAGAAACTGCAGGAAATACTCAAGCCGGGGAACCTTATGCAGGGTGGTTACAGCCTGAAGGATCTTGAAGAATAGCATATTATGACTGCAAGGGGAAAAGAAGCGAAAGTTCACATTGGCATATTCGGCCGCCGGAACGTAGGCAAAAGCTCAATCATAAATGCACTTACAGGGCAGGACATTGCAATTGTGTCAGAAATTGCCGGAACAACCACTGACCCTGTAAAGAAAAGCATTGAACTGCATGGTATCGGACCGGTTATTTTCATCGACACTGCAGGCATAGATGACAGCGGTGATCTTGGTAAACTGCGAATCGGGAAATCGATGGCAGCGCTCAAACTGATTGACCTGGCAATCCTGGTCCTTGCCGGCAATGAATTCGGAACATATGAGGCTGACCTCACGAAAGAGTTCAGCCTGCTTGACATTCCGTACATCGTGGTTCACAACAAAAGTGATATTGTACCCGTGACAGACACCTTCAGGCATCAGGTAAAAAACCATACCGGGCTGGAGATCATTGTTTATTCGGCACTTTATCCGGATAAATACAATGCGGGTCTCCTGAACGCGCTGAAAAAGACATTGCCTCCCCCGGCCATGAAAAGCCGGGGTCTGATCGGCGACCTGGTAAGCGAGGGAGACATTGTCATGCTGATAACCCCTGTTGATGTAGAAGCGCCGGAGGGGAGACTCATCCTTCCGCAGGTCCAGGTCATACGTGACATTCTTGATAATGACTGCACGGCCATCGTCCTCAAGGAGAGGGAGGTGGACGCTTTCCTGCGCCATACCGGTATAAAACCCAAACTGGTGGTAACTGACAGCCAGGCGTTCCTCAAAGCCGATGCCTCTATCCCGAAGGATATACCCCTTACCAGCTTCAGTATTGTTCTTGCCAGGCAGAAAGGCGATTTTGAAGAGTACCTGAAAGGCACTCCGAAAATCAGTGAGCTGAAGGATGGTGACAGGATCTTGCTTCTTGAATCATGCACTCACAATGTATCATGTGACGACATAGGCAGGGTGAAGATCCCGCGATGGCTGACAAATTTCACCGGGAAGAAGCTGGAATTTGACAACGTGGCCGGGCTCGATGCCATTCCCCGGCCTGTCGAAGATTATGCATTGGTGGTACAGTGCGGCGGATGCATGGTGACACACCGCCAGCTTGTTAACCGCCTTCGCGAACCGAAAAAGCACAATATCCCTGTAACAAATTACGGTATGGCCATTGCCTGGGTGCACGGAATCTTCGCCCGGGCCACTGAACCCTTCACCGGCAAAGCAAAAAAAGCCGGAGATCTGTAGTGACCCCCGGCCATTTTTATTGGCATCGACCGGAAACTCCGGAACCTCTAAAATGCCGACACAAATCCTACGCTGGCCTTTGCGTAAGGATTGATACCGGAGAATATGTAAGACCCTTCGGCCACAGCCCTCACATTGCGGCGCAACAGGTAACCGAAATGCAGGGTAGCCGACTGATAATCAAGATCATCAATCTGCGAGTTTACGAGGTTTACAAGTCCTGTAAGGTACCACTTGCTCATATCCGCTTTCGGAGCATAAATGATCTCGGCAAAGCCTCCGTTTGTAGTAATATCGGTCATCATTTCTTCTCCAAACACATCGTAAACCTCTGAGTCTGTCCTCCAGACATACTGAATGTTCACCATCAGCTTTCCGCCGATGTCAATCGCTACATCAGGACCGTACATCTTTATCTCACTCGTATAGGGGTCCGGCAGGTAATCACTGATAACCTCTTTCCCGGTGTAGCCGAAAAATCCAACTGAGATATTCTTGCCAATTGACTGGTTCAGCCTCAGCATGAAGTTCTTGTATTTATCCTTGTCAAAGAGGTACCCCTCATCTGCCTCCCCGATACCGCAGCCGTTTATTATCTGGCCGACAATAGTTGTTCCAGTCGCGAATGACCTGTCGAACATAATGCCCCGGTCGTATTTCAGATCAATTGAAGAACCTTCCGGTTTTACACCGTAGATTTTATAAGGTTCAAGTGTAAGTCGCAATTCACCCTTGAAGAGAGGATCCGAAACCTGGAATTGACCAACAAAAAAGTTTATACCTGAGCCAAAAGCATCGGAATACATGAGAAATGCATCTTCCAGCCCGGCAACTGTCCCTCTTTCATTGAACAAAAAATAAAAATAATATGAAATCTTATCTGACAGCTCGCCTCCGGAAAGTATCTTCACCACGAAGGGAGCCCCGAAGTCAACGGTCCCCTCGTTATTGAAATTCACGGAGGCAAATCCTTCAAGTCTTATGGCCAATGGCAATTCCCTGAAGAGTGAAAGCTGGTCGTCACCAGTCTGGATGAAATACCTTGGTGACTCATATTCGGTCATTCTGAAGCCGTTTCCGGCGAACTCATCACCAAACGGTTTTAACGCCGGCATAGCCGGTGAATGACACACCTGGCAGCTTATCTGGTACTTGCGTGCAAAGGCCGGAATGGCATCCGCCTTGTTAACCGGAAATATTAACATAGCCACTACAACCAGGAGTGTCATCCTGGAAAATGTTGCGTGTTTCATATTTTTCATTTTAGGTTATGGAAGTTTTCAGGGAAGGATCTCAACTTTGGTGGAATGCTCGTTCACCATCATTATTGCCGATTTATCCGGCGGGACTTTCAGGAAGTCGGCCACCGGCTTTACAAGCAGCTGGTAATTAAGGACGGCATGTACTTTCATCTCTCCGGGAGCAGCTTCGTATGGTATCCTGAATGTAAATTTTTCAACCTTGGTCTCCCTTGGGCCGATCCTGTAATCAACGCCCTGGCTGGCAGTGTTCCACTGCATGATTGTCATCCTGCCCTGTTCATCGAAGTACGGTTTTCTGAAAATCCTGTTGCCGTACGGTATGCCGTCGCGCTGAACCCCTTTGAAATCGGCAATCTTAAGCGGGACACCCATATCCTGATAGGCAAGATAATCACCTGATATTGTGTACTCTTCGCCCTCGAAACCTTTTTTATCCACATTCAGGTGGTAATTATTTCCTTTTGCGTCGGTTGCCACAACATCCAGCCATGCTATCCTGTCTTCTACCGAGCCTGTCGGAAATTTATGTCCTGTCTTTGCATTAAAGAGAGCCACGGTGAAGACGATTGCTTCGCCGGGTTCTGCAAGGCGGGTGTCTGGCTCAATCCTTACCTCAATGGTGCCTCTGACCTTGCCGGGGTCATGGGCGCCATGGAAGAGATGTAACCGTGCATCATCAATGGTCTTCCCCATTAAAGCCAGCTGGTAAGGTCCTTTTGGCATGTGACAGTCCTGACAGAGTACCCCCTCAGCGGCATAGGGACCCTCTTTCCATTCGAGTTGTGTGCTTTTAACCCATATACCGTATGGATTCTTCTCATTATGGCAGTTCCCGCAGAACTCCGTTGTCCTGTGGAAATCGCTCTGAACTATTTTATGAGCCGGCGACTCTGTCTGAGGCTCACGCCCGCTGTACTTGGTCATGCCGGGAACAATATAATAGCTGAAGTTGAACGGCGGATCAGTCTGTGCCTTCTGTGTCAGGTGACACACCTCGCACGAGACAGATTCGTTGGCCATGCTGTTTTCCTCAGGACGTGGCGGGGGCATCGTCCCTTCCATGTATCCCATCGGTGTGTGACAGCCATTGCATCCGTCAACAGGACCCTGCAGTTCAGGCTTGACTTCAGCATGAGGCACTGCAAGGTTAAAATATTCGATCTCATCCCAGTGATGGGTATAGGCCTGTGACATCATTGCCTGCGACCACTGCTCATAAATTCCAGGATGACATGACCGGCATTTTTTTGCCGATTTAAACTCCTTGTAAGAATACTTGCCTTTAAGGTCTTCCTGGGGAAGAGATCTGATGAAGGCAAAGGCAGTGAGAGTTAATAGTGTAACAGTCAATACGATAGCCAATGCTAAGACGGTGTTGTTTTTCTTTCTCATAGGTTTGGAAGTTGACATCAAAAGATACGAAAATTATTTATAATACTTTTTGGCTAAATCATTATTTGTCATACAAAGTGGTGCAAATTGGGTGGAATTGCCCCGGCTGTGTTATCTTGAATTTTTGTTTTACATTTGGTACCGTAACAATTGATCATGACACACAGCTGGACGCTGGAATATAAAATCAAAATCAACCGCTCCGGGTTGTATTAATCTGCCCCGCGTACCGGCGCCCGGCCAGGGCGTCGCCGCAACCTCTGTTTCAATCAGTTTCTTAATAATCCTCATTACAAATCTTTTTAATAATTACAATAATGAATACATTAATAATAACCGGATCAGGTCTGACAGTCAATGATGTAGTAAATGTCGCCCGTCACGGGCAGAAGGTTGAGCTGCATCCTGACGCCCGCAAGAGAATCCTTGAGTGCCGCGCCATGCTCGAAAAAAAGATCGTGGCACATGAGATCATGTACGGTGTCAACACGGGTATCGGTGAATTCTCGGAAATAGTGCTCAACGATGACCAGATAAAGGATTTCCAGAAATATCTTGTTTACAACCATGCTGCAGGCATAGGCGACCCTGCCTCCATCGAGACTGTCAGGGGTGCCATGCTCGGAAGGATAAATGTACATGCCCACGGTAACTCAGGTTGTCGTCTTGAGATCACTGAGACTTATGTGGAAATGCTAAACAAGGGTGTCACCCCCTTCGCCTGCCAGAAAGGATCGGTAGGTGCCTGCGGCGACCTTGCTCCCATGTCTCAGATAGCGCTTCTGCTGATGGGTGAGGGTAAAGCTTATTACCAGGGTGAGCTCCTTGAAGGCGGCGAGGCTATGAAGAGAGCCGGGATAGACATCCCGGGACTGCAGGCCCGCGACGGTCTGGCAGCCATTAATGGCTCCAACATGCTTACCGCCATGAGTGCCATCTGGCTCGTCGACGCCAATAACTGGCTGAAACAGGCTGAGATTGCCGCTTCAATGTCGCTCGAAGCCCTTAAGGCAAATATGAAACCTTACGAACCGCTGCTGCATGAGGCACGCGGATTTAAAGGCGCCATAAGAAGTGCAGCCGCCATCAACAAATGCGTTGCCGGAGGTGACCTTAAGGAGGGCAGGGTGAAGGCCAAGGTACAGGATGCCTATTCGATGAGATCAACCCCGCAGGTCATCGGATCAGCGCACGATATGCTCGCCTATGCACTCAGCCAGGTGGAGACAGAGCTTAACGGAGTGGGCGATAACCCGATCTTCTTCCCGGACAGGAACCTGCAGCTCTCCGGAGCCAACTTCCAGGGCTCGCCTGTGAGCGTACCTATGGATATGGCAGGTGCGTGCATAACGATGGTCAGCGTAATGTCGGAGAGAAGAATGAACCGCCTGAATAACAAGGCCCTCAGTGTCGGCCTGCCTGATTTTCTTACCAAGGGCGCCGGTATGTTCTCGGGAATGATGCTCAGCCAGTACACTGCCGATATGATGATTGTGGAGCAAAGGATACTCTCGATGCCTGCTTCCATACAGTCGATCCCTGCAGCAGCAGACCAGGAGGACTTCGTCTCCATGGGTATGAACACTGCTATCAAGAACAACCAGATCCTTGACAATGCTTACGGCATTCTGGGTATTGAACTGATGGCTGCAGCGCAGGCGCTCGATTTCAGGAAAACGGAATACGGTTTCGGAAAGGGTGTGCAGGCAGCAAAGGATGTAATCAGAAAACATGTTGACTTCCTCGACATTGACCGCCCGCTTTATCCTGACCACACTGCGATGAAGGAACTGGTAAAATCGTGTGAGATTCTGGTTGAGGTTGAGAAGGTGGTGGGATCACTGGATTAGGCAATAGGCAATAGGCAGTAGGCAGTAGTGAGTTTGAAAATTGCCCGGTGGGCAATTTTTGTGAAGGAGCCAATTGGCACTGTAAGCATAGAGCATGCAGCATGAGGTATTCATACCATTCATGGCATTTTTCCGTTCTATTATTACAATTGAACGAAATTATACAACAGCCATGAAGACATACTTCATTGTTCCGGTTATTGCACTTGTTGCCTCTTCCTGTGCCACACAGGAGCTGTATCTGAATGTGACACAACCGGCACCGGTGACAATCGCCCCGGAAATAAAGACCGTTGGGATAATAGACAGGTCCAATCCCACTGATCAGACAAAAACGATAGAAATGATCGACCAGCTTCTGACGCTGGAGGGTGATGAGCTGGACTCGATTGGCACCCTTGAGGCTATTAACGGGGTCACGCAAGAGCTTAGGGATAACGACAGGTTTAACGAAGTAAAGCTTTTGACTGACCTTAAGTTCAAAGCTTCAAGCATTGGTTCCCTTCCGTCGCCACTTACATGGGAGCAGGTAGAGGGTATATGCCTCGAGAACGGCACTGATGCGCTCTTTGCACTTGAGATGTATGATACTGATACTCATGTCAGCTATTCAACGGGAAAAACACAAATCGAAACACCGCTCGGCGACATTCCCGCAATTGAACACATTGCGTCAATGGAGATCCTTGTCAAGACAGGCTGGCGGATCTATTCACCTGCCGACAGGGCAATTCTTGACGAATATATCGTTGCAGAGACTGTAAACTTCACTGGCAGGGGAATTAATCCGGCTGTAGCCGTCAGTGCGCTTAGCAACCGGTCGGCAGCAGTAAAAGAGGTGAGCAACAAAGCGGGGCATATATATGCCCTGCGTCTCATCCCCTACCGTCTCAGGGCAACACGCGATTACTTTGTGAAAGGCACTGATAATTTTAAGATCGCCAAACGGAAGGCACAGCTCGGAAAATGGGATGAGGCAGCTTTGCTCTGGGAAAAGGAAACAGGCAATCCTGACAGGAAGGTGGCCGGGAGGGCGTACTACAATATGGGTATAATAAATGAGATAAACGGCGACCTCGAAAAGGCAATAGAATGGGTGCAGAAAGCTTACTCGGATTATAACAACAAGCAGGCGCTCGACTATGTCAGGATCCTGGAGAACAGACAATATAACAATGAGGTTCTGGAGTATCAGAACCAGAGGTGACAGCACGGGGCCCGGGGTAAAAGGTAGCTGCTGTCCGTTACCGGTAAATTCCGGTTTTCCGTCTATTCTATTTTTATGTCAGTCAAAAATATTTTTTTTGCATTGGTTCATAGTTTAACTTTAGGTGGTGATTTGTGTTCCTATGCAAACTAATCTCCATAACCTATGAAAAAACTGTTCATTCTTTCCCTGTTCCTTGCCTGTACCCTTTCTGTCCTAAAATCACAGGAAGTGCCGGCTGATTCACTTAAGGTCACAGATGAAACTGTTCAAACCACACCTGATGCCGTACCGGTCGCAGATATGGAAAAATACGAGTCGGAGACCGATGATATCTCAAAGAACTTCGTTAAGCTCAATCTTACTTCACTGGCAGTATTGAACCTGTCGCTGCAGTATGAGAGAGTTCTGTCAAGAAGCATCTCCGGGGCAATATCATTCTCATACTTGCCTGAAACAAATATACCAACCTATATTGCTGATCAGATGATCACGCAGATTGAGAATAATTCAACGGACGGAATTGACGCTGAATCGGAAGAAATCATCAGAAGCCTGCTGATCAGCAGCTACACTATTACTCCGGAAGTCAGGTTCTACCTAGGAAAGAAGAGATACGGCACAGGATTTTATATTTCACTGTTCTACAGATACGGAAGCTATGCAGTCAGTAACCTACCTATACCGTATACAAATGACCTTGATGAAGACATCACCATCGACACTGAAGGTGATATAAAATCCCATACCGGCGGGTTCCTGCTCGGCTATCAGTGGGCCCTTGGAAAGCATATGTGTCTCGACTGGCAGATGTTCGGGCCTCACTTCGGGGTCAGCTCAGGCGATTTCCTCGGGGTGCCTTCATCTCCCCTCTCTGCAGTGGATCAGGCAGACATAGAGGAGGAGTTTTTAAAGGTTAAATCATCACTGATTGACCAGACTGTTGATGCTACCGCCAACGAAGTCAAAATGCTCTTTGACGGTCCCTGGGGAGGTTTGAGATTTGCAGTGACCTTAGGCATTAAGTTCTGATATACAGGACCGGCTAAGTTTTTTTCTGGCGAAGGCCCTGTTCAGCTTATTAGCTGTCATAGGCGCAGGCGTGACCCTCTAATTCCCTGCAACCATCCTGTACGAAAAATATCTACATTTACTCTCTCTTTTTGGGGGAAAATTGTTTTTCCGCGTACAGACATTATTGAATTAAATGGTGAAGCCTGCGGTGGCAGATGACAAATTGTTGTCATCAATGGTGGCAAATGGCAGCGAGGAGGCATTCAGAACACTCTTCAAAAGATATTATGACCATATCTACGGCGTAGCCTTTGCCTTCACCAAATCGCCCGCGATGTCTGAAGACCTGGTCCAGGATGTCTTCCTGAAGATATGGTTCAAGCGTGAACTGCTCAGATCAGTAGCCAGGTTTGACGCATACCTTTTTATGGTCGCACGCAACCATATCCTTAATGAACTTGAAAAGAGGATACATGAGGAACAGTTCACTGACGATCTTCATAACTATTTCAGGGAGGTGAATAATACTCCTGAAAACTACCTGATCCTTAAGGAAACCGAAGAAATCATCATAGAAGCCGTTAACCGGTTACCCTTACAACAGCAGGCCGTCTTCAGGCTGAGCCGTGAAGAGGAGTTGAGCCAGGAGCTCATTGCCGAGAGGATGAACATATCAGTCAACACGGTAAAAAGCCATATGAACAAGTCGCTGCGTTTTATCCGCCACCATCTCCGGAAATACTATAATCTCTTTTTTTAATTTTTTTTCCTTCAGGCTAATACCTTAGCCCACTATTCCTGTCTTTATGGTATAAAGTGAGCTGCGCCAATTGGTGCTATCACCCGAAGAATAAACATAATACATTATTTTACAGCTAAATAGGCATGATTGATAAAGAATTTAATAAGCTTCTGCAAAAGTACCTGACTGATTCATTAAGTGAAAAAAAGCTTGATGAACTGATCGGTGAGCTTCGTAAGGGCAAAAGCGGAGACCTGCTAAGGCAGGCCGTAGACGAGGCTTTCAGAAGCAGGGAATTTACAGGGCTTACAGACAGTGAATCATACGATACGATCTTCGATGAACTGATGGAGAGTGCCAGGGAGCCCAACAGGGAGATAAGTATGAGACTCAACAGTGAAGAGAACAAACCCGGAAGAAGAATATCTCTCTTTTATCGCATTGCGGTTGCTGCCGCAGTTCTGGTGGCGGTTGTTCTGGGCAGTCTGTGGATCACACAACAGCGTGCAGAGCCTGTAGTTAATGAAGTCGCTGATCTTGCCCCTGGCAGCAACAGGGCTCTGCTGACACTGGGTGATGGCACAACCATCCTGCTTGACAGTGCATTGAACGGACTACTGGCAGAACAGGCCGGGACACAGGTTGTCAAAGTGGAAGACGGACGCCTTGCCTATACTTCGGAAGGCAAAAGAAAGTCTGAAATGGTTTATAATACCGTTTCAACACCACGGGCAGGACAATACGAACTAATGCTTCCTGACGGCAGCAAAGTATGGCTAAATTCTGAATCATCAATAAGATTTCCAGTTTCTTTTATAGGTAGTTTTAGGGTTGTCGAGATCACCGGTGAAGCATTTTTCGAGGTGGTTGAAAATTACGAAATGCCCTTCCGGGTGAATACTGCAGGCATTACTGTCGAGGTCCTCGGAACCAGTTTCAATGTGATGGCTTATGCGGATGAAGGTTCTGTCAACACAACCCTCGTCGAGGGATCCGTGCAGATAGTTTCACCGGTGTATCAGACAACAATTGCTCCGGGCCAGATGGCAACGGCTGACGGGTCCGGACAGATCTCGGTCGAAAACGATGTCAATATCGAGGAGATCATCGCCTGGAAAGAGGGACTTTTCATATTCAACAGTGCAACACTTGAGCAGATCATGAACCAGGTAAGCAGGTGGTACGATGTGGACATTGAATATGAAGGTGAGATGACAGATAAAACCTTCACCGGGATTGTAAGCCGTTACAGCAATGTATCGCAGCTGCTGAAAATAATGGAGCAGGCCGGTATCAGGTTTTTGATTACAGGGGAAACGATTAAAGTTGAATTTCAATGAGTTTCAGGTTAGGTTGATTTAGGGCGAACAGAAAGCCGGATAGTGGCATAAACACTATCCGGCCGGAAGTTCGGATCAGCCTTAAAATGGATAAAAATGAAAACTGATCAGAAAGGAAGCGGCTTATTTTTCAGGCTTATCGGGCAATGGTCCCGTGACGGATTCAGCGGATTTAATCCTGAAGACCCCCTGGTGACAGAGATTGAAAAGATAACTGAGCTCAATAATCAGTTTGTCATTGTGACCGACAAAATGCGGATGAAACCCCTGTTCGTGAGCAACCGCAGCCTGCAGTTGATTGGAGTAGAGCAGGCATGCTTTTCACCTTATCATCTGCTGGAGGCCACTCACCCTGATGATGCTCAAAGCTACAGACTGTTCCTGAAAAAGTCATTTAATAAAGCCGGGGAGCTTTTCAGAGAAGAAAAGGGAGCCAGGATTTTATCTGTCAATGTGAGGCTGAGAAATCCGCAGGGATTATATTCAGATTCACTTATACAGGTATTTCTATACTATGGCAGCGAACCGGATAAATCAGTCTTCAGCATTGAGGTTATAACAGATCTCGGCCTATCCAAGGTGAATAGCGCTTATCATTCCTTCCTCGGAAATAAGCTCTCTCTTTTTCGGTCTTTGGGCAGGAAGATGTCAGGAAGTGCCGGCCACCTCTGCAGCTGTGATGCTGAGATTACCGAAGAAACGATTAAAGTTGGAATGCAATGAGTATAAGTTTTAGGTTGATTTAGGGCGAACAAAAACCGGATAGTGGTTACGACACTATCCGGCGGATGTTCGGGCTGAATTTTAATAGAATAATCTCTTGGAACTATTTATTAATATGTACAACCCAAACCCTTACAAAATTATGAAAAATTCCCAAAGTTTCCACTCAGAGTCAGAGTGGAAAGGTTTGAAAAAACTGCTGTTAATCATGAAACTATCTGTTCTACTGCTGTTTTTCACCTGCCTGCAACTAAGTGCGGTTGTCAATAGCCAGACCGTTTCGCTGACGGTAAGTGACGCCTCTCTGAAGAGTGTCCTCAAGGAGTTTCATGAACAAACCGGGTACAACTTCTTCTACGATGATGACCTGCTGAAACAAGCTGGTACGGTCACTCTTGATCTGAATGATGTTCCCCTGGAGGTTGCCCTGGATGAGTGCTTCGGGATGTCGCTCATAGATTATCGGATTGTTGACAATACAATTGTCCTCAAGCCAAGGGTAGAGAATCCCAACCTGGTTGTGATCAACCAGCGACAGGAGCCGCTGAGGCTGACGGGAACAGTCAGAGACAAGAATGGAAATCCGCTCGAGGCTGTTGCAGTGATTGTAAAAGGAACAACAACCGGGACTAGCACCGATGCTGAAGGCAATTTTGTCCTTTCCTGTCCTGCTGAATCAAAAGTGCTTGAAATAAGTCTCCTTGGGATGAAAACCCAGGAGGTTACAATCGGAGGCCAAACCAGCTTTAATATTACACTCGAAGAGGTTGCACTCGACATAGATGAAGTGCAGGTCATTGCATACGGAACAACCACCAAAAGGTTAAATACTGGTGCCGTAAGCTCCATTAAATCAGAGAATATCGCCAAACAGCCCCTTGGAAATTTTGCCCAGGCCCTGCAGGGGCAACTGACCGGCGTTGTTGTAACCAACACTGAAGGATCGGTCGGAAGCGCTGTAAACATCCAGATCAGGGGATTGAATTCGTTCGGCTCAGGCACCACACCCCTGTACATTGTAGACGGTGTAATTATAAACGCAGCCAACTCAAACGCTGTATACTCAAGCTATGTACACAGCACCTCAGTCCTGAACAGCATCAATCCTAATGATATTGCCAGCATCGATATTCTGAAGGATGCCGATGCCACGGCCATTTACGGTTCCAGGGGCACAAACGGCGTGGTTCTGATCACTACCAAGAGGGCCGAGCTAGGCAAAACAAGGGTCAATATAGACATGAATACTGGCTTTAATAAAGCTACTTACAAACCTGAATTATTAAACACTGAACAGTACGTGGCATTAAGGAATGAAGCATTTACCCTTGACAACAGGGTTCCTACTGAAAACAGGGCGGCTGACCTTACCAACCTTCCTCCATGGGTGGAGGGGGCCTATACGGACTGGACAGAGTATGAACTTGGCAACAAGGCACCTGTAACAAATATAAACGCAGATATATCAGGCGGAGATAAAACTCTGAACTACTATTTCAGCACAGGTTACCTGAAACAGTATGACATACAACCGGGCGATCCCAACCAGGAACGAATAAATACCAGGTTGAATGTTCACAGCCTGGGGCTGAACGATAAACTGGAAACGGATCTTGCTGTTCAGTATTCCATCGACAAACTAAAGCCTACACAGATCGCAACAAACAATGTAGGCGGTGTTCGCTATCTGCCTCCTAACTTCCCGCTTTATAAAGATAACGGGGATTATTACTGGGGATCATCGACTTCCTTCTATTTCGCCAATCCGGAAGCTTCCATGACTCAGAAAAAGGAGTCAGCGACTAATAACTTCCTGGGAAGCCTCAGTCTGGGTTATCAGATTTACAAAGGCCTGAAGGTGAAGGCTGCCTTTGCCTACAACAACCAAAGCAATGAAGCCGAAAGCATATTCCCATCATCAGCCGTAAACCCGTATTATCCTGTGAATCCGAGTGCATCATCATCTTTCAGCAATTACACTTCGATGAATTTTGAGCCTCAGCTCACCTATAACGGGAAAATATCAAACGGAACCATAGATGTGTTGCTGGGCTCGACCTGGTTTCAAAGTACCACCTCCGGCAAGGAGCTCACGCTGGAAAGTTTTCCCGGAGACGATTTTATGGAGTCGTGGACCTTTGCCAATGATGTCACCTACAAATCCAGCTACCAAAGTGATGGAAGGTTCCGTTCCTATTTTGCACGACTGAACTATAACTGGGACGAAAAATACCTTGTTAATTTATCATACAGGCGTGACGGCTCATCAAAATTCGGCCCCAATTACAAATGGGGTAATTTCGGTGCTGTGGGCGTTGCATGGATTTTCTCCAACGAATCGTTTATAAAAAATGCACTTCCCTTCCTCAGCTTCGGGAAGCTAAGAACAAGCTATGGCATAACGGGCAACGACCAGATCGCCGACTATCAGTATCTGAATTTATATACTGCCAACTATTCTGACTATGGTACTTCAGTTTCTCTGGTTACTGAATATCTCTATAACGAGAACATACACTGGGAACAGACCAGTAAGATGGAGGCTGCACTGGAATTCGGTCTGCTTGACAGCCGGATCGGCGGTTCAGTCTCCTGGTACCGCAACATGACCACCGATTTCCTGGTTTCAGAACCTATCGCCACACAAACCGGATTTAGCTCATTCGTGAATAACTTCGACGGCATCGTGCAGAATACAGGCTGGGAATTTGAGTTGCGTACTGTCAATATCATGAATGCGGATTTTCAATGGAGGACCAATATCAATTTTACAATTGCCAAAAACTCGCTTTACGAATATGATGATCTTGAAAGTTCTCCCTACAGCGCAGATTATGAAATCGGACAGCCTCTTGACATAATAAGGAGTTATTATGTTGATTCTATATCGACAGCCGACGGTTATGCCGTTTTCAGAGATGTAAACAAGGACGGACAGCTTACTTATCCGGCCGATTACGTCACCCTGGGCTCTCCCACACCAAGATTGTACGGAGGTATGGAGAACCTGTTCACATATAAAAATTTTGAGCTCGGATTTACGATAACCGCCGCACAGCAGATGGTCACGAACTGGTACTTTTTGGCATCAGTTCCCGGCAGGGCGAGGAACATGCCTACACTGCTGCTTGGCAACTACTGGCAAGAGGAGGGAGACGAGGCCGCTTATCCACGGCCAACTACAGGTCTTGTTTATAATGCCAACGTCCAAAAACTGGGTTATACCAATACTTCCAATATGGCATATAATGATCTCCTGTGGTTCAGGCTGAGCAATGTATCACTGAGGTATACTCTGCCTGCAACCTGGCTCGACAAAGCTGGTTTTGGCACCGCTTCGGTGTACGCGCGTGCACAAAACCTCATGTTCTGGTCCCCGGTTGATCTGGGCAAAGATCCGCAGGCATACAGCGGCCAATACGGTGTCCCCCTGCAGACCTGGGTATTTGGATTACAGCTGTCATTTTAAATAATCTTAACAAGAGAAATCATGAAACAGATATATAAATCCAGAGCACTTCTTGCAGCAATTCTGCTGCTGCTCATATCAGCCACTTCGTGCGAGAACTTCCTGGAAGCTCCACTTCCGCCTGATAAAATAACCACAGACAAGGTCTTTGGCGCCCAAGGGACCATCGAACTTGCCATGCTGGGTGTATATAGCAAGACATCCATATTCTACGGTGAAGGACGTTTTGTCCAGGTGACGGAGGAATTTGCCGATAATTTAAATTATAATCCTCCGACGAATATTGATGTGATGGCAAATTCGGAATACGATGCCAGCAACTCAGAATCACTTAGTGCGTTATGGTCTGCTCCGTACGCTGTAATTTTTCAGGCGAACACGATGCTTAAGAACCTGCCGGAAGAAACAGCAAACCTCTCCGAGGATGAAATGAACCAGTATACTGCTCAGAACCTTTTTCTGCGTGCGCTGATGTATTTCGAACTGGTAAGGTTTTACGGTGATGTACCATTAATTCTGAACCCTGATCCGGCTGAATCACAATCCCTGGCCCGGACTCCGAAAGCAGAAGTAATGGCCACAGTGATAGCTGACCTTAAGAATGCCATGGACATGCTTCCCGAAACAAATATCAGCGGCCTCGATGCAAGGCGATGCGCCAACAAATATGTGGCAGAGGCCCTGCTGGCAAGGATCTATTTATTTATGGGAGATTATGCAAATGCTGAAACAGCCGCAACCAATGTCATCAACAGCGGAAATTACAGTATAGAGACTGACCTGACAGGGGTCATCATGAGGAGAAGTTCTGAAATCATTTTTTCGCTGGACGGCACTATGAGGGATATGCCGAACGCCTGCTTTTATTATCCATTTTACGGAATGCCTATGTTTTACCAGGATTGGCCGGAGGCTTATGCATGGGACTATTCCGGGTGGGGATGCCTGACACAGACCGCAATTGATGAATTTGAAGCTGATGACCAGCGGTTTGCCACCCTGTTTACATATTCAGCGGAAGAAAATGTCTTCGCACTTAAATATCCGTACAGCGGGTTTTATCAGGAAATGGCCGATGCCGACCCGCAGGACTTCTGCGTGTTGCGGCTGTCAGAAATGCACCTTATAAGGGCGGAAGCAAAAGCCCGGAAAACATCTCCTGACCTTGCAGGCGCCGCTACCGATCTTAACCTGATCAGGACCCTGCATGGCGGATTACCTGAAACAACAGCAACTACCCAGGCTGAAATCCTTGCAGCACTGGAACATGAGAACAGGGTCGAGTTCATGTGCGAAGGTCATCGCTGGTTCGATCTGATACGCACCAACCGGGCAGACGCTGTGTTAAGCCAGCTGGATTACAAGACAGGCTGGAGCGCACACAAGGTTCTAATGCCCATGCCTGCAAAGGAGTTAATCAATAATCCGAACCTTACTCCTAACCCGGGTTACTAAACCTGGTGATACTGAAGATTCAACAGACAAATCCTGCCGCACGCGCGGCAGGATTTGTACTGAACCATTACCAAGCATATCTGTACTCTCATAACCTTCATATTATGAAATATTTCCAGACATTCCTTCTTCTGCTACTTGCCTTTACAGTCCAGGCACAGGAACTTAAACCCTTTACTATTAAAGGCGATATAAGCAATATCAATGACAGGATCGATTCCATCCATATCTCTTATACAACAAACGGAGTGAAATATGACCAGCCGTTTGAAGTGAATAGTGGCCTATTCTTCATCAAAGGGAATATTTCACAACCGGTAGTTGCCATGATTTACTATTTTGCCTCATCCGACACTGTCAGGAAAAAAATCCTAAGTACTGAAAATACCGGCACAAAGATATTTATACAGCCTGGTGAGATGACATTCGAGTCGGGAAGCAGAATAACCGACAATACACTCAAAGGCTCACCCTATGACCTGGATTTCAAGGAGATGGAGAATAAACTAAAGGCCTATTATGAAAAATTCGATGAAGAATATGAACTCATAGTGCTTGAAAAAGACACTAGTGTGCAACAGCAAAAGATAAGGGAATTGCTTGATTCATCAAGAGTAATCGCTGTAAAAGTATGGCTGCCCTACCTGAACAGTAATCCGCAATCGCCACTGGTGTTCTATGCCATTAATCAGATGATGATGTTCAACAGAAACTTCCAGGGACAGGATATTGCACCCATTTACAATCGGCTGCCGATTGAAATGCAGAATTCCTATGACGGCCACCTGCTGAAAGCGATCATAGCCACGGGAAACGGAAGCCGGGCTCCTGAATTTTCCCAGGCTGATACCTCAGGGATACAGGTTTCTTTATCCTCATTCAGGGGCAAATATGTGTTGCTTGACTTCTGGGGAAGCTGGTGCGTCTTTTGCAGAAAGGAACATCCCAACCTTATAAAGGAATATGAAAAGTATAAGGACAAGGGATTTACCGTTTTAAGTGTTGCGGCTGATGAAGACAAAAACAAATGGCTTGGCGCCATTCGCAAGGACGGCATAGGAAGATGGACCCATGTAAGCGACCTTAAAGGAACAAATAACGAGGTGGCAAAACTCTATTTCGTAAAAGGCTATCCGAGCAATTTCCTGATAGATCCGAACGGCATAATCATTGCCCAGAACCTGAGAGGAGAAGATCTGGAGAATAAATTAACCTCGATATTCAAGTGACAGCGCCCTGATACTCTCCTAAGCAATTAATTAAAGATAACATGTTGCACTTTATTAATCAAACGTTCAAAAAAACCATCAGATGAAAAAAACAATACTACTTACATGTCTGCTCCTGGCATCAGCCATTGTCAAACTTTCAGCACAGCTCACCTACACCCCTTTGAAACCCGTTCCGGGTGGAAAGATCACTTTTAGTTATACCCCGCCTGAAAATCTCTTCAGTGCTACCGACACTATAAGCTGTGAAGCCAGAAAATGGGGATTGTATGAAGATGATATGGTATATGAGGCCTACCTCCAGAATAAACCGGTCAGTATAAACCTGAAAAAAAACGGTAACCGCTACGAAGGTACTATCGTTACCGATGAGCTGACCAGGGCTGTAACCCTCAATTTTACTTCCGGCAAGGTCAAATGGGAAATAGCCAACCGAAAACTGGTACTTGCTTCCGGGAAAGTGGATATCAACGACAAGATGGGATATTCAATCCCTCTTTATACCCCCGAAGGAAATGTATGCAGATACAGTTATTATTTCATCGGGAGATACCTGGCAGCCTCGTATGAAAATCAACTTGGATTTTCAAATACAAATCAAACTTCCGAATACTTTCTTAAGGAACTTGAAATGTATCCCGATGCACTCGGCAATGTAACATCAGAATTACCATCGATTGACTTCGAACCTGACGATCTTAGATCATTAGTTACCAATGTGTTGAACAAGTTATTTGACCGCGGATTAAACTCCGCATCCGATTATGGTATGGCATCATCCCTCACTGGTATGTTGAATCTGAAAGGTATGAGTAACTTCTTCAGCGAAGAGGGAAAGGCAAAATTCGGCGAAGGCAGATGGTACGAAACAATGAGTGCGCTCTGGGATGCATTTAATGCAGAACAGGATATTGCCAGGAAAGAGGTACTTATGAATAACTACATAGAGAAATTCTACAGTTCCAGCTATGAAAACAGGGTATCCCTGTCGGGGACCGGCGGTTCACCTAGGCCAGTCAGATTTTCATTCCTGCGTGCCCTTCTGGAGAATGATATGCTCGATGAATATAAGAAATACCGGCAGCAATATAATTTCTCCTGCGAAACAACACCCTCGCAGTATTATGAATTCAGGGGTGAACTTGATGCATTGATGGCCCGAGGCAAGTTTCCTGATTACACTGAAGAGCAGGCGCTGCATTATATCTCTTACTATAAGGAGCGTCTCAGGTTGCTCAGCGAGGGTAGCCGGCTTCCGGCCACTGCAGATGATGCCTATCTGACACCCGATTTTCAAAAAAGAGGTACGCTGAACGCATTGGTACTTTTTTCAGATTTCTGTGCTGCTATGTACGAGCAGTTTGGCGACGATAAAAAAGCATTTTCGTACGCCGGTGATGCACTCAGGTATAATGAGCTGCTATGGAGAAACCGGAAAAACGCTGATTTGAATACACAATACAGCCTGCTGGCCGAAAAAGTATTGCCTCCGGCTGAAAGCAGGAAGGCAATCGAGGGCCTGGTGGTGGAAGGTGCCTGGAAACCCGAAATGAAAGAGGCATTGAAGAGGGTATATATACAGGATACCGGTTCCGAAAAGGGATTTGAGGAATACTTCGCCTCCCTGAGGGAGCCAGTCCTCGCCGACCTGTCAAAGGAACTGCTGAAGACAATGATAAATGAACCTTCCCCTGCATTTGAACTGACAGACCTGGAAGGGAAAACAGTAAAACTCGAAGACTTTAAGGGAAAGGTGGTAATCCTTGATTTCTGGGCCACATGGTGCGGACCGTGCAAGGCAAGCTTCCCGGCAATGCAGAAAGCCGTCACCGCATACGCAAATGATCCGGGTGTCAAATTCCTTTTTGTAAATACTTTTGAGAACAAGTCGAAAACCAGAACCGACGAAGTAATAAGGAAAGATGTAGTCACATTTATAAATGATAATAGCTACAGCTTCCATGTCCTGCTCGACCTGGATAAAAAGGTCGCCGGAACCTTCAAGGTAACCGGTGTTCCCACAAAACTCATCATTGACGGAAATGGCAATATCAGGTACCGGATCGTAGGCGCCGGTGTTGATGAGACAAAGGTGATGGATGAAATGAGCATAATGATAAAGTCAGTGAAGTAAATAGTGGTTACGACACTATCCGGCGGATGTCCGGGCCTGATCTTTAATAAGATAATCTTGTGTAACTATTTGTTAATATGTACAACCCAAACCCTTACAAAATTATGAAAAACATCTTCGGAACACTGTTGCTCGCGATATTTGTGGTTCTTGCCTCATGCCAGAAGAAAGCAGCCGATGGGCTGACATTGCCATTTGAAAAGTATGAACTTGCCAACGGACTTAATGTCATCCTTAATGAGGACAAGTCAGATCCCATCGTCTCGGTTGCTATTTATTACCATGTGGGATCAAACCGAGAGGTGCCCGGAAAAACAGGATTTGCCCATCTGTTTGAACATATGATGTTCCAGCAGAGCGAGAATGTTCCCGAAGATCAGTTCTTCAGGCTTATCCAGGGTGCCGGCGGTACCCTCAACGGATCCACCAACAGCGACAGGACAAACTATTTTGAGACTGTTCCGAAGAATGCCCTCGAGATGGTGCTCTGGTTGGAGTCAGACCGCATGGGCTACCTTGCGAATACCATAACAAAAGAGGCATTCGCCATACAGCAGAATGTGGTGCAGAATGAAAAAAGGCAGAATTATGACAACAGGCCTTACGGACACTCGCAGACCGTCATGGCACGAGCGATGTACCCTGAGGGCCATCCATACAGCTGGACAACGATAGGCGAAATGAAGGATCTGTTAAATGCAACCGTTGAGGATGCAAAAGAATTTCACGGACGTTTTTATGTTCCGAATAACGCCACACTCTCAATTTCCGGAGATTTTGATCCGGTACAGGTAAAAGAACTGGTTCAGAAATACTTTGGCGAGATACCGAGGGGGCCGGAGGTTGAAAAACTGGAACCGATGCCCGTAACGCTGACAGAAACAAAGAAACTCTACCATGAGGATAATTTTGCCAATACGGCCCAATATACAATGGCTTTCTCAACATCTGAGAGATACTCAAAGGATTCATATGCTCTTTCTGCCCTTGCCGAGATACTTGCCGGCGGAAAGAAGTCACCCATGTACAATGTACTGGTCAAGGAGAAGATGCTGACCTCAGGTGTGAGAGCATTCAATATGGCACAGGACCTGGCAGGCATGTTCCGCATATCGGTAATGGCCAATCCCGGAGTTGCCCTTGCTGATATCGAAAATGCCATAAATGAGGCATTCACACGGTTTGAGACTGAGGGATTCACCGAAAAGGATCTTGAAAGAGTAAAGGCCGGGCAGGAGACACAGTTTTACAATATGATCAGCAGCGTATCCGGCAAGTCATTCAGTCTTGCTGAGTACGACATTTTTGCAGGTGATCCGGCTTTCTACAGGCAGGATATGGCCAATATGCTGGCTGTAACGGCCAATGATGTTAAGCACGTCTATGAGACATATATTAAAGGGAAGAATTATGTTGCCACGAGTTTTGTCCCCAAAGGTCAGGTCGACAAGGCTGCCGAAGGATCAGTGAATGCGGGTATTGTGGAAGAGAATATCCTTGCTGCCACAGAGGTCAAGATCGAAGCTGGTGAAGCTGCAGAGATTCAGAAGACCCCGGCATCATTTGACCGTTCTGTGCAGCCTCCCCTGGGGCCTGATGTATCTGTTACAGTACCCTCGGTCTGGAAATCATCAATTACAAACGGCATGCAGATATATGGTATTGCTCATACCGAGGTTCCCCTGGTTCAGTACAACCTTGTCATCGAGGGTGGTCACATGATGGATGATATCGCTGCTCCGGGAGTTGCAAGCATGCTTGCCGTGATGCTGAACGAGGGAACGAAAAACAAAACTCCCGAAGAGCTTGAAGAGGAGATTGAACTGCTTGGTTCAATGATAAGGATCTCAGCAGGAGAGGAAGATATAACAGTGAGTGTCAATACGCTGGCACGCAATTTTGAGAAGACGCTTGCCATTGTCGAGGAGATGCTTCTTCAACCCAGGTGGGATTCACTCTCTTTTGAACTTGCACGTTCACGCACCATCAACGGCATAAGGAGGAACGCCATTGATCCGACTTACCTTGCATCAAAGGCCCTCAATGAGCTGATGCTGGGCAGGGACAATATATACTCAAAAGATGTTCAGGGCACGATTGAAAGTGTAGAGTCAATGACAATCGATCAGCTCAGGGAATTCTATGATAAAAATTTTTCGCCCTCTTTGTCGCGTTTTCTTGTGGTAGGTTCCGTTGACCAGCCGAGGGTTGAAAAGGCCCTCGCTTCACTGAACGCAAACTGGGCTCCAAAAGAGGTAGCGTTGCCTGAGTTCAGCTTCCCCGCTGCCCCGGAGAAATCTGCCGTTTATTTTGTGGATATCCCCGGTGCCAAGCAATCGAACATATACATTGGAGCTCCCGGCCTGCCACGTGGTCATGATGATTACTACCCGGCCTACGTCGCCAACTACAAGCTTGGCGGATCATTCAACGGTTATGTGAACCTTGTCCTGAGAGAGGAAAAAGGCTTTTCCTACGGTGCAAGAACCGGTTTTTACGGACAGAAGAGTTACGGTACCTTTGTTGCCAGTTCAGCAGTAAGGTCAACAGCCACACTAGAGTCTGCGGAGATTTTCAGGGACCTGATGGCGAAATACAGGGCAGGCGTTTCACAGGAAGATGTCGACTTTACAAAGAATGCACTTCTTAAGGGCAATGCCCTGCGGTTTGAAACACAAGGCGCACTTATGGATATGCTTAATACAATGACACAGTACAGCCTCCCAGAGGATTATATTGCGCGTGAGGAGAACTATGTAAAGAACCTTACGGTTGAGGAGGTGAATGTGCAGGTCCAGAAATACATCGACCCGATGAGGATGTACTATGTAATTGCAGGAGATGCTGCCACTCAGATGAAGGAACTTAAAAAACTTGGTTTCGGTGAACCGATCCTGGTAAAATAGTTTCAGGGTAACAGCGCTGGGCCACATGGTGCGGCCCGTGCAAGGGCAGCATCCATGTCCCGCCGGACCTAGTTAAGAAAGTTGCCGGAGGCTTCTATTTATTCCTGAACGCCTCCACGCCCCTGTCAAGCCAGTCGATGTATGCCTGGATGTCAAAGTCGGTGCCTCGGGTCTCAATCAGAGGGGTGCCGGACGGATCTACGATGGCATATAGCGGTAACGTATTTGTATTGAACATCGATATCTCAATGTCCTCATTCTTTTTACCCATCGTCTTCTTCTCCTTGCCGTCGACCTTCGAGACAAACACCTCGCTGTCAGGCAGCTTTGTCCTGTCGTCAACATAGAGACCTACCAGCACGAAGTTTTCCCTGATCCTTCTTTGTACCTCCGGGTCTGACCAGACGCGCGCATCCATCTCCTTGCAATTGGCGCATGCGTGACCCTTGAAGTCGATCAGTACCGGCTTGTTAAGCTGTTTCGCGCATGCCAGTCCCTCCTCAAGATCAAAGTAACCTTCGAGTCCGTATTCAAAGTGAAGGAAATCGGAATACTTCGGTGTTCCGCAGATAGCCGAACCTCCTGTGGTCGTGACAATAGCCCCTCCACCCCTGTTTTCAGATATCGCCTTCAACAGGTTGAATCCTGACGTCTCACGCGGAGGCAGCAGCGCCGAGATGCGTGTCAGCGGCGCGCCGAAGAGGCCCGGTACAAGGTATATTGCAAACGTGAATGACGCAATAATAAGCACCAGCCGGAATACACCTATATGGGGAACATCACTGTCATGAGAGAATTTGATCTTGCCCATGAGATAGAGGCCCATGAGGAAGAAAAGCACTATCCATATTGCCAGGTAGATGTCCCGGGATAGTATCCCCAGTCCGTAGACAGTGTCGACCACCGAGGCAAATTTCAGGCTGAAGGCCAGCATGATGAATCCGAGTACCACCTTCACCGAGTTAAGCCAACCTCCCGACTTTGGCATCTTGTTCATCCATGACGGGAAGAGTGCGAAGAGTGTGAACGGGAGTGCAAAGGCCAGTCCGAAGCCGAACATTCCAATAGTGGGACGCAGGACATCACCCGAGGCGGCTTCCACAAGCAGGGCACCCACAATGGGACCCGTGCATGAGAATGAAACAAGTACAGTCGTCACACCCAGGAAGAATGCTGCAAGTGCTCCTCCCCTGTCAACCTTTGAATCGGAAGAGCTGACCCATTTTGCCGGCATTACGATCTCAAATGCACCGAAGAATGATGCGGCGAACACCAGGAAGAGTGCGAAGAACAACAGGTTCGGTATCCAATGGGTGCTCAGCGTGTTGGCGAAGCCTGCACCGGCACTGGTGAGTGACACTATAATTCCTAAAGATGAATAGAGAAAAATTATCGAAAGTCCGAAGATCAGTGCCTTGCCTATCGCCGAGCCTTTCTTTTCTGATCCCTGGCTGAAGAACGCAACGGTCATCGGTATCATCGGGAAGACGCAGGGAGTAAGCACTCCTGCAAATCCCGCCAGCATCGAGAGAAGAAAAAATTTGAGGAATCCTTTCCTGGGTTGCTCAGTTGTCGTTTGGGCAGGCTGTATCGGTACGGTTGTCCCCTGCTGAACTGTTGTGACCTCCGGGGTCTCAGCCGCCTCATGCATCAGAGGCTCAGTCGTTGTTTCGGCTGCAGCAGCCGCTGTCCCGGCAACCTTCTCATCCTGTTTCCCGGCCGGTTTTGCCGCAGCCGCCGAAGTGCCTTTTAACTCAAATGCAAACTCCACATCCCGCGGAGGCAGGCACTGCTTGTCGTCACATGACATAAAGGTTACATACCCCTTCACGGTCACCAGTGACTGTGACACGGTTACCTTCTGACGAAACTCGGCCGTATTGCTGTGCATACCGATATTCATATCGAAGCTGTTGTCATACTTTACTTCTGGTTTTGTGACAGCAAATGGTTGGCCTACAGTCGTATACCCAACAGCCTCCTCGAATGTAAAGCTTGTCGCAATCGGCCCCCCCTCTCCGATATCCATGGCATAGAGATGCCAGTGTTCATCGATCTCAGCTGTCATTACAAGCTCATAACCGTTGTCACTTATCTTCTCGCTTTTAAAACTCCAGGTCACAGGTTCGAGTACCTGCGAATTAAGCACGACTGCCGTAAAAAGCAGAAAAAGGATTGTAAATGTTCTTCTCATCATGACTTATTTCCTATAAAGACAACAGAATGGCACTTTGGTACTACTTATAACCTTAAAATTCAATATAAAGTTTATCACGGTCACAAAGAAAGGAAGTTTTTTCCAAATTGCCTTACAAGTGCTGGTTCCTGAGCCGAAGTATAAATACTTGACATGTAATATTATGAAATGTACCTTTGATCTGTGTGAAAGTGGGTCATTCAATAGGATGAAACCAGAAAGGACTACTGACTGAAATGAAGAATAACAACCTTGGGATAGATGTCGGTTCAGTTGCCGTCTCAGTTGCCCTGACCGATGAGCATAACCGCGTATGCCATACAGGCTATGAATTCCACAAGGGACAAATCGCCGGTACCTTGTTAAGCCTGCTTCGGGAGATTGATTTTGACTCCGTCAGGGCTATCGGATACACATCCTCTTCCGGTTCAGTTGTCAGAAAGGGAATATCTGTTGACCCAAGGGTTGCATATATTACGGCAACAAGGCATTTTCACCCTGAAGTACGCTCTTTGCTGATAATAGGCGCAGAGAAATACGGACTGGTCACATTCGAGGATAACGGGGAATACAGTAACTACAAATCAAACAGCTCATGTGCTGCCGGGACCGGCAATTTCCTCGATCAGCAGGCAGAACGGCTGAATCTGAAGGATATACAGGAATTCAGTAAAATAGCATATGAGAACAAAGGCAGCTTCCCGCTGATAGCCTCGCGATGTGCCGTCTTTGCCAAAACCGATCTGATCCACGCGCAGCAGGAAGGATATTCCCTCGGGGAAATATGTGACGGATTATCTTATGGCCTTGCAAAGAATATTGTCGATACGGTTTTTAAAAGCAACTCCCTTTCAAATGTCGTTGCAGCCGGCGGTGTCGCATTAAACAAATCTGTAATTGCCCATATTGAAAAGCTTTCCCGGCACCGGATCACAGTCGGCGAGTTTGCACACGTTTATGGTGCCATCGGAGCTGCTCTGACCTGCAGCGAAGAGGAAACTGGTGTTCAAAATCAGCCGGGGTGTTTTGAGGATATTATCCTATCAGAAAAACCGGAAAAGAATTATTACTACCCTCCGCTGCAGTTGAAACTGTCAGATTACCCCGATTTCGGAAACCATGAAAAATACGAATTCCGGTCGGCCCTGTTCCCTGCAATGAAGGCCGTCGAGGTGGATCAGTACTCATTCACCGAAAACAGTGATGCGGGGCAGATCTTCCTTGGCATTGACATCGGGTCAACCAGCACCAAAGCTGCCCTTCTCGATATAAAAAAGGAAGTCAAGGCAGGATTCTATACACGCACTTCAGGTCAGCCCCTTCAGGCTGTGCAGGTCATCTTTGAAGCTATCGCGGATTTCATTGAAAAACGGAATGTAAGGTTGACCATATCAGGTGTCGGCACTACGGGTTCAGGAAGGAAATTTACCGGGAAGATTATCGGGGCTGACATCATTCTTGATGAAATAACTGCTCATGCCCGGGCCGCATATGAGTTGAATAATGAGACGGACACGATCATAGAGATTGGCGGACAGGATTCCAAGTTCACGACCATGCGAAATGGCATGGTTACTTTTTCGGTAATGAATAATGTATGTGCTGCAGGAACCGGAAGTTTTATTGAAGAACAGGCCAAAAGACTGGGCTGTTCCCTGGCTGAATATTCTGACAGGGCAGAAAAGGCCCGCTCCCCAATGGCAAGCGACCGCTGTACGGTTTTTATGGAGCGCGATCTGAATCATTACCTCATGGCCGGCTATTCAACGGATGAAATACTCGCAGCAGTCCTGCACTCTACATGCGAAAACTACTTCGCCAGGGTCGCTCCGAAGGTCCATATAGGGAACAAAATATTTTTTCAGGGCGCAACTGCAAAAAACAAAGCGCTCGTGGCAGCGATGGAGCAAAAACTCAGGAAGCCGGTAATGGTGTCAAAGTATTGTCACCTGACTGGCGCTATCGGCGTGGCGCTTGAATTATCTGACAAGAATGTGACCGCCTCAGAATTCAGGGGACTCGACCTGTATAAGAAATCAATTCCCGTGAGGTCTGAAGTCTGTGAATTGTGCACCAATCACTGCAAGCTCAAGGTCGCCGAAGTTGAAAATCATACCGTAGCTTACGGATTCCTGTGCGGCAGAGACTATGACATCCATAAATACGTCAGGAACAAGTCCCTCAGTTTTCAGCTGATCCGCAAAAGAAAAGAAATGTTCGGGTTTGCCCCTTCCGTAAATAAGAAAACTACAACCATCGGCATTCCTGCAGGGCTTCATCTTTTTGAAGAAATACCTTTCTGGAGAAAATTCTTTGATCTTCTTTCATTCAGCACTGTGACAAGCGAGGATTATCTGACCCCGGCAAAGGAGGGAAAGAACTTATGCGGTGCAGAGTTTTGCGCTCCCATGGCCGCCATGCACGGACATGTAGATTACCTGATGGACAAAGCCGATTATGTATTTCTGCCGGTTTACATCGAGGAACCCGGGGAGGTCAGAGTGAACAAACAGTATTGCTATTATACCCAGTTTGTGTCATCAATAATATCTGTGCACAAGGATTTGAATTCCGGGGAAAAACTGCTGACACCTGTATTGAAGTCCGCCCAGGGGGAAGTGTTTACACGCATGGAACTTTACAGGATGTTCAGGGCAATCGGTTTTAACGACATCGGCTTTATCGACATCAGCCTGGCCTATGAAAAAGCGAGGAAATATGCTCATTCGCTTAATGAAGAATGGAAAAAGCTCTATCAGAATGAAATAAAGGGGCTTAAGGATATCCACATCATGCTGGTGGGCCGTCCCTATACGATATTGTCACCGGCAATGAACAACTCAATACCGGAGATTATCGAAAAGATGGGGATCATGACCTTTTTCATGGATATGCTGCCGGCAAAACCATCCGAGGTCATGAAGGCTGAAGAGCTGATCAGGACAATCAAATGGAAATTTGCCTCTAAGATCCTCTCCGCCGCTGAAGTGGCAGCAATAACCGACAGGTGCTACCCGGTGCTGATCACTTCCTTCAAATGCTCACCGGATTCTTTCGTCATTGAATACTTCAAGGAGATCCTCGATGCATATCAGAAGCCGTATCTGATCCTGCAGCTAGATGAGCATGATTCGGCGGTGGGCTATGAAACAAGAATAGAGGCGGCTGTCAGGGCATTCAGGAATCACCTTGGAAGACAGGTTGCCGAGACTGACAGGAAACACGTGTCAGAGTCAAAAACAAAATCTGTTCAGTTTTCAGGAGAAGACATTCCTGCAAACCGGATTTGGCATAATTATATAAGATCCCTTGTCCGTGATGCCTCCCGGATCCTTAAGACCCATTCAATCGACTTCAGGCTTTTCAGCCAGGAAATTCAGAAGAATGAAGCCCGGAACAACGATCTGTCCCGGTCTGTTTTTACCGGTGCAAAAAACCTGGCTGACAAGACATTGCTGCTCCCAACATGGGATCCTTATGTCGGACCGCTGCTGGAGGCAGTTCTGCAAAACAGCGGTATAAATGCCCGGCTCCTGGACAGCAGTAATGATTCAATGCAGCGAAGCCTGAGCTTTAATACCGGCCAGTGCCTGCCTCTGAATATTATTGTTCAGAATGCGATCGATTACATTGACTCAAACGGGCTCAATCCGTCAGATACTGCTCTCTGGATAATGAAAACAAGACTTTCATGCAACCTCAGCATGTTCCCCTGGTATATGAAAAAAATACTTGAGGACTATGGTAAGGGTATGGAGGATGTTTCGGTTTATGTGGGAGATGTTATCTTTTACGATTTTTCATTACAGACAGCAATAAATGCCTATTTAGCCTATATGCTGGGTGGCTATATCAGAAAGGCAGGCTGCAGCATCCGACCTTATGAAACAAAGAAGGGAACTACAGATGCCATGATACAGGCGGCATTGAAAAAACTCTATGATGCATTCCTGAAAGGCACGTTGAAGGAAGAAACGATAGCTGAAATTGCCGGTGGTTTTGAAACAATCCCGGTAAAAAGAAAACACCGGCCCAAGGTGGCAATATTCGGTGACTTATATGTCAGGGACAATGACCTCATGAATCAGGATTTGATAAAAACCATCGAGGAAAACGGCGGAGAGGTTATTACAACTCCGTACAGCGAGTACATGAAAATCATAGTTGAGCCTGCCACGGAGCGGAATTTCAGGGAAGGCCGTTACATGGACTATGTCAAGTTTAAGTTCCTGAAATCGCTTATCCCGCTGGTGGAGGATAAGTACAAACAGTATTTTTCGGACTTCACCGGGGAGATGAAGTCTTCCACTGCCGGTGAAATGAATAAATGGCTTAATAATTTTGGAATCAATATTTTACATAAAGGAGAATCGTTTGAAAATGTTCTCAAGATACACAGCCTGGTAACGCAATATCCTGACCTGGACCTGTTTGTCCAGACCAATCCCTCCTACTGTTGTCCTTCCCTGGTGACAGAAGCAATGAAGTCAAGAATTGAGGAGATCACGGGTGTACCGGTTGTCACAATCGAATATGACGGAACAGCAGGACTGAAAAATGAAGATATTATTCCTTACCTGAAGTACCGGAAAAAGAAAAAGGTGGCAGGATAAGCTCATTAACCCATAGCATGGGGCATGTTGACGGTCCCGCAGAGCGGGAGAGGAAATCCCGCAAGGCGGGACGGCACGGGGCGAGGAGTACAGGGCATATTGACGATCCCGCAGAGCGGGAGAGGAAATCCCGCAAGGCGGGAGGGCATGCGGCAAAGGGCATGGTGCAAGGAGCAAGGAGCAAGGAGCATTGAGCAGGCGTGTTGTGGCATAAAAGTAACTCTTCCTTACCCATAGCCTGCCCCTGGGACGCCGCAAGGCGGAATTTGCGCGGCAAACTGCCGGAACAGATTAAAAAATATTTGAAAGTTTAGTAAAATTATCTTATCTTTGATTATTCCTATTTAGGAATTATTCTTATCTGATGAATCCCGCCGATTACAAAATTAAACTCAAGGAACGCGGCCTGAAGGTTACGCCCCAGCGCCTTGCAGTTCTGGAGGCTGTTGATGTTCTGCATGATCATCCCACAGCTGAGGAAGTAGGCAGCTTCATAAGGAAAATGTATCCCAATATTGCAACCGGCACAATCTACAAAACGCTTGAAACGCTTGTCGACAAAGACATAATCATCAGGGTAAAGACTGACCGGGGCTTACTCAGGTACGATGCCGTCAGGGAGGTTCATCACCATCTTTACTGCTCACAATCAGACCGTATTGAAGACTACTATGATGCTGACCTGACAAGAATCATTAACCGGTATTTTAAAAAGAAGAGCATCCCGAATTTCAGGATAGAGGATTTCAAACTGCAGATAATGGGGAAATTTACCGGCAAAACGAAACGGGCCAAAGGAAAGAATGATTAAAATCCTGCTGATATCAGGCGGAACAATTTCACTGCTGCTGGGTCTGATCGGGATATTCATACCGGTGCTGCCAACAACACCGTTTGTACTTCTCTCTGCAGGATTGTATGTCAGGAGCTCGCCGGCTCTTTACAAAAAGATCATAAACAGCAGGATCACCTCCAGGTACCTGACACGCGAGACAGGAAGAATGGCAGGCCTGTGGGCCCTCGTGATAATGTGGACCATGATAGCGCTGACAGCCCTGTTTGTTGTTGATGAAACCTGGCTTATCGTACTGCTTGTCATTGCAGCTATTACCGGAACTGTATTCAAGATCAATTACTTCTTCAGGAAAAACAATCATTAAAGAACAGATAACCGTTAAAAACAAAAGAAAGGCGGCTAAGAAAAACTCAGGGGACCGAAGAAGAAAGAGATAATCATGAGTCAGCTCAATCATTTCCATAAGGCTGACAAGGAACTTGCTCTCCTGGTGGCAAAAGGTATGGGTGCAAAATACCCGGCTAAATAATTCAAGGTAATAACAATTAAAATAGTTTCAAATGGCACAAAAAGGAAGAGAAATCGTTAAGATGAATGTTGATGAGCTCATCAACCTTCTCAACAAGGCGCTGGCCGATGAGTGGCTGGCCTATTACCAGTACTGGATCGGTGCAAAGGTTGTCAAGGGCCCCATGAAGGATGCCGTGATTGCCGAGCTTGATCTTCATGCAACTGAGGAACTGGCGCATGCCGTGCTCCTCACAACCCGTATTGTTCAGCTCGGCGGCACTCCCGTGCTCTCACCTGCGGAGTGGATGAAAATAACCAACTGCGGTTACGATGCCCCGGAAGATCCATATGTCGGGAAAGTGCTTGAACAGAATATAAAGGGTGAACAGTGCGCTATCAAGACGTACAATAATCTCCTTGGTATCACCCGCGAGGGCGACCCGGTCTCATACAACATGATCCTTGGAATACTCTCCCAGGAAGTTGAACATGAGGAGGATCTGGATGCACTCAGGGAGGACCTGGAGCTGATGCTGACAAGAAGACAGTAATAAATTAAGAATTAAGAGTTAAGAATTAAGAATTTTACCAATCAGCAGGCAGAGACATCCGGTTTGGGCGTCTCTGCTGTTTTAATAGGCCTTGTTATGAACGTTTTTCACAGCCCGGCCTGACGGGTCATTCTGGTTTCGGAACAATTCGTCCCATGCCAGGGCTTCTGCCGTGCTGCATGCCACCGACGGCACTGACGGAACCGTCATGGCAGCTGCCTCTGAAGGGAAGTGCTCGGTGAAGAGAGCCCTGTAATAGTACTCCTCCTTGTTCCTCGGAGTATTGACCGGAAACATGAACCGGGCCGATGCCATCATTTCATCGCTCACCTTCCCGGAGGTCATTGCTTTCAGGGTGTCAATCCAGGCATACCCCACCCCGTCAGAGAACTGCTCTTTCTGGCGCCACACAATTTTATCAGGAAGATAATCCTCAAATGCCTTCCTCAGAATCCACTTTTCGATCTTTCCTTTTCCAGCCATCTTGTCTGCAGGATTAATCCGCATGGCCACATCGAGGAACTCCTTGTCAAGGAAAGGCACCCTGCCTTCCACTCCCCAGGCGGCCAGCGCCTTGTTTGCCCTGAGACAGTCGTACAGATGCAGCTTGCCCAGTTTCCGCACCGTTTCCTCATGAAACTCGCCGGGACCGGGAGCTTTATGAAAATAAAGATAGCCGCCGAACACCTCGTCAGCACCTTCGCCGGAAAGCACCATCTTCACTCCCATCGACTTGATCACCCGTGCCATGAGATACATGGGTGTGGCAGCCCTGACCGTGGTTACATCATATGTTTCCAGGAAATAGATCACATCGCGAACTGCATCGAGGCCTTCCTGAACGGTTATATGGATCTCATGATGAACGGTGCCTATGTGATCTGCCACCTCCCTGGCGGCAATCAGGTCAGGCGATCCTTCCAGTCCAACTGCGAATGAGTGCAGCTGGGGCCACCATGCCTCCTTGCTGTCATCTGTTTCTATGCGCCTGGCTGCATATTTCTTTGTTATTGCGGAAATGACCGAGCTGTCGAGACCGCCTGAGAGAAGCACCCCATAAGGCACGTCAGACATCATCTGCCTGTGCACGGCCTTCTCGAGTGCCTCGCGCAACAGGCTGATGTCACTCTTCCCATCTTTCACCGAATCATACGAGACCCAGTCACGCTGATACCATTTTGTGAATTCACCGTTCCTGCTGAAAAAATAGTGTCCCGGAGGGAAGGCTTCAATTTTGCGGCAGGTGCCTTCCAGGGCTTTCAGCTCCGAGGCAAAATAGAGGTTTCCGTAAATGTCCCATCCGATGTACAGGGGAACAATGCCCATATGATCGCGTGCCGCCAGGTAACAATCGTTTACCTCATCATAGAGCACAAATGCAAAGATCCCGTTCAGTTCATCGAGAAAGTCCTTCCCCTTGTCGGCATACAGAGCCAGGATGACTTCACAGTCGGACATTGTCATGAACTCGTATCTGTCCCTGTATCTCTCCCTTATCTCACGGTGGTTGTAAATCTCCCCGTTGACGCCGAGTATCAGCCTGCGGTCCTTGCTGTACAACGGCTGCCCTCCTGACTGCGGATCAACGATTGAGAGTCGTTCATGTGCTATGATGGCTTTCTCCCCGCAGTATATTCCTGACCAGTCTGGTCCCCGGTGTCTCAGTTTTTTTGACATCTCCAGAACCAGCGGCCTCAACTCACTCGCATCTTTCTTCAGCTCAAATACTCCAACAATTCCGCACATATAACAAATAATGAATTACGATTAATAAGGAGCAAAAATATCATTAATTGTTAAATAACCGCAATTATGATTAATGTATTAACCTGAAATTGATTTTTAGTTTATTTTTTACAAAACGAGAAGCGACGCCCGAATTGGGCGTCGCCACTACTGCCTACTGCCTCTTGCCTAATGCCTTCTGTTATTGCCTCTTATTGTACTGATCGAAAAAATCATTCCCCTTGTCATCTGTCAGGATAAATGCCGGCATGTTCTTCACGACTATTTTTCTGACAGCTTCCATACCCAATTCCTCAAAGGCGACCACCTCCACTGACAGGATGTTTTCAGCCGCAAGCACAGCTGCCGGACCGCCTACAGATCCCAGGTAGAAACCTCCGTGCTTTTTGCAGGAATTGATGACCTGCCTCGAGCGGTTACCCTTGGCAAGCATGATCATCGATCCTCCGAGGCTCTGGAACAGCTCAACATATCCGTCCATCCTTCCCGCCGTCGTCGGTCCGAAGGAACCGGAGGCCATGCCCTGCGGGATCTTGGCCGGTCCGGCATAATAGACCGGATGGTTTTTAAAATATTCTGGCATGGGTTTGCCTTCGTCAAGCATTTGCTTGATGCGTGCGTGAGCTATATCACGCGCCACAATCAGCGTGCCGCTCAGGCTCAGGCGGGTCTTTACGGTGTACCTTGTCAGTTCGGCAAGGATCTCTTTCATGGGTCTATCGAGGTTTATCTCCACAGGTTTGTCAAGCTGCGGGGCCTTTTCGGGCATGAACTTTTCAGGATGCAATTCAAGCTGTTCGAGGAAGATCCCTTCAGCGGTGATCTTACCCTTGATGTTCCTGTCAGCGCTGCAACTTACACCAATTCCCACCGGACATGAGGCGGCGTGGCGCGGCAGGCGTATCACACGTACATCATGCACGAAATATTTCCCTCCGAACTGGGCGCCCACGCCATACTCCTGGCATATCAGCTCTATCTTTTGCTCCCATTCCCTGTCGCGAAAAGCCCTTCCTGAAGCATTTCCTGTCGATGGAAGGGTATCAAGATAACCTGTTGATGCGAGCTTGACGGTTTTCATGGTAGTTTCAGCCGACGTCCCACCGATGACCACGGCAAGATGGTACGGCGGGCAGGCTGAGGTTCCAAGATCCTCTATCTTCTCGCGTATGAACTTCCTCATGGAGGCCTCATTCAGTAAGGATTTCGACTGTTGGTAAAGAAATGATTTGTTGGCTGAGCCTCCGCCCTTGGCTATGAAAAGAAATTTATACTCGTTCCCGGGAACTGAAATGAGATCAACCTGGGCAGGGAGGTTGCTGCCTGTGTTTTTCTCCTCGAACATTGTTGAAGGCACAACCTGCGAGTAGCGCAGGTTCTTTTCAGCATATGTCTCCCAGATACCACGGCTGAGGTGTTCTGCATCATCAGCACCGGTCATGACATCCTCGCCTTTGTTGGCCATCACGATGGCTGTACCGGTGTCCTGACACCACGGCAGCTTGCCCTCAGCAGATATCACAGTGTTCCGGAGCATGATCCACGCAACGAAACGGTCATTGTCCGTAGCCTCGGGGTCCTTAAGTATGGCGGCAAGCTTCTCAAGGTGCGAGGTGCGCATATAGAAATTGACATCGATGAAGGCCTGCCGTGCCAGCATTTTAAGCGCCTCAGGGTCAACCTCCAGAATTTTTCTGCCACAGCATTCTTTAATCCTGACGTGGTCAGCAGTAAGATGACGGTACCTGGTTGTGTCACTCCCGAGCTGGAAGGGTTTCTCATACATGAATTCTGCCATGGCGGTACGTTTTAAGATTGATCTGATATCAAATATAGCAAGGCATTAGGCAATAGGCAATAGGCAACAGTGCTCTTTTTTATTTAGAATTGATCTAAATAGTAAGGCCCTGAGAAAAAAGTCTCTCAGGCCGAAAACGTTTGAAATAACAAATCCAACGCAAACGCCCTAAAAATCAAGGCCAAGGAGCAACTATCCGATGTTGGGGAACCGGATTTTAGACTAATTTTGAATACCTTATAACTTGCGTGTAATAAAAACTAACCTGTAACAGACTATGAACGTGATCTTCAGGAGGAAACCGCAGCTCTCATTCGGGCAGATCTGGAACATGAGCTTTGGGTTCCTGGGCATACAGATGGGCTTTGCCCTTCAGAACGGAAACGTAAGCCGTATTTTTCAGACCCTTGGTGCAGACATAGACAACATACCGATACTGTGGATCGCCGCGCCGGTGACAGGGTTGCTTGTTCAGCCTATCATCGGGCACATGAGCGACAGGACATGGAACCGGCTTGGCAGGAGGCGGCCCTATTTTCTGACAGGTGCCATACTGGCCTCCCTGGCACTGGCTATCATCACAAATTCGCCGACATGGGTATTTGCCACCGTGATGCTGTGGATCATGGATGCCTCAATAAATATTTCAATGGAACCCTTCAGGGCATTCGTAGGGGACATGCTTCCGTCAAAACAGCGAACGACGGGATTTGCCATGCAGAGTTTCTTCATTGGCATCGGTGCTGTCATCGGCGGGTTCCTGCCATGGATCCTTGCCAACTGGTTTAATGTACCCGCCGTACCAGGTGAGGGGGAACTTATTCCGTTCAACCTGAAACTTTCGTTTTACATTGGTGCTGCAGTCCTTCTGGCTGCCGTGTTATGGACCATCATTGGTACGAAGGAATACACGCCTGCAGAACTTGAGGAGTTTGAAAAGGGTGAGAAAACCGCCAGGGGTGAAGTCATTAAGTCTGCTGAGACACAAAGTACAGAGCTGAGGGCTCTGGGCACTGTAAATTTCTACAAACCGGGGATCATCTGGCTTGCCATCGGCCTGGTGTCGACATTCATACTCACAAGGGTTGATCTTGAGAAGGAATTGTTTGTTGTCACCGGCGGCATTTCCCTCTTCGGTCTGCTGCAGCTCTTTGCAGGCATGATGCAATCGACAGGCAAGGGCGAGAACGGGCTGAACAGCATCCTGACCGACCTTAAAAGAATGCCATCCACGATGGGGCAGCTGGCAGCCGTCCAGTTCTTTACATGGTTTGCCCTGTTTGCCATGTGGATATATACAACGGCAGCTGTCACATCACAGGTTTACGGGACTGCAGATACCACTTCCGCAGAATACAATAAGGGAGCCAACTGGGTTGGTGTCCTGTTCGGGGTGTACAGCGGATTTTCAGCTGTTGTGGCGTTCCTGCTGCCCGTTCTGGCCAGGGCCACATCCAGAAAGATCACCCATATGATCTGCCTGATCATCGGAGGTATCAGCCTTGCTTCAATCAGCCTGATCCATACACCAAACCTGCTTATTGTGCCGATGCTCGGTGTCGGGCTTGCATGGGCCAGTATCCTCTCTATGCCGTATGCCATCCTGACAGGGTCGCTGCCGCATAACAAAATGGGTATTTACATGGGAATCTTCAACTTCTTCATCGTCATACCCCAGATACTTGCCGCCAGCATCCTCGGAAGCATGGTCAAGCATCTCTTCGGCGGCAACACGATGCTGGCACTTGTGGCCGGCGGAATTTCAATGGTGATCGCTGCCCTGATGGTGAATTTTGTCAGAGACGTTGACGATAAGAAATAGTTATGGATCTTAAGGCATGTATTTTTGATCTCGACGGTGTCATTGTCGACACCGCAAAATATCATTTTATGGCATGGCGGCGGCTGGCCAAGGAACTGGGTTTCGAATTCACCCTTGCCGATAACGAGGCCCTCAAGGGTGTCAGTCGTATGGCCTCTCTCGAGATCCTTCTCAGGGTAGGCGGCCTGAATCCTGACGAGAAGGCAAAGGAAGAGATGGCAGCCAGGAAGAACAGGTGGTATGTCGAATTCATTACCGGCATGACCCCTGATGAGATCCTTCCGGGAAGCATCAGGCTGCTGAAGCAGCTGCGCAAGGAAGGCATTCTCACAGCCATCGGGTCAGCGAGCAAAAATGCACGTACGATACTTGACGGTATAAAGATCACCGATATGTTCGATGTGATAGTCGACGGCAACAAGATACACACTGCCAAACCTGATCCTGAAGTATTTGTGAGAGGAGCCATGGAGCTAAACACGGATCCTTCATGCTGTGTTGTGTTTGAAGATGCGCAGGCAGGTATAGAGGCTGCCATTGCCGGAGGAATGAAGTGCGTGGGTGTGGGAGATCCGCAGATGCTGGCAAAGGCAGACCTGGTTATTCCCGACCTCAGAAAAATTACAATTCAAAAATTAAAAAACCTTTAAAGCCAAATGACAAATTCCCGATTTCAGTCTGATGAGTGGAAGATCATCGAGACACGTTTTGAGCCGGAGAGAGGCCGTGATTCCGAGAGCATATTTGCCCTGGGCAACGGCATGATGGGACAACGCGCCAACTTCGAGGAAAGATACTCCGGTGATACGTTGCAGGGTACTTATGTTGCAGGAATTTATTATCCTGACAAGACAGTCGTCGGATGGTGGAAGAACGGCTACCCTGAATATTTTGCGAAGGTGCCCAACGCCCCGTCGTGGACAGGCATTGACGTGAAGATAGACGGTGAGCTGCTTGACCTTGCAAAATGTAAAGTGAAAGCATTCCGGCGGGTGCTTGATATGAAGGATGGCCTGCTGACGCGGTCATTCACCGCCGTAATGTCTTCAGGCAGGGTGGCCGAGGTGACCGCCCGGCGTTTCCTTTCGATGAGCGAGCCCGAAAAAGCTGCAATAAGCTATGCCGTAAAGATCAGCGGCGGAAGCGGTACTGTGGAGGTCACTCCGTGGCTGAATGCCGATGTCTATAATGAAGACGCCAACTATGATGAGAAATTCTGGGAAAAGGAGTCAGCTGAATATGACGGTTTAAGGGCAGCAGTGGTTGCACAGACCCGCAAGACTGCCTTCATGGTGGCCACGGCGATGGAGAATGCATTCACCGTCAACGGCAAGGCTGTGAAAAATAATATAGCAATGAGCACGGATGAGAAAACGGCACATTGCACCCTGACATACCAGTACAGCGATGGTGACACCGTTGAAGTGAAAAAATATGTTGCCGTGCTTTCATCGACAAACCATCCTGTTGAAGGAATGGCACGCAAAGCCATGGCCTCAGCAAGCGAGGCAGCGAAGAAAGGTTTTGATGCGATGCTTGACAGCCATATCAAAGCCTGGGCTGCCAAATGGGAGATGGGAGATATAGTGATTCGCGGCGACATAGCTGCCCAGCAGGGTATCAGGTTCAATATCTTTCAGCTTAACCAGACCTACACCGGGGAAGATCCCCGCCTGAACATTGGTCCCAAGGGCTTTACGGGAGAAAAATACGGCGGCAGCACCTACTGGGATACAGAGGCGTTTGTATTGCCCTTCTACCTGAGCACAGCCGATACTCATGTAGCCCGCAACCTGCTGTTATACAGGTATAAACATCTTGAAAAGGCAATAGAGAACGCAGCAAAACTCGGTTTTAAAAACGGGGCGGCTCTCTATCCGATGGTCACGATGAACGGCGAGGAATGTCACAACGAGTGGGAGATCACATTCGAGGAGATACACCGTAACGGAGCCATCGCTTATGCTATTTACAACTATATAAGGCATACAGGCGACCAGGGTTACCTCGCAGAGTACGGACTGGAAGTCCTGATAGCCATCTCGCGTTTCTGGGCCCAGCGATGCAATTTTTCGGAGGAGAAAAACCTGTATGTGATCCTCGGTGTAACCGGTCCTAACGAATATGAGAACAACGTCAGCAATAACTGGTACACAAATGTACTGGCCCGGTGGACAATTAAATACACTGTTGATTCCCTTGCCTGGCTGCGTAAAACCAGCACCGTGAAATACAATTCCGTCATCTCGCGCACGCGGCTTGATACGGAGTGCGAGCTCTCTCTATGGAATGAGATCATAAACAACATCTACCTGCCGGTGCATCATGACCTTGGCATTTTCCTGCAGCAGGACGGTTACATGGATAAGCTGCAGCAGACTGTAAAGGATCTCGACCCTGCCGAGAGACCGCTTAACCAGCACTGGTCGTGGGACCGCATCCTGCGTTCGGTATTCATCAAGCAGGCAGATGTGCTTCAGGGCATTTACTTCTTTGAAGATGATTATGAGGAAGAAACAATCCGGAGCAACTTCGACTTCTATGAATCGCGTTGCGTGCATGAATCCTCACTCTCCCCCAGCATTCACTCCGTGCTTGCGGCGAGGCTGCATGACATCGAAAGAGCCTACACAATGTACCTTCGCACCGCAAGGCTCGACCTTGACGATTACAACAGGGAGGTGAAGGACGGGCTTCACATCACAAGCATGGCCGGCACATGGCTCTCTATTGTCGAGGGCTTCGGCGGAATGAGAATACGCAACGACAGGGTGTATCTTGACCCTGTCATACCTGCTGCCTGGAGCTCATATTCCTTCATAGTAAGATTCAGAAACAATCCGCTCAGGGTTGAGGTTAACGGCAAGGCAGTGACTGTGGTGAACCTCTCAGGTGAGTCAATACCGCTGGCAGTCTGCGATGAACAGCTCACCCTCGGACCCGGGGAAGAAAAGAAAATAGCAAAATGATGAAGAATACAAGGATTTATTTAATTGCCATTCTGGTCGTACTGGCCGTTGTGCCGGGGAACGGACAGGAAATTGAACGCGTTGACCCGCCGTCATGGTTCACGGGCATGAAGGAGAGCGCTCTCCAGCTTATGGTCTATGGGCAGGGGATTGCCGCATACGATGTCAGGACAGACTATCCGGGTGTCAGGGTGGTCACCCTTGTCAAAACAGAAAATCCCAATTACCTCTTTGTAAACCTTGATATAAGCCGGGAGGCGATTCCGGGTAACATAAAGCTGAACTTTACAAGCGGTAAAAAAAGCCTGACTCATATCCTTCCGCTTTATGAACACCCTTCAGGAAAAGCGAGGGGTATCAACGGCTCCGATGTGCTCTACCTGCTTATGCCTGACCGGTTTGTAAACGGCGACCCGTCGAATGACAGTGTCGAAGGGATGACCGAACAGCCTGACCGGAGCAAGCCGGGCGGAAGACACGGCGGTGACCTGAAGGGTATAATCAACAGCCTTGACTATCTGAAAAACCTTGGAGTGACGGCTATATGGCTTAACCCTTTCCTTGAGAATAACCAGCAGAGATCTTCGTATCATGGATATTCAACGACCGATTTTTACCGGTCCGATCCGCGCTACGGCACAAATGAAGAGTTAAGACAAATGGTATCACAGGCACATGACAAGGGGTTGAAGGTTGTCATGGACATGATTTTCAATCATATCGGATCGGGCCACTGGTGGATGAAGGACCTCCCGTCAGCCGACTGGATACACCAGTTCAGTGAGTTTACCCGTACCAACTACAAGGCTTCCACATACATGGATCCCTATGCCGCAAGGTGTGACCTGGAGCTTATGGAACAGGGATGGTTTGACCGCAGCATGCCTGACCTTGATCAGAGCAACCCCCTGGTGGAGACATACCTTACGCAAAACAGCCTCTGGTGGATAGCATACTCGGGGCTTGACGGAATAAGAATGGATACTTATCCGTACCCTGAGCCGGCAATGATGTCACGATGGGCTAAACGTGTCACCGATGAGTTTCCCGGTTTCTTTATTGTCGGGGAAGTATGGTTTGAGGAACCGTCACAGATGGCATACTGGGCGCTGAATAAGAAAAACAGCGACGGTTACCGTTCCAACCTTCCTTCAGTGACTGACTTCCCTGTATGCTTTGCCACACATACCGCATTCACCGCTCCGGCCGGTTCCAGAGACGGGGTTGAAAGACTTTACTCGGTGCTCTCACAGGATTTCCTTTATCCTGAGCCGCTCAGAAACGTAATATTCCTCGACAATCATGACATGACGCGGTTCTTCACCGAGACCGGGAAAAGCCTGCCTGTCTACAAGCTGGGGCTGAGCTTTATATTGACTACCAGGGGCATTCCACAGGTGTACTACGGAACTGAGATCGTGATGGAAGGCGATAAGAGCAAGGGTGACGGTTTCCTGAGGGAAGACTTCCCGGGAGGATGGCCGGGAGATGAGAAGAATGTCTTTACCGGGGCAAACCTCACCGCGGAAGAAAAGGAAGCTTTGGATTTTACAACGAACCTGCTTAACTGGAGAAAAGAACAAGGATGTTATACATACAGGCAACCTGAAGCATTATATCACTGATGACGGACTTTATGTATATTTCAGGTATAATAGGAAGGAAAGCGTGATGGTCATCCTCAACAGCAACGATACGAAGAGCCGGACCATAACAAAGGAAAAGTACATTGAATCACTCAAAGGCTTCACGAAAGGGCACGAAGTCATCACAGGCAAGGTCATTGACGACCTCACATCGTTTACAGTAGAACCTAAAACAGCAATGATAATAGAACTAAACTAACCTGACCATGATGAAAGAGCACATTTTCAAGATCATTATTCTTGTTATCGGAATAGCCATTGTAGCGGTTTCATGCCGCCCGAAGCCGGTGAGTGTACCGGAACCGCTTAAATCAACTGTCGTTCATGCCGACTGGACCCGCAACATGGTTCTGTACGAGATCAACGTCAGACAGTTTTCTCAGGAAGGTACCCTGGCCGGTGTTGAAAAAGCTCTGCCCCAGCTGAAGGAACTTGGTGTCAACGTTCTGTGGTTCATGCCTATCTACCCTATAGGTCAGAAAAACAAAAAAGGAGAGCTTGGCAGTTATTATTCAATCAGCGATTATATGGCTGTCAATCCCGAGTTCGGCACCCTCGATGATTTTAAAGCGCTGGTCGCAAAGGCTCATGAGATGGGCTTTCATGTGATACTCGACTGGGTGGGTAACCACTCTGCATGGGACAATCCTCTTGCCACCGATTTTCCCGAATGGTATGAGAAGGATTCTGTTGGCAACTTCGTTTCGCCATTTGACTGGACTGATGTAATTCAGTTTGATTACACCGCCATGCCGTTATGGGATTATATGGTTGGTGCCATGAAATTCTGGGTTGCCGAGGCCGGCGTTGACGGATACCGCTGCGATTTCCCGGGGCTGGTGCCTGAGGAATTCTGGTTCCGGGCCACCACCGAGCTCAATGCAATCAGGCCGGTGCTAATGCTTGCGGAAGATGAGGAGCACTCATATCTCCTTGAGAGGGCTTTTGACATGAACTACGCATGGGCTCATCATCACCTGATGAATGCCGTTGCTGCCGGTCAGCGCAGGCCTGCTGCCCTTGACACAATGATGCAGTATGAACTGCTTTATTATCCTGCAAACTCATACAGGCTCAGATTTATGACCAATCATGATGAGAACTCATGGAACGGCACCATAGACGAGAAGCTTGGTGATGCACAGAAGGCATTTGCGGCATATATCTTCACCATTCCCGGTGTGCCTCTGCTTTACAACGGACAGGAGGCTGACCTTGACAAGAGGCTTGAGTTCTTCAAACGTGATCCGATCGAGTGGAAAGAGACCGAGCTGCGCGATTTCTACACCAAGCTGGTGCACCTTCGCACCTCGCATCCTGCTCTTAGACACGGAACCGAAGGCGGAACTCTGGTGACGCTGAAGACGGATCAGAAAAACGTATATGCCTATAAGAGAGAAAAAGGTGATGCGGCGGTTGTCGTTCTGCTAAACCTCGGCAAAAAGCCGGTGAGTGTCAAGCTGAAGGACGGAGACACCGCAGGAAGCTACACCGAGTTATTCACAGGTGAGGTCTATGAGCTTGTCAAGGGCAAACCTGTGCAGCTTGATGCATGGGGGTACCTGGTGCTAACGAAATAACCAGGCAATAGGCATTGGGCAGTAGGCAATAGTGTAATAAAAACCCCGGGTGGATGCCCGGGGTTTTTATTTTCACATTGCTGAAAGCACATCATAGTCTGATTATCTTCTTCACTGAATTTAACCTGCCTGAAGTGACCCTTACATAATAAATTCCTGCTGCCATATCAGCTCCATCCAGCTGCACCTCGCCGATGCCTGCGGGACAGGCTATAATGCGCACCCTGGCTCCGTCGGCGGAGAAGATCTCAACCGTATGAGGCTGGTAAGCATCCTCACCTGTGAACCTGATCTGCGTCTCTTCTGTATAAGGATTTGGATACACATCAAACAGCAGACCGGCATTGATGTCGTCAGCCGTCCCGTCTTCAACACCGGAAAGGAAGTCCGGGCGTGAGACAAGCTTCGAGGTATATAACCTGTATTCACCCTGTTCAAGCGAAATGGGCGTGTTCTGATTGGACGCAGTTACCTCATATGTGGTGCCTTTAAAGAACTCATACCAGGTACCCGTTTTCGTAAAATTCGGATCAACCGTCTGAGGGGAAAGATCAAAGTTGCCAAGTACAACCACATCCATATCAGTGCTCTGTATATTCACCCTTTTCATCATGCCGGACTGGTACAGCGAGTAATTGTCTGACGAGAAGGCCGGATTGCTTTTTTTCAGTTCTATCAGGGCTGCGAAATTATTGTACAGATTCTTTCTGTCAGGATCAGAATAATAATCCCATCTGATCGGTTTTGGCCCCAGCGGGTCATTGTTGTAATTGAAAGCATAATCATACCCAAGCTCCTGGAAATGCCATAACATTTTCGGACCGGGTATCGTAAGGCTGAATGTTGCTGCCAGCTTAACCCTCTTAAGGGCAGTTTTGAAATCCCTGATATCATAGCCTGTGACCGACCTGCCGCCGGTAATACAGAGATACATGATCCTTTCCTGGTCGTGACTCTCCATATAGTCAACCACAGCCGGCACAGACCAGCCCAGGTTTTTCCATGATGCTTCCGACAGATCCGAGGCATTGCCTTTTGCCAGTTCCTGGTACCTCCATTTACCGTCGCCCCACAGAAGGAAACCATAGGATGCAAGTTCCATTTCTTCAGTGTTGCCGGTAAAATGTTCAAGGATCAGGGTGGCGTCAGGTTTATATGACCATATCTTATCTCCGATACGTTTCAGAATAGCAATTCTTGAAGGATCGTAGGCCGACATGGCGCCATCATCATTTGTTGCCGTATTTGTAAATCCCTTTGTAAAGTCAAACCTGAAGCCGTCAACTTTAAACTCGCTGATCCAGTAATGACAGACGCTGTCAACAAACTCCTGCGTGGCTGTACTCTGATGATTGAAATCATAGCCCCAGCTGAAAGCCTTGTGAGGTGCCTCACTGTTGAACCACGGATTATCGGAGGCAGGCTTGTTTTCAGCATTGTTGAAATACATCCTCACCATGGGATTGCTTCCGTATGCGTGGTTGAGCACAATGTCCATAATCACTGCCATTCCGCGGCCGTGGCATGAATTTATCAGTTCCTTAAAACGGTCGGCCGTACCGTAATACTTGTCAACGGCAAAATACATTGAAGGATTATATCCCCAGCTGCTGTTGCCTTCGAACTCATTAACCGGCATGAATTCAATGGCATTCACTCCAAGCCTGTCAAGGTAATCGAGTGTATCACGGATCGTTTTAAAATCGTGCAAAGCGACGAAATCGCGGACGAGAAGCTCATAGATGATAAGATCATCTTTTGCCGGCGGGGTGAAAGTGCTGTTATCCCATGCATACTGTGCCGGGCGGGTCTGAAAGACAGCTGCAAGGCCGTCAGCCTTTCCTTCGGGGTAAGGCTTGAGGTCAGGATATGTTGCTTCATCGATATACTTGTCATTCCATGGGTCAAGCACCTTAGTAGTATAGGGGTCTGGTATCCGTATTGATTCATCGATCATATACTGAAAGCCATACTCATCGGCAGGATCGAGACCTGAGACAGCTATCCAGAACCAGTTTCCGTCAGGGCTTTTCTTCATGAAACCCTCATCGCAATAGATCCAGTCGTTGAAATCGCCCAATACAAAAACACTGTTCTTGCCGGGGGCATAGAGCAGAAAAGTGGCGTCGTTATCACCCGTTACGTTTACTCCCGGCTTCAGTCCGGCCGGAACGGCCTCTGTCACTGCAGGTGTACGTATGAAATAAAAGGCTGAATCCGACTTCATGACATTGTTGTACCATGCCCTGACAACCAGTTTGAAGAGACCCGACCCTCCGGCAGTAATATCATGTGAGAGGGTTGTGGTGGTAACTTTCGTGATCCTGGCATCGTTTTGCAGGAGTATCATTGAATCGCATACCGAGGCGGAAGCCTGAACAGGGATCACCTGCCCGGCGTTTGCAAGTGAGGTATAGCTGTCAGGCTGAGAAAGCAGCAGCTGGAAGGTGGCTGCTTCGCTGACATCGTAAAAAATATCGGTTCCGCCAACATCACGACCCGTTACAGCGCCTCCTGAATTCCTGAAGACAAACGCAAGCTTTAGTATCTTCTCCTCTGCAGGAACTCCGTAAAATTCTCGTATGGAGGGGGATATTGTCAAAGTATAAACATTGGCAGACACTTTTGTAAGCTTTGCCTTGGGAATGTTAGTTGACCATGTGGCAATAACATATTTCCAGTCTGATCCACCGGAGCTCTTGTCAGTGATAACTCCGGTATGTGCATAAACATCGTCGCCGGGGTAATCTTTAAGCCCCATATCGCCCTTGTCTGCGTTGAATGTAATTACAACAGGATCGGCAGCGGTGGGGAACACCGGGTTAACGGTAATAACTTGCGCGTCGAGGGAAGCGGCAGTTGCCAGCAGCAGGAAGATGAATATTTGAAGTCTGATTAACATGGTTTTGCTTTTACTGTTATACTATTATTTATACTGACATGCCACCCCGTAACCTCCCCGTCAATAATCTCCCGGGTCAGTTTAACAAGGAAATTGAACTGTCAGGTTAAACATGCACCTCCTGTTTCAAAAATACAAAATAAGTATTTCCCTTCATTTACGCAATTTCCGTCCGGTTATTTAACAGGCACTTATCAGTAAAAAACCTCTCCTGCACGATGCAGAAGAGGTTTTTGATATTAAAGAACTAAAAATATTAAAACCTTTTGACAGTTTTTGTTTGCACTTAGTTTTTAGTTACAGTGGCAACCTTGGCCCATGGGTCGAGGGTGATCGTATAATTACCTGCTTCAGTGACAGGAATATTTGGACCATCCTGTGTCAGTGCATTAAGAGAACCTCCTAAATTAACACTCCAGTCATCATTAGCCCTGAACTTCATCTCACCAACGACCAGGTCGATAGTGGCTTTAAAGACATGGTTGGCATTATCCCAGGCCATATTCTGATCTGTACTCCAGGCACCAGAAGTAGCACTGCCTATTATACCCCATCTGTTTGCACTGTAGGTATACTCATTGGGATGGCTCAGGTCAAGTGTGATGGCATAATCATCCTCCACGGTCACTCCAATATTAGGACCATCCAGAACCAGAACATTACTGCCTGCACTGGCACCATAATTGACAGACCAACTACTTGTACCCCTGAATTTAAAGCTTCCACTTACCAGATGAATACCAAGAGAGAAGTTCTTAGGTGTTGCATTGTACGTCATATTGGTCTGAGAACCCCAGCCTCCGGGAGTAGCATCGCCTATCACACCCCATGTTGTCAGGGTAACAGAATAGGTCATGTTTGTAAGGTTAGCTTTGATAAACTGGTAACCGGCGGCGGTAACCTGAATGTTACCTCCTGGATTTGTCAGACCGCCTGAACCGTTATCGCCAAATGTATGAGCATCATCCCAGCTATGGTCAGTTGTCAGCTTGAACTCACCGGCTGCAGGGAAATAAACATAACCCTGTGCTTCAGGATTTGTTTCTGTGGATATGATATATTCAGCTGCGTCACTGTTATTCCACCCGTTATAGCTGCCAACCACCCAGAACTTGGTTATATCAGCCAATGTTTTGAACTGAATATCACTTCCGTAGACTGTGCCTTTACTGTTGGTGGCATAAGCACGAACATGGTAGCTTGTATTGACGGTAAGGCCGGTCAGATTACTGACGAATGAACCTGTTCCCGTTCCTCCTGCAATGACATTGTCAGTCAGATCAGGATCAGCATCCAGGCTCCAGCAAAGACCTCTGGCACTGATTGTGCCGCCACCGTCATAGGTTACATTACCGCCTGATACCGCCGAGGTCTTGGTGATTGCTGTCACAGCTGTTGTTGTAACTGTAGGCAGGTCAATATCAGTCTTGAATGAGACCTGCGGGCCGTAACCGGTGCCTGCACTGTTGGTAGCATATGCACGTACATAATAGGTCTTATTGCCAAGGAGTCCGGTCATGGCGCTTGTAAACGTTCCGAGACCTTCCCCGTTGGTGGTTTTGCTTTTGGCTGTAGTCGGATTTTCGGCTATGTCCCAGCATATACCACGAGCCGTTACATCAGCACCGCCGGAAACTGTCACTTCACCACCGCCGGAAGCTGAGTTGCCGGTGATGGCAGTTACAGTTGCGGTTGTAAGAGTCGGTACAACCGGCAGCGTGGTGAAGGTCAGCTCTTCGCCGTAAACAGTACCTGCCGGTCCGACAGCATAAGCCTTTGCAAAATACTGCGTGGCATAGTTCAGTCCTGCCAGAGCCACCTCGAAGGAAGCTGATGTCAGTGCTCCTGTATAAAGGGTCTTTGACTTGGCTACTGTCGGGTTTGGTGCGATATCATAGCAAATACCCTTCTCGGTAAAGCCGTCACCCTGGGCAATAACAAATCCTTCAACCAGGGCCGAATTTGATGTGATGCTTGATATCTGGGCTGTACCGAGCTTAGGGTCAAGCCTTACATCCGATGTCTCCTTTGTGCAGCCGGCAAAAAGTATTGCGGCAACAACAGGGACCATCATCATTTTGTATATTGATTTTATTTTCATAAATCTTTCTTTTTTTTCTGTTTATTAACAGTAAGATCAGTTCAGCGACATTTAATTCTTAGTAAAAGTACAGCTGTAAGTCGATGTTTTGATATAAAGTCTTACAGTATAATTGCCTGCCTCTGTTACCGGAATATTTTTACTGCCGCCATTGTTCCACAGATTTGAAACCGTATATTCCGGATGGGTTGCGTCTCCGATACCGAGGTTAATGCCATCATCCCATTTATCATTGATTCTGAACTTGCATTCTCCAACGACCAGTGGGACAGTTATGTGCCAGTAATCTCCCTGTGCATTGTATTCCATTTTCGTATCAGGAGAATTCCATGCGTTAGGAGTGGCTGAGCCAATGAGACCTACATTAAACACCTTCAGTACGTAAGTAAGATCATTGGTACTGGCTGTGAGCTTGTGCCATCCGTTAGCGGTGACCAAAATGGCCGGACCATTTACTACGAGGTTTTTGTCATTATTTGCTCCGTAGACAATGTTGGCATCAGGGTCTTTGAGAGTAAATGGCTTTGTAGTTTCAAGCTTGACATAACCAAGGTAATTCCCATCACCCAGTGCGGATTCAATTTTCTGCGTTAAACCAGAATCAATCAAGTCAAGTCGCGGAAGACCATACAGAGTAACATCTTCCGTTTTGACAGCCGAGGAATAGACCATCGGATCAGCTGATGTACCGGGTGCTCCCGTGCCGGCATCCACAACCAGAAGTGATCTGATGCGGAAATCAATTGAAGAAGTCGCGTCTCCCGGAAACTCCTTAAGAAGCATACCGTTAAGGTCACTCGCAACGATCTTTATGGAGGTATCCTGAATACCTGAATAGATTGTCACTGCATCAGCAAAGTTATTTCCTGCGGCACAAGCCTCAAGGATATATGAAGCTGAAGCCTGAAAACCCGGATCAACAGGAGTGCCGACAAACTCAAGCACGTCCGTGCCATTGGCCCTGGTAAGGGTCAGGTCAGGCATTGTCTTGATAGTCGGAGCAATCGGGCTGGTCAGTATCACGACCTTTGTACCGTCCTCTTCACAACCCGTGAAAAGTCCGAGTAACCCAATGAACGTCAGATATATTATTAAATTTTTCTTCATTGTTCTATAGTTTAAAGATTAATAACCGGGGTTATTCACTCCGTTATAATTCGGATTCGCCGACAGTTCATCACCCGGGATCGGGAAGAGATCCATGTGGCTGGAAGTGCTGAGCCCTATGTAGGCGCCACCTTTCCACTGCCAGAGATAATCCCCGCCGGTGAATTTGCCGAAGCGTATCAGGTCAGTGCGTCTCTGACCCTCATAATAGAATTCGCGGCAACGCTCATCACACAGAAAATCCAGGGTAAGCTGTCCGGCACTGATATTACCACTTGTATTTCCATATGCGCGCTCCCTTATTAAATTAACGTCCGCAACGGCATCGGGCGCATTGCCTGATCTGACAAGAGCTTCAGCCCTCATAAGATATGCGTCAGCCAGACGGAATATCGGGAAGTCGGTGCATGCGTAGGCAGCGCTGTAGTTTGCCGGCCTGGTGCCATCAGCGTTCTTTGCCGTAAATTTATAGACACCAATTCCGTAGTCACCGCTAGATGATGCGCTCGGGATGTTCATCGATTTCTTCATCTTCAGGAAGACGCGTTTGTCGTCGCACTGCGAAAACAACGGATCGGTAGCCGGTACAGGAACATTGCCGTAAGTTGCAATTGTATCAACCAGGATATTCATAAACTGAATCCTGCTGCGGTTACCGTTCCAGTTTGTGTTCGAGGTCAGTCCGTGAAAATCTTCAGCCCTTATATATGTTGCATCGCTGGATGATTCAATAATGAAGGTTGTACCTACATAACCCTGCGTATAAACGCCATCCTGTTCCCATGCAAAAATGATTTCGGGGTTATGGGCGCCGTCATTGTCAGCACTGAAATTCTGCCTGTAATTAGTTGCAAGCGAGTATTTTCCGCTGCCTATTACCTTGTCGCAGTAGGTTTTGCAGTCAGCCCACCTGGCTGTGCCTGTGTAAACTTCAGCGTTAAGGTACAGTCTTGCAAGCAGCATCCATGCTGCAGCCTGATCAGCCTGCGGATAAGAGAATTTTGGTGCCCCGAGAGTATTCTCTATATCGAGAAGTTCAGATTCAATATAGTTGAATATCTCAGTTCTCGTACCTATTTCCGGGAAGAACTTGCCAACACCGTCTGCTTCAGTGGTGAAGGGGAACTGGCCGAAGAGGTCAATAGCCCAATAGTAAGCCAGGGCTCTCAGAAACCGAGCTTCGGCTACATATTTAACAACATCAGGATCAGTATTCCCCTGCGTTTTAACAATGAAATCGTTTGCGTATGTGACACTGAGGCTGAGACGCTGGAACAGAGCTGTAAGGAACTGGTTCGTCGGGCTCCATGTCATTGTGTTAAGGTCTGAAATACCTGCATCGCCCCATGCGCATATGGCCTCGTCAGTTGTTATCTCCTGAAGGTTCCAGAGTGCTCTCATTGTAGTGAAGAAGTTTTCGTCAGATGCTGCTATATCAGCACCGCCATTAGCCCCCTGCCCTGAGATTATGAAGCTGGCATAGATCTTACCAAGGACCTCCTGCATGTAAGCAGGATCATCGCCCAGGTTCCCTGCAAGTATTTTTGTCGGGTCCTGCGGGGTGACGTCCAGGTCTTTCACGCACGATGAGATCATCAGTGCAGAAAGTATAATTCCGAATATTACAATCTTTTTATTCATATCTGCTTATCATTTTACATATTAAAAGGTAAGCCCTAAGCCTACGATGAAGGTGCGGGGTCTTGGATAGAAATTGTTGTCAAAACCTGAGCTGGTCTCCGGGTCAAGTCCGCTGTATTTCGTCAATATCAGGGCATTCTGCACCGTGAAGCTGAGGCGGGCGCCAACTGCGCCAAAGAGGTTGTCAAACCTGTATCCCGCACTTATATTGTCAAGTTTCAGGAATGAGGCATTCTCTACAAAATAATCACTTGTAAACTGACGCTTGACAAAGTTAGTCTCGGCCAGTGCCTTCGTGAAATTCTTAAAGTAGCCTATCTGGTACAACTGGTCATAAGATGCACTTGATGCAATATCGTTGAGAACATAGTTGCCTATGCTTCCGCGGGCTGAGGCTGAGAGGTCGAAGTTCTTGTACTCATATCTTGCCGAGAGGCCAATCAGCCAGTCAGGAGCAGGACTATGATAGATATACTTGTCAGCGTTATCGCCGTTGACAACTCCTCCCTCACCTGAGAGATCAACATAAAGACCTTCGATAGGATTGCCGTTATCATCATAAACCTGTTTGTTGACAAAGAATGACCTGACCGGATAGCCTACTCTGGTCACTTGCCTGATGCCTGTAAAACTGCTTCCGTAAGTGACACCTATATAATTGGGATCATCGGTGATCAGCAGTTTTGTGACCTCATTCTGGTTATAGGTTGCGTTGAGACCTATTGTCAGCGTCATATCTGATTTTGAGACCGGAACCACATTAAGCGAAAGCTCAAAACCTCTGTTTTCCATGCTCCCGACGTTTGTAAGAAGAGTGTTCGAGAAGTTGCTTCCGCTGGGTATTGTAACCGTATTCAGCATATCATTTGTGGTTCTCTTGTAGATATCAACCGAACCGGTGATACGGTCGGCAATAAGGGCGAAATCAAGACCTGCGTTCAGGGTGGTTGTCTCCTCCCATTTTATATCAGGGTCATACGCATCCGGACGAAGTGTCGGCAGGAACTGTCCTCCTATGGGATAGTAAGAACCCATCGATGCCTCCCTGTAGACAGCCTGTGCGGGATAATCATTTCCGATATCCTGCTGGCCGGTAATACCCCAGCCTAACCTGAGCTTAAGGTCTGTGATGCTTGAAACATTCTTCAGGAAAGACTCGTTCTTGATTTTCCATGCCAGGGCAACTGACGGGAAGAGACCCCAGCGGTTATCCTCTGCAAAACGTGATGATCCGTCCTCACGAACCGTAGCGGTAAGAAAATACTTCTCATTCAGTACGTAATTCACACGGCCGAAGAATGAAACAAGATAGTTCTCAGTTATATATGAAGAGCTGTCCGACTTCGTGTATTGCTGATGCTCTTCATCAATTATGCCACGGGTATAGTTGTCGCCCTCCCTCTGAAAGTGCTGCCATGAATATCCGGCAGTAGCATCGATTCTGCTGCTGATGCTGTTCAGATCTTTTACATAGTTAAGATAGAAATCAAGGAGGTTATTTCTGTTCGTTCCGCTGTAATCAGTAAGCCTTCCATTCAAAGGGCTTGTAAGTGTTTGCGGAGAAGTCGCAGGCCGGTTATTATGCCCGTCACCCGTCGTATAATCAGTACCCAGGTTAAGGTTGGCGTGAAGTTCGGGGAGGAAAAACATTGCATAATCCAACTGAATGTTTCCGATAAACCTGTTAACAATCGATCTGTTGTCCACTGCCAGAGCCTGTTCAAGCGGGTTGGGAGTGCCAAGGTTGGCACCGTAATTTTCCCACTGGTAGTATCCGTCTGAAGCTTCATTGCCGTCCATGACCACCTGTGTCGGGTCCATACTGACTGCCGATCCGATGGCTCCCGAGTCACCAAAATTCTGGTGGGTATTCATACCTTTAAGGTTCAGGTTGACCTTAAGAGCATCACCGAAGAATGTAGGGTTAAGATTCAGAGAGCCGGTGAACCTCTGCATATCGGTGTTCTTAAGGATACCGTTCTGATCAGTGTAGCCAATCGAAAACCGGTAAGGGAACTTTTTGACAGCACCTGCCAGGCTAATGTTATGATCACTTGATATGGCTGTGCGGAAGATCTCCTTCTGCCAGTTTGTGTTCTGCGCACCCAGCAGGCTGAGGTCATCAACATCATATAGCCCGCTCTGAGCTTTTTCGTATGCGATCTGCCTCATCTCGTCACCTGAAAAAACATCAACAAAAGCTATTGGGTTGGCCGCCGAGACATTTCCGTCATAGGAAACAGTTAAAGGTGTTCCGGCCTTGCCTTTCTTGGTTGTTATCAGGATAACGCCGTTTGATGCCCTTGAACCGTAGATAGCAGTTGCAGAGGCGTCCTTCAGGATGGTAAAGGTCTCAATATCATTGGGGTTAATAAATGAAAGGATGTTTGAGCTTCCTGACACGTTGTTGTTGCTGATAGGCACGCCGTCAACAATGATCAGCGGGTCATTCGATGCATTCAGTGATGATCCGCCGCGGATACGTATCGTAGCGCCGCTTCCCGGAGCACCGCCGGGAGTGGTGATGACAACACCGGCTGACTTTCCTACAAGCAGGTCCTGCGCCGAGGTGATAGCTCCCTTGTTGAAGTCCTTTGAGCTTACAGCCGTCACCGATCCTGTCCTGTCACTTTTTTTCACGGTACCGTAACCGATTACCACGACTTCATCAAGAGCCTGCACATCAGTCTGCAGGGCTACATTGACAACAGTCTGATTACCGACAGCCACCTCCTGCTGAAGGTAACCGATAAAGGTGAACACCAGAATATCCCCGGGCTGAGCCTGCAGGGAGTATTCTCCGTTTATGCCGGTAATAGTTCCCGTCAGCGTACCCTTGACAACGACGTTTACACCAGGTAAAGTCGATCTGTCGGCAGCATCGGTAACCGTACCTGACACTCTTACCTGTTGCCCGAAGACAACAAGACTCATCATTATGCCGAAGGTCAGCATGAAGAGCCGTTTTCCAGATAGTTTCTCCATAAATAGATTAGTTTAATTGCAGTTTACAGAATTGTTATAATTAATAAATTGTTTCGGTTTAAAATTGGGCTGTTAAAATTCGTCCTTTTGAATCTGTAAACCAACACTTTTGCCGCTTTTTTCCGCAAACGTTACCGCAAACGTTTGAAGTAACACAAAAGCATTAGTTTGGAAAATTGATTTTATTATCTTTACCTGCGTGACTTTTAGGAGATATGGGGAAAGAAAACATTACTATCAAGGATATCGCCCGGGAACTTGGAATCTCTCCATCCACAGTTTCACGGGCGCTGAAAGATCATCCCGACATCAGCAAGGCCACCCGTGATGCCGTGAATGAGCTGGCAGAGCGGTGGAACTACAGGCCGAACCCCATTGCACTGAGCCTGAAGAGCGGGTCATCAAAGACAATCGGGGTTATGATACCCGAAGTGGTGCATTATTTCTTTTCGACGGTGATCAGCGGCATTGAAGATGCTGTTTACCAGAGAGATTATAATATGATCCTCTGCCAAAGCAACGAAATGTGGGAACAGGAGGTCAAGAATATCAGGACCCTTCTTTCAAGCCGTGTTGACGGTATCCTCGCCTCAGTTGCAAAGAGTACCACTGACTTTACTCACTACCGGAGCATAAAGGAAAAGAACATACCTCTTGTCTTCTTTGACCGAGTTGCCGAGGAGATTGAGACAGACAGGGTGGTTATCGATGATGAGGCAGGCGCTTACAAGGCCGTTAACCACCTCCTTCGCACCGGAAGGAAGCGCATCGTTCACCTTGCCGGCCCGGAGCAGCTTGCCATAGCCCGAAACAGGCTCAGCGGATACATGAAAGCAATGAAGGAGTACAGGCTGACACCTTCCAGAGACGATATTGTTAAGTGCGATGACATTGAATGCGCAGAAATTACGGTACCAAAGCTGCTCATGAGAAAACCGATGCCCGATGCATTTTTTGCCGTCAATGACCTCACGGCAGCCCAGACACTTATGATTGTGAAACGTCTCGGGTTTAAGGTGCCGGGAGATATAGCAATCGTCGGTTTTACAAACAGCCAGATTGCCACCCTGACTGACCCCGGACTCACCTCGGTAGATCAGAAGGGATATGAAATGGGCCAGATGGCGGCAGGGCTTTTACTTGACCGGATTGAGAATTACAAAGCTCCCCTGCAGACAAGGGTCATCACCTCGGAACTTGTCATAAGGGGCTCCTCCTCGGCAAGTCACAAATAATCTGCAAGCCTCCCCTTCGCTCCTGCCCTGATGCCCTTCGGCGTTTCAGTAAGGGTGCAGCATTCACTCACCGGGTCATGCTGGAACAGGAGTATATAATTCCCCTGCAGTGCTTCACTGAGGAGTTCCTGCTTTTCAGCTATCGTTACAAGGGGTAGCAGGTCGTATGCCATGTTCCAGAGAAGGGGTATATGGGCTGTTGTAGGTATAAGGTCTCCGGTATAGACAAAAACACGGTCTTTGTACCTTATTTCAGGCACAATCAGTCCGGGAGTATGACCGTAACAGATCCTGACCGAGACACCGGGCCACCGTTCTCCGTTTTCTTCAATCAGGCTGAGCCTGCCGCTTTCACCGAAAGGTTTTAAATTCTCGGTCAGATAGGCATCCTCCTCCCTGGGATTATTTTCAAGGGCCCACTCCCACTGTGCACGGCTGACGTGATATGTTGCATTCGGGAATACCGGAGACTGGCCTCCGCCGGGAGTGTTGACGAAGCATCCTCCGCAGTGATCTGCATGCAGGTGCGTCAGCAGGACATCAGTAATATCCTCCGGTTTGTAACCGCATCCGGCAAGTCCGCCGATAAGTCCTGATCCGCCGTGGAGATAAGCATGGCGAAAGAATTTTTCATCCTGTTTGTCGCCCCATCCCGCATCAACAAGTATGATGTGGCCGTCAGTCCCGATCACAGGCGAATTAAGCGACAGGACAATCGTATTGTTTTCATCGGCGGGAGATGACCTGCTCCAGAGGGCTTTGGGGATGACGCCGAACATTGCGCCGCCGTCAACCCTGAAATTTGAAATATTAAAGAGGGATAATTTCATTTATGCATCCTTAAGCAGGTGCAAGATAGCCAATTTTGGTATTTTTGCCGGATGGAAACCAAAACCATGAAAGTACATTTAATAGCCGTCGGCGGTGCGGCCATGCACAGCCGTGCCGGTGATCCTGAACTGCTGGCGTCAAAGAATATGGACCTGGGTGTGGCTTCGGTTCCGGACTATATAAATGACCGGACAGCCGGCAAATTACGGATAGTTGTTTGTGGCCGTCACAGCGCCACCACCATCGCTGCCATGGTTATGCATGCCCTGAAACACAACAATATTCCTTTCGGATTTTTTATCGGCTCTTCTACAGATGGTTACGAAACAAAGGCAGGCCCAGGCAGTGATACCCTGACATCTGCCGACCAGGGTGACGGGTATCTCACCTCACTGACTGACTGCGGACCGAAATTCCATGCTTACAATCCCCATATTGCTGTAATTGAAGGTATAACACTGGATCACACGAACACTTATCCCGCCTCTGAAGACTACTGTGAGCAGTTCTCCGGGTTTGTATCGACAATAATGCCGGGAGGATCGCTGCTCTATTATGTCTATGACCCGCAGGCAGCGGCAGTCGCCGTGAAAAGCCGTGATGATATAAGGAAGGTGCCGTATGATATTCACGGTTACATGGTAAACAAGACAGGATGCTATGCCGTCACGATCAACAGAATGGTGAAGGTAGATTTCTCCGGAGATGATAATATGCATGATCTCAGCGCTGCCCGCGAGGTCTGCCTGGCAGCCGGACTGACTGAAGATCAATTTTATGCTGCCATCGGTTCAGGGTTTTCGATACCGGAGTGCAACCCTTCATCGAAAAACTTGTCAATATAAAAACAATATGAATCCCGACTTCGACACGGTACTTATGGCATTCCTGCTGACCCTTTTTGCCGGTCTGTCGACCGGTATTGGCAGCACAATTGCCTTTTTTGCAAAGAAAACCAACACTAAATTTCTTACAATAAGCCTTGGTTTCTCGGCGGGGGTGATGATCTATGTGTCATTTGTCGAGCTTTTCGCACAGGGGCGTGAAGTGCTGTCATCAGCTATGGGTATGCGCCAGGGATGGTGGATAGCAGTCATGGCTTTCTTCGGGGGCATTCTGATTATCGGTATCATAGACAAACTCATTCCGTCGTACGAGAACCCGCATGAACTCAGAAAACTTGAGGGGGGAGAAGATGAAGCAAGAAGCGGCCGTCTGATGCGCATGGGCGTAATGACTGCACTGGCCATCGGCATCCATAACTTCCCGGAAGGGCTGGCCACATTCACTGCGGCGCTCACCAACCCGCGGATAGGGATTGCCATTGCCGTGGCGGTGGCAATACATAACATTCCTGAAGGCATTGCAGTCTCGGTGCCCGTGTACTATGCCACGGGAAGCAAGCGCAAGGCTTTCAGAACTCTCTTTCCTCAGCGGTATTGCCGAGCCTCTTGGTGCGCTGGTGGGCTACCTCATACTTCTTCCGATAATGAGCGAAGCAATCATGGGCGGACTGTTCGCTTTTGTGGCAGGCATCATGGTCTTCATCTCTCTCGATGAGCTTCTTCCCGCTGCAGAGAAATACGGCGAACATCACCTCGCAATTTACGGACTGGTGACAGGAATGGGCGTGATGGCAATAAGTTTATTGTTATTTAAATAAACAGGATACTTTTTTTTTCGATCACTTTTTTTAATTTCGCGGTTCATTAAATAGAAATTTCCATGATGAAGAAATCTTTGATTATTTTGATGTTTCTGGCAGCGGTCACCATAGGTGTGCAGGCACAGAGTTACAAATCAGCAATCGGACTCAGGCTGGGCGACCCCACGGGTGTTACCTTCAAGACTTTCATATCAAAAACCAATGCCATCGAACTGTTAATGGGTACAGGGTACTGGGGAAATAATTTTGCGTTCGCAGGTTATTATGAATGGCAGAATGCAACAGGATGGACACCCAACCTTGACTGGTTCGCAGGCCCTGGAGTACATATCGGATTCTGGAACGAAACCTATCAGGATGAGTACTCCTCGGGAGTATTGGTAGGTGTAGACGGCGTGGTCGGTCTTGAGTACACCCTGGAGGATATTCCGCTCAATTTTGCGTTCGGTGTCGGACCCTCAATACAGTTCACCGGCGGGCCTGACCCGTTCTACTGGAACGGTGGCATTTCTGTAAGGTACATCTTCTAGCTTATATTTAAACGCCCATTTAATGGCGGGTGCAAGGCAGAAAGTCTTTTTTGGCCAAATATTTTGCAGTTCAAAAAAAAGCTTCCATCTTTGCATCCGCTTTTTTAAGTTCTTTAAGGTCCATTCGTCTAGTGGTTAGGACGTCAGGTTTTCATCCTGGTAACAGGGGTTCGATTCCCCTATGGACTACAAAAAATACGTTTTTTTCGCAACCGCTTAAAATCAAGGATTTCAGGCGGTTTCTTTTTTAATAATAATGTACATTATTTCTTTGCATAGCATTTCAGACAATTTTTTTAACCTTTATACTCTTGCGACAGGGCAATAATGGATTACATATTTAAACCACTACCCAATTCTTTATTCAATATGAAAAGACTACCCTTTATATCAGTTTTAGTGATAATGCTGGCGGCATTCAATTACGCTTCGGGCCAGGATCTGAAACTTAATGATCTTGAGTATTTCGAGACGCAAGGCGTCAACGTCCTCGTTTACAGTAACCTTTTTACCGGAGGTTTTAACGATGAAAAAAACGCAGGTATAGAATTGATCCACCATGGTGTCAGAACAGTACAAGGCGGTGCTGTGAGACTTTCAAACACTCCGGAGCAATGGGATCTTGTGCCTGCAATGCCGGCCCGAAAGGCAGACCCTGCATCGAACACAATTGAGGTTGCATTAAGGTATGACGATTACGATTTTGATTCGCGCGTGGTTGTCACCGCCAGGGGTAAAGGTGTTGAGATATCTGTTTACCTGGATAAGCCTGTTCCCGCCGCACTTGAAGGGAGCGCCGGATTTAATCTTGAGTTTCTGCCTTCGCAATACTGGGGAAAGACCTATCTGATGGATGGGCGTATAAATCGATTCCCGCGCTATGTGGCAGGTAACACCGTCACTAAGCCCAACAGTAAAAAGCCTAAGCAGTTCAAGGGGTATGTTACTTCCGATGACAGGGGAACCGGGAAATTTATCGATCCGCTGCCTCTTGAAACCGGCCGTACCTTTCTCCTGGCGCCTGATGAACCCGGACGCCTGGTAAAAATCACCTCACCGGATGCAGATCTGATGCTTTTCGATGGCCGTGTGCTGGCCCAAAACGGCTGGTTTGTCGTTCGCAGTCTGCTTCCGGCAGGAAAAACAGGCAAGGTTCTGACCTGGACAGTTGAACCAAATGCAATAAAAGGCTGGATAAGAGAACCAAATATCGGCTTCTCGCAGGTGGGATATCTCCCTTCCCAGCCCAAAGTCTCTGTCATTGAACTCGACAAGAAAGACAAACCGCTTGCAAAAGCATCGGTTTATAAGGTAGGCGAAGACGGCAACGCTGCCAAGGTATTCAGCGGCAAAATCGTACCCTGGGGCGACTATTACAAGTACCACTACGTGAAATTCGATTTTTCTTCAGTTAAGACCCCGGGTATATACTACATCCAGTATGGCAGATTTAAAACGAATAACTTCCTGATAGAAAACAACGTTTACGACAAGATCACCGAAGCCACCAGCGATATATGGATTCCAATTCACATGAATCACATGTTCGTAAACGAGGCATACAGGGTGTGGCATGGCGAGCCTTTCAAGGAAGGTTATCTCCAGGCTCCGCCGAACACCGATCACTTCGACCTGCATGGACAAGGACCAACAACAGATACCAGATATGAGGCGCTGGAATTGATTCCCGGATTAAACATCGGCGGTTTTTTCGATGCCGGAGATTTTGATATCGAGACAGGATCGAACATTGGCGTAGTGCAGAACTTTGTCAAAACCTGGGAAACATTCAAACCCCTGCGCGATCAGACTTTTATCGATCAGCAGCAGCGTTATGTCGATCTTCACCGTCCGGATGGGACACCAGACGTGTTGCAGTTTATAGAGCATGGGACACTAAACCTGGTAGCTCAGGCAGAGATCATCGGCCACATGGCACAAACGCTCACAAACGCTGTTCTCGATAACTACCATCACCTTGGTGACGCAGCCTCAATAACAGATGGTCTTCCGTATAATCCGGACCTTGGCCCTTACGAAGTAGCCGCTGACGGCCGGTCGAGCGGAGTTAAGGATTATATGTGGGCATTTACAAGCCGTAACCCCGGCCTCGATCTCAGGGCGGCAACTATGTTTGCCGCAGCAAGCCGGGCATTGAAAGGATATAACGACGATCTTTCGGCGAGAGCATTGCAGCAGTCAAAAAGACTCCTGAAAGAGGCAGAGGAATTACGTGCCAATCAGCCGCTGGATACCCTTGGCTGGGGAGGCGAATCAGCAAATACTGCCACCAATCTTCAATTGTACATCTCAACAGGTGAGAAACAATATATCGATAAATTTCAGGAACTTTTATGGCCGGCACTTGAGCTTAACGTCAGCAGGAACATTTTGACCGCATTGGATGCCATACCACATATGGATGCATCTTATAAAGAGAAACTCCGCCCGTATGTTGTAAAGTACAAAGAATACATCGACGGGCTTGAAAAAGACAATCCGTACGGAGTTCCTATAGGCCTTGGTAACTGGGCTGCCGGCGGAGCCCTGGTGAGCTTTGGCACCACCGTTTGCTTTGCCAGCAAATATTTCCCTGACATTATCGACGCCAGCCATGCTTTCAAAACCACTAACTGGCTGTTTGGCTGCCACCCGTACCACAATTATTCATTAGTGGCAGCGGTGGGTGCCGCCCGTCCGAAAGCAGTTTTTTACGGTAATAACAGGGCCGATTTCTCCTTTATTCCGGGCAATGTTGCTCCGGGTTTATTATTCAGAAAACCCGACCACTTTGAAAACTACGACGACTGGCCATTTCTGTGGGGACAGAACGAGGGAACGATCGGTGGAAATACAAGTTATCTGATTTTTGGATCAGCTTTTAAGGATCTGGTAAAATAAGCGGTCGTTTTTCCGGGCACAGTATGCATTAATTCCATAATAACTATTTATCATGAAAAAAAGCTTGTTTGTTTTTCTGTTTTCGGCACTTTTTGTGACATGCTTTCCCCAGAAGTACCAAAACTTTAAGGTATCAATTTACTGCACGGCTCAGGATGTAAGTCAGATGGCCGATACAACAAATTATCTCAAACCAAGATGGGAGGAGATCAGCAGACAAATAAAAATCGATAAAGTTTATCTTGAGACTCATCGTGATTTTTTTATTGTCGACCAAAAAACCCTGGACATTGCCAAGAAGTTTTTCAGCGACAAGGGCATTGAAACTGCCGGAGGCATTACTTATACCGCCTTAACAACAGGTAATTTTCAGTCTTTTTGTTATAATGATCCCGGGCACCGTAAAAAAGCAAAAGAGATTGCTGAATACACGGCAAGGAATTTTAATGAGTTCATCCTCGATGATTTTTTCTTTACAAACTGTAAAACCGACGATGCTATAAAGGATAAAGGCGACAGAAGCTGGACGCAATACCGCCTGGACCTGATGACTGAAGCCGCACAAAACCTTATCGTCGGGCCTGCAAAAAGAATAAATCCAAATGTAAAAGTGATCATCAAGTATCCAAACTGGTACGAGCACTTTCAGGGACTTGGCTTCAATCTTGAAACACAACCCAAAATCTTTGACGGTATCTATACCGGTACCGAAACCAGGGATGCCGTGGCGACCGACCAGCATTTACAGGCATACCTGGGTTACAATATAATGCGTTATTTTGAGAACATTGCACCGGGTCGGAACGGTGGTGGCTGGGTTGATCCATTCAATATAAGTAATTATGACAGGTATGCTGAACAATTGTGGATAACCTCTTTTGGTAAGGCCAGGGAAATTACCTTATTCCATTTTGGTCTGCTTAACACTGCAATCGATCCTTCCAATCGGTCAGCCTGGCAGGGACAAGGAACCAGTTTTGACTTTGATGAGATGATGCAACCGGTAAATAAAAATGCCGGTACACCGGTAAGACCAACCAGCCTTGCAAGAGTTGCAGGCTATGCCCTGGAAACGGCAGATAATATTATGGGCAAAACAGGTAATCCCATTGGTATTAAAAGCTACCGGCCGTACCACTCTGTTGGGGAGGACTTCCTGCATAACTATCTTGGTATGATTGGTTTGCCAATGGATATAAGACCAGAGTTTCCGGAAGAAGACAACATTATACTGTTAACGGAAACAGCGAAATTTGATGCGGACATTGTCGGCAAAATAAAAAATCAATTGACAGCGGGGAAAACCGTGGTTATAACTTCCGGGCTGTTACGCGCATTGCAGGATAAAGGTTTGGGCGATATCGTTGAGCTGAGATATACGGACAGGAAAGCCTTGGTTCAGGATTTTCTGATCGATCGCCGGCAAATCGTGCATAATGATAAATCCATATTAATGCAACAGCTGCAATATCTCACCAACGATTTGTGGGAGATTGTGTCGGGGATTGCAGGTGAAAATGGCTGGCCTGTTTTGCATATGGCCGATTATTCAAAAGGAAAACTTTATGTGTTTACAATTCCGGATAACTTTGCCGATCTGTATAACCTGCCTCCTCAGGTATTGAACAAAATCAGAGAAATTTTATGTGGCAATTTAAAGGTTTCAATCGAAGGGCCATCAGATATTAGTCTGTATCTTTATGATAATGATACCTTTATTGTAGAATCGTTCTCAGATCATGAAACCACGCTGAAAATTGTCACATCTGATAAATACAGTAAAATCACTGATCTCAGCACGAATCAACAGTTTCCCGGAGAACTTAGCCGACTGTCGCCCTACAGTCATGATGGCAGCAACCAACTGAAAAACAGATACAGCATCACCTTAAAGCCACATTCGTTCAGGGCTTTTAGTTTTGAATGATTCTTCAAAATCTGCCCCGAAGAGCCGGATAATAAAAAATATTACTAATTTTGCACCGGAAAAAAAAGACGGAGAAGAGTATTTTACTGCAAACAAATTAAACTGAAAATATGGCTAATCACAGATCAGCACTGAAGGCTACAAGGCAGGCCGAAGTAAAAAAGGAGAGTAACAAGTACATTGCCCGCACCATGCGTAATGCGCTTAAGAATATGCGCAAGACCACGGATAAGGCTGAGGCTGGCGAGTTGCTGCCCAAACTGAATTCAATGCTTGACAGGCTTGCAAAAAAGAATGTTATTCATAAGAACAAGGCTTCAAACCTCAAGTCTTCTATAACAAAACACGTTTCCGGCCTGAAGTAAGACTTTAAGGACATAAATTTTTAAGCCGCCACCGCCAGGTGACGGCTATTTTTTTTATATTGCATCGGGATAATACGTTTTGCTGCATGTCACTTAAAATTACTGACTGGGCTGTCGAGGACAGGCCCCGTGAGCGGCTCTGGACCAAGGGGCCCTCAAGCCTCAGCGATGCTGAGCTTTTAGGAATCCTGATAGGATCAGGCACACGCAACAGGTCAGCCGTTGACCTGGCACACGAACTGCTGGCTCTGGCCAACAACTCACTCAGCGAGCTGGGGAGACTCAGCGCCGGTGAGATACGCAGGATAAGAGGCCTGGGCGATGCCAAGGCCGTAGTAATATCTGCTGCACTGGAGCTGGGACGCCGGCGAAAGATGGCGGAAGCGTCAGAAAACCCCCAGATACGCTCGTCAGCCGATGTCTTTAACATCATCAGCCCGCTGATGGAAGACCTGCCTCATGAGGAATTCTGGATCCTTTTTCTCAACCGCGCAAACCGTGTCACCGGCCGCATGAAGATAAGCCAGGGAGGCGTCAGCGGCACGGTGACCGACGTGCGCATTGTCATGAAAAAGGCAATAGAGACACTGGCATCAGGACTGGTGATATGTCATAATCACCCTTCGGGAAACAACAGCCCCAGTGACTCGGACATACGCATCACACAGAAGATTAAAGAGGCAGGAGCGCTGATGGATATACAGCTGCTTGACCATCTGATCGTCACCGGAAAGGATTATTACAGCTTCGCCGACAACGGGGCTCTCTAGAACTGCTTTTCACTGAGCCTCACATCTGAATTGTCGGCACACAGGTCACGCATCTCTTTTACAGTAAGTCCTGTGACCGGATGCACTGCACCGGGAGCCACCTCATTCAGAGGCTCGAGGACAAACCTCCTGTCTGCAAGCTTCGGATGTGGCACCTCAAGTCCCGGCATCGAAATGACTCGGTCCTGCCACAGCAGAATATCGATGTCGATGATACGCGATTCGTATCTGCCCCCTCCCCTTCGCTTTCGTCCCATCCGCCCTTCAATTGACCTGAAGAGCTGCATGAGCTGACGTGGCTGCTTTCCTGTTTCAAGCACCGCAACCATGTTAAGGAACTTGTCATCGGCATCAAAACCCCACGGTTCAGTCTCCCATACTGACGAGGCAGCAACGATATCGCCGGCCTCCTTCTTCAACAGTGTTAGGGCACCGGAGAGTGCGGCAAACCTGTCGCTGAGGTTGCTTCCCAAACCAATGATGACAACGGAACGGGCTTGTAATTTCATCCCCGGGGCTTTACTGCCCTAAAGATGCTTAATTTTTTATAATTTGGCCATCGAAAAAAATAGCTTAAAATGAAAAGTTTTCTTAAGATGACCCTGGCAGTCATAACTGGTCTGATTTTAACCGGAATTCTGTTCTTTGTGATCATGCTCTCCGTCATATCCGGCCTGGCAGCGGCAGGTAACAAGCCGGCAGAGATAGCTGAAAAATCAGTACTGGTGCTCAAGACAGGCACAGCAATTCCCGACCGCACAAACAGCAATCCTTTTTCAATGCTGGACCCCTTTTCAATGACGTTCACCCCTGAGGCAGGATTAAACGATATACTTAAGAACCTGCGCAAGGCAGCAGGTGATGAAAATATAAGCGGTATCCTCATAGATAACGGATTAATGACATCAGGGTGGGCGACAGCAGACGAACTGCGCCTTGCACTGAAGGAATTCAAGCAAAGCGGAAAATTCATCTATTCCTATTCAGATTATGTCCTTATGCAGGAGAGTTATTTCATCTCCACCGCTGCGGATGCAATCTGGCTGAACCCGACGTCGCTGTTTGACTTCAGAGGACTGGCGGCTGAGGTTACCTTCTATAAGGATGCGCTTGAAAAACTGGGCGTCGACGTGCAGGTCATACGTCACGGTAAGTTCAAGGGAGCAGTCGAACCGTATATACTTGATAAGCTGAGTGATGAGAACCGCTTCCAGATCTCGGAGTATATAGGCTCCATCTGGGAATATGCCGTGAAAGCAATTTCCGAATCAAGGGATGTGCCCGTCGAACGTGTCATGCAGCTGGCTGACTCACTGACAGGCTACAATGCAGTACAGATGACGACCACTGGGCTGATAGACGGAACAATCTACCGTGATCAGCTCGAAGACAGCATCAGAAGCGCTGCCGGTATAGAGGAAGGTAAGAAGATCAACTACGTCTCCATGACAAAATATTCAAAGGTGCCTCAGAAGCACTCGGGAGGCCTCGCAAAATCAAAGATTGCCGTGGTCTACGCTGAAGGCAGCATTGTAATGGGGGAAGGGGATGAATCAAACATAGGCGGTAACAGGTATGTTTCCGAGCTGCGGGAAGTGCGGCTTGACACTACAATAAAAGCGGTTGTATTCAGGGTAAATTCACGCGGAGGAGATGCCATGGCCTCTGATATGATCTGGCGCGAGGTGGAGCTTATCTCCAAAGTGAAGCCGGTTGTAGTTTCAATGGGTAACTATGCCGCCAGCGGAGGTTACTATATCTCTGCAGCAGCTGACAAAATATTCGCATCACCGGCGACAGTCACCGGATCAATAGGCGTCTTCGGACTGATTCCAAACGCGCAGACACTGCTTGACAAAAAACTTGGTATCAGCTCTGATGTAGTAAGAACCAACACTCACTCAGACTTTCCCTCGATAACAAGGCCTCTAAGCGCATTTGAGAAAGAGGTCCTTCAGGCTCATGTGGAACGTACATACAGCACCTTTACAGGTGTTGTTGCAGCAGGAAGAGGAATGAGCCAGGCTAATGTCGACAGTCTCGGACAGGGACATGTCTGGAGCGGGACAGATGCTGCCGGCATAGGACTGGTTGATACATTCGGCGGCTTGAACGATGCAGTTAAAGAAGCTGCTTCACTTGCAAAACTTGAAACCTACCGGATAGTCGAGAGGCCTGCAGCAGTTGACATATATACCAGGCTGCTGAAGGAAATGTCGGGTGAGGTGAGAGAGAAAATAGTCTCCAGGGAGCTGGGCGAGGCTGCAAGATATTATTATGACCTGAAAGAGATTATCTCTTCAGGCGGCGTGCAGGCCGTAATGCCCTGCTATATAGATATTCATTAATATGATTCTGCCAAGGAAAATAGGGCTGTGGCTGCCCTCACTGATCTACGGGGCGGTAACTGCCCTGAGAAACAGGCTGTATGACCTTGGCATACTCAAGAGCAGGACTTTTCCGCTGCCAGTGATTTGTGTCGGTAATATTACAGTCGGAGGTACGGGCAAGACTCCTCATGTGATTTACATTGCACGGCTGTTGTCTGACATGATGCAGGTATCAGTCCTCAGCCGCGGATACCTCAGGAAGAGCAGGGGTTTCAGGGCTGTAAGGGCTGACGACCGTGTCGACACAGCCGGTGATGAGCCGCTGCTGATAGCGCGCCGTATGCCTGATGCACGCATATTTGTTGACCGCGACAGGGTTCACGGGATCACCGAGATAATGCGTACGACACCCTCTGCAGGGGCAATCATTCTTGACGACGGCTTTCAGCACCGGGCAGTAAAAGCCGGCATGAATATCGTGCTGACAAGCTACGGCAGGCCTATGACTGAGGATCACCTTCTGCCCCTGGGCAGGCTGCGGGAAAATATAAGGGGTCTGAAGAGAGCAGATGTAATAATCGTCACCAAGGTGCCGCCATGGACGACCCCTGAAGTGCTGAACAGGGTAAAGGAATCCCTGAAAATCAACGGCAGGCAATGCGTTTTTTTCACCGGGCTGATTTACGGAAAGCCTGTTCCGGTTTTCGTAAGATCAGGAAGGACAATAACCCGTAAAACTGATGTCGTTCTGGTCACAGGTATAGCCGACCCTGCTCCCATGGTCAAATATCTGTCAGGCATCGCAGCCCGGGTGAAGCATATTTCATTCCCTGATCATCACAGGTTCAGGGAGAAAGACATTGAGGCAATCTCCAGGGCATTTGATGCAATAGACAATGAGGATAAAATAGTCATTACCACCGATAAGGATGGGGTGAGATTAAAAGAAATCACTAATATTGCGGACAGCCTCAGGAACGCATTGCACACCCTTCCCGTGAGTGTGGAATTCATTGAAGATGAAGACAAATTTATAAGGAAAGTATATGGATATACTGGAAAAAATAAAAGAGACAGCTGATTTTCTCAGGTCGAAAGGTTTTAAGGCACCAGATGCCGGCATTGTGCTCGGAACAGGATTAGGAGGGCTCAGCACGGCCATAGAGAATCAGATCGGGATACCCTACGCAGACATCCCGAATTTCATGATCTCTACGGTGAAAGGTCATGCCGGCAGGCTTATTTACGGTGATTTCGGCGGGAGGAAAGTAGTGGCCATGCAGGGCAGGTTCCATTATTACGAGGGCTACGGTTCAGAGCAGGTGACTTTCCCTATAAGGGTCATGAAAGAGCTTGGCATCAGGGCACTGTTCCTCTCCAATGCAGCCGGCGGCACAAATCCTGCCTTCAGAATAGGTGACATAATGATCATAACCGATCACATCAGCCTGTTGCCAAACCCTCTCATAGGGCCAAATGACGACCGTATCGGTCCGCGCTTTCCTGATATGAGCAAAGCGTATGACAGAGACCTTATCTCCAGGGCAGAAGCCATAGCCGCAAGGCTCGGCATCCCGGTAACGCACGGAGTATATCTCTCAACCACCGGACCAACATTCGAGACACCTGGCGAATACCGCCATTTCAGGCTGATAGGGGCTGACGCCGTTGGCATGTCAACCACCCCCGAGGTGATAACGGCAAGGCATATGGACGTGCCTGTTTTTGCCGTGAGCATTATCACAGACCTTGGCGTGGACGGCAAGATCGAATACACAACGCACGAATCTGTTCAGCAGGCCGCTGAAAAAAGCGAGGTGAAAATGACAGAAATTATGAAGGAGCTCATTGCCACCTTCTGACCGTCAGCGGTACAACAAAGCACATATCTCCTTCCATCTTCCTGAAACACCTTCAGCGTTGTAAGCTTCGGCCATAATCATATAAAGCCCGGCCGGCAGCCTTGCGCCGGCATCTGTTGTGCCGTCCCAGACAAACCTCGCACCCTCGCCGGCAGCAAACCTGTCTGCCAGTCGCCTGACTATGTATCCGCGGTCGCTGAAGACGGTTACCGTGATGACATTGTCATTCCCCCCGGGAAATACATCCACTGATACAACATCCTCAAATCCGTCACAGTCGGGTGATACTCTTGACGAGGAGAGGGTCATTCCGCTGCTTTCATCAGCCGGATCAAGCAGGTTTGAATTCTCCGCACCCGGCGTACCCCACCCGCATGCTTCAGAAGCCGAGTGCCAGTTGGCCGTGATGTCTGAAGGCAGTCCTGGTGCAACTTTTTCAAGGGCTATGCCCTCAGTGCCGTCAAGAAAGAGAAGATGCATCAAACTGCTGTAATCGACCCGGTCTATGATATTGAATTCGCTGTCGTACAGCACCAGGCTGCCCTTGTCGTCAGGCATAGACGGGAGAGCGGAGATCTCAAAAAGAGAATGCTCCCCTGCACAGCGATAATACTTCGCAACCGACTCCCTGTCGGTCGTCAGCGCAACATAATCATGCGGCAGAAGATGGCGTGGTATTGATGAGACACGGATGACGGATGCATTACTGCCGTTGGCAATGAAAAGTTGCGACAGGTCAATGACCTTATCGGAATTATTGTACAGTTCGGCATAATCCTGGCATCCCGCCACCGGATCAAACAGTATCTCATTGAAAAGGATCTCGCCGGCTGAGGGATCAGCAGGCAATCCGGTCTTCAGGTCAGTCACGCAGGGAGTGTTCCCTGCGAAGTCGGTTACTGAAGAGGGTATAAAAAGGTTGCTGACAGTGCCAGGCTGAAGAGCCTCTTTCAGGGGTATAACCACGGCGCGGTCAGCAATATCATCCGAAAAAGCAGGAAATGTTTCATCGCCGCCGGCGATCCATTTTTCACCCTCAGACAGAACAACGGTCTCGTCAAAGAGCACCTTCAGCCTGTCAGGCGTGACAGGCCATACGGCTATTACCTCCGGGCACCTGGCATCTTCCGTCACTGTCTCCGATGAATTGCCTCTGCCTGGCGTTCCGCCGGAAGGATCGAGGGATGCTCTCCATGCTTCCGGCTCATTGAAGGGGTTGGCCATATCGGTCAGTTCAGCCGACCATCCGCCTCCGGATCTGAGACCGTCATTATAAAACTCAGGAGTGTACGTTACGGCATGTACCAGTGATCCGCCGGCATCACGCAGAGCTATTGTCTCACCGCCGTCGTTGAGCGTCGGGAATGACGGAGGGCAGATGACACGACCGTAAAAAGAGAATTCAGTCTTCCCTGAAGAGGAACAAAGTATGATATACTCACCTGGCCTTATCCATGCTTTGGGCATATCTGCGGTGTCATTGGTGGCTATCAGAATCCATCCTTCCAGGGAGATACTGTCAGCAGTCCGGTTGGTGATCTCAAGATACTCCCTGGCCGGCAGCTTAACCGGAGGCGACGGGTCGGCCATGATCTCTGAGAAAACGACATCACCCATCCGGGAACCTTTTAAGCCATCATCCAGGCTGTAAGGCAGCTGGGCAGATGAATATAAAGGCAACAGCAACAAAGACAACAGTATAACCTTTTTCATGCAGCGGGAACAAAAAAGAATTAAATTTGTCGGTCTTTCATGATAAAGTTCGGATAAATATTTCAAATAAAAAAAAGAAATGCGGGTAGCAGTTGTAGGTGCCACAGGTATGGTGGGCCGGATGATGATGAAGGTTCTTGAGGAGCGGCGTTTTCCGGTCGACACCCTTATTGCCGCGGCTTCTGAGCGGTCTACAGGAAAGGAAATGACTTTCAGGGGAAAACCCGTGAAGGTGGTGAGCGTGATGGAAGCTGTTGAGGAAGCACCCGAAATAGCTCTCTTCTCCGCAGGCGCTGCCGTGTCAAGGGAGTGGGCCCCGGTTTTTGCCCAGGTGGGTACCGTAGTCATCGACAATTCGTCAGCATGGCGAATGGAAAAAGATATTCCGTTGATAGTGCCCGAGATAAATGCCCGGGTGATTACCCAAAAGGATAAAATCATTGCCAACCCCAACTGTTCAACCATACAAATGCTGATGGCAATCGCTCCCCTGCACAGGGAGTACACAGTCAGACGACTTGTGATCTCGACCTATCAGTCTGTTACCGGCACAGGCGTGAAGGCTGTCACACAGCTTGAGAATGAGCGCCAGGGGATCAGCGGCGAGATGGTGTACCCATGGCCGATCGACAAGAACTGCCTGCCGCACTGCGATGTTTTCGTCGACAACGGATACACGAAGGAGGAGATGAAACTGGTGAACGAAACAAGGAAGATACTGGGCGACGAGGAGATACGCGTAACAGCAACGGCAGTAAGGGTGCCGGTCACAGGAGGCCATTCCGAATCAGTAAACATTGAATTTGTCAGGGAGTTTGAACTTGACAGGGTGAGAGCGCTGCTTTCATCAACGCCGGGCGTAATCCTCTATGATAATCCATCCGAACTAAAATACCCTATGCCGATAATTGCCCATGACCGTGACGAGGTCTTCGTGGGCCGTGTGAGGCGCGACTTCTCCCAGGAGAAGACGCTTAACATGTGGGTCGTTGCTGACAACATCCGCAAAGGTGCTGCCACAAATGCCGTCCAGATAGCAGAGTACATGATCTCTGCCGGACTTCTGTAACAGATCACTGAAATTCGTAAAGCAAGTTGTTGTAAGGGTAACGGAGGACGTGTATCTTCTTAACCTCCGCGTACAGCATCTGCCTGAGTTCCTCAATGTTATCCCTTGTTTTGGCTGAGATGAACACTGTACTCTGCGCATCCTGGTTTGCCATCCATGTATTGCGGAGGTCATCGAGCGAGCGGTTCTCCTTCTTAACCGGTGTCAGGTCATACTGATCCTTTTCGGTAAAAGAGAAAATATCGGTCTTATTGAATACCATTATCGTTGGCTTGTTCAGCGACCCAAGATCGCCGAGAGTGGCGTTGACGACCTGCATCTGTTCCTCGAAGCCCGGATGGGAGATGTCAATGACATGCAGCAGCAGGTCGGCCTCCCTGACCTCATCGAGGGTCGACTTGAATGATTCCACCAGGTCATGCGGAAGCTTGCGGATGAAGCCGACAGTGTCTGAAAGGAGAAACGGCAGGTTTCCTATTACAACCTTTCTCACGGTAGTATCAAGGGTGGCAAACAGCTTATCCTCGGCGAAAAGGTCACTCTTGCTGATAAGGTTCATAAGGGTTGATTTGCCAACATTGGTGTAACCCACCAGGGCCACCCTGACCATCTTGCCGCGACCCTTCCGCTGGGTGCTCATCTGGGTATCGATCTTCTTAAGCTGTTCCTTCAGCTTCGAGATCTTTTCGCGTATGATACGGCGGTCTGTCTCTATCTCGGTCTCGCCCGGCCCGCGAAGGCCTATACCGCCCCTCTGACGTTCCAGGTGCGTCCACATGCCGGTCAGCCTCGGGAGGAGATACTGGTACTGGGCAAGCTCTACCTGCGTGCGGGCATGCGAGGTGCGGGCACGGCTGGCAAAGATATCAAGGATGAGATTGGTGCGGTCAATAATACGGCAGTTGAGCTCTTCCTCGATGTTGCGCATCTGGCTGGGAGAGAGCTCATCATCAAAGATGGCAAGAGTAATTTCGTTGGCTTCTATAAATGCGGCGATCTCCCCTATCTTGCCCTTATTGACGAAGGTGCGGGGATTGGTATGTTCAACCCTCTGCAGGAAGTATCTGACAGGATCTGCTCCTGCCGTTTTTGCGAGGAATGCCAGCTCGTCAAGATAATCGCGGGCTGTGCTCTCGCTGATCTCCGGAGTGATTACCCCGACTAATATTGCTTTTTCTATTTCCTTGTTCCTTATATTTCTCCCCCTTTGATCAGGGGGAGTGTCCCGTCCGCCAGCTGGCGGATCGGGACGAGGGGGTCTCTTAGTTAATATATCTTCTGTTCGTCTCCATGAAGCCCCTTATCGCGTTTTTCAGGTTTTCGGTGCACATGATAACCATATCAAGGTCGGTAGGGAACTCCACCACCTGCGACTTAAGCAGCTGCTTCTGGTCGGCAGAGAGGGCATTGACATCGCCTATCGCACGTGCTGACACATGCTCAAAGTTGGATGTGGCTCCGATGGGTTCCTTCTTGATCATTTTTTCGGGATTGAGGGCCTGTATCTCCACATCGCCGGCAATGACACATTCCTTAACCTGGAAGGTCTGGATGAGGGCGCACTGGAGATTTGAATATTTCTTGACCTTGACGTCGTTGCCCAGTGAATCCTTCAGCACATTGCCTCTTGAGTCCTTAACGTATTCAAAACCGTCTTCGACCGTTGCTTTTACAAGGCTGTCGGTCTGGAACTGTCTGTCAGGACTGACGCCTACTGATCTGATATTTACATTTACCAGGTAGTCAAACTGAGTATCTTCATTCAGTACGGTGGTGTGGTATTCCACCCATTCGCTGTTAAGTCGCGGCAAGTCAAGAGCGAGCAGATCCTTTTCGAACTCTGCCGGGAATTTGGTCAATGAGTAGTTCTTCAGTGTTACATACGCGCGGCTGATACCCAGGTATTTTGATTCCCCTATCATCTGGTCAATGCCATCATAGTCGCCGACATATTCTTTTGCCCTGACGAATTCATAATATGCCTGGCGGTATGAATCTTTTGTACCTCCCTTCATCAGCTCCTGGCCGTGGGCATAATAGAAATCAGCAGCCTTCTTTTTTGCCGCAACCATCTCCTGCATATAGTCTACATAGGGCCACTGTATTGTTCTGCCCTGGTATTCAATCGGGGTGACGGTACGGACCATTGCCTGCCTGTCGCTCATTTTCTTATAGATAAGGTAAAGCTCATCCCAGGCGTTGGCTCTGCCTTCCACCTTGAGGTAACGTATCCGTTCGTTATCCTGTTCGAGGGCTATATTCATTGCGCGTTCGAGGCTCTCGATGTCCTTTTCGCTATTAGGGTTCTTCCTGAGTTCCGTGACAGCCTTGTTGATAGCAGCGTCGTAGTTTCCGGACTCAACATATTTTTTTGATGATCCGCATCCTGCCATCAGCAGTGCGGAAACGAACAGAATGGATAAAGTCTTTTTCATTCAGTGATTATTGTACAGATGCTAAACGCTGAAATATATGGAATTATTTTAAGTTGACCGGTAACCGGCTATTCGATCTGGAAGATTATGGGTATTGAATACCTCACTCTCACAGGCCTGCCTCTCTGCATTCCCGGCTCCCACTTGGGTGATGCTTCGACGGCTTCTTTTGCAGCCTCATCGAGGAGGGCGTCGACGCTGCGGGTCACGCTCACGCTGCTGACGAGGCCGCTGGTTTCCACCACGAATGTTATGTACACTCTTCCCTGTATTCCGTTTTCGGAAGCGATCTCAGGGTAGCGGACGCGTTTCTGTACCCACTCGCGGAATTTATTTATATCGCCTCCCTTGAATTTGGGCATATCCTCGACTATAACAAAGACCTCCTCTTCCGTTGCCTCTTCCTCGGCCTGCAGACTGACGGGGGCATAGATCTCCACCACCTTGTCCTCGGTGGTTTCGTCATCATCGAAGGAGACCTCTGATGTCAGTACAACATCATTCTGAACAATCTCGAAGAGATCTGTTACCGTCACCTCGGGGGGTGGGGCCTGTTCGGGGGGCATCTCTTCTGTGACTGGTATCTGTTCCTCTTCTATTGCCTGTTCGGTCATGCCTTCGAAGACTGAATCATTTTTCTGTCCGGTGGTCCAGTTAAATGCCAGGAGGCACAGAACAAGTGCAATGACAAGGCCTATCTGGAGGAACAGTGTCTTTTTGTTTTCCAGGTCGGCTTTCGGGCTTTTCTTGGCTTCCATTTATTTGCTGTTAGTCGGCACTTCAAAGTTATGAAATTGTTTGTGAAGTCCAACCGGGCCTGATGAACCGAATAATGAGAAAAAGTTTTATCTTTGCCCCGGACCGGGGATATAGCTCAGTTGGCTAGAGCGTGTGACTGGCAGTCACAAGGTCAGGAGTTCGAAACTCCTTATCTCCACCATTGCCCGCCAGAGTTCCGATACATCGGGACGAAGGCGGGTTTCTGTTTTTTAGACAGCGACCCGACACGGGGCTATTGATCAGCCCTTGACTTTTTTGCTTTTGGCACACAGAGAACAAACTTTGGGACGCATAGAACAGTCTGTTACATTACAAAGGTCGAACTTTACTAAGGTTAATGGTTGGTAAACCGAATATCATTGACCTGAATATTTAGAGGCAGCTCTCATTTTGCGTTAGTATTGAGGTTTTGCATATTATGTATGGGGGCTGCCTTCTCTTAATATCCCATTTGGCACACAGAGAACAATCTTTGGGACGCAGAGCAAAGTCAGTTACAAAATATAGGTTGACCTTTGTGTTAAGATTTAATATTAACTAAAACAGTTCGGCTATGAAAACAAAGGTGTTATTTATGGCATGCCTGCTGGCAGGAATTGGATTGACGCAACTTTCTGCACAGAAGAGGACTTATGTCGATAACTGGGACGTGTACCTGGGCTTCTGGATCCCATGTACAAGTGAATGGGTAGAGGGAACGGTGACTGTGCATTCTGTATTCCGTTATACTTATATTCCTGATTGGGATGTCTGGGTCGAACTTTTTAGCCACCAAAACCCGATACATGGAGAGTTGGTTTGTGCGGAAACTGGCAACATCTATAAAATCGTAGGCGGCGTCATTCTAAATCAAAGAAGTTACTTCAATCCTGGAGGAGCAGGGATTATTTGGATTCAAAACCTTCATCTAATGGGAAATGGCATAAATTTTATTACGCATGTTACATGGACAACCGTTATTAAGCCAGATGGAGAATGGGTTCATGACTATTATATAGAAAACATACAATGCAATTAGAATTATTGTGAGGAAAGAAATCAACTATTGAATTGTCAGCCCTCAGATCCCGGGGGCTTTTTATTTGGTGGCGAGACACTTGCCCTGGGTTGCCACACGATCCGGGGCTTTGTATTGATTTTGGCACACAGAGAACAATCTTTGGGACGGACAGCAAAGTTTGTTACGAAACTTAGGCTGTACTTTGTGTAGTTGTTCAGTCCTGATTAACCCCTTTCAGCTATGAAAAAGTTACTGATCGGTGCCGCAATTTTGATTCTTGTATCATTACAGGCTAACTCACAACGATCACAAGAAATGCTGTATCTGAAGAACGGGAACAAGTTGCATGGCACATTGCTCTTGAAATCGGAGACAGAATACAGGTTTCAGACATCAGATAAAGTGATTTGGACATTTTCTCCTGAGGAAGTCGAAAAATATGTGCCTGTAAAAGTCCCTGCACCCGATACAACCCAATCATTGATAATGAGAAAAGTTATGCTTGATACGTTAAGTATTGACGAGCTTAAACTGTTCGAAGACAAAGCTAAAGGTATGAGAGATGCGGGGAGGATTCTAACATTGGGCGGTATCAGTTTATGGACAATAGCATCGATGGTGGCTGGTATTACTAATAATCAGACCCCTTCTGATTATCCGGATGAAAGTAACCGGGATTATTATGTCCTGAGTACTCTAAAAGGGTTTGGCTTTATTTCTGCATTGGCTGGAACTCCCTTATGGGCAGTCGGAAGCAGCAGAATGGACAAGGTGGAACTCCTTACTTTAGATTTTGACGAGCTTAACCTGTACAAAGATAAAGCTGTCATGAGGAGAAATATAGGGATTGGCATGACATTGGGCGGTATAGTTTTATCGGGAGCAGGTATTTTGATAGTATCCTCTACTGAAGGTGACTCAATGATTGCAAAATATTCTCTTTTAGCAGGCATTACTTCCACCTTATTTGGTATTCCTCTGAGTGTATCCGGATTTAGCAGAAAGGCAAATGCGGAGCTTTCTTTGCAGAAGTATAATATTGCACCAGAGGGATCAATGGCGCTTGGATTGGGTATGACAATAACTTTCTAATATAGAAATTAGCAGTAACTTATCCGCAGCTCCTGGAATGCCTCCGGGGGCTTTTTTATTGATTTTGGCACACAGAGAACAATCTTTGGGACGCACAGCAAAGTCCGGCACAAAACAATTGCTGAAATTTACTTATTGAACCGGAGGCAGCTCCCGTTTCCTGTAAAGGTTTTAGGGGGTTTCTGATTTATAAACGGGGGCAGCCTCTTCTTCCTGATTTTATAAATATTGTTGAATTTGGATTTTGCTGTTGTAACTTTGTATATTTGGGCGCAGCAAGTGAGATTTAACATGAAATCGGGAAGAAAAAACTATAAAATTCTCATCATCCTTCTTTATTTCCTTATGCTGACTTTCAGCTCCTGTGCTGATGCTGATATTTGCTGGACATGCGTCAATCCCCTTGACCCGTATGACAGTTTTGATGTGTGCAGCGTAGTGACCAAAAACAAATGGGAATCCTACGGTTATAACTGCAATTAGAAGATGATCAGAATGAACACCCCCCGTATTCAATGCGAAACACGATACTGAAAAACTTCCTGGCCAGGCTGAGAACCAAACACCACCAAAACAGTGGTGAGGGCGTTTACGGTTATATGTGGAAGACAGCCCTGAAAATAATCCTGATTTATTTACTGATCATGATACCTGCAGTGCTGGCTGGCAAATATCTTATAGATTTCAATGCTATTTTCAAATTTATTACGGAGCGCTTTCCTGATATGCTCGTGTTCACAGTCTTCTTTATTTCGGAGTCATTTCTTGGAATGATCCCTCCCGATCTTTTTGTGATATGGGCTACAAAGTTCGAAAACCCGATCCTCATTATGACTCTCCTTGGTGTGCTTTCCTATATAGGCGGGGTAATTTCTTTCTACATTGGACACTGGCTGCTTAAGAACAAAAAAATTAAGGCTTATTCTGAGCGTGTGCTTGACAAATACATCAACCTGGTAAGAAAGTGGGGAGGAGCTTTTATAATCATATCTGCCCTGTTCCCCTTCTCGCCGTTTTCATTGGTTGTAATTGCAGTAAGCATGTTTAAATATCCTTTCAGAATGTACCTTCTTTTCGGACTTTCAAGGATTGTCAGGTTCGTCATTCAGGGAATCATGTACCTGAATATGTTTAAACTGGACTTAAACCTGTTGGGGATGTGACAGGCAGAATGAAGCAAGTAATCCGTGAATTTTTCCTGCCTTCAACTATTATCAATGATTATTTGAACAAATAATTAATTGACTTGGTTGAATTTTGCAGTGTAAATTCAAAATCGATTATTGACTGGGTGCCATATACTCCGTTCAGCATTACAACCTGGCACATAACCTTCTTATGTGCTTTCAGCATTTCGATAATCTCTTTTGCGCTGACCTGACTGGCCTGAGAATCAGAACCCGTGCCGCCTGACCTGGCCTCTTTGTTTCTCGAATCACCCGGCCGCCATGAATGCCAGTCTGATGTGACAATGTATTTCCGGGCATTTGCATCCCACTCCTGCTTGAATTCAGCAGGCTGATGCACAAAAATTCTGGGACTGTCGTCAAAACTGAAAACAAGACTCTGAACCTTGCTGTTTTTATCAATTTTTTCATTCAATAAAATCTGACCTGTGATCTGCTCATAAGGATCTCCTCCTTTCTTGAGGGTGGACGATATATCTCTCAGAACCCTGAGAGTGGCGTTGCCTCTCACGGAGGTAACGTATGCAATCCTGTATGTCTTGTCGTATGTTTCTGCAGTCTGTGCCTTCCATTGTCCGTAAGCAGAGCTGCACAGCAATATAGTCAGGCAAACCAGTGTGTTTCTCATCTTTTTGGGATTTATATTTTTAAACAAAAGTATATTCACTAATACGGGTCATGAAAACAACTTAACTACATAACTTATTGAACGTTTATTTCATTAAAATGTTATATGACCGGCATGGCCCGTTCCTGTAAAGGAAGAGGAATGTCAGTTAATAACTTTTATGGTGATGTGTATTAAATGAGTGATGAGGATCGTTCAGTCGACCGCATCAGTCCTACTTTCGAAATGTTTTTATTATGAAGATGAAAAGAGTGTTGTTCATTTCACTGATGTGCCTGACAGTCTCATGCTCCACATCAAATACTTCATCTTCACCCGGCCAGGAAGATAAACTGTACGTCACAAGAAAATACATCGGCAACTTCCTGGGTTATCTTCACACGGAACCGGACCCTTTCGGAAACCCTGATCTGATCTGGCTCGAAACTACAATGGACAGCATCCATGGCAGGATTTCGCTTTACAGCAAAGAATGTGCATTTTCTGAAGGAGAGAGACTGTACCTGCGAAGGGTGCAGGCTGATAAGGGAGCAGAGGCATTCTGGGTTTACCAGGTAGAAAACAGCGATTTAGTCAGTTACAGGATAAATGAATACCGGAACCCTGATTCGGTATCGCTGCAGTCGTGGTTTGAAAATGGTTCGGGTAACCCGGTGAACCTTTCTACCCTGGTCCCTGAAAACGGACCGGAGGTTTCAGATACTCTTTCCGGAAATTCATCAGAGATTTAACAGCTGCGGGAAACAGCTCAGGCAACTGTCTAATCTCAGTGTCTCTTTGTATTGCTTTGCAGTTTTTTATTGACGTAATGTGAGAGAACAGCACAACCTGATCCGATCAATGCACCGGTAAGCACATCAGAAGGATAATGAACGCCGAGATGCATCCTCGAGTATGCCACGGTGCCGGCATATGCATAAGACGGCACAATAACATACCATTTCGGATAATCGAGAGTCAAGGCTGTCGCAGTGGCAAAGGCAGTTGTGGAATGCCCTGATGGAAATGAGTAACTGTCACTGTAGTCGTGTCCTGTTTTGTCTTTAAACTCATCCGGATAAGTGACAAAGGGCCTGTCGCGCTTAACTGTATATTTCAACCCTAATGCAAGCCCGTAACTGACTGCAGTGCCTGCAGCCATCACCGCAGCATTTCTCAATAATTCATCATCTTTGGAAGCAAGTCCGACAACAGCCATTGTCACCGGAGTACCGGCGACTACATAGATATTTGCATTGGACACAAACCTGAAGAAATCATCAGAAGGAAGAGGATCAGGTGAATGAATTGCCTTCAGCATGTCAACGTCAAGATTTTGAGAAAATAAAGACATCGGCATAAGAACCAATAACAGTGCAACAAGCTTTTTCATAGCACAGGGGTTTTAGTTAATTCCAGAATATACAAGTAAAGTTCGGTCTAAATATTATAATGCACTTTGCTGTGCGTCCCAAATTCTGTTCTATTTGTCCCGAAAATGCAATATTTTGCTCTGTTTCCGGGGTTACAACAGGTAAAACTGAACGCGGGATGTCTTTTCCCTGGTTTGTCCCCGAGACTGCCCAGGCTATCCTCAGGATTGAAATACGGTGAAGGAACACAACCCCGGATCAGAATTGAAAATTTAATTTTATCATTTAAATCCATTCGTTTGTCAAAACGGATTTTCCAGGGCAATTGAAAATTTCCTGTCCGTATCATTCAGCTAATTAATACAATAGGATAGTTAATATATCGGAAAAACATTTTTTCTTCTTTTTCAATATAAAAATCGATCTCATTTTGACGAACAGCCTCGTTACGGCTGTCAGCTGTTTTTAACAGGCAGTGAACTCCCTTTTTGATGTGACCAAAGATCTTCAAAGCAGTCGCATATAACCACTGTATGAGCCCCCGCCGCTTGTCATGAGTTTACATATGCATTACATTTACACCAATCAAAATTGCAGCTATGGATAACAATTCTGCCGGTTTAATTTCTGGTGCCAATAATGATCAGGCCATCAACAAAATTTACCGGGTTAATAATGCAAGCAGGGAGCGTAAGCTTAACATTCTGCTGGCGGAGCTGACGGACGAAGTGCGTGAAGATCTCATAACTTATCTCAACCGTATGGGCCTGGCCGGTGAAGCACAAATTCTCGTCATCCCTTCAACGCGCCATTACTTTTATGATGCGGAAGACCTTAAAGGGATTAAGACTGTGATTAATCTGAAACAGCTTAATTATGTCAGGGAGATAAGGGAGTTCCTGAGGAAGATCTCCGAGATGCTTCCGAATAACAGCAGCTTTGTCGGTTGCTTCATCGACAACAAATCGCAAACCGGTTTTTCCGATAAGTACAGCAACCTCCCCAGGCAGCTTTCAGAAAAGGCAGAAGCATACGAAAACGGTATTGAATCAAGGATACCGTTTATAAACAGGATGTACAGCTTCATTGATGCCAGGACAAACAGGTACCTGACAAAAAGGACGGTCTCGCACCTTCTTGAGGAATGCAGCCTCCAGCTCGTAAGTATGACTGAACTGAACGGACTGACATATTTCTGTACGCGAAAAGCTAAATCAGTGGCTTAAAAATATTTTTCGGTCTCCTGAAATTTCAATCGCTCTTATAAAAATAATTTCACACAAAATCTGAATTTATATTTCAGCATGTTCAATGACGCTGAAATTTTCTTTGTGATTTATTTCATTCAGCAAATACAATCACCGAAAAGAAATTTAAATGCGGATTTACATATTATTTTTTTTAATGAACCGGGAAATATTTTTTTATTTAGGAGCCTCGTTGTGTTTTTATTATTTAATTGTCAATTCTGATACTTCGGCAATCGTTGAATTTGATACCAGTAGTTAAGCACCAGTTACATCTAAATATTTTTAAATACTTCCTTTGCTGCACTTTATGTGACATGAAATTAAATTGCCCTAATTATTTTGAAAACCGCTAATCAGCTCTCTAAATTATTTAGGATAATTTCATTCCGTCAGCAAAAAAGCGTCAATTTTTACCGGCAATTAACAACTTCCTGCGATTTATAATTGACGGCTGTTAATAAAATTATGCCTGATACTTACAAATTTTTTTTAAACAATTTGCATTTGCATATTGATTAAATAACTTTGGCCCGAACCAATAAAAAATTGTGTCATGGCAACAGCAGCAAAAAAACCAGCAGTTAAGAAACCAGCAGTTAAAAAAGCCGTAGCAGCTAAAAAACCTGCAGCAAAAAAACCCGCAGTCAAGAAAGCAGTAGCAGCTAAAAAACCTGCAGTAAAAAAAGTAGTTAAGAAAGCAGCGCCCAAGAAAAAATAATTTCTTCGCAACTTTGTATTCTTAATACGGACAGCTCCCCGCTGAAGGATTCAGTGGCGGAGCTGTCTGTTTTTACCGGGATCACCCACCCCGTTTAAGATATTTGGCATTTCGTCTATCGGAACCTTGGATTAGTCAAAAATCGCCAAACGTTTTATAAATGGATTAATAATTCTTGTTAATTTAAGCCCTGATTACTAAAGCACTGCCAAAATTTATAGCGGATATTTATCAACGGTACGTGATGATTTTATGACATTCTCAGGAAAATGAGCAGCCCTTTTACTCATATGACATCTTACTCCCTGACTCTGGCAGAAATGCCAGGTTTTTACACCTTATCATATGAGTTCAGTAAACATCCTGGCATGCGATTGATTTCAGACCTTAAAATCGATCGTCATGAAGTATAGTTACAAAAGCCTGTTTGCAACGAAAAATGAAAAATTCGTGGCAATCATGGGCCCGGATTATTTTTCATCTATCCTGACAGAAGATGATTTTTCAAAGCCGGCAATAGTAATATCTGACAAGCGCATCTATCAGTTTGGAAAAGTGTATGAGCTGGGCATTATTGGATGGCGCAGGGTAAACACAGGCAAGAAAATCGTCAACCTTGAAGATGTCACCGGAACCACTACCAGGGAACTGTCAAAGCCGCTGCTGGGTTATGCAATAATATCACTCGGCCTCCTCTTTGCGTTGCTCGGGTTGCTGTCAGACGTCAGGCAGTCAACCCTGATAATGCTGGGACTGGCATTACTGACTGTTGCAGGGGGAGTGTTCCTGGTTATCCGGCGCAGACAGAACTGCCTGATAGTCGAGTATGCAGGAGGAAGCATGGTCCTCCCGGTCGAATTTGTCACACAGACAGAACTCGATCTGTTCCAGGGCATGATATCACTTGAAAAGGACAGGGCAAAAGAAGGATTTCACGATTTCAAAGTATGTCCGTATTGCGCTGAAAAAATCCAGGCCCAGGCCAAGGTGTGCAGGTTCTGCGAGCGCGAACAGGAGGTTGTACCGGCCGACTGACCCCTTAACCTCAGATAGTGCATTATTGGCGTAATGATTGTTTTGTTTCGTCAAATTTCCGATACCATGCCCGAAAATCGTGAAAGCCCCATATGATGGCATTTTGCGATATAAGATGCCAGACAGAGCCATTTCCCCCGGTCAAAATATTTTATGAACCCAACACTATCCTCCTTAACTTGTTAAACTTTATGCCGGTGCATAAGGTTATATCATTATTGCAGCCTGATGGTGCAATTATAAAAGGCCAATGTGAGAATGAAGATATTATCACTGATTATATTAATCCTCATCATTCCCCTCCTGTCTTTTTCGCAGGCTGCAAACTATGACTTCGGTGATGCTCCTGAAATTTACGGATCGGCAAGCCATTATATAATTCTTAACACTCGTTATCTGGGATCACCGCCTGACGGTGAGGCTGCCCAGCAGTATTCTCAGGAAGCTGACGGAGATGACAGGAACGGAAGTGATGATGAAGACGGAGTAACTTTCCCTGATATGATACAGGGAACAAGGGTAACCGTGCCGATCAAAATAACCGGCTCAGGCTATTTAAATATCTGGATTGACTGGAACGGAGACGGGGATTTTGCCGATGCAGATGAAAGGGTGGCCAACAATACTTCCAGATCTTCCGGAACATACAATCTGTCGGTTAATATACCGGCCACTGCTGTTGCTTCGAAACCCGTTTTTGCCCGTTTCAGATACGGACCACGAACGACTTCAACACCTACATACAGCAGTACAGGGGCCGCCTCATACGGCGAGGTTGAAGATTACATGATCAAGATTATATGTGCCATCGTAGATCAGCCCAAAGTTGGTGAGATAACACAACCCGATTGCAAAACACCGACAGGCAGTGTCGTACTGGAAGGCCTTCCTTCGAGCGGCACATGGATACTGACCCGCATGCCCGGGGGAGTAATCACAACAGGCACAGGAACAAGTACAACCATCTCCGGGCTTGAGCCCGGCACATGGACTTACACCGTTACTAACGCATCAGGGTGCACATCAGATCCGTCAGAAAATATTATTATACTCCATCCCCCTGCTGTTCCGACCGCGCCGCTAATAGATTCTGTTGCTCAGACTTCCTGCACGGTCGCCACCGGGACCATATACCTGTCGGGGTTGCCTGCTGCTGGCACATGGACTTTAGCCCGCTACCCGGGCCCGACAACCACTACGGGTACGGGAACAACAACCTCTGTGACAGGACTTGCTTCCGGGACCTGGTACTTTACCGTTACCAACTCAGACGGTTGTGTTTCACCCGCCTCCGCCAATGCAACAATCAATCAGCAGCCTCTCTCACCATTGGCTCCGGCAGTCGGAGTTATCACTCAGCCCACTTGCCAGATATCCACAGGCAGTGCGGTCTTATCAGGATTGCCGGCCTCAGGCACATGGACGCTGACCCGTATTCCTGGAGGCACGACCACCACAGGCACAGGCACAAGCACAACCATAACCGGGCTTTTATCCGGCACCTGGAATTACACCGTCACAAACGCATCAGGCTGCACCTCCGGACCATCTGCTGATATTGTTATCCTCCCTGCTCCTTCATCTCAGGCTGTACCGGCAATAGACACAATCATTCAGCCGACGTGTACAGTGTCAACCGGAAGCGTAATATTGACAGGACTCCCGGCGGAAGGCACCTGGACATTGACACAATATCCCGGCGGAACCACTTTCTCAGGCTCGGGCATCAGCACAACCATTTCTTACCTGCAACAGGGTACGTATTACTTCACGGTTACCAACCCGGACGGGTGCACTTCATCCGCATCACCGAATGTGGTCATCAATCAACAGCCTCCCACACCCGGAGCGCCGGTGCCGGGAGCCATCACCCATCCGACCTGCCAGGTGCCGGGAGGCACGGTAGTGCTGAGCGGGCTGCCTGCCTCAGGAACATGGACTCTTACCCGCCTACCCGGCAGTATAGCTTCTACAGGATCCGGAACGAGTACAACCGTTTCAGGCCTGGAATCCGGCATATATAACTTCTATGTTACAAATGAAGCAGGATGTCCTTCCGCGGTATCTGTCAATGTGATTATCAATCCACGGCCAGGGCCAGTGCCATCAGTGGAAATCACAAATCCGCAGCCTGTTTGCTCTCCTGCAACCGTTGACATTACCAGCCCTGCAATCGTTGAAGGCTCAACACAGGGCCTGACTTATTCTTACTGGCTCGATATTACAGCATCAGTACCTTATAATACACCAACTGCTGCTACGGATGGCACCTACTTCATAAAGGGAACAACGACCTCGGGCTGTTCTGACATTCAGCCGGTGACTGTGACAGTCTATATTTCACCGGTTGCCGTTGCGGGGCCTGACCAGGTTCTGGAATATCAGTTCACCGCCACGCTTGATGCAGAGGTTCCCGGAGAAGATCAAACCGGAGGCTGGTCCGTCGTTTCAGGCTCGGGTCATTTTGCGGATACGAACTATGCAAAAACAACTGTAAACAGTCTTGCGGTAGGTGAAAATATACTGCAGTGGTCTGTCAACAACGGCGTCTGTCCGCCTGCCCTTGACTATCTTACAATTACAGTGCATGACCTGTTAATTCCGACATTGATAACCCCCAACAATGACGGTTTAAATGATTATTTCTTCCTGCAGGGACTGGAGTTCCTCGGGAAAACCGCTATTAACATCTTTGACAGGCGCGGGGTACTTGTATTCGAGAACAGGGAGTATGACAACTTGTGGGACGGTGTCGACTATAATGGGAATCCGCTGCCTGATGACACTTATTTTTTCATCCTTGAACCTACGGATCGCATTCCGTTAAACGGATATATAGTGATCAGACGGTAAGGCACGGAGCAAGGGGCATGCGGCAAGGGGCAGGGAGCAGGGAGCATGGTGCCGGGAGCAAGGGGCAAAGGGAATAAAAAGAGGGTGGCTTAAGATTAAGTCACCCTCCTTGATTTAATAAATCAGATAGAATTAATAACCCGGATTCTGCTGACTTTTAATTGCCGGGTTTGCATCCATCTCTTCCTGTGATATCGGGAGAATGATCTTGTAAAAATCTCTGTCAATCGTCTTTTCACGGTGAGTAATGACAACTGCGGGTGTTATAAATTCGTCATTGAACTCAATCGTTTTGTTAAGACGAAGCATGTCGAAATACCTGTGACCCTCAGCAAAGAGTTCCTTGCTCTTTTCATCCATTATCATATCAATAGTAACGGTTGCATCTGTTGCCGGTGCAAGAGCGGGAGCCCTTTTGCGGATCTCGTTCAAATACGTGGCAGCTTTTGCCTTGTCAGGCGTTGGCTGACTTATGGCAGCTTCAGCTGCGATAAGATATACTTCCGAAAGACGGATGAGCTTTACGTTCACTGCCGAGGTTGAACCTTTGTCGCCTTTAAGATCTACCCCTGCATATTTCAGGCTGGAACCGAATCTCGTGGTAGAAGATTCATCATAATCCATTATTCCCCAGCGAATATCAGTCGGATCTTCTCCCATCCGTGCAATCCAGTAGTCGCTGGCCATAAACCATCCCATGGCATTTTTAACTTTAGCCAGACGCAGGAGATAGTAGCCCAGTGAACCTGTGCCAAGGTCAGACTCAGCGACATAAATTCCAAGCTCGAGAATTGATTCCGACCCGAATTCAGAAGACCAGGAACTCACCCATTTATCATTGGCGTAGAGGGTATACTTGCCGCTGGTAATGATTTCCTCTGCAGCTGCAAGCGCTGCCGCATTGTTGCCCATGAAAAGGTTTACCCTTGCCTGTATGGCCAGGTTGGCGTAATAGTTAATATACCCTTTCTGAACAGACTTTGACAACAGGGGGGCAGCATCAGTCAGGTCCTTCATAATCTGCGTATAAACTGCTTCAACTGACTCCCTTGTTGGCTGTGCCGAGACATCAAGAGGCTCAAGTATCAGCGGTACACCGTATGATGTTTTATCCATATTGTAGGGCTTTCCATAAAGCCTGACAAGATCAAAATACATCAGTGCACGAGCCGTAAGAGCCTGCCCTTTGTAACCGCTCAGGGTTGTGCTGCCGTCACCCGCTTCCTCAATCTTATTGATATTAAGAAGCAGATTGTTGGCCTGCAGGATGTTGTGGTATATCTGTGACCAGAATCCCGAAAAGGAATTTGATGTGGCTGAATGGTTGAACGTATATAACTGATCCAGTCCTCTTCCCTGTGATCTGATTGCGAAATCGCCGCCCTTGGCATCTCCGTAAATGACAAAGTTTCTGCCGTAATAATTCGACGAAGTCATTTTGCTCATCAGGCCGTTTATTGCCACCTTGGCATCGGCTGCGTTGGTTATTGATGTTTCGGCTGCAGCATAGTTGCTCGGCTTGACATCCAGGAAATCCTCGCATGATGCCAGCAGTAAAATGCCCAGTACTGTAATTATTGTATTTATCTTTTTCATCGTAGTACCTTTTTAGATCAGAAACTGGCTTCAATTCCAAATGTATATGTCTTGCCAAGGGGCATTTCCCACCCCCTTGTACCATACTCGTTAACCTCCGGGTCATACACTTTCCATGCTGCCAGGGTCCATAGGTTGGCACCGTTGAAGTACACTCTTGCGCCCGAGATCTTTACCTTGCTGGTTATACTTTGTGGAAGGGTATAAGCAAGGGTTGTGCTCTTAAGCCTCATGTAGTCTGCCGGATGCATATGCCTGCTGCTCTTCTGGTTTACATCTTCGAGGTCAATTGCGATTCGCATCGGATACTTTGCATCCATGTTATCAGGGGTCCACCTGTTGTCATAGGCATCCTGCGACATGATCCTTTCCCAGTAATAGCCGTCATCGTTTATGTCACGGTCGGGTGCATCATACATATCTCCTCCTAATTTATAGGCGAAGTTGAAGGATAATGTCAGGCCCTTCCAGCCGAAGTCGGTATTCAATCCGCCGAACAGCCATGGGTGAGCGTCTCCGATAATCACTTCAGAGGCATTTGAGTAGTCATAGGTGGCAGGACGGCCATCTACAGTCAGATCCGGTGTCTCATCGTTGTTAAGGAACCAAAGATTCTTCCCGGTTTCATCCTCAACGCCGGCCCATTCAAGACCGTACAGAGCCAGGGTTGATTTACCCTCGGTGTAAATGAACTTTGCCCTGTCATCATCGCCTGTCGGGTCATACCAGATAATATCCTGACCACTGTACAGTTTTGTGACTGTAGAATTCACATGAGATGCAGTCAGTCCGGCGCCCCAGGTGAAATCACTCTTTTTTAATATCTGTCCGTACAGTTCAAGTTCCAGTCCGCGGTTATTTATCTCTCCGACGTTTCTCAGGGTCGAAGAGAAGCCTGTCACCAAAGAGATAGGTACATCCTGGAGCAGGTCTTTTGAATCCCTGTTGAAGAACTCCAGTGTTCCTGCCAGTCTTTGTTCGAACAGCCCGAACTCAAGGGCAATATTATATGTGTAGCTGGTTTCCCAGGAGAGGTTTTCATCTGCTGCGGTACTGACTCCGCCGCCCGGCTCCGTCATGTATTTGTTGGTGTATGAAGTCAGGGAGCGCCATCCGTAGTTGGCTGAAGGCAGGGTGCCGTTCACACCGTACGATGCTCTAAGCCTGAGATCGGATATTACATTGATGTTCTGCATGAAAGCTTCTTTGTCAATCCTCCATGAGCCCGCGACAGACCAGAAATTACCCCAGCGGGAATCTTCTCCCAGTCTTGATGACCCGTCACGGCGGAAAGAACCTGACAGATAGTATTTATCATCATAATTATATTCGGCACGTGACAGAAATGAGAGCATCGTATTACCCCAGTAGTACGCGCTGGCATCCAGTTTTCCTGCAGTAGCCACCGTATGCAGCGCACTCGTCGGCAGGTTGGTGCCGGAAGAACGCTGATAATCAGTATTATTCTTTTCAGATTCAAATCCGATCAGGAGGTTTACATTGTGAACTGATGCAAACTTTTTAAAATAGTTCAGCGTTGTTGACGATACCAGTTTGTTAACCGCTGTGTTCGTTTCAGTGACTGAGCCGTTGCTGTTCGATCCGTTGTAGTGCAGCGCACTGTAGTACAGATGATCTGATGTATTGGCGTTGTCATAGGAAAAAATGGATTTCAGTATCAGCTCCGGCAGGATCTTGACCGTTACAGTCTCATTTGCGAGTATTCTTAAAGTATTCGAGCTGTTTTCCCACTGATCATTATAGTAGACAGGGTTATAGGCGTAACTTCCGTACCTCGCTGTCCATGGATCTCCGGTAACGTAGTCGGTAGGCCAGTAGAGAGGCCACAGCAGGTTGCGGCTCTGCAGGAAGTAGTTGCTTCCGGTAGAGCGGGAATCATTAAATCCTTCCTTCGCGCTGCTTGAAACGTTGACATTGGTTGCAAACTCAACATACTTGCCTGCCTGCTGGGCAAAATTAATTCTGCCAGTGAAACGGTCGTAGTTGTTTATAACACTGCGGCCCATATCATTCGTATAAGAGAATGATGTATAATAGTTCGACGTTTCGGTAGCGCCGCTGACAGAGAGGTCATAATTCTGATAGACGGCTGTACGGAACAGAACGTCGTCCCAGTTAAAATAGGTTCCTGCCCTCTCTCCTGTGACTGTAAGTGAGTTGATAGTGTTGTCAGGAGCTGAGAAGATGTAACCATGCTTATTGAACCTCTTGTTAAGCTGTGCGAGAGCACTTGCACTTGCATCCTCATAGGTGTCACCGTAACTGTAGACGCCTGCATTCCAGAAGTTTTCGTAGTACAGCTCAATCTGTTCCTCGGGGCTTGCGGTCTCATAATTGTCGGTGGCAAATGCCGGGGTCATTCCAACGGAGGCCTTGAAGCCTATTACAGGCTTTCCCTGTTTACCCCGTTTTGTTGTGATGACAATAACCCCGTTTGCTGCCCTGGAGCCATACAGGGCAGAAGCGGCAGCATCTTTCAGGACTGTAATGGATTCAATATCATTGGGATTGATTGAGCTCATTACGTTGCTGGAAGTATAAATTCCCATATTGGTGACGTCACCCGAGATTACAGGGACGCCGTCGACAACATAAAGAGGTTCATTGGAGGCATTCATTGACCCGATACCGCGAACCCTTATGGCAGATGTAGATCCTGCCTGGCCGGAAACGGTTGTGATCTGCATGCCAGCAACCTTGCCACCCATGGCGTTCTCAAACGACAGGGTCGGCACATCCCTTATTGCATCCGCCTTCACCACGCTGGCAGCACCGGTAAAGGTCCCTTTGGTTGATGTACCGTATGCAACAACGATGACCTCATCAAGAGCGAGGGCATCGGTTGCCATCTCGACATTGATGACTGTTCTTCCTGCTACAGGTATCTGCTGTGTTTTGTAGCCAACGAAGCTGAAGACCAAAACACCGTCAGAAGGTACGTTGCTGAGGGCATAACGGCCTTCAGCATCAGTGTTGGTTCCCACTCCCCTTGAGCCCTGCAATAGGACTACCGCATAGGGGATCGGAGAACCATCCTCAGAAGCAGTTACCGTTCCGGTAACCCTTGTCTGCGCCATGCCGGCATTTACAAACAATGCCGACAGGACAATGAAGATTAGTTTTTTCATGAAAGAAGTGCGTTAATTTTAAGGTTTGCCCTTACAAGTTACGAGTTATTTGAATATCAAAACAAAAATTTGTAATACATCATAACTGTTTTCCGGTAAATTATAATTTATTAAGCCTGATAAGCGGTAATTATGCACATTTTAAGGAATAATATGCAATTATTTAATTAAATTAAAGCATTAAGAATTATGATTTAAGAATTTGGGGGGGGTCAAGTGGGCACCGGGTACGGGGCAGTAATAAGTCATACAAATTCTTAAAAAAGTCAGAATCTGCCCCCGAGCCCTGGAAAAATGTAAATTTGGTTATTGTTTAATGTCACTGCCGGCTATTTGGCTGCCAGATTAAAAACAGGCTTATGAAACTTTTAAGAACATTGTTCACGGTTTTATTAATCGCGTGCGGATGCACCTCAAATGTTGAATATGATGTCCTCATAAGGAACGGACAGATCATTGACGGGTCGGGGTCGCCGGCTTTCCCGGGGGATATCGGCATAAGGGCAGATACAATTGCCGCAATCGGGGACCTGAAAAATGCAAAAGGAAGGAGTGAGATTGATGCCGCTGGGATGACAGTGGCTCCCGGCTTCATCAACATGCTGAGCTGGGCCGTTGAGTCACTTATCGAGGATGGCAGGTCGCAGGGTGACATCAGGCAGGGTGTCACACTCGAAGTTCTGGGCGAGGGAGATTCATGGGGCCCCTGGAGCGAGAGCATGAAAAAAGAGATGAAAGCATCACAGGGTGACATCAGGTATGACATCATATGGACTACCCTTGGCGAATACCTTGAATATCTTGAGAGTAAGGGCGTCTCAACCAATATTGCATCATTTGTCGGCACCTCCACAGTGCGGATACATGTTGTGGGCTATGACGACCGTCCGCCGACAGGTGAAGAGCTGGATTCGATGAGACTGCTTGTCAGGCAGGCTATGGAAGAGGGCGCTATTGGCGTCAGCTCTGCCCTGGAATACGTGCCCGCAAGCTTTGCATCGCCCGAAGAACTTATTGAACTGTGCAAAGTGGCGGCAGAGTATGACGGTATGTATATCTCCCACCTGAGAAACGAGGACTTTCAGTTCCTCGAAGCCATCGACGAGCTTCTCAATGTGGCAAAAGAGGCAAATATAAGATCGGAGATCTATCATTTCAAACAGGTCGGAAAAACCAACTGGTACAAGCTTGACGAGGCAGTTGCCAAGATTGATTCGGCAAGAGCTGCCGGGTTGTATATCACTGCCGACATGTACAATTATGTTGCAAGCTCTACGGGATTCGACATAATAATGCCCGAATGGGTGCAGGAGGGTGGCTTTGAGAAGCTGGTTGCACGGCTCAGGGATCCGGAGGTCAGGAAAACCGTTGGACAGGATATAATCAATACAATAATGAAAAAACAGGGCTCACCGGAAAAAGTACTTGTCGTGGGTTTTGATACCGATTCATTAAAGTACCTCCAGGGAAAGACCCTGGCCGAGATAGCTGCCATAAGGGGCACCTCGCCGGAGGAGACCGTAATGGATCTGGTGATCGATGACGGAAGTCGCTGCAGCGTTGTGTATTTCTCGATGTCGGAAGATAATCTTAAAAAAGAGATGGCGCTGCCCTGGATGAGCTTCTGCTCCGACGGAAAATCGATGGCTCCGGAAGGTGTCTTCCTGAAATCAGCAACCCATCCAAGGGCTTATGGAAACTTTTCCAGGCTGCTGGGCAAGTATGTCAGGGATGAAAAAGTTATTCCGCTTGAGGACGCGATATACAAGCTGACTACTCTGCCAGCTACCAACATGAAGATCGCAAAGCGCGGCGCCCTGAAGGAAGGGTTTTATGCCGACGTGGTTGTATTTGACCCTGCCAAAGTTCAGGATCATTCAACTTTCCAGGATTCACACCAGTACTCGACCGGCATGAGCCATGTATTTGTAAACGGGGTTCAGGTGCTGAAGGACGGCGAACACACGGGGGCCACGCCCGGAAGGGTTGTCAGAGGGCCGGGGTGGGCTGGCAGCAATTAGCTCAGGGCATGCAGCAAGGAGCATGCTGGCGATCCCGCAGAGCGGGAGAGGCAGTCCCGCGAAGCGGGAGGGCATGCGGCAGGGAGCAAGGAGCATGGAGCAAGGAGCATGGAGCAAAGGGTCCAGGAATTATTCTTCAATGTAATAAAACGGTTCTGCCATGGGCGTCTCTTCATTACACAGAATCCTGAACAGCACCGGATCCCTCAGGATATCACTTGCCAATGCCGGCTTCCCGTCAAGGATGACCTGGTTATTGATGAACCTGATCCCGTGACTGTAGTCGACATACCACCAGACATGGCCGCTGTAAACAGGCTGGATTGGATTACCGTCAGGCTTGTGCCAGCCGTAAAGTACAACCCTGTCATGCTTTTCCGTGGTCCGTGATGACAGGATGATATCCTTCTTAATGCCAGCCACAAGCTGTCCGTGCTTCCCTCCGGCTTCATTCAGCTGCTTCTCTATCTGTGCATTATGATCGGTAAATTTCGATACAAGTTCATTTGCATTGCCGACAGGGATGTAATTGAAGGGGACGAGCTTCACTTCTGCCTGACTGTAGATATGATCACTGAGTTTGGCAGTAAGCAGTGAACCGCCGAACAGGTATGCAAGCCTCTGAGCAGTGCGGGGATTCATCGGCACCCTGCAGAAATCATCATTGCTGCCGACGGCAAGATAGTCGGGCATGACCTCATATATAAGGCTGTGCCTTCCTCCGTTCCCGTCTTCAAATTCGCCCCGCAGGGTAACTGTCTCCCTCAGGAATCCGGGAATGTTTCCGGAAGCCACAGCCTTGTAAATCTCTTCCTCACGCTCGCTGAGCGGCAACTCACTTATGCGTCTCATGAAATCGGTCCCGGTCTCTGCAAGTGAATCACGCGCAGGGATATTCAGCCCGCGGATGGGTAATACCACCGTATCAGAAATGTACTGCGAATAAGCTCTCTCTCCAAAATAACGGTACTCCTTCTGCTCATACCGCGTTCCGCTTAATATGCTGTGAATAAACCCATTATATTCAACCTGGTAAGTGTGATATATTTTCCCCTCAGGATTGGGTTTAAAGATAAACTCTATCCTTCTTCCCGGATATGAATACCAGGTCAGCGAATCACGCACTTTTTCCTTTAACCTGAATGACTGCCCGATATAATCCTTCATCATTTTGCTTCGGTACCAGGTGCCCCCTGTCGGCGAGACCAGGGGTTTACCGTTGTAAACGACAACACTGTCGTTATAAGCCAACGTACACAGGTATTTATCCCTGCCTGACTTGAGCCAACTGGTAAGCTTGGGACCGTAAGCGGTGTCTTCATAACCGTAGTTGCTGTCAAGGAATGCTATCCGCACCACATCGGACGGTATCTCTTCTGAAGCATCAATGTAACTGAATATAAATCTTCCTCCGCCGCTGTGTCCGTTAAGCACAATTTCCGGTTGCCACTTTTCAAACAACGCTTTTAGATCATTGACCATCCTGCTCACCTGCTCCCTGTAGTCAGGTGTTGCGCCCGTCCATGCCGGCCAGCTTTTTTTGTTGTTCTCCAAATACGCAACAACAACGGTCCTCTCTTTAATGATGCTCCTCAGGAACCTTGTCTGTGCCCCGATATGCTGAATATTAAAATGCCAGTCGTCGCCTTCCTTCAGGTTCATGCCAAAGGTCTGTTCAACGGAATTACCGTTCGGCAAAGCAAAAATAATGAGAAGCACCCTGTCCTCCTTCTCAAATCCTTTGAGCGGGGCATTTATAAGAATACGCGTTCCGGGCGGAGAGTCTTCTATGACCATCTGCTGTTCCTCAAAGTAACCTGACGGTGTAAACCCTGACAGAGGCTGGGCGCCCAGCGCAGAGGTCCCGGAAATGATCACCAGCATTAACAATGCCGTTTTTTTCAGCATGCTGCCAAATTCCCGTCCGATATAAAAGTCAGTCATCCCTATGGTATTAAGTGTAGTAAATGTACCCACATATTTATTGAGTCTGCCCGTTTTTCATACAGGATTTTAAATAGCTATATTTGTTCGTGTCAATGTAAGATGTTGAATTCTTTACTCCGGAGGAAGGCAGTATCGGCTGCGGATGCAGAAGGTAAGAATACGAGCATGCGCCGTGTGCTGTCAGTTAAGGATCTCACTTTTTTCGGCATTGCTGCAATAATCGGCGGCGGCACCTTCAGCGCCATAGGAAATGCTTGTTATACCGGCGGACCGGGTGTCATACTGTTATATGCAATCTGTGCAGTTGCCTGCGGCTTCACAGCGATGTGTTATGCCGAGTTTGCCTCCCGCGTGCCCGTATCAGGCAGCGCTTATACCTATGCCTACATTACATTCGGCGAGCTGTTTGCATGGATCATCGGCTGGGCATTGATAATGGAGTATTCAATCGGAAATATTTACATCGCCTTTTCATGGAGCGGCTATTTCACCAACCTTGTTCAGGGTATCCCGGAATGGCTTACAATCAATTACAAGTCAGCCCACCAGGCCTTCGTTAACGGCACCCCCGGAGAGGGTCTGACTGCATGGAATATCGCGCCGCAGGTTGCAGGACTGAGAATCATTTTCGACATGCCGGCGCTGGCGATAAACGTATTCCTCACAGCCCTTGTATTTGTGGGCACCAGCGAATCGAGGAACCTCAGCAATACAATGGTCATCATCAAGCTGTCCATTATTGTGCTCGTGATAATAGTCGGCGCATTCCATGTTGATATCGAAAACTGGACACCCTTCATGCCCAACGGTTTCAACGGCGTGATGGCCGGGGTATCGGCTGTATTTTTTGCATATATAGGTTTCGATGCTGTCTCCACCCTGGCTGAGGAGAGCAAAAATCCGCAGAGAGACCTGCCGAGGTCGATGATATATTCCCTGATCATATGCACTGTGGTTTACATGATCCTTGCACTGGTTATAACCGGTATGGCTTCATATAAACTAATGGGAGTAAGTGATCCTCTCGCAGAGATATTCAAGATAAAAGGTGTCAAATGGATGCTGTTCATCGTCTCACTGGCTGCCGTAATAGCAATGACAAGCGTTCTCCTGGTTTACCAGATGGGCCAGCCCAGGATATGGATGAGCATGAGCCGCGACGGCCTGCTGCCAAAGAAGTTTTCATCAATACACCCGAAATTCAAAACTCCGGGGTTTGCCACAATAGTCACCGGCCTGGTGGTTGGAATACCAATCTTCTTTACAGATGAAAAGATAGTCCTCGATTTTACAAGCATAGGCACATTGTTTGCCTTTGCCCTGGTCTGCGGAGGGATATTGATACTTCCCCGGAACACTGATGCCAAAGAAAAAGGCAGGTTCAGCATACCTTTTGTAAATGCAAAATATATTGTTCCCGCAGTTACACTTGTCAGCTTCACTGCCATTGCAGTGTTTTATCCCAACTCCATTTATTCTGATGACGCAAACACCATTCTCAACTTCCCCATGATCATATTTTATATCGCATGGGCGGTCATTGCAGTTCTTTCCTATATTAAAAGCTTTTCCCTGATCCCTGTAACAGGCCTTCTGGCTTGCTGTTATCTGCTGACAGGAATGGGATGGACAAACTGGGCAATGTTCGGTGTCTGGCTGGTAATCGGACTGGCAATATATTTCCTGTACGGCCACAGGAAAAGCAATCTGGCAACTCAGGCAAAATCCTAACGACTGCTTCCGGTGAGGCTGTTGATATATTCTTCAAGCATTGTGTAACCTGACGGGGCAATTGCGTTGCGGTCTTCAGGGTTATCAGGATTGAGTCCTTCATCTATCTCCCAGCTGTCAGGCATACCGTCTTTATCAGTATCTGCTTTGACGTTATAGGTCTTCAGTTCCGGCCACCCCGCGGTGTTGGCCTGCGAGTCGATAATGCCGGTAAGTGGTCCGTATGAATCACCATAGGTGCACTTGCCGGTTGTCACCTCCTCAACGATTCTCCGGTCGTAACTGTCGCGATTCGGAAGTGTGGCGCCGGCATTTTTCAGAACATTTTTATATGCTTTTTTTGCCGATGTAGTTTTCACCGGTGAAACCGGGAAGGGAGTTTCAGCCCTTATCCCGCGGGCCTGCGCAAAGTCGCCCTGTACTCCGCCCGCCCAGTTGTCAGAGCTGATTTTTCTGCTTCCTTTCATGTAATTGCCATGGATATACCATTTGCCAAGGGAATCAAAAGGCTCCACAATTCGGTTCATCGATGTTTTTTTGGTCGCAGGGCCGGGCTTATAATAGTTGTTTATCATATTCTGCTGTCCCAGCTCACCGCCGTAGGAACTGTTAAAACCCCAGTTGAAGATGACGTTGTTCCTGAAGTCGACGATTTCCGTTTCCCTTGTATCGGGGTGATACCTGGCTCCGCAAAAGCGGGGCAGGCGGCTTGTATGTGATGCCAGCAGGTTATGGTGAAATGAGGCTCCCATGCCACCCCATATCCCGCCATAGCCGTGCTCGCCCTTATAGTGTCCGGCATTGTAGAGGCTCTCGGAGATGATGCACCACTGCATGGTGAAGTCTGTATTGTCATAGAAAGAGGCTGTTTCATCCACCGACCAGCTCATGGAGCAGTGATCAATAATAATGTTCTTATGTCTTATGCCGGTAATTGCATCGGGGGCTTCCTCGGTCGGTCCGCCGATGCCGCACCGGAACCTGATATACCTGATGATAACATTGTCAGCTTCCACAGAGACGGTCTCACCTTTAAGGCATATCCCGTCACCAGGGGCTGTCTGCCCTGCGATTGTCACATCCCCTTTGGAGATGTGGAGCCTGCGTTTCAGCTCAATCGTTCCCGAGACGGCAAAGACGATGGTTTTAGGACCCTGTTTGTTGAGAGCCCAGCGAAGTGAACCTTCAGGAGGTTTGGTGATCGAATCTTCCAGGTTTGTTACTATATAAACAGCCCCTCCCCTTCCTCCGGTAGTAAACCTGCCGAAGCCCTCGGCGCCGGGAAAAGCAGGAAGCTGGGCCTGTACTGCAGAAGTGACAAACAGGAATATAATAGCAATTCTTTTCATTTGAGATCCTTCATTGCGTTAAAGATAAGGGAAGCGACGGCCACTGCACCGGCAGGCTGGAAATGGGTGTTGTCCTTGCTGCCCTCGGGATAGGCCTCATATACTCCCGGGGGGAAATTCATGAAGTAGGTGGTTGTAACGTAATCCTGGCCCTTTTCGGTGAAGAATTCCATGCTGAGGACTGAGAGGTCGATAAGGTAAACGCCGAGTTCTTCCGCCACGGCTCTCATCCCGTCAGGGTAATCGCCATGAGTGTTGCCAAGTTTGCCATCCTCCCACGGATAATTACGCGCAACAGGGGTGATAAGAACCGGCGTTGCACCTTTCTCACGCGACTGGTTTACATATAACCTGAGGAATTCCTTATACCCGGGAAGTGATGTATAACGCTCACCCTTGCTCACCGAGGCATCGTTATGCCCGAACTGTATCATCACCACATCGCCGGGCTTAAGGGCCTTGTATATTTCGGACCATCTGCCTTCTTCAAAGAATGACCTGGTGCTGCGACCGCCTCTCGCCCTGTCATCTACTATAACGCTGTCGGTTTTAATAATATGCCTTACCAGGTGCAGCGAATCTGAAGACAGGAATGACTGAAACACCTGTCCCCAGCCCATTATGGGGTATCTTTTGGCAAAGTAATCCGGTTCCAGCGAATAATCTGCCACTGTTGAGTCACCGATAATCCACACTTTGACCGGTTTTTTCCTGCCTGAGGCGCTGCATTCATTTGATGCCTGATCACCGGTGAATGCAGGGAAGAAAACCGTCAGCAGCACTAATGCCAAAATCCTTTTTAATATCATATCTTACTCTGTTTCATACCTTCGGAACCAATCGAGATCTGCATAACCGGCATCGTTTGTAAAACCGTCGCGCAATGCAAAGAAACCGATTTTAGCTCCTATCCACAAGCCCGCCCTGGCGGTGAAGGCATCCCCGGCTTCCGTGAAAATCACGCCATCACAGCTGTAGCTGAATTTGCATAATGCTCCCGGTGCCACGCTCACCCCGAAATATATTTCTGAGCTCTTTACTTCTTCCGAAAATAAGATTTCCTCTTCGCTCCCCTTATTTGCCTCCAGGCATCTCATCACCCTGACAATTAATTTTCCTTCAGTCCGTTTCAGTGAAATATACTGATAATCCTGTCCCATCACGACCATTCCGGCCTCTTCACCTTCAGACCTGAGGTTGCATTTCAGGTGTGCCGAAACACTGAATTTCTCAGCCGGAAATTTCTGCAGGAAGAGGTTAGGCACCTCCCAGAGATTAGGCATGCTATCGGGTCTTGCAATGCAGTTCAGCCTGAAGCATCCGTATGCTTCAGACGGATATCCCCATGACAACGAGGGGTTGGCATGCCATTGCCACTGCAAGCCTGCTGTGCTGCCGTTGAACTCATCATCCACGGGGGGAGATACCTCCGGCCATCCCCTGGCAACAGAGGGTCTGGGAAATGAGGTCACCGGTTCGCCGGTGCCGTCACCGTCCTCATCGGATCCGATGACCGGCCAGTCATTGATCCATTGCAGGGGCTGAAGATGTACAATTCGTCCGTAGGTGCCTTTGTCCTGAAAATGAATAAACCAGTCTTCTCCCGATTCCGTTGTGACCCAGGCTCCCTGGTGGGGTCCGTTGACAGAAGTACTGCCCTGATGCATGACAACCTTTTCCTCATAGGGCCCGAAGATATTTTTAGCTCTCAGCGCCAGCTGCCATCCGTTGGTGACGCCTCCTGCCGGCGCAAAGATGTAATAGTAACCGTTACGCTTGTAGAATTTCGGTCCCTCAACAGTAGGGTTGGCATCATGACCGTCGAAGACCATCACAGCGCCGTCAGACACTGCCGTTCCGCCGTCGTTCATCCTGCTCACCATCAGCACGCTCTTCACGCCGGCCCTGCTGCCGGCAAAAGCGTAGACCAGGTATGCGTTGCCGTCATCATCCCACAGGGGTGATGGATCGATCATACCCCTGCCCTCCCTGACAGCCACAGGCTCCGACCACGGACCGGACGGATCTTTTGCTTTTACCATGAATATGCCGTGGTCAGGGTCAGGGTAGTAGATATAGAATTCTTCATTATGATATCTTATGCATGGAGCCCACACGCCTCCGCCGTGCCGGACCTGGCTGAAATATTCTTCCGGCTGCAGCCGGTTCAGCGCATATCCGGTCAGCTGCCAGCTGATCAGGTCCTTTGACTTAAGAACCGGTAATCCGGGAACACAATTGAAGGATGATGCAACCATATAGTAAGTGTCGCCCACCCTTATAACATCCGGATCGGAATAGTCAGCATGCAGCACGGGATTGGAATATGTTCCGGCAGATTCACGGCTCACCCGGTTGCAGGAAGCGAGCAGCATAATTATGAGGGCAAGAGCCAGGTCGTATATCTTATTTCTCATTCCCATCGTTTTTCTGAACGGAATAATTCACTTTCAGATCCGGCCGCAGTGCGACAAGGTCCGGCAGGTCAAAGTAATTCATTATTCCCGGAACAACGTATGAAAACCAATCCCTGTCCATCGGTCTTTGAGTTATTTCAGCATAGGATTTTATCGTTTCCGACAGTTCCAGTGCGGCAATGCGCTTATCAAGCACCGCAGCAAAAAGTGCGGGCACAGCTGCCTGTCCTGAAGCGATAATCTTCACCGGCCGGCCCTTCAGATCATCATCTGAGGAGATGAAATCAAGAAGAGAGAAAATATCTTTCACACGCTGGCCTGGCAAGGGCTGTCCTGTATGAAGGCTCAATATGGCATTGTGGTATTCGGTGTTGTAGTATTTGGGGTCATTTGCCTGCGGTTTTTCGGAAGTCTCACCCATACCGCGGAGGTCGGCAAGTATGACAGCACGGCCATTACTGATGTGGGTGGTGATAAAGGAATTCTCTTCAATCACCGCCAGTTTGCCTCGGTGATCCAGGCGCAGGACCACAGTATCCCTTACGGTCTTGCTGTCAGGAAGGAACAGAAGGCAGGGGAGCGGCACCTCTCCTTCTCTCCTGATTATCAGCTTCTGCATTGTATAGCCGGTGAATTCACGGGAGGCTATATATGAGGTATTTATTTCACTGCAAATCGCCGGTACAGCAAGCAGTTCACGCAGTTTTGCCATGACCTCCTCCGGGTTGTTCACGCTCATATATTGTTTCCGTGCCTTCTGCCGGTAATTGACATTTTTAAGGTTGACTGCCTGAACAGTGACCTCATCCTGGAAGAAAGCAGTGACCTGTCCGGACGGAGTGCACCAGGTATCTTTTTCTGCCTCGGGAACCGGCATATCATGAATTATGTCCGCGGTATCATTGCAGAGCCATTTCCTGAACCATTTAACGGCAGCCTCCTGCTTGGGCCATGATATGCCATGGCCGTCCTCACAGGTAAACAGCCTGATCTTATCCGATGCCCCCATAACGCCGTAGGCGCCAGACAGTTCATTATATGCATCAACAGTTCCGCGATAATCCACAAAGTCATACCTGCCTGCCAGGATCAGCAGCGGTTTTGGCGCGAACAGCATAAGGTAGTCGGCTATCTCAAGCTGTTCCCTGCCCTCATATGGAAGCTGCTGGCAACCGTCTCCGGTGCCGTTGAGTTCATATTCCCGTTCCCTGCTTGTGACAAAGCTGCAGGGAGCTGCCGCCTTGATCCTTTCGTCATAACCGATAAACCATGTTGTCTGTGCACCTCCCCCGGAATTGCCAAGGCAGCCTATCCTGTCCGGGTCAACCTCCGGTCTGGATACCAGGTAATCAAGTAACCTTACGTTATCGAACAGCTCCCATGCGACAACACCCGAGCCAGTCAGGCTTGCTCCGGCATTTAGAAGTGTATGTTCCGTTGTGCTTCCGCGGAGGATGCGGTTGCCGGCAGAGTCGGTAAACTGCACTCTTTCGCCCTGTGATATCGGGTCAACAACAAGGGCTGCAAAACCGTTTGATGCAAACAGAATTGCGGTCTCCTGGTATGATACTGTCGCCTTTGACGTCATTTCATGCCCACAGAAAATTATAACGGCAGGAAAAGGGCCCTTTCCTGACGGAAGATAGAGGTTTGATGTAACATGGTGGCCGGGTCTTGATTCACAGATAACCTTTTCAACAGCATAGTCAGCACGGTCAGTGCGCCCTGTTACGCGGGCATTGAGGGGTGTTTTGGCAGGCATCTCACCCAGGAGATGCATGTATTTCTGCCTGCACTGCTCCCTGTATTCTGACAGTTTTTCGGGTGTCTCAAGGGCATGTGCCAGCGAATTGCGCCGCTCATCGTATTGCTGATGCATAGCCTGCACAAGGTATGACCTGAGAGTTGTTTCAGTCTTCCAGTCCATAACCTTGTACGTATCCTGTGCCCTGCCGGTTATTGTCAGGCTTAACAGGACAGACATTATCATCAGGATCTGTCTCAAGAATTCTGATTTAAAATCATCCGCAGGACAAAAATCCTGCGGATGATGAAAAAATTAACCCAAATCCAATATTTCCGTTACGGCTTCCACCGCGGAGCGCCGGCCGTTTCTTTTCCGGCAAAATTTGCATCAAGGAATGTAAATATCCCGTTTAAAGGATCGGTCCATAACGCTGTTGAGGTACCTGCATAGGCAGTGAGGCTGGCCTTTATCGGAAACGTTGTTCCGTCATTAAAGTCGCTTGTAAAATATGATCCGGTAATCCCCAGGGTCATTGCACCGGGCCTTATCCCGTTGGCCACAGCACTGCTCTGTCCGAAGATACAGTCACTTATGGTTATTGGTCCGGCAGAAGGGTTGCTGGTTCCGAAATCAATGAAATATCTGCCCGTTGTGGCATCCATGGAAGTCCTGTCAAAAGTACAGTTGTCGACAACAACACCCAGGCAGCCCGCACCGCTTCCATAATTTATGATACCACCCCTGATATTGTAAACAGTAGTATTGATGAATTTTATGTTAATGAAATTACCTGTAGCAGCGCCATTGAGGATACCATAGTGGCTGTCAAAGGCGAAATCATACATGATGCAGTTATTGAATTCAACATTGTTTATAACCTGGCCGGCGGCGTTTCCGCGGAGGCGGATTGCACTGCGGCCGGAATTCCTTATAATGCAGTTATTGAATTTGATTGCACCGATTACAAACGCATTGAGTTCCTGATCGATAACACCCCTGTGCCTTGTTGCTCCGGCATCGTCATAATAACAGCTGATATCAACATTTTCAAAGACAAGTGAATCTGAAGCTGTCATACCGGTGCCTATGTCAAACATATGGTTGCCCCCGCCGGTCATTAAATAGATTGTCGGGAGATTGTCAGGATAAAGTCCCCTTATTTTTATACTTGCGGTGACAGTGTCCACTTCCGTGAGGCCATATTTAGCGCCGTTTGTAAGGATAAGTACCTGCCCTGAAGTCAAGGCATCGAGGGCTAAGGTCAGATCACCGCCGTCAGGAAGCAGAACGTCTCCTTCAAGCAACAGATTTGTTTTTCCCCTTACGAAAGTCGTATTCATCAGCCTGATCTCATAGTTCCCGTTCGGCACACCGGTGAGCATTTTTTCACCGGCAGTAATCTCTGCTGCAGAAAGAGCATATGGAATTTGAGTACTCCCGCTGACAAACAGCAGGTCTGTGGCAACAGATCCCGGCAGCCATCTCACGGTACATGAACCTATACCTGTCATTTCGCTTTCATAACCGGCGAACAGGTTCTCAGGGCCTGATCTGAACTCAGTCGTGATCCATTTGGATTCTGCAACCCCGCTCAGTGCGCTTATGGCCTGCACCCGGGCAGCAAACTGTGTGTCGCCTGCAGGCAAAACATATGAATAGGTTGTTGTTCCGCTGGGAACATCATCGGTATGTATAAGTGAAGCAGGGGCAAAATCAGTGCCCTGATATATTTCCACCACATAATGGTCAATATCCTTTGCCGCATTCCATAACAGGTTTACAGTAGTTATAGTGCTTATCTGGGAAGTTAATCCGGTCGGAGTAAATGCCCTGTCAAATTCAAGCTCCTCGACAATAGGGTCAATTTCCTCTTTACAGGCATTTAAAATAAGCGCTGTAAATAACCCGAGGATCAGTCCTGTATTTATTATTATCTTTTTCATAGTTAACAATTTACTATTGTTAATAGCCATAATCATTTTTCAGCTGACCGTTGCTGGTATCAATAAATACCTGCCATATAGGCCAGAACTGGTTCTGATCGGGGTTGTTCGTATATAGCGATCCGATTTTGGCGTCATCAATTTTGGAAGGCCCTACCCAGCCTGTTACCGTGAAAGGATATTCACCGGACATATCGGCGGTCTCTCCTCTGTTAAGTCCGTAAACTGAGAGTTTGGTCAGCTGTCCGTCTTCATCAGCGACAAACTTGTAGTACAGATCAGCAGGAACATCCGAATATTCGCCGGTAAGGTCACGAAGGTTAGTCATTTTAACTTTTGCCTCGTCCATCTTTGTTTTAAGCAGGTTCCAGCGGATAAGAGCCTGTTTGCGTTCCATTTCGCCGCAAAACTCAAAACCCTGTTCCTTTACTATGGCACTGAACATTGCTTCCTTGCTGGATAGCCCATTAACATAAGCGTCTACTTTTGTTGGCCAGTCGGCCTGCGCAAAAGCCCTCTGCCGGATCTGCTTAAGGTAAGGAGCAGCTGCGGCAGGTCCGTTCAGTTCATTTTCAATTTCGGCAGCCATAAGCAGAACCTCAGCATATCGCATATAGATTTTATTGACACCGTCATCGTTGGTTGATGTCACAATGCGGTCCATCCATTCATAGCGCCATTTCCCAAAGCACCAGTTATTGACAGTGCGGAACTGTTGTTTGGCCACACCACTTGCGGCATTGCCGTACTCATAAGGCACACATGTAACATCCCTCCTTGTATCCTTTACATCAAAATCATAAAACACGTTGGGCAGTGGCCCGTACACTCCGCCCTGTGCCTGGCCTGTGTACTGATCCACGCTCCTGTGCTTCACTCCATATGTATAGAGGTGGCGGCCACGGCCCTGGGCAAAGGGTATCTCCCACAGTGATTCTCCCCCTGCCGGGTCAGGATCAACAGTCAGATCCTCGCAGTTCTTCCTCCAGAGAGCTTCAAAAGTAGTTTCGAGCTTCACGCTGTTGCTCTCAATAACATCCTTGCATTCCTGCAATGCAACCGGATAAAGCTTTGCTACCGTCAGATCAGGATCAGTGCTTCTCCTTATCCCGTCAGGATACTGGGAATAGCCTGCTGCCCACAGGCAGAGACGCGCACGGAAGGCTTTTACAAAAGCCCTGTTGAACTGTTCCGTGTTTGAGGTTCTTGCAGTTTCATTCGGCCAGGCAACGAGAGTGGCAGCCTCTTCCAGATCGGCAATTATCTGCTTGTAAATTACCTCGCGACCCGATTTCGGGAGATACATTGTTTCTGATGAGATAGGCTCAAACCTGGCTACCACATCACCCCAGGCCTTTAAAAGGTCAGCATAAAAAATAGCCCTGAGCGTTAATGCCTCGCCCAGCAACTGCCCCATTTCATTTCCCGGTGCGGGATTTCCGAATGCCCTTAAACCTCTGATACAAATATTTGCACGCTCAATGCCTGAATACATCTGCGCCCAGGCATTATTTGAAGTATTCATATCCGTATTGATGGGAGAGTTCACATACTTGGCCAGATCTGTCCTGGCGCCCGCTGTTGTTGAACTGTTGTTCCACTCAATATCCGTATTCGAACCGTAATGCGTCAGGAACCTGCCCCTGTAAGAGTTTGTCTCCCCTATAGGAACCTTAATTCCATCAATGGCCGAAGCGGCCAGGGTTGGGTCCGAGAAGATCAGTGATTCATCAAGGGTCGACTGGGAAGGGGTATCCAAAAAGTCTTCGCATGACACTAAAAGGCCTGCAAAAACCAAACTGAGTATAAACAGTATTTTTTTCATATTCATGTAGTTAAATCAGATTAAAATGTAAGATTTAATCCATATAATATCTGCCTGCTTTTTGGATAAGCCGAATAATCAAGTCCCGGTGTAAGAGCAGTATTTCTCCTTGTTGAGACTTCAGGATCGAAACCGGAATAGTCAGTCCAGATAAAAACATTATATGCAGAAACATAAAACCTCAGGTTCTGGATTTTAACCTTCTTAACTATTTGCGAAGGCAAAGTATAGCCCAGTGTCAGTGTATTCAAACGCAGAAATGATCCGTCCTCAACAGCCCAGTCAGAGAACACGTGCCTTGACATATACGGTGACCACATGGTCGTATTTGCGTTCATGGCTTCGAGCTCCGCAGGGTCGTTGACAATTTCACCTGCAGCATTGAGGTTGGTCCATCTTTTCCCGTCTGCCATGATGTCAATCATATTCCTGAACTGGTACCTGCCTGTTGTGTATTCAATTTTGTTGGCGTTATAGATATCGTTCCCGTAACTCCAGTTAAACTGGGCTGAAAAGTCAAAACCGTACACCACGGCTTCAATGTTGAACCCTCCCGTATTGTCAGGATTGGCATCTCCTATTACCGAGCAGTCAGCAACGGAGATGGTGTCATTGCCGGTAATGTCCTTCAGCTTCAGCATGCCGGGCCGCAATGTGCCAATCACGGCAGTTGCATCTGCAACACCTTCCTTAAGGTTCCATGTCTCAGTCTCGGAATCATAATCGAAGTCAGAAACCTCATATCTTCCGTCGGACTGGTAACCGTACATCTCGCCAACCGATCCTCCTACTGCTATCCAGTAATCATTGCCGATTTCCGTCGATGCCCAGCCGGTAGCCACGCCGAAGTCCTGCATAGTTCCCAGCGAAATTATTTCGTTGTTATTAAAGCCAATATTGAAACCGACATTAACTCTTACGTTTCCCTTATCGACGATTACACCGTTAAGTGCAATTTCAAGACCCTTGTTTTCCGTCTCGCCCATGTTCCTGTACTGGGTATCATACCCTGTACCTGAAACGGGGAAGTTAATAAGAAGGTCTTTGGTTGTGTTGTCATATAACTCAAAGGTACCGTTTAAACGGTTTTTAAACAGTCCGAAATCCAGTCCGATGTTTCGGGTATAGGTGGTTTCCCATTTCAGGTCAGGATTGGCCATTGTCTTTGACGGAGCCCAGAAGGAAGAAAATCCGTTGATCCATGATGAACTGCCGGAAATGAAAATCTGTGATATCTGACCTGAGGGGATATTATTATTACCGGAGGTGCCATAAGCGAGACGCAACTTCAGATTATTAACAGTTGATGAGATACCTTTCATAAAATTCTCTTCGGATATTCTCCAGCCGACAGAAACTGACGGGAAGTAACCCCATTGATTTCCCGCGGAAAATTTACTTGAGCCGTCTGCACGGAACGTCGCTGCAACTATATATTTGCCTTTATAATCATAGTTGACACGGCCGAAGAAAGAAAGAAGGTTATTATCAGGATTGTAAGTATCTGTATATCTGTTTGAGAAACCCTGGCTTGTAAGTTTGTATGCCTGGTCTGAGGTAAAGAAATCGGGATAGCCCCAGACCTGGTTAAACACGGTGTTTGATTTGGTAACTATCACTTCCTGTCCGGCGAGCAGTTTCAGTGAATGCCCGGTACCCTGCATGAGCTGGTTGAAATCATAGTTCAGGGTATTTGTGCTTCTTAATGTGTTGTATTTGTTTTCATTTGATTCCAGGGCAGGCAGGTTCTGATATGCAGCAGACGGAGTATTCTTCACATAATAGGTTGTAATTCCGTAGAAGCGGTCATCATTTGTGGTATAATAATCAAGAGCTTCTTCTGTTCTGAATTGCAGTCCCTTAACAATATCCCAGGTGAAGTTTCCGGTCATGTTGAACCTTTTTCTAAGCTGCTGACGGTCGTTATCCCTTACGTTATCCATCGGGTTTGTCATGTTTGACGAGAATTCGGTATCGTCAAATTCGCCGATTGAAGTAAATGGTATCGGAACATACAACATGGCCTGCTTTACCCTTGAGTCAGTCGGGGTACCACCTGCCTGGTCAACAGATCCGGCGCCATAGATTTTGGTGTCGGAATAACGCATTGAAAATCCAAGTCCTACCTTGTCGCTTGCCTTGTGATCCATTTTCAGCGACAGATTGTCGCGGGTGTATCTCGAGTTAAGCATGATCTCATCGCTTCTCAGTCCTGCATATGTGAAAGCATACCTGAATTTTTCCGATCCGCCTGTGATATTCAGGTCATGGTTAAATGTCTTCCCGACATGGCCGAAAATCTGATCATACCAGTTGGTGCTGGGCTGCCCGTCATAAAGGTCTATATCCTGATACATCCCGAAATACTTTTCGTACTCGTCAAGCTGATCGCTCAGCAAGGCATATTCATATTGCCATTTAACATAATCCTCAACGCTCAGGTTAGTCAGGTGATCAGCTACTTTTTTGAAGCCGTAATAGGCATTATAGTTGACGCTGACTTTCCCGGCAGTACCTCCCTTGGTGGTAATAATAATAACCCCGTTGGCACCGCGCGCACCGTAAATGGCTGTTGAAGAAGCATCCTTCAGAACGTCGATGGACTGGATTGTCGAGGTGGGGATATCATTTATATTGCTTACAGGAGATCCGTCGACAATGTACAGCGGTGAGTTGTCCTGGGTGATAGAGCCACCGCCGCGGACACGGATAGTGATCTCTGCATCCGGAGAGCCTTCCGTTGTCACCACCTGCACACCTGCCATCTTGCCGGTCATGGCTTCGGAAGCCGTTGTAACCGGGATTCTGGCCAGGTCTTTCCCCTTGACAGAAGTAACCGCACCGGTTATGTCTCTCCTGGCGGCAGTTCCATAGCCGATTACAACCACCTCGTCAAGCAGGCTGCTTGAAGATGTGATTGTTGCATTGACAACGCTCCGGCCCTGAACAGGTACCTCAACCGGGTCATACCCCACATATGAAAAAACCAGTACGGCATCCGGCGGACAGTTGGTCAGCGAGTAATTGCCGTCCACATCGGTGACAACACCGAGAACTGTTCCTTTGATAACTACGTTCAAGCCAATCATTGCCTCTCCGGTCTGGGAGTCGGTGACCTTTCCCTTCACAGTTATGTTCTGAGAAAAGGAAGACAACGGGATCACAAGCATGGCAACGACCAGCAAAGCCCTTAAACCGCTGCAACCGCGGAAAAGGGATCTTCTGATTTCATTGATAGATTCTGTCATAGACAAATTGATTAGGGTTTTTATTTAATGCTTAAAGTTTTCAGTTAACAGTGGTTCAGGCATGCAAGCATTAAATTTAAGAATTTAAAATGCAGCGGTGGTGCCTGAATAACAATATGTACACCAATTTAAACAGATTTTATACCTAATTTCGTTATCTTGGAGGCTGAACCTGAAACTGAACAGAAACTGAAAAATGAGTGAAGAGATCCTGCGGGCAATGATGGAGCTATTCGCCCTGATAGTCAAGCAGGACGGAGGCATGCAGTTGAGCGAGAGGAACTATGTCTCGGCCTTTCTCAACAAGCAGCTTCCTCATCAGAGCGCTGATGAGTTCATGAGTTTTTTCCTTGAAAACGCCGGCCCGCTGCAGGAGAAAGGGCATCTCTCCGGTGGAGATACAGCTTCTGTAAAGGATTCCATCAGGATCTTCAATATCTGCAAGAATATTAATAAAACCCTCTCCCAGGAGCAGAGGGTAATCGTTGTACTGAGATGCCTTGAGCTGATTGATGCCGATAAACAGTACACGCCCCAGAGGATGAATATCATCAATACAATTGCCGAGGTATTCAAGATCTCCCTGGAAGAATTCAACAGCATGCTCCTCTTTATCAGGTCAGAAAAAAAGGAAGACTTTTCCGATCCCTCCATGCTGGTGATAGATGCAGGCAGCACCCCGGATACTGAGGCAGACTCCCGGCAATTCATAGTATTTTTGAAAACGGCCAGCGTAAATCTTTACTTCCTGAGATGCTTCTGCACGGGCACCACCCTCCTCAACGGCCTTCCGGTTGTATGCCGCAAGGTCTATACTTTTGCGCAGGGGAGCTCGGTGCATATACCTCCGGCCACACCGATATATTACAGCGACATCACCGCACGGTTTGTTTCTGACAAGGATATCCACCGCCTGTCATTTGTTGCTCGTGACCTTACATATTTTTTTCCTGACGGGTTGCCCGCTATAACAGACGTCAGTTTTTCCGCCTCAGAAGGCAGGCTGATCGGAATTATGGGAGCCAGCGGCTCAGGCAAAACCACCCTGCTTAATCTCCTCAGCGGCCTGATCAGACCAAGTGCGGGTGATGTCAGGATAAACGGTATTTCCATCTTCGAACCGGGAAACAAGCTGGACGGTGTAATCGGCTTTGTCCCGCAGGATGACCTCCTGGTTGAGGACCTGACTGTGTTTGAGAACCTCTATTACGCAGCCTCGCTGTGCTTTGCGGCTATGAGCAGGAAGGAGCTTGCCGGTATCGTGAACCAGACACTGCATACGCTCGGGCTTTACGAAAAGAGAAACTACCGGGTTGGCTCACCCATGAACAAGGTGATAAGCGGCGGCCAGAGAAAAAGGCTGAATATTGCGCTCGAGCTCATCAGGGAGCCATCTGTTCTCTTTCTTGACGAACCCACATCGGGACTCTCCTCGCGTGATTCTGAGAATGTAATGGATCTGCTGCATGAGCTCACGCTGAGAGGGAAGCTGGTGCTGACCGTGGTTCACCAGCCCTCATCGGAGATATTCAAGGGTTTTGACAAGGTGCTGGTGCTTGACCTGGAGGGACACCTGGTCTTCTACGGCAACCCGATTGAATCAATCGTTCACTTTAAAACGCTTGATGCCCAGATAAACAATGAAGTGGGTGAATGTGCCGAATGCGGAAATGTAAATCCCGAAACCCTCTTCAATATCCTAGAGACAAGGGTTGTTGATGAATACGGACGGTACACCGATAAAAGAAGGGTATCACCCGTGGAGTGGGCACAGGCCTTCAGGCGTGTGAGCACGTCATCCCAGGCCGGCGAAGTGACTTCGACCCCGTATTCCACCCTTGACAGACCCGGATGGTGGCGTCAGATGGTCGTCTTCCTGTCACGTGATCTTAAGAGCAAGCTGGCAAATAAACAGTATCTGTTGCTGACACTGCTCGAAGGCCCTGTCCTTGGCCTTATCCTCTCATATATAATAAGATATATTGCTGACCCGTCATCCGTCAATTACATTTTCAGGGAAAACGAGAATATCCCCATTTACATTTTCATGAGCATTATCGTGGCTCTTTTCCTTGGCCTTACAATAAGCGCCGAAGAGATCTTCAGGGACAGGAAGATGCTCAAGCGGGAACATTTTCTCCACCTGAGCCACAGCAGCTACCTGGTAAGCAAGATAACTGTACTTATTGTGATCTCATCATTGCAGGCATTTCTGTTCCTTATAGTTGCAAACCCAATTCTCGGGATAAAGGGACTGTTCCTGCAATACTGGCTGGCTCTCTTCACCACCGCCTTCTGCGCAAACATGATAGGGCTGAATATTTCCTCAGCACTCAACTCAGCTATTACAATATATATTGTCATCCCGCTGCTGATGATCCCCATGATGATCCTCAGCGGTGCAATGTTCCCCTTCGACAAGCTCAACAGGAAGATCGGCAGCGTTGACAGAGTCCCTCTCATTGCTGAGATAATGCCTACGCGCTGGACTTATGAAGCGCTTATGGTAAAACAGTTCACAGGCAACGAATACAGTAAAAGAGTATACAGGCTCAGGCAGCAGATGAGTATTTCAGATTTCAATACGGTTTACCGGATCCCGAAAGTCAGGGATGCCCTTGAAATTACAATGGGCAGGGTAAAGTGGGAAGGCAGGGTCGAACCCGGAGATAATCAGATGCCGCTTATAAGGAACGAGATCGGTACAATTTCATCGACAGGTATTATCAGTCCGTTCCCCGGGTCGGACTCACTCACACCTGAGCTATTTACAACGGAGCTGGGCGAAAGGGCTTTAGCATGGCTCAGCGCTGCGGATAAAGAATACAGAAGGCTGAGCAATACCGCTGACCTTAAACTTGACAACTATGTAAGCAAGAATAAGGAGGCCCTGGACAAAATGTATGACGATTACCACAATGATAAGCTTGAAGAGATAGTCAGGAAAATCTACGAGAAGAACAAGATGCTGGAGTACAAGGACCGGATTATACAGAACGTTGACCTGATCTACCTTGAACCTGCTGCCGCGGGGCCGCTTAAGTTCCGTACGCACTTCATGGCTCCTCTGAAAAACTTCATGGGCCGGAAGACAGATACGTTTACCTTCAATATCGTGCTGGTTCTTTTTTTCACGCTTGTGCTGTACATACTTCTCTACTTTGATGTGCTTAAACGGATTATTTCATTCTTCGGGAACCTCAGGCTTCAAAAAGAGTGACCCGGAAGTTTGGATTGACCATTTTTCTTACATTTGTATATTAACATATTCGCCTGATGACAGGAACTATTTCAAAGCTGGTTGCAGTGATCCTGCTGATATGTATCTGCTCATGCAGAAACAGTGTGACAAGGCAGGGAAGCCTCAATTTTCCTGTTGACGATTTAGTACCGGCGGGGGAGGCTGAAAAACTGAGTGAGGAAGCCATTGCAGATATAGTGCAGAATATAGCATCTCCGGTTGAGATCGCCGCCATTCTCCAGGCTTTGAATGTGCCCTTCTCGGCTGAGTATCTGGCTTCCACACAGGGAGCCGACAGGCTGACGACAAACTTTCAGAAGGCCGTTATGCTTGGAATATATGGCGCTGACCTCGGCTATCTGAATATGTACGAGAAAACAGGCAACTCGGTAGATGTACTGTCAACGATCAAGCGTCTTGCCGACGGACTACGCGTAGGACAATATTTTGATTTTGAAACACTTAAAAGACTTTCGGTCAACAAATCCGATCTTGACTCACTTCTCTTCATGTCAGTCAACTCCTACAACCAGATAGACCAGTACCTGAGGCAGAACGGAAGGGGTTCAATATCTGCACTTATGATCGCCGGGGTGTGGATTGAAGGGCAGTACCTTGCTACCCAGGTTGTTACAGACCACCCGGACAAAATCCTCAGGGACCGGATAGGGGAACAGAAGATCATACTGGGAGATCTTCTGATGCTCCTTCGCCCGTACAGGGAAAGCGGCGCTGAATACACCGCATTGTATGATATGATGGAACAGATCAGCTCCTCATACCGCGATGTGCGGATCACATACAGACTCGGAGAGCCGGAGACACTTGAGCAGGATGGCCGCCTTGTCATGATACAGCATGAGGAAAGTATCGTTGAGATGACCGATGAACAGCTGACGAGGATTGCTGAGCTCTCCGGGGATGTCAGAAACAAATTAATCTCAGGTAAATTATGAAATGCAGATCTGTTATAATGTCCCTTGCGCTGGTCTTTCTTACTCCGGTTATGAATGGCCAGGCTGCGACAGATGATCTTGTCAGTACATGTGTCCTTGCCGCAGGCGAAAACACAACCTATCTGAAAGACTTCCGGGTACAGTTGCCAAAAGCAGCTTCCAGTGATGCAACGCCAGTTTATAAGGCGAACATGTACCTGATGAAAAACATGAAGTACAGGTTTTCTGTCTGCAATGCTCCCGCATCAAAAGGAGAACTTTTCATCACAATCTATGACCAGGGGAAAGAGCTTATCTCCTCATTCAACAGGAACACGGGCAAACAATACAGTTCGGTCGATTTCATCTGTAACAAGACCGGCCTCTATACACTGTGGTACGGGTTTAAGAACGGAGAGCAGGGATCTGGAGTTGGTGTGGTCTCGATGATCAAATGATCAGGCCGGCCACAGGCGCGCCACCACAATCATTACAACCATAAGCCAGAGCAGTATCTCAGGAATCAGCAGGCGACGCGCGAAGACGCAGTAATTTGCCATGATAAACGAGACAGGTATTGCTGCTATCGCGATTATCTCCACTGATACCGGAGGGGTAATTGCATAGGCTGCAGCACAGATCACCGTCATCCAGAGAAGAAGTTCAAATGTCTTTCTTGACTTTATCTTCAGGGTCGGCATTTCCCTTATCAGCGATAATAATGCAGGAAGAAAGCCAATTGCAATAACAATAAGAAGGATTATCAGCGCCCGGCTCAGAGTAACCGAAGTGATCCTGTCAAACAGGTTGTGCCTGATAATCTCTGTCAGGTCTGACATGCTGCCTCCGGTAAGATACCAGACAGCATAAAGGATTATCCACGGCAGCAGGGCTCCTGCCACCGTAACGGTGATTTCACGAAAATCAGGTGCTCTGAGTATAAGCGCTCCTGTGATCACAAGCAATACAAACCACAGTGCGCCGGCATAGAACATCCCTGCAGATGATATTATCAGGGCTGCATCGAAAAAATTGAATGCCATGCCGTTCATTCTGTAGGCGGCCATCATGCGCCAGATTCCCACCATTATAAGAAGTGCTGCCGGCACGGCGGGATTGAGTATCATCCCGCCCGGGAAAGCTGAAAAATAGAGTATAAAAAAGAGAGCAGGAAAATAAGTCCTTTTGGGAATGAAGAAAACGGTGGTATTGAACCTGATCATCACAATGACCGTTATCAACATCATCACAAATGAAAGGAAAACAGCCAGAAAAGGAAAGCCGGAAAGCGGATTGAATATCAGATCCCATAAGGGCATTGCATCTCCGCCCGGTGCCGGCATCAGCTGCGGCGGGTTAATGAAATACTGAATCCATAATGCCCCTGTGATGAGTGCCATCACCAGCACCGGACCCATCCCTGTTCCCCTGAAAAGCCTGATCATTCTTTTTTCATTTTCAGGTCAAATCCAATATCTTTCCTGTACAGGGCTCCTTCAAAGTGTATCTCAGAGACGCTGCGATAACTCTTTTCGAGTGCTTCCTTAATGGTGTTCCCTGATGAAGTAACTGCAAGCACCCTCCCTCCGGATGTGACAAGGCGGCCTTCAGTGCGTTTGGTGCCGGCATGAAAAATAACACTTTCAGAGACATTTTCAAGACCGGTTATTCCGAAGCCCTTTTCGTAGGCTTCAGGGTAACCGCCTGACACCATCATGACAGTCACGGCAGTGTCGCTGCGGGTCTTCAGGGTGCAGTCTTTAAGATTGCGAAAGGCGACACCCTCAAGAAGCACGAACAGGTCACTCTCAATGCGCGGCATCATCACCTCGGTCTCCGGGTCACCGAGGCGGGCATTATATTCAATTACGTAAGGCTCTCCTGCAACGTTCATCAGCCCGAAGAAAATAAATCCCCGGTAGTCAATCCCCTCTTCTCTTAGTCCTGAAACCGTCGGCTTAATTATTTTCTCCTCCACCTTCCCCATGAATGATGGGGTGGCAAACGGCACAGGTGAGACAGCACCCATGCCGCCTGTGTTCTTGCCGGTGTCACCATCGCCGATACGCTTGTAATCCTTTGCTTCCGGGAGTATCTTATAAGATACACCGTCTGTTATTATGAAAGCTGACATTTCGATGCCGGACAGGAACTGTTCTATCACAACCTTATTGCCGGCAGCGCCAAAACGGCCACCCAGGATCGCATTGAGCTCGCTGACAGCTTCATTGTAATCATTTATTATAAGCACCCCCTTCCCTGCTGCCAGTCCGTCTGCCTTAAGCACGTATGGAGGATCAAGTTTGCGAAGGAATGCCTCGGCTGCCCCGGTATTGTCAGCAGTGAAAGTTTCATAGGCTGCGGTGGGTATTCCGTGCCGCATCATAAAACCTTTGGCAAAATCCTTGCTTCCCTCGAGCATGGCCCCTTTCCTTCCGGGGCCTATCACATGAACGGATGAAAGTTCAGGGTCTGCTTCAAAAAAATCAGAAATGCCTTCAACGAGAGGTGACTCAGGGCCGACAATCACCATTTCAATTCCATTGGCAATAACGGCTTTCTTTACGGCATTGAAATCAAGCGGATCAACGGGGATGTTTACTGCGATGGCCGCTGTTCCGGGATTTCCCGGTGCCGCAAACAGCTTCAGCGGCCTGCTGCTCTGTGAAAGCTTCCATGCAACGGCATGCTCACGGCCTCCCGATCCGAGAATAAGTATATTCATTGTCCTGATTTCATTCACTTTCAAAAATAGCATTTCGGATTAAATAACTCATCTGTGCAGGAAATAATCATCAAGGGAACCGAAAGTGTACCCCTTTTCCAGGGATGACCTGATAAACCTGTCAAGATACACAAGGGCACTGCTTTCAGGCTTGTCGTGAAGCACAATGACAGATCCGGGTCTTGATCTCGATAACAGTATTGAGTAGGAATTTTCCGGAGACATTTTTTTATCAAAATCATAAGGCATAACATCCCAGAACACTATTCTCATTGTTCTTTCAAGGATCCTGTATTGTCTTATCCGAAGCCTCCCGTAAGGCGGGCGGAAGAAATTACCTGAAGTAACCTCTCTTCCTTTCATTATATCGGCACAGTAGGTTCTGATGGGTGTCTTTAATCCGTTCAGATGGTTGAAGCCATGGTTGCCTATGGCATGGCCCCCTGAAGCTATGCGGCCCAGGAGGCCTGGCGATCCGAGAACCTTGCTGCCCGTGCAAAAGAAGGTGGCAGTGACATCATGAGAACGAAGGATATCAAGTATCTGCGGCGTTGAAACGGGGTCGGGCCCGTCATCAAATGTCAGGTAAAGCTTTTTTCCCGTGCCGGTAATCCTGAATATTGCATCAGGATAAATAATCTCAGCCGGGAACGGCCTGCCGAACTTCCTGATCATTTTACCGGCACCTCTCCGTAAAACCTGTTAAGCTCTTCTGTTGCCTTAACGGCCAGCGCCGTCATCCCGTACCTGTCTGCCAGCCTGTAGACCTCGTATAATGCCTGCAGTGATATCCCCATGTTAAAATCGAGACCGTAGGTTTTGTTCTCCGGCAGTCCGGAGATGAAGGTCAGCATCACCACTGCATTATCTGTTATTGTTGTCAGCATTTTTTCAGCTTCATCCTTCTTTCCTGCCATTGCGAGCGCTTCCCCGAGGTCGGTGCTGAAATAATCAAAAGGCATTTTCTCCTCAGGGACAATATTTAATCCCTTTTCGGCGGCAGCCACAGCCCTGACGGTATCGCCCTCAAGGACCAGTGCTTTTGACAGGCGGCCGAACTGGCGCCTGAAGACATCAAACAACCTGCGGTTGTTCTCATCAAGATAAACTCCCTTCTCACCGGCGTTGCCCCATTTAAAGCGGTTCATCATATTCTCATACATCTCCTTCGTATCTGTCATGCCGGTCTCCCCGGGGGCAGGCTTGTCAATAGACACCGGGCTCACCCTGTAAGCCATCCCTTCAAGAATAAAGAAGTCTTCCAGACCGATATAGGTGGAACCCGGGACGGTAACTGCATAGTAAAGAGGACGTTCCCAGTTATTCCCTGCAATGAAATCCATGACGGCAAGGTCATCCTTCATTGCCATCGATCCCTTAAACTTCCATATCATAGGTGTCAGCATCCTGCCGGCATGATACGGTTTAACGGCTCCTGTCTGCAGCACGTGGGCAGAATCCACACTGACGACAAATTCCCTGACGGGTATGAAGTTATAGAAGTCACCCCGTCCTGACAGATCGACTTTTGCCTTCGGATCATCGGATCCAGCAAAATCGACCACCTTTCTAATGTCGGTAGGCTCCTTGACAAGGTCTTCCACAGGCAGCTGAACGCGTTCACCTTCAATATACTTCTCAACGGGCAGGGTGAAAGGCAGGGCGTCGGACTTGAAAGCCTTGCGGCTCATTGTTTCAATATAAAATCCGCTTTGCAGGTAACTGAGGTTCGCCACGCGCACGTCAGTGCGGAAACCCTCAACATCCTGGATGTACCACAGTGGAAATGAATCATTGTCGCCGTAAGTCAGAAGCACAGCGTTCTCATCACAGGAACTAAGGTAATTCGAGGCAATATCCCTTGCAGTGTACCTGTCTGAACGGTCATGATCATCATAATTCTGCAAAATCATCAGCAGAGGTACTGCTGCAAGTGTCACTAATGCAGGGATAAGGGCAGCAGGCCGTTCACCCAGAAATTTTCTGAGCAGGTCATAAAGGAGCATTACCCCCATCCCAATCCATATTGTGAAAGCATAAAAGGAGCCTGCATAGGCATAATCCCGCTCTCTCGGCTGGCTGGGGTACTGATTCAGGTAAACCACAATCGCCAGTCCTGTCATAATGAAAACCAGCATTACAAGGGAAAATCCTTTTTTGTGACGCAGATACTGCCACACAAGCCCCGCCAGTCCTACCAGGAGCGGCAGAAAGAAATATTTGTTCCGGGCAGGGTTGTTCAGGTAATTATGAGGCAACAGCGACTGGTCTCCGAGCCGGCTGTTGTCAACGAAGGGGATTCCCGAGATCCAGTTGCCGTCCATGACGTTGCCGTTACCCTGCACGTCATTCTGCCGTCCGGCAAAGTCCCACATAAAGTACCGCAGGTACATCACTCCCACCTGGTACCTGAAGAAAAAGCGAAGGTTTTCACTGAAAGAGGGCAGTATCAGCTGCTCTCCCTGACCCCCCGACCTTACGGTGACCTTTTTACCTTTGATACGGCCCCAGTATTCGTACTGGCTTATATGGTCAGGATCAGTGCTGTACATCCTGGGGAACACGGTCATGAACTGTTTGTCATATTTGTAATCAGGGAAGTAATAGGGCACATACTTCCCATCCTTTTTATTATATCCGGAAATATTGTTTTCAACGCTTACCGGAGGGGCTGAATAATACGGCCCGTAAACAAGCGGGGTGCGGCCGTATTGTGTCCTGTTGATATAATAAATGAAGGAGAAAACATCGGAGGGATCATTCTGGTTCATGGGAGGATGGGCGTTTGCCCTTATTATAATCAGTGCAAAGGAGGAATAACCCAGCAGCAGCACCGCAACCACGGTCATAACATAGTTCAGGATGACCTTTTTCTTTCTGAGGGAATACCATATTCCGAATACTACCAGTCCCACAAGCAGCAGCAGGTAGAAATAGAGGCCGGTGTTATAGGGCAGGCCGAATTTGTTTACGAACAGAAGTTCGAACCACCCTGCCACTTTTGCCACTCCGGGTATGAAAAGGAAATTCAGGACCCCGAGGATGGCAAATCCGGCAAGGACAGCCCATACCGCCCCTTTTCCCGAGGCCTTGTACTTCCGGAAATAGTAAATAAGCACAAGTACGGGAAGCGTCAGGAGGTTAAGCAGGTGTACCCCGATTGAAAGTCCCATCAGGTAGGCGATAAGTATGATCCATCTGCTTGAATGCTGTTCATCGGCTTCGTCATACCATCTGAGCATGGCCCAGAAAACAGCTGCCGTAAATAGCGAGCTTGTGCCGTACACTTCGCCTTCAACAGCCGAGAACCAGAAAGTGTCGGAGAATGCATAGGCAAGGGCTCCTGTCACCCCTGATGCAATTACTGCAATTGCCCTCCCTCCCGTGATGTTTTCATCATCACCGGTTGCCAGGCGGATCAGCCTTGTAATGCTCCAGAAGAGGAAAAGAATTGTAAAGGCGCTTGCGAAAGCTGACATGATGTTTACCATCATGGCCACTTTTGAGGTATCTGATCCTGCAAACAGGGTAAAGAACCGGCCGAGGAGCAGAAACAGGGGTGCTCCGGGGGGATGGCCCACCTCAAGGCGGTATGAACAGAGAATAAACTCCCCGCAGTCCCAGAATGAAACTGTCGGTTCAATTGTCAGGAGGTAAACCGTAAGCGACACGGCGAATACAAGCCATCCTGTTATGTTGTTCCAGATCCGAAATCCTTTTATCATATCCTATCTGTTATTTTTTGTGATTATAAACCGCCATGGCTTGCTGACCCAGGGCTCGCCGGCATAGTTTATGCCAATCCGTGGACCCGCTTCAACTTCCGGCCTGCATCCCTTGTCTTCCAGCCATATTCTTTGTGATGTTGTGAGATCCTCGCCGTTGAAAGAACCGTTTATGCCCAGGTTCCGTGTCACCCGTCCCGGGCCTGTGAATGAGGCTGCTCCTCTTATGAGTACTGCCTGCGGATTACCTGCCGGACCCGTTACGATATTCATCATCCAGTGCATCCCGTAAACAAAATAAATATAAAGGTGCCCTCCCTCAAGATACATCACCTCTGTGCGTTTTGTCCTTCCCTTGCTGGCATGGCATGCCTTGTCATTCTCCCCCAGGTAGGCTTCAGTCTCCGTGATCATGCAGTGCTGCCTGACACCGCCAGCATCCAACACAATTTCCATTCCCGGCAGCATCTGTGCCACGCTGACGGCATCGCCGAGGAAAAACTCCCTGTTTATTCTTGACATCCGTGTTTCTCAATATAAGACTTTCCCCGGGAAATTGTCCCAGTCTCTGAAAACGCAGTCTCCTTCCTCTTTCATTCCGCGGTTCATGACAATGCTTCTCTTCTCATGGTCAAGAGCCAGCTCGGCGTAAATCATTTCATCATCAAATCCTGATGCAGCTGCCTTATAGCGGTCAGAAGCATAGACGAGGCGCCTGATGCCAGCCCAGTATATCGCTCCCAGGCACATAGGACAAGGCTCGCAGGAAGAATATATGACACAGCCGCTGAGATCATGGGTGCCCATTGCATCAGCGGCCATTCTTATTGCCTGCACCTCTGCATGAGCTGTGGGGTCATGCCCTGCGACCACCCTGTTTCCGGCTCGTGAGATGATTTTCCCTTCCTTTACGATGACAGCACCGAAAGGGCCTCCCTGATCTTTTATGTTGTCAGATGCGGTCACTATTGCCAGTTTCAGGAATTTCCTGTCTTCAGAATTAAGTTCCATTCTTCTTTTCAAAAAAAAGTAACAGTGTGTAAAAATAAGAAAAGAATGTGGCTCTGCCAATTGATAACGCAGACAGGAGGCTTGCTTATTCTGACGCAAATGATAAGTCCGGCCTGAGGCATTCCGGGAGTATTATCCTGTGGTCCGGTCTGCTGAACATGCGATCACATAGAAATTAAAAGTACAACATATTGCTCGAAATAAAAATATGTTGTATTTTTGCAAACCCTAAAAATGGGGTTTTTATTTTGAACATCAATTATTAACGAAACCTAAGTACTAAAGTGAACACCTTAAGCTACAAGACAGTATCAGCCAATAAGGCTACTGTAGAGAAAGAGTGGGTACTGGTAGATGCAGAAGGTCAGACACTCGGTCGTCTGGCATCTGTAGTAGCCCTGATGCTGAGGGGGAAGCACAAGACAAGCTTCACGCCTCATGTTGACTGCGGTGATAACGTTATTGTTATCAATGCCGAAAAGGTCACGCTGACGGGGGAAAAGATGACAGACAAAGAGTATATCAGGCACACGGGTTACCCCGGTGGCCAGAGAATCGTCATGGCCAATGACCTGATGAAGAAGCACCCGACAAGAATGTTGGAATACGCCATTAAGGGGATGCTTCCGAAGTCACGCCTTGGAAACGCCATCTTCAGGAACCTTTATCTGTATGCAGGCCCCGAGCATCAGCACGAGGCTCAGAAACCCAAACTAATTGATTTAAAAACCATTAAGTAAAGAACATGGAAGTTATTAACGCTATCGGAAGAAGGAAGGCAGCTGTTGCCAGGGTTTACCTTAACGACGGCAAGGGACAAATCACAATCAACGACAGGGAATTCAAACAGTATTTTCCGAATGAAATCCTGCAGTATGTTGTCCTTCAGCCCCTTAACCTTCTCAATGTTGCCGACAAATATGACATCAATGTCACCCTTGACGGCGGTGGATCAAAAGGTCAGGCAGAGGCGATACGTCTTGGTATTTCCAGGGCTCTCATCAAGATTGATCCGGAGTACAAACCCAAGCTGAAAGCTGAAGGTTTCACTACCCGTGATCCGCGCGAGGTGGAGAGAAAGAAACCCGGTCAGCCCAAAGCACGTAAGAGGTTCCAGTTCAGCAAGCGTTAGGAGTTCAACAGCAATTATCATAGATGCAGGTTTAGTATCTAAATTGCATTGACTTCCCGCAAGGAACTACTCTGCAATTGACTTCACAGAACGTAAACTTTAACAAAAACAGAAAATGTCAAGAACCAATTTTAATGAATTACTTGATGCCGGTGTACACTTCGGGCACCTGAAAAGAAAATGGAACCCTGCAATGGCTCCTTATATATTTATGGAGCGCAACGGCATTCATATCATTGACCTTGAAAAAACCTCAGCCAAGATTGACGAAGCCGCTGCTGCAATGAAGCAGATAGCCAAGTCAGGCCGCAAGGTTCTTTTCGTGGCAACAAAAAAACAGGCTAAGGATATCGTAGCCGAAAAAGTCGGATCAGTGAACATGCCGTACGTCACCGAGAGGTGGCCGGGTGGTATGCTTACCAACTTCCCAACCATCCGTAAGGCGGTGAAGAAAATGGGGTCAATAGACAAGATGGCTACTGACGGTACGTTTGACAACCTCTCAAAAAGAGAGAAGCTTCAGATAACACGCCAGAGAGCCAAGCTTGAGAAAAACCTCGGCTCAATAGCTGACATGACCCGCCAGCCCTCCGCTTTATTCGTTGTTGATGTGGCCAAGGAACGCATAGCCGTTCATGAGGCAAAAAGACTGGGTATTCCGGTGTTCGCAATGGTTGACACAAACTCTGACCCGTCAGATATCGACTTTGTAATACCTGCCAACGATGACGCCGCCAAGTCAATTTCACTTGTGATAAGCATCATGTGTCAGGCTCTTGCCGAAGGCCTGAATGAGCGTAAGGCAGAAAAAGACAAGGAAAGTTCTCCGGCAGAAAAGGAAACTGTTCCCGAGGGTGCACATAAAGGCAAATTCCATGCTCTCGATTACGAGGAAGAGAAGCACGAAGCTGTAGCTGAGGAAGAGGAGGAGACTGAGGCTGTTGGAAATCCCGAAGCTGAAGCAGAAGCTGAGGAAGAAGTAAAATAAGATCAACAATTAACTGAAGAAAGTATGTCAAATATAGGTGCTGCCGATGTCGCCAAACTGAGAAGATTGACGGGAGCCGGCATGATGGACTGTAAAAAGGCACTTGAAGAAGCCGCAGGTGACTTTGAGAAAGCCCAGGAATTGATTCGTAAAAGAGGCCAGGCAATAGCAAACAAGCGTTCCGACCGTGAGGCTTCAGAAGGCGTGGTGCTTGCCAAAACAACCGCAGACGGCAAGACAGGAATGATGATTGCACTCAACTGCGAGACTGATTTTGTTGCCAAAAACGCTGATTTCATCGCTCTCGGAAACAAGATCCTTGACGCTGCCCTGAAGGCCGGCCCTGCAGATCTGGAAGCATTGAAGAATACGCTCGTTGACGGTAAAAAGGCCGCAGAACTGGTACTTGAGAAAAGCGGAATAACAGGAGAAAAGTTTGAACTGTCATATTTTGATAAACTCAGCGCCCCTGTAGTTCAGGCTTATATCCATGCAGGAAACAAGCTTGCAACCCTTGTGGGGTTCACCAGGCCGGGAATTGACGTTCAGGTTTACAAGGACGTTGCAATGCAGGTAGCAGCAATGAATCCTGTTTCCGTTGATAAGGACGATGTCCCTGAAAAGATCCTTGCACAGGAGCTGGAAATCGGCAGGGAACAGGCACGCCGCGAAGGCAAGCCTGAAGATATGCTTGATAAGATTGCCCAGGGCAAACTGAACAAGTTCTTCAAGGAAAGCACTCTTATGAACCAGGAGTTCATCAAGGACAGTAAACTCTCTGTCAGGCAATATCTTGAGAGCAAGAATAAAGAGCTCAGGGCATCAGCGTTCCTGCGTTACTCGCTGAACGTATAATTACAAAGACTCTCTTACCCATAAAGAAGCGACACCCTGATCGGGTGTCGTTTCTTTTTTATGTGCATAATTAAAAAAATCTGTAACTTGATACCGGTAAAATAATCAAACTATGAAAAAGAACGTTGGTAAAACAGACATGATTGTACGACTGGTACTTGCAGCCCTGGCTGTAATTCTTTATTTCATCGTGGACAACAAGCTAATGGGGATAATATTGCTTATCCTTGCGATAGTCCTTGTAGTTACTGCCTTAACAAGAACCTGTCCCATCTGGTATATTTTCAGGGCGGACACCCTGGAAAAGGAGAAAAAAGAATAGTATCACCCTGCCGGGTAAGCTATGCAGGTTGCGACGCCCTGACACGGCGTCGCTGCTTGTAATATGTGACTGTGATTTCAGGCACAATTTTTGAATGCTTCAGTACCATCGTAAAAACAGGTTATTGGAATGAAATATAAAAGGATACTGCTTAAGCTCAGCGGAGAGTCTGTCGGAGGGCCTGATGGAAACGGGCTGGATTCAAAGGTGCTGTCAAGTTATGCCAGGCAGATAAGGAAAGTGGCTGATTCCGGCTGCCAGGTGGCTATAGTCATCGGCGGCGGCAACATCTTCCGCGGCCTTGGCGGCAGTGACGAGGGATATGACCGTTACAAGGGAGATCAGATGGGCATGCTCGCAACGATAATTAACAGCCTGGCCATCGAGAGCTTCCTCAACAGGGCAGGATGCAGGGCGAAAGTATTCACCTCCATCCGCATGGAACCCGTGGGAGAACTGTATCACCGTGATAAGGTCTCTGAAGCAATGGACAACGGCAACGTATGCATCCTTGCGGGAGGCACAGGTAATCCTTTCTTCACAACAGATACGGCAGCCGCCCTGCGGGCAACAGAACTGGGTTGTGAGGTACTTTTAAAAGGCACACGCGTCGACGGCGTTTATACAGCCGATCCCGAGAAAGACCCCTCTGCAGTCAGGTATGAGACCCTGACATTTGATGAGGCAATTGAGAAGAAGCTTAAGGTAATGGACCAGACAGCATTCTCAATGTGCAGCGAGAACAGAATGCCTGTCATTGTCTTTGATATGAACACCGAAGGCAACCTTGAAGCTGTGACATCAGGCATGAAGTGCGGTACCTTCCTTGCTCCCTGAGAAGTTTTTATTTACATTTGTTACAACTGGAAAAATTACGGATCATATGACTGACGAACTGGAACTCATAAAAGATGAAGCCGAAGAGCGCATGGATAAAGCCATCAAGCACCTTGAATACGAGCTTTCACATCTTCGTGCCGGAAGGGCCAACCCGCTGCTCCTCGACGGCATAAGCATCGACTATTACGGTACCATGACACCCCTGTCTCAGGTCTCGAACATAAATACTCCCGATGCAAAGAGCATACTGATACAGCCCTGGGAAAAGCCCATGCTGAATGTTATCGAGAAAGCCATTCTCGCAGCTAACATCGGGATGACCCCCATAAACAACGGAGAGGTGATTTGTATTAACGTTCCTCCCCTTACGGAAGAGCGCAGGCATCAACTCGTGAAACAGGTCAGGCAGGAAGGCGAGACCGCCAAGATCAGCATACGCACGGCAAGAAAATGGTTCCATGATGAGCTTAAAACCCTTATAAAGGACGGCCTGCCGGAGGACGAAGAGAAAAACGGCGAAAAGATTATCCAGGATTTGACCGACAGGCATATCGGACGCATCGACAAGGTGATGGAGTCCAAGGAAAAAGAAATAATGACCGTATAAAAAGGGGGGTGAAGCCCCTTTTTTTTGTCAGTCTTCCCCTATTTTGCCCCGGAGGGTTTGATACATCATCTCCTGAACAGGATCCGCTTCCCCTGCGGGCAATTCGCGCAGATATCCACTGATGCACGGCTCTTCATGACAAACTCCCTGAAGGAGCTGTATTGTTCGCCATTCCATATCTCGCTGAATGTCATGTCATTGATATTGCCCATAGCATGTCCGGCATACTTGTCGAAACAGCATGGCACAACATCACCGTCAACCGTAACAACAGCCGTAGTCCACATCCTGAAGCACCCCCGGGAAGGCGATCTCACAGGCTTCCATTGTCCGCCGGACTCCTGGTAGCGTGATCTCTTCCCGTCACCGGGCATCCAGTCCCCGGCCTTATCATCATCGAGAACCTGCATACTCTTTATCCTGAAGGCTGCATTGACAGACCTTGCAAAAGCTGCCGCTTCCTGTACTTCATGCTCATTGTACCTGTGCAGCAGGAACTGCAGTTCGATCCTGACCTTTGAGCCCCCTGACTTTATCACCCGGGCAAGGCGCCTGATACCGTCAGTGACGCGTGAATGATCTCCGCCGATACGATATATATTATAGGTGGCCGGTGTAGCCCCGTCATAAGGAATAATAACTTTCCGCAGGGCCGAATCTGAAAGCATCCGGCAGTTTTCCTCATCAAGGAAATGACCGTTGGTTGATATCACCGGTCTCATTTTGCGGAACAGCATCACTATGTCGAAGAAACGCGGATGAAGCATCGGTTCGCCCTGGAAATAGAGCCAGGCGGATAATGTCCGGCCTGACAGCTCAGCGGCAATTTTCCCGGCAAGTGACAAATCCATGAAATCATTCTTCCTCCTTAACAACCCCGCTCCTGTAACACACTCAGGGCATGAGAGGTTGCACCTGCTGCTAAGCTCGACATTTATAGCCGGCGGCAATGGCGGCTGAAGAGAAAAGCCGGCATGTCTTTTCATTCCGTAAGATAAAACGGAGTAAATTGCATTCAGATACGGAGCGCGCATGATTGGAACAAATGAACAATTTTTTTTCTTCACTGTATAGGGTAGATGGGATATTCCCGGTCATTATTGTGAACAGATGATCCGGATTTAAACCAACAAATAAAAGAACCATGAAAACAAAAATCTTTATTTCAGTGATAGCTGCAACGCTCCTCCTCTCTGTGACAGCAGGAGATCTGCTTGCATCAGGACCTTCGTCAAGGACGAAGAAAGAACAACAGAAGGTGATAACCATCAGGGGCAGGGTGGTCGATAATGAGACCGGCCTTCCTCTGGTTTTTGCAGGTATTTCAGTGCAGGGAAGCAATGTCTCTACTGTGACAAACCTTGACGGCGAATTCACCCTTAAGGTCAGTGATACCGAAACGGGGAAGATAGAGTTCTCGTTTATCGGCTACAAGAACAAGGTGATGTCAATAGATGAGATGAAAACCAACGGCCAGCGAAACGTTATTGAGCTTGAGACAGCCATGATCCCCATAAAGGAAATAATCGTCAAACCAATGATACCTGAGGAGATCCTCGAAGAGGTGATGTCGCGCTTTGACGAAAACTATACCTCCGTGGCCAATGACATGACCGGCTTCTACCGTGAGACGATCAGGAAAAACCGAAGCTATATCTCAATCGGCGAAGCAGTGGTGGAAATATTCAAGGCACCCTACCAGAATGACCTAAGATATGATGCAGTCAAAATTTACAAGGGAAGAAAGAGCGATGATGTCCAGAAAATGGATACCGTGCTCTTCAAGCTCCAGGGTGGCCCGACAACGGCACTTTATCTTGACGTCGTCAAGAACCCTGAGACATTCCTTACCAGGGAAGCTCTCGAACAGTATGATCTGGAACTTTCAAGCATAGTCGTGATAGATGACAGGACAAACTACGTCATAAACTTCTTCCAGAAGCCGTTTATTACAACTCCCCTGTATCTCGGCCGTATGTACATCGATATAGAAACATATGCAATCGCACAGGCAGAGTTCTCCTTTAATCTTGAAAACAAGGAACTTGCCGCATCAATGTTCATCAGGAAGAAACCTATCGGAATGCAGGTTACTCCCGAGGTCACATCGTACCTTGTCCGCTACCGCGAAGTGAATGGCAAGTGGTATTTCGCACACTCCAGGGCAGAGGTCAAGTTCAAGGTTGACTGGAAGAAGAAACTCTTCAACACCAACTTCACAACCATGTCGGAGCTGGCAATCACAGACCGTACCGAGGAAGATGTGGTTAAGTTCGCATCAAAGGAAAGGATCCATACAACTGATTTCTTCACCGAAGAAGTTGCAGCCTTTGCCGATCCTGAGTTCTGGGGTGATTATAACGTCATCGAACCTGACCAGAGCATCGAGGCAGCCATAAAAAGACTGAGCAGGAAAGTCAAGTTCAGTGACAGAACCGAATAACAAGGCGTTGGTGCCGCATGAACAGCGACAGTGAAATAATAAGGAGGATCAGACAGGGCGACAAACAGGAGTTTGAGAAGCTGTTCCGGTCCTCCTATGTTTCCCTGGTCAGGTACGCCAGAACAATTCTCAAGGACCATGACACGGCGGAAGAAATTGTACAGGATCTTTTCTTCAGGCTTTGGCAGGACAGGGGCAACCTGGCGATTGAAAGTTCTTTGAACGGCTATCTCTTCCGCTCCGTGCATAACAGATCGCTTCATTTCATCGAACATCAGAAAGTGGTCGACAGGCATGCCGGGGAGATTGCCGCCAGCGCTGACCAGACGGCTGAGCCCGTGACTGAGGCAATTTATTACAGCGAGCTGCAGTCGAAAGTGGCGAGAGTGCTTGAACGGCTGCCCGAAAGATGCAGTGTCATCTTCCGGATGAGCAGGTTTGAAGGATTAAAATACAATGAGATAGCAGAGAAACTGTCAGTCTCGCTAAAGACCGTTGAGGCAAATATGGGAAAGGCGCTTAAGGAATTCAGAAAAGCACTAGCAGAACAATGAAAAAGAATTTAAAAATAGAACAAATGACCGACCAGGAATGGGCTGATGCAGCTGCATGGCTCTCAGGAGAGGAGACATCAAACGATGTGTCAGCCCGTTTCCTGATAAGTGAAGACGGAGAGATAATGAAAAAATGGAATGATCTGAAAAACACGGATACTGATAATATTGATGTCGACAAAGCATGGAATAACCTCAATCACAGGATTGAAGCCGCAACCCCTGTTATCCCTCTGCGCAGGCAGTCATTAATGCCGGCGTTTTTGCGGATAGCTGCAATGGTGATAATCGTTGCAGGGCTCGGCTGGCTTATGTTCGAGGTTGCAGCACCGGAAAAGGTGACCGTGACTGCATCCGTTGATGATAAAAACATAGAGGTGCTCCTTGCCGATGGCAGCAAGGTTTATCTTAACCGTGACAGCCGGCTGATCTACCCGGAAACCTTCGGTCGCAATAACCGCAAGGTGACCCTGAAGGGTGAGGCCTATTTTGAAATAGCTCCTGATGCATCGCATCCGTTCATAATTGATGCAGGCAATGCCAGGGTGAAGGTTCTCGGAACATCATTCAATGTGATCACTGACAACAGGGAAAACGAGGTGGAGGTTTTTGTTACCACAGGTACGGTGATGCTAACAAGCAACGACGGGGCAGAGAGCCTCACGATTGAGCCCGGTTATATAGGCAGGATTTCAGGAACCAATTCTTCACGTGCTGTCAACACCGACGCTAACTATCTCTCATGGAACACTGATATCCTTACCTATGACGGAGAGAGACTAGGGGTTGTCTTCGCAGATCTGAAACGGACCTTCAATATCGATATTGTCGCTTCAGATCCGGCAATAAATGATTTCCGCCTTACATCCCGCTTTGACAATCAGCCGCACGATACAATTATTAAGGTAATTTGCACTACCTTTAACCTTCATTCTGTCATGGAAGGCGGGACTTACAGCCTTCTGCCGGGGCAGGATTGACAAGATCTGATGTGGCCGACATGTACTGAGAAAAGGATACTGATCCTGGTTGCCGGCCTGTTTTTTCTGACACTGCAGCTTTTCCCGCAGGAGAGTATCCTTGAAAGACGGGTGAGGATGCCGGGTAACAGTATCAGGGCATCCAGGGCGCTCAGTGAGGTAAGCAGGCTTACCGGCTACATTTTTACCTATGACACAAGAATAATCGATGAGGACAGGGTATTTACCCTGCCACCCTCGGACATGACGGTCAGAGAGCTTCTTGACTCGGTGACCGGCAATCCTGTTATCAGGTACTCGGTCATTGAAAAACATATCATCCTGTACCGTGACATGATAACAGATACTCCCGGACCTGTGACTGATTCCCTGCCGCTGCAGCATGTTTTAAGCGGGAAGGTGATTGATGCCGAAACATCGGAACCGCTTCCTTTTGCTACCGTAGGTATAAGCCACAGCGGGAGGGGCATGGTGACAAATAATAATGGTGACTTCATTTTAAAGGTCACAGATGAGGTTCTTAACGACACGCTTTCTGTCTCCTATGTAGGCTATATTAACCGCCGGATCCCGGTCAGAAGCATGCCTGGCAACGTTATGACAATAGGTATGGAGCGCGACTTCATCCCCATACCGGAGATAATCATCAGGGCACAGGATCCTGCGCTTATCATCGCAAAAGCCGTTTCTTCCGTAGCATCAAATTACGGCACCACACCTGTACTGCTTACAGGATTCTATCGCGAGGGTGTCTACAGGAAGAAAGAACCTCAGATCTATTCGGAGGCAGTGGTGCAGATTTACAAGAGCCCCTACGCCAGGTCAATGCAGAGTGACCAGATGAAGGTGATACGCAGCAGAAAAATTGAAAACCTCGAAGCAGAGGATACGCTGGCGGTAAGGCTGAAGGCAGGCCTGAGCTCCACCCTGACCCTTGACGGCATGAGAAACATGTTTGATTTCCTCGATCCCATGTCGTTCAACTCATACGATTATCATCTGACGGATATAGTGACAATTGACGGAGAGACAGCCTTTGTAATTTCATTCAGCCAGAAGGAGTGGGTTACAGAACCGCTGATGAAGGGGGAGGTATATATCAATGTGGACAATTACGGGGTCATGCTCGCGGAGTTTGAAATTAATCCCTTGTTTATAGCCCAGACCGGGCAATCCTATATAAGCAGGCTGCCACGCAATTATTCGATGAAACCCGAGTATGTAAGATACAGAACCCGTTACCGTTACATCGACGGAAGATATTACCTTTCACACGTGCGCGGAGACCTGGGTTTCCTTGCAAGGGGCAGGAAGAAATTCTTCAGCAGCCGCTTCAATATATTTTTTGAGCTTGCCATAACGGACCACCGGACTGAAAATGTCGTCCGTTTCGAGCATGAGGATCTTGCCCCGGTATATTCGGTCTTTTCAAACACTGTGCACGGTTACGATACCGACTTCTGGAAAAACCTCGATTTCCTCAAACCCGAGGATGACCTGATGGAAGCGCTTGGCAGACTGAAGATCAGGCTGGGAGAATTCAACGAAAAATAATACTATTTATAGCTTTCAAGGATGCTGTACAATGCAGTGAGATCAGGCGTAAGAATAATCTCCGTCCTCCTGTTCTTCTGCCGTGCATCAGCAGCCTTCCTGGCATCAACGGGCATGTACTCGCTGCGGCCTGATGCAACCAGGCGTTTCGGATTGATTTTCGTGTCCTCTGTCAGCACCCTGACAACAGTTGTTGCCCGCTTCACACTCAGGTCCCAGTTGTCAACAAGCTGCTGTCCTGAGGCTGCCCTGTAAGGGACATCGTCTGTGTGACCCTCAATATTTATTGATATATCAGGATTTTTTTCCAGCAGCGCTCCCAGCTTCCGCAGGGCAGCACGGCCGTTGGCATCAATCTCATAGCTGCCGGTCTTGAAGAGAAGCTTCTCATCCATAGAGACATAAACCTGCCCGTTTTTCATTGTCACGGAGAGGCCGTTGTCTTCAAAGCCATAAAGCGCTTCCGATACCTTGGCCTTCAGCTCCCTTACAGCCTTCTGCTGTGCATCAAGCATTTTCTCCAGTTCCGTCAGCCGGGCATTGCGCCTGTCAAGCTCATAGGTGAGCTCCTCCAGTGTGGCCTTCTTTGTGTCGAGATTCATCTCAAGGTCACGCATGAGCTCTTCCTTCTTCTGAAGATCAGCCTGTGCCTGCCTGAGTTCTGCCAGCAGGCGCTGTGTCTCCTGTGCCTTTCCGGTAACAAGCTCCTCCTGTGCCCTCTGCAGGTCCGTATAACGTGTCTCCAGCCTGCTTAACTCATCCTCCGACTGTGTGAGATCAGCTTTAGCCTTACTCAGATCTGCCGTCAGCTTGTCAGTGTCTTCAGTGAGCTGCTTCGACTTCGCTGCGAGCTCCCTGTTCGACATTGCCAGCCACAGGTTCTCAGCTTTAAGAGAATCGCGCTCTATCAGCAGGGAAGTAGATCTGTTGTTCAGGGAATTGTATTTCGTACCCGTTACGCATGAGCCCGTTACGATTGCTGTCAGAAGCACCGGGATGATTATTTTTTTTGATATCATGGCTGATCATTTTTGACTTTACCTCTGCCGCGAATTAAACAATAAATGGCAAAACCTTCTGTTAATTGCCGGATGATTAATTAACAAATGCGATTATTTACAACCACCGCAGGCTTTTTAGCTCATGACTTAAAAATCAAAATATAAGTATCTTTGCACGGTCATTTATGACACTTGTCAAATGTCAGAGATAAAGAGGCTGCTTGATAAAATAAACACTCCGGAAGATCTCAGGAAGCTGAAGGAGCTGGATCTGGTCAGGGTCAGCGATGAACTCAGACAGTTTATCATTGACGAAGTCAGCACGAACCCCGGCCATTTCGGAGCCAGCCTCGGGGTGGTTGAACTGACGGTCGCGCTGCATTATGTCTATAATACACCTTTCGACAAGATCGTGTGGGACGTTGGCCATCAGGCTTACGGACACAAAATTCTTACTGGCAGGAAAGATAAATTTAAAACCAATCGTAAATATAAGGGTATCAGCGGCTTCCCGCGTATGGCTGAAAGTGAGTATGATGCTTTCGGAGTGGGGCACTCGTCGACATCAATTTCAGCAGCCCTGGGTATCGCCGTGGCAGCAAAGGCCCAGGGGGAACAACGCAAGGTGGTGGCAGTTATAGGCGACGGGGCACTGACGGGGGGAATGGCATTCGAGGGTCTGAATAATGCCGGTAATCAAAAAGCCGATCTGCTTGTTATCCTGAATGACAACAACATTTCAATTGACGCAAGTGTAGGCGCTCTGAAGGAATACCTTCTCGATATCACCACCAGCAAGGCATACAACAGGTTTAAGGATAAGGTTTGGAATTTTCTGGGCCTCTCGAGCCGCATGGGATCAAAAGCACGGTTGCTGGCCTCGCAGATCGAGGGAAGTATTAAGGGTACGATGCTTGAAAAGAGCAACCTGTTTGAATCAATGAAGTTCAGATATTTCGGGCCCATTGACGGCCATGATGTGCTTCACCTGGTAAAGGTGCTGCAGGACATGAAACGGATACCCGGACCAAAGCTTCTCCACTGCGTGACAGTGAAAGGGAAAGGTTTTCCCCAGGCTGAAGAGAACCAGACAGTTTTCCATGCTCCCGGGAAATTTGACCCATGCACAGGCGAACTTATAAGGCCTTCAGAGTGTTCAAAGCACCCCCTGTACCAGGAGGTATTCGGAAAGACAATTGTCGAGCTGGCCCGCATGAACCCGAAGATAGTGGGGATCACACCTGCCATGCCAACGGGATGCTCGCTTAACATCATGATGCAGGAAATGCCTGACAGGGTCTTTGATGTAGGCATAGCGGAGCAGCATGCTGTGACATTCTCTGCCGGCCTTGCGTCGGACGGGCTTTTACCCTTCTGCAATATCTATTCGACGTTCATGCAGAGGGCCTATGATCAGGTTGTGCATGATGTTGCATTACAGGGCCTTAAGGTTATTTTCTGTCTCGATCGCGGTGGGCTGGTCGGGACTGATGGTGCAACCCATCACGGTTTCTTCGACCTGGCTTTCATGCGCAATATTCCCGGAATGATCACCTCTGCACCGATGGATGAGGTGGAGTTGCGCAACATGATGTACACCGCACAGCTTGACAAGATAAAAGGGCCGTTCAGCATCCGCTATCCGCGCGGCACGGGTGTCGTATGCGACTGGCAGCAGCCGTTTGAAGAAATACCTGTCGGCAAGGCGCGGCTGATCAGTGACGGAAAGGATATTGCAGTGCTGAGCATAGGCCATGCGGGCAATTTTGTGGTTGAAGCGGCAGAACAGCTGCGCGAAAAAGGCATCTCGGTGAAGCATTATGACATGCGGTTTGCCAATCCCCTTGATGAGGAAGTGCTTCATGAAGTGATGAGGAATTTCAGCATGATCATCACTGTCGAGGACGGGGTGATCAAGGGCGGGTTTGGAAGTGCCGTACTTGAATTTGCGGGAGATAACGGATATGCAGTTAAGATAAAGCGTCTTGGGATCCCGGATTATTTTGTTGAGCACGGTTCGCAGAATGAGCTGTGGCATGAATGCGGGTATGATGCAGAGGGAATCAGGCGTGCGATTGAAGAAACATGCAGCAAAGAGCACGAAGCACAGGGCAGGGAGCATGGAGCAAAATTTAATAATAGAAGCCATTTCCCCTCCTGAGTTAGGAGGGGTCATCCGACAATTGGCGGATGGGGGTGGTCAGTCAATCTTGAAAAAACCATACATATGAAAAAACTTCTCGTTCTGTTCGCCATCGCTGGATTGCTGACATCCTGTGGGAATCCGCCGGCTGCAAAGGAAAACTGGATCCCTCTCTTCAACGGAGAAAATCTTGACGGCTGGACCATTAAGATCAACGGCTCACCTCTTGGTGAGAACTATAAAAACACCTTCAGATTTGAGGATGGAGCAATGAAAGTCTCTTATTCTGAATATAATGACACTTTCAATAATGAATTCGGTCATATCTTTTACAAAACACCTTATTCTTCGTATAAGCTCAGGCTGGAATACAGGTTCACCGGTGATCAGTGCAGTGGCGGACCTTCATGGGGTTTTCGCAACAGCGGCATCATGTTTCACTGCCAGGATCCGGCCACAATAGGTCTTAACCAGGAATGGCCGGTATGTGTTGAGGTTCAGCTGCTTGGAAGCACGGCGGAGCATGAACGTACGACGATGAATGTTTGTTCTCCTCACACACATATAATGATTGACACTGCCCTTATAACAGAGCATTGTATCTTATCCTCCTCAAAATACTTTTATGATGATGCCTGGGTCAAGGCAGAGCTTGTTGTTTACGGAGACAGTATCATTCATCATATCGTGAACGGTGACACGGTGCTGACATATTCAAAGCCGCAGATAGGCGGGGATCTTCCTGAGGGCTTCCCGCTGGCACAGGGTACACCACTGAAGTCAGGTTACATTGCATTGCAGGCAGAGTCACATCCTGTGGAGTTCAGGAACGTTGAGTTGCTGGACCTTGAAAAACAGGATAAAAGTAAAAAGGCAAGAGGCAATAGATAAGCGACCGTAAAAATCCCGACATAGTATGTCGGGATAGGGAGCTGTCAAAGTGTAGGGCAGGCAATAGGCAGTAGTGTCTGTCATTTGAAATAAATATCCTATTTTCGCAGACTGCGATGTGAGATATGAGACCCTCAGATTGCAAGACATTTGGTTCTGCCCGGATGGCGGAATTGGTAGACGCGCTGGTCTCAAACACCAGTGGCAGCGATGCTGTGCCGGTTCGATCCCGGCTCCGGGTACAAAAAAAAGGAGGGACACATTATTTATTGACCCTCCTGATAATATTATAATTTCTCTAAAACATCCAGCCTAGACTTAATAATAGGGAGCTTTGTCCGTAATCCAGTTTAAAAGTCTGACCTCCAATAGTAACTGAATCACCATATTTTTCACCGAGGCTACCGGCATATCTGATATCAAGAGTAAGCTTCCCGAGGTCAATACCTGCCCCTGCCTGATATCCGTATACTGCTCCCTTGTACATTTCTTCAAAATTGGGATCATCGATCAGGGCTTTTGGTGAACCTATCATAATTGATGCAGCAGGACCTGCCATAAGCCTCAGCGGACCTAGTTTAAGTCCTAGCAGCACCGGTATGGAAACCCTGTTGAATTTCTGGGTTTTCAATTCAGTCAAATCCGTTGTGGTGACATTGTAATCAAAAGAAGTGGAAGCAAATACTACCTCTGGCTGAAGATATACACCCCCAAGACCAAATCTAAGAAATATCCCTGCATGGTATCCCCATGACGCATCCTTGAGAGCATCAATTGCGGCTTCACCGTTACCATACTCGTACGTTGGTACTGTTGTTGTTTCAGCTCCCGCCTTAATTCCGAATTTTACCTGAGAGAAAACCGGGGCTGATACAATGATTATTAATCCGATTAAAATTAATTTTCTCATAATCTATCTTATTAGTTTAATTATCTGAATCACAGATACAAAGTTACGCCCCATACTTCACTAATGATTACAGAATTCCTTATTATATTTACATGATTCACACCTGATTATATTAACATCGTAAGCCGAAATAGTTTATAGGTCAGGATGCATCTGCATTGATGGTCAACCATTTCAAGACAAGTAAAATCAGGGCTATTTTTTTTTCTGGTTGTTCCATGTATCATGGGTACCTGTAATTTGTATCTATATTTGGTTGAATTTCGCCTGCCTGATCAAATCCAAATCCCTCAGAAAAGGTCCGGAAAAAAGTCCGCCCGGGGGTACTAACACAGGGCGAGAGTGTGAGCGAGAGAAAGCACTCTCGTTTTATGTTCTCAAAACTCACTCTCACACTTTTTCATTCCCCACCTGTCCCGGACTTCTTTGCCTGGCTCTCCACATATTTACAAATCAATGCAGGTTATGAATATTGTACCGCTTTATAAACTAATATGAGTACATATAACTATAACGCATATAAGAAATATAAAAAAATTAGTGACTTTTATAGTTCTCATTTATAAATATTTAATATATCTATTTAAAATTTATTTTAATTTTTCATGAACATTATAAGTTGATATATTGTTCTAACATTATAACTTAAAAATATACACTAATGGAATCTTCAAAATTCAAATTCAGTGCCGGAAAGCTTGCTCTTGCATTAATTCTTTCCATATCTCTTGCGGCTGTAAGCTGCAGCAAAGAGGAAGACCAGTTTCAGCCTGCTGAACCGGAAGGAAGCATTGCTGATATCCCAACCTTACTCGAGAACAGTGAACTCTATCCTGAACTCTTCCTTGCAGAAGATGATCTTCTCAAGCATGGAGGCAATGCTCCTTCATTCTCTAAAAGGCCTCCTACATTCGTGAACCTCATTCTTGCTCTTGTCAAAACAGACCTGATCTCAACAGTTGCAAAGAATCAACTGACTCTTTTTGCACCCTCTGACGAGGCATTCAATAAACTTTTCAAAGAGCTTGGCGTTAAAGGCATCAAGGATATCCCGGCTGACGTATTGCGGCCTATCCTTCTCTACCATGCCATTGCCGGCAAGGTCTATTCATACCAGCTCAGCAACGGTTTTGTTCCTACATTTAACGGTGCTGCAGTGGAAGTAAAACTGAACGGCGGCGTTATGATAAATGATGCAAAAGTAGTACGCGCAGACGTCAAAGCCCTCAATGGTGTTATCCATGTGATTGACAAGGTGCTCATGCCTCCTACACAGAATATCGTTGAGATAGCAGCAGGTAATCCCAATTTCAGCATCCTCGTCGATGCAGTGAAATATGCTGAGCTAGACGGTGTGCTTGCCACCGGAGGTCCCTTCACGGTCTTTGCCCCGACAAACGATGCTTTTGTTGCACTGCTCGCCGAGCTGAATCTGAACAGCTTCGAGGAACTGGTAGCTGCAATCGGTAAAGAAGGGCTCACAAACGTACTTCTATATCATGTCGTCAGCGGCCGCATATATTCAAGCGACTTGCCTGCCGGACCCCTGAGCGTTAAAACACTTAACGGACAGAGCTTCGTTATAGATGCTTCCCAGATTAAGATCACCGACGCTGTAAAACGTGAATCGTTCCTGATCCCCGACCTGCTCAACATACAGGCAACAAACGGAGTAATACATGTGATAAACAGGGTTATACTGCCCGTATTATAAACAGACTATAATTCCCAAAAAAGGCATCACCGAATGGTATGCCTTTTTTTTTGTTTTAACTGGTCCGTTTCTTTTTGCTCCTGCAAAACATTTGTATTCTGAAATATCCAGGCAGTGATTCCAGTGGTCAATTCATTCCGGTCAACCACGGGCAAGGTCACTGGTTTTTCCAGGTAATCTTCGGTTCTGGAAATTTATTTTTTCTTTATACCTGTAAGTCAATTCTTTATAAAGCCTTTATAGTTTTCAGTATATTTTTGAAAGGACAAAAAATCTTTAAAAATGGAATGGAGAGTTATTCTGGCCGTATTTATTTTCCTCATTTCAGGAGCAGGTTTTTTATATGCCGGTAATCTTCTGATAAAGTTAATTGATGACTTGTTTACTAATCTTTCAGAGTGACGCAAAAGTCTGACAACCTGACTACTTATAACCTGTCAGATTATACTTAACATAAAGGAACTGCTAAATGAAAACTAATGGGAAAACTTGCCCAATAGTTTTAAAGGAGACCGGGAACCTGCTTTGGATGCTCGGTTTTATTTTTATTATCCCCGCAATTGTTTCCGCGTTCTACGGAGAATGGTACTCACTGTCAGGATTCATTCTTTCAGCATTTATTACTATGGCTTTTGGCCAGGCATTACGGTATTTGAACAGAAACGCTGATGAACCACTTTTTAATAATGCCCTGATTATTGTTGCATTTGGATGGCTGCTCACAACTGTTATGGGAGGCCTGCCGTTTTTTTTAATTGCCCATATTACCCCTCCCGATGTGTTAAGCGGATTCGTTCCTGAAGGGGCATCTTACCAGTCTAGTCTTCCGTATTTTAAGAATCCTCTGCATTGTTTCTTCGAGAGCATGAGTGCATACACGACTACGGGTCTTACAATGGTAGTCCATGAACCGTCAGTCGGGAAAGGAGTATTATTCTATCGCAGTTTTGCACAATGGATCGGAGGGGCAGGATTTGTCATACTTGCCCTGGCAGTCCTCAATCCCGGTTCAGGCCGTAGCTCAATTTTATTGTACAGATCTGAAGCCACCGGGATAAAATTAAAACCCAAAATCATTGAGACGACCAGGGGTATTTGGAAAGCCTATTTTCTTATTACACTTTTTTCGACCTTATATCTGATCATCGGGACAAGACTTATCCTCCCCGATTATCCTTTTGCTGATAATCTCTTTGATTCAATTAACCATGCCATGGCTGGACAGTCAACCGGTGGCTTCAGTACGCTGGACGACAGTATTGCCACATATAAGTCGCCAATGATGGACATATTATATATTTTGCCAATGGCCCTTGGCTCATTCTCCCTGCCATTCTTCTACAGAGTAATTTTTTTAAAGCGTTTCAGTGAATTCTGGAAAGATATACAGACGAGGGGCCTTATTATTTCATATTTTATCGGAGGGGTGGTACTTGCCCTGTTATTATGCTATGCTAACATCGTCCCAAATCCTGTTCGTGAAGGCATTTTTCAGTTTGTAAGCGCTATGTCCACAACCGGTTGGCAGACTTCAAATATCAGCATCTGGGACACCCCTTCAATAGTGTTTATAGTCTTTGCGGGCATGTTTATCGGAGGAGCATCAGGGGCAACGGTAGGCGGAATTAAAATGATCCGTGCCCTTATAATAGAAAAGGGTATAAGATGGCAGGTGAATAAAGCATTCATGTCGCACAATACAATACAAACAATCCGATTTGATGGCAAATCCATGTTGCCGGATCAGATGAGTGCCGAACTGGCTAATGCCGCCGCGTTTTCATTTCTTTTCCTGATAATTATTCTTTTCGGAACGTTTGTCACATATTTTTTCATGCCGGATGGTTTTTCCTTTGCCGATGCACTTTTTGAATCAACCGCCGCCCAATCAACGGCGGGGCTCTCAACCGGAATTACAGATCCGCATATGCATCCTGCAATAGAAGCTACTTATATATTTCAGATGTGGGCTGGTCGTCTTGAAATCATTCCGGTAATTGCTTTATTCAGGGCGCTGGCAATAGGAACCGGATACAGAAAAATATAAGGGTATATTTCAAATGGCAAAAGCATTACTATTAATAAGTAATGGTCTAACTTTGTCAATCAAAAGAGATTAGGAAAATGATAAGGTCTCTTCATTTCAGGCCGGAAAAAACCGGGTTATTTCATTACCTGGCTGTAATTCTTGTAGTGGCTACAGTTTCAGCTGTATGCTTTCTGTTCAAAGATACAATTGGTTACCGCCTTGTCTCATTTATCCTTTTGTTTGTCGTCTCAATTCTGGCTCTCTTTTTCGGAACAGGGCCCATACTTCTCGCCTCAACCCTCAGCGCAGGAATTTGGGATTATTTTTTTATACCTCCCTCCTTTACTTTTCATATCGGCGAAACAGAAGATACACTTCTGCTGGTGATGTTTTTTGTGGTTGCTCTTCTAAATGGTATTCTGACATCCCGTATCAGGAGGCAGGAACTTAATGCCAGAAAAAGAGAGGAGCGGACCCTGGCACTTTATCAACTTTCAAAGGAACTGCTGACGGCTACCGGTTTACCGGAGGTTGTGCCTGTAGCTGAAAAATATTTTAAACAGTATTTTGATCTCAACCGGACTGTTTTTCTTGTGGAAACAGGTGGTTTACTGAATACTGCAAGCCTGAGTGATGGAGAACAGACTGCGACAGAAGAAGACAGACAAATTGCATCATGGGTGTATGCAAACTCAATTAAGGCCGGCAGAAATACAGAAAACTACAGTTCATCAGGCGGAACATTCTACCCTCTCAAGGGAAGCCAGAAATGCCTGGGAGTAATCTGTGTCTGGTACACTAAAGAGTTGACTCCGGCTGAGGAACAGTTTATGGAAACTCTAATTGCCCTGATAGCCGGTAAAGTTGAGCGGGAATTTCTGAGTGCAATGGCAAAAGATGCCTATGTCCTTTCTGAATCGGATAAACTTTATAAAACGCTCTTCAACTCAATTTCTCATGAGCTGAGGATTCCGGTTGCAACAATAATGGGAGCCACAGACACCCTTCTTTCAGACAGGTATCCGGAGCAGACAAGAAAACGATTGTATCTTGAAATAAGTCAGGCTTCAGTCAGGCTTAACAGGCTGATAGAGAATCTCCTTAATATGTCAAGGCTCGAATCCGGACACCTTTCTCCCCGACCTGACTGGTGCGATGTTCAGGATCTTATTAATAAAGTATCAGGAACCCTGAAACAGGAGTTAAGTCATTATAATTTCATACAGGAGATTCCTGAAGATATGCCCCTGGTATATATTGACTTTGGTCTGATGGAACAAGTGCTTCATAATCTTATCTTAAACGCTACCCAATATGCTCCGGAGGGGACTGCAATCAGCGTTTCATTTCTTTATGACAAGGCTGGAAAGCTTATAGTCAGGGTTATGGATCACGGGAAGGGTTTCGGCCCGACAGAACTTAACCTCCTTTTTAATAAATTTTACAGAGGAGAGAGAGCTTTTTCAGGAGGTACAGGCCTCGGATTATCCATTGTGAAAGGCTTCGTTGAGGCGCAGGGAGGTTCAGTATCAGCCGGAAACACAGAGGGTGGCGGAGCAGTTGTCACAATTGAGATTCCAGTCAAAATCTCTGAAATGAGTGAGAATAAACAAAATTGAATATGTCATGAAAACCGGGGAACTTATTCTGATTATAGACGATGAAGTCCAGATCCGGCGTCTTCTGGAAATTACCCTGACAGCCAACGGTTTTAAAATATCCGAGGCAGCAACAGGTAAAGAGGGCTTAAATCTCGCCTCGCAACATCAGCCTGAACTTATAATACTTGACCTTGGACTTCCGGACATTGAAGGATTCGATGTTTTAAAGAGATTACGGGAATGGTACGAAAAATCAATAATAATCCTATCTGTCCGGAACTCGGAAGATGATATTATCAGGGCTCTTGATAACGGAGCAAATGACTATCTGACCAAACCATTCCGGACAGGTGAGCTACTGGCACGAATCAGGGTTGCAATCCGGCAGAACAAATCACCTGATAAAAGCCCGCTTCTTGAGTTTGGTAATATTACCGTAGACCTTGACAAACATGTTGCATGCAAGAATGATGAAATCATTAAACTTACTTCCACCGAATTCTCCTTACTGGCTTTGCTTGCAAAAAACTCCGGCAGGGTGCTCACTCACCAGTATATTCTGAAGGAAGTGTGGGGAATTGGGCAGGTCGAACAGACGCAATATCTTCGGGTGTTTGTAGCTCAGATCAGAAAAAAAATTGAAGACGATCCTTCAAAACCAACTCTGTTAATAACGGAGTCCGGGATTGGTTACAGGTTTGGCGCTTAGAAACCCTATAATCATTCTGATATTGAGCGGATTTTTGATATCCGATCATTCCCACGTAATGACTGAAATTCTCTTTTTACCGTCCATCTTGACAGTCAGACTATTTTCAAACCGGACATGAGTAACATACTTCCTTTGCTTTATGACTTTTTGCTTCTTCAGTATGTCCCAGTCCAGCACAGAGTTCTTCTGATTGTGCTGAACGGAAAAATAACCGACATTCATTGATGTCACGTTGTGAAAAAAGTGCGACCCTGACGAGGCATCGAGCGGAAAATCATCAAGGCTGGTCTCGATAATAACCTTGGCATTGCATATCTGAGGCCATGTCACAGGTATCCCGATCCACCGGTCGACTGTGCCCCACCTTCCCGGGCCCAGTAAAATATACTGTGTGCCGCTCCTGATCATTTCATCGTTAAAAAAGGCCACCTCAGCAGCAATTTCAAGTGTTTTGGTCTTGTCAAATTCATCCCTGTTGACATAAATCACATCACGGATATTGTTTATCATCCCGTTGCCCATACTTTTTTCTGCAAAAAGCAGGATATGTGCCTTGTCTATCTCATCCATATTGACTTCATAGTCAATCGATGCCCCGATTATAGGTTTGATCTGCAGCAGGTAAAACGAAGCTTTATTATTGTTATCCCTTGCTAAATCGATTGCAAACTCAATCTCAACCGGAGTGCCAAGTGCCTCCTTGACAATATCCAGGATCTCCACAAGTGTTTCAGCCAGAGGTATGTACCGGTATTTCAGGATATCGGCAAAATTGATAATTCTTGGTCCCGGCTTGTCGGTTCCCGGGTAAACTGTCTTATTCTCGGCTGAATAAACAGATGCGCAGTGTTTAATTACCCCATGTCTCTCGGCATCCTCTATGCTTAACCGCACCAGGCCGGCAGTATCTCCCTCGAGCAGGTTGAACTCCTTCTTATCGAGGTCAACAGCTAAAAGCTCAATCTGGGAATTCAAATACTGATCCTTTGGAGTGTTTATCTCAAGGTTAGGGTATTTTGGAGAGAACCTGAAGGCTTTTTCGCCTTCGACCACATAAATCCCGAGACCCACTGCAATAACGGCAAATCCGTCTTCGGGCTGCATATAGCTGTAAGGGTAATAATTGTAAGACTGGCTTACCCCGCTGATATGCGGATAATAAGTATTTTCATATTGTTCACCCACAACTTCCTGAATTATCACCGCCATCTTTTCTTCTTCAATCTTGTAATTAATGGCATTGATATAACCCCTGGCGGTATCAGAATAAACAGATGCATATACCAGCTTAATTGCATCCATCAGTTGTCTCAACCGGATTTCAATATCTGCATTGATGTTCGGCAGCAGGTAGGTCTCAAAAATGCCCGCAAAAGGCTGCATCAGGGAATCCTCAAAGAGTCCTGAAGAACGTACGGCCAGGGGCTTGGTTATTTTCTCAAGGATAATCCGCAGTTTTTCTTCCAGGGCAGAAGAAAGCTTCCCTTCAATAAAAAGCCTTTTTATCGTTTCATACCTGGTTTCTGAATAAATCTTATCCCTCAGGTTGTTGTTATCGAGGAAAGCTTCGAATTCATCGGTTCCGATTATAAAGGTACGGGGGGCTTTGATATTGATGCCCTGGACATAATTTGAAATGTCAAAATTATATATGAGGGTATGGATAAACGCCAGTCCCCGCCCCTTCCCGCCGAGCGCGCCTGCAGAAAGCAGAATTATATTGCTTTCTTCAAGTATCAGCGTTTCGTCAAACTCAACAATCTTGCCTTTGTTTTTCTCGTATTTAAGTTTCTTTACAACATTTATCAGGTAATCCCTCAGGCTTTCGGCATCCCTGAAATCGCTTATTTTCTTCGGTGCAATTTCGCGGGCAAGCTGGATCTCTCCCCTGGCGGTAAGCCATAATGAGAAATGATTCTTCCTGGCATGATAGAGAAGCGTTTCGGTCGGTATCGACTGAAGCTGCTCTTCGAATTCATTCATATTCTTGGCGGTGCCGATTGTTTCCCCGGCTCCGTCCTTGTAAATAAAATCGCCAAACCCGAGATTGTAGCTGATGAAGTATTTTATATCCTGGGCAAGGGTGTCTGAATCCTTGTAAATAAACACACAGTTCAATTCCCTGGCTTTCCTTTCATTCTCCTTATCTGACGACTGTATGATAGTCGGCAGGTCGGGGATTTCAGACTTGATGAATTTAACCAGCTCAAAACCTGCATTTTCATCAAATTGCCCGTCTTTCTGAAATTTCACATCAGAGATTAAACAAAGGAAGAACTCCTTGTATTTGTTGAAAATGTCAATTGCCTCTTCATAATTTGATGCCATCAGGATCTTGGGGCGAACCCGCAGGCGAAGCAGCTTATACAATTCATCCATGGAGCTGACGTCCTCGATGATACGCCTGGTCTGTTCCATCACACTGTGATAGAGAAGGGGAATATAACGCGAATAATATTTTGCCGAGTCTTCCACAATCAGTATGATACGGCTGTAACCTACCTTGGTGTCGTTCTCAACGTTTACATGATCTTCCAGCTGCTTAACCATTGCAAAAAATATCCGTGAATCGCCGTTCCAGACAAACACGTTGTCGATAAGATGGGTCTTCTTCTGTTCGGTCTGAAAGAAATGTATGAATTGATTGTTGTTGAGCAGTAAATAAATGGGAATGTACTTGTACAGTGATTTCAGCTTTTGCGCAATTTCAATCGGCCCCTTCTTGTCAATGCCCACCATGATGATTATCAGGTCGAAATGTCTTGAGTACAGCTTTTCAAAGGCTTCTTCAAACGACCCTACGCCCGTTATTCTTGGTATTGAGGTTAAATTCAGCTGGTAATAAACCCCCAGGATATAATCGGAAAATTTGCCTTCACGTTCAAGGCTGTAAGCATCATAGAGATTTGAAATAATCAAGATCTCCTTTACTTTAAACTTCATCAGGTCATGAAAAACATCACGGTCATAATTGTTTTTCTCGAGGAAATTCTGGAGGAGCTTACGCTTGTTTAACAAAAAATCCCTGGCTGCCTGGAATTTTTGCTTTAGCTCTTCATCGTCCCTGAATTTCTTTATGGCAACCTCACCCTGCAGGGTGTTCAGATAATTGCAGATCAGGGTTGAGAGATTATTTATCAGGTCCCTTTCCTCCTTCATGAACGGACCTTCGTCTATGTCGGGAAATTCTTTTGTATAGAATATCTCTATTTCGCCGACCTTGTCATCGATTGTGAGAAAGGGCTGCCGTTGCCTCCATTTGGTGGATTTGAAATTTGGCGAAATGTATTCCTGGCCGTCATAACTGATCCTTGCAACCGTATATTCCGGATATTGCCAGGCATCAGGGATTATGTAAACAATCTGTTTCAATGCATTTTCGACAGATTTTTCAGCCTGCAGAATTGACGTGGTCTGATTGATACAAGACAGCTCTTTAAGACGTTCTGTCTTTTCGTACATTATTTTTTTCAGCCCTTTTTCAGTGGCAATGACCCGGTCAAGTCCGTAGATTACATTTATAAAGCCTGATATCAGCAAAGCGAGGGTATCAACAAACTGCTTCTCTTCTTCCAGGAAGGGTTGTTCATCAGTTTCCGGATCATCGCCGGCATAAAAAACATGAATCGAACCCCTCTTAGGTGAAATAGTCTTGAAAAAGACTTTCAGCTGCCTTTGCGTCTCAATGAAACCGGATGATGAGAATTCCATATCATCATATTTAATCCGGGTTGAAATGAGTTCAGGAGTCCGGAATGCCTTCGGAATAATTTCGATGATCGCAGCCAGTGTGGTATCTATCGAAAGTCCGTTCCTCAGCAACTTTGAAATTTCATTGATACAGGCAAAAATCCTGTTCGGTTCATTTATCTCACTGCTTCTGGCATCTTCCTTCTCTGAGGGATGCCTTATTTCATTGCCCTTGATTATGTTTAAGAACCCGGAAATCAGGTTTGCCATGTTGCCAAGCAGTTCCTCCTCTGACTTCAGGTAAGCCTCCCTGTTGCTGACAGGAAAACCCTTCAGGTAAAAGAATTCGATTGTGCCTGACTTACCGTCAATTGTCGAAAATTCTTCCTTTAATGTCCATTGGTGGTCTTCGAAATTCTTATCGGAACTCAGGTATTCTTTTCCGTCATATACTATTCTTGCAACGGAGTAATCAGGATACTGCCATGATTTCGGCATGTTCCTGCAAATCTGCAGAAGTGTGTCTTCAATGTTTTTCTCTTCACTGATTATCCGTGAGCGTTCCAGCTTTATCCCGGTATCCTCCTCGGCAACATCTGACTGGCTTATTGCCTGTTGTGCGTTCAAGTAGTTGCAGACAATCGTGGCTATGTTTTCAAGTAATTGTCTCTCCTCATTTAAAAAAGGCCCTTCATCAGCCCTGGGGAACTGTTTTGAATAGAAAACATCAACGGCCCCCCACTTTTTGTCATACGTTTCAAATATTTGTTTTTGAATCCATCGCGTTTCCTTGAAATTCTCAGGCCGGTATTCCTGTCCGTCATATTTTATGCGGGCATAGGCATATTCTGAATATTGCCATCCCTTGGGAATTTCCCTGACTATTTCATAAAGCGTATTTTCGACCGAATTCCTCCTGCTGATTATCTTGTTTATCAGGTAAATAATCGACAAGCCTTTCTGGCTTTGGATTTTTTCAGCCAGAAGTTTTTGCATTTCCTTTTGCCAGTGCGATATGTCTTCCATTGTGTCCTGAGGTCAGAAAATACTAAATTCCTAATCGCAACTAATTGAATGATAATCAGTTCACTTGTATTATAAAAATTAAATCCGGTTACAAAATAATATGAAAGTTATAAAAATATCCCGATTATTTTTTGTCTGAAAGTTATAGTGACAAGGAGTTTTATTATATAAATTTGTTACTTATCAGAAAATCCACCTTAAAAAATCAAAACCCATGTCCAAAGCAGTTGAAGAATTCATGGCGAAAATAATCGCTAAAAATCCCGGTGAGATTGAATTTCACCAGGCTGTAAAAGAAGTTACGGAATCTATTATGCCGTTTATTGAGGAGAACCCGAAATACCGGTATCCTAAAATCCTGGAACGGATAGCTGAGCCTGAAAGGGTCATAATCTTCAGGGTTCCCTGGATGGATGACAAAGGTGAAATTCAAATAAACAGAGGCTACAGAATAGAAATGAACAGTGCAATCGGACCGTATAAAGGCGGCCTGCGGTTCCATCCCACCGTGAATCTGGGTATCCTTAAGTTCCTTGCTTTTGAGCAGGTCTTCAAAAACAGCCTGACGACCCTTCCGATGGGTGGCGGCAAGGGAGGATCGGATTTCGACCCCAAGGGAAAAACTGACAATGAAGTAATGCGTTTCTGCCAGTCATTCATGAGTGAACTCTTCAGACATATCGGGGCTGATACTGATGTGCCTGCCGGTGATATCGGTGTTGGCAGCAGGGAGATTGGCTTTATGTTCGGCCAGTATAAAAGACTAAGAAATGAATTCACAGGCGTCCTGACCGGAAAAGGGCTGGAATGGGGAGGAAGTCTTATCCGCCCGCAGGCAACAGGTTACGGGCAGGTCTATTTTGCCGAGGAAATGCTTAATACAAGGGGTGACAGCCTGAGAAACAAGGTCTGTACTGTTTCCGGTTCTGGTAATGTGGCCCAGTATGCCACTGAAAAGGCAATTCAGATGGGCGCAAAAGTGGTTACAATGTCAGACTCCAATGGTTATATCTATGATCCTGATGGAATAAATGAGGAAAAGCTTGCCTATGTAATGAATCTGAAAAATGTAAAGAGAGGCCGTATCAAGGAATATGCCGACAAATACAAGTGCAAATATGTTGACGGAAAGCCGGCCCCGTGGGAAGTTCCCTGCCAGGTTGCCCTGCCTTCCGCCACCCAGAATGAAATATCAGGAGCTGACGCAGCATTATTAGTCAAAAACGGTTGCTTCGTGGTCTCTGAAGGCTCCAATATGCCATCCGTTCCGGAAGCAGTAGAGATATTCCTTAAGAGCAGGATACTCTATGGTCCCGGCAAGGCAGCCAATGCCGGAGGGGTAGCCACATCCGGTCTGGAGATGAGCCAGAATTCGATGCGCCTGTCGTGGACCAGCCAGGAAGTTGACAGCCGCCTGCATCAGATAATGAAGGATATCCATGCCACCTGTGTGAAATACGGGATAGAAAAAGACAAATACATTAATTATGTTAACGGCGCAAATATTGGTGGATTTGTGAAAGTCGCCGAAGCCATGCTTGCCCAGGGGCTGGTCTAGGATATTCCGGAGTTTCTGTGATGGATAACCTCAGAAAAAATACCTTCAGGGAGCCTTCCTTTGAGCTGCTGATGCAAAAGAGGATTCAGTATGTCTTGCTGATCTGCAGCAAATACGATGCATTTATCCTGGAAGAGGACGGGAAAATCGATGAAAAAATATTCAACGATTATGTCTCATTCAATATCCGGTACCCGCCTCAGTTCATTCATGTCGCGTCTGCATCAGAGGCGATGGAATTGCTTAGCAGAAGACAGATCGATTTAATAATAAATATGCTGAGCATCAGTGATCTGGATCCTTTTGAACTTTGTTCTGATATTAAAAAGCTTTATCCCGAGAAACCCATTGTAATCCTTTCCCCTGATTCAAAAGAAATTTCCTACAGGTTAAAAAACGAGGATTTATCATGCATCGATTACGTTTTCAACTGGCTTGGAAGCACAAATATCCTTTTCCCGGTCATTAACCTGATAGAAGATAAGTTAAACGCGGAGGAGGATAATAAACACGAGGGGGTACAGTCCATCTTATTAATTGAAAACTCTGTTAAAACGGCTACGATCTTTGTACGCCATCTTTACAGAATAATCCTTGAACAGTCGAGGGATTATATGATCGAAGGTCTTAACGAGCATCAGAAAATGATGCAGATGCGGGGAAGGCCTAAAATTCTGCTTGCAACCAGTTATGATGAAGGACTGAGATTATTCGACAAACACAAATCGCAGCTACTGGGTGTAATTACCGATGTTGACACCAGCCTGAACGAAACCGGAAGCCAGGGTTCCATTGAAGATTTTTTTAAGCAGATAAAAGAACATGACCCGAATATACCTGTCTTAATTCAATCTGCAGATCCTGAAAATGAAAAACTGGCGGAGGAATACGGGAACGGTTTTTTAAATAAAAACTCAAGGTCCCTTCCGGAGGAGTTAAAAGCCTACATGAAAAGCCACTTTTCTTTTGGCGATTTTGTTTTTACTGATCCTGAAACAGGAATGGAAATTGCGAGGGTTTCAGATCTGCAGAATTTTCAGCGCCGGCTTTTTGAAATTCCGGATGATTCGCTTCGGTACCATCTCTCAAGAAACCATCTGTCTAAATGGCTCTATGCGCGTGCCTTGTTTTCACTCGCTGAATTTTTGAAAAAAATCAGCCTTGATGACTTTGACAGCATTGACCAGGCGCGCCGTTTTATCTTCGATGCAATTGCTAATTTCCGGCTTAACAAGGGACATGGCATCATAGCCGAGTTTTACCGTGAGCACTTTGATGAATACCTTACATTTACAAAAATAGGTGAGGGATCAATAGGGGGAAAAGCCCGCGGATTAGCTTTCCTTGATAGCATAATCAAGCAAAACCAGTACTTTGAAAGCTTTGATGAAACGGTAGTTTCAATACCGCGGACAGTAGTGCTCAGCACAGATGTATTTGATGAATTCATTTCTCAGAACAATCTTTACGGCATTGGTCTGTCACATCAAAGTGACGGGGAAATTCTCGATGCCTTCGTGAGAGCAAGGCTGCCGGCAAGAATTCACAAGGATTTATATGTATTTATTTCAAAAATAAACGGCCCGGTGGCGGTACGCTCATCAAGCCTGCTTGAAGATTTACATTTTCAGCCTTTTGCTGGGATATATTCCACATACATGATCCCCAAGGCTGAAGACGATGTGACAATGCTGGAGTTGCTGAGCATCGGGATAAAAAGCGTTTATGCATCTGTATTCTTCAAGGGCAGTAAAGACTATATGACAGCTACCGGGAACCTGATAGAAGAAGAAAAAATGGGCATCGTTCTTCAGGAGGTTTGCGGACAGAAATATGGAAACCGGTTCTATCCGACAATTTCAGGTGTGGCAAGATCAGTTAATTTCTATCCCATTGAACCTGAAAGGTCAGAAGACGGATTTGTCAGTCTTGCCTTTGGTTTGGGCAAATATATTGTCGACGGTGGCATGGCTCTCCGCTTTTCACCAAAATACCCCCGGAAGGTGCTGCAGTTGTCAGACACTAAAATGGCTTTGCGCGAAACGCAGCACGAATTTTATGCCCTCGATCTTAACCCGGCCAGTTTCATACCCAGCACTGATGATACGGTGAATCTCCTTAAACTGAAAATCAGCGATGCGGAAAAAGATGGCTCTCTGAAGTTTGTGGCTTCCACCTTCGATCATCAGAACGATATTATAAGGGATGACATTAGTGACCCCGGCGAAAGAATAATAACCTTTTCCAATGTACTGAAATTTGACCTTTTCCCCCTGAATGAGATTTTGAAAACAATCCTTGAAATCGGGCAGCAACAGTTGAACAATCCCGTTGAAATAGAATTTGCCGTAAATATTGATCCTGAGAGAAAAAAACCTGTTTTATTTAACCTTCTGCAAATCAGGCCAATTGTTGAAAATACCGAAAGAATCAGGGATAAACTGGAAGAAATTCCTCATTCGGATACAATCATTATTTCAAATTCAGCCCTTGGAAACGGGACTGTCAACGGCATATGTGACCTGATTTATGTTAAAACTGAAAACTTCACCGCAGCAAAAAACCAGGAAATTGCCGCCAGGCTCAATGAAATAAATGACAGGTTTCTGAAAGAGGGGAAAAATTACGTCCTGATCGGGCCGGGCAGATGGGGTTCAAGTGATCCGTGGCTGGGAATACCTGTCAAATGGCCGCAAATATCTGCCGCCAGGGTTATAATTGAATCAGGACTGGAAAATTACCGTGTCGATCCGAGCCAGGGAACTCACTTTTTTCAGAACCTCACTGCTTTCAGAGTCGGTTATTTTACAATCAATCCATTTATCGGAGACGGATTTACTGATTTTGATTTCTTGTCAGCTGCTGATACCTTTTTCGAGGACCAGTATATAAGGCACTTAAGATTTCCGGTACCCCTGGTCATTAAAATAGACGGAAGGAAGAAAATCGGGGTTATTATGAAACCGGGGAGCTGAAATTGCCTGGCGTATGTTTTAAAGACCTTTTATCAAATTCTGCTATTAATTGCTCCCTGCTGACCGGCTTGCCGTGTCCGGGAAGGAATGTCTGACAACCTGTGTCAAGCAGTTTTTTCCAGCTCCTTATGAGCTCATCAACGTCATCGGCAAATGGAGGGAATGGGCTTCCGGGTACAGTGCCGATAATTGAATTGCCGGCAATTGCAACCGAATCATCAATGACTGTTGTCGCCCCTCCCGGGGAATGACCCGGAGTATGAAGAACATAACCGTTAATGCCGAAACGGTTAAGGTCAAAGGTGTCAGTGAAAATGTGATCTGCCGTGCACGGATCAAATTTAAAGGCAGGTGCGATCTTCCTCCCTATGCTGACAATCCCCTTCGTCAGGGGATAAGTGCCGGCAGGTATGGGTGTGTCACCCCTGGCCAGGGAATCGCTCTCTGCTTCCTGGACTATAACCTCAGCGCCATACTCCCCTGCAAGCCATGCTGCATTTCCGGCATGGTCAAAGTGAGTATGCGTCAGCACAATGGCCTCAGGAACAATTCCCTTTCTCTCAAGGGCATGCTCTATCCTGCTCCGGTCAAAGTTTATTCCTGTGTCAATAATGATAATCCTGCTGTTCCTGCTGACTACAAAGATATTGCACCTGGCAGGCGTAAGCGTATATATCGAAGTGCCTTTTCCTGTATCAGAAATCTCAACCATGCCACTAAGTTAAATACTTCCGGCTGGTTAATTATCATTCCGGTAAAGGCGTGCGTCGAAATATATTAACTTTATAAGGATATTTAATTGAAAATGGAGGGCATTCCTTTTTACCAGGTTGATGCATTTACAGGCGGGAAATTCACAGGTAACCCTGCCGGAGTATGTGTTATCGCAGACTGGTTGCCCGGCGATCTGATGCAGAAGATCGCAATGGAGAACAATCTTGCCGAGACTGCCTTCATCGTTCCGGAGGGAAAAGACTGGCTCATACGGTGGTTCACTCCGGTAACGGAAGTTGATCTCTGCGGCCACGGTACTCTTGCCTCATCCTTTGTTGTAATGAATATACTCGAGCCCGAAAGGCAGGAAGTGACATTTCATACAATGCATATGGGAGACCTTGTTGTAAGGAAAAAATCCGATTTGCTGGAGCTTGATTTTCCGACAGATACATTGCATAAATGCGAACTTCCGCCACTGGTTATGGAAAGCCTCGGAAAAGAACCTGCTGAGTGTTTCATGGGAAGGAGTGACTTTCTTCTTCTCTTCGGAAGCGAGGCGGAGATACTTGCCCTAAGACCTGATTTCAGGAAGCTTGCCATGGCAGACGGCCGCGGCATTATTGTTACAGCACCCGGTTCCGATGTCGATTTTGTCTCAAGGTTCTTTGCACCCCAGGCTGGCATAGATGAAGATCCTGTAACCGGGTCAGCACACACAACACTTACGCCATTCTGGTCTGCCAGGCTTGGCAAAACCGCAATGACAGCCAGGCAATTGTCTGCAAGGAAAGGTTACCTCGAATGCACCTTGAAAGGTAACCGGACCCTTATCGCCGGTAAGGCGATGCTGTTTCTTAAAGGTGAAATTTACGTGTGAATTATCACAAAATCAATTAAGTTTGTCAATCCAAAATTTAAAGGATGACAAAGAAGGATGTTGTACACCCTTATGGTGAAAAACAGGCGCAGTTTGACAAACGCTATCTGCGCATGGCAGGAGTATGGTCCGAGAACTCCTATTGTAAGAGAAGACGCGTGGGTGCTCTTATCGTGAAAGACAAGATGATCATCTCTGACGGGTATAACGGTACGCCCTCAGGTTTTGAAAATATATGCGAGGATGAAAACAATGTGACCAAGCCGTACGTTCTCCATGCTGAAGCCAATGCCATCACCAAGGTTGCAAGATCAAACAACTCAAGCGATAACTCGACCCTCTACATTACGGATTCACCGTGCATGGAGTGCGCCAAGCTTATCATACAGTCAGGTATCAGACGCGTTGTCTACAGCAACCAGTACCGTAACCTGGACGGCATCGAACTGCTCAGGCGCGCAGGCATCGAGCTTGTTTATATCGACATAGAAGAAAAGAAAAATGAAATATAACAGAGCATATCTTCCGCTTATAATAGCAGTAGCACTAGCCGCTGGAATACTGGTCGGGTTCTATATGCCTCACCCCCAGATCGGCCTTTACACCAACTTCCCCCCGTCGAACGATAAACTCAGCCGGATACTTGATATTATCGAATCAGATTATGTCGACACTGTCGACCGCAATGTGCTTGTGGAGGAGGCTATCCCGGTAATGCTGCGCAAGCTGGATCCGCATTCGGTGTACATCCCGGCAAAAGACCTGGCACAGGCAAATGAACCCCTGCAGGGCAACTTCGACGGTATAGGCGTCACATTCCAGATGCTCACTGACACAGTCCAGATAATCAGCACCATATCCGGAGGCCCCTCAGAGAAGGCCGGCATCATGGCAGGAGACAAGATCATCTTTGTTGACGATTCACTTGTTGCCGGAAAGAGTATTCCTGATGAGGATGTCGTAAAAATGCTCAAAGGACCGCGCGGTACAAAGGTTGACCTGAAGATCGAAAGGAGGGGTACAGATTCATTGCTGCCCTTCGAAATTGTCCGTGATAAAATACCTATTTACAGCATCGACGTATCATACATGATGTCTGATGACGTCGGGTATATCAAGATCTCCAACTTTGCCCTGACCACTCATGATGAGTTTAACAAAGGCCTGAATGAACTGAAAAGCCAGGGTATGAAAAAACTTATTCTCGACCTCAGGGGTAACTCAGGAGGCGTGATGGATGCAGCGACGATGATCGCTGACGAGTTTCTGCCCGAAGGACAGCTTATTGTCTTCACAATGGGCAAGTCAAAACCCAGGGAGGACGTCAGGGCTACATCAAACGGCGGATTTGAAACAGGCGAACTGGTAATCCTGATCGACGAATGGAGCGCCTCGGCCAGCGAGATACTCGCAGGCGCCGTGCAGGATAATGACCGCGGTACTATAATAGGCCGCCGTTCATTCGGGAAAGGACTGGTGCAGGAACCCGTGACCTTCCGTGACGGCTCGGGAATGCGGCTTACAATAGCACGTTACTATACCCCCACCGGCAGATCAATACAAAAGCCCTATGACGAGGGAGTTGACAAGTACTACGAAGACCTCGGCAACAGGTTCATACACGGCGAGTTCGAAAAGGCTGATTCAATTCATGTGGCTGACACACTCCGTTTTACAACCCCCGGAGGAAAGACTGTCTATGGCGGCGGAGGAATTACACCTGATATATTCATTCCCATCGATACAACGGGCATATCAGAGTATTTCATGGCTGTCAGGAATTCCGGACTGCTCTACAGGTATGCACTCAAATTCACTGAGGACAACCGTGAGGCAATGAAAAAATATCAGGACCTGAAGTCGCTCGACCAGTGGCTTTCAGGACAGGATCTGATGAATAAGTTCATCAGGTACGCCAAAGACAACGGCATTGAGCCCAACAGGGAACAAATTAAAATCTCGGAAAATATAATTTACATCCAGCTCAAGGCCTACATTGCCAGGAACATGATTGACAACAAGGGCTTCTATCCCTTATGGGAACAAATAGACAAGACCCTGCAGGATGCCCTGAGCTATGTCGAGGCTGACTGATCCGGCAGGCTTATAATCTCTTTCCGTAAGTTTACGATTTCCAGTCGAGACTCCGGGCAAATGTGCTGATGAGCTCAGCTGAGAGCCCGGGTTCTTCAATGAAACCCAGATGCCCGGATTTTTCAAGTATGACAACCTGTGCATTTGCCGGGATCTTTATATCCCTCAAAGCTGTCTCAGGACTGAAGTAGCGGTCACTCCTGCCCAGTATCCACAGTAAGGGCACCTCCCCTCTTTCTATTACGGCACTCCTCAGGGGCCTCACCATCATTCCGTTCAGTAATGCGACTATTCCCCCGGCAGGATTACCGGATGCCAGTTTCTTCAGTTTTGCCAGCGCCGCAGACATAGACTTCAGGTTATTTTCGGCAAACATCATCGATATGTTGGCCGGATACATAATATTTTTCTTGCCTGCCATGACGACCTCTATCTCCCTCTTCCTTTTTGATATGCCCTCCGGGGAATCGGCATAAGGATGCGAATGGAACAGCACATACCCGGCCAGCATCCAAGGGTATTTTTCCGCGAAAGCCAGCGCAGCATACCCGCCCATGGAATGACCGGCAAGCAGGACTTTCTTCTCACCGGAATCATTTATTACAGCCCTGACAGCCTCAGCAATAAACTCCATGGTATGTGTGTCTCCTGCCACTCCGGAACCGCCGTGACCCGGTATGTCAACCGAAATTACCCTGTATGATGCAGCGAGCATGTCTGACATAGGCTTCCACGCTTCTCCCGAGAGAAGGTAACCGTGAAGCAGAACAAGAGGTTTCCCATTACCCCGGGTGCTGTACTTCACTGTAATGCCTTCAAATTGTATTGTTCTGTTCATATTAATTTGTTTAGGCAAAGAAACTTCATAAATTTACATTGAAGAAATGATTTTCCCCGAACTTTTAAATTTACTCTGAACTCAAAAATACTGGGCCGATGAACAAGATTTTATTTTCAGCTGTCACAAAGAAATTCGTGATGGCACTTGCCGGACTGTTCCTGCTGCTGTTCCTTCCGGTTCATCTGGGTATCAATCTTATGTTGCTGAAAAATGACCCGGAGCCGTTCAACAAAGCCGCTCATTTCATGGCTACCTTCCCCCTTGTCAAGGTGATGGAGATCTTTCTGCTCCTTACAATTCTAGTGCATATCACCTACGGGGTTTTTCTGCAGATTCAGAACTGGCTTTCAAGACCAGTGAGATACGCTGTCAGGAACAAATCAAAAACTTCGGCTTTTTCAAGGTTTGTGTTCTGGACCGGAGGTGCTGTCCTGATCTTTCTCGTAATACATTTCTTCAATTTCTATTTCATAAAACTCGGGTTGGTTGAAGGCGATCCTGAGAATTTCTATTCCGTGGCTTATCAGCTGTTCAGTATTCCGGGATACGTAATCCTATACTGGGTATGCTTCATCCTGCTTAGCTTCCATCTTTATCATGCCTTGCAGTCAGCCTTTCAGACCCTGGGCATGGCAAATGAATTCTGGACACCTGTCATCAAGGTCATATCGCTGATATATGCTGTTGTCCTTCCGCTTGGTTTTGCGGTAATACCACTTGTAATCTGGCAGTTAAAATAACCTGAATAACTGAAACGTCATGATAACCCTGAACGCAAAAATACCGGAAGGTCCTCTTGCAGAGAAGTGGACAAGGTATAAGTCCGGCTCGAAGCTGGTTAATCCGGCAAATAAAAAGAAGCTTGACATCATAATCATCGGCACAGGACTGTCGGGTGCAGGAGCTGCCTCATCACTGGGTGAGCTTGGGTACAATGTAAAGGTATTCTGTTACCAGGACTCCCCTCGCCGGGCACACTCTGTTGCAGCACAGGGAGGCATCAATGCGGCCAAGAACTACAAGCATGACGGTGACAGTACGTACCGTCTCTTTTATGACATGATCAAGGGCGGAGACTTCAGGGCACGCGAAGCAAATGTGTACCGCATCGCCGAGGTCAGCAACCAGGTAATAGACCACTATACTGCCCTTGGCGTTCCGTTTGCAAGGGAATACGGCGGTTCACTCGACACCCGTTCATTTGGCGGAGTTCAGGTTTCACGCACCTTTTATGCAAAAGGGCAGACAGGACAGCAGTGTCTTCTTGGCGCATATTCATCACTTAACAGGCAAATCAAGGCCGGTACAGTAACAATGTATCCGCGCAGGGATATGCTTGACCTGGTTGTCATCGACGGTAAGGCACGCGGAATAATAGTGCGAAATCTGATTACTGGTGAGATAGAAAGGCACTCCGCACATGCTGTTGTCCTTGCAACCGGCGGTTACGGTACAGTATATTATCTTTCTACTCTGGCTGTCAACTCCAATGCATCTGCTGCCTGGAAAGCCTATAAAAAGGGAGCTGCTTTTGCCAATCCCAGCTTTGTCCAGATACACCCGACCAGCATACCGCAGCTGAATGAGTTCCAGAGTAAACTTACCCTGATGTCTGAGTCGCTGCGTAACGACGGGCGGATTTGGGTGCCTAAAAACAAGGGCGACAAGCGGCCTGCAAACGACATACCTGAAGAGGAGAGAGACTATTACCTTGAACGCCGGTATCCGACCTTTGGCAACCTGGTACCGCGTGACGTTGCCTCAAGGGCGGCCAAGGAGAGATGTGACGCGGGGTACGGTGTCGGAAAGACCGGCCTTGCCGTCAACCTTGACTTCCGCGATGCCATAAAAAAACAGGGCAAGAAGGTGATAGAGAATAAGTACGGCAACCTGTTCGAGATGTACAGGGCCATTACGGCAATTGATCCGTATGAAGAACCAATGCAGATCTACCCCGCGGGTCATTATACAATGGGCGGGCTGTGGGTCGACTATGAACTCATGACCACAGTTCCCGGCCTCTTTGCCATTGGTGAGGCCAACTTCTCCGATCACGGCGCAAACAGGCTGGGGGCCAGTTCCCTGATGCAGGCCGCCGGCGACGGATATTTCATACTGCCTGTGACAATAAGCGGGTACCTGTCAGGAGAGATCAGAAACCCCAGAATACCTACCACGGGCCCTGAATTCGATGCGGCAGAAAAAAGCGCCAAAGAAAGAATTGACAAACTACTTTCAATAAAGGGAAAACAGACTGCATCGACCTTCCACAGGCGTCTCGGCAAGATAATGTGGGACGATTGCGGTATGAGGCGTAATGAGGAAGGACTTAAGAAGGCGCTGCATTCGGTGGAGGAACTCAGGAAAGAGTTCTGGAGTGACCTTATCGTGCCGGGTGAAGGTTCCGAGCTGAACCAGGAACTTGAAAAAGCCGGCAGGGTGGCTGATTTTCTGGAGCTGGCAAAGCTCATGATAACCGATGCCCTGAACAGGAAAGAATCGTGCGGAGCTCACTTCCGCGAGGAAAGCCAGACCGGCGACGGTGAGGCAAAGAGGATAGATTCCGAGTACTCCTATGTTGCCGCATGGGAATATAACGGTGATAATGAGCCTGTTCTCAATAAGGAACCTTTGAAATTCGAGTTTGTTGAACTCAAGGAGCGAAGCTATAAATAAACTACCTTAATTATCCCGGATATGAAGCTCAGACTAAAGATATGGAAACAGAAGAATGCAAAAACAAAAGGTGCATTAGCATTCTATGATCTTGACGGCGTCTCCCCTGACATGTCGTTTCTTGAGATGCTGGATTACCTGAACAAGAAACTTGTAGCGGAGGGTAAGGAACCCGTTGCGTTCGATCACGACTGCCGTGAAGGGATCTGCGGAAGCTGCGGTATGTTCATAAACGGGCAGCCTCACGGTCCGGTTCCCGGACTGACCACCTGCCATCTCTCAATGAGGTATTTCAGGGATGGCGAGACAATAGTAATAGAGCCGTGGAGAGCCAGACCGTTCCCGGTGATAAAAGACCTGATTGTCGACCGCAGTGCCTTTGACAGGATACAGGTTGCAGGAGGGTTTATCTCCGTTACTGCGGGGGCAGCTTCTGAAGCCAATTCCATACTTGTCCGGAAAGCGGACAGTGACAATGCTTTTGATTCGGCCATTTGCATTGGCTGCGGAGCATGTGTGGCGGCGTGCAAGAATGCTTCGGCAATGCTGTTCGTCTCAGCCAAGATATCTCAGTACGCTCTTCTACCCCAGGGAAAACCAGAAGCGAAGGAAAGGGTGCGTGCTATGATTGCTGAGATGGACAAGCAAGGGTTCGGCAACTGCTCAAATACAGGAGCATGCGAGGCACAGTGCCCGAAGAAAATTAAATTGTTCAATATCGCGCGGCTCAACCGGGAATACTACAAGGCTTTCTGATTACCCGAGGCACACTTTCTCTATCTCCTCCACCGTCTTCGGCGCTGTCTTGCCCAGCATCCTGCATCCGGTGGCTGTTATCAGTACGTCATCTTCAATCCTTATACCGCCGAAATCAAGCCAGCTCTCAGCTTTTTCATAGTTGATGAACTGGGTGTGTTTGCCTTCTGCCTTCCATTTAGCCAGCAGCTCAGGGATAAAGTAAATCCCCGGTTCAACGGTAAAGACATGTCCGGGTTTATAGGGAAGGGCAAAACGAAGTGACCTGAGCCCGAACTGGGTGCTTCGTTTTACGTCGTCATTATATCCGACATAATTCTCTCCCAGGCTTTCCATGTCATGCACATCCAGACCCATCATGTGGCCCAGTCCGTGCGGCATAAAGAGCGCATGAGCACCCTCTTTCACAGCCTCGGCCATATCACCTTTCATCAGCCCCAGTTCTTTAAGCCCGGATGCAATTATGCGGCAGGCGTTGAGATGCAGGTCGCGGTTCGAAATACCCGGGCCAGCAATTTTTATTGATTCAGTGTTGGCCTTCAGAACAATCTCATAAATCTCTTTCTGCCTCTGTGAGAAGCGTCCCCCGACCGGAGTGGTGCGTGTCAGGTCAGATGCATAATGAAGCAGCGACTCCGCTCCGCAGTCCGTCACCATCATTCTGCCTTCCCTCAGAACATTGACATGCATGTGATTATGGAGTGTCTGACCGTTGACACTCAGAATTGTTGGAAAGGCAGGACCGCTGCCCTTTGCCCATGCAATACCTTCAATAGTACCGAATATCTCACGTTCCGTCATCCCCGGCTTGCACATGCGCATGGCAGTAGTCTCCATTTCACATGCAACATCTTCTGCTTTCTCTATCTCGGCAATCTCAATATCCTCCTTGACAGACCTCATTGAAACCACGGCTTTTATTAATTTTTCTGAGGCTTTGGTTCTCATCTGGCATGGGTTTTCGCGGAGAAGGGCACCCAGGGTCATCTTGGTCTCCGCCCTGTACGGTGGGAGAAAATGTACGGTTCTCCCTCCGGAGGCAGCATTTTCAATGTAATCATCCAGTTTGGATAACGGCAGACTTTGCTCAACTCCCGCACTGGTGGCAAGATCATTAATTAACGGCTGAGGCCCCATCCACACTATATCATCAACATCGAAGTCATTGCCGAAGATGCAATCCTTACCTGAGTTAAAATCGATCATACCAACCAATCCGGGAAGATCCAGCCCGAAAAAATAAAGAAAATCACTGTCCTGCCTCCAGTGGTAGGTGTTATCGGGATAATTCACCGGAGATTCAACGTTGCCAACAAAAACAGCAATGCCTTCATGCATCAGGGACTGCAGTTTTTTACGCCGGTTAATGTAGACTTCACGCTCAAACATTTTATTTTGTTTTTGGATTATTTAACTGCACTAATTTACTAAGAGCTGCTGATATTTTCAGGTTATCAATAATTTTTATGTACGAAGGGTGCTGCCAAACAATCAAATAGTTTACATTCGCATAATGATTTACTTCAAAAATTAATATATGCCATACCGCCGTTTGCCAAACACTGATTCAGCACGTCTCAGGGCCATGAAAAAGGCCCTGGACATGAGCAGGAATATTCCTCCCTTCAGACTGGCCTTTTCCATGAAGACCCTGGTGAAGATGCAGGGCTTTCTTCCTGTCTTTGAGAACGCCATCAGCCACCAGCGCCAGACTCTCGGCAACCAGGCTGAAAAGGTCAGGACCAATCAGGAGGCAGCCCGGAAAGCCAGAATTTATATTACGCATTTTCTCAGGGTCATGAATATGGCGATAACCAGGGGCGAGTTGCCTCAGGAGACAAGATCGTTTTACGGGATCGCCCCGGGAGATGGCACATTGCCGTCACTTGCCACTGAAAACGAGCTTGTGGCATGGGGAAAAAGGATTATTGACGGGGAAGAATACCGTATAAGAAAAGCAAATATGCCGGTTACCAATCCTTCGATTGCCGTTGTCAAAGCCCGGTATGAGAAATTCCTGGAGACACGCAACCATTATAAAACAATAAACAGACGCGCTGCGGAGTGCGTCAGCCGGACTTCCGAGCTGCGCCGCGAAGCTGATGAACTGATCACATCCCTGTGGAACGAGATTGAAGCCAGCTTCTCATCCCTGACTGAAGAAGAAAAAAGGGCCAGCGCTGAGAAATACGGGCTGGTATATGTCTTCAGAAAAGGCGAGACGACACAGACAAACCTTTCACCTACCCTGTTCGAAGTAGAATAGGATAAGCTTAAATCTGACCTTGAAACTTGGCAACACCATATTAAGAGAGCAGCCTCTCTTTCTTGCTCCCATGGAGGATATCACAGATCCTTCGTTCAGATATGTCTGCAAGATGTTCGGGGCTGACTTCATGTTCACGGAGTTTATCTCCTCGGATGGTCTTATCCGTGACGGGAAGAGCAGCGTTAAAAAGCTTGACCTGTTCGATTATGAAAGACCGATAGGCATACAGCTTTACGGACATATAATTGAATCTATGGTTGATGCCGCGGTAATGGCCAGTGAGGCAAAGCCTGATGTAATTGACCTGAATTTCGGCTGTCCGGTGAAAAAAATTGCAGTCCGCGGAGCCGGGGCAGGAATGCTTCAGAACATCCCGCTGATGATTGAAATGACATCTGCCATTGTAAAGGCTGTCAGCATCCCCGTTACCGTAAAGACAAGGCTGGGGTGGGATGAAAACAGTAAGGTTATCGTTGAGGTTGCGGAACGCCTGCAGGACACCGGTATAGCCGGGCTGACAATACACGGCAGGACGAGGGCTCAGATGTACCGTGGAGAGGCTGACTGGACCCTCGTCGGGGAAGTGAAGAACAACCCGAGAATCAAAATTCCGATAATAGGCAATGGCGATGTGAACGGACCCGAAGTGGCAAAGACAATGTTTGACAGGTACGGCGTTGATGCAATTATGATAGGCCGGGCTACCTTCGGCAGGCCATGGATATTCAGGGAGATACGACATTACCTCAACACCGGTGAGATACTCCCCGGACCAACAGTTGATGAGAAAGCCGATCTGGCGCTGCTTCATCTTGACAAATCTCTGGAGCATAAAGAGGGCAAAGCCGCAATACTGGAAATGCGGCGGCACCTTTCGAACTATTTCAAGGGATTGCCCGATTTTAAAGATACGCGTCTCAGGTTGCTGACCTCACTTGAAGTTGACGAAATAAGGGAGATTATTGAAGAGATAAGGGAGAAATGGGGTGCGTGCAGAAGTGAAGCTGCTACCGGTATTTACGGTATTTGATAAGCCTCAGGTTCTTTATCCTGTGGAACATGTATCCTGGCGTACAATTTTCGTAAATCCTTCCACTTGTAAATTACTGCCATTACCGTAATAAAGACCAGCGACATTATCACAAGATCCCTGAAATCCATCCAGGGATGGATCTCCAGCTGCTCATACATTGCAGGTGTCTGCAATGCAGAATCCTTGTTTGTAATAAATATCGATAAAAACGCATTGTTGGCTGTATGCGCACCGATGGCAAGTTCAATCCCGTCATCCATCATCGTCAGAACTGCAAAGACCAGTCCGAAGAAGACATACTGTGGAATCATCGTAAGGAAACCGTACTCCTTCACTTCCGGGTTCAGCCCGTGCATCAGTCCGAAAAGAAGCGATGTAACAACAATGGGAAGCCATCTGTTCCGGGAAGCAACGGCAAAACCCTGCATAAGATATCCCCTGAATACAAGTTCTTCAAATCCTGCCTGAAAGGGTATCGTTATAAGTGCCAGCACTGCAAGAACTGCCAGTGATCCCGAAGTGTTGTTCAGAACGAAATTGTCTGGATGAGCTCTTAATGAATACAATAGACCCAGACCACCCAATACGGTCCATACGGCGGCCGAGATGAAGATCCTTCCCCAGCGTATCCGTCTTCCGCCGTTGATAACGGTAGCGGGCGCGCGTTCATGAAGCGGTTTGACAAGCAAAACCAGGGTAAAAAACGCAAGTATGAACGGAAAAACTGTCAGGGCAAAACCAAGATTGAGATTGATTCCCATCACCTCAAAGTCGGGCATCCCTCCTCTTTCCGGCATCACACCATCAGCCGCGTAAGCAATCATTACAACGGCAAGTGGAATTGCCCCGATCAGGTTGGAAACAAGAAACGGAGAAACTGAGCCCGTGAAATATCTCCAGAATGAATTTCTCCCCCTGAAGGGTGCGGTAATAAATTCACTATCCTCCTGCACAGGCATGTCATTGATGTCGTTCACTTCCATGTAGCAATTTTTTTTAGAATTCCGAACCCGGCCTGGCAGGGTAGTCAATTGAGTAGTGAAGGCCGAGGCTCTCCTTTCTGTTTTTAGCCATCTTTATGACCAGATAACCCGCGGCAATAAGGTTACGAAGTTCAATAAGCTTTCTTGATATCGTTGACCTTTTGTATAAGTCTTCTGTCTCCCGGTATATGATCTCCAGCCTTGTCTTTGCCCTTGCCAGGCGCAGGTCTGATCTTACAATGCCCACGTAATTGCTCATTATCATCTGCATCTCCTTGTAGTTCTGCGTTACAAGCACCATTTCCTCCAGGTTGGTGGTACCATGGTAGTTCCACAAGGGTATGTTCTCTTCAAATGTAAGGTCATCCAACCGTTTACAGGCATCTTCTGATGCTCTGTGTGCAAATACAGCTGCCTCTATCAGGGAATTTGATGCAAGCCTGTTTGCTCCGTGCAGGCCGGTCGATGAAACCTCCCCGATAGCATACAGACGGTCTATAGAGCTCCTCCCGTCCCTGTCCACCCTGACGCCCCCGCATGAATAATGAGCCGCAGGAACCACGGGGATCATCTGTCTTGTAATGTCAATATTCTCCGAGAGACATTTCTCATAAATATGCGGAAAATGTGACTTAAGCTCCTCCGCATTAAGGTGAGTACAGTCGAGATAGACGAAGTCGTCACCCCTGATCTTCATTTCATTGTCTATCGCCCGGGCAACCACATCACGCGGCGCCAGTGAACCCCGCACATGATATCTGGTCATGAATTTTTCACCTTCGCTGTTGCGCAGTTCGCCTCCAAACCCTCTCAGGGCTTCGGTTATGAGGAATGAAGGCCTGACGTTCGGGTTGTAAAGGGAGGTCGGATGGAACTGTATGAACTCCATGTTTTCAATAATCCCGTTTGCCCTGTGCACCATTGCCAGCCCGTCGCCGGTAGCCACTTCAGGGTTGGTGGTTGTAAGATATATATTGCCGCATCCTCCGGTTGCAAGGACGGTCACCTTTGATAAGACCGTTTTTACCATGTTGCTGTTCAGGTCAGCCACATAAGCTCCGTAACACTTAATATCCTTCCACTCCCTGGTTACATATTCACCGAGGTTATGCTGGGTCAGCAGGTCAATGGCAAAATGATTTTCGAAAATTTCAATGTTCTTATTCTCACGCACTCTTTCAATAAGCACTTTTTCTATCTCAGCCCCGGTTGAATCCTTATGATGGAGGATCCGGTGCTCGGAATGGCCGCCCTCCATTGCCATATCAAGCCGTCCGTCATCCTTTTTGTCAAAATCAACCCCCATATCAATCAGCTCCCTTATCCTTGCGGGAGCTTCACTGACAACCATTCTCACAATCTCCTCATTGCAGTACCCGGCACCTGCAACCATTGTATCCCTGACATGCTTCTCAAAATTGTCTGGCTCGTACATCACAGTTGCTATTCCCCCCTGGGCATAGTTTGTGTTGCAGTCGTCAAGCACAGTCTTTGTAATGACACACACTCTTCCATGTGCGGCAGCTTTAAGGGCAAATGACAAACCGGCTATGCCTGAACCGATAACAAGGAAATCGCACCTAACTTTCATATTGATTTTTCCAGGAACGGAAAACAAAGATACAAATTGATTTCAGACTATCCCATGGATTGTAAAACAGCGGATTTTAATTTACTTTTGCCGGTCACCAGGCAGAATCTAAAATTAATTATGGCTCACGAAGATATCTTTAAGAAACTTGTCTCTCACTGCAAGGAATACGGGTATGTTTTTCCCTCAAGCGAAATATATGACGGACTGGGAGCCGTATATGATTACGGGCAGTATGGCGTTGAACTGAAAAACAATATCAAAAAATACTGGTGGGACAGTATGGTCCTGATGCACGACAATATTGTAGGACTCGATTCGGCGATATTCATGCATCCGACAATATGGAAAGCCTCCGGTCATGTGGATGCTTTCAACGATCCGCTGATTGACAACAAGGACAGCAAGAAGAGATACCGTGCTGATGTCCTGATTGAGGAACATCTTGAAAAATTTGCCGAGAAGATTGATAAGGAAGTTGAAAAGGCCAAAGCCCGGTTCGGGGAAAAGTTTGATGAACCTCTGTACAGATCAACAAATCCACGGGTGCTTGAGATAAAAGAGAAGTATGACCTGCTCCACAAGAGGTTTGTAGATGCAATGGCGGGGCCTGACCTCGCCGCCCTGAAGCAGATCATCATTGACAATGAAATTGTATGCCCGGTGTCCGGTACCAAAAACTGGACCGACGTGCGGCAGTTTAACCTGATGTTTGCAACAGAGATCGGATCTACCTCTGACGGTGCCATGAAGATTTTCCTTCGTCCGGAAACCGCACAGGGCATCTTTGTGAATTTCCTGAACGTACAGAAAACGGGCCGCATGAAGCTTCCGTTCGGTATCGCACAGATAGGGAAAGCCTTCAGAAACGAGATCGTCGCCAGGCAGTTTATCTTCCGCATGCGGGAGTTCGAACAGATGGAGATGCAGTTTTTTGTGAAACCCGGGACTGAGCTCGAATGGTTCAGCCACTGGAAGGAGACAAGAATGAAATGGCATAAGGCCCTTGGCTTCGGAGACGAGAACTACCGGTTCCATGATCATGATAAGCTCGCACATTACGCCAATGCCGCTGCTGATATCGAATACAAGTTTCCGTTCGGGTTTAAAGAGGTTGAAGGTGTGCATTCAAGGACCGACTTCGACCTGAAACAGCACCAGGAGTACAGCGGAAAGAAAATGCAGTATTTTGACCCTGAGAAAAATGAATCATACATTCCGTTCGTTATAGAGACATCAATAGGTGTTGACCGTATGTTTCTGCAGGTGATAGCCGCCTCATACTATGAAGAAGACCTCACAAAGGAAGACGGGGTTCCTGACAGCAGGGTTGTGCTCAGGCTTCCGCCGGTGCTTGCTCCCGTCAAGCTGGCAGTCCTGCCGCTGGTCAGGAAAGATGCCCTGCCTGAGATCTCGCGCAGGATTGTCGATGAACTTAAATTCGACTTCAACTGCCAGTATGATGAGAAAGATTCGATCGGCAAACGCTACCGCAGACAGGATGCAATCGGCACACCGTATTGTATAACAATCGATTACCAGACCGTGGATGACGAAACTGTAACGATAAGATACCGCGACACAATGCTGCAGGACAGGGTTCCCGTTTCACAGTTGAGGGCAATAATTGCCGATAAGGTCAGTCTGCGTGAGCAACTGAAGAAACTGTAACATGAGGTCAAAGCCGGCTAAGATACTTATCATAACATATTACTGGCCTCCCAGCGGAGGCGCCGGTGTCCAGAGATGGCTTAAATTCACCAAGTACCTGCCCTCGTCAGGATGGCTTCCTGTTGTCCTTACCGTTTTGCCTGAATTTGCGGCATACCCTTTCAAAGACATTTCGCTCTACGGTGAAATACCCCTGGATGCTGAGATTCACCGGACCAAAGCCATAAATTACTTCTCACTTTATAACAGGGATCAATCAAAGATACCTTACGCAGGTTTTGCCTCCGGGTCTGATAAGAGCAGGAGAAACATGATCAGCCGGTTTATCCGGGGTAACTTTTTTATACCTGATCCCCGCAAGGGATGGAACAGGTATGCCTTCCGCAAAGCCTGCGAACTGATAAAAATTGAAAATATCAGTCATATCCTTACTACCAGCCCACCGCATTCAACACAGCTGATCGGACTGAAGCTGAAGCGTAAATTTCCGCATATCAAATGGGTAGCCGACCTCAGGGATCCGTGGACCGATATCTATTACTATGACATGTTCAAACCATCCCTTCTGGCCAGAATGGCTGACAGGGAAATGGAAAAGAATGTCCTCACAAAAGCGGACACAATCATCACTGTAGGACAGACACTGGCGGCAATCCTGGGAAGCAAGGGGGAGAAGATATCACACAAGATCCATGTTCTTCCGAACGGTTATGATGAAGAGGATTTTGAGGGTATCCTTCCTATTACTCCCGAGCAGTTCACAATAACCTATGTGGGAACCCTGTCGCCTGCCTATCCTGTCGACGGACTGATTGAAGCTGTGAAGGATATCAGGGTAAACAACAGGCCGGTCAGCCTGAAATTCGTTGGTACCGTCCCTGAACCGATAAAGGAACTGTTCCCTGCTGACGAAGAGGGAAATCATCCCGAGTTCATTCCTTATTGCGAACACCCCGAAGCTGTCCGGTACATGATGGAATTGACGATGCTTCTGCTTATCATTCCCGATCATCCTTCTAACAAATCAATTCTTACCGGCAAGATTTTCGAGTACCTGGCAACCGGCAAGCCTGTTCTTCTGCTGGGCCCTGCTGACGGCGACGCAGCTCAGTTAATGGTCAAGTGCGGCTACCAGGGTATTTTCGGTTATCATGATGTGCAGGGTATCAGGAGTTTCATCAGCAAAGTCGCCGAAGGACGTCAGGTAACACGAAGCGGGCATCATCTGGAGTATTCGAGAAGGGCACTTACAGCTAAGCTCGGTGACCTGCTTAACTCCCTGCTATAACCGCTTCTTCAACCTGGCAATGAACGGATCAATCAACATATTCATGTCATCCGAAAGCTTCCACAGGTAAACCCCTGCCGTAAACAGAATTGCCACCAGGAGGCTCCTTATAATAACATCAGGCCACAGTGAAAGCTCGGGCATGAGGAATCCTGCCAGGGCCGCACCAAGGCCGATAATTGTCATCCGGATATGTGTACTGTTGTACGGCCAGATGCCAAATTTCCTGCCTACGACCACGACACTCAGCAGATTGTATATAATATTTGAAATCATTGATGCGACCGCTGCACCGGTTATCCCGAACAGCGGGATAAAGATCAGGCTGGCTCCGACAAAAAGTACTATCAGAAGAAACATGAGCCACGTCTGATATCTGTAAAGGGCAGATGTGCTGAGAACAACACTGTTTATTCCTGTTGAGACACTGACAACATTCCCGATGCTGATCAGAATAATGACTGCGGCACCTGTACCGTATTCATCCGGTAACAGTCGGAATATATTGTCAATGTTGACCATGAGGCCGATGAAGATCAGCAGCCCGATCGCATACTGGTTTATACTGCTCCGCAGGTAAAGGTCATCAATTGTATGCAAATCATCTTTTTTCCATGATTCGGCAAGAAAAGGAATTGAGATTTTGGCGACGGATCTCCCCGGAATCATTATCAGGACTGCAAAATATGATGCTATGGCGTAGATACCTGCCTGTCCTTCCCCGAGAAACCTGTTGATGAATACCTTATCGAGCGTGGTAAGGATCGATGAGCTGAAACCGGTCAGTATTCCAAAGAATGAGAGCATCAGGATCTGTTTCTTCAGCTCGGGTGTTATAAATCCGGGCTTGAACTTCAGTGAAATTTCTCCCCTGGTGACCAGGTACACAATCATCACCACAAGAGGAATTCCCTGGCAAACAACATACCCGAATATATACCCGTCAAAATCAATGACTCCGACCCAGAACAGGCAGATAAGGGCAAAGTTGAAAACCCTGAACAGAAACTCCTTAAGAAAGGTGCCCAGCACTGCATCATACAGTACTTTATTGTAGTTATCAAGGAGGTTGACCAGCAGCGTGATCAGAAGCAGTGCCGGAATATAAAACGAGTATTCAGAGATCAGCGGCGAACGGTCCATGTTAACCTCCACAAAGTGAGGAGTGTAGAATTTAATCACAATCAGCGCGGCAATGAAACCCAGGAGGGTTATAGCCAGTGACAATGCGAAGAAACCGTTATGTTTTTCACGCGGATCCCTGAACCAGGGAAACAGCCTGTTAATGACATTGGTGAAACCTAGACCCGAGAACTGGGAGAGAATGGTGGCAAACGACAGCAATACCTGAACTACCCCTATCTCGCCTGTGGTGAAAACTTTGGGAGAGAGCAGAATGATATTGACAAATCCGAGACCTGCCCCAAGATAAGACCATGCTGTTCCGCGGAGTGTCTGCTTCTGAACTATACCCATCTCACTCTCTTGTTCCGGCAAATGTATAATAATATACTCATTTGATTTAAGGTTCAGTTGGTGTATTTTTGTCGGGTGATACTAAACCCGGCATGAACCCGTAAAGTGTGATTTATGAAAGATAGCTTACTGAAATCTGCTGTTCCGCACATCGTTGCAGTTCTTATATTCACCGTTGTCTCATTTGTATATTTCTACCCTGTTCTTGAGGGCAGGAAGATCAACGCGCATGACACGAAGGTCTTTGAAGGCTCTTCAAAAGAGATCCGTGATTTTCGTGCAGAATACGGAAAGGAGCCGTTGTGGACCAACTCCATGTTCGGAGGTATGCCGGCATACATGATCTCTGCCAAATATCCCGGTAACCTGTTCAAGCATCTCGATGACCTGCTGAAAATATATAAAACCCCTGTTGCAGCACTGTTCCTTTCAATGCTGGGATTTTACATCATGCTCCTCCTTTTCAGGGTCAATCCATGGCTGGCGATGGCGGGAGCCATTGCGTACGGCTTTACATCATACCTTTTCGTCAGCCTGTCGGCAGGGCATAATACCAAGGTCTATGCAATGGCATGGATGGCACCTGTAGTGGGAAGTGCCGTATATGCTTTTCGTTCAGACGGTTTTAAGGGTGCTGCACTCTTCGCCCTATTCCTTTCCCTCCAGATCATGGCCAACCATTTCCAGATAACATACTACACGTTTATTATTCTTCTGGTCTTCGGCATTTATGAGCTGACAGATGCCATTAAGAAAAAGGTTCTCCCTTCCTTCCTGAAAAGCTTCGGATTGCTGGTGGCGGCAGCTGTCATTGCCGTTGGGGTCAATTTTGCCTCTGTCTATTCCACCTGGGAGTACAGTAAAGAGTCAACAAGGGGCCAGAGCGACCTGTCAAAAGACGACGCAAAGGAGGAAAAGGGACTTGACAAGGAATACATTACACAGTGGAGCTATGGTGTCGGCGAGTCGATGACATTTCTGATCCCTGATTTCAAGGGAGGTGCTACAGCACCCTTCCCTGACGGCTCGGAGACTGTAAAGGCGCTTCGAAAAAACAATATGGGCCAGGCGAAGGATCAGCTGTACAGATACTGGGGACAGCAGCCGTCGACCAGCGGACCAGTATATTTCGGCGCCGTAGTTCTGTTTCTTTTTGTCCTTGGACTGCTGATAATAAAGGGAAAGGAAAAATGGTGGATCCTCACAGCGGTATTGCTCTCCCTGCTCCTGTCATGGGGTAAGAACTTCATGCCACTGACATCATTCTTCATCGATTTTTTTCCGGGCTATGATAAATTCAGGGCCGTCTCCATGATCCTGGTCATCGCCGGAGTCTGTGTTCCCCTGCTGGCCGTGCTTGCGCTCAAAGCAATAACGGAAGGGACAGTGACTGTCGAAAAAACCGTTAAATCAATAATTATAGCCGCCGGAGTGACAGGGGGGCTGGCTCTAATGTTCTTCCTTATACCCGGGCTCGCCGGATCATTTCTGAGACCTGATGAAGTCTCCCTTCCTGATTCCGTTAACTGGCTGAGGGATGCAATGATTGCAGACCGCAAAGCAATGATACGGACAGATGCCCTGAGGTCGGCAGCATTGATAGCGGCAGGAGCAGCAATTGTCTGGTTTTTCATCAGGAAAAAGATTAAGCCTGCACATGCTCTTATCGGGCTTACGCTTCTTTTCCTTATTGACCAGATACCTGTGGATGCAAGATTCCTGGGCAGCTCAAATTTTGAGACCAGAAGATCGTCGGAAAATTCTTTTGCCCCGACAGTTGCTGATAAGTCCATCCTTGAGGATAAAAGCGAATACCGTGTGCTTAATCTTACGGTGTCAACATTCAATGATGCATCCACATCATATCATCACAATTCCATCGGAGGATACAGCGGAGCGAAGATGAAAAGATACCAGGAACTGACTGAGGCATGCCTCACCGATGAAATCAGTTCGCTTATCGCCATGCTCCGGACTTCAACTTCATATGAGGAGGCTGAGAATGTAATGAAAAACCTGGGTGTTCTTAATATGCTAAATACCAAATACATAATTCTATCTCCCGAAGCCCCGCCTCTGGTAAATAAGCATGCACTCGGTAATGCCTGGTTTGTTGAAAAGGTATCAGTGGTGGAAAATGCAGATGCAGAGCTTATGTCGGTGAAAACCTTCAACCCCGCTGCTGTGGCGCTCGTTGACAGAAGATTTGCTGACCGGATTGCTGTAAATGATAACCCCGGATCCCCGTCGGACACGATATGGCTGTCATCATACAAGCCTAACCTGCTGACCTACAAGACAGAGCTTTCATCAGACAGGATTGCAGTATTCTCCGAGATATATTATCCGAACGGCTGGCACGGCATATATTGATGATGCTCCGGCAGAGCATTTCCGCACTGACTATGTGCTCCGGGGAATGGTTATTCCTGTTGGAAGCCATACAGTGACGTTCAAATTTGAGCCACAGTCCTACAAGACCGGTAACAAGGTGTCGCTTGCAAGTTCGGTTCTTCTGCTTGCAATGCTGATCTATGCTGCGCTTAGTGGCTTTATGGCTTTCCGGAAGAATGACTGAAACGGGTTCATGCCTTGTGTGCGGAAGCACTGACAGTGCAGTGCTTTTCGCTGCAAAAGACCATCTTGTCAGCGGAGAGGATTTTGTGCTTAAAAGATGCAGCGTTTGCGGTTTTACTTTTACAGCTGACCCTCCCGATGAAAAAGATATCGCAAAATTCTATCTTTCTGAAGATTATATTTCCCATTCCGATAAAAAGCAGAGCCTGACAGACCGGCTGTATCACCTTGCCAGGAATTTTATGCTCAGAAAAAAATATAACCTGGTGCGTAAAATGAGCGGAGGGGAAAAATTTACCCTGACGGATAAAGGAAGCAGCAGGGGAAAAAGTACGCTGGTGGATATAGGGAGCGGCACTGGTTATTTCGCAGATTATATGAACAGGAATAGCTGGAATGTAACCGGTATTGAATTAAGTGACCGTGCCCGGGAGTATTCAATCTCGAGGTTTGGACTGACCGTCATCTCCCCCCGGGAAATATCTTCAATAAAAGATCGTTCCGCTGACTGCGTAACACTCTGGCACGTGCTGGAACATCTTTATGAGCCCGGGATGTGGCTGCGAGAAATAAAAAGGATACTGAAGGATGACGGCAAATGCATTATTGCCCTTCCCAACATAAAATCAGCTGATGCCGAATGGTTCGGAAATGAGTGGGCGGCACTGGATGTTCCGAGACACCTGTGGCACTTTTCACCTGAAACCCTTCCGGCATATATCAAGGAGCATGGTTACATCTGCGAGAAGGTCATTCCTATGCCTCTCGACATCTATTATATCTCCGCACTGAGCTATAAAAACAAGGGGCGCTGGCTTCCTCTTATGAGGGGCATCGTTACTGGACTATTCCTGACTGTCCGATCGCTATTTAAAAAAGACAGGGCGAGTTCACTGATATATGTTGTTTCAAAACAGCGCGGTTAATACCTGTCGAGCCAGCGGAACTTCCTTGATGTGTCTCCAAACCTGATGGCCATGACAAATTCATGGGAGCCGTATGTAGATCTCTGAATTGACTGAAGCGTCCAGTCGAATGAATATCCGAAGTAAAACTTATCCTGTCTGACACCTACGTTTGCGATGATTGCGCTTCCTGTTCTGAAGGTTGCTCCGATCCAGAACTTCCTGTCATAATTGTATGTCAGGCCTATGTCAGCCTGAGGTCTTACCTGCTCTGACATCTTTACAAGAAGAGAAGGCTGCAGGATTGTTTTTGCATCCAGTTCGAAGTCATAGGTGCCGAAAAGATAATATGTCCTCTCTATCTTCAGACCGTCATATGCCTGGCTTCCAAGCCTGGCAAATCCCTCCATCAGCTCCTGGGCTGAAAACCCAAGCGAGTACTTCCTGTTAAGAAGATAGACCCCGAAATTGAAATCAGGCACAAATATTCCTTCCCTGAAATCAGAGTTCATCCATGGTTCATCTGGGTCTTCGAACTGCATCTGTTTCTCATCCATTTTATAAAAATAGCCCGTGAGTGCAAGTCCGAAGGAGAGCTGTGTCTGACCGTCAAGCCAGAGGTGATACGAGTAAGCTGTCGAAAACCCTGTTCGCCGGACAAGGCCGTTTATGTCTGTGAATATGTTGGCTCCCAGTCCGACACGACCGGTTGTATGAGGTTTGAAGATTTTCTTGTTTAAAATATTGTCACGGATAATATACTTCTGCTTCAGAAGCCTGGTCTGCACACCAAGCGAGTAGGTCTGCGGCGCCCCTTCATAACCAACCCATTGCTGCCTCGTTGTAAGGTTAATACTTGTGTAGCCGTCACTTCCCGCGATTGCCGGATTTATCAGATACCTGTTGTACAGGTACTGACTGTAGATGGGCAATTGCTGTGCGTCGACAGTTGCGACAAGGATGAATGCAATTATGATCAGAAATCCCTTTTTCACTTTACCTTATCCTCCGCTTTTTATCCATAGCTTACCTGACAATGCTAATATGTCCGACTATCGGCTTCTCGCCGTTGTGAAGGTCAATGGCGTAATGATAAGAATCCATTGGCAGTACCTTGCCGTTGGAAGCCCTTCCGTCCCATGGCTCAGGATATCCCTTCTCCGATTTCCATACCATTTCTCCCCATCTGTTCATGACGATTACCTCAGCCTCAGGATAGAGGGCTATCCTCGTTATATTCCAGAATTCATTTATTCCGTCCCCGTCAGGTGAGAAAATGTTTGGTATGCCAACGCAGATCTCGTTGACAGGCGCAAGAGTGAGCGAATCGGTCACTGAACAACCGTTAAAATCAGTCACTACAACTTTGTAAAGCCCTGCCGTAAGGCCGGTTATCTCAGCGGAGGACATACCATTGTTCCAAGCAAAACTATACCCTTCTTCTCCGCCAGTTACATCGGCGATAATGCTTGCATCAGTACTTTCGGGACAGAACGGATCAACCCATGTAAATGTGATCAGCAACGAATCAGGTTCTGTCAGTGTCATTAAAGTATCAGCGGTACACCCGTTTGCATCGGTGATGATCACTTCATTGACTCCGGCTCTCAGGTCATTACGGGAAGCACCCGTGCCGCCGTCTGACCAGAGGTACGACGAGGTTCCGGCAGCGTTGACGGGAGTAATGTCTACACGCCCTGTGGCAGTCCCGACACAATTGATATTGTTAGCACCACCGTTACTCAGTCCGATATCAAGAACCATACTGATCTGGCCTGGAGAGACAAGAGTAGTCGGTTCTGTAAGTACGCAGTTGTGCCCGTCGGTAACTGTTACGGTATATGTACCTTCCTTCAGCCCAAAGATGGAATCTGTCGAGGTGGCTGTAAAGCCGTCTGGACCGTTCCATGTATAGTTATACGGTGGTATCCCGGTCAGCGGAATTACTTTCAGCCATCCGTCTGAATACCCTGAACATCTTACGTTAAAGCCATTATAAAGTGATATAAGAGTATCGATCGACAACGGGGGCGGCAGTGTCAGGAGGGTATCTGTTTCTGCCTGGCATCCGTAGTCATCAGTTACTGTCACGGTGTATGAGCCTTCAGTCAGACTGGAAATATCCTGACCAGTGGCAGTATAACCGGAAGGACCGGTCCAGTCATAACCGTAGGGAGCTTTACCTCCGGTGACCGTAAGATCAATTGCCCCGTCATTGTAAGCCGGTGCCGTCAGGCAGGTTATGTCTGAGACGCTCAGAGAAAGCCCAAGAGGCATTGGCTGTGTCAGAACTGCGCCCCGGTCAGTGAGGCAGCCATTGGCGTCGGTAACATATACCCGGTACGATCCGGCCTTGATGGTCAGGTCTTCAAGGTTACTTGACCATGCAGGATTGTCCATGTCTTTCCAGTCATACGCATATGTTCCGGGACCGCTGCCACCGGTAACCGTTATGTCAATCGTGCCGTCTGCTCCGTTGCAGCTGATGTTATAGGCACCGTCACCTGTGAGTGATTTGACTACAGCTATGCCGACAGAATCAGGCTCATTAAGTGTCCATGAATACTCGCGGTGGCATGAATTGGCATCGGTCACACGCAGCCGGTACAGTCCGGCGACAAGTCCAGTCTGATCTTCGGTGGCTCTGTTAGTAATGGCGCCGGCAGGATACTCGTACCAGTCATATGTATAGGCACCGGCGCCACCGTCAAAGTCAAGGTTGATGAACCCGTCATTTCTCCCGAAACATGTTATGTTGAAATTATTATCAGGACTGTGTGACAGGGTTTCTCCTGTCATGTCTATGCCATCAGGTTCAGTCATGGTGCCGCTGAAATGGAATACACACCCGTTCACATCTGTCACGGTAAGATCATACGTACCGGCAGTTATACCAACAATAATGCTGTCAGTCGCACTGCCGGGAATCATTCCGTCGGTTGTCGTCCACTGATAGGTATAAGGACCTCTGGCGACAAAAACGGTGTCGGCTCCGCCATTGCTATAATCGATATAATAACTCCGTATCCTGCTTACCCATAAGGAACCGTCGTTGTATCCTTCACAGGAAATATTGTAGCCCGAATATTGAGATTTGGTTAAACTGACTGTTGCGGACGCTGCATCATGAAGCATGCGAAGTTCAGTTTCCTTACATCCGTTACCGTCTTCAACGATAAGCAGATATTCACCTGGTTTTACATCGTCAATATACAGGAATGTAACCGGGGAAGTTAATGCTGGCATCACTCCCTGGTACAGTGTATCAGTCATATTCCAGACGATGTAGTAATTATATGGAGGTGCCTGGCCGTCGGTCAGGGCCAGTCCTATCCTTGCATCATTCGCTCCGGGGCATGAAACAAAATGGTCGAAATAAAATGCCACTTCCGTGCTGGGCTCCGTAAGATTGAGGAAATCGTTGTTGGTACAACCAAGACTGTCGGTCACTGTGGCCGTATAATACCCCTGACGCCTCTCGGTGACGATGAACAAATTATTTCCTTCTGCCTCCCAGAAGTCAGGTCCTGTCCATTCCACCCATAGCGGATCGAGTCCCCTTGCATGTATTACCTCAAGTGTTCCGTCCTGACCTCCGTCGCAGGTGATTGAATCCCTTATCTCCAGATCCCTGAGAGGCCTCGGATGTATTTTTACTTCTGTGATGACTGAATCTCCGTAAGGGCATGGGAGTCCAAAAACTTTTGGCACAATGCGGAAGAAGACTGACTGCATTGTGTCACTCTCATTAGTGTAGTTGAATTGCAGCTGTGTACCAACAGGCTGGCTGAAAGCTGTAGCCCGGTTGCCGGCGACAATAGCCGGAGGTGCAGTCGCACTAATTTTATAATTAAATTCTATCACTCCCGAGGTCATCACCGTGGGTGATGTCAGTGTGATATTTGTAATACCCTGGTCGCAGATACGGGTTGCATCATTCACCGGGATGACCCTGGGGGTGGGATTGACCCATACTTCCACCGTGTCAATTATCCCGATACATTTCTGATTTCCCGGAAACATCCAGTGTAACGGGTGATATGATATACAGGACAAGTCTCGCAGTGTCTCCGGTATTGGTAAGCGGTTCGGTTATGATATCCGAAACAATCAATCCGTTTCTGTCTGTGTAACCTGATATTTCAGGGTCATTGTTTTGTGCATCAACGTTAAACTCTATGCCCTGATATGGGACAGTGACGGTAGACAATGTAATGTTAACATTGTCTCCGTTGCACAGCTCATCATTTGTCAGGGCCGGAGTTACTTTGGCAGTAGGCTCAAGGTGAATTACAATTGTTGTATCTATCCCATTGGAGCATGTCGGATCTCCTGGCTTGCCCTGGATGTACGGAGAGAATCTGTATGTGATGGTCTGGTGCGAATCCGAGTTGTTGGTCAGCGTATCAGAGATATTGATTACCTGCCTTGATCCGTCAGTCAGGGTACCTGTGACAACTCCCGGATAGGTGACATCCAGGTTATACATTACCTCTCCCCTGGAGGTAACCAGGGAATCAATTGTGAAATTGATCGTTGACTCATTGCAGAACAGAGTGTCTGGTACTGCGACAGAAATATGAGGAACTGGCTGAACCCAGATTGTCTGATATTGTACAGTTGTATTCCCGCAATCGTCTGAAAGGGTCCATGTCCTGGTAATGTATCCGACGACTGTCACTGTTCCCAATGCAATATCAGAGTCGGAATATGCTGCATCAAGAGATGTGTCGCAGTTGTCTGCTTCATCAGTTACGTCACCTGTATTTGAAGGATCGCGATCATAGGCACCTGTAATGTCGCGGCAGATGGTGATTTCTTCAGGAACAGTAAATGTCGGTGGGGTAGTGTCAATAATCGTGATCGTTTGCGTGTACACTGCACTCACGTTACCGCATGCATCCGTTACCGTCCAGGTGTTCGTGTAACTTCCTGCCTCGGGACAGGTTATCCCTGGTACATAGGCTCCCGTTACCTTGACTATGTTCGTTACATCCGGGTCACAGTTATCAGTTGCAACAGGGAACATCGCCTGTGCTGCTGCAAGTCCTGCTGCGTCACTGCACTCAAGGGTTACATCAAGTGCTGCAGGTAATGTGGTCCACGTTGGTGCCGTAGTGTCAATGATCGTTATCGTCTGTGTGTAGACTGCACTTACATTACCGCATGCATCCGTTACCGTCCAGGTGTTCGTGTAACTTCCTGCCTCGGGACAGGTTATCCCCGGTACATAGGCTCCCGTTACCTTGACTATGTTCGTTACATCCGGGTCACAGTTGTCAGTTGCAACAGGGAACATAGCCTGTGCTGCTGCAAGGCCTGCTGCGTCACTGCACTCAAGGGTTACATCAAGTGCTGCAGGTAAGGTGGTCCACGTTGGTGCCGTGGTGTCAATGATCGTTATTGTCTGCGTGTAGACTGCACTTACATTACCGCATGCATCCGTTACCGTCCATGTGTTCGTGTAGCTTCCTGCCTCGGGACAGGTTATCCCCGGCACATAGGCTCCCGTTACCTTGACTATGTTCGTGACATCCGGGTCACAGTTGTCAGTTGCAACAGGGAACATAGCCTGTGCTGCTGCAAGGCCTGCTGCGTCACTGCACTCAAGGGTTACATCAAGTGCTGCAGGTATTGTGGTCCACGTCGGTGCCGTAGTGTCAATGATCGTTATTGTCTGTGTGTAGACTGCACTTACATTACCGCATGCATCCGTTACCGTCCATGTGTTCGTGTAACTTCCTGCCTCGGGACAGGTTATCCCCGGTACATAGGCTCCCGTTACCTTGACTATGTTCGTTACATCCGGGTCACAGTTATCCGTTGCAACAGGGAACATCGCCTGTGCTGCTGCAAGGCCTGCTGCGTCACTGCACTCAAGGGTTACATCAAGTGCTGCAGGTAATGTGGTCCACGTCGGTGCCGTAGTGTCAATGATCGTTATTGTCTGTGTGTAGACTGCACTTACATTACCGCATGCATCCGTTACCGTCCAGGTGTTCGTGTAACTTCCTGCCTCGGGACAGGTTATCCCCGGTACATAGGCTCCCGTTACCTTGACTATGTTCGTTACATCCGGGTCACAGTTATCCGTTGCAACAGGGAACATAGCCTGTGCTGCTGCAAGTCCTGCTGCGTCACTGCACTCAAGGGTTACATCAAGTGCTGCAGGTAAGGTGGTCCACGTTGGTGCCGTAGTGTCAATGATCGTTATTGTCTGTGTGTAGACTGCACTTACATTACCGCATGCATCCGTTACCGTCCATGTGTTCGTGTAACTTCCTGCCTCGGGACAGGTTATCCCTGGTACATAGGCTCCCGTTACCTTGACTATGTTCGTTACATCCGGGTCACAGTTATCCGTTGCAACAGGGAACATCGCCTGTGCTGCTGCAAGGCCTGCTGCGTCACTGCACTCAAGGGTTACATCAAGTGCTGCAGGTAAGGTGGTCCACGTTGGTGCCGTAGTGTCAATGATCGTTATTGTCTGTGTGTAGACTGCACTTACATTACCGCATGCATCCGTTACCGTCCATGTGTTCGTGTAGCTTCCTGCCTCGGGACAGGTTATCCCCGGTACATAGGCTCCCGTTACCTTGACTATGTTCGTTACATCCGGGTCACAGTTATCAGTTGCAACAGGGAACATCGCCTGTGCTGCTGCAAGGCCTGCTGCGTCACTGCACTCAAGGGTTACATCAAGTGCTGCAGGTAAGGTGGTCCACGTAGGTGCCGTGGTGTCAATGATCGTTATCGTCTGTGTGTAGACTGCACTTACATTACCGCATGCATCCGTTACCGTCCATGTGTTCGTGTAGCTTCCTGCCTCGGGACAGGTTATCCCCGGTACATAGGCTCCCGTTACCTTGACTATGTTCGTTACATCCGGGTCACAGTTATCCGTTGCAACAGGGAACATCGCCTGTGCTGCTGCAAGGCCTGCAACGTCACTGCACTCAAGGGTTACATCAAGTGCTGCAGGTAAGGTGGTCCACGTCGGTGCCGTGGTGTCAATGATCGTTATCGTCTGTGTGTAGACTGCACTTACATTACCGCATGCATCCGTTACCGTCCATGTGTTCGTGTAACTTCCTGCCTCGGGACAGGTTATCCCCGGTACATAGGCTCCCGTTACCTTGACTATGTTCGTGACATCCGGGTCACAGTTATCAGTTGCAACAGGGAACATAGCCTGTGCTGCTGCAAGGCCTGCCGCGTCACTGCACTCAAGGGTTACATCAAGTGCTGCAGGTATTGTGGTCCACGTTGGTGCCGTAGTGTCAATGATCGTTATTGTCTGTGTGTAGACTGCACTTACATTACCGCATGCATCCGTTACCGTCCAGGTGTTCGTGTAACTTCCTGCCTCGGGACAGGTTATCCCCGGTACATAGGCTCCCGTTACCTTGACTATGTTAGTGACATCCGGGTCACAGTTATCCGTTGCAACAGGGAACATAGCCTGTGCTGCTGCAAGGCCTGCTGCGTCACTGCACTCAAGGGTTACATCAAGTGCTGCAGGTATTGTGGTCCACGTTGGTGCCGTGGTGTCAATGATCGTTATTGTCTGAGTGTAGACTGCACTGACATTACCGCATGCATCCGTTACCGTCCATGTGTTCGTGTAACTTCCTGCCTCGGGACAGGTTATCCCCGGTACATAGGCTCCCGTTACCTTGACTATGTTCGTTACATCCGGGTCACAGTTGTCAGTTGCAACAGGGAACATCGCCTGTGCTGCTGCAAGGCCTGCTGCGTCACTGCACTCAAGGGTTACATCAAGTGCTGCAGGTATTGTGGTCCACGTCGGTGCCGTAGTGTCAATGATCGTTATCGTCTGCGTGTACACTGCACTTACGTTACCGCATGCATCCGTTACCGTCCATGTGTTCGTGTAGCTTCCTGCCTCGGGACAGGTTATCCCCGGTACATAGGCTCCCGTTACCTTGACTATGTTCGTTACATCCGGGTCACAGTTGTCAGTTGCAACAGGGAACATCGCCTGTGCTGCTGCAAGGCCTGCCGCGTCACTGCACTCAAGGGTTACATCAAGTGCTGCAGGTAATGTGGTCCACGTCGGTGCCGTAGTGTCAATGATCGTTATTGTCTGCGTGTAGACTGCACTTACATTACCGCATGCATCCGTTACCGTCCATGTGTTCGTGTAGCTTCCTGCCTCGGGACAGGTTATCCCTGGCACATAGGCTCCCGCTACCTTGACTATGTTAGTGACATCCGGGTCACAGTTATCTGTCGCAACTGGGAACATAGCCTGTGCTGCTGACAGTCCTGCCGCGTCACTGCACTCAAGGGTTACATCAAGTGCTGCAGGTAACGTGGTCCACGTAGGTGCCGTGGTGTCAATGATCGTTATTGTCTGTGTGTAAGTCAGACTTGTATTACCACTGTCATCAGAAACGATCCATGTGTTTGTATATGACCCCGCTTCAGCACATGTAGTACCGGCAATATATACACCTGCAGACTTTAAAATGTTTGTGACATCAGTGTCACAGTTATCCGTCGCAACCGGGAACATCGCCTGTGCAGCTGCAAGACCTGCAACATCACTGCACTCGAGGGTTACATCAAGCGCATTAACTGCTGTTATCCATGTCGGTGGGGTAGTATCTATTATGGTTATTGTCTGAGTATATACAGCACTAACGTTTCCGCAGTCATCGGTTACTGTCCATGTGTTTACTAAACCAACAGAAGTCTTAATAATATTTGTTACATCCGGGTCACAGTTATCCGTTGCAACCGGGAACATCGCCTGTGCGGCTGCAAGCCCTGCCGCGTCACTGCACTCAAGTGTTACATCAAGTGCATTAGCTGCTGTTATCCATGTCGGTGCAGTAGTGTCAATGATCGTGATCGTTTGTGTGTACACTGCACTCACATTACCGCATGCATCCGTTACCGTCCAGGTGTTCGTGTAGCTTCCTGCCTCGGGACAGGTTATCCCCGGTACATATGCTCCCGCTACCTTGACTATGTTCGTTACATCCGGGTCACAGTTGTCAGTTGCAACAGGGAACATAGCCTGTGCTGCTGCAAGGCCTGCTGCGTCACTGCACTCAAGGGTTACATCAAGTGCTGCAGGTATTGTGGTCCACGTCGGTGCCGTGGTGTCAATGATCGTTATTGTCTGTGTGTAGACTGCACTTACATTACCGCATGCATCCGTTACCGTCCATGTGTTCGTGTAACTTCCTGCCTCGGGACAGGTTATCCCCGGTACATAGGCTCCCGTTACCTTGACTATGTTCGTTACATCCGGGTCACAGTTGTCAGTTGCAACAGGGAACATAGCCTGTGCTGCTGCAAGGCCTGCCACGTCACTGCACTCAAGGGTTACATCAAGTGCTGCAGGTATTGTGGTCCACGTTGGTGCCGTAGTGTCAATGATCGTTATTGTCTGTGTGTAGACTGCACTTACATTACCGCATGCATCCGTTACCGTCCATGTGTTCGTGTAACTTCCTGCCTCGGGACAGGTTATCCCTGGCACATAGGCTCCCGTTACCTTGACTATGTTCGTTACATCCGGGTCACAGTTATCAGTTGCAACAGGGAACATCGCCTGTGCTGCTGCAAGGCCTGCTGCGTCACTGCACTCAAGGGTTACATCAAGTGCTGCAGGTAAGGTGGTCCACGTCGGTGCCGTGGTGTCAATGATCGTTATTGTCTGTGTGTAGACTGCACTTACATTACCGCATGCATCCGTTACCGTCCATGTGTTCGTGTAACTTCCTGCCTCGGGACAGGTTATCCCTGGTACATATGCTCCCGTTACCTTGACTATGTTCGTTACATCCGGGTCACAGTTGTCAGTTGCAACAGGGAACATAGCCTGTGCTGCTGTCAGGCCTGCCGCGTCACTGCACTCAAGGGTTACATCAAGTGCTGCAGGTATTGTGGTCCACGTTGGTGCCGTAGTGTCAATGATCGTTATCGTCTGTGTGTAGACTGCACTTACATTACCGCATGCATCCGTTACCGTCCATGTGTTCGTGTAGCTTCCTGCCTCGGGACAGGTTATCCCCGGTACATAGGCTCCCGTTACCTTGACTATGTTCGTGACATCCGGGTCACAGTTGTCAGTTGCAACAGGGAACATAGCCTGTGCTGCCGTCAGTGCTGCTGCGTCACTGCACTCAAGTGTTACATCAAGTGCTGCAGGTATTGTGGTCCACGTCGGTGCCGTGGTGTCAATGATCGTGATCGTCTGTGTGTAGACCGTAAGTACTGCATTGCCGCAGTCATCCGATACTGTCCAGGTATTTGTATAAGTACCTGCCTGCGGGCATGTCCCGGCTGTAAACAGACCGGCCGTCTTTACAGGTGTTAATGTAACATCACAGTTATCCGTCGCTGCAGGTGACAACCCCTGTGCTGCCGTCAGTGCTGCCGCGTCACTGCACTCTACTGTCCTGTCAAGAGTACCTGCTACCGTAGTCCATGTCGGCCTTGTGTTGTCCGTTACTGTGATCGTCTGTGTGTAGACTGCCAGCACTGCATTGCCGCAGTCATCTGATACTGTCCATGTATTTGTATATGTACCTGCCTGCGGGCATGTACCTGCTGTAAACAGACCGGCAGTCTTTACAGGTGTTAACGTAATATCACAGTTATCCGTCGCTGCAGGTGACAACCCCTGTGCTGCCGTCAGCGCTGCTGCGTCACTGCACTCAACAGTCCTGTCAAGGTTACCGGCTGCCGTAGTCCACGTGGGTCTTGTGTTGTCTGTTACCGTGATCGTCTGTGTGTAGACTGCCAGCACTGCATTGCCGCAGTCATCTGATACTGTCCAGGTATTTGTATATGTACCTGCCTGAGGACATGTCCCGGCTGTAAACAACCCGGCTGTCTTTACAGGTGTTAACGTAACATCACAGTTATCAGTCGCTGCAGGTGACTAAAGCCTGTGCTGCCGTCAGCGCTGCTGCGTCACTGCACTCAACAGTCCTGTCAAGAGTACCGGCTGCCGTAGTCCACGTCGGTCTTGTGTTGTCTGTTACTGTGATCGTCTGTGTGTAGACCGTAAGTACTGCATTGCCGCAGTCATCTGATACTGTCCAGGTATTTGTGTAGGTACCTGCCTGCGGACATGTCCCGGCTGTAAACAGACCCGGCTGTCTTTACAGGTGTTAACGTAACATCACAGTTATCAGTCGCTGCAGGTGACAACCCCTGTGCTGCCGTCAGCGCTGCTGCGTCACTGCACTCAACAGTCCTGTCAAGAGTACCGGCTGCCGTAGTCCATGTAGGTCTTGTGTTGTCTGTGACTGTGATAGTCTGTGTGTAGACCGTAAGTACTGCATTGCCGCAGTCATCTGATACTGTCCAGGTATTTGTATATGTACCTGCCTGCGGACATGTCCCGGCTGTAAACAACCCGGCTGTCTTTACAGGTGTTAACGTAACATCACAGTTATCCGTCGCTGCAGGTGACAACCCCTGTGCTGCCGTCAGCGCTGCTGCGTCACTGCACTCAACAGTCCTGTCAAGAGTACCTGCTGCCGTAGTCCATGTAGGTCTTGTGTTGTCTGTGACTGTGATCGTCTGTGTGTAGACCGTAAGTACTGCATTGCCACAGTCATCTGATACTGTCCATGTATTTGTATAGGTACCTGCCTGCGGACATGTCCCGGCTGTAAACAGCCCGGCTGTCTTTACAGGTGTTAACGTAACATCACAGTTATCCGTCGCTGCAGGTGACAACCCCTGTGCTGCCGTCAGCGCTGCTGCGTCACTGCACTCAACTGTCCTGTCAAGAGTACCGGCTGCCGTAGTCCATGTCGGCCTTGTGTTGTCTGTTACTGTGATCGTCTGTGTGTAGACTGTCAGCACTGCATTGCCGCAGTCATCTGATACTGTCCAGGTATTTGTATAAGTACCTGCCTGCGGGCATGTCCCGGCTGTAAACAACCCGGCTGTCTTTACAGGTGTTAACGTAACATCACAGTTATCCGTCGCTGCAGGTGACAACCCCTGTGCTGCCGTCAGCGCTGCTGCGTCACTGCACTCAACAGTCCTGTCAAGAGTACCGGCTGCCGTAGTCCATGTCGGCCTTGTGTTGTCCGTGACTGTGATCGTCTGTGTGTAGACCGTAAGTACTGCATTGCCGCAGTCATCTGATACTGTCCATGTGTTCGTGTACGTCCCTGCCTGAGGACACGTCCCGGCTGTAAACAACCCGGCTGTCTTTACAGGTGTTAACGTAACATCACAGTTATCAGTCGCTGCAGGTGACAACCCCTGTGCTGCCGTCAGCGCTGCTGCGTCACTGCACTCAACAGTCCTGTCAAGAGTACCGGCTGCCGTAGTCCATGTCGGTCTTGTGTTGTCTGTGACTGTGATCGTCTGTGTGTAGACTGTAAGTACTGCATTGCCGCAGTCATCTGATACTGTCCATGTATTTGTATAAGTACCTGCCTGCGGGCATGTCCCGGCTGTAAACAACCCGGCTGTCTTTACAGGTGTTAACGTAACATCACAGTTATCCGTCGCTGCAGGTGACAAACCCTGTGCTGCCGTCAGCGCTGCTGCGTCACTGCACTCAACTGTCCTGTCAAGAGTACCGGCTGCCGTAGTCCATGTCGGCCTTGTGTTGTCTGTTACTGTGATAGTCTGTGTGTAGACCGTAAGTACTGCATTGCCGCAGTCATCTGATACTGTCCATGTGTTCGTGTACGTCCCTGCCTGAGGACACGTCCCGGCTGTAAACAACCCGGCTGTCTTTACAGGTGTTAACGTAACATCACAGTTATCAGTCGCTGCAGGTGACAACCCCTGTGCTGCCGTCAGCGCTGCTGCGTCACTGCACTCAACAGTCCTGTCAAGAGTACCGGCTGCCGTAGTCCATGTAGGTCTTGTGTTGTCTGTGACTGTGATAGTCTGTGTGTAGACCGTAAGTACTGCATTGCCGCAGTCATCCGATACTGTCCAGGTATTTGTATAGGTACCTGCCTGCGGGCATGTCCCGGCTGTAAACAGACCCGGCCGTCTTTACAGGTGTTAATGTAACATCACAGTTATCCGTCGCTGCAGGTGACAACCCCTGTGCTGCCGTCAGCGCTGCTGCGTCACTGCACTCAACTGTCCTGTCAAGAGTACCTGCTGCCGTAGTCCATGTCGGCCTTGTGTTGTCTGTGACTGTGATCGTCTGTGTGTAGACCGTAAGTACTGCATTGCCGCAGTCATCTGATACTGTCCAGGTATTTGTATAGGTACCTGCCTGTGGGCATGTCCCGGCTGTAAACAACCCGGCTGTCTTTACAGGTGTTAACGTAACATCACAGTTATCAGTCGCTGCTGGCGACAACGCCTGTGCTGCCGTCAGCGCTGCTGCGTCACTGCACTCTACAGTCCTGTCAAGAGTACCGGCTGCCGTAGTCCATGTCGGCCTTGTGTTGTCCGTTACTGTGATCGTCTGTGTGTAGACCGCAAGTACTGCATTGCCGCAGTCATCCGATACTGTCCAGGTATTTGTATAGGTACCTGCCTGCGGGCATGTCCCGGCTGTAAACAGACCGGCAGTCTTTACAGGTGTTAATGTAACATCACAGTTATCCGTCGCTGCAGGTGACAACCCCTGTGCTGCCGTCAGCGCTGCTGCGTCACTGCACTCTACTGTCCTGTCAAGAGTACCGGCTGCCGTAGTCCATGTCGGCCTTGTGTTGTCTGTGACTGTGATAGTCTGTGTGTAGACTGTAAGTACTGCATTGCCGCAGTCATCCGATACTGTCCATGTGTTTGTGTACGTCCCTGCCTGAGGACATGTCCCGGCTGTAAACAGCCCGGCCGTCTTTACAGGTGTTAACGTAACATCACAGTTATCAGTCGCTGCAGGTGACAGCCCCTGTGCTGCCGTCAGACGCTGCTGCGTCACTGCACTCAACAGTCCTGTCAAGAGTACCTGCTGCCGTAGTCCATGTAGGAGTTGTATTATCGATGACAGTCACATTAAAACTGCATATAGACGAATTAGCTTTTGAATCAGTAAATGTATAAGTCACTATAGTTGTGCCAACAGGGAAAGTTGAGCCTGGAGCATGACTACGGGAAGCATAAGCAACCGTACCTTCGCAGTAGTCCATTGAGGCAGGCTCTGTCCATGTCGCAGTTTGGGCACAAGTGGTGTTTCCTGCACCCGTATAAACAATAACATCTGAAGGACATCCACTGATCACTGGGCCGGCAATATCTGCAATTACATCAAGATTTACGTATGCATATACAGTGCCGCAAAGGCCTACAGTTACAACAGCTCTGTAATTCCATGTCCCTGCTGTTGATACCAATTCGTTAAATGAGCTCTGGTTTTCTGTTCCGGAAATTGCATTCCATACTGTCTCTGTACTTAGCTTTTTTTCCCACCTGGCAATATATCCCGTATAGCCTGTCAACGTTAAAATTGCTGTATTTCCTAAACATGCCGGCGTGCGATTAACAGTTGCAGTTCCGGACACTGGAGTGTTAGGATAGATAGTAAGAGTAATGGTTGTAGCAGGACTTTCGCATCCGTTTACTGTTTGAGTGACGTAATAAATATAGGTACCAGTAGTAGTCCTTCCGGTAGCAAAAGGAGTTCCCCAACCAACCAATGTCGTTAATCCGGCATCCGTATACCATCTTAAATTGGTGCCGGTAGCTTCCAGATCAACAATATTCCTTATGCAGCAATACTTGTTATCTGCAGGAGGGGCTAAGGGACCTGGTGTGATCTGAATATTTTTGGAAACGCTTACAGCGCAGCCGCTGACCGTATGGGAATATGTAATGGAATGAGTTCCCGCACCTGCAATTTCAGGGTCAAATGAGTTGCCGGTCACTCCCGTTCCTGAGAATGTGCCCCCGGCCGGAAAACCCTGTAACGTAACAGGATCATTACAGACGCCCAAAGAGGTCAGGTAATTCAATTCATTTTCCGATCCTATGGATATAAAGTCGCCCGGAATAATCTGATTGTTATATTCAGTAGCAATCCAACCTGGTGTTTTGTATGAAAGCGAATATCGTCCTTCATCTAAAATACCATTGAAATATTCACCTCCACTATAACTGCCAAAATATAAATATTGTGGAATTGCAGTCTGAGTTGCTGCGGTAGTGGATGTTGCAGCTTCCACTCCATCAATAAACAGTCTATGATTTGTCCCATCAAAAGTATATGAGTAATAGTGCCATGCACCAGCCGATGGTAAGTTATTGCTCCACACAAGCGGAGTGCCTCCCCAGTTCCATACTACTACCCTGAAAACGCCCTCAACCTCCCGGATACCTAGCTGAACAGCAGAAGGTGAGCCTGCTCTTTGAAGTACAACCATATTCTGTGTTGAGGCGGGTAGAGTTGTATATCTGGCCCACACATTGATAGTCTGATTATAGGCGTTCCCTCCAAAACCTGAAGTTGACAAGGTCCGCAGATTGTCATTGGTGCCGTCAAAGCTTCGGGCCTCTTCAATAAGGCCACTTATATCAGATGTCCCGTTATTTGCAACATCGTTGCTATATGATGTTGCATCCAGGAATACATCATTGCTCAAATGCCACACCCCCTTGTAGCTGCTTATCCATGTGCTTTCAACGGACTGGTCTGACATAACAGCCTGATTGCCATAAACCATCCTCACGACTGTTGTACCGCTACCTGATAATATCGGAACACGGACCCAGGCCACAAGATTTCCGGAGACAGGGTAATATGCTTCTACCTGATGATTAAGCTTTGATCCGCTTAAATCGGTAAACAGGATATCATAACCATTTATATTTTCAACGTGTCCTCCATTTGCAATTGAACGCAAATAATCCTGCGTAATATTAATAAGTACAGGAAAATCCGCCAGATCCTCAGACCCTGCCGCCTGATCTATTGTGATATCGACATAATATTTATATCCGAACGTAACCACCGGAACAGATAAGTAGGCTGAAGAACTTTGAATGAATTCTCCGCGTCCATCAGTGACAATGCAATAATAATCTCCGTAATCATCTGCGGTTGCGTTTGCAATCCCCAGAGTTGTACTGGTGGTGCCAGAATAATGACCATCATTACCAAGCATAGTTGACGGAGACTTGTACCATTGATAGGTTAGCGTCCCATAACCGGTTGCGGTAATTGAAAAAACAGCAAAATCTGTGGCTCCTTCACAGACTACCTTATTTGATGGTTGAGATGTGATGCTTGGACCAGTTTTTCCTATACAAAATTGAGTACCTCCGGCGGTACTTGAAATGCCTGCCGTCATTCCGGTTCTGCTTACAACAGACCCAGCTACTCCTGCATTTGAGCCATCAAGTTCCCAGTCTGAAGCTCCGGTTCTTCTGATTAACCTTGTACCTGCTGTTACCGGAAATGGCCCAAATCCGGTTGCATCCAAATCAATGCTATAATTATTTGTTGCAAGCGAATTCTTGGCCTGTGCCATCCAGTAACCTGTAACGTACTGGTTAGTTATATAATAGCCACCTGCGTCAGTTAATGGAAGCCCTGAATTACCGGGATCTCCAGGCAAGAAATTCACCAGTAAAGATCCAGGTGTAATATCGCTGAAATTTGCAGTTAATCCCTGAGTCTGGGTGGATGTACCAACAGGGAAAAAATAGTCCTGAAGTGTGCTGCTAATATATCTTTCAAAATTGCCTACAATTGTTCCGGAAGAGTATATAAGAGATGTCGCTGCATTATTTGACAGAACAAAGCTATTGGCAACAGGAAGAATATTCCCGCTGGCCATTGTCAATTGTCCTGTTACGTCCAGGTTATTTGTTAAAGTAACGCCTGCTGTATTATTAACTGTAAAATTACGTACAGCCACAGGTAACCCATCGCCTGTTACCTGAGGAACATTTCCACTATAGGTATAGTCAGCACCTGAACTGAATGTTCTTGTTCCCAGAACCCTGATATTTCCACCTGTTGCTCCTGTGGTTGTCAAAGTGATTCCATATGGGTCACCAAGCATTAATCCCCCCCCCGCACTTAATGTAAAAGTCCCGGATGCCACATAGGTACCAGAAGCGTCAATTATACTGGTACCCATATTCAGAACAGATCCGCTATAGACAGTATAGTTCAGTCTTGTATTTGAAAAAGCTCCACCAGTACGGTTGAAATCCTGAATGCCAGGACCAACGAAATTTACATTTCCAATTCCTGATCCACTAGTCAGGAAATTACCACCTGAAAAAATGAATCCACCTCTCAGATTAAAGGTACAGGTAAAACCCCCTGTGGCAAGGTTAAGACGGCCGCCTGTCTGGACATATCCGCCTAAATTCACAATGTAACTACCGGTGGTGGCAATTCTAAGGTACCTGCTGCCAGTATTGGACATTGTAAATGTCCCATTGATAGTCAAATTACTATTGAGATCGATATCACTGCTCTGATTCGGGCAGTTCCACGTAAAATTTCCGAATGTTTGTGTAAGTCCTGAGGGAACAGTATTTGTTACTTCCAATATATTACAGGCCGATGAGACGTCCCAGGTTGCAGTAGTTACTGTACCGCCATTTAACCTGTGATTGTAAATTGAGTTAGCATTAAATCTGATGGCAGCTCCGGCGTTGGGGGTGATAGCCCAATAATTATCTACTAATCCGTACACATCCAGGTCAAACGCTTCGACCCCATCACTAATAGTCAGTGTTCGGCTGTTATTAACTCTTAATGTAGCCCCTGCTTCAATTATAAGTTGGTCAAGGGTTTCACTGGAAGTTAACGTGGCAGTATGACCATTCCTGACAGTAATTACCCCGCTCCCAAGCCCGGGATCCGTAGCTGCTGCCACCCAGGCAGCGCCGTCAAAGGTTTGCCAATTGGTTGCCAGGTTGAATTGAACATTACCGTTTGTCCTGTAATCACCTGCTGATTGTCCTAAAACATTATTGCTTAGGAGCAGCATAAAAAGGAAAATGACTATTGCCCTGACAAGTGGAGGATGATTGTTAAAAGTAACAAGTCCAGTGTCATATTGCTGACCATTATTGTTGATCATGTCGGATTGCATGGAGAAAATTTTCCCGGTCATACTGCTTCTGACTAATTAACGCAATCTCCGCGGTTGAATTGTGGGTTTTGGGTTCAGATATCAGGATTATATTTCTCTTGACACAAAAAAATCAATATAGGTTGCCTCATAACCGGATATTTTTTGCCACTAAAATTGTGAAGTTGGGATAAAATAAATGTGCCGGCAACTGAGGCCGGCACGATTTATACACATTGATATTTGTTTATTAACAACCTTTAAGGCTGTATTCTAAAGAATTAGCATGGCATCACCGTAGGTCCCGAAACGGTATTTCTCCTTGACAGCCATCTTGTACGCTTCAAAAGACAGATTATATCCTGCAAACGCCGATACCATCATCAGAAGTGTTGAATAAGGAAGATGAAAATTGCTGACAAGCATATCTGGCACTTTAAATTCATAAGGCGGGAAAATGAACTTGTTGGTCCACCCGTTGAACGGCTTAACCAGCCCTGCTGTAGACACCGAGCTTTCAAGGGTGCGGACCACAGTAGTGCCTACGGCACATATCCTGCTCCTGCGGTCTTTTGCCTTGTTTATCATTGCAGAAGCCTCTTCGGTTATTATAATTCTTTCTGAATCAACCTTGTGCTTAGTCAGGTCTTCCACATCGACATTCCGGAAATTGCCCAACCCCACATGCAGCGTTATCTCGGCAAATTCAACTCCAACGATCTCCAGCCTCTTCAACAGTTCCCTGCTGAAATGCAGCCCGGCTGTAGGAGCAGCCACAGCGCCCTCATGCTTGGCAAATATTGTCTGATACCTCTCATTATCTTCAGGTTCAACAGGCCTGTTAATAAATTTAGGTAACGGTGTCTCACCTAAAGAATACAGTGTCTCCTTGAATTCCTCATACGTTCCGTCAAAAAGAAACCTCAGGGTCCTGCCTCTCGATGTCGTGTTGTCAATCACCTCGGCAACGAGCAGGTCATCCTCCCCGAAATAGAGCTTATTTCCTATCCTGATCTTGCGTGCCGGGTCGACCAGCACATCCCAAAGGCGCTGCTCACGGTTCAGCTCACGCAAAAGAAAGACTTCAATTTCGGCACCGGTTTTTTCCTTATTGCCGTACAACCTGGCAGGAAAAACCTTTGTGTTGTTGAAAACCAGCACATCCTGCTCCTTAAAATAGTCCACAATATCCTTGAACACTTTATGCTCAATAGCTCCCGTATCCCTGTGTACAACCATCAGCTTCGACTCATCCCTGTTTTTTGTAGGATACAGAGCGATCAACTCCGATGGTAATGTGTACTTGAATTGAGACAGTTTCATTGTGCAAAATGGTTTAGATAAGAAATATTATACGTTTGAATTTTCGATTTGTTTCAAATTCTCAAGAATAAATTTGAATTCATCAACGGTCAGAGCCTTTTCAATCCTGTTATTACCTATTGCATTGCGGATCAGCCCTGTCAGGTGAGCTCCGCTGTTCAAAGCAAGACCAAGATCCCGTGCAAAAGCCCTGACATAGGTCCCCTTGCTGCAGACAATCCTGATCGTTGCTTCTTTACCTTTATAATCAAGCAGTTCGAGCTCGTGAAAATACACTTTCACCTTATCAAGCTTCCTTTCGATCTTTTTCCTGGCCAGTTCATAGGCTCTCTTACCGTCCACAAACTTTGCGGAAAAGAGCGGAGGCTCCTGAAAATGCTCTCCAAGAAACTGAGGCAGCTGTTCCCTGATAAGTTCAGCAGTAATATGATCCGCAGGGTATTCTTTATCAACCTGACTTTCAAGGTCGAACGATGGTGTCGTTTGTCCGAACCTGATCACTGCGGTGTACTCCTTGTTAAGATCCCTGAATTCATCGATGCGTTTTGTGGCTTTGCCGGTACAGACTATCATCAATCCGGTTGCCAGGGGATCAAGTGTGCCGGCATGACCAACCTTAAGCTTTTTAAGTCCGCAGTGGTGACGCAATGCCATCTTTATCTTATTCACCAGATCAAAGGAAGTCCAGTAAAGTGGCTTTGCAAGCAACAGGATCTCGCCATTCTCAAAGTCAGCACAGCTTTTTACCACGGTCAGGTAAACAGAATTAGTGAAAGCCCCAAAATCAGGCAATAGAGTGCAAACCATCCCAGTTTGCCTTTATTCACAATACTTATCATCCATTTGCAAGCTGCATAACCTGAAATAAAAGCAGTGATAAAGGCAATTATCAGCGGGAAGGCAACCACATCAACGGCAACCTTTTCGGCAGTGATGAGTTCAACTGCATTGGCTCCGATGATAGGCACTATCACCATTAAAAATGAAAACCGGGCCAGCTCCTCTTTCCTGTATCCAAGTACAAGCCCTGTTGAAATTGTCGATCCTGATCTTGATAAGCCCGGCAAGACAGCCATCGCCTGCGCAATCCCCATCAGGAATGCCCCCCCGAATGAAATTTCCTTATTTCTCTTTTTAACAAAATGACCAAAAACAAGGAAGAGAGCCGTGACAATCAAGAATGAGCCTGTTATTTGCATATTGGCGGTGAAGAGAGACTCCACGAAATCTTTCATGGTAAATCCGACCACAGCCACCGGGATCATTGAAACGACAATCTTCAGCGCATATATCGTTTCCTCATTCAACCTGAATTTAAAGACACCCTGCAGCAGTTGAACAATCTCTTTCCGGAATACCACAATAATGCTCAGCACTGTGGCCCCATGAACGGCAACAGAAAAAAGGAAGCTCTCCTCTATTCCTCCAAAAATGTACTTGACGATCTCAAGATGTCCGTCACTGCTGACCGGCAAAAACTCAGTCAGCCCCTGAACCAGCCCGAAAATAAGGGCCTGATACCAATTCATGATTTGCCGTTAAGATAGAATTCCATAAAAAGAATTATTCCCTCGGCCTTTTCATGATGGCATAGATCTCAAAAATGAAACCTGCAAGGACTATCAGCGGAGCCACAGTAATCCTCCGAAAACTGAATATATCTTCAGAAAAGACTTTGGGATCATCCGATTTACCTCCGGCCATCAGAATAAATCCAATTATGATGATGGCAAACCCTATGGCCATTAACTTGTAGTTTTCCCTGCCAAGGGCAAAACCGGGTTTTTTTTCTTCTTCCTTTTTAGCGCCCATATTTTCTAAAAATATAATTTATCCTCGTGCATGCCCAGATACCTGTTCAGTGCAAAATAAGTCGAAACAGCATTAATGATCACTCCTGAGGCCACCAGTGCAAGGCATAAAAGTAAAAAGAGATTGATATTCTCATAAGTGAACAGGGTGAAAAACTCCTTCTCTATCAGGAACATAAGCCCCATCAGGAGCCCGATGGCAATCAGTGCCGCAAGAAAACCGAAGAATAAACTCTTGAGAAGGAATGGCTTCCTGATAAACGACCTGTTGGCACCTATAAGCTGCATTGTATTAATTAAAAACCGCTTTGAATAAATGGATAACCTGATAGTGTTGTTAATTATTGTCAGAGCTATCAGGAACAGCAGCGCGCTGATAATCAACAGAAACGCACTGATCTTCTTGACATTCTCATTTATCAGGTTAAGGATTGATTCCTGGTAGTAAACCTCATCAACAACCGGGTATTCGGATATTACTTTCTCAATCTTTATGACACTGTCAGGATGCGTATAATCAGCCAGCAGGTACACATCTATCGTCGGCATCAGCGGGTTATAACCGAGAAAATCAAGAAAATCCTCGCCAAGCTCCTCCTGTAACTTAACTGCTGCCTGATCTTTGGATACGTATTCCGTCTGCTTGACATAGGGCCTGGCATCAAGCTCCTTCTGAAGCATCCTTATGTCCGCCTCACGGGCGTCTTCCTTAAGCATAATAGTGAACGAGAGACTCTCACGGAAATAATCGGACAGTTGACGTGCATTGATAAGTACCATTCCAAGAATACCCATAAGGAAAAGTACCAGGGACACACTGACTATCAGAGTTGCATAGGAGCTTCCTAATCTGTACCTGGATATACCTCCGACTGTATTTGTCACCAACTGATCTTTGCGTCAAAAATAGCACAGAAACGGCCATTTCCTTCAAATGGCCGTTAACTTTTTCATAACAAGCTGTTAATAAGATAATTGATAATAACAGGGGTGACTATTCAAGTACTGTCATCCAGCCGAAATCATCCGGTTCTTCACCATATTGAATCCCGATGAGTTTGTTGTATAGTTTCATCGAAACAGGTCCGGGTTTGCCGTCTTTACAGTATTCGTACACCTTGCCGGTGTCTGTATCAACAATCTTTGCAATAGGACTTATCACTGCTGCTGTTCCGCAGGCCCCTGTTTCCTCAAACTCAGCAAGCTCCTCAACGGGCACCTTACGCCTTTCGACTTTAATTCCCATCTTTTCCGCGATAGCAATAATACTTTTGTTTGTTATCGAGGGAAGTATTGATTCTGAAAGAGGCGTGATGTAGGTGTTATTTTTTATCCCAAAGAAGTTGGCCGGTCCGCATTCATCAATATACTTTTTCTCCCTGGCATCGAGGAACAGCACATTGCCGTAGCCTCCTTCGCGGGCTCTGACGATAGCCCTGAGGCTGGCAGCATAATTGCCACCGACTTTTATGTTACCTGTGCCAAGCGGTGCTGCGCGGTCAATATCGCGGCACAGCAGCATTTTAACAGGCTTTACACCGCCCTTGAAATAAGGCCCCACAGGTGTGACAAAGACTATGAAGGTATATTCCGATGCCGGCTTTACTCCGACTTCGGCGCCGCTGCCGTACAGCAGAGGCCTGATATACAAAGATGCCCCGGAACCGTACGGAGGAACAAATTTCTCATTAAGTTTTACTGCAGTAAAAACTGCCTCCCTGAAAAGGTCAATGGGTACCGGCTCCATCTTAATTCCCTTTGCAGACGAAATCAGTCTCTTTGCATTTTCTTCCCACCGGAACAGCCTTACCTTGCCGTCACGTCCCCTGTAAGCCTTGAGCCCTTCAAAGGACTCCTGGCCATAATGGAGGCCGGTGGCAGCTATGTGAACATCAATGTATTCGGAATCCGACTTCTCCGGCTTGCTCCACTGTCCGTTCCTGAAATAACATCTTACATTGTAATCGGTTCTTACATAGCCAAAAGGCAGATTGTTCCAGTCCATATTAACCATAACAATAATTATTTGATTTTTTCAAATGTACGCTTTATAAGCAAAGAACCAAATGATTTTAGGTACTGTTGAATTTCTCTTCTGCATATGCCTGAAGGGCAGAGAGTTGTTCCTCGTGGGATACAGACCGGAGTCTCTGTGCTGTCTCCGTCAGGAAGGGATTTTCTTCAACTTTCTTTATCATGTTCCGGAACCATATCTTTGGATCATTCACTTTGCCATATGCCAGCTCTTCCCTGAAAAGCCTGTCAACCATGGAAATGAAATCAACCCTTCCGGTAAAGTCATATACGGCATCATGCAAAACCTTTCCCATGGTACTGTCCTGTACAGGTAACCCGGCCGTATCCATCAGTACAACAATTGCATCATAGGCTGACCGGCCGAAGCCATAAACAGACAGGATTTCTTCAGCACGCTTCTTTGCCGCAACCATATGATTATTATAATCAAAGACGTATCCGAATGAAAGAAATACGGATGCCAGCCTCAGGTGAATATAGTCCTGGTCTTCCAGTTTCTCAGCCCTTGCGAGGAGGTCAGCCTGAAAACAGACACTCCGGATATAATCCGTACTGTGGAAGAAGAGGTCAGGTGACGCATTCTCAAAGTATTTTGTAAAGACATGTTCTTCGACATCGAGGATCCGTATCATCTCAATCTTGTTGAGGAACTTCCTGTTGGGCGAGCCGTCAGGTTCACTCAGCTCCGGCCTGATCCCTGTTACAAAGTACATATCCAGGTCGCCTTTGTATTTGACCGGCATTCTTCCGCGGTAATCGCAAGTGAAATAATCCTTAACAAATTCATGCGTCGTTCCCGAGATGTTTATCTTACCGGCTTCGCCGGAGGATTCCATACGGCTGGCTGTATTAACCGTATCACCCCAGATATCATATGTAATCTTCTTATGACCGACCACACCCGCGATGATTGTTCCGGTATGAATTCCTATCCTGATATCCCAGAAACGTGCAGCTGTGTTGGCCGGGTCATCTCTCATGGCGCGCATATATTTCTGCATCTCGAGTGCCGCAAGAACCACTTCAACAGGATTAGTCCTGTTCCTCTCCGGTATTCCTCCTGCGCACATATAGGCATCACCAATGGTCTTGATCTTTTCGATGCGGTATTTCTCCGCAACTGAATCAAAGTGAAAAAAGAACCGGTCCAGTTCATCGATCAGAACTTCCGGGTTCATTTCCTCTGCTATTCTTGTAAATCCCTGGATATCCGAAAACAGCACTGTCACAAAATTGTATTTCGTTTTTGCTGCCTTCCCCTTTGACATGATCTCCTGCGCAGTTCCCTTCGGAAGCATATTAGCCAGGAGATTATCTGATTTTTCCTTCTCGCGCTGGAGCTCTTCCGTACGTTCAGCGATAAGCTCCTCGAGCCGTCTCTGCCTCTCCATGAATAGACGGTGTGTCCGGCGTCTGAACATCATTACGATAAAAAGCAGCAACAGCGGATATACAACCCATGCTACCGGTGAAAAGTACCAGGGCGCCCTGACCCTGAACCGGAATGAGCCTTCGCCGGAAATTTTACCGCCATTGACACGGTACCGGTACAGAAAGGTGTACCTACCCCTTCCCAGACTGGTGTACTCCTTGTAACTTCGTGCAGTCCAGTATGACCATCCTGCGTCAGGCCCGTCAAGAAAATAGGCGTATTCCAGTCCTTCACCCCTGATCATGTCGAATACTATTCCGTCATGATACTGCAGGACAGGCATCCCTTCAAGAGTATCAATCTTCTGGTCCGACCTGTAAAGATAAACCCCTGAAATGCCTCCATTTGACCCGACCGTGCTTTCATGGCTATCGCCTGCAAATACCGGAACTGATCCTGACGTACATAACAGTACGAGGCTTAAAACAAATAAACCATTGAATAACCTGATGGCCATAAGTGCTTAAGAAACGCTGATATATACAAAAATAGTCTTTTATTTCACTGTTTTATCTGACTTGGCGGTCCGGTGAAATTCCAATGATTAATTTTGCTTCTGATCTTAAAATAAAATGAAACTCGTATTTGCCACAAACAACAAGCATAAAATCAGAGAGATAAGTGATCTTCTTGATGACAGGTTCGAGGTCACCGGACTGGCTGATATGGGCATTACTGAAGATATACCCGAGGATGCGGATAACCTTGCTGACAATGCATTGTTTAAAGCCCGTTATGTGCATGAAAGGACCGGACTGAACGTATTTGCCGATGACACCGGCCTGGAGGTCGATGCCCTTGGCGGTGCGCCCGGAGTATATTCCGCAAGATATGCCGGAACGAGCAAGGACCCCTCAGACAACATCATAAAACTCCTGAAGGAACTTGAAGGAGTGGAAGACCGCAAAGCCAGGTTCAGAACGGTTATTGCACTGATATATGACAACAGTGAATACCTTTTCGAAGGAAAGGTAGAGGGGGCGATAATTAAAATGAGGAGAGGAACCGGCGGGTTTGGATATGATCCTGTTTTCATTGCGGAAGGATATGACCTGACCTTCGCGGAGATGCCGCTGTCAGAAAAAAACAAGATCTCTCACCGTGCAATTGCGATGAGGAAACTGATTGAATTCCTTGTGCAACAGCCTGTCTGACAATAAAACCGGTATGGGTTTGGTTTAAGAATTATGAAGCGAATATTGCCAGGATTACTGCTCTTTTTAATTACTTTCCCTGCTGGATGCACAGGGAACAGTAGGCTCATGGCAGGATCATCTCTCGTACAGCACTTCACATTACCTGGCCGGCGGAGATGATAAAATCTATTCTTCAGCCGGCGCGTCGCTCCTGGTGCAGGACATCAATTCAGGAACCGCGTCATCCCTCTCAAGAATTACAGGCCTGAATGAAACACTCATCAGTGCTGTGGCATGGTGTGAAGAGGAAGAAAGCCTTATTATCGTCTACGGAAACACAGGTGTTGATCTTGTCCGGAAAGGGGTCATATCGAATATTCCTGACATAAAAAATAAATATATCCCCGGCCTGAAGGAGATCTACAGTGTAAATGTCACCGGAGACCTCGCCCTTCTGTCCGGAAGCTTCGGAATTGTAGTAATCAATGTTGCGGGCCGGTATGTGGCCGACACCTGGAAGCCGGGCCCCGACGGTGATAACAACGAAGTCTATGAGACAGCCATTATCAATGACCAGATCTATGCGGCCACTGCCAGAGGCGTCTATTATGCTCCGCTGAACAGGACAGGTCTCTCATATTTCGACAACTGGGAGGTGCTGGGCGGACTTCCTTCCCCTGGTTCAAAATATAACGGAATTGCAGCGGCCGGCTCAGTGCTCTTCATCAGCAAACCGGAAGCATCATCCGCCTCTGATTCGCTGTTCCGTATCATCCCGGGCCAGAACGCTGCACTTGTATTCACCTCTGCCGGAGGCTCAATGAGATCAGTTGATGCCGCAAACAACAGTGTTTGCGTTTCCTTGCCCTCTTCAATAAAAATGTTCTCCCCGGACGGAACTGAGATAAGGGAGATAACAAGTTACGGCTGGGCTTCGGCAAATCCAGTTCAAACCCTTTTTTACCGGGAAAGTCTCTGGATAGCCGATGCATCTTCCGGGCTGGTGTCAACGGCCGATTACAGCAAATTCTCCAATTACACTATTCCGGGACCGTATACAAATAACGTGGCAGACATACATTTTGCCGGGACCGATTGTTTTGTAACCGGCGGAACTGTTGACAACGCATGGGGTAACGTCTACCGTCCGTTCCAGGTTTTTACCAGCAGCGGTAAGACCTGGAACAGCAATATCCTGTACGGATCCGATGACAGGGATGCAATGAGGGTGGTGGCTGACCCTGCTGATAACACTCATTTCTTTGTCTCTTCATGGGGAAACGGTATTTATGAGTTCAGGGAAGGAGAAGCCCCCGTTATCTTTAACCAGTATAACTCACCCCTTTCAAGCATAAACCCCGGAGAAAACTACACCCGTATCTGCGGCCTTGCATTTGACAGGTCAGGCAACCTCTGGATGACACAGTCGGGCGTGCCGGGCAACCTGAAGGCGCTTAAGAATGACGGCAGCTGGATAACAGCTTCCATAAACCTGAACGTGCCGGTTGTCGGCGACTTGCTCATCAACGGCAACGATCATATCTGGGCATTGCTTCCCCGCGGTTACGGACTCCTGGTTTATGACCTTGCCGGTACTCCGGAAAACATCTCGGATGACAGGTACCTCAGGCTCCAGGTTGAAGACGCAGAGGGTCATGTCATGAACAATGTGTTTTCAATCACTGAAGACAGGGATGGAAATATCTGGGTCGGAACAGACCAGGGACCGGCTGTCTATTATAATCCGGGGAAAGTCTTTTCCTCCGAACTGAAAGCTGCCAGAATCAAGATCCCGAGAAATGACGGATCAGGTCTCGCTGATTACCTCCTCGGGACTGAGACAGTCACCACAATTGCTGTCGACGGTGCAAACCGGAAATGGTTCGGCACAATGAGTTCAGGTGCCTATCTTATGTCTGATGATGCCAGGGAAGAGTTGTTGCATTTCACAAGTGCAAACAGCCCCATGCTGTCTGACAATATGGTCAAAATAAGCGTAAACGGTCTCTCGGGAGATGTCTGGTTTGGTACTTCCGAAGGTATCATCTCCTACCGTGGCGATGCCACCACCGGCAAGGATGATTACTCCGGCATGTACGTGTTTCCCAATCCGGTCAGGGAAGATTATGAGGGACCTGTGACCGTGACCGGCCTTGTCGAAGGTTCATCAGTCAAGATAACAGACATAAGCGGCAATCTCGTCTTTGAAACAATATCACTGGGAGGCCAGGTTACATGGGACCTTCGCAACTACCGATCTTCAAGAGTGACAACGGGTGTCTACCTGGTATTCTGCAGCAACCCTGACGGCAGTCTCACAGCCGTCACAAAGTTGCTTGTTATAAGGTGATCAGTCCTCAGTGATGAGACTCTGAATTCTTTCAATCTGCAGTTGTTTGTTGACTTCCCTGAGGCTGCGGGCCGTTGCAGTGAAATACTGATGCCCCGAAATAAATTTGACCTGGAGCTTGTTCCAGTCGTTCAGTTTCTCAATTTTGTTCTGGGCTCTCATCTCCTCGAACAGGGTATTGGATACGGGAATAAAATCGCTTCTGCCCAGGTAATCCAGATCGGAATCACAAATTATTTCTTCAAGCAGGTTTGTCGGCCTGGGAGGCAGTTTTGTCGACATGATGATCTGGCAGATCATATCAATCTGCTTTTCTGAATATCCGTAATCCGGAAGCATCTTCCGTGCCAGAAGCGTTCCCTCGTACTCATGTCCGTCGTATGTGACAGTGTGGCCGGCATCATGAAAGAGACCGGCTGTCTTGAGTATCAGTATCTCTTCATCATTGCACCCTTCAGCCCAGCCTATCAGCTCGACCTCAGTGACAACATCAACTGTATGTTTAACATTATGATAGAAGAGAAAATCAGGAAGCTCCCTTTCAAGTTTGTCAAGGATGATTTCCTGGATATCGGTGAACTGTATCAATCCTAACTTAATGCGGAAAGCCTCGTTGGGTATTAATCCCTGTCCGTCCACGGATAACTCGGGAAGAAGGCCCATCACCCGGTACATCTGGATACTACCGGTGTATTTAACCGGCAGCTTGCCGAAATATTCACATTTGAAAAACTCCTTGACAAGCTCATAGGTCATTACAGATATAAGGATAGAATCCTTTTCTGACACTGCTTCTATGCGGCTTGCGGTATTGACCGCCCTTCCCTTGATGTCATATGAGACCTTGCTCTTTCCTGATATGGTTGCGGTGACCGGACCGGTATGTATGCCAATCTTTAGCCTCCATATCTTTTCATCGCCTCTCTTCCTTGTCTCATAAGCGTCAAGAAAGTTTCTCATCTCAAGAGCCGCCATGACCACCTCAACGGGGTTGGTGATATTTTTTGTCGGTATGCCGCCGGCACACATGAAGGTATCACCTATGGTCCTGATCTTTTCAACATGGTATTTTCTGACTGTTTCATCGAATTCATACAATATCTCATCGAGTTCATCCATCAGCTGGGATGATTCCATACCCTCAATGAGATTCGAGAAACCCTGAATATCGGCAAAAAGGACAGTGACCATGTTAAACCTGAGAGACTTCTCTTCCTCTTCAGTTTTCGGTCCTGCCGGTTTATTCTGCTCCAGGAGCAGCCTGTACTTTTCGTTTGAATCCAGGATCTTTTCCTTTTCCCGCTCCAGCTTCTTAACCTGCTCCTCAAGCTCCTTGTTCTGACGGGCAAGCCGCGCCACGCGCTTCAGCAGCTGATCTTTTGACCTTGAATCCATTGACTAAAGTTGAAAAGTAAATATACAATTTTTTAACTCAGCCCTGTGACCGGTAAAGCTCTCTGCAGAAACTTTAATACATTTGAACAGGCACCCCGAACCATGCTTGCAAAGACTGAAGCCATACTTCTCCATCATGTGCGTTATTCCGACAACTCGCTGATAGCGCAATTCTATTCAAGTGAGTACGGCAGAATATCGGTGATGGTCAAGGGCATCTCTTCAAAAAAACGAGGTTCTAAATTTTCTTACTTCCAGCCCCTGAATATTTTTAATATCGAGATCTACCGGTATGAGAAAAGAGAGATCAGCAACCTGAAAGAGATGAGTCTCTCCTTTGTCCCTAAAAACATTTCCGGCGACATTCACCGCAGCTCCATTGCCCTGTTCATAAGCGAGCTCCTGTACAGTGTCATAAGGGAAGAGGATGTCAACCGCAGGTTATACGATTTCATTGAATTGTCGGTGATCACTCTCGATGAGATGACATCAGGAATCAGTAACTTTCATCTGTGGTTTCTTGTTGCCTTTACAGCCTATACGGGAATCGGTCCTTCGTCCACTTCGCTCAGCGAGTGCTATTTTGATATGGTCAGCGGCCAGTTCACCCGGTTCGCACCGCCTCACACCGATTATCTTGAACCGCACGATGCCGCACTCCTTAACCATCTCCTTAAGATACCTGCAGCCAGGCTTGGAGAGCTTAGCCTGACGGGCGAAGAACGGGCCGACCTGCTTGACAGGATCCTGAAGTACTACAGGTTACATCTCCCGGGTATAAGGCAGATGCGTTCGCTGCAGGTCCTGAAGGAGATCTTCCGGTAAACAAAAGATCTCTTTGATTATCTTTGAAACAAATAACGGGTAATGCCTTTCATTCCTTCTGTAATAAAGTGGATAAACACCAAAAGGCTTCATCAGATAGACCTTTTCAGGAAATATCCGGCTGAAACCCAGCAGGAAGTTTTAATGAAGCTACTCTCCCAGAGCAGTGATACAATATGGGGAAGGGAGCACGGGTATTCATCTGTCTCCCGTTATGAGCAGTTCCGCAGTAACGTCCCGCTGCAGAGCTATGAGCAATTCATTCCATATGTTGAGCGCCTCAGGGCCGGTGAGAAAAACCTGCTTTGGCCCGGAGAGGTGAAGTGGTTTGCCAAATCATCTGGCACTACAAGTGCCAGGAGCAAGTTCATCCCGATTACAAGGGAGTCACTCGAAGGAACACATTACAGGGGAACAAAGGATTGCCTGGTGATGTACACATCATTGAACCCCGGCACCAGGATCTTCCTGGGCAAAGGCCTTACACTGGGAGGCAGCCACCAGATCAATAACTTCAGCAACAACTCACTGTGCGGAGACCTGTCGGCTATCCTCATCGAGAATGCTCCGGCCTATGCCGATCTGATCCGGACTCCGCCGGCACGGATTGCACTGATCGAGGATTTCGAGGAAAAAGTGAAGATGATAACCGAAAAGACCGTCGGTCTTAACGTGACCAGTATCTCAGGAGTGCCATCATGGAATCTGTTGCTGATAAGACATATTCTCAAGGCAACCGGAAAGAATAACCTGCACGAGGTGTGGCCTAATCTGGAGGTGTTTTTCCACGGCGGCGTCAGCTTCACTCCGTACAGGGAGCAATACCGCCGCCTTCTGCCTGATCCGAAAATGAATTACCTGGAGACTTACAACGCCTCTGAAGGATTCTTTGCCATCCAGGATGACATGTCTGACAACTCCATGCTGCTTATGCTCGACTATGGTGTTTTTTATGAATTCATCCCTGTGTCGGAGATCAGCTCTGACAATCCGCGTACGCTTACAATAGGCGAAGTGGAGAAGGGAGTGAATTATGCTATTGTAATATCCACCGACGGCGGATTATGGAGATACACAATCGGCGACACCGTTGAATTTACAAGTCTCTTCCCGCATAAGATAAGGATAACCGGACGCACAAAGCATTTCATTAACGCCTTCGGCGAAGAGGTTATAATTGACAACGCTGAAAAAGCACTGGAGAATGCCTGCCGCGAAACAGGGGCACATATAAGTGAATATACTGCAGGTCCAGTCTATATGGGCAATGAAACAAGGGGATCGCATGAGTGGATCATTGAATTTGATAAAGACCCTGACGACCTTGATCGCTTCACTGAAATCCTTGACACAACCCTCAGGTCCGTTAACTCTGATTATGACGCCAAACGGTATAAGAACCTTACCCTCACAAGACCACTTGTGAAGGCTGTTCCGGCCGGGACTTTCTACCGTTGGTTCAAGGAAAAAGACAAGCTCGGGGGACAGAATAAAATGCCGAGACTTTCAAACAACAGGGAATACATTGAGAGTGTGCTGAAAACGGCCGGCATGTAAAATCTTTTTATTAACATGCTGCTCTTCTCCCTCCCTTTTTCCTATATTTAAACTCACAATTAAACCGTGTTTTTATGCACATAGCAATAGCAGGCAATATCGGATCAGGCAAGACAACACTGGCAGGACTGCTTTCAAAACATTACGGCTGGCAAGCTCAGTATGAGGATGTTGATAACCACCCATATCTTAATGACTTCTACGAGGATATGCAGAGATGGTCGTTTAATGTTCAGATATACTTTCTTAATTCCCGCTTCAGCCAGATACTTGAAATAAAAAAGGCAAAGAATACGATTGTGCAGGACCGCACTATTTACGAAGACGCCTATATTTTCGCCCCCAACCTTCATGCCATGGGGCTCATGTCAACACGCGACTTTGAAAACTACTTTACCCTGTTCAAACTGATGAGCTCGCTCGTCGAACCGCCCGATCTTCTTCTTTACCTGAGAGCTTCAGTACCGACACTTGTCAACCAGATACAAAAGCGGGGAAGAGAATACGAAAGCTCCATCAGGCTCGATTACCTGAAGAGGCTTAATGAACGCTATGAGGCATGGATAGAAACATACAAGCTTGGCAGGCTGCTCATCCTTGAAGCTGACTATTACGACTTCCCCGAGAACAAGGAGCATCTCAGCGAGGTCATTGATAAGATCAATGCCGAGTTGCACGGTCTGTTCTGAACAGGTATAAACCTTAATGGCGAAACCATCCGTCGTGATGGTTTTTTTTCTAAATTTGAATGTATATAGTCAAGTCAATGTCTTTAATGCTAAAACCATCACGATTATGAAAAGGCTTCTTTTTTTCTCAGCACTTATTGCCCTGGGTCTGGCATCCGTTGCGCAGACCGCTGCTGATAACACTGTGCCGGTTGATCCGGAATACCGTATCGGCAAACTTGAAAATGGCCTTACCTATTACATCAGGCATAACACCGAACCTGCCGGAAGAGCCAGTTATTATATCATTCAGAATGTCGGAGCAATCCTGGAAAAAGACAGCCAGAACGGGCTTGCACATTTCCTTGAGCACATGGCATTCAACGGGACAACCCGTTTCCCCGACAAAGGAATACTCAATACCCTCGAGCGCCACGGAGTGGCTTTTGGCAGTAATATAAACGCTTATACGAGCTGGGACGAGACAGTCTATAACCTTAGCGATGTGCCTGTTGACAAACCCGGGCTTATCGATACCTGCCTCATGATACTTGCCGACTGGTCTGATTTCCTCACTCTTTCTGATGAAGAGATCAACATGGAGAGAGGTGTGATAATCGAGGAGTGGCGTACCAGACGTGACGCCCAGTGGAGAATGATGAACCAGATGTTCCCGGTCTTTTTTGAAGGCTCAAAGTATGCCGTAAGGGATATAATAGGTGATACACTCGTGCTCAAGACCTTCAATCCTGACACTCTGCGCGAATTTTACCACCAGTGGTACCGTACCGACCTTCAGGCAATAGCTGTTGTCGGTGATATCGATGTCGATGCAGTTGAAAGTAAAATCAAAGAGATTTTCTCATCCATTCCTGAAATTGAAAATCCGGTACCAAGACCGGAAAATCTTCTCGTTCCCAAACCAGGCATGAAGTACCTTCTGGTGACTGACCCCGAAGCTTCGGAAACCGCTGTGAACCTGATGATCCTCGATCGTGAACCCGACAGGAGAGCCCGGGATGAAAAATACATGCGTGACGGATTTGTGATTAACCTCATGAACGCAATGATGAGGAACCGTTTCAGCGAGATTGTGCAGAAAGGCACTCCTCCCTTTGTCTCGGGATCGCTTAATTACGGCTCGTTTATTGCCCGGGATTATAACGCCCTTACTCTCACTGCCACTGTACGTGAAAATGAAGAGGGCAAGGCCCTCGAAGCAGCACTTACAGAGTTTGAAAGAGCCCGCAGGTACGGTTTCACTGAGGGCGAGCTTACCAGGGCCAAGGCAACCATGCTTTCAAACTTTGAGAACATGTACAGGCAGAAGGACAAAATCAGCAACGACAGATGGGCTAATCAGATACAGGACAATTTTCTTACGGGTGAACCAATTCCTTCACTCGATGTACAATATGACTATTACAAACAGGTGCTTCCCACTGTTACAAAGGAGGAGGTTTCTGCCAGGCTTAAAGGCCTTGCTGTTGAGGAGAACAGCTTCCTGCTAATAGAAGGTCCTGACGACAAGCAGCATCTTACTGAAGCTGAAGTCTTTGATATTGTCAAAAAAGTAAAGGGTGCAGAGATAGGTCCCTATGAAGATATTACCGGGGGTCCTGACCTGATAAAGGAGGCTCTCAGCGGCGCAGCCGTTGTCAGGACTGTTCCTCTTCCTCAGTTCAGTGCTACAGAATGGACACTTGCCAATGGAGCTAAGGTAGTCTACAGGCATGCCGACTATGAAAAAGACAATGTCACGTTATCAGGTTACGCTCTTGGCGGTTCGTCACTCTATGCAGACTCGCTTGTACCGTCACTGACACTTTTCCCTCAGATAATTTCAATGTACGGAGCAGGTGAATTTGACAACGTTACCCTCACCAAGATGCTCGCGGGTAAAAAAGCGTCTGTCTCACTGGGGCTGCAGGAGACAATGCAGACAGTCTCCGGATCATCCACTCCGAAGGACTTTGAGACAATGATGCAGCTGCTCTACCTGCGTTTTGCACGGCCAAACTACAACAGGGAAGCCTATGACGCAATTGTCGGACGATATATAGCAGTGGTGACCGCCATGCAGAAAAATCCGAATAAGATAATGTCGGACAGCCTCAGCCTTAATCTGACCAACTATCACCCGCGAACATTCATCATGACACCTGAATCAATGAAAAAGATCAGGTACGAAGACGTGAATTACATTTACGGATCAGCCTTTGATGACGCTTCGGCATTTACATTCTTCATCACCGGCAATATCGAAGAATCAGTTGCACATGATATGGCTGTGAAATATATAGGTTCCCTTCCCTCAAAACAACTTGCCGGGACCTGGAAAGACCTCGGTATAAGACAACCTGCCGGTACGGTCAGGAAAGAAATACCCGTGCCTCTTGCAGTACCCAAGGCAACAGTGATCATGAGCTATACAAATGAAGAAAAGTACAAGCCGGTAAACTATCTTTCAAAGATGGTTCTGAAAGGCATACTTGAACTTGTCTATACCGAAAAGGTACGCGAGGATGAAGGCGGAACCTACGGGGTAAGTGTTGAAGCAAACTCTGAAATGAGACCTGTTGAAAAAGCAAATCTTCTCATTGCGTTCGAGTGTGATCCGGAGAGAGCTTCAGAACTGAAAGAAATTATTTACAGGGAGCTGCAGGAAATTGCCGTAAACGGCCCGACACAGGTTAACCTAGACAAAGCTGTAAGTAACCTTCTTAAAAACCGCGAGGAAGATCTGCTCCATAACAGTTACTGGGCTAATACAATCCGCAGTTACTACCTGACCGGCATTGACAAGAACACTGACAAAAACTTTGCCGGCATTCTTAATAGCCTTACTGTAAAGGATATAAAGAAAATGGTCGGGAAGTACCTGGCAAAGGCCGACCTCCTTGAAATGGTCTTTGTACCGGAGAAAAAATAGCTAAGGTTAATGATGAGAGACCACCAACCGTGGTCTCTTTCATTTTTTATAACTTGCAGCACCTGAAAGAAAAGTAAACTGCACAGGTGGACAGTATAAATTTTAATATTGCTGATCATATTGAGCTGCCGGTAAATAATCCGGTACTCATCTTTGCCATCATCCTTTTCATTATTCTGATCTCACCGGTTATTCTGAAAAAATTCCGGGTCCCCGGTATACTTGGACTTATAGTATCCGGAATCATCATCGGACCAAACGGACTGAACATCATCAGTGACAGCCAGGCAATCAACCTGTTTGCCACGATAGGAATACTGTTTCTGATGTTCATTGCCGGACTCGATCTTGATCAGCAGCAATACCAACGTACAAGGAACAAAAGCCTGCTTTTCGGGCTTCTTACATACACTGTGCCTTTTTTGATAGGCCTTCCTGTATGTTATTACCTGCTCGACTTTAATCTCATCACCAGCCTGATGATTTCAAATATGTTTGCCACCCATACAATGGTGTCATATCCCATTGTAACAAGGCTTGGCTTGTCGCGGAATGAAGCCGTTGCAGTTGCCACCGGCGGAACAGTCATCACCGACACACTGGTTCTATTTGTGCTTGCGGTCATCTCAGGAACTGTTACCGGCGGGAGTGGAATACATCTCTATGTGACCCTGTTGTTATCGTTCATACTTTTCCTTTTATTCATGGTTTATGTCGTCCCGCCGGTTTCACGGTGGGCATTCAGACGGCTTGAGGATGACAATTATTCACAATTCATTTATGTTGCCCTGGTTGTTTTTATTTGTGCAGTGCTTGCCGAAGCTGCAGGTCTTGAACCTATAATCGGAGCCTTTGCCGCAGGCTTTATCCTTAACACAATCATACCGGCGCAGTCCATCCTGCGCAACAGGATAGACTTCACGGGCAACGCGCTTTTCATACCCTTTTTCCTTATAAGCGTAGGTATGATTGTCGACCTGAAAGTAGTCGTGGCAGGCCCGCTACCTCTTATCATAGCTGCCACCCTGACTATTGTCGCCCTGGCAGGCAAGTGGGCCGCTGCCGAGATCACATCGCGTCTGCTGCATTTTTCACCGGATCAGCGGCACCTGCTCTTCGGCCTCACCAGTTCACATGCTGCGGCAATACTGGCAGTAATAATGGTAGGGTACCGGATTGGGATTATTGATGATAATGTAATAAACGGGACCATCATCCTGATCCTGGTTACATGTTTTGTTTCCTCCCTGGTGACTGAGGTGGCTGGCAGGAAGATGGCTCTGGGTGCAGAGCAGGATTCATTGATGGGCAGCAAGGCTGACCAGGAAACGATTATCATCTCCCTGTCCAATCCCCAGAACATGGAAAGGCTTATTGACCTGGCACTTACACTCAAGAAGAAAAATCATAATAATCTCATGTACGGTCTGTGCGTGGTAAATGATGATGAAGATGCCGCAAAAAAACTTTCCATGGCCAGATCGACACTTGAGCAAGCCGGGTCAAGAGCTCTTGCGGCAGGCAGGAAAATTGAGCCTGTTGCAACAATAGACAGTAATGTTGCATCAGGGATAAAAAGGGTTGCAAGGGAGAAAAGCGCCACAGACATAATTATCGGCACGCCGGGAAAATCAAACCTGGCTGATATACTGTTCGGCAGACCACTCGAGCAGCTTGCAGCGAACTCACCCCAGACAATTTTTATTTACAATGCAGTCAATCCCATCAACCTTCATAAGAATGTTGTCCTCTTTCTGCCACCCAATGCTGAAAAGGAATCACGGTTCAGGTCAATAATAGACAAGGTGATCAGAATAGCTGAAGGCAATTCAATACCGCTTAACAGCTATTCGTACGGAAAGACATATACGGCGATCGATCAGCATATTAAAAAGACAAAAAGCCCTGTACTCCATAATTTTGTTACGATCACCCAGGGGAGGGAGACAACCGATATCAGGCTCCTGGCCGGCGATGATGACCTGCTGGTCATTTTTTCACCGCAGAGGGGCAGTTTATCATGGGATCAGTCCTATGATGCCTTCATGAAGAAAATCCTGAGAACCACTGTTGATATCAGCTATCTGATCATAAATCCCGGCATCGTCACCTAAGTGTCATTTTCCGGATTCATCACCTGAGCATCAGCCTCCGTTATGTTCATTTTTCCGGCGGTAAAATAATTTCCAGCCGGGCTAATTCGAAAAATAAGATTAACTTGGTGGGTATTAGTCTTTAAGATGGATATCAATACTCCTGATATGAAAAGAAAAGTACTTCTTTCGCTTGCCCTTATGATGACTGTGATCTCCTGTGAAGGCCCCGAGACAACAGTAACGAACCTCGTCAGCCGCGACGGATCTGTCATGAGAAAGGCAGAGCTGAAATACTCAAAGGATGAGCTTTCCCTGAATGACTTCAGGGTCCCTGTTGACAGCACCTGGACACTGCATGATTCGATCAGCATTTCCGGCCAGGGAGATACGACATGGTTCCTGCTCGCTGAAAAGTTATTCAAGTCTGTAGATGAAATAAATGAAGCATACCTGGCAGATACAGGTAAAAACAGCGTTGTGCCGCGCAGTGCATCTCATCAGCTCAGCTTTAAATGGTTCACCACGGGATGGCGGTTTGCCGAAAAATGCGGAAAAAGTCTTACGCATGGATACCCCGCTGAGAATTTCCTTACCCCCGAGGAACTTGAATTCAGGAAACTTCCTTCAGTAATCAGGGAGGAATTGCTTGCCGGCCCTGACAGCCTCAGATACAAAACCCTGAACGACAGTCTCGATTCGCACACCGAAATCTGGCTTATCAGGTCGTTTGTTTCGGAATGGATCGGAGATGTAAGCTCTTTATGCGCATCCTCCGGAAAAGACACCCTCGTCGCCGGAACCCTCAGGGCACATGCCACGAAATTTGATGAATCAGCCCTTGCTGATGACGGGTTCGATAAAACCTGTGCGGAAATACTCGGTGACAGCGTCTTTCAGAAAGTCAAACCTGACCTTGACAGTGCAATGAAGATCTCCGAAAAGAAATTTGACCGGTCGCTGTCATTTAAAAGCTACACGATGAAAACCGTGTTGCCCCTGAAAGTAATGGCATCCAACGGTTATGCGATGCCCGGAGGTGAAATTACCTGGCCTGTCAATGGTGATCTCTTTCTGACAGATGATTACATCATGTGGGCGGAAACAAGAGAGGTGAATTACTGGGCTATTTTCCTTACAGCCCTCGTGGTACTTATGATACCGTTTGAAATAAGAAAACACACCTCAAAAAAGAAGAAAATATAGGAATAGCTTGTCTATAAAATCACTATTTCTGAAGATCTGTATGGGTAAACCGGATCTTTTTTACCACCCGGTTAAGAGTCCTTCAGCCCATTGAAGAAGGCATGGTCAACATCAAAGAAAAATGAAGATCGGAATAATCACTGATATCCACGAGAATGTGACAATGCTTGAGGCCGTGTTAAGATTGGCTGAGGCTAATAAATGTGATGAACTGGCCTGCCTGGGTGATATTGCAGGATACGACCGTAGATTTTACAACTACCATTTTACACGAAGTGCAAAACGTTGCGTTGACCTGGTAAGATCAAACTGCCGCTGGGTTGTTGCAGGTAACCATGACCTGTTTGCTGCCGGCAGGTATCCCACTTACTCAAATGGCTTCACCTACCCTGAAATGTGGTTCAGAATGACACCGCCAGAGAGAAGAAAAATATCAGCCGGACTTGTATGGTCATTTGACGGGGAAGACCACAATGACCTCAATGATGAAGGGAGAGTTTATTTGAACTCTCTTCCTGAATATGCGATCGGTTCCGTAAGCGGACTGAACCTGCTCTTTTCTCATTATGTCTTTCCCGATCTCACGGGATCAACGACCAGATATGTTGAAAAAAAGCACCATATGAATGAGTTATGGAAATTCATGGCCCTTCATAATGTTAAGTTTTCATTATCAGGACATTCACATAAACCATATGCATATTTTTCATACACCGGGTCGTTCTCTTTTCTGAGAGCAATTCATCCGGTCCCGAATGACAGAATACACCTGGGAGATGATATGACAATGCTTCTGCTTCCGCCTATTACCGGAGGAAAAGGCAGGACTGCCTTTTCAATAATTGACTCTGAAACAAGAATGCTATACCTGATACACAAGAAAGTGACATAAGTTACTGCTATGGACAATATAACCTCAAAAGGTAAAAGAAGGAAATTCCTGCTGAAGGTCGATCTTCCGGCTCTTCTGGCATTCATTCTCTTTGCCGGGATGATCTTCCTCTACCTGATACCTGCATTTGAAAAGGTGATGATGGACCGGAAAAGAAATCTCATTCATGAGATGACCTCATCAGTTTACAGCCTTCTTGAACACTATCATTCACTTGAGTCAGACGGTATAATTGATAGCCTTACAGCCAGAGAACAGGTAAAATCAGCCATCAACTCAATCCGGTACGGGGAAGACCTGAAGGACTACTTCTGGATTACTGATACATATCCCCGGATGGTAACTCATCCCTACAGAACTGACCTTAACGGGAAGGATCTTACGGACTTTCATGATTCAATGGGTAAGGCCATATTTGTTGAATTTGTTAAGGCTGTCTCCGTTGACGGAGAGAGCTATGTTGATTATATGTGGCAATGGAATGATAACTCAACACGGATCGTACCGAAATTATCATATGTCAGGCTCTTTGAACCCTGGGGATGGGTTATAGGTACCGGTATCTATATAGAAGATGTGAGGATAGAGATTCGCAGGATGGAGATAAGAGCGCTTATGATCTCCGGTCTCTTCGGGATCATGATCCTTACACTGCTTCTGGGAATATCGCAGCAGAGTCACAAAATAGAGCTAAAAAGAAAGAGGGCAGAAGAGGAACTTCGCAAGTCGAGAGAACTCTACAGGACCCTCGCCGAGGCCGCTTCCGAAGGGGTTATCATCTGGTCACGTCAGGGACTGCAGGCAAATAAAACAATGCTTTCATGGATCGGATTTACAGAAGAGGAGTTGGAACCACTTCTGTTATCTGATGTTATAAATGCCAGGGAAATTACAGCAACTGATAACCCGGAGGCACTTTACGAAGAGCTCAGTACAAGAATGTACCTCAAATGCCAGCTTAAGATCAAAAACGGTAGTGTCCTGAACTCACATGCTGACCTTTCCCGAATACTGCTGGGAGACATGTCGGCAGTAATGGTCGTGGTACGTCCGGTTAAGAATCTTTTATCGCAGCCTGATCTGCCTCCGGCTGATCCGCTTCTCAACTATATTACCACCGGTTTCTTCCGCATCACCTATGGCAAAAAATTACGATTTATAGATGCCACCAAACCTGTTATGGAAATACTTGGGTTCAATGACCTACAGGAACTTCACCGCCAGACAATAGAATCCCTTTTTGCCGACTCTTCGCAGCTGAGTGATTTCAGGCATTCACTTGCTGCAAGAGATAATATCTATGGCAGGGAAGTGCTGCTCAGGAAGAAGAACGGGACTCTCTTCCGGGCGCTGGTAAGCGTCATTATTATCGAAACCGAATCGGAAGAGATTTGGTGCGAAGGATCAATTGAGTCTTTGACCGTTTCAGATTTTAACCACGATCTTCCGTTGGCCGATCCTGCAACATACGGCATCTCCTTCATCATGGAGGCACCTGTTACTGAAATTATGAAACCATATGTCGGTTGCAGTGAACTTACCCCTGTATCAAGAGTTCTTGCAATGATGACTGAAAATAATACGCAAGTGGTGGTTATTCTTAACAAGTCCGGAGAACCTTTGGGTATAATTGATTCCGGAAGCATAGCATTCAGGCTGGCGGAAGGGGCAACCCCTGAAACCGAAGTCTTCAGGTTGATGCACTCACCACCCAACTCAGTCAGAGAAGACGCAAGTATAAATACAGCCTTTGGAATTATGCGAGACCCAAAGGTGAAGTGCCTCCTTGTGACGGATCATTCCGAGAGCCTTACCGGAATTATAACGATAGAAGAGTTGTCACATGCATATTTAATGGCACCACAATTGATCTACACTGATCTGGCCAGATCAACCTCTTTAAATTCACTTAGAACATGTTTCCTCAACAGCCGTAAAACAGCTATTTCGATGCTGTTGGGCCATGCAGACCCCTGGTCAGTATCTCTTCACATATCATCTGCCGCAGACGCTATTTGCCGGAGGGTACTGGAAATATGTATTGAAAAGATCGGTGAGCCCCCGTGCAGGTTTGCATTTATTCAGACAGGAAGTGCGGGAAGAAAAGAACAGAGTCTCTCAACAGACCAGGATAATGCCATCATATTCGAAAACATGATCGGGGAGGATCTCCATGAGGCCAATAACTATTTTCAGTCACTCGGAAAAAAAGTTAACAGTATGCTGGCTGAAGCAGGTTTTACCTTATGCAAAGGTGATAACATGGCCGGAAATCCGAAATGGTGTCAGCCGGTGGATATTTGGAAGAGGTATTTCACTGATTGGATCAGGACACCAGGACCTTCTGAGTTATTAGATGTAAGTATCTTTTTTGACTTCAGGTTCTGCTACGGCGAAATATCCCTTTGTGAAGAACTTCGCGACCATGTGAAGACAAACCTGCGAACAAATGACATCTATTTTTATCATATGGCTCTGGCCTGGAAACAGTTTGCACCTTCAGTCTCTCTCCTGAATGAAGGAAAGACCGACATTAAACGAGTAATTATGCCCCTGACAGGTATTATACGCCTCTATGCCCTGAAGCATGGTCTGGACAGCCTTTCAACCACTGACAGAATAATGGAATTATACGAGGGAGATCATATCGATCATAAACTGCTTCTCGGAACCCTGAGAGCCTGGAAAGACCTTACCTCGATACGTCTTCTGCATCAGGCTTCATGCATTGAAAGGGGTATTGAACCTGATAATTACGCAGATTTTCACTTCAGAGAGAGTAACATGCGCTATTCTGCGGTCCAGGCTATAGAAGAGATAAACAACCTGATGTTAAAGGCAGGCAATGATTTTCACTCCGCGACACTCTAAAACCGGTAAATAGTACTCATCAGAACCCTCAGATTGGTAACATTATGAGTATCCGCAACCTTGCCGTCTGACTGCATCGTGCCGTATGCTGCATTGGTTGTTTCAAGTTCCCCTGCAAAGCTCAGCTTGCCCTCGGTGAACATTAACCTCGGGGAGATCCTGAAAAGATGATCAATATTATTACCGCGACCGTAAACTGTTTCAGTGATAAAATCCTTTGATCCGAGATTCTTGCTGTACCCGCTGAAGATCCCGAATGTGATTTTCTTTCCGTTAGTGCCCATGTCAACCCAGAAGCTCGATGTATTCAGAGTCGCATAATCCTTGAACTGGTTTAAAGGGTCCGAAATCTCAGACACTGCATAACCTCCTATCATGACCATATCACTCGCGTTCTCGCTGTAGACCCCCATCATGGCAATGGTGAGAGGTTTGGTCCTGATCTTGAGGTTGGCAAAGGCCGAAAAGCTCCCCACCATGACATCCGTCTCCACATTGGCTGAAGTCTTAATCTCCGGCCTTATCTTCTTATAGTCAACACCGGCCCAGGCTGTAAAAATATCGCCTGCCGGTATTTTCACCTGAAGGTGTAGGCCCGGCATACTGCTGTTGCGCATATACTTGCTGCTGTTCCCGTCAGGGCCGGCGGACGTAAAATCGCGCTGAGAAAATGCTGCCAATGACAATCTTAATTGACCAAGTCTGGCTGTAAGCCTGATCTGTGGATTGCGACTAAAAGGAGTAAAAGGAGCACCTGTATTGAAACTTAGCGTTCCCGGGAAACTCTCGGTGATGAACATAGGATGCCAGTACTGTCCGGTAAGCAATGTCACATTCGGCCACTCCATCTGTACATATGCATGACGCAGCCTGAACCCGTTGAGATCGCTCTCACTGGTACCAAAGAACTCTGCCTCAATAGCTCCTGATGTCTTTGCCCCGAACGCGTCAGGGCCGTTGATATCGCCCCTGATTCTCGTCTGTATATTTAGAATATGAAAAGAAGGATTGGCATTCAGGTCATTCATATTATCATCATAGAGAACATCATCAGGATAGAGAAAGAAATGCCCCTCCCTGATGCTGTTGGTAGCGGATGACTGCCTGGTATCATAGATAAAATCTGTCTTGACAAAACCCGAGAATTTAATTCCCCAGTTCTGATCAGGATCCTGAGCCGCTCCGTTAATAATAGCAGCAAGTGTCAAAATCGTTACAATGATCCGTTTCATTTCGGTAGTTTTTAGTCTCATTATGTTACCATGCCACTGGAGCCGGTTGCAGCGCCAGCAGTTATTTACTGTTCTTATCAGGAGGGAAAAGAGCTTCGATCAGCTTCGGTTCGAGTGGCTCCCCTCCCATCAGCACACTCATGTTGCTCCTTGCTGTCCTGTTATCCTTCCAGAGTGAAAGAGCTTTCCCATAATAAAAGAGGGCAGAATCCTGCTTCAGCATATGACGGTAAACAGTGGCTTTGTTGGTATAACTGACTGACAGCCTGCGCGGAGTTCTATCTGTGCCTGAATGATATTTTTAATTCTTCGCGCAAATATCTTCCTGAAATTCCTGCCATCAAATACCGCATCCCTTTCGTTCATATACGGCTTTATTTTCCCGGAAATAGTCTCCTCTGACAAGTCACCCCACTCACTTATCCACTTCCTGTAAACAGCAATGCTGCTGTCGCAATAATCCATTGAGAGCTTAAGTAATCCAAACTTGTTCTCACTGTTTAATGTTGAGTCGTATAAAGCCATCAAAAGAAGGCCGCTGCATTTGTTGTTGTAAATCACGCCAGTCTCAAAAGAAGATTGATAGTCCGGAATTGACCGGTATAGGGTAAGCGCTGAATCAAGCAACGGAAATCTGGTATAACTGTCTGCTCCTCCAGTTAGCCTGTCATATTCCGACATGAATCTCCGTGCTTCTTCTACACGTGGGTCTTCCGACCTGTTAAGTCCGCGGTAATAGAAAAATGCAAACAGAATCGCCACAATCGCAACGGAGAAGGAGATGCCCAGCACCGCCTTCGTTCCCCCTGATATGACAAACAGATCTCTGAAGCTCATTAATTGTGTACCTGCTCTGCAAGAAACTTCTTGATCTCCAAAGGCGTGGGGGCTGTAAATTTTGAGACTACAATATTAACCAGTATGGCCAGCGGTGCTCCTATCCATGCGAAATACCATACATTAAGCCAGTATGAGATAAATGCCTGACCCGGGAGGCTGCCTCCGCTGAGACCGACAATAAAATAAGTAAGAGCGATTATCGTCACAAGGCTTCCGGCGAAGAGACCTGCCTTAGCCCCGGCCCTGTTTGATCCGCTCCACCATATACCGAGAAGAAACAGGGGGAATATCGTACACGCTGCCATGGAGAATGCCACCGAGACCAGTTGTGCTATCAACCCCAGCTTCATCAAGGCAACGATCGTTACAAGGACGCCCATCAGAACTGTACCTACCCTGGCAATTGCAAGCTGCCGTTTGGGTGTTGCCTTGGGATTGATCACTTTAACATAAAGATCATGTGAAAATGCCGAGGCGCCGGCAACAAGCAATCCGGCTACCGTTGAGAATGCTGCGGAAATAGCCCCTGCAGCCAGTAATCCTACTACAAGTGAATTGACTCCACCGAGTTGGGCTGTATAAACCACAATGGCATCCTTGGCCAGTACTCCTACCTCCGGATTTGAAGAGAGAAGCTTACCAAATGTTGCATAAGCCGGAGCCGTCCAGTAAACAAGGCAAATGAAAAACAGTCCCCAGACAACTGACCATCTTGCATCCGTTACTTTAGGCACCACATAAAAACGCTGAATCACGTGAGGTAACCCGGCAGTGCCAACCATAAGTGAAAAACATATTGCCATCCACTGAAAGAAGGTGGTTCCGGTTGACGGATCCCATGGCATGGCGAATTCAGGACTGGGAACTATTGAGAAGTTGTGACCATAGGCATTGAGCAGAGCAGCGCCATCAGACAAATTGGGCGCAGGAATCCCCTGTACTATGTCCGTCACAGCTGCACCGTAACCAATCTGAGGCACAAGCCAGAAATAGTCAAACTTGAATGCGAGAATAAACACAGGAAGAAGAAAAGAAACTACAATGATAACATATTGTATCTGCATGTTCTTCGTCGCCCCGATCATCCCTGAGATCAATGTATAAAGCAAAACCACCGATGAGCCAATGATAACTGCCCATGTATAGTCAAGTCCCAGTATCCATTTGAACATCAGTCCTATACCCCCGAATTGTCCCACACAATAGGCAAATGATATCAGGATGGTGAAAATTGCACTCACGATCCTCAGATCACGTGAGTAGTAGCGGTCACCGATGAAATCAGGTGCGGTATATTTCCCATACTTCCTGATCTGGGCAGCCATCAGTATCAATAAAAGAACATAACCGCCCGTCCAGCCTACCACATAGGCAAGTCCGTTGTAGCCAAAACCGTACATCATACCTGCCATACCAAGAACCGAGGCGGCACTCATCCAGTTGGATGCGATAGCCATACCGGAACCTACCTTTGAAATGCTCCTCCCGGCAGCATAGTAATCAGCCGGGTCTTTTGCACGGAAGAATATTCCCACCAAAACAAATGTCACGAGCGTGGAAATCAAAATTATAGCCGGACCTGTCTTGAAGCTACCCTCAAGCTGTGTCAGACTCTGTGCACTCATTGTCACTGCTCCCAAAAGGAACAGAAATATTGTAAAGTATATCCTTTTCATATTAACCAGCTTTTTTTATTCAACAATTCCTTCTTTTCTTAATCGCCACTCTATAAGTATATTATAAGCTATACACAACCCCACAAACAATATAAGCAGGAAGACGGCTGTATAAAAATAGTGGAAAGGAAATCCCAGAAATTTAGTGTCTGTAAGCACTGACTGGTTATGAGTGAGATACAAGCTCATCACTTCTGGCAGACGGTTGAAGGATGGGTCGGTTAATAATGCAGGGTAATCCTTCTTAAGGCTGGAAGACAGGATGGGAGCTTCCAGGCTGGTAGTTGCATATCCGGTATACGGTTCAAGCATGCTTATCAAGGTAGCGCTGGCTTCCTGTATACGGAATTTAAGGTCCATATACTGCTGACCTTTTAATGAGACAATATCAGTATGCATTATCTCCAGTTCCGTAGCCTTCTCCAGGACAGCTGGCCTTGCTGTGTCAGGCACCAGTCCGAATGTGACACAACTTATTGCACTGGAAAGTAACTGCTGATCTGGGACTGACACCGTATTCTTCCCTTTAACCATCAGAAGTGAGTTCAGAATTGCCCTGAAATCAGCCTTCCTTTCATCACTCCCGGCAATGAATGGCCATTCGGATTCAAAAAGGATAAGATTCTTTTCGGGGGTCGGCTTCTCTATTGCCCGCAGAAGGGTCTGGAAGCCGAAAACTGCCACTGCCCATATGACAAGCATGGTGAAAATAACATTTCTGTTCTTTCTTCCATGCAGATTACGCGGGCTGAAAATACTGAAATTGTACTGGTCGGTAAATTCCATGGATTTCTATTGTGTTAGAGTTTATTTTAATGAAGGCTAATTTATGGATTTTGTGAAATACTCGATGAACATTAATTAAAAAGATATTCGGGCTGAATAATTTTCAGCCTTTCAATAACAAAATCTGTTGATCCGTAGGAATAGACTGGGTTCTTTTCCCTCCCGGCTTGCTGTCTTTGAGGCCCCTGAATAGAGCACAATGCCAGGCTCGTCACGCCCCGCCTTTACATATGAATGAGTACCTCCTCCTATCCATTAGTCCCGAAAGGAAATTCCTCAAGGATATCCCAGTCCCTGCCATTGTGTTTCAAAAGGAAGATGCTGCGGACATCAAATGATGCTTTGAACTCCTCCTTCTGAAGCACAGGCCAGGCTTCACTGAACGCTTCCTTTGCAAGATCTCTCGTCGCCACAGTTATGTGCGGACTGGACATCTTTCATAATCTCTGCCGGACTGAAGTGAAGCTCCGTCATGAGTACCTGCTTTAACCGTGAGTGCAGTGCTCTCACCGGCTCAGGTTCTGAGATTTTAATAAATATCACCCTTGGGGCGAATGCACCAAAGCCGTCAAGATCAACAGTAAAGGACTTTTCGCCGGAGACAAATCTCCGGAGGGCCCCTGAGATTGATATCTCATCTTCGGAACTTCGCTTAAACGGCATCTGAAGAGTAATGTGTGCAGGGGATTTAAGGGCATGACCTGCGCCATACTCAGCCTTCATCCTCTCCTTAATCCTGCGTACCTTCTCCCCCAGTTCCCTGTGCGGAACCAAAGCAATAAAATAAAGTTCCATTTTCTGCTCATGCCAGTCTTTCATTTGCAGTATCAGCTAAAGTTGCATTATCAGAATGATGAATAATGGAAAGAGGATTCTTTCTATTCAAACCAGGTTTTTATATAAACCTCACGGTCATGCTGCAGGTCCGTAGCCCTGTATGATACCGAGGAATCGTTCTCAATGTTGTAAACCCAGTATCCTGAAACTATCCCGGGACTGTAAAATACTCTCCGCAGGTAAAGCCGGTCACCCTCGGAAAATTCACATTTTTTCCCATATGCGGATATCTTCCCATAGACATCCTCCATCGAGGTTTTAATCCAGATTATGTTGGGCCCGTCGTAATTCTCCGGTCCCGTATGACGGTATTCCATAAAAACACCCACGTACTTCCTCGTAATAATAAGCTCGTCTTCCTGAATTTCAGAAGTTGCCTTTTTTGAGCTGCTGCATGAAGCGCTCAATATCAGCACAAGCAGAAATATCAGTTTTTTCATAATTGCCCTTGTTATTCCCTCAAGTTAATCTGTCTTTGACATGGCGGATCAGTTTTATAAAATTACTAATTTTTCCTGACTGATATCTCTAAATCAAATTTTTACACATCTTTGTATGCTTTAACTCAGAATTAACTGCTTATACATGCCGGAATAATTTCATTGAGAATTACCCTCATATGAAAAAAAAGGAATTCTGGACTATCCCAAACCTGATCACCCTATACCGGTTACTCATGGTCCCGGTAATTTTGTATTTCGCTGTATCAGGACGTGAGAAACTGTTCGCCGTTTTCCTGGTCATTAACCTGATTTCCGATATAATTGACGGCTATATTGCCCGCAGATTTAAAATGGAATCTGAGATCGGGGCGAAACTTGACTCCTTCGCTGATAATTTTAACTATGTACTGGCAATTATCGGCTTCTTTATCTTTAAAATGGATGACCTAAGGCCACATATAGTCAGCCTGATCATTTTCATAAGCATGTTGCTGCTGACGGTCATTGTGCCTCTCATAAAATTCAGGAAATTTCCGAGTTTTCACCTCTATATTACAAAGATCGGCGGGTATATCCAGGGTGCGTTTTTTATATGCCTTTTTACGATAGGCTTTATTGCCCCGTTTTATTACTTCATGATAATATGGGGAATTCTGGGCGCTGTTGAGTGCATTGCAATAGACATGGTAATACCTGAAATGCGGTCTAACATAAAAGGACTCTACTGGGTGCTTAAAGAGAGGCGTGCTGAAAAAGAACTGCCGAAATGATATTCCACTCCTCCTTCGAATTAATCGACCTGTGGCTGCCTCTTGTAGGTTTCCTCGTCGGCCTGATAGGCACCCTGATCGGCGGTGGCGGTGGCGGATTTTTCTTTATTCCTATCCTTACAATCCTTTTCGGAGTGCCTGCCCAGGTCGCTGTGGCTACTTCACTCGCGGCAACACTGCCGATATGCATAATCGGTTCAATAGGGCATTACCGAAATGATAACATCGACCTCCGCCTGGGACTCATTATGGCAACTGCCGGTGTCTTAGGCGCCCTGGGAGGGGCAAGTTTTACAAGCCTGATCACCCATAAACAATTGATAATCTGCTACGGCTCCTACGCTATCCTGATTGCCCTGCTGATGATCAGAAGCAATCTGCAAAAGAAAAGAGATGAGGCTAACGGGATTGAAAAATCTGAAGATCCGAAGTTTATCAAAGTAGCCAAAGGTACTTTCTTCGGTTTTCTGGCCGGGGTCATAACCGCTACCTTCGGAACTACAGGCGCAACACCGGCCCAGGCAGGATTAATGGCAATGGGCAAACCGGTCAAGGTGGTGATAGGGACATCGCTGATGGTTGTCATGGCCAACAGCGCATCTGCCCTTGGAGCACACTTTCTGGTCGGAGAGATTGACCTTACACTGGTTTATTTCCTTACAGCGGGGACTATAATCGGAGCCCTGGTCGGACCAAAACTGCTGAAGGGTGCGAGACTGGAACGTATTGACGGACCGATCCGCCTGTGGTATGCCCTGGGTATGATACTATTTGGCATTGTAATGATCATCAGTGCATTTAAAGTAATACCTTACCTTGACAGATAATGAAAACAATCTGGGTAATTTATTCTGTCATCCTGGTTTATTATTTGCTGGGAACAATCGGCATTTATCTCATCAACAAGCGGAAAGAACAGCAGGCCAGACGAAAAGCCTGGATAAAACACATTAACTACTTCATAATAACCAACATCGTATTCTTCAGTATTGCAATTTACCCTGTTGTTTTCAGGGTGCTTGCGGTTCTGATTATTATTATTGGCTTTGCCGAACTATATAAGCTGTTCAGGGAGTCTGGATACAAATTCAGGAATTTCTTCCTGATCTCAATATTTTTAATGGCGCTGCTTTCCGCCGGATTTTACTTTTTCAGCCGGATGGATAAAGGAGTGATGCTGTTTGCCTTTCTTATCCTTTGCATCTTTGACGGCTTCAGCCAGGTATCAGGCCAGCTCTTTGGCAAAACAAAGCTGTTCCCCGGGATCAGTCCGAACAAGACAGTTGAAGGCCTCATCGGCGGGTCGCTGGTTGCCGTTCTGAGTGCCTTCGTATTCAAAAGCCTGATCATCGCTCCACAGATAAATGCAATATTGTTTGCAGTCGTTGTAATCATTTTTGCATTTTCCGGAGACGCAGCAAAATCGGTATATAAAAGAAAGTACAACGTAAAGGACTTCAGCAACCTGATCCCCGGGCACGGTGGTTTTCTTGACAGGTTTGACAGCCTGATTGCCGGAGGTACCGGAGTGGCGCTGCTGGGCCTGCTGCTTAATTTCTGACCTTGAAGGAAGATACGCTCCTTCCCCCCTTGCCGTCAGCGGCAAAACCTTCCACAATTACAGTAAATTCACCCGTTTCGTCTGATGTATAAAACTCGACTGAAGCCTTACCGTCTTTGTCAGTTCTTATATCAGAATTCCAGTAAAGTGTGTTGCGAAAATCCGGAAGCCTGCTTGATTTCTGCTCATCAGTTGAATAATCGCGGGAGAAGAATTTATGCTCGTCAAGGCCTTTGAACTCCTGCCTGAAGATCGACTGGTCAAACTCCAGAACACTCAGATTTCCCTTTTTTGAAACGATATTGACAATACCCTCGATAATCAGATCAGAGAGAAAGTACCTGGTGTTCAGAACTTCAATTTTTTCTATTTCAGAAGATCGTATTTCCAGTATTTTATCGAAGTCATATATCGGCACACCGTCAACGATGACAAGCGGTGAAGTAGTGAATGATGCGTCAGGATGAGAATTAATGAGCCTGAGGCTGCTTTTGTCATTCCTTGAGACTGTTGAGGCGCCGGGAACAATCTCCTTAAAGGCCTCCCTCAGGGTTGTAAGCTCAATATAATCCGACAGCAGTATAGTATTATCAGGCTCACCGTAGAAATCAGGCCTTCCGTTAAGCCGTGAATCCGTACCTTTCTGTTGCAGGAAGGGGTCATAAATATCACTTACCTGCATACTGATAATTGCCTTGTTGACTTCTTCCAGATCCGTTGTGTCAATAAACAGAGACCCGGCCTGAAAACCTCCTCCGTCAAGAATAAAAGGGTCCTTCAGATCGACGTAATAACCGTCTGTTTCCGGAGACAGTGGCTGTATGACAATTTCCTTCACACCGTACTCCCTTGTGGAAACATTGAATTCTCCTTCTTTTCCGGTCCTGGTGAAGTTGCAGCGGGAGGTCTTACCCACAAATGAGAGTGTGATATTCTCCTCTGCAAGAGGCGTGTCGGTCTCCCTGTCCCTGATCACCCCGCTAATCACATGACCCTCAGGCTCCGGAAGATATTCAATGACTGTATCCGGCACCTCATACCCGTAATGGTCACTTTGTTCATGATAAAAAATCAAATAATCATTCAGCGAGGGCAGGACCAGGTCTGTCGTTAATGCCTGCACGACAGGAGACTGGATGCGTCTTGTCATTTCATTGTAATGAGAGCCGTTTTTCAGTACCGGCCTGACAACAGAAACACAGAGATCGCTTTCAATCGGATGCCCATTTTCATCTTTTGCAAGGATTTCAATTCTCACCTTTTCGCGCGGAGCGAAAGTTTCAGGATAAACCTTCACATCGTATGTGAGCTCCTGCACCCTGTCATTGTAAAACCATCCTGAGGCAATTATGGTGCCCTTTATATCTGTGATCATGATCTTTGCCATGCCGGCCGGAATAATATCATGACTGAAAACGATCACCGAATCCCTTGCAGCAGATATTTCCTTTCTGACAGGCGGAAACAACGGATGAGAATAAATGATACCCAGCCTCCCTTCCGGCACATCGAATTCCTTATTTTTCAGGATATGGATTTTCACAATACCTGCCTTTTTGTCTGACGTCACCCTGAATGTCAATCCGGCTTCATTGACGGGGGGCATTTCAAATCTTCTGTCCCGGCCAGTGCTGTCAGATGTGACCATATAGAGTTTGCCGGCTGATGGCGGATTAACAGAAAGCAATCCTGTACCGTATCTGTCGGTCCTGAAAAATGCCAGCGTATCTTCACTGCTCCCGGTTATCACTCCTTGCGTAATTACGGGATCACCATCTTTATCGAAGCATCGGAATCCCACGCGGTTCAACAGGCCGGTCAGAATGGGCCCTGTCCCGGTATAGAATATCACGCTGTCAGGTATGGTGTTTACGGGCGGAATACTGAGCCTGCTCATGCTTTCAAAAGGATTAATGACAGAAATCTTCTTATAAGCAAAAGATGACTGAGGGAAATTCTTCATCCAGCTTGTGAACGAGCGGACAAAATAACACCCTGTCCTGAGGGTATCAGGGATCCTGAAAGCGCCTGAGCCTGTGAGTCCGTCCGTTGCAATTTTGATCTGAATGACCGGAGTACCGAAATTATCAGGCATGTCAACATACACAACCCTGCTGATGCTCCCGGGAGTGTGAGTAAGCCCTCCGAACTCACTGACTTTAACATAGACATTCTCCCCTGCAATGTAAGTGTCCCTGTCAGTCTGAATATAAAGCTCTTCACAGTAAGCTCTTTCACTTACAGCAGGCGGGGACGTCTTCTGGGCTGAAAGCGAAACGCTGAGCAGCAAGACCATAACACAAAGAATGGCTGCCCTCCTGAACAGACTTCCTGCTGAAGTTTTTTGACTGGTAGGTATCATATAGTCTGAATGTTCATTCAATATCAACCCAGAAAGAGGGTTTGGTCATGGTACCACTCACAGTGCATTCAGCACAGAAGGGACGTACGAAAATAAGTCTGAACAGCTCGCCCTCCTTATCATAGATAGGACCAATAAAAGTGTAACCTGAATTCAAAAAAGCCGCATTGATATCGTTAAAAGTGTAGCCTTTACCCATCGCAGGGGGAGGATAATCAACCTCCCCCTTTTCAATCCTGTCACATTCATACAAATACATGGGCAGGTCAAGGCTGGCTATCTCATTGAATGTTATATATTTATGTATGAGCTTTGCCGCCGATACCTGAAAATACCCTATTATCTGCTCATCAGGATTTGTGACATTGTGGATATTGCTGAAGATCTGAAAAGGCTGTTTATCAAAGATATCCCCTCCGCTTTCATTCAGCTGCAACATGAGGTCCCAGAACCGGTATTCCTCCTTGGAGAGAGACAGTTGTCTGATTTCCACATAGTACTGAATCAATAACCTGTTCGTCTCTTCGGATGAAATGAACAGAACCGGCTTCTTTATAAATCTGTCGGTATTTACCTGCAGTGTGTTCTCAATATCAATTGCATCCGACTTCTTATTTGCCCAGCAGACCTGCTTTAATTCGGCCACTGGTACTATGATCGAATCATTTATATAATTAAACATCTTGGGCTCAGGTATCTGGAATTTCCACCATTCTTCGTAGCTCCACCGGTAATAGTTACCGGTACTTTCATCACGGGTATCAATATAAACGGAAACTCCCGGGATCATCTCCCCTGTTTCTTCCGACATTAGATGGTCCTTGCTGATATAGATACTGTCAATATCGGCAACCGGGTACATTAAAGAGGGATCAGATGAATACTTTTCGCCACTCTCAGTTTCAATGCTCAGTGTATAGGTTCTGCCTGCTGCACCCCTGAAGGCAAGACTGTCAGTGCGGTATTCGCCCGGGCTTTTTTCAACCAGCAATGTGCTGTTACCCAGGTCGTCACTGATAACTACAGTTGCACCGGTGACTCTTGGAGGGTCGTCATCAGTGGTCTCAATTGTGCGTGTTAAAATTACATAATTCGATTTATCCTCATCAGTGACAAGGGCATCCACCACCAGAAGCGATTCGAAGCTCTTAAGTTCAGGTGTGAAGGGATCTACGCAGGTAAAAAGAGTACAGGCGATAACCAGAACAAATGTGATTTTATGCCGTTTCCTGCTCAACCTGTAATGCATATTTCAGTTATTCGATAATTACCTCCGGCAACGGAGAATCGACAAAAATAGAATTAAAAACTTTCCCTCTGTCACACGAACCGCATAATCATCGGGGAAAAACATTAAATATTGTTAAGCGGCATATTATTAAAAATAATATTAGTTATTTCGATGAAATTTTTGACCCTTCCCTTTATCATGGCAAGACTTTTACTTCTGCTGCTTCTTTTTTTGTGCTCCTTCAGAGGCCTGTCACAGGATACTGCCATGCTAACAGCAACCGGCGAAAAAGATATGATAGCCCGCACAGAAACGGCTCAGAAAGAATACCTTGAGAAAGTTTATTCACTGAAGGTAGGAGTTGACGACGGGTTAGTCAACGGCAGAACCTATTTCCCCTATCATTACCGTTCAAAAAATAAACCGCTTCTGTTTTTTGAAAAAGACCGTACAGCTTCAATAACCATGAACGGCAGAAGTTATAAAAATGTCTTCCTTCACTATGACACCTTCACCGATGAGGTCATTTATCCTGAAATTGAGAATAAACATGCACAGGGTCTGTATCAGATATCACTGAATAAGGATATTATTGACTCTTTTGTGTTATTCTTCAAAGATGATACACTGACTTTCAGGAATATAACCGGAAATGAAGCCGCAAGTGCCGGTATTCCCTCCGGGTTTTATGAGACAGCCTATGACGGAGACATCAAATATATTGTCAGGCATACGTCGGCAGTTCATCAGAAAAACGGTATCGATGAGTACTTTTACTCCCCCATTGGGTATGTTGATACCGGGTCAGGCTTCACCCGGATAAGATCCAACAGCAAGTTTATAAAACTGTTCGGTGACAGGTCTGCTGAAATGAAAAAAATTATCGACAGGTATAAGATTAATGTCCGTAAAGCAAATAAAAACCAGATAATAAGTGCCCTGAAATTGATCGACAACCAGTGAAGCACCCCTGAACATAATGATGAAGAAAATTTCCCTTATAATAATCTCGCTTAACCTGATGATTTATGTCTGCGGGCAGGATAACAACCTGACATTCCAGTTCAGCCAGATACTGTTCAGCGACATGGTTGATACAATTGAAAAAAAGGTTCCGGTAAAGATATATTATTCAGACAAGTGGGTTGACAGTCTTTACCTTAACGTGAATGCCGAGAACAGCACAGTTGACGGCGTCCTCGACAACGTCCTGAGGCGTGAAGGACTTTTATTTATTATCACTGATGACGATAAAATCATTCTCTCAAAAGGATATGCAATCAAAACAGGATTTGGGAAGGAGTATTCCGAATATATCAGGAGAAATTATGCAGCAGCGGCCACTGATGATTTTGTGAGACCAGTCGCGAAAACCGAAGATCAGTCGATCAGTGATGAATATAAAATATTCAAGATCGGAAGACCGTCTGCCACCAAATCGCAGGAGAGGGTTACTTTTTCAGGAGTGGTGAGAGATGCTGCGGACGGGAGTGTTATACCCAGTGTGGTTGTTTATGTCGATAAGCTCAAATCAGGAGCTTTGACAAACAATGTCGGGTATTACTCAATTTCATTGCCTCCCGGACAGTACCGTATTGATTACAGGATGATCGGGATGAAGTCATCAAGCCGTAATATTATAATTTATTCAGACGGCTCCCTTGATGTAACAATGGCTGAAAGCACGAATCAGATTGATGAGGTGATAGTTTCCGCCAACCGCGAGAACAATGTAAAGAACACCCGGATAGGCATTGAGAAGATCAATGTAAAGATGCTGAAACAGATACCGCTGGGTCTTGGTGAGGCTGACCTGCTGAAAAGTTCACTGATGCTTCCGGGAGTACAGACCGTCGGGGAGGCCTCCGGAGGGTATAACGTCCGCGGGGGCAGTACGGACCAGAATCTTATTCTCCTGAATTATGCGCCAATACTCAATTCATCGCATTTCTTTGGATTTTTCGGTGCATTCAACTCTGATCTCATAGCCGATGTCACGCTTTTTAAAAGCGGGATGCCGGCCAAATACGGAGGCAGACTGTCATCAGTGATGGAAATAGTCCCCGCTGAAGGCAACAGGGAAAAGATAAAAGTGAGCGGCGGAATAAGCCCTGTGACAGGCAGACTGATGATTGACGGTCCTATCATAAAAGATAAGGTCTCATTCATCATCGGTGCAAGAGCCACATATTCCGACTGGCTTTTAAGCATGCTCAGCGACCCGATGCTGAGCCAGAGCACGGCAGGCTTCTATGACATACAGGGGACAATTAGCGCCGACCTCAATGAGAAAAACTCTCTTTCCCTGTCCGGTTATATAAGCAATGACAGGTTCGACTACTACATGGAGAGCGGATTTAACTACGGCAACACGGCGGCAACCCTGAAATGGAAACACTCTTTCGGAAGGAAATTGTCAGCACAGTTCTTTGCCATAATGAGCAACTATGATTATAAACTCACAACAAAATCCAATTCAACAACCTACAATAACATGTATTATGACCTGAACCAGAGAATCGTCAGGACTGATTTTACATACAACCCATCATCAAATCACAGGATGGAGTTTGGCCTTGATGCAACCTCATATTCCCTTCTTCCGGGAAGACAGGAACCTTTCGGTGACTATTCCGACATAATACCCAGGGAACTGGAGAAGGAGCAGGCACTTGAACCTTCGCTGTACATAAGCGATGAATATGAAATCACTCCCCGGTTGTCAATCTCGGCAGGACTCAGAGGCACCTATTACATGTATCAGGGCCCGCAGACAGAGTACCTGTACTATGAGGATATGCCAAGAACGGCTGAAACCATAATTGACACTGTTACATATGGTAACGGTGACATTGTCAAGGCTTATCCGGGACTTGAATTCAGGTTCTCGTCAAGGTTCCTGCTTTCGCCTGGATCATCGATAAAGATAGGTGCACAAAGGGCATACCAGTATCTTCATATGATATCAAATACCACTTCAATGTCGCCGGTGGATATCTGGAAATTAAGCGACAGCTACATACAGCCGCAGAGAGGCGACCAGGTCTCTGCCGGCTATTACCTGAACTTTGACAGGAAAGCTATCGAAACCTCCGTTGAAGGGTATTATAAGCTGCTGAAAAACACTCTTGACTATAAGGGTGGTGCTGAACTCCTGATGAATGATCACCTCGAAACAGATGTATTGAACGGCGATGGAAAGGCATACGGAGTTGAGGTAATGGTGAAGAAACAGTCAGGCAGCGTGACAGGTTGGGTAAGCTACACTTACTCAAGGGTATTTATGAAGGTAGACGGAAGGTTTGAGGAGGAAAAAGTAAACAATGGCAACTGGTTTCCTGCCAATTATGACAAGCCGCATGACCTTAAGATTGTTATCAACGCAAAGGCATCGCGGCGTTTCAACTTTACATCCAACTTCATCTACAACACCGGAAGGCCAATCACATACCCAGTGGCTTTCTATAATTTTTATAACTCCGATCAGGTATATTATTCAAACAGGAACGACTATCGGATACCATATTACATGAGACTTGATCTCTCAGCCACGGTGAACGGTAACCTGAGAGCAAAAAAACTAAATCACTCATCCCTGACTGCTACAGTCTATAATGTCCTTGGAAGAAAAAATCCCTATTCGATTTATTTCAGGAATGAAGACGGAGTGGTCAAAGGGTACCAGATGACGATCTTTGCACAGCCGGTCTTCATGCTTACTTACAATTTCAGGTTGTTCGGCAATGCCGAAGGAGACTTCTAGCGGAAGGCTTCATGAATGTAACGCCGGAAGAAAAATCTGCTGCGTTTCCCTCAGGCTTTAAAAAAATGATTCCCCTCGGGATTATAGATTATTCTTAGCGCTCCCTGCAGTGCACTGACTTCAAAATGTTTCGAAAAGAATAATTCACCGTCAACATGGAAAGGAACCTCAGACGGAAATTCCAGGCTTAGCTTATCCGTCTGGTAATAGTTGACCTTCGGATCAGTTATGTGTGTCCCCTTCGGAACCCGGAGAAGGATGTTAAGCCTTTGAAACAATGTCAGCTTCTTTATTGAGCAGACATCAAGAAGTCCGTCATTTGCAATTGCCTTCGGGGTAAGGAAAAAGCTGCCTGCAAACCTTCTGCCGTTGGCGATTGTATTTATGAAACAATCCGTCTCATGAGTATTCCCGCCTGAAATGACAGTCATCTTTTTTTCCTTAAAGAAGAGCAGTGTCTTCAGGATATGCCATATGTACTTGCTCTTTCCCCCCGGTTTTACTTCACCTGGTCCGGTATAGTTTTCAGCTGCTACCTGGGCATCAAAACCCAGTCCCATCCCGTTGAGAAAGATCTTGTCATTACATTGTCCCACATCCATTGCGGTCACACTGGCTTTAAAGAAGGTCTCCCAGTCTTTATCCTCAAACCGTCCGGGGAAGCCTGTGACCTGGATGAAATCATTGCCGGTTCCTGCGCCGATCAATCCGACTGTTATGTCTTTTTTAAAGATCAGCGGCGCTGCAATTTCGTTTATGGTGCCATCACCGCCAACACCAATGATGAAGTTGTATCCCTTGCCGGCATACTGTTTTGACAATTCTGTTGCATGGCCTCTTCCCGTCGTATAAACCAGTTCTGCATCCAGGCTGTGTTTACTGATCATTTCCGAGATTTTGTCAGACAGGCTGAGTGCATATCCGTTACCGGCTGTTGGGTTAATGATAAAAACCCATTTTTTATTTTGATCCATTGCTTCCTGCGGTTTAAGTTAGACTAATCGGTTAACAGATATGCCCGGGAGAACTGATATTTATTTCAGAGTTCCTGCGGTTTCTTGTGCTTAATGAAGGTGTTCCCATTCAGTTCCCTGAAGGCTTCACTCAGCTCTTCTTCAGTGTTCATGACTATAGGCCCGCCCCATGCGACCGGTTCCTTCAACGGCCGTGCGGCTATGAGAAGGAAATTTGCTCCCCGGTCACCTGCCCTGACGACTACCTCATCAAAATCAGAACTGCTTTCCGAGGTAGCAGACATCAGGATCGCACAGTTCTTTTCTTCAAATGCAGTCAGAGAATCATCTGCCGCCAGGGTTCCTTCGATGAGATACATGAACAGAGTCTGATCGTTGGGGGTTTCCTTATAATGCCAGGTACTGCCGGGCTCCAGCGCCACATCAAGGTACTGAACCTTTACATACTCACCTTTCACTGCACCTTTGCGGTCACGGTAATTGCCGGATAAGAGCCTGACTTTTGCGTTCCCTTCCCGGACTGCAGGAATATCCTGAGGCCTGATGTCACGGTAGGCCGGTTGTGTCATTTTTTCCTTCTTCGGAAGGTTGACCCACAGCTGACAACCCAGAAGCCTTTCGGAGGCCTGGGGCATCTCCTGGTGAATGATCCCTGATCCGGCTGTCATCCACTGGCACTGATAATCACTTATTATCCCCTTGTTGCCCAGGCTGTCGCCATGTTCTATTTCTCCTTTTAACAGATAGGTGACTGTTTCAATTCCGCGGTGAGGATGCCAGGGAAATCCCTTGATGTAATCACCGGGGTTGGTGGAATCAAACCCATCAAGCATCAGGAAAGGATCAAAATCCTTGATAGTAGCCAGTCCGAGGACCCTGCGCAGGCGAACGCCGGCTCCGTCTACGGCATTTTGCCCTCTTACGATGCGCGTACATTTTCTTACGGACATAGTTTATGTTTAATTTTATAAATGTCTGGTTCAAAATTAAAAAACTTATCAGGATTGCAAAGGGTAATATTTTTTTACAGGAAACCCGGATTAACGGCCGCTAAAAAATATATATCACGGCAAATTCAAACAAGAATCCTGTTTTATTGTTATCCGTATAATGTTCAATAAAATTATCTTTGATATAATTCTTACCCCCCGGGTAAGTGAAACGGTATAACTAACAGAAATACAATCAGAAAATCATGAAACGCAAAGCAACAGCCATATGGCAGGGAAACGGCGCAGATGGTAAGGGAAGCCTCACTTCAACAAGCGGAGTGCTTGATAAAACTCCCTATTCATCAACAACAAGGTTTAAGAACGAAGACGGCCGTGAAGGCACAAACCCCGAAGAACTTATAGCTGCCGCTCACAGTGGCTGCTTCGCCATGGCATTAAGTTATGCGCTTACCGGAGCAGGATTCACAGCCACCGAGCTGAAAGTGGAGGCTGCCGTCAGCATTGAAAAAATAATTGACCATTTTGAAATCACAGGCATCAGCCTCGATCTGACGGGAAAGGTCCCGGGTATCACGGAAGAGAAGTTCCTCGAGCTGGCCGGAGGAGCAAAAGTCAATTGTCCGGTGTCCCGTGCACTTAAATCAGTTGATATAACCCTTACGGCAAAGCTTGTTTAGTGCCCGTTCAGTGTCCGGCTGAATCCTATTCACATTTAAGGTTTGTCCGTTGTGCCTTGGAGGCCTCTGCAAAGGGTCCGTAAAGGGCATTCTTGAATGAGGCACATGCCTCTGCGGTCTGCCCCTTGCCGACCTGTGCAACTGCAAGCTGATAGAAGAATTTCGCTTTGGCTTCTGCACTCCCCGTTTCCATATCAAGGCCTTTCTGTGCATATTCTGCCCCGCCGTCAAAATTCCCCTTCTTGTTATACACATCGGCAAAGTAGTAGAAAAGGTCCTTGTCGTCGCCGTATTTTGCTGATCTGTTCAGGAAGGCAAGCGCATCATCAAGCTTGTTCGCCTGGTTGGCTTTTGATCCCGCTGAACGAAAATACTCAAGCGCCAGCGTCGATGCCTTTTGTGTCTTTACCGTATCATTGGCGCTCCTGACCTTCTGAAGGTACGAATCAATCGTAGTCTCGAAAGCATCGGCTTTATCCTGCTTGATATATATCAATGCCTTGTTGTAAATTGCATTGACATAATCAGGGTTGATCAGCAAAAGGCTGTCAATCGTCAGCAGGGCGTTTTCAAGATCATTGGCTGAAAAATAATCCACTGCCAGGTTGTTATAACCCTGTACGAGGACTTTCTGTGCTTTCTCCTTGTTTGAAGTGTTGCCATACTTCTCCGATGCAGCAATGGCTGTTTTGGAGGCCGAAATAATCTCTGCTGCCGGCTTTTTCTCATTCAGAGCGGCAGCTGCCAGCTTGTAATATAATCCGGGCAGAACCTGCACGGCTTTTTGTTTCAGGTCAGCGGCTTCCTCGCCTACCTTGTCAGAGGTGGTGACCACGTTTTCAAATGCCGCAATGGCAGCGGGAACATCTGTTTGCATTGCCTTGGCTCCTTCATTATAGTAGGTTATAACATCATTTCGCGTCTGCGAATTCACGTTAGTTCCTATTACAGCGGACAGGGCCAGAAAACCGGCAATCAGACCTATTGCTTTATTTTTCATCTTAATTCAGATTATCAGGTTATTATAAACACTTTCTCTATTTATAGTCTGCAAATTTAGAAGTTAAATTGGATTTTAATGATCCCGTGACAAATCAGGCTTTAAGAATTTTATGCCCGTGTCAAGGAATCGTCCCCGGATTTACTTTGATCTGAGGTATTGCAACGGCCATTCAACATCATCTCCGAGTTCCCTTGCAGCCGCGAGCGGGAAATAGGGGTTCCGCAGCAACTCCCGGCCAAAGAACACGAGGTCGGCCTTCCCTTCCTCAAGTATTGCTTCCGCCTGCCTGGCGCCTGTTATTAATCCCACGGCTCCGGTCATTATTCCCGTTTCCCTCAGCGCACCGGAAAACTGCACCTGGTATCCGGGAGCAACCGGTATCCTGGCATTGTGAACATTGCCTCCCGAAGAACAGTCTATCAGGTCAACGTTCATTTCCTTCAAGATCACTGCCAGTCTTACACTTTCTTCTTTAGTCCATCCGCCATCAGTCCAGTCGGTCACTGACAGACGCACAAAAAGCGGATTCTCGGCAGGCCAGACAGATTTAATGGATTCAACGACCTGTCGCAATAAACGGATCCGGTTCTCAAAAGAACCTCCGTACTCATCGGTGCGGTTGTTACTCAGAGGAGACAAAAACTGATGCAACAGGTAACCGTGCGCACTGTGGATCTCGATTACCTTAAAGCCTGCAATAAGAGCCCTCTCTGCTGCTGCCCTGAAACCGGAAACCACCCTGCCTATGCCTTCTTTATTCAAAGCTGCAGGTGGGTTGTCACTGTCAATGAACGGAAGGTTTCCCGGGGCAACAGTTTGCCATCCGCCATGTTTGACATCAAGCTGTCTCCCCCCTTCCCACGGCATGGCGCAAGAGGCTTTTCTTCCTGCATGTGCCAGCTGAATTCCTGCAACAGCACCCTGCTGGTGAATGAAACGGGTGATCCTGCTGAGCCCGAGAATGTGTTCATCACTCCAGAGACCAAGGTCCCCCGGGGTGATCCTTCCCTCCGGTACGACCGCAGTCGCCTCAGCAATGATCAGTCCGGCACCGCCGGCAGCCCTGCCCCCCAGATGAACTACATGCCAGTCGCTGACAAATCCGTCCATTGCGGAATACTGGCACATCGGCGACATGACTATCCTGTTCCTAAGAGTAATATTCTTTATTGTCAGAGGTGAAAACAGTTTTGACATAATGATGAATTTTTTATCATTTAAACCTAAACATTGACTAACACTTTCTGTTGCCGTCTATTTCCTCAAAATAGATTTTATACTTCTGGTTGTCGTTCAATGTGATCTCCGCACCCAGGGGTGATGAAGCCGGAGTTACATCCATGATCTTTATTTCGCTGATCGGAGACAACTCCTCAGGGGTCCACTCCGTATCATCGGTTTTATGCAGCAGGACTGATATCATCAGTTCCATGGCAGGGTTTTTAGCAGTCCGTTTTCTGAAGGCATAGATGACAGTGCTTTCATCCGCCTCAGCATTCCTGTTGGTATGGATCACAGAGCTGAGCCCGTCCCAGCCGCTGTAAATTATAAGTGCCAGGCGCCTGCCCTTTACCGATGCCGTAATGATTTTTCTGTTGCTCTCTTCAAAATGGCTTACCGCAGCTGCCTCCCCTTTCAGATGAGGCATGCCGAAATGCCCGAGCGTCAGTTCATGTTCGAAAGCCATCCGTGACCGGTCAACCCTTATCACTCCCCCGGGAATGATAATGTCAGCCAGGTCTATAATATACCCCACACCGTTGTTGGGAGGCTGTCTCATCAACGCCTGCCGGTAGAGTACCCCCTCTTTAATGCCGTTATATACCATGCTCTGAGAGGTTGAGAAGACCCGGTTTTTATCCGCACTGTTATTGACTGTTGCACCGGTAAGATAAAAGTTGATGTCATCACCTCTGACATCCCGTGGGTCAAGGCTCCGGAAACTGTATTCCATTGAAGTCCCCCCCGCCGTATTATGATCCTCCCAGGGGAAATGGGTGTTGTATGTCAGTTTGGAATAGTTCGGATCATCATAGTACACTTTCCCCGGAACTATTTCAGACGCCCCTGTCTTTCCGTGGTTGACGAGTACAAGCCCGGGGTTATCGAGAACGGTTACCCTTGAACCTGTACCCAGACCATCCCAGAATCCTTCATTTTCCCTGGCCGACCAGAACGGAGAATCATCAGGCAGGGCCAGGCAGATGAGAGGCAGGAACATAAGGAACGGGCTGGCGGGACAGCTGTAATTCTGGATCATGTATTCCCTGTGTCCGTAAAAACCCAGGCTCGGTATCTCTTTGTCATAGAACTCCTCACGGGTGACAAACTGAAGAAGTGACCCCGAACAGAGCCGCCTCGCAAAACCCGGATCCAGAAGATTTGTATCCTTAAGCATGAATGCAACCGGGAAGGCGCCGGAGACCCATGTCCTGTAACATATGCTCCTCGACCACATGTTAATATATCCGTCCCGGCCAAAGAAACCGGTGATTGATTCCATCAGTCTTTGAGCCGACTTTTCAATTACAGCGGCAATTTCGGGATAATGCTCATCTCCGAATGTCCTGTTCCAGATAGTGGTATAAACAATGAACAGGCTGATTGAATAGTAGTTATAGGTTTGTTCAAGGTACCATCCGTTCCCGGAATGATAAGATGCAACCCATAAAAGGTGGCTTTTTAGAAGCTCGTCATCAATCTCAAATCCGTATTTCTTAAGAAATGACAGGGTAATTATATTAAAGATCCGCCAGTTGTTCTGCGTGGTCCGGTGATGGCCCCATTTTGATATGGTCACCGCCATCTCATTTTTTTCCTTTTCTGAATAGGTATCCCAAAGTGTTTCAGGCATTAACAACAGCGTCTTGAACAGCCCTCCGAACTCACATGTGAACTGATAGGTTGAATCGGGCAGTTCCTCCGGCAGCGGCAGGGAATTCGGATGTCCGGGGGTCAGGGCATTATAGAAATGGAGGTGGTAATAATCCCTCATCTTAATGTTCCCGATAACTGTCTCCGGATCAACGTGAATCAACGGTCCGGCAAGGGTGAAAGTCCGCTCCAGCGCTTCGAACTCCAGCGACCGGTAACGCCATGCCGGCGCATCCGGTTGGGGGTACGTCTTACCCGGAACGCGGGGAAATGTGATGGGGTCTTCCAGCGACCTGACATGACTGAATGCCCGTTCAAGTATGTACCTGGCGCATAAAATATAATGCTCCCTGGTCATCCCGGTAAAGGGACTCTTTATAAAGTCAGGGTTTTCAACCTCAAATCTTTTTCCCATTGCCATGGTATGAATTAGTAAACGGGTGAAACCCATTTTTCGGCAGGTTCATATTTGCTCACAGCACTCCAGCGAATGCCGCGCTTAATAATTTCGAGAGCCTCCGGCACTTCCATGTCTGCCGCAACATGACCCAGTGATGTATAAAAGACACGGCCCTTGCCGTACATCTTCTTCCACACCACCGGCATCGTGCAGCCGGCTGACCAGAAATCGTTATCACCCGAAAAAGTTGTCGTAGCCAGTACTTTCACATTCGGATCAACGTGCATGTAATACTGTTCGCTGTGCATTTTAAAATCAGACAGCCCTTTGGTGACCGGATCATCTTTGTCAGAGATATTTACTGAGTAATCGATAACTCCTCCGGGGTGAGCCACCCATTGTCCTCCCACCATATACTGGTAAGCGGGATTGTTCCTGAACGAGTCAGCGAGCCCGCCATGCCAGCCTGCAATGCCCGTCCCGTTTCTGACGGCTTCCAGAAGGCCTTCTTCCTGTGCGGTCGTTATCTCCGACATTGTGAAGACCTGGATCACAAGGTCAATGGTCTTCATATACTCCTTGTCAGTATAAATTTCCAGCGACGAGCAGGTATCCACCGAGGCTCCCTCTGAAACAAGCCAGGGTTGAAGAATACCGACGAACTTTTCTGGTTCATGGCCTTCCCAGCCGCCGTACACTATTAGAATTTTCCTGCCCTTCAGGCCGGGTGCTGAATTCATGTCTGAACAGCTCAGTACCGTCAGGATCATTACAAATGCAAGAGCAATATTTTTCATCGCACGGGATATCTAAGTTTCTGTTTTTAAAATTATACCTTTATTGTAAAATAAAGAGATATGGCACAAAAAAGAATAACCTTTTCAAGGAGACAGTTCGTAAACGCTTCAGCGCTTGGCTTTGCAGGCATAATGATAATCCCTTCCGTGGGCTGCGGCCGTTCAAAAAAACCAGCTGCAAAAGTTGCCGGCCTTGTCAGGCTTGGCTTTATAGGACTTGGCCAGCAGGCTATGCACCTGATGAATGGCTTTATCAGGATTCCGGGTGTTGAGGTTCTCGCAGGATGTGATGTGTACGGGATCAAGCGGACACGCTTTGAAAACCGGGTTAACATGTTTTATTCCGAAGCCGGGAAAAAGATTACCGCGGCAACCTATGAAAAATATAATGAACTGTTGAACAGAACGGATATTGACGCAGTTGTGATTGCCGTGCCCGATCATGCTCATGCCATGATTGCAATTGCAGCATTAAAGGCCGGGAAGGACGTGTACCTGGAAAAACCGATGACCTTTACAATTTTCGAAGGACAGCAGCTCAGGAAGACAGTCCGGGAGACTGGCAGGATACTTGGTATCGGCAGCCAGCAACGTTCCGATCCTAATTTCCAGCACGCTGTAAAAATGGCGCAGACAGGAGCAATAGGGACAATCTCAAATGTAAATGCCTATGTGGGTCCGCCACCGGTGCCTTACAACCTGCCGGAAGAACCGGTGCCAGCTGACCTGAACTGGGACCTGTGGCTTGGTCCTCTGCCAGGTAATATACACTTCAACAGTGAACTTAATCCTCCCATAACACTCGATCCTGAGAAAGATGAGGAGTTCTGGGCCGGATGGAGATGGTATAAAGAGACTGGCGGCGGCTACACAACAGACTGGGGAGCACATATGTTCGATATCGCGCAGTGGGGACTCGGCATGGACGGCAGCGGACCCGTTGAGATATCTCCCATCGGCGACGGCTCAGAATATATTACCTGGAAATATGCAAGCGGCACTGTGATGACATCCGAACCTTTCAATGAAAAGAAAACCCGGGGAGTCAAATTCCTGGGTGACAAGGGATGGATCGAGGTCTCGAGGGAGCATTTCCTCGCATCAGATCCTTCATTGAATCCGCCTGCAGCTGCCGCCGCAGACGAAGGCCCGTATGAGACAAAAATTCCTCACCAGCTTAATTTCATAGAGGCAGTGCGTAACAGGACCGATCCTGTCGTTCCCGTGGAGACCGGGCACAGCAGCTGTACCGTATGCACGCTTGGAAATATTGCAGTGGCACTGAAGAAAACAATCAGGTGGGATCCTTCAACAGAAGCCTTCGTTGATGATGCTGACGGCATTGCAACAGGTATGCTCCACTACAGTTACCGGGAGCCGTGGAAACTGATATAGCACAACAACCTTAAATATTGATTATCTGCCTAATAGGTTATGGGTGACCACGGTTGCAGCTGAAGTCTGGCCATTCATTCTAGAATACCAGCCCAGTGACCCATCCCCATATTACATAACGTAAAAACTTCCCGGCCAGCATGGCAATGGCCGTTATGAAGATATTGGCTCGTAAAAGGCCAAGCCCGACAGCAAAAATATCTCCCACTCCGGGAACCCAGCAGAAAAATGCAAAAACTGCGCCTCTTTTATAAAGACGGTCATGCCACTTTTCAATTGTCTCACGTTTTATCCGCAGATACTTTTCAATCCATTCCCATTTGCCGAGGTAACCTATAAAGTAGCTGCTCATCCCACCGAGCCAGTTTCCGGCCGAGGCCACCATAACGGCAGTATAGGCATCTGTTCCGTTGACGATCAGGTAAGAAAGCAGCGCCTCGGAACTGAACGGCACAACTGTAGCTGCCAGGAAGCTAGCTAAGAATAATCCCCAGAGGCTGTAATCAAAAAGTCCTTCCATCGACTTTGTCAGTCAATTGTAGCTGTGAACTTATCCCCTCCTGCTGATGTCACTCAGGGCATCGTATTTTAACAGTGTTATATCCTTATCGTGCAAAGCAATCAACCCTTCCTTTTCAAAAGTCTTGAGAAGCTTTACGGTGCTTTCGGTCGAAATTCCAGTAAAATCGGCAATATCTTTCCTCGAGAGAAGCTGAAAAATCTCACCGGCCTCTGTTTTCAGGCTGTCAATGTAAAGTAACGTGTCAGCCAGCCGCCCGTTCATCTGTTTGTACATCAGGTTGCGAATCGTACTCAGGAGGCTGGCATTTTGTTCACAGTATTTTTTTATGATTGAGAAACCAAACAAACCGTTCTGCCTGACCACCCTGGCCATTGTTTCTTTTTCGATGAGGTATGCCTGACAGTCGGTCAGCGCAACCGATGAATAGTTAAATATATTTTCGTGAAACACCGCTGAGAGACCGACAAACTCTCCCGGCCTGATGATCCGGAGATTATAGTTCTTTGTTCCGTCACCTTCAATGTACTGCTTGGCCAGGCCTGTTATCATAAACAGGATATACGATGCAAATGCACCCTGTTTGATCAGGTTATCCCCTTTGCGGAAGGATACCTGTGTCTTGCTTGCCCTGACCAGTTCAGCTTCCTCCGGTATAAGATTCCGGAAGCAGGGCGCCTGGATGTCACAGATAAAATCCCTGTCAGTCTCAAGTATGGTTCTCATGTCAGAATGATTTACGTGCCTGCAAAGTTAATCTATAACAAGAAAATTGTTGTGCCGGTTCAACCGGTATCTTGTTGTATCCGGGCTTCATTTCCTTTATCAATGCTTCAATACATGGTACTTTTGTCGCATAAATATAAATACAAAAAATCATGTTGTACACAAATTTGGAACATCTCGAATCAGCTGCTGACCTCAGAAAGGCAATCAGCGAAAATGAAAATGTTATGGTTGTCTGCGGAAGAATGGGCCCGATGTGTATTCCTGTCTACGGAATTGCAGAGGAGCTTGAAGTTGAATACAGGCATGTGCGGTTCTATGATATGGAATTTGACAATCCGGAATCACATATCATCAAGTCACTGCCTGAAGTGCGCGGTTTCATGGGCATTCCCTTTACAATTTACTATAAAAACGGGAAAGTCGTAAAAGCCACCTCAAGTATCCAGACCAAAGACCAGGTTAAGTCAATCCTTGATAAGGAATTTGCCGTAACGGTAAATGCATAAATATGGGCAACAGCATTCATTATGATGCGATAGTGATCGGGGCAGGGCCAGCCGGACTTACGGCTGGCATCTACCTGTCGCGGGCAAGGGTGAAAACGCTTATCATAAATGAAGGTGTGGCAGGCGGCCAGATGATCCTTACCCATGAAATAGCCAACTATCCGGGTGTTGAAAGCATCAGCGGGTACCAGCTCTCCAATATCATGAAGAAACAGGCGCAAAGCTTCGGGTGTGACATCATGACGAATGTGTCTCTGCGCAACCTTAACCTGACCGGAGAACTTAAGTCCCTGGAACTTACAGACGGTAAGACATTTACATCAAATATAATAATTCTTGCCCCGGGAGGAAGGTCGCGCACCCTTGGTGTAACAGGCGAAGATAATTTCAAAGGCAGGGGGATCTCCTACTGCGCCACATGCGACGGTGACTTTTTTACCGGAAAGGAAATCATTGTGGTCGGCGGAGGAAATTCAGCCCTGGAAGAAGCTGTATCGCTTACAAAATATGCAAGCAAAGTAACGATTGTCCACCAGTTTGAACATTTCCAGGCATTTGAGCATGCTGTCGAAGAGGCAGAAAATAATCCCAAAATCAGGTTTATCATGGAATCTGCCGTTACGGCATTTTATGGTAACGAAAAGCTCGAAAGCGTTGATATAAAGAACCTGAAGACAGGTGAAACCGTAAATTTCAAAACAGACGGCGCTTTTATTTTTATCGGATATGTGCCGAATACTGAATTTATTAAAGATAAAGTCACTTTGAACCAATGGGGAGAGATCGTTGTAAAGAACGATATGTCTGCCGGCATTGAAGGTGTTTATGCCGCCGGAGACAGTACTGCCAAACGCTTCAGGCAGGTTACAACGGCTGTCAGCGACGGGACAATTGCCGCCCTGGCATCGGCAAATTACCTTAATGAACTGAAAATAAGACAAAAACAGAATATACTTGCGTAATATGAAAACTGCACTTATAATAATCGGCACTTTAATTGTAATTTTTGGTGGTTTGTTTTTGATGGCCAGGAATAAGATGAAAAACATCCCCGTTGTTGCCGATCACGTCAATATAATTACCCTGACTGATAAAAATTTCGATCACCAGCTGAAAAATAAGGTAGTGCTTGTAGATTTCTGGGCAAGCTGGTGTGCCCCCTGCAAAATGATGGCTCCGGTGCTGAATGATGTTGCGGAAGAGTTGTCAGGCAATGCCAATGTGGGAAAAGTAAATGTTGAAGAATATCAGGCACTTGCGCAAAAATTCCAGATCAGGAGTATCCCGACAATGATCCTTTTTAAAAACGGAAAAGAAGTGAACCGCTTTGTCGGCGTAAAGAATAAAGAATTCCTGATGCAGGAAATCAATAAGGTCAGATAAAAATTACTCTACGGCCCCGACTATACCCGTAAGGAACGACTGCCAGTCAATGGTGCCCCTCGGCGAGCATCCGGTACGTACAATTACCATCTCTTTCGAAGGCAGAATAAATATGCGCTGGCCGTCATAACCGTCACAGTAATACAGGTCTTCAGGCAAGCCCGGGAATTCACCGTTCCTGTTCAGCCAGAACAGGGCACCGTATTCTCCGCCTGATCCCTCAGCCGGAGTAGTGGTATAGCTTACCCAGTTCTCAGGAAGCACCTGTTCTCCAAGCCAGTTGCCGTTGTGCAGGTAAAGCAACCCGAAGCGGGCATAATCGCGCATGGTGGCATACAGGTATGATGATCCCACAAAGGTCCCTGAGGCATCCACTTCCCATACCACGCTTCGCATACCCGTCTTATTAAATATCGCATTGCGGGGATAGGCAAGATAATCTTCGTGGGTAGAGAATGCGGTGCGTATATAATCCTGTATGATATTGCTCGAGCCCGAGGAATATGACCATACTAAATCAGGTTCGAAAAGCAGCTTTTTTGAAGTGGCGTACTCACCCATGTCGCCATTCTTCAGCAACATGGTTGTGGTGTTTGTAAGCCTCATCTTATAGTACGCTTCGCTGAACTCAAGACCGCTGGTCATATGCAGGAGATTGTCAAGGGTGATGTTCCTGCGGTCATCCTTTGCCCACTCCTCAACTTTCATTGGCGCATTGATGTCAACGAGGCCGTCCCTGACCATTGCTCCCACCATGGCATTTGTGAAGCTCTTGGCCATTGACCAGCTCAGAAAAAGATTGTTGGGGCCGAGGTCGCTGCGGAACCGTTCTGCAACTATCTGGTCCCTGTAAACAACAGTGACGGCAAATGTGCCTTTGTAGCTTGCCGTATCTTCAAATACGCGGTCAAGCATATCACTGAGGGTTTGCATGTTTATACCTGCCGGAACCGAGTCCGCGAGAAGGTCTCCTGAAGGCCAGGGAATTGTATCAGGATCACCTGCCGGCAGAGACACTTCGGGATAATCCAGATCCAGGACTTCCTCAGCAGAAAAATCCCTGACAAGGGTGCACCCGAGTCCCTCGTTATAAACAGCCTCAGACTTCCAGATGCCGAGCAATTTGCTGGTAACAATGTCCTTATCGTAATCGACGATATTCTTGGTGTACTTTACCGGAAAAAAGTTAATGTCCTCTTTTTCAATGCTCTCCTGCGTCCGCCCCGCGACAAAGACACCTGATGCTATGTTCTTGGCAGCATAACCGGTAATTCCCGGTGAAAGGTAGGTTATGTACAGCAGGGCACAGCAAAGGAGCACAATCAGGAAAACCATCAGGGAAAGGAGTATTCGTTTTTTCATAGCATTGGGTTTGTCTGTTGCAAATTACCTATTTATCTGATACTAATCTCAACCATAAGATCCTCCGGCCGTTTTTATATGAAATCCGGGTAAGTCTCCTGTCAGGCCTGATTGTCAGGTTCGGGTACTGACATTAATGAAGATTCAATAATGTTTTTAATGATACTGATTATTTCCGCATCATCCTTGTCAATCAAAGATGCTCTCGAAAGGGGCTCATGAATGAAGACACTTATCCTGGAGCTGAAGTTAATATAAAACCTGTTTTTAGGTTTCAGTATAAAAAATCCGTTCAGCGTCACAGGCAGGACATTGATTTCCGATGCCCGGAGAACCTGGATAAATCCCCTGAAGAACTCATTTATTTTGCCGTCCTCAGTCCTTGTACCCTCAGGAAAGATGGCAATAGTGTGTCCTTCAGACTTCTCAATCAGCCGGTCCAGCATCTCCCTGGTATTTGCAATGCTCGCCCTTTTCATAGGTACATAATCTGTCATTTTCAGGACCTGTGAAAAGATCGGGACCTTTAAAAGACGTTCATGCCCGAACCATGAAACACCGGGAAAAAAAGAGATGATTGCCATAATATCGAACAGACTCGCGTGATTTGCGATCAGGATGTATTTTCCGGTCTTCTTGATATTCTCCTTACCCTCGATATGCAGCTTCTTGCCGATTATAATAAATGCTGATTTCGCCCAGAATTGCATGACCAGCCGTACTGCCCTCTTCTGCCTTAAAAAGGCCAGCGGAACCAAAACAATGACAACTAATCCTGTAAAAATGTACAGCACGCCAAAAGCCAGGACTGTCAGGAATGTATATATCCGGATTCTCCACATATACCCTAACTATATGCAATTAAGTTAATTATAAGAAATGAGAAGAAACCAACCCCCATATGACCTGCAAATTATCCGGAAATGTACTGCTTTTTCCAATTGACGCTGAAAGGATGCAGAATTTTATGGTGGTCAGCCGATATTTCCGCTGAAAAAACAAAACAGTGAATAAAAATCATAAATTCGACCTTCCAAAACTGAGCAAAAGTAAGATCAGATGGCACTGGGCATCGTTATAAGACAGATTGCAATACTGGCTATCCTGGTTTTAATCGGACTGGCAGCCTCCAGGGCCAGGGTGATCTCTTCCGAAACAAAGGACTTGCTTGCAAAGGTTATATTTTACGTCACCCTGCCGGCTCTGTTGCTCACCAACTTCAGCAAATTGACAATAACGCCGGAGCTTCTTTCCAGCAGCCTGCAGGCGTTATTGCTTTCATTGTTTGTGATCCTGTTTATGCTACTTGCGGGATGGCTGACATCAAAAATGGCCGGAATGAAGAGTGGTCCCGCGGCAATATTCAGACTCCACAGCATGCTTGGCAATATAATATACCTTGGCCTTCCACTGGTTTCATCGCAGTTCGGGCAGGAGGGTCTTCTCTACGGCAGCATTTTTATACTTGTTTCAAACATCCTGATGTGGACTGTGGGTGTTGCTTTAATTACTCCGGGCAAGGCCTTCAGTCTCAGGGGGCATATATGGAAGTTGTTCAATATCAATACCATCGCGATAGTCACAGGCTTCGTGCTTTTTCTTCTTTCAATAAAACTGCCGCCCTTTATACTCAATTCCGTCGGCCCGCTGGGAGGCACAACCACCTATCTGTCAATGATATTTATCGGTTCAGTGCTTTACTATGCGGACGGGAGGAAAATGCTGAGAAACAGGAATGTATATCTTTTATCACTTAACAGGCTCCTTATAGTTCCGATGATCATCATCGGGATATTTGCTCTTTTGAACTATTTTTTCCCATTCCTGCTGCAGAAGGAAGTCTTATCGGTAATGGTGATGCAGGCTGCCATGCCCTGCATGGTGAATGTGGTGATCATGGTAAGCATTCTCGGAGAAAACGATGATACCGCAACCGCAAATGTGTTTGTCTCCACCGTACTGAGCGTGATTACAATCCCCCTGATTCTTATCAGCCTGAGGCTGATCAATTGAATGACGGCTTGCCTCAGTATTGCACCTTACCCGGACAACCAGCCCGGCAGGATGGGACTTTTTGCTATATTCATTATTGCCCGATTACAAATAATTTTCGACCGCTGCCGATTGTTCAGCCATTTACCCCTCGGTTAAGAATTGATATGTGCCATAATATCAGTGAAATACAAAGCTATAAAATTACCTTTGTTTTTAGAATGGTTTTTTATTTACTGAATGAGATAAAACATAATTCATTATATTAGTCCCCTGAAGCTTTTCAGACCGATGTAATTAAAACCTGTAATTATGCTACTCCATCAGCAATTTGTCCGTATAGCAAAAAAGCATGCCAATAAGCTGGCGGTCATCGATAAGACAACCGGTAAGAATGTTACATACTCGAGGGCTCTGATCGGAGCTCTCATCCTGAGTTCAAAATTCAGCAGGTACGATAAGGGATTCATCGGGATAATGATCCCCACTTCAGCAGGATGTGCACTTGCCACAGTTGGCGCTCTGATGAGCGGCAGGATACCTGTGATGATAAACTATTCGACCGGTGCTGAGGCGAATGCAAGGTATGCGCAGAAAAAATGCAAATTCACTACAATCATTACCTCAAAAGCATTGCTTGAGAAAATCAACTGTCCTGTAATTGACGGAATGGTTCTTATCGAGGATATAATGGCAGGTGTTACAACGGGAGATAAGCTTAAAGCAGCCCTGAAAACAAAACTTCCTGTCAGTATGATCCTTAACACTATTCACAAAGGGGAAGAGAATGACACAGCTGCAATTTTATTTACCAGTGGAAGTGAAAAAGATCCAAAAGCAGTCCAGCTGACACACCGTAACATAGCTTCAAATATTGAGAATTTCGGCAATTATGTTAAGATAGGCGAATCAGATATCCTTCTGGCAAATCTTGTTTTTTACCATATATTCGGACTGACAGTAAATCTCTGGGTTACATTCTATTATGGAATGACTATGGTGGCTTATGCCAATCCTCTTGATTTCCAGAAAATAAGCAATATTGCCCGTGATGAGAAGCCGACAATCATGGTTGGCACTCCCAGCTTCTTCTGGGGCTATCTGCAAAAATCCGAACCCGGGGATTTTAAATCCCTCAGGCTAATGGTGGCAGGCGCCGATAAGTGTCCTGATGCACTTAGGGAAGGGTATATGAAAAAGCATGGTGTCACGCTTCTTGAAGGTTATGGAGCCACTGAAACGTCTCCTGTCATCTCTGTCAACTCACAGGAATTTAACAGGCCCGGCAGCACAGGGAAACTTATTCCGAATGTTCAGGTCAGGATTGAGAATCTTGAGACCGGGGCAGGGTGTGCGATCAGGGAGGTCGGAAAGATCATGGTGAAGGGAGATTCTGTGATGAAAGGCTATTATGATGACCCGGAGCTTACCTCTGAAGCCCTTGTTGACGGCTGGTATAACACAGGTGACATGGGATACTTCGATGAAGACGGCTTTCTCTGGCATGCCGGCCGGTTCAAGAGATTTGCAAAGATCGGAGGAGAGATGGTCTCTCTCGTAAAGGTTGAAAATATACTGGAGAAGCATCTTCCCCCAGGAGTATCATGTTGTGTTGTCGAGGTCTCGGATAAGAAAAAGGGATCAGAGATTGTGGCAACGGTTTCCGCGGAGGTACACAAGACAACAATTCTCAGGCATATGATGAATGAGCTGCCCGTAATAGCCCTTCCGAGGCAGTTTATAGTCATTGAGGAGTTGCCGATGATGAGTACCGGAAAGATTGATTTCCGCAAGGTCACAAAAATGGTACAGGATATTTTGAACGATTCTGGCTCCGGTTTTGCAGAGTGATTACAGGGTTGTGATTTTGCTTAAAAGATAGAAGGACAATCACAAGACTTAGAATAATAGATTATGCTGGAAAAAAAGTTCTATGCAAACGGCCAGAAAATTCACGAGCTTACCGGTGACCGGCTTACTTATTATTTCAAGAACGGAAAAATCAAGGCAGAAGGACCGTTCACCGACGGAAAGATGGAAGGAGAATGGATATTTTACCGGGAAACGGGACAGTTGTGGGTGACAGGGAATTTCAGGAATAACATGAAGAACGGACCCTGGATACGCTATGACAAAACCGGCAAGGTGGAGTATAATGAGCTGTTTGAAAATGGAAAAGTAATCAAACAGAAAAAGTGAACAGCCCAGCCTGATTTGAAATTCAAGCCGGGTCCCGGACACCTCGGGCAATCCGGGATGACAAAATCATGTTTGTGTTGTTTTTCTGATCTTCAGCCAGACGATAAATCCTGAAATCAAGATAAACAGAACAATCAGGCCGGTAAGAGGAACTATCAGAACATAAAAATCGCCTATAAGAGGCTGATAGATTCTTCCGGTATGGATTTCCAGCGCTACATTCCACAGTGAAATCGGTGTATTCCCGATTGTCTGTCCGGGCATAATGGCAAAACTTCCGGAATCATTTAGGCTGACAGCTCCGATGTTGTAATCGAAATAGATCTCCTGGTTCTTATAATCCCTTGTAAAACCTGAAATCAAAAAATCACCGATGGGTTTGCCCCTCGATGACGTGCCGGCATATTCCTCCTTCTTGATATAGTCGAAGACATAACCGGTCTGTGAATTCCATGCAAAGAGTCCTTCAAAGGAGCCCACAAGGAAGGTGTCTTTTTGAATCTTTTCCAGAACATTCACACCCATAATGCTTGCAGGCGGCTGATATTCGAATTTTCTGAGGTTACTTTTAAAATCATCGTCAGAATAATAAAATCCTTCCGATGTAGCAACGATAAATCTGTTATGGTCGTCATCATAATAAATCCGGCGCAGCTGGTCAAACCACGGATTTTCCGTTGCCAGCTCTGTATGTGGGATCTTCCCGACTCTGGAATTACCTATAAATGCCAGAAGCGGAGGACGAAGGAACATTCCTGTGACAGTGTTTAAGATCAGCAGGATCAGGGTGATCCACCCTAATTTGTTATGCCATTTTATATTCCAGCGGTTTGAGCCCTTTAATCTTCCCCTTTTTTCAGGCCTGACGGTATTCTTTTTTAAGATGACCTTATTAATAAAAACAATCACCCCGGTTATTGTCAGAAAGGCAAAAACAAGGCCTGCAAAATCGATGATCAGTTTACCGGCCAATCCGTAGATTTCACCGCTGTGAATGGTCCATACGGTTTTGAACAGATCCGCTTTATTATCATAATTTTCAGGGGGAGGAAGCTGGGTGACACTGAAATCCCGGAAATCTGTCGATTTCAACAAATATGAACGGGTTAAAAGCAGAATTGTGTCCTGTTTTTGAATTATATCCACAACCTTCTTGTCTTTAACAGGCAGACTGACCGGAATCCATTTCTTCTCTCCGTTACTGTATGAATACAGCCCGGAGAAAGTGCCGGCAATAATCCCGTTGCCGGTGCTCTTGATCATTTGATAGATTTTTCGGTTGTCAACTCCTTTCGGAAATCCCGAATTGAAGTCGCTGAATCCCGAAAAAGTGCTGTCTGTAAGCCATACCCCTATATTTCCATATAACAGTATGCTGTCAGGGGAAATTTTCAGGGAGGATTTAACTGCTGCATTGTTCCAGTTCCTGTAACTGTAAACTTCAGGAAGCAGCTTTCGGCTAATATCGATACCCGATAGTGTATCACGGTGGTTCAGTATTATTCCGGAAAAGACGTAGCTTAAAATTATTAAAGCATAAATTACTCCCAACCATTTATGATATTTCCTGAAGAACTTTATCATTTCACCGTGATTTATTTCAAGAGCTGCAAAAATAACAAAATAGGTCTTTCTTTGACCGCTTCATGATCATGTCCGGGAAGCTTTGACATACTTTACCAATACTACGGGTGCCTGATAATGGTAAAATGTGCCTAACTTTGAAAGGCACATGAAGTAGTCGGTAACAATTCCATGGAATACGGTCGTTGAAAAAAATTGATAACCCATGAAGACAAGTTATCTGATCAGGCATTTTTTCGGCACATTCATATTCTTTGCAGTCATATTTGTGAGCGCAGGCCGGATAGATTACCCGCAAGGTTTGATCTATGTGTCAGTCGGCCTTATTATGGCCATACTGAATTACACTGTCCTGCGCGTAGACTCAGAGTTGTTAAAAGAACGCTCAAAACCTGGAGAAGGCACTAAGAAATGGGATAAGATAATCCTTGGATTATCTTTCCTGGTTACTATCTCAATGTATATAATTGCCGGACTTGATTCCGGTCGTTTTCACTGGTCGCCTGAGTTTCACTGGAGTATATGCCTGCTGGGAATAATTCTTACAGCCTCAGGACAATTACTTTTTCTTATTGCTCAGAAGCAGAACAGATTTTTTTCAAGTACGGTCAGAATTCAGACTGACAGGGAACACGTTGTTTGTGATACCGGATTATACAAAACAGTCAGACATCCGGCATACCTGGGATCGATTATTCAAGCTGCAGGATTTCCGCTGCTCTTTGGTTCACTGTGGAGCATTATCCCTGTTAGTGTGTTGATTACTCTTTTCATAATAAGAACCGCGTTGGAGGACAGAACTTTAAGAAATGAGTTGAAAGGTTATCCTGAATATTCTGATAAAACCAGGTATAAAATTATCCCGTTTGTCTGGTAATGATCTGAAAGTTAAAAAATGCATGCAGTCGAAAAAAAGCGAACTTTGAATTGTTTTTGTTCTCAAAACCCTTATAGATGAAAATAACAGTAAACAGCACTTTGCTTGAACTTTTTGCCGGAGCCAGGGTTAAAGATGCAATTATGAGTTATTACACGAATTCAGGTCGCAGAGTACCCAAAAAACTGCCACCAGTCGAAGACCGTTTCGGGAACAGAGTTGCCCCTGACGGGGAACTGACGGAAGGGAACCTCCTGTTCATATCATCAGGCCGCAAAAAGAGAACCTCCTCCCTGAAAGTGCTTGTCGCCGCTCTGGCAATAGCGCTGCTGCCTGCCTGCGGAAGCCTGAAGCATGCAGGTACTGCCCCGCCGCCTGAACGTCAGGCTGTTATTCTCGCAGTGAACGATATGCATGCGGCAATCGATAATTTTCCAAAGCTCGCCTATATTGTCGACAGCCTGAAAGTCATCTATCCTGATATGCTTCTTGTTGCCTCAGGGGATAATCAGACGGGAAACCCGGTAAACGATCAGTACCCCGAGAAAGGATTTCCTATGATTGACCTGATGAATGCGACAGGCTTCGACCTGAGCGCAACCGGAAACCACGAATTCGATACCCGTCCGGAAGGACTGGGCAATCTGACAAACAAGGCCGGTTTCAGCTTCATCTGCGCCAACGTGTCGATCGACAGTACACTTAATGCAAAGATCAGCCCTTACAAAATTGTCACCCTGCCCAACGGCATCAGGATTGCTTTTCTCGGGCTGCTGCAACTCGGTCAGAACGGCATCCCGGATACCCATCCCGATAATATTAAAGGTTTTTCCTTCCGCTCTCCGTTTGAAACTGCGCTGCAATACATCAGTCTGAAAGACAGCAGCGATATTCTTGTTGTACTTTCCCATCTCGGGTTTGAAGAAGATGTAAAACTGGCAGAGTCAATGCCGGATGGAATAGATCTGATCATGGGAGGACACTCCCATACGAGGGTTGAAAAGGAACAAATCCACAACGGGATCATGATCACCCAGGCTGAAAATAAACTGAAGTACGGCACTCTTGTAAAACTGACAATCAGCGGTGATGGGACGATGCAAAGAAGTATGCAGCTGATCGACATCAGGAACTCGAAGAAGGAGAAACCTTCCATTCGTGCCATGGTCGATAAATACAATGATAATCCTGTGCTGAACGAGGTGATTGCAACAACCGCTGCCGATTTTTCATCATATGAAGAACTGGGTTATCTGATGGCTGATGCGCAGCGTGATGCTGCCGGAGCTGATATTGCCCTTATGAATCCGGGTGGTGTCCGCATCGATCGCCTGGACAAAGGTCCGGTAACAATCAAGAATGTCTATCAGCTTGATCCCTTTGGAAATGAGCTGGTTGTTACAAAACTTACTGGTGAGGAGATCTACTCCCTCATGCGTGCCGCATGGCCTGTTGACGACAAATCCCCTCTCTATCCGTCGGGGATCACAACGGAGCTGAAGCTTAATGCTGAAGGCAATCCTGAGGAAATCAGGATCCTCGCCGAAAACGGCACCCCGCTCGAAATGAACCGCATCTATTCTGTTGCCATGAACAGTTACATAACCCAGGTTTACAAATATCAGCACAGCGATCCCGGGCAGTCACTCTTTATCTCAACCGCTGATGCATTGATCGGTTTCCTGAAGAAACAAAACATTGTCAGAAGCTATCAGGGCGAAAAAAGAATTCATATTATTGATGTATAGTTGATTGGAGCTACTCATTGCAAGGCTGAAAGGCTCTCTTCCATGCAGGCAACACAAGAGGAAAAAATGATTAATTCAGACTACGTAATACTTGACTTTGACGGAACGATTGCCGACACGCTTGAACTTACGATTGGCATTTATAACAGAATTGCTCCCGAATTTAATTACAGCCTTTTCGGTGAGACAGAGCGTGAGTTGTTTCGCACGAAAAAGCCCCAGGAACTGATTAAGACTTACGGAATCTCAAAGCTGAAGCTGCTGACGCTGGTGTTGCGGATCAGGAAGGAATTGAGCAGACACGTCGCCGAAATCAAGCCTATCGACGGGATGGAGGAGGCTCTCCGGGAGATCAGTGGCGCCGGGTACAGGCTTGGGATCCTGACATCAAATTCTGTGGAAAATGTCAGAAAATTTCTTGAAATTAACAGCTTGTCCGGACTTTTTGATTTCGTTCACAGCGGCAGGAGCCTCTTCGGAAAAGACAGGGTAATCAGGAAGTTGCTCAACCATGAGAAACTTCAGGCTGACAGGGTAGTATATATTGGTGATGAAACCCGTGATATAGAAGCATCCAGGAATGCAGGGATTCCTGTCATTGCAGTATCATGGGGATTGAACCGCAGGGATCTTCTCGCCTCCCTCTCCCCGGATCAGATAGCCGATAACCCTGAGGAGCTGCCCGACTGTGTCAGGCGAATCTTTACGGCAAAATTGCAAAAAGTGGATTGACCTGTTTCCTGAGATTGCCAAGTGGCCAACTTTTATAATTTATCAATTTTAGAGGCCAGGATAAAATCATTCTCTGATAATCCGTTAATGGCATGTGTCCATATGTCAATAACAAGCCTTCCGTAGTAAACATGCATTACAGGATGATGACCTTCTTCCTCAGCCAGATCAGCCACCCTATTCACAAAATTTACTGTATGCCTGTAGTCTACAAATACAAATTCCCTTGATATTTTATTATTATCTCTGACTTCCCAGCCGTCTTTAATAAGTCTTTTATATTCAGCAATTTCATGCTGGTCCAAAGGGGCAATGCCTCCTTCACATGGTTTACATCTTTTCTTGCTCAGGTCCATGGCTTTCTTTCTTTATAAATTCTACTCTTTATCTTATGGCCACCATAACGAATTCAATTTCCATATATTAACAACCGGCGTTTAAATATGTTTGATTTAGCCAGCCCTGAAAAAGCATGGAAGAGGAAATAAAAATCCCTGAACATTTAAGTATGATCATTTGTTTCTTTTTACTGTATGATTTTCTGGAAAAATTGAATATAACTGTTTGGATAAGAATCATTAAATAATGCATTTTGAGGAAATTAGTTATACGTACATTAATAACAGAAGTCATGGCAAAATATCTTGTAGAAGTGTTCCATAGTGCCGATAAGATTGAATGTCTCCGCACTATTCAGATTTTCCTTAGCTCAGGGTCTCACTTTCTTACCCATGCCGATTGGGGTTGTCTCGATGGAGAGCATAAAGCCTGGTTCATCATAGAAGTTGAAAGCAAGGAAGAAGCTCTCCAGATTGTGCCTTCGTATTACAGGAATAATACAAAAATCATTAAACTAAGCAATTTCAATCTCCGGGAGGTTGAGAGCATGCTAAAATATCACGAAACGTAATAATATTACCGGAAAGGGTATTTTATGCAAAAGCCAGACAGCCTGACCACACTCGGCTGCTCTGATATAATAAAGTATAATTATCATATTAGCTGTCATTTGCAGCAGGAGGCAGAGGGTCAATTATATTAGGCGTGAAGTGGTCAAAGTTATTGGCTTATGCCGGAGCTCAGCGAAGCTTATTAATCAGTCCTGTTTCAATCGATAGGCTTAATGAAATGCATCAATTCTCTGTCGTGGTTATATACAATTCTGCATTGCTTGTCAAAATACATAGTTGCACCGTTTTCCACTGTATAAGATTTCCATTCTGGCAACTTACCATCAACATTGGGATTACCCGTTTTAGCGAAGTTTAGCCAGGCAGAACTCATTTTGTCAGCTAATTCCCAGGCTTCTTCTGAATTGCCTGTCCAGTCAGGTCTCAGATCAACATTATTGAATGCCAAAGGAATGTCCAAGCCATGAAAAGAACCTTTTGATGCACTATCCACAGGACTTTTCCATGCTAAAAAATAAACATATAATGGAGCACTTCCCTGCATAGCCCTTGCATCTGCTGTTCTTATCGTAAAAGGTCTGAAAACAGTATCAACAGAAAGAAGATCCTGAGGTGTATAATCAGGATATGCCTTTGCGAATAATTCAATATATTGATTGGTTTTGTCACCATATTCTTTTTCTAACCGTTCCTTTGCCTGTTCCATTGTCAGGTCTTTTTCGGCATAAGCTGTTCTCATTAGTTCATTTAGTGTGCTTCCAATCATAAGTGGTATCTCATTTGAGATATTGGCAAATCCGGGACTGAAAGGTTGCTGGAGCAAAACAACTCCATCTGCCGAAGGTGCAAAACCAAACATTGTTGGTGATCCGGGTTTTCTTGGACCGGAAATTTTTAGCAATTGCATCATTTCCTGCTTTTACAAGATCAGGATAAGCGATAGTATCCAGTTTTTCTGCATCGTCCGGAGTAAGTCCCAAATTTTCAAGTACAGCTAAACCCAGGGTTTGCGATTTTTCTTTAGTCATTACATTTACCAAAGTCCCGCTTTGAATGATTGCCTTTTGAAACAAACCTTTGGCCGCTGGCATACACATGAGTGTACCAACTTTTCCGCCACCTCCTGATTCACCGAAAATGGTTACATCGGAAGGGTTGCCTCCAAAATTTTCAATATTACTTTTAATCCACTCCAGGGCTTTCACAATGTCGAGCATGCCAACATTTGCTGATTGTGCATAATTGGGGCCACATGCTGACAAATCCAGAAAACCAAGAATATTCAAGCGGTGATTTACAGATACTATAACCACATCTCCTTTTCTTGCCAAAGCTTTTCCATAAGTCATTGGGTCGTTGCTGGCGCCAACATGAAAACCGCCGCCGTGCAACCAGAGCATGACCGGACGTTTTTTGCCATCCATAATTCCACGCGTCCAAACATTTACACTAAAGAGTTCTTTTTCGTTTTGAACGGAATCCGGATACCAGGGCACTATTTGTTTGGCTACCGGCCCGAAGTCAATACATTCAAGAACTCCGTCCCAGGCATCAGGATCCTGCGGAGGCATAAATCTTCCGGCCCTGGCATAGGGAATCCCTTTGAAGGTAAATATGCTATCGTCAATACTGCCAGATATATCGCCGGATGTGGTTTTAACAACTGGTTTTTGATTTTGATTGGTTTTGGGGCTGCACCCTGTAAAACCTAACCCAACTGTGATTAAGCAAATGAAAATAAAGCTTATTAATTGTCTCATAATTTGATAATTTATTTAACCTATTAGTAATGTCAAAAATACTAATAATTAGTGAGTTTAATTTTAAATGCGGCACACCGTTCAGCGGAACCGGGGTCACAGTAGCATGATCAGTTTACTGAAAAAAAACATTTGCCATATACATCCCTGCCATCCCCGTTATTCTTTCCGAAAATGTACACTACATAGTCCCCTTTATTGTCTGATGTATAAAAAGAGATGGTGGTTTTTTGATCGGCAGAAAGCTGAATATCCGGGTTCCAATATAAAAGATTTCTCCGATCAGGAATCCTTAAATCGTAAGAATTTTCGCCAAAAGTGAAGTTTGAGTTTTCATCCGAAAATAAATCAAAAGCAAAGAACAGGCTGTTTTTATTCAAATCTATTCCGGCAAAATCTTTATTCTTTGAATAAATGCTTAACAGTCCACTGTATTTCATATTGCCTACCATATATCCACTTTCAATCACCTCAACTCTTTCAATTCTGTCCAGCGGTAATTTTAACAGCCTGTCATCATTGTTAACCGGGATATTATCCAGCAAGATCAGGGGAGGATAACTTGAAAATCCTGTACTGCCTGCTATTTCAAGCTCAGTTTTTCCCTTAAGGTAAACCACGTTTACTTCAACGATAATTTCATTGAAAAACTCTTCAATATTTGGCAACTCAATATATTTTTTAGTATAGTAAGTATGCCTCCCGCTCCCATAAAAAGAAACCGGTTGCTGACGATTGGTCCGCAATTTATTTGCAGTATCAGGGCGTGAGAAAAATTTTTCATTCAGCTGCATGTTAACCATCATATCCCGGATAAGGTGCTTTTCATCTTCATTGAGGCTGAATGCAACGTAAGGTAATGATACTGGACGATTGCAAAAGCCGTTATCAATTAAAAACACCGAAAGTCCGGTATCGGCTGCTTCAGACTGAATGAAAAAATCATATTTCCCATACAAGTCCGGAAGAGAAAAAATAAACCGGCCCTTATCCCCTGTCTGGTAAACAGAAAAGAATTCTCCATTTGCAGGTTCGGAAATATTAACTAAAAGGTTTTTCTTCGGGGCATTCGATGTTTTATCAATAATTTTTCCTGAAATGGTAATTCCTGATATTTCGGGCAAATATTCGATATTCCCCCATTTGATTCCGGATGTCTCCTGATAAGGTTTAAGAAAAAGGAAAGATGTGTCGATTGACCCGGCTTTAGCTACGGACACACAAAAATCATGACAGATAACAGATTTGTCATCGTTGATATATAATTCGACGTCGGCTTTCTCTCTTTGCTGATACTGACTTTTGATCATGGAACAATTGATCCCCTGGATGAATTCTTTTGAGGGCTTCAGGTTTAATACGGATTCCCGGGAATCAGGAATTTCTGCCGGGCCGGCGTCTGTCTCCGCGTTAAATGGATTGACAATTTTAATCAGATGGTATTCATAATCATTTACTGAAAAATTCCGCAGCCATTTTGTATAAGCCCGCAAGTAATAATTACCTGAAAGAAGGTCTCCCGGGATTCGCAGGCTGGCTGATGACCCTGATTTATCAAGCTTGAGTTTCAGATTGGCCAGTTTGACTCCATTCCATTTTATCAGTTCAACATATAACACCTTGCTCCACATGATAGAATCGGGCCCATTTATGCAGGAATAGCCGGCAGTTAAGGAAAATACTATCATTCACACAATAAATATTGCGGTCCGTGAAAAGCCGGATCCTCTCTCCCGGTCCGGCAATGGTTGTGGAATCTGATATTCCCGATAGTCCTGCCTGACTGCTAACGTCATAACTGATCAGAAGGATTATAGCATAAAGAAGCGCCTTTTTCATTTTCCTGTCATTGCATTGCTATGTTCAAGCAGTTAAGCAAATCATAAACCATCATTTATTCATACTATTTCCAGAAATCAGGTCTTTGGGCAGATCCGCCAAGAATCCTGCAATCAATACATTGTGGAGTTACGTGAACCTCATATTGCGTTTGATATTGTACACTAATGTAAAGGGGCGGTTCAGGAAGAAGATCAGCAAAACTTGCCAATGTGAAATATAAACAATCTGCAATATCGTTGAAATCAGTTGATTCACAATAGGTTCCGAGAACACTACACGACCCAACTTGCATTGGGGAGTGAGCAGGATTTTCAACAAACACGCGTTTTTCAGCACAGGAAGCGACCCAGAAAAATCCCATCACCAGTTCGTCCGGGTTACTGATATTATGGATATTCGATTTTGGCTGGCTTGGTTGGATGGCATAGATATTACCGGATTCGTTTAATTCCCTTTCTTTTTCAAACCAGTAATCATAGGCATCTGCATTTAATGCATATTGTTTTATAGTTGCACAGTATTTTACAAAAAGCTTTGATGAATTACTTTCTACAAAATGAAGCGGAACTTTTTTAATACGGTTCTCAGATAAACTTACAGTTGATGCAGAATATAAGCCGGTAACATCTTCGGTTTTCCAGCATCGTTTCAGACTGTCGCTCGGGTAGAATCGTTTGATGGTCTTCCCGTCATATACACCCCATATTTCATCTTCGACGTGGTTCTCCCATGTTTCCTCCAGCACCCAGCGATAGTACCTGGAGGCATCTTCAGGTGCATCCAAATCAACATAAAACTGTATTCCACTGGTAGTTTCCTCTTCAGTGACGGGAGAATAATGGTCTTCACGAATACCATAAAGACTGTCGACCTCATCGGTTTCCAATAACCGCTGATAGTTCGATTCATAAACTTCTCCGGACGGGGTAGTGAAAATCAGCTTATACTGCTCATTGTAATTCAGCAATGCATCATCAATGTCTGCTACATATTCCCCCGGTGATTCTTCATCAAAAACAAACTCATTTCCGGTATCATCCATGATCCTCACATTGCAGTTTTCCACGGGCAGATATTCGGGTTGCGATATTGGAGAGGTCCTTGAAATATTGATAACCTGAGTTTCACGGCCTTTTATGATGCTTCCGTCTACCACCAACAGTCCGCTTTTCCCCACTATATCTGGTTCATATGGGCTGATACAGTGCGTTAAAAACAACATAAGGCTGATTATTGCCAAAATTGTAAAGTACCTGTATTTTGTGGTAGTGATGAATAACATACAGAGCACTTGGTTATTTTTGAAAATCACAATTAATCATTAAGATAGTTGCCAAATTTATAATTCCAGGAAAGTGTTAACAGGGGAACTCCAAAAATTGACATTTTATTCCCGTGTACTTTCCCGTTTTGAGCACTATAATAAACTGAATAAGCATTTTTGCGCCCCAGGGCATTGTACAGATCAAAAGTCCAGAAACTGTGAATGACTTTCTTTTTGAAAAGGTTGCCTTCCAGTTTTATAGATAAATCCAGTCGTATATAATCTGGTATCCGATACTCATTTCTTTTTGAAAAAAGCAGCATCTCCTGGCCTTCTGAATAATATACAGATACCGGATAGGTAATCGGACGACCGGTTGTATATACGAAATACGAAGACAGGCTTAACCGTCTGTTTACCTTGTGATTTAAAACAAGGTTTAAACTATGCGGCCGGTCATAGTTGGAAGGATATTCAATGCCATAATTTATCTGAGCTGCACTTTCTCCTCCGTCAACCTTAATGAAAGAGCGGGAAAAACAATAGGATAACCATCCTGTGGTTTTACCGGCGTCTTTGCTGATCATCATCTCTATCCCATTCACGCGCTGTTTTCCTTGCAATACCTGGGTTTCTATGGGATCAGGGGAAGTAAAATCCGTACCATCTTTATACTCAACCTGATTGTTGATCCATTTATGGTATATTTCCAGATTTGCCTTAATACCTCCGTTCGCAAAATTCCGGTAATACCCTGCTGAGATCTGATCTGCAACAGGCGGGGCAATATGATAATCACAAATTTTCCATTTGTCATCCGGAGAAATTGCAATAGTGTTGGTGAGCATGAAAATATACTGGTACATTCTGTTATAGGAAGCTTTCAGGGAATTATTACTATCCAGAATATAGTTAATGGCAACCCTGTATTCAGGTCCTGAATAGGATTTGATCAAATCTCCTTTTTTATATGACTGCGTCTCTTTGATATTCCCTACCGCTCTCAGCTTTTCCGAATAGTATTTGTTAATTACAGCAGGACCATACTGGTTGAATATACTGTATCTGAGACCGCCTAAAACAGTCAGGTTTTTAAATATGGTAAACTCATCCGACAGGTAAAATGCACATTCCAGGGCTGTTTCATTTCCAAAATTCACAGGCTTCCTGTTTGATGCCTCACCGAATGGTGAAATAGAGCCCCGGTCAAGGTTATATATGATTTCACTGGTCCCGAATTCAATTCTGTGATCTGCCTTGTTTAACAGGAAAAAATCAGTCCGAAATTCGTAGTGATCCAGCGCATACTTTTGCCTGTATGCTGTCGACAGGTTGGTTTTATTGGTATTTTCAAATGAATATTTGCTGTAAATTACTGCAGCATCAACCGTTGCAGAGGAAGAAAAAAAATGTTTCCAAACCAAGGATGACCCTGCGTTTGAATAATTATAATCATTGATCGATGACAATGAAAATCTGTCGCTGCTGATATAGCCGAAAGCCCTTATCAGGTTTTTATCATTGATCTCTGCATTGACAGAGAAAGTGCCATCGTAAAAGGAAGCGCTGCTTTTCCTTATATCCGGGTCTTTTATTTTTTTCAGGATCCAGTCTGAATAGGAACTTCGTCCACTGACTACAATTGAAACTTTGTCCCTGATTGCAGGAACTTCAAGCGAGAAATGGGCTGTAATGGGACTTATTCCCCCTTGCCCGAAAAACTTTTTCTTACTTCCCTGCCTGGTGGTAATGTTGAATACGGAAGCCAGCCTTCCTCCGTAACTTGCAGGAATATTGCTTTTATAAAGTGTGAAATCATTTATGACATCCGGATTAAATGAGGTAAAGAAACCAAACAAGTGGGAGGTATTATAGACAGGCACCTTATTGAAATAAACCATATTCTGATCTGATGAACTCCCCCTAACATTAAATCCGGATGATCCTTCACCCACATTAAGCACACCGGGTAACATTTGCGCTACTTTCAAAACATCCTTTTCCCCGAAGACCAACGGAATTTCTTTCATTGTTTTAGCCGAAATCCTTTCATAACCCATTTGTATCCCTCTGATATTGTCGTTACGATTGGCTGTTATCGTTATCTCATCTATTTCAATGAGATTTTTCCTCATTTCAATAGTAATTTGGCCGCTTGAATATACCTGGAGATAGTACTCCTGCTGTTTCATCGACATATAGTTGAAAGCAGCTTTATACTTCCCCGGAGTAAGGATAATATTAAATTTCCCGTCTATATCAGTCGAGGCACCGGTCTTGAGGTCCTCAATAAAAACAGTAGCGCCGATCAGAGGTTCCTCATTTGATTCATCAATAATTATCCCGCTTATAATGCACTTTGTACCTTTGGTGGATTTCTGCTTATCACCTACCTCCAGGACTTCAATCAAAGCTACCTTATTGCCCTCAAGATATTTTCTTTCAGTTTCCGTAATGCCGTTTAATGTATCCATTTCCTCAGCAGTAACCGGGGGTCCTGTGTAATCGGGCAGCTTTGTTAAAATCTGGGCTTCCGGGAAAATGTAAACGTTGTTGCCATCTATAAAAAAGGCCAGATCAGTCTTCTTTAACTGATCATTCAGCACATCGGCGAGCTTCGTGTTTGTGCCGGAAAAGGTTATCGTTACGTTTTTTACCCAATCGTGCAAATAAAAGAATTTCAATGCTGTATTCTTTTCGATTTTCTCAACAAAGTCTTCAAACGGAGTATTTATGAAGTTGCAGGATACAACTGCAGAGTCAATTTGCTGGCCAGTAACAGTTAAATAGAGACTTAGGCCTATGCAGGTAATAAACAATTTTTTAATCATTATAATTCAAAACTTTCAGGATGATCATAGTTCGACTTATAATAATGTTCTACAATATGTTACGAGTTTCTCAATCTCGACATCACTGCTTTTGGCAACTTTTATTTTGTTATTTTTTATGTACTTTCTTATCTGCACCTGACTTTCTTGCGGGAACAAACTAATAAAGGAGCTGTTGTTACTGTATTTCTTTAATACATCATCCACGATGAGGTAGGTCTTTCTGTTGCTGTCGGTAAATCTAAAGGAATAGTAGTCCCTTAAATGATCAGAACCAAATCTTGATTTGGACCAGTAATAAAGGCATTTCAGTTCTTCAGTATCAAAGACCACCTGGTAAAATCTTGGCACTCCCTGGAAAGTGCGTTTCACAAACAATTTATCACCAAGACTAAAAGCTGAAATAAAATCATTGGGAGGAATAATCCAGGCAATTGAATTGTTTTGCATGATAAAAAGTATTACCTGCTGTTTATAGATGTCGTACTTTATATCCACCCCTTTGTATTCCCTTCCCCTAAACATCAATGTGCCTTTATACAATTGGTCTTCAAACAGGAAAGGATGACCGACTTTTCCCCAGTAACCATCCTCATAGTGGATGCCGTTTACCAATACCTGGTCAAATCCATATTCGTTGACTACAGATTTATATAATTCATTCCAATTGCAATCTTTGGCATCAGGAGAATGTTCCTGTGCAAATGAAGAAAGGCATGGGTACAGAAGGAATAATAAAGAAATTAACAAGCAGGGAAAATCCTTCACAACGGTATTTTGAAACTAAGGTAGTGAATGTTTGCTAACGTCCCGGCAAAATGGGTGGGTATAACGTGTTTTTTGCCTTCCGGGCACAAATTTCTCTATGTGGCAGGAACCAGGCTAAAACTGTGACAGGCTGTTAAATATCCCTTCAGTGTTATGCTTAGTTTTATTCAATTATCAAAGTCCTGAATTTTGGATACCTGACAGAGTATTTCAGGTCAATATCTTTTTTCTCAGCAGGTTTTAATTGAAAATCCCACTTTATTATTCCTGTTTCAGAGTCAAGTTTGCCGTTTGAGATATTGACTGGATTTACCTCAATCTCTTCAAGTGTGGATACGGGAATTTGATCATAGAGAGAAATATTAATACTTTGTTGTTTATTGTTTTTAACACTTATTAGCCAGGTTTTGGTTTCTTCCTTCTTGCTTCCAAGAAATTGCCTGGTTGTAAATTGTTTTTGAATTTCTCGTTTAATGCTAACTCCTTTGTCCTTACCCAGCGATATTGTCAGGGTATCAGACATATATCTGACATCAAGCAGTGTTTTTCCTGTATACGTATCCTCGAAGAAAACATTTGCCTCACCCTCTAAAAGATTATATTTTTCCCAATCAACAATTCGAGCTATCAGGTATGCATCCTTATCTATTTTGGGTGTGCAGAAATACTGATAATCAGCAGGTAAAGAATAGCTGTCAATGTCAATTGTTAAATTCTTGCCATCTGATGGAATTGTATATGGAGTTTTGATCTCAAATTCTACACTTGTTTGATTTGCAATTTGTTCTGTCTCAACGATTGTACTGCTTGGCGGTGCCGGTTCTGGCGATTTCGTTTGCTTGCTTCTTGAAGTACTCACTCCGGAAACGCGCCCTTGTAAAGACTCAGATACACCATAACCTATAACAACTACCTCATCCAGGGCAAGTACCTCTTCTTCCATTCTGAAATCCATCTGAGGATTAGTAATGGGTGCTTCAATTTGTTTGTAACCAATAAATGAAACTTGAAGTACTCCTCCATTTTGTGGTACAGAAATGGAATAAGCGCCATTAATGTCTGTTACTGTTCCAATCGAGGTACCTTTTATCATTACATTTGCACCCGGTATCGGTTCTTTTTCCATGCTGTCATATATGTGCCCGGAGACCTGGGAGAAATTATTTCTGTAAGAGGGGGCAACTGTGTTGTAGTTTAAGAAATAAGTTTGTAGTTCCCTGTAAGCATTTGAAGTATTTGGATCAGACGATGATAACTTCAGTTTTATATTTTTCCAATCCTCATTTGTGAACTGGTGGACATTTGCTTTGTAGGTTAAATCAGCAGGGAGCTCAATGGTTTTAACCTTAATATCGTAAGATGGAGTCCAGCCTGCATTTGAGACTATGTATTTAATTTCGAAAGCACCATTTGCCGGACTGTTTAATTCAAGATTTATAATGATTTCACCTGTTGGAAGTTCTTTTTTATTTGTCAATGACGAAAGCTGACTTTCGACCTTTTCCAGGTCCTTGGATAATTGGTCTATAGTGGTCTGACGATCTATCTGTTTTAATTTTATTGCTGTAATTTTTTCAATGAAATAAGTATTTGCCTCTTTCAGGGAAGTCAAGTTTGTTCCGGTATTTGCACCGCCTATGCTGCTATTTGTTTTAAGGAATAGTAATTCCTCATTTAAAATATCCAGATATGCACTTTCTGTCTTAATCTTCTTTTCTATTTCAAGCTTGCTTTTTGTCAATTCTTCACTTTCTTTTGATTTGGATTGTTGAGTCAAAAAATCTTGCTGAAGATTAACAGATAATACTTTAAAATCACCTTTTGCATTGACGCTTATACTTTTTGAATCAATAAAAGGAGAGAGATTTACAAACTTAAGGGTAGTCCTGCCAGCCGGAATGTCAACAGTCTTTGATCTTGTTATCTGTGCTCCGTTTAGATATACTGTTACTTCATTTATCTCCGATTTTATTTCAATCTCCTGGGGAGTCTGACCAAATAAGTCAAGAGTCAGGATGCAGAGCAGAATTAGAATTGATTTTTTCATTGCATATAGTATTTAGTTATATTTTATGTAGTTACGTGAAAAAATTATGCATAGCCCTTAGCGGTTGGTGGCGTTGCTGCCTGCTTCGCGGTGGCATGCAGTGCCCTGTACCAACCGCAGTGAGGTCTGGCGTTTTTGCAGGCAGCCTTTGACGCCGGCCACTTAACTGTCCTCTTAAGTCAGGGGATTCTCTCATCACGGAAAGGTAATGACCAGTACGATCCTGCTGGGCACTGTTGTATTATTTGTAATTGTCGAGTAGTTTGAGTTTTTCCTGGGTTTTCCTGTTCCAATCTGTCAGAACATTACTGTCTTGTCCCAGTTTGGTATCTTTTCTGAACTCATTAAACTCATTACTGAGTGCGGTCATGGAATGATTGTACTCTTCCTGAAATATTGGATTTGGGTCATTACCGAGATTTGTCTCAGATAGTTCTTTTTTCAATTCTCTTGCATGAAGTTCATATAAATCAAACATTACCTGGAAATAAAGTAATCCCTGGTCAGTCTTTGCTTTTGGGTTAACCCACGACTTGGTTCTGTCAAAAACAGCGGTTACTGTAAAGGTTGTCTTTGAGAACGCATTTGGTCGCTCATAGTTAGCCATATTCATACAAAAAGCTTCTCCTTGGAATCCTGTATAATCCAATGGCTCACCCTTAAAATCATTCCATGATAATTTTCGGTTCTCATTCCAGTGCAGGGTGTCATTTGGCAGGTTAGACTGTGCAAAAGTCTGACAGGCAAGAATTAGTCCTGCTATTGTTATTAAGAACCTCATAAAGTTATGTTTTAACATATTAGCTTCCCAGGTGGTGTAAAATTCGACATGCTGCAATCATAAGACCACGTAACGTACAATTGTACCCCATGTCCGATTGTAGAACCAGTTACGCTGTAAAAGCATTGTTTTGTCAAGTTGCTCACCAAGATACGCAATGGTTGTAACATTCGCAAACCGCGACCAGCATTTGGTTATATACGCTGTTGCACACAGTTTTATTTCAATTTAAAATAATCCTTCGCTAAATAAATATTATTGCAATTCTCCGTCTGTAAGGTGCACAACCCGGTCTGCATACTTTACAATCCTTTCGTCATGACTGGCTATTATGACGCACCTGTTCTCGTCTCTTGAGCTTCTCGCCAGAAAATCAACAACTTCCATGCCTTGTTTCGTTGCGAGGCTGCCGGTTGGCTCATCGGCAATTATCAACCCGGCTCCGTTAATTAATGCCCGGACTATTGCTACTCTCTGCTTTTCTCCCTGGCTGATTTTAGGAGGAAACATATTGGCAAGTTTTTCAACTCCAAATCTTGCAAGGTACTCCAGGGAAGTTTCCCTGGCCTCTTTTTTTCCTGCGCCTGCAAACCTTTTCACCATCATTACATTCTGGATTACAGATAAAGAATCCAAAAGATTGAATGTCTGGAATATGAAGCCCAGTCTCACCGCGCGGATAAGCTGGAGTTCCTTTCGAGAATATTCCTGTATCTGTTTTCCGAAGAGATATACTTCACCTGAGCTGGGACTCTGTAAACCTGCCAAAAGAGTCAGGAAAGTGGTCTTCCCGCTTCCGCTTGGTCCAAGAACCAGGATCAATTCCCCGGGGCTTGCAGAAAAAGACACATTTCTTAACGCTGCAGTTCCTCCCCCGGATCCCTCATATATCTTGGTCACTTCTGCCAGCTGCACCGTATATTTATTATTAGCGTTCATAATTACATGAATACCTCCAATGGATAAATTTTGCGAATTCTTTGTATTGGCAGAACAGAACTGACCAGGCTTATGATCATTACTCCCAACGCAACAACAATGATCTGAAGTAAAGACGTTTTTGAAGATACTTCAGGTGAAATCTTTTCTATAACAGCCGTCATCGGGAAAAAGAGAATCAAAGCAAAAGCCAGTCCTGTCAATGATAGTATCACAGACTGACTGACAATGGTTGCAGCTATAAATCCACGGGGCGAACCGACTGCTTTCATTATGGCAAAATCCTTGCGTTTTTCAAGGACATTTATTGACAATATGAGACTTAAAATTGCTGTAAGAACAATTGCTGATATCAGGGTGATAATATACAGCAGTGGCATTATGCCGCTTTCCATTTCACGTATATTGTTGTCAAGGAAAGCCTCTTTGTCAAAAACCACTATGTTTTTAATTCCTGAATAAATATCAGATTTTATGTTTTCGAGTGCAGCCCCGGGAATTGTATGAACCAGGTAACATGAAACGACATTGTTAAAGCCAATTATTTTATGTGCTTCTGCCAGAGTAATAAAGGCATACTGAATAACAAACATGTTGGTCCCCGTACTAATACCGGTAACGATAAGAGTATCTTTCCTGATAGGTATTTTATCACCGATCCTGATTTTGTTTTTTGCAGCAAATGCTTTGTCGAGCACTATTTCGTTATCATATTTTATGTTGCGTCCTTTGATTATTTCAGGAGCACCGCCTTTCCCTGTCTCCGGATCAAAACCGGTAAGATATAAAGTAGCATTTGAATTATTCAGGTTCACTGAGGCAAGAATAAAGAGAACAGAAGACACAAATTCTATTCCTTCAATTTTTTTCAGATCATTCTGATAAGTTGCAGGTAACAGTGATGTGCTGCGTAAAATATTTGTGGCATGTTCCTGGAGCACCCACAGATCAGCATCACTTGCTATGACATATTCCACTGAACCATAAGAAACCCCCTTGTAAATCGAGACAAGAAACAGCATAAGAAGCGCACAAAATGATATCCCAAGTGAGGTCAGAATATATCTCAGCCAGTGTTCAGTCAATATGTTGAAAGCATACATGATCAATCGAACATCGGAACATTTATTTTCAATCGTCCTCTTATTCTGTCGAAGATATCGCTGATATCAGGACCGGTAATTGTCAGACCGTGATTTTTCAAACCTATTTCTGCCCTTTCAGGTACAGGTGTGTTTTTCAGCAGCGCTACGGCAGCTTCTGCCAGTTCCCTGGTTCCGCAGGGATAAGTCTGAGTGGAACAAAGGACATCGTCAATCCAGGCGTGAACATGAACAATTGCTCCTGTCCCGGGGAATTCATCATAGATCATATAATGTTCAATGGCATCAACTGATACCCTTACTCTCTGATCATGTTCCGGAGGTACAGATATAAGCATTTCCCCGGAAGACCTGTCGTATCCTTTTACCAGAATGATATCTTTACTGATCCCTTTAAGCTGCGATTTGTCTACACCGCGGGCAGTCATCCAGAAACTTGTCCCGTCAGTATCAAAATGTTTATTCCGGATGCTTAAATTCCCGTAGCTAAGGCCCCTTATCTGATAAAGCCTGAAAAGATGATCGATTAAATCCTGATCAAGAAACCTGGTCAAAGGGAAAGGGGCCGGCAGAACACCAAGCTTGTCAAGCTCCTTGGCAAACAAAATTATGTCTTCCACTTCAGGAATTGTCTGGTTTTCCTTTAATATTAAATCATTATAAATCCTGTTTTTAAGCACAAAATGCGAGCTTATTACAGGATACATCTTTGTAAATAACTTCTCCGGAGTATAGGCGAATTCCGTGAACCCTACTTCAGGAGTAATACTAAAACCGGTAATCTTCCCGTCGCTTCCTGAAATGACAATGCAAAACAACATGTTTGAAATGCTTTTTACAAGTGCTGCGTAACAAACAGATTTCATGTCTGATCTGCATTCATTCAGAAGAGCAATTGAAACAACCATTTCCTCCTGACCTTTCCTCCTGTAAGCTTTTGGGAAATCAAGGTCTATTAAGTTCAGAACGAAGTCAGACTTCTCTTCCGGCCCAACCTGCTCATGACCTCCTTTTATTATCTCCCCGGCCAGAATATTGCACTGTTGAAGCAATTGGGGGGATTCTGATACTTGATTGACTTTGAATTTCATTGCCTTAAGATTTAGGTCCGATTCATTATTAAAATTTGTCAAGCGATATCATATTTTCAAATTTTTCTCTTTCACGGATAATCCTGTGCGTGCCGTCAATAACTGATACTATTGCGGGTCTGAAAAAGCCGAAAGAAGATTCCCATGACGTAAAATAGGCGCCGCTGTCCATAACAGCAATAATTTCACCCGGCGATATTTGCGGCATTGGTATATTCCTGTAAACCACATCAGCAGAAAAGCATCCCGGGCCGGTAATTGTAACTTTACCGGAGAGTCTCCTGCTTACATCGTTGCATAAAATGATTTCATGATGCTCATAAAAAGTCGGCATTGTCAAAGTCCCGATTCCCGCATCACTGATGAGCCATTTTTTTACGCCTCTGCGCTCCTTGACCTGATGAATTGTTAAAAGAAGCAGCTGATTCGGACTGGCAATACATCTTCCGGGCTCAAAAATGAGTTCAGGGAGTTGTCTGTCTTTGAATAAATCCAATACTCCTGAAATGACTGAATCTGCATATCTGCTGAAAGAGATGTTATTGTTATGAAAACTGTTGTAAGGCAAAAAACTGAATGCCTGATACAACAGCAGTTCCATTGTTGTCATTTCCCGGGAATCAGGTACTCCCAAACCTCCTCCTGCGTCAAGTACTTCAATGTTAAATCCGGATTGCCAGGCATAGCTTACAATACCTTTAAGCCTTGAAAGGGCTCTCCTGTAATCATCTGTATTTTGAATCCCGGAACCAATATGAATGTGAAATCCCCTGAAATGAATTCTTTTCATTTCTTTTATCATATCAATTGCACGAACTACTTCACCTCCCTTCAGATCCAACCCGAAAGGCGAACCGCTGCGGCTGGATGTTGCGCTTCCTTTGTTCATTCCGGCGGGAATATAATCGGGATTAATTCTTAAAAGGACGTCAGCATGTTTATTTTGATTTTCACATAAATGGTTGATCTGCTTCAGCTCAAAAAGAGAATCTATATTTATAAACCTTATATTATTTTCAAGGCAGGCAGTAATCAATTTATCCGTTTTGTAAGGGCCATTAACAACTAATTTCATCTCCTGTATAACCCAGTTTCATTGCCAGTAAAAGCTCAGGCTCACTCATTACTTCAGCCTTGAACCCTGCATTTTTTATGATTTTGATTATCCCTGGTACGGGATTGCACTTGAAAGCAAAATGAACTGAAATTTTCCCTGGGAATTTCGATTTTACAGCTTCAACAAATGATTCTGCTGTCCTCTTTAACCTTCCTTCGTTAACAATATGAAGAGGGGTTCCATAAAGCTCACTTAACTCAATTGTATTGCAGCCACCGACGATCAGCCCGCCAGTTGCATCAGCTTCAAGATCCCACTTACCAATGTTATTCCTGTCTGTATATTTCCCTTTTCCCATTTTCTAACTCCGTAATGATTTTGAATAGATACCAAAATACTTATGTGGTTTCATATCAAATAATTCCGCTATATGTACTATGGATTTGTTGTCGTCATAAATCCATGTTGTTGAAACAGTTGAATATTTTTGAAATATTTTTATGCCCGATTTTATCAGCATTGCAGATATTCTGGTATGCCGGAATGCTTTTTTTATTCCGACAGAATAAATCACAAGCTCTTTGACTCTGTTTCTCTTAAGCAATAAACCGGGAAGATGCCAGGGCATTATTCTGCCTTTAAGCGGTTTGACTAACCTGTTAAAGTTTATCACATATTGAATTGCTCCGACAGGTTTCCCCTTGTACTCGGCAAAAAGAATCAGCCCGGGGGTAGTTACAAGAAACAAAAACCTGGATGAAAACCTGTACTCATCCATTGTCAATGGCAGAAAAAAGGGATTATTCTCAAAAGCTTCATTATTTATTTCACGCAAAATTTCAAGGTCTCGGTTCATCTTCCGGATATTAAACTTCCTTATGGTAATATCTTTACCAATATCGCCGGGATCAATTCTTTCCATGCTTTTTGAAAGTGTCTCATGAATATTCCGGTTTATCCGTGTGTGGATGCGAAGAGTTTCCGAAAAGCCTGTTTCATTAAGTAAGTGTGAATAGTAAGGCGGATTATGTGTTTCGAAGAATATCGGATCAAAATTGAAATTATCCAGCTGAATCCCCATTTCTGAATAATGGTTCGGGTTAAACGGACCCTCAAGAAATTCTGCGCCCAGTGACCTGCATTCCTCTTCTATCTGTAAGAAAAGACATTTTACCGCTTCATGATCGTTGTATGATTCAAAATAACCGAAAAAGGCTGATTTCCTGTTCCATTTTGCCCAATGCTGCCGGTTTATGACCATAATTGATCTTGAAACAGGCACATTGTCTGAATAGCAAACATACATCCTTAAAGAGGCATTTTTGAAATATGGATTTTTCGCAGGATTAAGAACCCGCTTCACCTCCGAATTTATCTGGGGTATCCAGTTCGGATCATCCTTATAAATGTGATACGGGAGAGAAAGGAAATCCTTCCATCCGGCATTATCTGATATTGTCCTGACATAATATGACATCAGTCCTTTTTTATCTGTTCGACAACATATGCTTTATAAATAAAAGACAAGTCCCTGTCATGCAGTTCGGCAGATAACTTTTCATCAGGAAATATCAGGTCTGCCATATTTTCCGGTCGATGCCTGGTTACCAGGTGGTTACGATAAGTAATTATTGCGCCGTGTGTTGCGACTCTGACTGTCTCCCTGAGGAGATCGCTGAATTCATCAACTGACATCCATTCAAAAATGTTCGTGAAATTGAATTTGGATATTGACCCGGCAGGCAGTGACCTGAAGTATTCAATGCATCCTGAAGTGATTGGTTCAATGCGATTTACACGACTTCGGATAAGATCAAAATTTTCACTTCTCAGATATGGAGGAAGATTATTTTCAAAATAATTTCCCAGTAAAATATAAGCAAGAAAATAATTCTCTTTCAATGGAAGTTCAGTCACAGCTCTTTTAACGGCTGACCGGTAGTATTTTTCAAATGAGAAATCATGATCGAGGTATCTGTAAAATGCCTTATCGAAAAGGAGACTCGCAAATGTCCGGCTTAAAAATATCCGGCAAAAAATCCGCCATCTGAAATTATCCCACTTTTTATTAAATAATTGCAGCCGCTCTTCTTTACTTGCTGCATTAAACAGCTCATTAATAACTGATTCTCCAATGAGGATCCTGAAGACATTTTTAAGAAGATGCATATACCTCTCATAACGTCCGCAATGAATAATTCCACGATTTATATCCCTTAGTTTACTGTCCCAGTATGATTGTTCCTCTTCAGAAAAACCAGGCTTTAGTTTTTCGTACAGTGCTGTACGTCTTTCCGAGGGGTGTACTCCCAGAAATTCCATCAGTTCATTGTAACTAAGATGTTTAAAAGCCTGCATTTTAAGGGAAAGCAGATAATTCTGGTATTTGCTCAAATCCAGGCAGATTATCTTTCCCGGATCATCAACCAGGAATGAAAGTGCATTGCATCCTCCTGATGTAATTGAAAATATTGTATCTCCCGGTTTGATTTTAAATGCAATCCTGTCGAGTTCAGGATCCTCCCAGCATTGTGCATATAATATGTCCCTGAATACTTTTGAACCCGGGAATTGCTTTCTTTTTGATGATAACCTTTTTTCAGATCCATTACTCCTGGATAATCCGATAATCGTATGAACAACAGCCCAATCTATTATCGCCGGAAGACTGATCAGTATTGCATGAATAAATTTCCCGGTATATGCAGCTACAATCAGCCCGGGGATAAAAAGAATATATTGGGCATTATGTCTGAATCCGTCAAAATTTATATGAAAATTCAGGGGAGTTGTAAAGAGGTTTCTTATTTGCCGGACACCCGGAAAAATAGCCTGGGTAGATCTGATATATTCTTCATAGGTATTCCCAAATTCAGTTTTCAGGTTTTCTTCTTCATATCTAATAAGCTGATAATAATGCAAATAAATCAATAATGGGATTAACAGACCGATAGGCCTGAGACAGAATGATAAAGCAGTAAAAGCGATCAGGTCAGCAAAATAAATGGGATTTCTGACAAAAATATATGGGCCGGAAATCTGTAATTTGCTGTTTTGGATTTTAAATGCCATTACGGTTCGGGAAGTAAGTATGCTTCCTGCCCACATACGGATCAGGGATGCGAAAAGAATTAGTAATGCAACAAAAAAGAATCCGTACCTGATTGATAATTTGCCCGAAAGCCCAAGCCAGCTACCTGCTGTTTCAATAATTGTCGGCTGAGATTTAAATACAAGAAAGGATAGCAGTGATATTATCAGAACTATGGAAAGAGAAATGAAAATTCTTATCTCAAACCAGGATTTCCTTATCCGGACAAAAAATGGCTGCATAACATCATGCCAACCTATTTATGGTCTTTATTCGAATTGCAGAAGGCAAAATGCTGATTTCAAAGGGAGAATATCCCAATACTTCTCCGTCAGCTTCCAAAGTCACTTTATGGTCTGATCCGATCTTAATCGTCTTGCACCTTTTTACTGAAAAATAGGGTGACAGGATATGCGTACCCGAATATACTTTTGAAAGGTTCAGCAATCTTTGAATTGTGCTCATTTCATGCATTGACAGTACATCAAACAGACCATCATTCAGTTTTGCATCAGGTGTCAGCTTCATGCCACCTGCACACTCAACCCCATTTCCGACAACCAAACCTATAAGGCTTAAATTCCGGACAGGTTCATTATCATACCATAAATTCAGTGGCACCGGTTTTATAAGAATTGCCTGAACGGTGGCCATTATACCGAAGGCCAGGGTGCCACCAAATATTTTGTAGTTTTTCCCGACAGCAGAGGCAACTTTGCTGCCAATACCAACCTGGCATTCGTTTACAAAAAGTCTGGTTGAAGGATTGCCTGAAAAATCCTGATAGGAAATACGTCCGATATCCAGATCCATACTCCCCGGCCGGAGTACTAAATCAATTTGCTGTTCAAGATCCTTTGGGATACCAAGAGTTCTGGCATAGCCTCCTCCTGTCCCACAATTTATTATTCCAAGCTCGCAGGATGGATTTATCGGTCCATCGTCCCTGAAAAAGCCATTAACAACCTCGTTAATAGTTCCGTCTCCTCCGACAGCAATTATCATTCCTGCTCCCTTCGCTATAGCTTCGCGGGTAATATCCGTGGCATCATTCTTCTTTTCGGTAAAAGTCAGATTAACAACAGAACCAGAAAGACTCCTGGTCTTATGCAATACGATGGCTGCAATTTTTCCTGCCTTCCCGCTTCCGGCAATGGGATTGACTACTATTTGTATATTATTGATTCCCATGGCAAAAACTCACAATTATCAAAGTTACACCTTGCTTATGCCAAAATCAAGTTTATTTTATAATAGGTTGACCCTCCGTTGCCAGAGTTAAATCCCTGACGTGTAAACAAATATGATTATGGCCACCTGACCGGACAAATGTGTTCAACACTTCCTGTTATTGCACAAGGAAAGATGTCACTGAATTCCAATGTTTATCCGAAGCCAGTGCCATAACCGCTTTTCGCCGGAATACAATGACCACATATGGCCGGTGTCAAATCCATGATATTTAAATAAATACCATTTCTGTAATCTTGCCGGCCAAATGTGGTCAATGCTCCCGGTTTTAGTATTCCGGAGGCTTGGACTTAAGAATGATTTCAGTTTTATCCAGGCAGTTTGTCGGGATTAATCCACAACCTGCAGCTCGGTTATCATGCTGAATATTATTGGCCCGGGCACCAATTCCTCATAAGGAGTTCCCGCCGGGCCGGGTACAAGCTGAAATGCATTTACATGGCAATCTGCATAGAATTTGGTGCCATCAAAATAGCCTGTATAATTCACGGTGCCCTTATTAACTCCCGGACCGAAAAGTTCATACCCCGTGTGGGCTCCTACTTGTGTAACAAGATCAGCATAGGGTGTAGGCTCCAATTCCATGGTTGCCCAGTTCAATTCCATCCATGTTTCGGGCCAGGTGAACTTCAGTGACCCGCCCGGCGTAATCTTGCCTACTGCCGTCATTTCCCTATATAGCACCGGAGGATCCAATGGGATGGTTTCCTTTGTGTGAAGAGCAAAGTTCTGATTATCATAGAAAGTCAGCTCTGCCTCACACAGTGTAAACATCATCGCCGGGTCAACTATGAGCTTATGCTCAGCCTTTGCATAAACATACCAGCGCATGTAACCCTGGAGGGCTATAGTGCCTTCGCGGACAATGAGGCTCTTCATATTCACGTCATTAAGCTCATCGTTTGATCCCGGTGGGTCGGTTTCCTGTTTGGTGCAGCCATTTAAGGAAAACAGCAGTATGGAAAGAACCAATGTCATTAGTCTCCATCCATTCGAAAATTGTTTTAATGTCTTCATAATGGTACGTATTAAGTTAATTATGTACTATACCAAAATTATGACCTGACTAAGACTTTGTATTGTAAAATTGCGACATTAGATATGGCTGCCACGAATTGGCAGGACTACTGATTCTTAATGAAAAACCTGTTATGGACATTTTTCCTACCTGTTTCTGTTTCCTGCAACTGTCCGGGAGAAATTCCGGTCAGTTTTTTTATGTCCTTAATGAAGTGTGATTGATCAAAGTATCCGCTTAAATAACTGAGTCCTGCAAGGTTGGCGTTCGGTTTTTCGGCAAGCATCCTGATAGCCTTGTTGATCCTGAATATCTGCAGCAGCTCCTTGGCAGGCATTCCAATCTCTTCCATGAAGTGCCTTTCCAGTGATCTGGGAGTTATATTATAAATATTGCACAGCTGTGATACCCTGATCATACCGCCGGTTTTGTCCATTCTTCCGACGATATGATCCAGTAAATCAGGCCTTGGGTAATGTCCCTGTGCCAAACCCGAAAAGTAATTTTCAAAGAGCCCCTTCATAGAAGTGATTTCACTGCAGTGACTAAGTTGTTCCCATAAAAAATAGATATCCCTTTTGAACACAGAGTCGCCCGTAACACAGAGTCTGCTAAAGTCTGAGCTCTTTATCCTGAACAGGTTATAGAAGCCCCGCGGCCTGAATACAATACAAAATCCGCCTTTTCTGTCTGATCCGGTCATATTGGAATATGCGATTTGGTCATAAAGATGCAATCCGGCCAGGTGGACTATGGGAAAATCCAGATCATAAAACTCAGGTGAAAACAGATTCAGATGGGTAAAGTTGAAATAGAGTTCTACATAGGGGATCGGGACAATCTTGTAAAAGCCCGTCATATCGGTTTCGACATATTTATAATACTGAATGAACGGTTTAAACAGTTCCGAGGGTTCTGCTATTTCAATTTTCTGCCCCATTTCAGGAATTATACATCGATTGCGAATTATGCCTTCAAAGCCTGTAACTGATTTATGAGAGACGTCCCTAAATTTACGCAATAAACAAATGCTTGTCAATGGTTTAGCCCGGTGCTGACGATTAAATGTTTACAGCAAGAGCCAGGCGGGCTGACCACAATCGGCCGCTCAGCTGGCAAAAAGTATAATTTACATATTAACAGTCATTTGGAGCAGGAGCCAGATGGTCAATTAAATTCGGCATGAAGAGGAAGAGGTATTAGCGTTTGCATATATAAGAGGACAGCAAGGATTTAACTCTGGATTCTGATTAACTTGCCTTTGGCCGTATCCAAGTTCGTCAGATATCGTCATAAGCTAAAATGTGGTGAAATTGATTTATTTGACTTTGGCTAATTGTTGGCGTAACTTTCATCATACAATTGACCTGAAGTTATTCTAATCTTATCCAGTCACAAAAATCCAATCAAATGAAAGCAGTTTGTTTGACCACACTGACTACTGTATTCCTGTTGCTTTGTACAAACGGAATACAAGCACAGACAACACAAAAAGAATCCCCGAAAGCGGGATCTGAATATAAAGTCCTGGATGCCTGGTCAGGAATCTGGAGCGTTCAGGGAGAAGCCCGAGACAGTATATCTGCATCCTGGTATAATGTAGATTGGACTCTTACAGGCAAAAGGATTCTAAATGGTTATTCACTTGAAATTATACACCAGTGGAAAACCAAAGACTTTACACAAAACGGAGTTGAGATAACAGGCTATGACCCTATAAAAAAAATATGTATGACACATATTTTTTATGATGACGGAACCTGGTTTAGCTCAACCCCAACATTTACAGATAAGAGAACTTGCATAGAAGATGGTGCAACTTATTATCCAAATGGAAAAATTGAAGTTTCACGATGGACATGGAATTTTAGTGATGACTGGACGTCATTTGTTGTCATAGGTGAGAATTTGAAGGATAATAACTGGTGGAAAGCATTTGAAGGGAAAGGAACCAAAATCAGTCAAAACAATTAAAAGTATGTGCAAAATGAAAACATCACAATTAAGTTTCGTTAATACCATTTTTTTAGCTTCATTGCTTTTCGTCTCTATTGGATGCCAAAACCAGGCTGATAAAGCCGAGTTGGATAAGTTTAAAGCCATTGCCCAAATTCAAGAACTAAACAAAGAAATTGTTCGTGAAGTAATCAATGCTATTGACAGCGGGGACCTCGACAAACTTGGAAATCTATTGTCTGATGATTTTGCGCTTTATTCTCCTGGTTCACAGCAACCCTGGAGGAAGGAGGTTTTATACCAAGCAAGAAATACACATTTTGCCGCATTTCCGGATTGGGTCCACAAAATTGAAATTATGGTTGCCGAAGGTGACAAAGTCGCAGTGAAATTAACTCAATACGGAACCCACAAGGCCAATTATAAGGGAATTGAGCCAACTGGTAAATATGTTATGGTCCCAGCCACACATATTATGAGGATTGCCAATGGAAAAGTTCAGGAGTGGTGGGCCTTAGAGGATAATTTAGGGCTCATGACTTAACTTGGCATGGAGCTGAAACCTAAAGGAAATATGAAGTAGAGAATTTCATTGAAACACCCGCCCTTTCTAAACCGCTGCAATAGAAGTTTTGATAGCAAATTGGAAAAGCCAGTGTCCATGACCATATTTCGTCAGACGTAGTGGTTATTAGTGATGTTGTGATATTCTTGCTTTCTCAAATCAATCCTCCTATAATGTAAAAGTGTATGTATATTTCAGAAGGATAGACCTGTTATTAAATTCTGGTAATCTGGGATCTTCAAGATCTCTGTATGTACTTCTTCCATCATTAAGTACCACGTAGAAATCATTCCCTTCACGCGGGTTATACCTTAATCTGAAATTTGTGGAGAGAGAATTTTCTGTGCTGTTATACTGTACAAAAGCATTAATAGAAAGCTTTGTGGTGAACATCAGCAAGGCTTTGAACCTGGCAATATTCCCGGTAAAAGTCTGGTCACGTTCAGGGAAAGCAACATGGTTGTATTCATATGCCAGACCCAGCTGTAATGAGGATCCAATATTCCACAGGGGTTCCAGACCAACTGTCAGGCGATTGCCATCATAAAAGGTGCCTGCATAAGCATCTATCCCAAGACCTAATGTCTTTGACTCAGAGGTGTTCACATGTGTTACAAATTGGGTGAAGTTGTATTTTCCTGCAGGAACACTTGCATTTTCTGAGAAGCTGAATTCCTTTTCAACATTTTCATATGAGTTTAAGATGGAAACCATCCCTCCGAATCCTTGCTTAAAATTAAATTTATAAGCCAGTTCAGTATTAGCAGTCTGAACATCTCCTGTTGGATTGGAATAATATATCTCCTCATTCAGCTCAAACTTATGATTCATTAACAAGGAACTCTCTCCGGGGAGCCAGCCGTACTGAAGGCTTCCTGCATAATAGGAATAATCTTTCCGCTGCTGGAAGCCCATTCCCGGCTTAAAATCCTTGCCGCTTCGTGAATATGTAAAATCATATCCCAATCCATTATCGTTGTATCTTTTCCAATTCAGGAATAATCTTGTCGGATCGAGTGAAACCGGGTTATTTGTGGCTTCTGCTGCCATTACCTGGGCAAGTTTGATATTCAAGTAATCATTTTTAAGTATTTTAAAAATCCCGTCAACTCCATATGAAGTATTATACGACCCATCCATTCCCAAACGGGATGTTAGAATACCTCCGATATAGCTATTTCTGTTAATTACCTGACGGCGAAGTCTGAGGACTCCAAAATTCTCCGATGGCAGGGAGCTTTGCAAAGTGTCTGCCGGGTCGAAAGATAGCGTCTGTAAATCCAGAAAACCAATATCCCATTTACCTGCCATTCCGGTTATCCTTCCACCACCCAGAATAGGTACCTGTTCGCCTTTGTTCAGACCTATCTGACGACTGTAAAAAACATTGCTTTTCCCTTCAAACCCAAAGTTAAATATACTTGAACGTTCCTGGAAGAAGGTTCTTTTCTCAGGGAAGAAAAGTGAGAAACGGGTCAGATTTATTTGCTGGTCATCTGCCTCCACCTGGGCAAAATCAGTGTTAACAGTGACATCTAGAGTAAGGTTATTCGTCAGACCGTATTTGGCATCCAGTCCTGCGCTTAATTTAGGGCTTCCGTTCAGTTCATATGCTGTCCCTGATTCATTAAGAACATTATCCTGCTGATAACCAGCCAATGCATATGGGGCAATATAGAAAGGTTTTTTTGAATGGATCCCATCAAATGCTACTTCATTTGCTCTGGAAGCCCTGTAAGTGCTGAAGGTCCCCCAGTTTGGAGGGATTGCAGGAAAAATGTCCACTTCATTTTTATGAGCTATACGTCTGAAACAAATCAATCCCATAATTATCTTCCCATTATTTTCTTTGAATCTCATACTGGAAAAAGGAATACGCATTTCCAGAAACCATCCTTTTTCATCCTGAGTGGTCTTAACATCCCAGAAAGTATTCCAGCTGCTATTAAATGGAGGATCACGGGGATTTGAGGCAATTGCATCATTCAATACAGTAAAATCGTTTCGTAAGCCACTCGGAGTTGTGGAAAAGACGAGGGCGTTTTCCTTGTCATTAAACGAATCAAACACAATGGAAAGGGACTCATTACTATTTGATCCCTCATCGCGTTTCTTTGAGGTTATCAACATTTTGGAAGCTTCAGAATCAAAAAGCCTTGCTCCGACATATATATAAGTATTGTCATAGCATATCATAACTTCACTCTTTTCTGTGGGCTGGTTGCCGAAAGTCGGTGTATGCATTACCATCTCAAGAGGCTGAATATTCTGCCAGCATGGATCGTTGACAGTGCCGTCAAATTTTATCTCTCCCTGGATCCTGGGAATGTAGACCAATTCCTGTGCCTTCATAGGAATCATTGAAAAAATGATACCTGCAAGCAGTATTGATTTCTTTAGAATTGATGTTTTCACATGCCTCATTTGAATTTCAAATATTTCTTAATTCAGGTTTGTCTATAGGGACAAATCTAGGAGGGAGAATAACCTCAGATTAAGAAATATGTTTGAGGCTGAAAAAATTGACGGTGAGATGACAAAAATTAGCTCTCAGAAAAACGATGGTCCTTTTAGTTCAGGTCATGAAACCTGTTATAAGGGAGATATTTTCTGAAGCTTGCAGTTTAATAAAATCGGTATCGGATGTTGCTGTTATATTGATCTTGATTGTTGCATCGGGTAGCGATTTCAGTTTTTCCATGCCTTCGGACCAGACAACCGCCAAATAACCATTTTCGACATTCTGAATAATCCCGACATTCTTAGTATCAATGCTGAATTTCTCAGAATTCTCCTTTAAATAGTTTATAGCAAGGTAAAGGTCTGCTAGTATATCTAAATCATCTTTACACTGAACGCTTGCGATAGCATAACCATTCCCTGCAAGTCCGGCCACCGCGGTGGGAAAGATATTTCTTCCCGGGCTGGTAAGCCAGATCAACACAGGCGTTGAGGAAGCCTGTGCATTCTCTGAAGTTTTTGGCTTTATATCTTTACCCGCAACCCCTATTCCACCCGCAATTGCCTTACCTCCCGGAATGTAAATATCGAGCAGAAGAGATGAGTTTTCTTTTTTAGAATATGCTATGTTGCGGTACACACTGAAACTATTCCCTGTGCCAGGTTGTGATAAAAGAGGGACGCAGTTAAGAACTGCAATCATAAGGACCATAACTGTTTTTTTCATCATAATTCTAGAATATTTCTCTTCTTACAAATAATCCGAAATTGTATTCTACTGACGGATCCGGCCCATATTAATCAAGGTCCAAAACCAGGCCAACCTGTGTCCCGCTCAGATCGACTCCCAGCCTGAACCACTGGTAACTTCGTATATGTTAGTTCGCATCAAATACATTCAGCAGTTTCAGACGGGTATATAGTTTCACCTTTTCATTCAAAGGAGTTTTATATTGAAATATTGTCATGAAATCGTATGAGGGTTCTTCGATAATATTTACTCGTGGAGCAAACAGGAAAAATACTTATTTGCTGTTAATACTATACTGGAATCCTGCTGTGGTATTAAAGCCTGGCTTTCATATGTTATCATATTAAAAGAGCTGCTATAAGAAGTCTTTGTCCTTATTAATTGATCCCTTTATTTTAAATATTTATCAAGAAATGCAAATACTTTGTCAATGTTTTCTTTTGTCTGGAAGTTAGGTCCTCCATGACCTGAACCTGGTATCAATTCCAACGTAACCTGCTCTTTACCAATTACTTTTTCAAGTTTCTCAGTAAAATGAACTGACTGCGGATACGGAACCAGAGGGTCAACTAATCCATGCTGAATAAAGAACGGAGGATCATCCTTAGTAATATATGTCTCAGGATTGGCTGACTTAACAAGCTCCGGAGCATCTGCCAGGTTCTTTCCTATAAGCTGCGATTCAGGTGAATCCGGAATTGAGTGTATCTGCGGATTATTTACTTTGCTTTCCTTCGCATGCTCATCCATTTTCAGGAAGTCGGTCGGACCGAACCAGTCGACAACCGCCTGAACCCTGCTTGACTGATCAGCATTACCCTGCGACAGATCCTCAAGTTCCTTCACATTACCTGAGGTACCAACCATTGATGAAAGATGGCCTCCGGCCGATCCGCCCCATGCTGCAATCTTATCGGGATTTAGTTTATACTGCTTTGCATTGGCTCTTACCCAGCGCACTGCCGCCTTAACATCGTTAATCTGTGCAGGCCAGATTGCCTCCCCGCTAAGCCTGTAGTTAATTGATACCACAGCATATCCTCGCTTAAGCCCTTCAAGCATTGGAGTTACCTGTCCATCCCCTTTGTCACCCGATTTAAAGGCTCCACCATGTATTGAAAGTATAACTGGGAATAGACCTTCACCTTCATCGGGAAGATAAACATCCAGTTTCTGTGCCGGAGATTTAATTGAATAAGGCACATCGAGCCATTTCCTTTTGATATTATCGGTATTAGCTTTACGCTGGCCCTGTGGCATAGCGGATATTGGAATAATTAAAATTAAGATAATAATTGCAACAAAATTCTTACGATACTGTTCTATAGTTTGTGTTTTCATAATTATGAATTTAATATTATTTTTTTCCTACAAACCAGCTCTTGAATTCAGGAACCCTGGCTTTGCTTACAAGAATTTTTTCCGGTACTGAAACTTTCAGGTTAACAGACAATCTGTTATTAAACCACAGATCGATGTCTTTTATGGCTTTTCTGGATATTATAAACTGTCTGTTTGCACGAAAAAATATTTCAGGATTAAGCATCTCCTCAAGTTCATCCAGGGTATGATCCATATTATACGTTTTGTTGTCTAAAGAAATTGATTTCACTGTTCCGTAGTCGATAAAAAAATACGCGATATCATCCGTGTTCAGGGGAACGAGTTTATCTCCTTTAACAGGGACCAGAAAATTATTCTTATAAACGGTATTCTTTTTAAAATAGGTCAATAAATTCTGCAGATCAGTGTCCCTGTTTCCGCTACCAGCTGTTAGTCTCCTGTACTTTTCAAGTGCTTTTCTTACCGATTTTATATCAATAGGTTTAAGGAGATAGTCAATGCTGTTTACTTTAAATGCTTTAAGGGCATATTCATCGTATGCTGTAGTGAAGATAACAGGACAGTCAATCTTTACCCTGTCGAATATTTCGAAAGCTGATCCGTCCGCAAGATGAATGTCAAGGAAAAGGATGTCAGGTGAATCATACAGTGTAAACCAGGCAATAGTTTCACTTACGCTTTCAAGGGTTGCAATAATTTCAAGAGTTCCGATTTCATTGAGTATGCCCTTCAGATTCTGTGCTGCCAGTGTTTCATCTTCAACTATTATTGCTTTCATTGTCATTAGGTGTTAGTAAGGGTATTTCCACCAGGAATTCATTGTTTTTTCGTGATATGAGAATCTCTTTTCCCGAAAGGAACATATATTGTTTTGCCAGATTCGACAAGCCAACTCCACTACTGAATTCCGGGGAATTTCTTTCCCGGATTATGTTTGTCATTCTTATAGCCTGATCGCATTTTGTTTCAATCGTAATTGTTAAAGGATGCCTTTTACTGATTTCATTATGCTTGATGGCGTTCTCAAGAAGTGTCTGGATCGCAAGTGGAGGTAACCTGTAGGAGTCGTACTTTTCATCAATCTTTTTTTCTATTAACAGATTATTACCAAATCGTGTTTGTAGAAGAAACATATAAGAATCAGATACTTCCATCTCTTCTTTCAGACTTCTGGTCCGGCTTTGGTTACTCTGTAATGTGTATCTCAGAACCTGTGAAAGATGGTTAATATAGTTTTGTGCATTTCCGGTATCCTGATTGATCAGCTCTTTAAGGGCGGTCAGCGAGTTGAAAAGAAAATGAGGACTCACCTGGTTCTTCAGAGATTCATACTGGGTAACCAGATTCTGGCGTTTAAGGGTTTCATTCTCGATCCTGATAGCTTGTTTGTCATATACGACCTTAATTAATAAAATGCAGGAGAGAACTACTATTCCTGTGAAAATGTCCCTGGAGGTATAGAGTAAATTGAAGCTTTTCTGCAAGGTACTATCACTTAATAAACGCTTGATAGCAAAGAATGAGTCACTCAGGATCGTTACTGAAATCAGAGTTAAAATGATTGATGCCGAGATACGCTTTATATCTGCTCTTATTGTGCTGTCAAGAGGCCTGATTATAAAATAATTGAGAATAAAAGTACCAAAAGCGACCATTGAACTGATGAACACCTCATAGATTGTATTGACAATAGGGTTCTCAACGGTTCTTCCCCTGCCTCCCCTGACTTCCAGACCGAACCGCTCAAGAATGGTACTGAAATGAATCAGAATACCCAGGAATAGGGAAATAATTAAAACAATTACAATATACTGCCAGAACTGCTTCTTCTTCATATATCAAAGATACATCACTAAAAGAATTACAGTAAATCAATAAGATAAAACAGTAAAATCAGAACCTGAAACTGACAATTTAGTGATTGAAGTTTTTGACAGACCTTAAAAGAACTCCAATTAAGACCAAGGGTTTTTGCCTAATTGGAAAAGCTAGCGCCCTTGACCACCTTTCGCCGGAATACTTTGACCATACATAGCCGGAGTTAAATCCCTGATTTTTAGATAAATATTCTTGTGGTAATCTGCCCGCCTTAATGTGATCAATACTCACGGCTTATGCAGTAATCCTGAAATTATGCTTTGGGCAATATGGTTCATATCAAAAATCAAGTGCGAACAAGTATTGTTAGAAGATATTTCAAATCCTGAAAAAGCCATTTACAAATGGACATTTGAACTTCCTTCTCCCGATTTGTTTATATGGACTAATATAAAGAATAACAAAACTACTGGAACATATACTTTTTATCGGGAGAAATAATGTCCTAAAGTTCGGGCCTCACTTGCGTTTCAAAACCATGACCAAAACCTGAAATAAGCTGTTACTAAAATTTAATTGACACGGGTTGAATTATTTCAGACATTTGATAGTTAACCAAACTAAAATGGAGGCAAAATTATGAATGCACTGTTTCTTGTTTACCTGATTGTCGAAGCAATATTTGGAATTGGCTTCCTCTTAGCTCCAGCTCTTATAATGGGTCCTATGGGCGTGACCCTTGATGAAACATCAACAACATTTGCCAGGTTGTTTGGTACGCTGATAATCAGTATCCCTGTTTTGATGTTTTTCGTTCGCAAGTCGGCCAGCACAGAATTCAGAAGAGGTGTTGTATATTGTGTTTTTACATACTTGCTGTTGAGCACAATTCTCCTTCTGATTACTCAATTAAAGGGGCTGATGAATCCAATGGGCTGGAGCATTGTGATTCTCCATTTTGTATTCATGCTTTGGTTCGGCTATTACCTGATAAACCAGGGAAAGATGGATTCTTCCCGATAAAGAAGCCGTTGTTATAAAATCCGTCCGCTCACCATTTTGCGCCATGGCATTCAAAACATGATACACCAGTGGTTCCACCTTTTAAATCAGATCCATGACAACTAACACAATTTACAAAGGGTTGCTCAAGTCCGCTCTTATGCATAAATCCATCTTTACTTATCGTATGGTCTGGAGGAGGATTGTGTTTTGAATCATTTGCCTTTTCACAACCAATGATCAAAGCAAGCATAAGTAACATCATTGACACTTTTACTACTGCGTGGTTTTTCATATTGTTCTTGTTTTTAAGTGGAACCTTCATATTGTTACCGTTTTATATTTCTTTAATTATAACCTTGTCTTGAGAGGTTTATTGTTCCGTTTTTTACAGTATAATCAGGAACGATTTTTCGGCCAATCCTGGCCCAAAATGCTGACGCTTACGGTCAGCATCCTGATCCCTGACGCTTGCAGTGAGGGCGTCAGGACTGGCGCGTAAGAAAAAACCACTTACCCGAAATCCGTGTAAGTGGTTGACTTGCTTCGCGTCATTCTATTGGCGCTTTAAGTCTCCTTTATAGTACTATCATTTATCTTATCTGCTTTTCATTTTATTTCGGCTCAATAACAGATAGCCGCAACAGATAATTACAATCAAACCTATCAGCTTAAATAATGCCAATAATGAAATCAATTCTGGAATTCCGAATTTAATGATCGAAAGAGTCATTCCGATCAATGGTATAATAAGCCCCAGATATAAAGGATATGTATTTCTGTCAAACAGCAAAATGCCAATAACAGCATAAATAATACCAAACATCAGCAGGCCAATACTTGCTGGTACATTAGGGTCTTTTATATACAAGACAATATGCAGAACTCCTGTTATCAAAAGGAGAATTCCCGCAAGAATTCGGATCTGTTTCATAGTGGAAGGATTTACTGTGTTAGAAACTGACTATCAATTTACTCTATATAACCTATGAAGCCAAGCTTTTCAATGGATTAATTTTCCTTAATGTCTCGTCTTAGAATAACCTTACACATTTAATTAGTAATCCTGGTTTCACTTTACAGATTTATTTAGTTAATCCTGAATTCCCTTTGACCAATCAGAAATTTTGTATTTTTAAAATCGATCAAATAAATATTTGTATTAAAGAATCTTGATTAAAAATCTTATTGTCAATATTATACAAATTTTTAAATGCAAAAAAAGAATGGCCCGCCTATACCCAAACCAAATGCCTTTGTGTATTATACTGTTGGCTTTCTGGCTGGTTTATACTTTCGTTGGTTTCTTGGACTTAGGATAGATCGCTCTGCAATAAAAGGTATCAGGCCCCCTTTCTTTGTGCTGGCTGGGCACGCCAGCTGGCTCGACTTTATTACAGTAACCGTTGCACTTTCCCCACACAGGATGAATTACATGGCAGCCTACAACTTTTTCAGGAATCCTGTGCTTAAATTCCTGCTGAGTTTCATGGGAGTTATTTCCAAAAATCAATTCACCAGTGATAATCAGGCCATACTTAAAACAAAATATGTGATTGGACGTGATGGTATTATAGCCATATTCCCTCATGGATGTTTATCTAACGAGGGTCGTCCGGGGGGATTTGCTGCTCCGAGCATTGCAAAACTCTTAAAGGCATTTAAAATCCCGGTAGTTGCCGTAAAGATTAATGGTGGTTATCTCTCCCTCCCCCGCTGGACAAATAGAATCCGCAGGGGGCGCATGGATGTAACTGTTACCAGAATTCTTAACAGGGAGGAGCTGAATACCCTTTCTACAGATGACATTTACCGAAGGGTGTTGAGCAGCATCGACTTTGATGACTACCTATGGCAAAGAAAGAATAACGTTACGTTCAGAGGAACAAATCTGGCCGAAGGGGCCGAAGGGGTACTGTATAAATGTCCAAAATGCCGGGCAGAATTCACCTTGCGCTCAAAGGGGAATAAACTATTTTGCCTTGGCTGCAACAATGAAGCCATGTTAAACAGCAAACTGTTTTTTGAACCCGGTAGAGAGGACAGTATTGTGTTTGATGGCTTTGACCACTGGTATGACTTCCAAAAGGAGAGTCTTTTAACCGAAATTCATGATCCTGATTTCAGGATGTCAACCAGCACAGTGCTCCAGTGGAATGAACCGGGAAAGTATGGTTATCAGGAAATGGGGCACGGTAAGCTGAGTCTCACCAGGGAAGCGGTAATCTATGAAGGAAAAGTCTTTGACCAAATGAGTACCCAGTACTTTAATATGAAAGATATCATTATGGTGCCCTACGCAGCTGGAGAGTACTTCGAAATTGCCAAAGGAAATGACATCCGGCGATTCGTGCTGGATGATGTCAGAATGATGATGAAATGGGTGCTTGCCATCCGGCTTATCCGGGATACATACTATGAAAAGAAAATTGAACCATGAAGTGAACCCCGATTAGTCGGGGCGAATTATATTTTTTTCAGCAATAATGCCATTGGAAATTAATATTACAAACAAATGAAAAACAGAAAAGAGCTATTCAGCAGGATGGCCTATGCCAGTGGCGATATTTACGGTGGAGGAGCCTTTATTATTATAGGCTTACTGATACTGGTTTACCTGACAAATGTGGAGGGGTTCTCCGGAACCCTTGCTGGCAGCATCGTTTTCATCGGGAAAGCCTGGGATGCCATTACCGACCCCTTTATGGGTCAACTGTCGGACAGAACCCGGTCCCGCTTTGGTCGTCGCCGAATATATTTCCTGATAGGAAGCCTTCCTGTATTCGTCTCCTGGGTAATGCTGTGGTACAGTTTTGGTATCACTGGAACCACTGCCAAATTCATATACTACTCGCTTGCTTACATTTTCTTTTCCACAGCTTTCACCATAGTGATGGTTCCCTACAACGCTATTCTTTCCGACATGGTAAGGGACTATAACAGGCGCAGTGCGTTCACCGGTATGCGCCTTGGATTTTCTGCCGCAGCCGCCATTTTATGTGCCATTATCCCGGCGCTAATCACAGGCACCTACACTGATCCCAGGCAAGGTTACCTTGTCATGGGGCTTACCTTTGGAGTGGTATTCGCCATAGGTTGGCTGGTGGTATTCCTTGGTACATGGGAAAATGAGATTAAGCCAAGCCCTGTAACCTCCTTGAAGGATTGGCTGTTTGTACTCAAAAACCGTTCCTTCCGGATTTATGTAACTGTATTCATTTTCTGTCAGATGGCTATTGATACAGTTATGACACTGGCGGTTTATTTCCTGACGGTATCAATGAAGAAGGTGGAACTTTTTGTTCCGATAATGGGATCCATCCTGATCACCCAACTCGTTTTTATCGGTATATTCTCCCAGGTGGCTCTGAAAAAAGGCAAGACTGCACCAGCTTATATATCCGCCGGCATATGGATTGCAGCAAGCGTTGCCATAGCGTTCCTGACACCTGCCACGCCGGATATTGTTGTCATCTCCATCTGCTCGCTTATCGGTGTTGGAGGTGCCGGATGTAATCTCTTTTCATGGTCTGCCCTACCCGACATAGCCGATGTAGATGAACTGATTACCGGACGCCGCAGGGAGGGCCTCTACTCAGGCGTATCTACTTTCCTGCGCAAACTATCCGGAGGTGTGGTGGTTGGTGTACTTGGAATGGCTTTGGATATAGTCGGGTACAGCGAGGAGGCTGTCAGTTCAGGGAGCATTTCTCCAACAACAGACTGGGGTATACGCCTTCTTTTTTGTGCCATCCCCATTACATTCCTGATTTTCGCTCTGCTGTCCCTCCGTAAGTATAAGTTGGGCAGACGGGAATTCACCATCATGAGTCACATTTTGAATCGTTTCAGGAATGGGGAAACGGACATAGCCTTTGAGGAGGAGGAACTCAGGGTTTGTCAGCAACTAACCGGATTGAAAGGGAATCGGTTCTTTGGTTCCGATAAGTAACTAAATCAGAAGGTTTGATATGTGATTGAAGATGTACGAGATATCACAAATCAATGGATATGGGAATACAACAATATCAAGCCTCATGATTCATTAATGAACTTACTCCCGACTTAATTTCTAATGAAATGTGGAAAAATCAGAGACTTTCCCACATTTCAACAGGACATAATTATTTAAAGAAAACATCTAAATTTAACTGCTTCTAATTAAGGGAAGCCTTCATATTCTTTTCATGTTATTTCCCTTGTTTTAGTCCGTTGAGGATCGTTTTTGCATTCTCGTTATCCGGGTTTATCGCCAGTGACCTTTCGTAATTCTTTATTGCAATGTCTGTCTGGCCATCTTTTAACAATGCCTCACCAAGGCTGTCATATACATTCCATGAATCGGGATATGCAATCGTATTAAGCCTGAACAGCTCAATTGCCTCACGGGTCTTCCCCGACTGAAGGTACTGATACCCCGTCTGGTTCATTTCTGCCTCGGAGAACATCTGCACCTGTGGCTCTCTGGTGAAAAATGTACTGAAGTATTGCGCAGCCGAATCAACCCCTTTTGTATTCAGGATACCAAAGAAATCATTCCTTCTGAGGAATCTGAACGCTGACTTATTGAACTCTTCCGGTTGTTCTACGGGAATGAGATGGCCTGAATTCAGAATAACTTCGCGCCTCGACCCGGGGATGCCAAAACTTATCACACCTGCGTGTGCATGGACATCAGGAATGTCATGTTCACCAACCATGACCAGGCATGGTACCTTTATTTCTGACAGGAATCTGGCTGCAATTCTTTCGGGAGGCGTGTAATATCTTCTGTCGAAAGGTCTGTGCAGATTGGCTTCCACTATTGATGCAACCTTTTGTTTGGCATCCCTGTTTTCAGCATAGATCTCGTAAGGATCATCCCACACAAAATACTCTGCGGCTTTTGCAGGATCAGACATAAGTGCGGGATTTTTAAGGTGCCCTCCCCTGTAGGTCATGTGCGATGTGTATCCGTATCCGCCAACGACAGCGCCAACCAGAACAAGGGCATTGACTTTCTCAGGGTACTTAAGTGTAAAGTCAATGGCGCATCCACCTCCTGAAGACATCCCGAAGATGGTGGCTTTTTCAATGCCCAGCTTTATGAACAGTCCATTAAGATCCTCAATATCAGAGTATGGGGATTGCGGATCAGATGATTTCCCGTACCCTCGCCGGTCGTATCTTGTTACCCTGTAATACTTCGCGAGTAAAGGGAACTGGTAATCCCATATTTCATGACTGACCATGCCGTCATGCAGAAGCACGATATTCTCTCCATTGCCCCCTGTTTCGTAAAACAGTACTCCTCCGTCAACCTCAACATAACCCGAACAGAAATCTGCCGGTGTTTCCTGGCTTGAAATGGTTTTCAGCAATATGCCGGCCATTGCAACGATCATTAGTACTTTTTTCATTATTTTTTTGTTTTTAAAATCGAACTACCTGACATTCTGGTCAAGCCAGTTAATAATGAGGTAATCAAACTTGACCCTTATTTTTGTTTCGGAGTCAACAGGTACATGCCCCATACGCGGTATGATGGCAATATTGTATGATTTATTGCCGCTGAGTGACATGTAATGACCGATATTCCTGACGCTCTCTTCCGTTGGCACCACCCTGTCTTCCGCTCCGTAAATTGCCAGCCATTTTTTGCTGAAGTGCTTCATCTCTGTCATATAGTCGTTCCCCAGGGAATTCCATGTCGGGAGGATAACTGCAAAATCGGGTATGCTGTCCATTTCCTCATAACGTTATTCTTAACCATACTGCAAATTTTGACTCTGTAATAAAAACAGGTCTGATCAGGGGAAAAGGGTGGGTTCTGCCGGTAACTTCAATTACGAGCCTGCGCTCAGGGAAAAAATAGAGCCTTTCTCCGCTTTCAAGTTTTACCGGGATTATTATTTCCTTTACATACGTATCTCTTAAAGCAGGTTTGTCAAATACAAATCTGAAAAGCAGTCCGGCAGTCCTTTTTAAATGAGATTTCAAACCAGACATTGAGCCGTTCTTAAACCTGTCATAAAAGGTAGCATAAATTGCCTGACCATTTGAGATGAAGGTTACGCTTTCAAGATCGGGGATTAACTGCCGGTAGTATGTGAAGACGATCAGGTCTTTCCCTGAACCTGCAGAGTTAGGTAATGAATTATCAATACCCTGACCGGACAATCCGACCATTGTAATCAGAGCCATAAATACTGCTACAGTTCTCATAATCAATTCAGATTTTATTTTCTGTTCTTTGCAACTTATTCATGTCTTAACGAATCAACCGGATTTGCCATGGCAGCCCTTAGGGATTGGTATCCCACCATTGAAGATGCAGCTATCAGAGCCACCAGGACAGGCATCAGGAGAATGTCAATACCCGGATTAAAATGATAAGCGTTTCTGCTTAACCACCTGTCTGCTGCCAGGCAGGCAAAGGGAGCCGAGATCACTCCGGAGAGAGCAATCAGTTTTAAGAATTCCCAGGCCTGCAACCATACAAGGCGCGGAACAGAGCCGCCAAAGATTTTTCTTACGCCTATCTCGCGGCTTCTTTTTTCAGCCATAAATGAGGCAAGTCCCAACAGCCCAAGACAGGCTGTAAAAAGTGCTATGACCCTGAAAACCGACAGAATAGTTTCAGTTTTCTTGTCTGATAAGTAGAATTTTTCTATCCTGTCATCAAGCAGTTCATACCGGAAAGGTCTGTCAGGATCCCAGTTGAATCTTTTAAGGGTTGTTTCAATGAACGGTATAACATCATTTAATGCTGTCGGATTGATCCGAATACAGATATTAGGATTACCACTGTTAAACATGAGGATCATAGGTTCGATTGGTTTGCTGAGGGCTGTCTGATGGAAGTCTTTTATTATTCCAATTATGATGCAGGTTCTGGTACCTATCATTAACTTTTTCCCCAGAGGAGATTCCATTCCAATTTTTCTGGCGGCGGTCTCATTAATGACAACCGACTCTGTTCTGTCAGCAGGGAACTCTTCAGAGAAGAACCTCCCTGCTGACATTCTGGTGCCGAATGTTTTGAGATAATCAGGATCAACACTTACAGGAAAGAACTGGATCACAGAAGCGGGATCTTTTCCCTCCCATGTTACATCAGAGAATCCCCGCTGGTCAATGTTTGGCGGATTAGAATAAGTAATATTCAATATCTCCGGATTACTCAGCAAAGCGTTTTTTGCAGTCTCATATTCATTGAATCTGAATTTGCCCTCAGTAATTATTATGTTACCGGTGTCCATCCCCAGATCCAATGATCGGGCATATTTAAGCTGTCGGTTTACGACTGCTGATAAGGTGATAAGAAAAATAGTAACGGTAAACTGAATAACAATAAGTATCCTCCTGAGGGGCGCCTGGCTTTTTCCTGAATTGAAGACCTCACCTTTTAGTACTCTGGCAGGTTGAAATGATGAAAGAAAGAAGGCAGGGTAGCTTCCGGAGAGTATACCTGTTAATAGAGTAGCTGCCAGCAACGACAGGAAGAGCTGTGGCTCAAATAGTTTCAGGAACGTAATTTGCCTGTCTGCCAGGCTGTTAAAAAGAGGAAGCCCGATTTTGACAAGCACCAGTGAGAGCAATAAAGCCAGGAGTGAAATAATAACCGACTCACCCAGGAACTGGCTGATGATCTCAATGCGACGTGCACCATTAATCTTCCTGAGGCCAACTTCCTTCGCTCTGCCGGCTGACTTTGCGGTGGCAAGGTTGATGAAGTTGATAATTGCCAGCAGCAAAACTCCAAGGGCTGCAAGTGAAAAGAGTGTAATTGTTGATGAATTTCCCTGTTTAAAATTATCAAGGTCCCATCCGAAGTTTGATTTTAAATGAATGTCCTTCAGGGGTTGCATCCTGATACCGGCATCCATCTGTGGTATATTTTCATTCAGTACAGCAGCTATCTTTTGCCCGACAGCTTCCGGCCTGCTGTTTGGATACAGCTGGATATAGGTATAGAACATTATCATATCCCAGCCTGACTCCCTGCCGTCCCACCATTCCCAGAAGTTAACGATTGGAATGATGCAGTCAAAATGAAGATGGGAATTTGCAGGAACATCCTTAATCAGTCCTGTCACAGTGAAGGTCATGCCGGGCTGTATTATTGAAAGCACCTTACCCATGGGATCTTCATCCCCGAAGTATTTTCGCGCCATACTTTCGGTAAGTACAATCGAACTCCTGTTTTTAAGGGCGCTATGCGGATCGCCCTTTATGAAGGGGAAGGTAAAAATCTCAAAGAAAGTTGAGTCAGCCGTACTCAGGTAGTCATTGTAAAATGACTTCTCTCCATAGATAATTCTCCATCCATCCACGCCCTGGTAACGTGTGTAGCTTTTTACCTCTGGTATTTTCCCGATGACCGTCTCTGCCAGGGGGTATGGTATCCTTGCATCAAGGGTTTCTTCACCGTTTGTCCGGGTCTCCTTTATGAGCCGGTATACTGAGTCCTGGTTGGTATGGAAGCGGTCGAAGCTCTTCTCATTTCTGACCCACAGCATCATGATTGCACAGCAGGCAAGTCCGACTCCTAGTCCTGAAACATTAATAATTGTATACCCCGGCTGCCTCCTTATTTTACGCAGTGCAATCCTGAAATAACTGATCAGGAGCGGGAAGTGGCTGTTAATTCCTGAATTCTCCATGTGATCTCCGATTAATATTCTGAGCCCGTTTGTATTTCATGACATCCGGTCAGAAAGAAAACAGACCACAATATTATTTTGTCGTAAATCATCCCGGTGCTATCTCCTGATGCCTTTTCGTGTCAGATAGTCATTCAATGGTTCAAGTCCTTTCTCCTTTCTCCATTCATCAACCCGGCTTTCATCCTCGAGCGGATATAGTTTCATCTCACCTGTTGCCCTGTTATCCATAATTGCATGAGTGCCGTATCTCTGCGGAAGGTTCTGGTTTATTCTCATGCGGTCGAACATAAGGGCGTATTGCTGCCAGTTGCCTTCATTTTTAATGCAAGCTTCCTCGAATAGTTTTATATACTTTTTCTGGGCTGCGGCATTTGCATGCTGAAGCACATAGAATGGGGCTTCTGATGCTTCACTCCCAACCTGGCTTTTTTCAGGCCATCCCCTGGATTCAAGGAGCACTTCCAGCTCCGTCAGGTTCTTTTCATTCTGCAGGGCCTGCATCCTTCTGAGGGCAGTTACAACAGGAGAGCCTGGTCCGAGATTTCTGACCGCAATACCCATTTCATAGAACCCTGTCTGATCGAGGCAAAGGAGTCTCCACAGCGAACTGGCATAGTCTGTATCCCTGATACTGTTACCGGTTTTCTCATTCAGGGCTGCAACCAGTCCGTTCTCAAACTCCTCCCACCCCGCAGATTCTCTGACGGCAAGCAAGTCAGGGTCAGTCAGGATGGAAACCGAGGGCTCGATTTCAACCACTTTCTCTAAATAACTGATAGCGCTGTCAGGCTGTCCGGCCAGAGACAGGGCACAGGCATAATTATAGATGACCAACCGGTCATTTCTGTTCTGACGGTACATATTCCGGTATTCTTCTACAGCCGGACCTACATCTCCTGCGCGCAACAGGTTGTCTGCAAGGCTAACATGACCTGACGCGGCAGCAGGCGGAGGAGGCGGTGGCGGAGGCGGTACCTGTGACACTGCACACAATGAGGTTGTGAAGAGACAGATAATCAGAGTTTTTTGTACAGTCTTCATTGACTTATGTTTTACGATTTGTTTATATTAACAGTTAACTCCATATGCGGCAAATATTGGGACCATTATCATCAGATCGGCCCCTGCGTGTATAAGGGTCGGGGCAATTATGCTGCGCGTATAATGCATGGCATAGCCGCACAGCATCCCAAGAACGAAGCAGATTCCTGTAAACAGGAGTACATTGGACTGGTATTGGACTACTATATGAGGAAGAGCAAAACATACTGATGTTAGCAGAATTGAAAGGTGATGATTAAAAAGGAGGTTGAGTTTTTCAAGAAATAAACCCCTGAAAATCAATTCCTCCATAAAACCGTTTGCCATCACGAAGATAAGTACCCAGACCCAGTTATTCCTGAGAAAGGAGAGATCCACAGGTTGTCCTGGATTTGTAAATGCCAGATATCCAAAAAGAAGAAAAAAGAAAAGACCGATCATTATCCCTGCCACCAGTCTGCCCGAGGTTATGAAGATGCTCCTGAGTGGTAGTTTTGCTATCAGAACAGAAACTATGATGACAGTACTGATAATCAATGAATCACTTAGTTTTGAGAGTGCGATCCCCTTTGAGCTGCTCATATCCAGGTTTAGAAACTCAGAGGTGAAAGGGGTGACAATCAGGAATGCAAAATTCAATACAAAGAATGAAAACCCCAGCAGGGAGGCTACGTGATTATTTCGCCTTTTAAACAATAACCATGCAGCAACTGAGATGGTTATCAAAATCAATCGCAACACTATCTTAATATTACCCGGCATAGGGGTAAACAAAGTCATGGTTGTTGCCAGTAATGACAGAAATGTGACAGTAAAAGTTGTGACAGCGCTTCTTTTCATATGCTGTGTTTTTGAAATTCAAGTCAATAATATTAAAGACTTTCAACCCTGTCAAATAATTGATGCGAAAGCTCTTATAAAGTCAGTGAACGACGTTTTCCCCCATGTTTCCGGGAAAATGTGCCGTTCATATACAAAATCATGCAGTTCACTGCTTTTTCTTTTTACAATCTGTCATTTCAGGATATTGACGGTATCTTTGATTACAGATAACTTTATTATTATGGAGTTAACGAAAGATGCAGTCAGGAAATCACGTGGCAGGTTATATATCTACATCGCGTACTGGGCTCTTTACTTAATGTTTTTTTCAGTCCAGCGTTTCTATGCAGGATCATTCGTTTTAACCGCAACAGGACTGACAGAGGCCGGGGAGCAATATACCTTCCTTAACTCATTCCTGACTAACCTTGCCTATCTGCCGGGAGTGATTCTTGTAACACATTTTGTTACAGAGTTCCTTATGCCGCGATATTATTTCAGAAACAGGTTTTACCATTTCGGCACCATGCTGGCTTTGACTATCCTGGCTTACCCGCTTCTGGCGTACCTTGTAAGAGTTGGAATTGTTGAAGTTTTCATCAGTCATCAACCGGAGTCATATTCTTTCTATAATTATTTTGCCGCGATGCTAATATTCGTCTTCGGGCTGGCACCTGTGGCATGGTTCAAGATCGCATCGCACCTTAAGGAGGATGTCCTTTTTCATCAGAAGCTTGACAATGACAGGCTTAATGCCATGCTGAAGCTGAAAGAGACCGAGCTTAAACTCCTGCGCAGCCAGTTGCATCCTCATTTTTTATTCAATACCCTTAATAATCTCTATTCGCTGGCTCTTGAAAAGTCTGATAAGACGCCGGATTTGATCATACGGCTTGGTGATATGCTGAGCTATATTATCTACGATTGTAACTCGGACAGGGTGCTCCTTTCCAAGGAAATCGAGTTTCTGAAGAGTTATATTGAGCTCCAGAAAGTAAGATTTATTTCATGCGATATCAAATTGGAGATCACCGGCAGTATTGATGACCAGAAAATTGCTCCGATGCTTCTGCATACGTTTATTGACAACAGTTTTAAGCATGGTGCTGCGAGAATTTCCGGGGATTCCTGGATAAATATTTCAATTGATATCAATAGCGGATTTATTGATTTCAGGGTTGAAAATAACATACCTGCAGGGAAGGACATGATTAAAGAGACCGGCGGGATTGGTATTGAAAATGCAAAAAAACGTCTCCAGTTGATCTACAGAGACCGGTACGATCTGAAGATTCATCATTCCGAATCCTCTTATTCTGTTTTTCTCAATTTACAGCTCTAAAGCAGCATGGCGTATGAAAACAAGATGTCTGATTATTGATGATGAACCTCTGGCTATAAAGCTAATCAAGACTCATCTTTCAAAGCTCGACTCTTTCGAAGTTGCTGGGGAATGCAGCAATGCACTGAAGGCAATAGAATTCCTGAAGAGGGAGCATATTGACCTTATGTTCCTGGATATCAATATGCCTGAGATTACAGGGCTGGAATTCCTGAAATCTCTGCCAGATCCCCCGTATGTAATAATCACCACAGCGTACAGGGAGTATGCCATTGAAGGATATGACCTTGATGTAATTGATTTTCTGCTGAAACCCATATCCTTTGAGCGTTTCCTGAAGGCTATAAACAGGTACTGCAACCGTTCCAATCCCTTCCGTAAGAATTCTCCCGGCCAGCCTCAGTCAGCAGAAAACAGGCATGTTTTCATCCAGGACGGCAAGAATATTTACAAGATTTCCTATGATGACCTGCTTTATCTTGAAGGCTTCGGAGAGTATGTCAAGGTAGTTACTGTTTCAAAAACCCACCTGGTCCGCGACTCCCTGTCAGATTTTGAACAGAAGCTTCCGGGTGATCACTTTCTGAGGATCCATAAATCATATATTGTTAATCTTGAAAAGATAACAGGGTACAGCTCAGTGCATGTCATGCTGAAAAAAGTCGAACTGCCTGTTGGGCGGATCTTCCGTGAAAAAGCGATGGCAATCTTAAAAAAGGGCAGCACCGGATAGGCTGCAAAAAACTGTCTTGTCCTGGAAAAACCTTACACATTTGGTTTGTAATCCTGGTTTCACTTTACAATTCCAATTGGTTAATCCTAAATGGACTTTACAGTACTTGACAATGATAGTGTCTTTACCCCCAATAAACTTTACAGATTTCCACAGAACCTGGCCCAAAACTGGCACCAAAAGAAAGCCGCCAGTCTGAAAGTAATACGTACAACCTTTGTGGAAGCCGAAAGCATAACCTGGAGACAGTGGCATCATTGGAATTATATTGATTCTATTGCCCAGATTACGTTGAAAGAAGGGTTGCAAACCATCACAATTCGTACTTTTGAAAATGGACAGATGAACTATGACTATATAAACTTTTAAAAACAAATTAATTAATATAGGTTTAATAAAAATGAAACGATTTCCAACAAAAGCACTTTTAATGACATTAATATTTGCGTCAACGCAACTATTATTTGGACAGGAACCACAAATTACAAACACTGGAAACAGGACCGTATTGACCTTAAACGGGGTGTGGAAATATGTTGTCGACCCGTATCAGACGGGCTATTACGATTACCGCAGGGATGTACGTGATGAACAGCTAAATCCAAGCAATTCCGAGTCTTTATTCCTTGGGTATAAACCTCAGAATTCATCGGAAAGGGTTGAATACGACTTTGAAAAATCCGATAATATTCTCGTTCCCCGTGACTGGAACTCTCAAAAAGAAAAACTCTTCTACTACGAAGGTTCTGTGTGGTATTACAAGGCTTTCGATTATGAAGTGGCCTCAAACGGAAATCGTCAGTTTATTTACTTTGGGGCAGCCAATTATGAAGCAGATGTTTACCTTAATGGCAAAAAACTGGGTAAACATATCGGAGGATTTACACCATTTAATTACGAAATTACAGGAAGCCTTAATCCCAAAGGAAATTTTGTAATAGTTAAGGTTGACAATACCAGGGGCCTTGAAAAAGTACCAACCATCAATACAGACTGGTGGAACTATGGAGGACTTACCCGCGACGTTAAAATTGTGGAAGTTGCAGGCACATTTATTCAGGATTATTACATTCAGTTAGCCCCCAATGATTTAAAAAGCATTGAAGTTTCAATTACACTAAATGGGATTAATAAAGCTAATCAAATCGTTACAATTGAAATTCCCGGAGCAAATATCAATGTCAGATGTACTTCCGATACTGAAGGAAAAGCAAAAACCACCATCGCGGTTAAAAACCTTACACTTTGGTCACCCGATAATCCGTATTTATATGATGTAATACTTACGCATGACAAAAATATTTTAACTGATAAAATTGGTTTCCGCACCCTGAAAACACAAGGCAAAGAAATTCTGGTAAATGGGAAGCCGGTGTTTTTACGCGGAATCTCTATTCACGAGGAAAACGGAATCCGTGGTGGACGTGCCTATTCCAAAGAAGATGCCCGAATGTTGTTGGGTTGGGCCAAAGAGCTGGGCTGTAATTTTGTGCGTCTGGCGCATTATCCACACAATGAAAATATGGCGCTAGTAGCCGACGAACTAGGTATTATGGTATGGTCTGAGGTTCCTGTTTACTGGACTATTCAATGGCAAAACCCGGACACTTACAATAATGCTCATAACCAGCTGACTGACATGATTACCCGTGATAAAAACAGGGCTTCAGTAATTATCTGGTCGATGGCCAATGAAACTCCCGTTTCGCCCGAACGTACTGATTTCCTGAAAAAAATGATTGAATCAACCCGAAAGCTCGATCCGGTTCGCCTGGTAAGTGCAGCACTTGAAAGGCATACTAAAACCGGGTCTGTCAATACACAGGTTATTGAAGATCCTTTGCAGGAATATGTAGACATAATCGCTTTTAACCAATACATTGGATGGTACGATGGGCTACCCGAAAAATGCAAAACTGCCGAGTTTGAAATTAAATATGACAAGCCGGTAATGGTTTCTGAATTCGGGGGTGATGCTCTACAAGGGAACCATGGCTCCAAAGATGACAGATGGACGGAAGAATTTCAGGAAGATCTATATGTTGAAACATTAAAAATGCTCGATAAAATACCACAGTTACGCGGAATAACACCGTGGATCCTTGCCGATTTTCGCTCACCGCGTCGTGTTCTTCCTTATATTCAGGATGGATGGAACCGTAAAGGCTTAATTTCTGAAACCGGTGATAAGAAGAAAGCATTTTTTGTGCTTCAGAAGTATTACAAAACCAGGAAAGCGGAATATGAAATAAACTAGATCCCGAATTTATCCTATTCATAAACAATAAGTGGAAAAGCCGGTGACCATGACCACTTTTCGCCGGAAGGCAATGACCATACATAGCCGGAGTTAATTCCCTGATATTTAGATAAATACTGTTTGGGCAATCTGACCGGCTGAATGTGGTCAACATTGCCGGCTTTTGCAAAAAGCCAAAGTCAATTTTATTTTAATATGGCTAATGTAAGAGGGCGATGGTATTAATCATTGCCCTGGAAAAATCCGTCCTTCCTTGACCACTTCAAAAGGAGGTCTGAAAACAGTTAACATAAATGAGTAAACAACGAGAATCTAACTCCATCTTTTGATAGTCAATTTGAGACGGCCAAACATGGTCCAGGTTCTTGACATCCCCACATATTTAAATAAATTGCACTGACCCTTTTTATAGATTAAATTTGATAAAGAATTAATAGACCTCAGATGTCAGGCATTATTTTAAGATATAATTATAACCTCTTCCTTAATTACCGCCAGTCGGACAAGAAAGGAGACAGAGGAGTGAGTGAGTTTGTTACCGCATTGCTGGATTAGCTTGCTATATTTAAATAATTCAATCAATCCAAAATAAACTAGTTATGGGAAGAAACGAAAATGGATTTGGCTATTCTCTTTTGATTTTCATTCTTTTATTGGCTTGTGAGAATTTGTTTTCACGAACAACAGAACACTCAATTTCAAGCAATAAAAAAGTACCTGTAGTTGAATTAAGTGGGAATGGATATCAGCGTGGGTTACAACACGGCAACGCTTTAAAAAATGAAATTGAGGAAGTATTTAAGAAATGGAAAGAGAATATTCAACTCAGTACAAATCTAAATGTTGATTCAGTAATATCAATGTTTTACAGAGCTACTAATTTTGAGCCTGCAATAAAGAAATGGACACCAGAATTATTTGATGAATTAAGAGGCATTTCTAAAAGTACAGGTCAATCTTTTAAAGATGTATATTGTTTTCAACTTGTTGATGAATTTTGGGTTTATTTAGACAAACTACAAAATCCAGAATACCATCATTGTAGTGGAATTGGCATCGCTGCCACAAATTCTCATCCAGCATACATAGCTCAAAATATGGACTTGGAAAACTTTATGAATGGATATCAAGTATTATTTCATATTTCTTCTTACAACGATGAGCCAGAACAGTATGTTCTTAGTTGTGCAGGCTTAATCGCATTGAATGGAATCAATTCAAATGGCATTGGTGTGTGTGTAAATACTTTAATGCAATTAGAAGCCAGTTCTGATGGACTTCCTGTGGCTTGTGTAATAAGAGGAATTTTATCTAAGCAAGATGGAGCAAGTGCATTGAAATTTCTGAAAACAATCAAACATGCTTCTGGACAAAACTACATCATAGGAGCTGCTGATAGCGTTTATGACTTTGAAGCTTCAGCAAATAAGGTTGTACGCTTTTTCCCTGACGCAAACAATCCTTTGTTGGTGTATCACACTAATCATCCCTTAACCAACGATGATATAAAACCTTGGTATATAGAAAGCCAAAAGAAAATATTGTCAGGTGAAGCTAAAAATAACAATAGCTTCATTCGTTTTACTTCACTTAAAAACAGGCTCACACTGCCCGATAGTAATTTTTCGATTAATCTGATCAAAGAAACACTTCGTTCAAAAGACAATCAATTAAATCCAATTTGCAGGGTATATAAAAATGGCGAAGCCGTTTTCACTTTTAGCTCCGTAATATTGACATTGGGCAAAAGTCCTTCCATACAGCTTACCAGAGCCTCACCTGACCAATCTGAATATGTTTCACATAGTTTTAAAAGTAAAAAATAAACCTCCTGTCACCTGAAACGAAGTGTAAAATCCGTCCTTCTTTGACCACTTCAAAAGACGGTCTGATAAAACTTAACATACATTTGGAAACAACAAGAATATAACTCTGTTTTCATGTTGATTAAATTTATGCTAATTCCCGATTCAGTCAGATAGTACTTATTTTGTACTAACTTTTTTCCCATAGACTCGGGTGAAAATAAAATCAAATAAATTACCAGCCAGTTTTTTAATAGTATTTAATTGTGTCGGATAATAATAATCGGATCCAAACCAACCATTGTTTTTATAAAATGTATAATCTCTCCAGCTTTCGTCAAGCAATAACTTTACACTTGTTCTTGCCATCCTGAACATCATCAACGTGAAAAGGGTGGGATTTGGGTGTTCTTTTTTAATTAAAGTTGAATAGAATTTTTTGCTTTGCTTTTCAATAATCCTGTCAATTTTTTTCTGTTCTTTTTCAGTCATTGGTTCAAGCGAGTTCAAGCAGCAACCTTTCACGATATTGAAGCCCAGTGCCTTCCCAATAAAGTTGAAATAATCTATAATCTTATCACCACGGTAAAACCCCTGAACTACTATGCTGGTACATGCTTTCCCAAAAAAGCGCGGACGATGAAAAATGAATCCTAGTCTATCAAGAAATACTTTCATGAGTCCTGATACATTAAAAGAGTAGTTGGGAGATGCGAATATAATCCCATCTGAATTATTCATTTTATCTATAAGCATATTCCTGTCATCTTTAAGAGGACACAACTCTTCTCCTTTATTTAAGCATAGCATGCAACCTTTACATACTTCGATATGAAAATCATTTAAACTAACTATTTCACATTCGACATCTCCAAATGATTGCAAATTGTGCATCAATTGTTCAGTGGCTTTATAAGTGTGCTTCTTTCGTGCACTACCAACAAATGCAGTAACTTTCATAGTATCAATTTTAAACTGATTTAAAATTGTTTAAATTGAATAGCTGAATTATTGGATATATTAAATTCATGGAGATAAAACCTATTTCTTCCCTGAAGAGACTAAGGGTGCTTTCCTAATCCATTCTTTCGAAGTTATTTGTTCCAAAATGAAATCTGTTAGATCTCCAACACTTACTTTCAAACTTTCAAGCTTTTTTTCATTTGCTGATATATTTCCTGAAGCTACTTCTTTAGAAATTCTTGGAGGTCTTACCAGGGTCCAGTCAAGATCAGATGTTTTCAGTACCTCCCATTCCATATGCTTAGCAACCAGAATTTGTTTGCCGAAAAGATTCAAGAAAAGTCTTAGAAACCGTCTGTTCAATGTCCATTTCTCATCTTCACCCCCTGCATGTCCAGCACCTCCGATATGGATATAGCGCTTAATACCATATTTGTCCATTGCGGAAACAATGTTTTTCATGGCTTTTTCATACTGCACAGGATCGCCAGGATTATGTTGAGGAGGACCGATAGTGGAGAGAACGACTTCGGCTCCTTCTATTGCAGCTTCAAGTGATGAAGATTCAAAGACGCTTCCTGTTATGATCTCAATCTTATCTTTGATCTCTTCCAGTTTCTCAGGATTCCTTGCCAGAGTCTTCACCTGATATCCTGCAGCAAATGCCTTTTTAATAAGCACTTTGCCGACAAATCCCGTTGATCCAAGAATCGTAATTTTCATTTTTTTTTAAGTTTACTCAGTGAGATATGATTTAATTTTCTTCATTCAGCTTAATTCAAAGTTACTCTTTGTTTTAGACCCGCCGATTTTTTTGTAAGGCAGAAATATTGGATAAATCTCTTACCGCATTATCATTTCAAATTAAGGTGCGGTTTATTGATAGCTGAAATCAATAGGAGTATTCCGTATTTTGAGATAAAAAATTCATAAAAACTTGTTAAGGGAAGGATATTTAATAATTACATCGTTTTCGGTATTGGAAGTCATATTAATCGCACAAAATCGTGTGGACTATTTGCAAAATCTAGGACCAAGTTGGCACCAAATAGGGCCGAGCGCTAAGAAATCACGCAGTGCGTGATTTAGTAAAGGAGCCAGACTGCAGCTATGGCTAGATACCAACGAGAAAAGATAAATGTAAATGCTTGATTTTCTTCATAATCCGTCCTTCTTTGACCACTTCAAAAGAAGGTCTGAGAACTCCTAACATACATTTGGAAACAACAAGGATTTGACTCAGAATTCTGATTAACTTTCCTCTAACCGCATCAGTATTCGTCAGATACCGCCATAAGGTAAAATGGGGTGAAACTAATTTATTTGACATTTGCTTTTTTAGGGTGTAATTTTACATTAAAGGATATAATATCAAGGGGGGGGGTAAAAAGCAAGTTTAAATCTTTTTGGAGTAAGAGCATGTCATGATCTTCATCTATTGAGATAGATTTTTTGAAAACACAAATTTTCATAAATTCATTTTATATCACTTTGATTACTACATCGATTTCAGTTTTTTCTAACCTAAAATTGAGTAATGATGGAAAATAATTTGAAATTGGATCCTGCTAGTTACTTTAGAATGCCCTTTATAATGGGGCCACTTTGGAAGGGGGAAAATCCCCAATTTATTTACCCCCAGATTGAAGTAATTGTTCTTCAATATCTAACTGATAATGATGCAATAAACTCACTATTGCCCAGTTGTTTTAAAAACGGCGAAGAACCATTGGTAACCGTAATTTTCGGGTACTACAATGGATTGGATTTTATGGCAGGAGGAGGATATAATATTGCAGCCGTGCAAGTATCAGCACGCTTTGACGGTAATCAGGATCATTTGGAAGGTGATTACACCCTTGTCATGTTTGAGAATGAAACATGGCCCATAATTGGTGGAAGAGAAGATTTGGGAGTGCCCAAACTATATGCCGATATTTCACCATACAAAATCTTAACTAATGGTAGCTTAAGGTGTGAAGCGTCACTTTGGGGCCATTTACTTTTTGGCTTGGAACTCTCTTCACCAAAAGAGCAAAACACAATTGTAAGGTTAGCCGCAAATAAAATTATCAATTCTCGTTTCTGGTTGGCTTACAAGTATATCCCTTCGTTAGATGGGCCTCCCGATGCTGATTATCCAACACTTGCCAAAAACGATACTAAAATCAAGGAACTTTGGTTCGCCAAGTCTGGAGAATTGTTTTTTGGAAATGCAGAAATCAATGATATTGGTCAATTTAAATATTTAATCGACGCCCTAAAAACACTGAAAGTCAAAGAAGTAAAAAGAGCATTACATTTTAGAGGTAATTCCATTTTACGATATGACCTTTCAAGGAGACTAAAATAAAACGATGCAGTTGTACCCCCATTTGGTATAGTTGAAAAAGATCATATCCTATTACAATATAATGGTGGTATGGTGTCGTTCAAAAATGTAAAAATCAGAGTACTTTAGAATTTAAGTTGCACCATTAAGATCACTTACAAGTTGGGATTCTAAATGTTTGATTTTCCTCAAAATCCGTCCTTCGCTGACCACTTCAAAATAAGGTCTGAAAACAAGAAACATACATAAGGAAACAACAAGGATTTAACTCTGGATTTTAGTGGTCAATTTATTCAAGCCTACTGATTCTGGTATGAAGAAATTGATATTCAATTCTTTAATTTGTAAATTTGATTTATAGTTAAACCTTATGAAATATGAGAATGATTTCATATTTGATCGTGTTATCGTTAGCGGTTAATCTTCTTGGGTGCAAAAATCAAAACCAAGTAAAACAGAACGAAAGATTAACAACAGTTTCTGAATCCGAGGAACTTGTTTTCGGCGATAAGAAGTTAACCTATTTTATTGAAGGGCAAGGTATACCATGTATTGTTTGTGCTGATGGGAATATTCAGGCATATTGTTTATCAGAAAACTTAAAAAAGAATTTTCAAATTGTATTCACCGAACCCAGACATGGCACCTATTATGATGAACCAAAGGATTACTCAGATATTTCAATGGATACTATTGTTGATGATATCGAGATTTTAAGAAAGAAATTAAAATATGATAAAATCTATGTGCTTGGCCATTCAATCTGCGGATTGATAGCCTTAGAGTATGCCAGAAAATATCCACATAATACATATGGTGCGATACTGATTAATACACCTCCGCATTTTCACAAAGATTATATGGATATTGTCTCGAACAATTGGGAAACCAAAGCATCTCAGGAGAGGAAAATGATTTATAAAATGAATAATGATCAATTACAGAAAGTGAACCTTGATAGTTTAAATGGGGCAGAAAGGTCAATACTCGAAGAAAAGGCAAGTGTGCCGATGAAATGGCGAGATTCACTTTATAATATTACTCCACTCATTCAAAGGTACAGAGTAAACACAGAAGGGTGGAACCATTTTTTTAGTATAATGCAGGATTATGATATTGCTAGATCTGAGATAAAAGTTCCCATCTTTCTTTCAAATAGCTCCTACGATTTTATAGTACCCCAATCAATATGGGATGATTATAAAGATAAATTCTCTTCTATGACTATTTATCACTTCAAAAGGAGTGGACATTTTCCACAAGTTGAAGAACAAGAATTTTTTGACAAGCAACTACTCGACTGGTGTATTAACCCCCTATGAGTTGGACAGATTTTCCCAAAAACCTGGCCTAAAACTGGCCTTGTATTGAGAAGATACTCCCCGTCTGAAGTTTTAAATGAGCATATTTCCTATCCAGTTACTGCATTAAAAGTTAATTCCAATGAGATTGACAGAGTTAAACTTTTCATTTTTTGTTATCTCTTATTGAAATTTGTTTTTTGTGGATCATTTCGAATACCAGACATCGTTGGTCCCATATTTATAAGCAGTAGTATCGCCACCAATTAACCACATGCGGTTTTTATACTCTAATACTGAGAAACTTTTTCTGGCTGCCCAGGCAGATGAATTGGCTGCCTGATTCCATACAGTTCCATCAGTAGAAGACCAGGCATCATTTATATGAGTCGATGGAAACATCGGACATCCACCCATTAACCACATTTTGTCACGATAAACAACTACCTGGGGCGCATACCTTTTGGGCCATAATGCAGCATCAGTTGTCTGAATCCAATTTTTACCATCATTTGAATACCAAACATCATTCAGGTAGACGAACTTTTTATCCTTTCTATATACACCACCAATTACCCACATTTTATTATCATAGACTACTGATGATTGGGCACATCTTATTGACCATGATGCCGAATCAGTTGTTTGAATCCAGTTTAAGCCATCTGATGAACACCATACATCATTTTTCCAATTGCCATCATACCCACCAAACACCCAGATTTTATTGTCAAATACTACTGATGTATGATAATGCCTTCCAGTCCAGGGAGCAGATGCTATTGCTTGCTTCCATTCAATACCATCTGATGAATACCACACATCGTTCAAATTGGTGCCATTCGCTAAACAACCACCTATTACCCATATTTTGTTTTTGAAAACCACAGAAGTAAAGCATGCCCTACCTGACCACCCAGCATTGCCAGATGCCATTGTCCATTTTAAACCATTTTTTGAATACCAGATGTCATTTAAGACAATTGTATCACTACTGCCGCCCATTACCCACATTTTATTATTGAAAACTACTGCAGAATGCTGAAACCTTGCTTGCCATTCAGCAGATGTTGTCACTTGTTTCCACAGCATTTGGGCAGATAGGTTGGAAGAAAAACTTAAAATAGAATATACTGTTACTGCAGCCAAAATGGTTTTTTTCATGGGTAAGGGTAGAAGTTATTAATTATGAGAGGGTATAACGCTTTATGTCAAATTTACTGATCAATATAATAGATGTCAAGTATTGTTCAATTTATTTGACTGTGGTTAATTTTCGGCGTAACTTTCATCATATAATTGATTTACAATTTTTTTTTATTTATAAACCATACCCCAATCAAATGAAAACTGTTTGTTTGACCACAATGATTACTGCTCTGTTATTCTGTACATACGGGATTCAGGCACAGACCGCTGACACAAAACTTGATCAAATGGAGTTGATGAAGCAGTTTATTGGTAGCTGGAAGCATGATAGTCCTGATGGCTCTTCAATGATTTTTGAGAACATACCTTTTGGCGATGCGATGGTAGGGAATACTAGATTTATTTCCAAAGACACAATTTTTGATCAGAATAAGTACCTATGGGGGTATGATAAAAAGAATGATAAAATTATTATTGCAGAAATATTCAATAATACTCCAGTAATGGAGATTGATGTAGTTTGGTTCACATCTAAGAATATAGTTGAAGGAGTGCTGCAACAGGATATTTCCGATCCAGAAAATGCATCAATAAAATTTAAATTTGAATTCAAGTCGCAAGATGCCTTCATATTAACAGTTTCTCAAAATAGTAATGCCGTTGCAGCTCTTACATGGAATTGGCAAAAGAAATGATCTCGATATATTAATCTCGATTCTGGTGAAAAAATTTCGATTTACCCGTTAAAAGCATGGGTAAGTCCTTTCCAGGGTCTTGTTGGGACTTTAAACAGATTGAGTAACTCTTTACATATAAGGTATTTATCTACTTTTTAATCCATGAATTTATTCCTGAATTAAATATCCATAGATCTCCAGATAACTTGTTTGAGTACAGAGTCCCAAGCTCTCCTCCGAACAAGATGATTGAATTCCTTTTTGCATCGTATGCCATATTATGGTCTGCCATAGGGGGAGGAGAAACTTCAGGAGATAATCGGTTCCATTTGTTCTGTGTTAAATTGTATGACCATGTTTCATTGGTTAAAGTCCCCTTATAGACAGACTCAAGTATCGCACCTCCAAATATGATATTGTCTTTAGAATTGATTCTATTTACCATTACTGAGTATGTTAAAGGCTTTTCAGGACCTCCGATATTTTCCTTCAATTCCCATGAATCCTCGTTATAATCATATATCCAAACCATATTATCAGTAATTGGATCCTTTTTTCGTCCGCCCCATAAAATTACCTTATCGTTCTCTGCATCATAAGTCATAGCAAAATACATTCTTGCTGAAGGAGATAGTTTGGGGTTCATTTTAGTCCACTGATTGGCATTAAAATCATATGTCCATGTATCGGAGAAAACTGAATCATCAATACTCTTACCACCAAATCCTCCGAACATTATTATTCTGATCCGACTCTTTGTCATAGGCCATTCCTTGTCCCGCCCTACCCGAAGGAGATGTTAGCGGATTCATGTTTTTCCATCGATTTTTTTTAAAATTGTAAGCCCAGGTACTGCCATTATGGTCAACAGATATAAATTGATCAGATTCCTGATCATAGGCCATTGTAGTAATTACGCTTTTACCATCATCTGAAACAGCTTCACATATTCCAACATATTTCCATTGCTCAGTGTTCGGATCATACTTCCAAATATCACGAAGATCTCCTATCCAACCTCGCTTAGTTAATCCAGCAAAAACAAGAATATTGTCAGTTTTAATATGGTATACAAGGCTGTGATAAATTCTGGCCTCTGGTACGGCTCCAGGTTCCCTTTGGCTGGGTTGATTATTTTGAGCTCGTAGGCCATTTGACAACAGCATCAAGAATGCTATAATCATTGCTATTGTGCAAGTTTTTTTCATGTTACTGGGATTTATCTGATGGCATAGGAACAATACATTCACAAAAGACAACTTTCTATTTTTGAGATAAACCCATAAAGACTGTTGCGATATATAGCTTGTCTGGCAACCATGATTTTCCACCTTTAAAAAGACCCCTGGTCGGATTTGCTGCAATGACCTCATCCAATGTTTTTCCTTCTTTTACCAACCTGTCAATCCTGTTCCTTGATTTAGTCAACATAATTTTATACTCTTTCAATTCCTGGCGATCTGCGACAGGTCCATGGCCTGGTATAATAACAGTATTCTCGTCACAAATTTTAATAATCTCATCAACGGCTTTTATATAAGCATCTATTGAACCTGGCAGTGGATTAATTATTGGAAATCCATTAGATAAGAACAAATCTCCTGCATGGATTAAGTTGGCTTTTTCAAAATAGTAAATCACATCACCGTCAGAATGACCATTTGGTAACCAAATACACTTAATAATATCATTGTTGAAATAAATGTTAAGCGAGTCATGGAAACATATTTTTGGCAAATATTCCTCAGGATAGGGAGGAATTACAGGATATTTAATTCCTGCTATCTCTGGCATATTCCATTCCATTAACATTCCCTTCCTGGTATTTTCATGCGCAACAATTATTGCTCCCTTTTCCGAAAGTTTTTTGTTGCCTCCCAAATGGTCGAAATGAAGGTGTGTATTTAAAATATACTTTACAGGCAGATTGGAAATTGTCGAAATAACTAAATTTGTTTTTAATGAAGACCTTTCGTGACCTGTATCGATAATTATCAGACCCTCTTGCCCTGCCATGACCGCAATATTACAGCCAAAGTCCTTTATCAGGTAAAAATTCTCTGCTACTTTTTGATCTGAAACAGCATTGGTCATAGGACTCTGCGAATAGGCCCAATTACTCATTGATAACAATGGAATGATCATTAAAAAATAGTTAAATAAGTTTCCCCTTTTCATGGTTATATATTTTAGAAAATCTAACTGGCAAAAGTGCGTTGGTAAGCCTGGCTCACCTTAACATTCGATCGCACAAGCGGCTGATCAAATGAAATTGAGATAGAATTTAATGTCAATTAATCAGATCAATGGTATTTATGTAAAGTTATGCTTTCCTCAATCCAAAGTCAATTGTTTTTAAATGTAAGACAGTAGGATGGACATGAGTAGCTGGAATTTTTCCAGCTATTTTCATTTAAATATACGCATCAGTCCTTACTTAATAACAGCCTTCAACCGTCATCAATTTATGACCCAAAACAGTGAATTTCATCCAAAACCTGGCCCAAAACTGGCGCCAAAGAAAAAACCACTTACCCGAAATCCGTGTAAGTGGTTGACTTGCTTCGCTCCCCAGCCAGGACTTGAACCTGGGACCCCCTGATTAACAGTCAGGTGCTCTAACCAACTGAGCTACTGAGGAAGATATTTGCCTTTTAAAGCGTCGCAAAATTAACCGCTTTAAACGAATTTACCAATATCTTTGTCAAAATTTTCCGGATGAAGAAGATATTAGGCATCGGCAACGCACTCGTAGACGTCATGACAATGGTGCCTGATTACACATACCTCACACGCTTCGGCCTCCCCAAAGGAAGCATGACAATGGTCGATAACACACGCTCAGGCGAGATAAAACAGTCAATTGACTCCATGCAAAAAACGCTCGCCTCCGGCGGCTCGGCAGGAAATACAATGTACGGCCTCGGTATCATGGGCATACCATCATCATTCATAGGTAAAGTGGGCCGCGATGAGCTCGGCAACTTCTACGAGAAGGATATGGTCGAGGCCGGCGTGACACCCGTGCTCATGCGTGCACACGCATCACCCACAGGTACAGCCGTGGCACTTGTTACTCCTGACTCTGGAACGTACTTTCGCCACCCACCTCGGCGCCGCCACAGAGCTGGTCGCCGAAGAGCTCAACAGCTTATTATTCAAGGGCTACCATATTCTCTACCTCGAAGGATATCTCATCTTTAACCTCCCCCTCGTCGAACAGGCTTGCCGCCTGGCCAAAGAAAAAAGGATGTGTATCGCTCTCGACCTGTCAAGCTTCAACGTGGTAACAGATATGCTGCCGCGATTTAATGAAATCGTCGACAAATATGTCGATATCATCTTCGCCAATGAAGAGGAAGCAAGGGCATTCACGGGACTTGACCCGAGGGAAGCGCTTGACGCCATAGCAAGGAGATGCACTGTTGCAATTGTGAAGACCGGTCCCGTGGGATCATGGATAAAAAGAGGCGAGGAAGTGATCAGGGTCGATGCACTGCCGGTGACACCCGTTGATACCACCGGCGCCGGCGATCTTTATGCCGCAGGCTTCCTCTACGGCTTCTCACACGGCTTCAGCCTCGACAAATGCGGCCTGTTCGGGTCAATACTTGCAGGAAAAGTCATCGAGGTCGTAGGTGCCCGCATGCCCGAAGAGAAATGGAAAGAGGCAAAAGAAATGATCAGGGAAATAGCTGAGGACTAGTAATATTTCCTGCGGGGACTGTTATCATCCGGACAGTTGCACTTGCCGAGATGAATGAACCTGTAACCGATCCCTAAGGTCACACCTGAATTCATCAGCGTCTGCGGATAATCTTCCGGCATAAAATGCAACAGGGCATACTGGCTTGTATAAGCTCTGATCCTTAAGAAAATGTCAGATTTGAAGTTGTACTGAAAACCGGCTCCCAGTGTGGCCCCCAGTCCCGTCATATTATCAGTCTGAGAGTTGCCGGTCTGCAGCGTAAACACTGCCCCTGCATCGGCAAAAAACCAATGCAGGAAATCGACCCTGGCAGTAAAAGGCAGGACTATTAATCCAAAACTTCCGGGAACATCATCTCCGGTGATCCCCGGGGCAGGACTTGTATAATAATACTGATGGGAATATCCAAGGCCGGACTCAAGACTGAAATGATCGCCGAATAACCTCCGTATATCAATACCTGTTGTCCACGTGCCCGTTCCAGTGACCGAGCCTGCTCCATCAAGCTCATCATACCTGAAGATGTCATTCGTACCTCCTCCGCCAAATAGCGCAACCTCACCGTACCACGTATCCTGTGCGGCACTTAATGGTGCAATCAGCAAAAAAAATATCAGAAATTTATCCTTCATTTCGTCATTTTAGTGCGAAGGCCTGGTTTTAATGTCTTCTGACATACTCTTCGCACGGAAAAAAGCATACCATGCTATAAAGGCAAAGCAGACCATCGGCACTGCAAAACCGACAGCCATACGCGAGACATCGGCTATCCGGCCCATAATAACAGGGCAAATGGCTCCGCCGACAATTGTCATAACAAGCACCGAGGAGCCCTTCTTCGTCATGCCCCCCAGGTCTTTTAATCCTAACGCAAAAATGGTGGGAAACATTATAGACATGCAGAAATAAGTTAGGTACAGGGCAATCAGTGACGGCCAGCCGAGGCCCGCAATCACAAGGGCCATGGCCGCAGTGTTGACAACAGCATAGAGAGCCAGCATCTGACGCGGACTGAACCAGCTCATGAACAGAGATCCCAGGAACCGGCCCGACATGAAGAAGACAAAACCCAGTGAAAGAAGATATGCAGCCTTTTCGGGTGAATAGCCCGGCATGGTCTCAACTATATAATTGATAAAGAAGCTGTTGATGCCTGTCTGTGCTGCCACATACAGGAACTGGGCAATCACCGCATAGCGGAAATGCCGCACCCTGAAAAGTCCCCCGTATGTTCCCTTGTCGCCGCGACTGTCATATTCACCTTCATGGATCTCCGGCAGCCTGGTGATTATGAACAGGAATGCTATCACAAGCACCACCCCTCCTATAAGCATGTACGGAACGGCCATGGAGGCGAACTTGTTGGTTTCTCCGTCACCGCTGTTTCCTAAAATCAGCATCCCACCCAGGGCAGGACCTATTATCCACCCCAGGCCATTGAACGACTGTGAGAGGGTGAGCCTCTGCTCCGACGTCTTCTTCGGTCCGAGAACACTTGAATAAGGATTTGCCGCTGTCTCCAAAAAAGTCAGTCCGCAGGCAATTATAAAGAGACAGAAAAGCGTAAACCCGAAGGTCTGAATATATGTTGCGGGCCAGAAGAAAAAAGCACCTGCGGCATAAAGCAGCAGGCCGGTTATTATGCCTTTTTTGTAACCCAGCCTGTTCATGAACAGTCCTGCCGGTATAGCCATCACGAAATAGCCTCCGTAAAGAGCTGCCTGCACCAGTCCTGACCTGGCCTTGGTGATTCCGAGGATATCCTGGAAGTGCTTGTTAAGCACGTCAAGGAGGCTGTGAGCCACACCCCAGAGAAAGAAAAGGCTTGTCACAAGGATGAAGGCAACGATGAACTCACGGGTCACCAGCCTTTCGGGACGTTTTTTTCGCATCCTTCAAAATAAGGTGTTACTTCAGCCTTTTCCAAATCTGTTTCACTAAAACGATATATTTGTAATCATTAAACAATCCTCAGGACAAGAATTTTCTATTTATGCGAGCCTTTTTTATCATCCATGCCCTGCTGTTATCAATCGTTCTTTCCTTTAGCGCCCCGGCGCAGGAAGTTGATGAAGCGCTTCTTCTGAAACATTTTCATTCAATCAGCAGCGAGGAGATAGCCGGCTGGATGGCGGAATTATGTTCGCCTGAATATAACGGCAGGCTGGCCGGTACTCCGGAATATACGGCAGCTGCAGAGTGGGTGGCAGGTCGGCTGCACGAGTGGGGCGTAAAGCCTGTGGGCGACAACGGCACATATTACCAGTGGTTCGATCAGCCATATACAGTAGTGAATGATGCCGGATCCCTGGAGCTTCACATCACCCAGAAAGACGGCACTACTGTAATAAAAAACTACAGTGCCCCCGCTGAGTACTATCCCGGAATGAACTCAGGCAGCGGAGAGGTAACCGCGGAGGTGGTTTATGTTGGTTACGGCGTTACGGCCCCTGAGCTGAACTACGACGATTATAAGGGCATCGACGTGAAGGGAAGGATTGTGCTGATGAACCGCGATGTTCCCTATAAGGATGCACTTAATCCCGAATATGCAAAATGGGTCAGATACTGCTATCACCAGTACAAGGCTGAAAACGCAGCGCTGCACGGAGCTGCCGGGATGCTTTATATCGACGGCAACAGCGCCAATCCCAACATTTCATATATTGAAAATATGATTGTCTGCGGAATAGGTCCTGAACCGCTGGCAGACATTTTTGCCGGCCTGGGGAAAACCAATGCTGCTGTGACCGCGCAAATAGACAAATCGTTCAGGCCGGCTTCCTTCCCGACAGGGAAGGTAATGACGATAAAGGCAAATACAACAAGGCATCCTGAGGGCAGGACATGCAATGTTGCAGGAATTATCGAAGGTTCGGATCCTGTTCTGAAGGATGAGGTTATAATCATCGGCGCCCATCTTGATGCCGTGGGCAATGCAGGCGGGATAATTGTGCCCGGCGGGTTTGACAATGCCAGCGGCGTGGTTGACATAATGGCCGCGGCAAAGGCGCTTGCAGGCTCAGGAATAAAACTCAGACGCTCTGTGCTTTTTCTGTTAATCGGCGGTGAAGAAACAGGGCTCGTGGGGAGCAAATTATACGTGGAAAACCCGCTCTTCCCCAAAGAAAAAACCGTCGCCTACATCAACCTAGACATGGTGGGCAACGGAACAGGACTGGCAGTGAGTGCTTCGGCGTCGTGTGCCGGGCTGACCGGGTATTTCAGGACGGCAAATGAAAAGTATATCCACCGGCCACTGAGGTCATCAGTCTCAACTGTTACTTATTACGGCCGGCCGCGAAGCGACGGCCTGGTCTTTCTGGCAGACGGCTACAGAACCATGGATATTTCAACAACCGAAAGGGTGAAGCCGGTCTGGTATCACCTGCCGGGTGATGACGAGACCGCTGTGACCCCCGAAATTATGGAGGATGTGGCCAAACTAATATACCTGGCAATAATTGAAATGGCAAATGCCGGCACACCCGGCTACTAACAAAAACTCCCTCAGCCTTCATGCATGAAGACGAGGGAGTAAAAGTCCGGATTACCCGTTACGATTTTGCTACAAGTGTTACCTCGAGGGTAAACTCATCACTGATGGCTTTGTCTCCCAGGTCCGTGAAGAACTTGCCTGAGCCGTACCTGACATCAAAGAGTGAGCGGTCAACGGTTATAACAGCCTTATAGGTTTTTACGCTTCCCATGGAAGCCTCCTTAACTGTGAACTCAACGGGATTGGTTTTTCCCTTGATAGTCATGGCGCCTTTAACCGTGGCGGTTCCGTTTTCAAATTTGCCGCCGCCGGTAAGGACGAGCTTAGCTGCCGGATGGTTTTCAACACCAAAGAAATCATCTGATTTGAGATGACCAATAAGCATTCCGTTCATCTTTTCGTCTTCGACGTCAATGTTTTTAATAGTCGTCATGTCAACATGGAACTCTCCTCCTGTAATGGCATTGTTATCGATGTGTATAACGCCTTCCTTCAGGTTTATCGTTCCGAAATGTTCTTTACCAAGCTTCTTCCCGGTCCAGGTAATCTGTGTTGCTGAAGGATCAGCAGCATATTTCTTCTGGGCGCTTAAAGGGAGAACAATCAATACTGTTATAAGTACTATTAAACTTGTCTTTTTCATTTTAATTCTGTTTAAGTTTCAGATAGAACCACGAAAGGTGGCATTTTGTTCAACAAAAGTTGAATAAAATGATCCCGGGAGATCTCAGATTGTCTCTGTGGCTTATTATCAGAGGCTTTTGATGTTCATGCCTCCGCTGACCTCAAAAACGGTCCCGGAAGAGAACTGCCAGTCACCTCTGGCAAGCGAGGCTACGGCCCTGGCAACATCTTCAGGTGTGCCCCACCTCTTCTGAGGAATAAGGCCTTCAGCAATGAGTTTGTCAAACCTGTCCTTGCTTCTGTGGGTCAGGTCCGTCTCGATCAGGCCGGGTCTTATTTCATAAACATTTATTCCTTCTTCCGTCAGCCTGTCGGCAAAGACCTGTGCAGCCATGCTGAGGCCTGCCTTTGATATGCAAAACTCGATGCCGGTTGTAAATGATGTGTAGGCAAGGAATGATGTCACGAACATTATCGAGGGCCTGTAGTCCCTGATCTGTTCCTTTATCCATATCATCTCCCTTGCGACTTTCCTGGCAAAAAACACAGGGCCCCGCAGGTTCACATGTGTAACACGGTCAAAGTCCTCCTCCTCAAGTTCAAGCAGGTCCTTGCGCTCTATGGGGCCAACCCCGGCGTTGTTCACCAGCAGGTCTATCCGTCCGTAACGCTCCAGGATGCTTGAGATAGCCTCATCATGAAAAGATGTGTGTGCAATATCAAGGCCGATGGGGAAGAAAGCAGCTCCAAGCTTTTCAATTTCAGGCTGAAGTGAAATCATGCACTCGCTGTCAGGGGTGCGGCCGATGGCGACAATATCATAACCTTCGGAAGCAAGTGCAAGTGAGATGGCGCGGCCTATGCCCCTGCTTGCTCCTGTAATTATAGCTACTGGTTTCTGATTCATATTGTCAGTTTACTTTCCGGACAAGGGTTTTTCTCTTGAGTTTCAGGATGATCTCACATTCTCCGCTGATATCAGCATCAGTTGTAACATATGTACTCTTGTTAATGCCTGATAAAAGGTACTTTTTCTTCTTCCCGCCAATTAAAAGGTCGCCGGCAATGTAATTAGCAGGCACGGGAAGAGACAGTTGAATATATTCATAGCTCCCTGAGAGCTTGATTGTCATTTTCTCTGCCGTCTGGCTGTAGATATATTTCACGCAGGCACCGGAGCTTTTATAATCCACGTTTACTTCAGCCTTTTCAATTCCTGCGGCACTCCATCTCGGGCATATCCGTATTCTTTTAAAGAGCTTGTCTTTATCCTGTATGCCAACGAGGCCCTCAACAAAAGCATAGAGCATTGCCGACGATCCCCAGCCGTCTGTCGGCTTGGCTTCCGGTGATGTGCTTCTCTCCACTGTAGAAGGCTTTCCGTCAGGGAAATACCACAGATAGGTCTCCCCGTTCCGGGAAATCAGGTCGTAATAACGCATCAGGATATCAATACCGTACTGCTCATAACCGTACTCAAGGGCAGCGCGGGCCAGTTCACCACCTGTCAGCGGCATGATGCCGCCGTTGCAGTAAGCGCCTCCCGACAGCTTATAATCGCCAAAAATACCTGACGGGAACGGCGGATCGATCGAGAACCACTCTGCAAAAGCTGAAGTGGTCTCACGACGCTTCATGTATTCATTGATTATTGATGCTGCAATATGAGGCGTAGCAGCACCCCTGTTGATGGCTGCAGGGTTACTCAGGCTGAGCTGTGATGCCTCGTCGACGCCGTCAATTGTCACAGGGGTCTGTTTTACAAAATGAGTATAGAACGAGCCGTTGAAACAGATGCTGTTCATGCTCTTGCGCAGTTTCATGGCACGGTCGCGCCATTTGGCCGACCTGATCTTGTCGCCGAACATGTCATACCAGTATGACATGAAGTGAAAAGCCTCGTAATAACCGCTGTTGTCACCGTGGAAGTAACCCCAGAAGGTCTTGTCATCTATCTGGAACTGAAGCCAGTCATGCTGGCCGGCCGTATAGGCGAAGTCCCATGTGTCAATTGTATAAGGCCTGCGGAAAAGATACTTATCCTTATCGAAATAACGTCCGCCCATCACGTAACCGAGGGCCTTTTCAAATGACGGTATCAGCTCTTTGATGAAGGCATCGTCGCCGGTAGCCTGCCACGCCAGCCAGGCTGCCTTGATGAACCTGAACTCGGTGTCTGCCTCCACGGGTGTCCTGACGTATTTGGTCCAGTTCTCGCGTTCGCAGGGAAGCTTCTCGGGAAAGGTTGTGAAATAGTCGAAGATACGGCCGTTTCGTGCCTGGTTGTCAGCAAAATGCCTTATGGTGCTTTTCAGGTCTGCCTCGGAATAGCGGAGAGCCCTCATCATGTCTGAATAGTTCCTTATCCAGATGGACCGGGCATCAGGGGAGCGGTAGCCTCTTATCTTTTCACCGTCGATATTTACTTCAAGAAGATCCTGCTCAAGGAAACGGATTATCCTGGGAATGAGCTCATCAAATGCCGGAGTACCAGTTCTGACATACATAACTGGAGGGTTAGGTTGGTTTCAGGGGTTAAAAATAGCAATTAATCTTTTTGATTCTCACCGCCGTTGCCATTTTCTTCCTCGCCTCCTGCCTCCTCCTCCTCGTTTTCATAAAAGGGAACCGGGCGCTGGGGGCCCTCGGCCCGATACCAGGCTGCCAGGAACAGCCCCACGACTGCCCCAAGCATGTGCGATTCCCACGAGATATCCATCCTGAAGCCGGGGAATATACCCCATACCAATTCGCCGTAAAGGAACACCACCAGCAGGGAAAGGCCCATAAGCGGAATATGGCGGCGAATTATGCCGCTGACAAACAGAAAGGAGGCAAGACCGTAAATGATGCCGCTTGCCCCTATATGCCACGAAGGCCTGCCGGTGATCCATACAGAGAGGCCCGTTAACAGGAAGAGCCACAGCAGGACCCGGAAAGAGACCTGCGAATAAAAGTAGAAGAGGGCTGTTCCAAGGACAAACAGGGGAATTGTGTTGTTGAAAAGGTGCCTCACGTCGGCATGGATGAAAGGCGATGTGATAATGCCGGTAACCGACGAGGCTTTCAGGGGAAAGATACCAAGGAAATACAGGTCAATCTCAAAAATCACTTCAACAGCCCTGACAAGCCACATCAGGGAGATGAAAATAAAAGGGATGAGCATGCTCAGAAGCAAACGCTTCTTTTCCGGTGCGGCTGATCGTTCTTCCATAACAGCAGCTCCCCTGTCATCATTTCTTATCGCGTCCCGGGTACTTTATGCCGGTCTTTTTTCTTATCGCATCAAGGGTCCTGGCAAGAGTGAGCGTGAAAGAGAGCGGTACCACGGGGCTCTCCGTCAGCCCTTTATCAAGACAGTTCATCACCTCCACGGCTTCATGCTGATAACCCTGGGCCGGCGGTGTGAAAACCCTGTCTTCCGTGTCATTCGGAAATTCTATGAAAAGATGCTGAGAACGGTCTCTTCCGCGTGAAAGGATCAGATTACCCTTCTCACAGTTGAATTCCGTCGATACACCGGCCATGCTTGAGAATGAACTGTGCGCTTCCGCAAGCCTGCCGTCACTGAATTTAAAAATTACGGAGGTGCTCTCATCAGCGCCCGTGGGGGAGAGAACGGAAGAGGCCACTATTGTCTCAGGCTCACCCATATATCGAAGGATGTCCATAACGGGATAAATTCCTATGTCAAGCAGCGAACCGCCCCCAAGCTTCAGATTATATGTCCTGAGTTCCGGATCATAGGGCGACAAAAAGGCGAACTTTCCGCTCATATGCACCAGCCTGCCCATCTTTCCACTGTCGAGGATCGCTGAAGCCTTCAGATAAGAGGGCTGAAAAGGAGGCCATAACGCCTCCATAAGAAACAGTCCCAGCTTTTTAGCTTCGTCTGCCATCACCTTAACCTCGTCGGCGGTTATTGACATCGGCTTTTCGCAGATAACATGCTTTCCGTTCCGGAGTGCAAGAATGGTATGCTGGAGATGATGTGAGTGAGGTGAAGAGATATAGACTACGTCCACGGCAGGATCCGCAACCGTCTCCTCATAACTGCCGTAGTGGGATTTAAAGCCAAACTCAGCCGCGAATTTTTCAGCCCTCACGGCGTCCCGTGATCCAACCGCCTGAAGATGTGCATTATCGAGCAACATCAGCGCCCTGGTAAACTTATGTGCAATATTGCCGGTTCCGAGAATTCCCCAGTTATATGCTTTCATTGTCATGAATTTTGATAAAGTTAACGATTATTGATGTAACCCGTTACATGCCCATTTCAGGGCTGTTAATAAAAAAAATAAAATATTCTTAAAAAAATACATCTATGTATTGCATAGTATTAAAATAAATATATATATTTGCATTACAATAATAGTATGTATTAACAGATACCTTATAATTAAGACAATGAAACTAACAGTTAACATCAACCTCGGGGGCTATGCATTTAATGTTGATGAAGATGCTTATGACCGCCTCCGTCAATACATGAAAAGTCTTGAGAAGGAGTTTTCAGGTGAGTCCAGCGCAGCAGAGATCATGTCTGATATTGAGGGACGGATAGCCGAGTTGTTCAAATCAAGGCTTACCGGTTACAAACAGGTGATCACGATGAAAGATGTTGAAGAGGTGATGGCTATCCTTGGCGCTCCGGAGGTCATCAGCGGAAGCGGAGCCTCTGAAGAACGTTCCGGGAGGTCGCCGAGAAGGATCTACCGTGATCCTGACGGAAGGATCATCGGAGGTGTATGCGCCGGCCTCGGGGCATATTTCAACTGGGATCCCCTGATCTGGAGGGTGATTTTTGTCGCACTGGTAATTGCCGGAGGGTTTGGGGTCGCCCTGTACCTGATCCTGTGGATCATAGTTCCGGAAGCAAAGACCACAGCCCAGAAGCTTGAGATGAGAGGTGACCCGGTGACGATTGAGAACATCAAAGATTCTGTAAAACAGGAGTTTGAGACCGTCAAAGAGAAAATGAAGCTTTAATGTCATTAATATTTCTACGCAGATAAAACAGAAATTGCCATGAATACGGACAACACAAAAGCACAAATGCGCAAGGGAATTCTTGAGTACTGCATACTGGCGGTGCTTTCAAGAAACTCATGCTATGCAGTAGACATCATCAATGAGCTCAAAAAAGCCGAGGTGATTGTTGTTGAAGGAACGCTCTATCCCCTGCTGACAAGACAGAAGAATGCAGGGTTGCTCAGTTATCGCTGGGAGGAATCGCCTCAGGGGCCGCCACGCAAGTATTATGAGCTCACCGAAGTGGGAAAAATCTATCTCAATGAGCTTGATAAATCGTGGGAAGCGCTTGTAGAATCAGTCAATCAGATACGGGACAAGAAATAAGAGGCAGCCATGAAAAAAACAATGAATATCAATATTGCCGGACAACTCTTCCGTATTGATGAGGACGCCTGGGAGATTCTGACACACTACCTGAACCATGTAGCCACCAGGTTCCGCAAAGAACAGGGAGGCGATGAGACACTTGCCGATATTGAATTGCGTATAGCCGAGATCTTCGGCGGAGGAAAGGAACCGCCGGTACTTGTATCGAAAGAGATGGTCAGTGACATGATTAATACAATGGGCGCTCCGGAGGACTATTATGACGATAACAGCGTGAACCGTGACAGCACTGCCTTCACTACCCGCAAGTCGATGTACGACCCAAACAGCCTTTCTGCCCGTACCGGCAAAGCCCTCGCAGGTTTTTTCGGAGCACTGGGAAAAGTGCTGTCTGCAATTTTCAGGGTGCTTGCCATATTCTTTGGAGTAATATTTACCATTATCGGATTTGTTCTTCTCTTCTCATTTGCAATGGTACTTTTCTTCCATGATGCACCCTTCCTCGCTTCAGCGATGGAACCGGGAATGACAAACATTAATACGCTGCTCTCCATAGTACTGAACAGCAATATGGTATGGCCGGTAATCATTCTGACTGCCCTCGTTATTCTGATCCCGCTGATAGCCCTTACCTATCTCGGCATCAAGATGATCTTCAATATCAAAACGAGGCTCAGGGTTTTAACGATAGTAATGACCGTGATCTGGTTTGCTTCCTTATGCTGCCTTGGTGTGTTCCTGGGCCTTCAGCTCTCTGTTTATTCGAACAGTGAGCGTATTGAAAAGAAGATGGGTCTTGAGGCTCCGCCGAAGATATTATGGATCGCTCCGTTAAGAAATATCTCGGACATCAGATATGATGAAACAGCCACCGTTGACCACTTTACATTCTACCGCAATTCACCGGACGGAAGGCTTTATGCCACGGCGGACCTGAATATTTACGGAAGCGACACCACCTCCGGATGGATCTCTGTGGAGAAGCGCGCGAGCAGTAACTCAAATGACGAAGCCTGGACAAATGCCCGTCTTATTGATTATAATTGGAAATTTTCGGGTGACACCCTCTATCTTGATGAGTTCTTTTCACTTCCGGCAGGCAGCAAATGGAACGGTTCCCTTGTCGATATCGACCTGGGTCTACCGGAAGGTACAGAAGTGAGATGTGCCCCGGAAACCTCTTTGTCAAAATGGCAGTTTCATGTTCACAACTTAAACGGTACGGGAGTCTTTCGCATTGAAGAAGGTCAGCTAACAGAGATATCAGAATAAAGAAAGGCACTATATCTGCACCCACGGATTTTTGCCTGTTCCATCCCGGTATAACCTGCCGGGATTTTTTTTGCTCACTCGGACTGATTCTCTATCTTTAAAGCCATAACAAAATCTGTGATGGAACTTGGGGTTCTCAAAGATATCGTCATAATATTTGCGCTTTCGACCTTTGTCAACTTCATCTTTACAAGGATCAAGGTCCCTGCCATTATCGGTTATCTTATTACCGGCGTCATTGCCGGGCCTCATCTCCTGGCACTTATAAACTCACCGGAGAATGTCGAGGTTATGGCAGAAATAGGTGTCATTCTGCTTATGTTTACAATCGGCCTTGAGTTTTCGATCAACCATCTTCTTAATATCCGCAGGATAGTCTTTTTAGGCGGATTCATGCAGCTGCTGATCACGGCAGGTGTCACATTGTTTGTGGCCAGAGCCTATAATTTCGGGTGGGCTGAGTCTGTTTTTGTAGGTTTTCTCACGGCTCTCAGCAGTACGGCTGTTGTGCTGAAGCTCCTGCAGGAGCGTTCTGAACTTACCACTCATTATGGAAAAACAATTGTCGGGATACTCATCTTCCAGGATATAATACTTGTACCGCTGCTGCTTTTTACTCCTATGCTGGGCGGTGCAACCGGAAATATCGGAAGTGAATTGCTGATGCTGTTGCTTAAGACGACAGGCATAATAATCTTCATTTATATAGGAAACAGGTGGCTGATGCCCAAGCTGTTGCATCTGATAGCAATGACTCACAGCCAGGAGCTCTTTCTGATGAGCATTCTACTCTTTTGTCTTGCCGTTGCTATGCTGACCCATGAGCTGGGCATGTCGCTTGCTTTCGGAGCGTTCCTGGCCGGACTGATGATCTCTGACTCAGAGTACAGTCACAGCGCGTTCGGCAACCTGATACCCTTCAAGGATGTCTTTACAAGCTTCTTCTTCGTTTCAATTGGGATGCTCCTTGACCTTGGCTTCGTATATGATCATCCGTGGCTCGTGATAGCCACCGTGCTGCTGGTGATAGTCCTGAAAACGATTGTTGCAGGCTTTGCGGCATTCTCGCTTGGCCATACCTTCTTCGGGACCGTGGTCATCGGCCTCTCTCTGGCACAGGTGGGTGAGTTTTCATTCATCCTTGCAAGGCTGGGTCTGACCAATGCTATTATAACTCCCGCTCACTACCAGCTTTTCCTTTCTGTGGCTATTACTTCAATGGCTCTCTCTCCCATGCTGATACAGATCTCAAGACCATTAGCCGGCCTGATACTCAAGCTGCCTCTTCCGCCTTTTCTCGTCGACGGACTCTTCCCCCTGAAACAGGTTGAGATACCTGAGCTTAAAAGCCACATCGTTCTTATAGGCAAAGATTCCAGGGCAATCAACCTGGCGGCTATGGTCAAAAAAATGGAACTGCCCTTTACCTCCATCATTTTTGATCCTGACCGTGCCCGCAAACAGATAGAGAACGGCAACCTGGCAGTTTTCGGGGATGCAACCAATGAACCTGTTCTCCGGCAGGCTTATGTACATACTGCAGAAATGGTAATTGTCTCGGTGGGAGACCTTATTAAGGCAATGTCTATCGTCGAGCATGTCAGGAGGATGAACAAGCATGCTTATATCATTGTCCGAACCAGGCATGTTACTGATATTGAGGAGTTATACCGCATCGGTGCAACGCAGGTCATTCCCGAAGAATTTGAGACGGCCATTGATTTCTTTGAAAGGATACTTAGTAAATACCTCATCCCAAGGATAGAAATAGAACGGGCAATAGCACGGATAAGGGAGGATAACTACGGCATTTTCAGAGAAAAGGACAAGGATGGAGGATACTCACTTCTCAAGGATATTCCGGATATTGAAATAGCTGCCGTGAAGGTTGGAGAAAAATCGGTCTTTGCCGGTAAAACAATTGCAGAAACAGCTCTCCGGAAAACCTGCGGTGTTACAATGGTAGCAGTAAAGCAGGGAGACGTTGTCATTCCAAACCCCGGACCCACAACCTTAATAACCGGAAATGACATTGTATATCTGTTAGGGAAGCCGGAGATGATAGCGATCGCAACTGATTTACTTTCAAAGGAGATAGATCAGCCCTGATCCCCTGTCGGCCATCCTCAGCATTCAAGAACAAACATCCCCTGTTTTTGTTACAGTTACGTCGCCGGTTGATTGACCGGCATTTGCTATGATAAAGTCCGCTTAAAAAAATTTGTAACAATGAATAATGCAATTTTCTCTATCCACAGGCCTCATAATGAGCCGGTTTTAAGTTATGCCCCGGGCACCAGGGAGCGTGATGAGCTGATGAAGGAACTCCGGAGGATCTCATCTGAAACTGCAGAGATACCTGTTGTTGTCAACGGGAAGAAAATTTTAACCGGGAAGACCGGCAGTGTCGTTATGCCTCATAATCACAGTCATGTTCTTGCCACTTACCACATGGCCGGAGAAAAGGAGACACGCGAGGCGATAGATGCAGCCATGGAGGCCAAGGAGATGTGGATGACCCTGTCATGGGTTGAAAGGGCTTCGATAATGCTGAAGGCTGCCGAGCTGCTCTCAAAGAAATACCGGTTTACAATTGTTGCCGCCACCATGCTCGGGCAGAGCAAGAGCGTGCAGCAGGCCGAGGTGGAGGCTGCCTGCGAGACAATAGACTTCCTGAGGTACAATGCATATTTTGCCGGCCAGATATACCTTGAACAGCCGAGGTCAGGATGGGACCAGCTTAACAGGGTCGAATACAGGCCCCTGGAAGGATTTGTATATACTGTCTCTCCCTTTAACTTCACCGCCATCGCATCAAACCTCAATATGTCCGTCGCACTGATGGGCAATACATCAATCTGGAAACCGGCTACCACTTCGCTCCTGTCCAGCTGGATACTGATGCAGATCTTCATGGAGGCCGGCATGCCTGACGGTGTGATCAACTTCCTCCCCGGGCAGGGGTCGACTATAAGCAGTGTGGTTCTCAACCATCGTGATCTCGGGGGAATACATTTCACGGGGTCGAACGGCACTTTCAACTCGTTATGGAAAACGGCATCGGACAACCTTGAAAAGTACAGATCCTATCCGCGTATTGTAGGTGAGACAGGCGGTAAGGATTTTATAATGATCCATAAGTCTGCCAACCCTCCCGAAGCTGCAACTGCTATTATCAGGGGCTCCTTTGAATACCAGGGGCAGAAATGCTCAGCATCGTCACGGGTCTATATCCCGCGCTCTCTCTGGCCTGAAATCTCCGGTCACCTGAAGAGGCAGGCATCGGAGATAAAGATGGGAGACCCGGCTGACTTCAGCAATTTCATGAATGCCGTCATAGATGAGCGTTCTTTCGATAACATAATGAAGTATATTGAGATGGCCAGGGTATCATCGGAATGCGAAATTATTCACGGCGGCCACGGCGACAAGGAAAAGGGCTACTTCGTTGAGCCGACAATAATACTGACAACAAACCCGAAGTTCGTGACCATGCAGGAAGAGATTTTCGGACCAGTGGTTACGCTGTATGTGTATGAGGATGAGAATTATGAAGAGACCCTTCATATTGTCAATGAGACCTCGCCATACGGACTTACGGGCTCGATTTTTTCTAACGACAGGCCGGCAATCGTTAAAGCATGCCAGGTACTGCGTTTTGCCGCGGGTAATTTCTACATAAACGATAAACCCACCGGGGCCATGGTAGGAATGCAACCTTTCGGCGGCGGAAGGGCATCCGGCACTAATGATAAAGCCGGCGGCAGGCTTAACCTTGTCAGGTGGACCTCCCCGCGTACAATCAAGGAGACTTTCCTGCCGGCTACAGACTTCCGGTACCCGTACATGGATTAAGGTCTGATGTCTGAAGGTCTGAGGGTCTGAAAGTCTGAAATTTTTATTTTACTTGTTATCAGAGTTTTATGGTCTTGTTAATAATTTTGTTTAACATTTGTTAACACAAATTTCAGGTTTATAGTAAATTAGGGGTTAGTTAACTCTTTATCAACCTAAACCTGATTTAAATGAAAAAACTCCTACTTTCTGTTGCAGCAGCAGCCATGCTGCTCGGAGCGTGCGAGAGAGCTCCCGAAAGTCTCACGCAGCAAGATGACTACATTAAGACTTCACTTGAGGTTATCCCCGGCCAGTATGTGGTTTTATTGAAAAGCGACTGCGGTTATGTCAAGTCAGAGGCGATGAGCTATGAAGATGCCCAGCTTTCCATGATGGGTGTCACAAGTAATGTGCTTGCTGCATCTGGCATATCCGTGCGTGAACCGCTGAATGTCTTTCTATTCAGCCGGGATCCCTGGTTTTGCTGTCAAGCTAACCGACAGTGAGGTTGCCGCACTTGAAAAGAACCCTAATGTCAGGGGCATATGGCCTGACATGATGTACATAATGGCAAGACCTGCCCCTGCACCCACACCTCTGCCGGCTGAAGTGACACCTCCCGGAATAACCAGGGTTGGTGGAGGAGCAACATATACCGGCACCAATAAGGCATGGATCATTGATACTGGGCATAGATCTGGATCATGCAGATCTTAATGTTGAGTAGCTGCAAGCGGAAAAACATTTGTTTCCCGTACCACAACCGCCTAATGATGATAACGGCCATGGAACTCACTGCGCAGGTATCGTAGCAGCAATTGATAATACCGTTGGTGTTGTCGGAGTTGCAGCCGGTGCAAAGGTTGTTCCTGTAAAGGTTCTCGACAAACGCGGTTCAGGTGCAATGTCAGTTATAATCGCAGGTGTCGACTTTGTAACTGCCAACGGTATTGCGGGCGATGCTGCAAATATGAGCTCTCTGGCGGTAGTGCATATGAGCCGCTGGATCTTGAGGTTATTCAGATGGGAGCAAAGGGTATCTTTGTGGCTCTTGCAGCAGGCAACGAAAGTGATGATGCAAACAACCATTCACCGGCAAGGGCAAATGAGCCTCAATATGTATACTATCTCGGCATGTGATGTAAATGATACTCTGGGCTTCATTTTTCAAACTTATGGAAATCCACCCATAGACTACTGCGCCCCCGGTGTCAGCATACTTTCAACCTATTATACGCGGAGGACTTGCAACCATGAGCGGCACATCAATGGCAGCCCCGCACGCCTGCGGAGTGCTTCTGGCTACCGGTGGCAATCGCCACATCCGCGGATACGTGAGAGGTGATCCTGACGGTGAGCCTGACCCGATAATTCATGAATAGTAAATAATTCTTAAAAAGAAGACCCTCCGTCATCCGCGAGGGTCTTTTTTTTGTTATCACTTACATTCTTGTCTTATATCCGCCATCTGTCATCCCCTTAACCCTGCCCCCTCATCCCCTCCTGGCTCCCGGCCCTGTGCTCCTTGCTCCCTGCTCCTTGCTCCATGCTCCATGCTCCATGCCCCATGCTCCATGCTCTATGCTTTATGCTTTACCATATTCCTTCCTTAGATCATCAATAACAACCAGCTTTCTGCCGCGCTGTACGTACCAGAAATCCCATCCGTTCTGTTTCTCCTTTCCCGTTACCAGCGCGCTGACGGCATGAATTGACCCTGCGTGACCGTCGCATAACAGTGAGGCGTCTGCCTGCACTTCCGCTTTGTGTTTCTTATCTGAGGAATAGAGGTACTCTCCGGGTCGTATAAATCCCCCCTCGACCAGGTTGCCAAATGGCACCCTCGGCCTGCGCTTCTCATTCCTGTATTCAAGCAAGTGTGAGCTGACTGGTTCTGTTTTTTCAACTCTCTCCCTGGCCACACTGATGTATAAAGGTTCTCTCTCGAATCCGATAAAATTTCTTCCCAGCTTCTTCGCCACCGCAGCCGTGGTGCCGCTGCCGGCGAAAGGATCAAGCACCAGGTCGCCCGGGTTGGATGTGGCCAGTATAATCCTGTACAGAAGCTCCTCGGGTTTCTGCGTTGAATGGGCTTTCCGGCCGTTCTCCCTCACCCTCTCCGATCCCTGGCAGATGGGTATCAGCCAGTCGCTCCTCATCTGCAGGTCGTCATTGAAACCTTTCATTGTACGGTAATGAAAAGTGTATTTTGATGCCTTTGTCTTCGTTGCCCAGATGAGTGTCTCATGTGCGTTGTTAAACCTGGTGCCCCTGAAGTTGGGCATTGGATTGGTTTTTATCCAGATAATATCATTGAGGATCCAGAATCCAGTATCCTGCAGTATGGTGCCGACCCTGAAGATATTGTGATAGGTGCCGATAACCCAGATGCTGCCGGTATCCTTTATCACCCGGTGGCACTCACGCAGCCATTCACGGGTAAAGTCATCATAAGAGCTGAAAGAGCCAAACCTGTCCCAGTGATCATTCACCGGGCTTACCTTCGACTGGTCGGGGCGGAAGAGATCACCCTTAAGCTGAAGATTGTAAGGCGGATCAGCAAAGACCAGATCTATTGAATTATCCGGCAGCTGTTTCAGCAATTCAATGGAATCGCCCTGATGGATCATGTTTATTTCAACCGTTCCGGTCTTCATTCATCTTTTTTTCAAATTTACCTGAATAAATCCAAAGCAGTGAAAATTTAGTAACTTGGTAGTGCAAACTGCTTAAGTTAAAAGCTGCCGGAGCTGCTTCAGCAGGTTGTCCCGGACAAAGATCTTATTGCTTTATGAAAGAAATTGAGGGTGGAACAGTGTACCATCATCTGAAAGGTGCCCTTCTGATAATTATCGGTATTGCTTCAGCAAGCTTCGGGCTGAAAGGCTTTTTGCTTCCCAACCAGTTTATTGACGGAGGGGTGACGGGAATCTCCCTCCTGGTCAATTATACCACCGGGTTGCCGCTTTCAGTGCTTATTTTCGCCATAAATGTGCCGTTCATTGTTCTGGCGTACACACAGATATCGCGAATATTTGCGCTTAAGACCCTGCTTGCCATAGCCGGTTTTTCTTTTTTTCTGGCGTTTGTTGAGTTTCCCATCATCACCGACGACAAATTGCTTACAGCCGTCTTTGGGGGTCTCTTCCTGGGAGGCGGCGTAGGTCTCTCTGTCAGGGGCGGAAGTGTGCTTGACGGAACGGAGATACTCGCCCTGTGGGTGGCCGGCAAGGTGGAGGCTTCAATCGGCGACATGATACTTGCCTTCAACATTTTAATTTTTTCCGCCGCCGCTTTCTTTCTTGGCATTGAACCTGCCCTCTACTCGATACTTACATATATTGCAGCCTCAAAGACAATTGATTACCTGGTTGAGGGTATCGAAGAATACACAGGTATTTCGATCATCTCGGAAAAGAGCAACAAGGTGAAACTGGCCCTGATGACCAGGTTCGGCCGCGGAATCACTATCTACAAAGGCAAAAGGAGCATGATCGGTAAAAAGGCTGACATCGACGGTGCCGCAGATCTGGAGATCATCTTTACAATCGTCACAAAGCTTGAAATAAGCAGGGTCAAGAAGATCGTTAACGATGTTGACGAGAAGGCTTTTATATACTGCTTCCCCATCAGCCAGGCCAAGGGGGGCGTGCTGAAAAAAAGGCCGCTGCACCATTAATATTTAAAATTAGACTTACTGACCGGATCTGACAACAATGAATTTAACACTCCTGCCATCATCCGTCAGCAGAATGTATAACCCTGACGGATAATCCTGAAGGTCAATCTCATCAACCTCACGCCCTGTAAAAACTATCGTTCCCCGCGAGTTGTAAATCCTGCAGTTTATCTTCTGATTGATCCTTACCTTATCACCTTGAACAGGGTTTGGATAAACAATGAGCCCGTTATCAGCCTGTGCATCTTCAACCGGGGTGGCGTTATTTGACCTGCCCGGTGTGGGCACAGTGAAAAACACTGTTTCGGTTGCTCCGTCACTTTTCCTGCCTCTGCTGACATCATCCTGCTGAAGACCGAATGAAAGAGTATCGATAACAAGAAAATCCTTATCATAGAGTCCTATTTCTTCACCATCCTTTGAAAGTTTAAACGACGTATGGCGGTCGCCCGGAGCACTGTTACCGTCAGCCCAGAAAAGCATAAATCCTCCCGGATCAAGGCTGATCGCCGGTAACTGCCATTTACCCGGATTACTGAAGTTATCAGTCAGGTAAAGATCGCCAAGATATACCGCCTTGTTATCGCCGTTATAAATTTCAATCCAGTCGCTGTAGTTCCCGTACTCATCAGTGACAGTTTCCTCATTGTCAGCCATGAATTCATTTATGAACAGCAAGGGGGTATCGCCCGACAGGGGCCGTATCACTGCAGGTTCACATGGCTTGACATTTGTCCGGCCATCACTGTCCGATACCACAATATGGTAACTTACCGCAGATGCATCCGGAATTCCGGAGAGAGTAACCGAATAAATGCCCTGGCCTTCATGGTTCATGACAGCCTGCTGATTGCTTCCGCCATCCACAGTATAAAGTAAAATTGCCGTTAACGGCAATGCTTCCGCTTCGGCACGGGCCTTTACTTCGATTCCCTGCACCGGATCACGGCGGTGACTGATATACTTTATCACCGGCACCATCGTGCCTGGTTCAAGCTGCTGTGACATTGACTGGCTTCTTGCTGAGAGATAAGGGTAAAGGCCGTATCTGACATGCCCTCCTGCAGCGCTTGTATATGAAAGCATAAAATCGCCGTAATCATATCCGTAATCGAGCGGGTAATACGGATCGGCAGCAATATAGGGAGCGATCATGTTCTTTCGCGACTCAATGCTTTGTGTCAGGGAATCCATGTCGATGGTACCGCTTATAAGCTGACCGGCATAGAATGTGAACTGCTGGCGCAGCTCTTTATTATTGATGATGCGGTCATACAGCGGTCTTTGCTCTGATCCTCCGCGCTTCCAGTCATAGATATTCCTCTCCGCCCAGTCGATATTGAACCAGTCAATTCCAAAAGTATTATCCACATCGTACGGGATGTATTCCATCTTGCCCGTCTCAGTGTTGTGATAGAGATAAAAGTTATTCTTGTTGTAAATGTACCCGTCCCAGTCGCCGCAAAAGATATCGGCTGCCATTAATTTCAGATAATCATATGTGTTAAAGAGGGCTTCCAGGTCACAAATCAGCCTTTCATCAGGTGAATTTTCGAGAACACTGATAAAAGCTGCCAGGTCAGAGTAGTCGTTCTCCTCAGTGTTCGTCATCAGCTCATAAACCGGCCTGTCCCCTGACATCAGCTTGTAGCTGTCGGGGTCAGCGCCCAGGTATGCAAGATCGGCAGGATAAAGGCATTTGTAGAGATTGCCGTCCTTGTTGCCGAAACGTGACAGGACGAATTCTTCATCGATGTGCTCCACATTCAGGTACAATCCGTAATAGTTCCCGTTAATATAAACCCGGACATGGTTGGCCCTCGGAGCCGGAATCTCCCACTTCCTGAGGATGTCCCACATCAGCTTTGACCGCATGACTGAAGGGTCGTTATGCTCGCCGTTCAGGTTCAGTTTTTCAACCCCGTAATACTTACCCCCCTCTGTGTATGTGTTGAATGAGACCTTGAATGATTTTTTCTTTGAATAGCGCGAGGTGTTTCCACGCAGCCTGAAGCCCACCGGATCAATTATATCATGTATGGTGCCGCTGGTGAATGCAAAAACTGCATGAAACTCCCGGTCGCTTTCAGGATTATTGTAGATCCATTCGAGTGTGTCGGGATTGATTGTAATGTCTATCCGCGGTACGATCGTATCAGCATAGAGCGGCCCGTTGTCTGGCAAAGCGGGCTGCGCCGGAACATACTGAATTAACAGGAAGAAGAATAATATTCCGGTGAGGATCTTATTCATCCTGCAATTATACACAATTTAATACCTTTATAACGGGTGACATCATTATCTGACAAAAGATGACAACAAAGACCATTCGCATGACTGACGGGATCGTTACAATCCGGAAATTCAGACACAGCGACAAATTCCGGATGGCAGAGCTGGCAAACAATGAAAAAATCAGCATCAACCTTCGGGATGCCTTTCCCTTTCCCTACACCATTGCTGACGCCGAAGCATTCATTGCCGGATGCATAAGGCAAAACCCCGTTGAGATATTCGCAATTGAATACCACGGGCAGTATGTCGGGAACATAGGGCTGCATAAACAGGGTGACGTTTACAGCAAATCGGCCGAGCTTGGATATTTTATCGGCGAGCCTTACTGGAACAAGGGAATAACGACAAGGGCAGTGAACCTGATATGCGAATACGGCTTTAAGGAACTGGATATTGTCAGGATCTATTCAGGTGTATTTGATTATAATCCGGCTTCCCAGCGCGTACTTGAAAAATGCGGATTCGAAAAGGAGGCCGTAAGCAAAAACGCTGTCAGCAAAAAAGGTAAGATATATGACGAAATCAGGTATGCCAGGTGTCTGAACCCGGGTGCTGAGGCCGGCAAAGGCGAACAATCCGGTCCGGGAATGGTCAAAAAGCAATGGTACGAGGCGCTGTTTGAAAACTACGGGCATAAATACGATTCCGAAAGCTTCACCGCGGGAACAGAGGGTGAATGTGATTTCCTTGAAAAAGAGCTGGGTTATGACAAATCACTGAAGATCATTGATGTGGGATGCGGTACAGGCAGACATTCAATTGAGCTGACAGGGAGAGGGTATAACGTTACCGGCATTGACCTGTCAGAATCCCAGCTTCAGGTGGCAAAGGAAAAAGCCGCAGCGGCAAGGCTGAAAATAAAATTCCTGAAACATGACGCCAGAAACCTCCCCTTTGTGAATGAGTTTGATGTGGCGGTAATGCTTTGTGAAGGCGGCTTCCCTCTGATGGAAACCGATGAAATGAATTTTGAGATCCTGAAGAATGTGACAAAGTCGTTAAAGAAAAAAGGGCGGTTCATTTTCACTACACTCAACGGGCTCTTTCCACTGTATCATTCCGTCGAGCAATTCTGTGATTCCACGACCGGAGAAGGTAATGCGACATACAGAAGCAACACCTTTGACCTGATGACATTCCGCGATCATAATATCACGGAGTTCGAGGATGACAACGGCAATAAGAAGACACTGGATTGCAATGAAAGATACTATGTGCCCAGTGAAATAACATGGCTTTTAAAGTCCCTGGGATTTACCAATGTCGGAATTTTCGGCGCCAGGCTCGGGGCCTTCTCGAGGGACGACAAGCTGACCACTGAGGATTTTGAAATGCTTGTGGTTGCAGAAAAGTAAGAACATACAGCGAAACGATTTTTATCCGGTGGAACCAGTTTCCACGGCTGGTGAAATAAAACTTTACTAAACGAACGGGTTACTTATTTATCCCGCAGAACAATTATTGCAAATTATTGTCTAAATTGAGAATATGATTCCATTGGCTGTACCGGACCTGGAGGGCTTTGATCGCATAATGGACAAGATCCGTCGCGGTATTCCGTGTTATTTCGAAAACCGGAAGGCGGGAATTGCCATAAAATATGTTCCTCCGGATAACCATGAATTTTATGCCAGGCCAAAGACCGGTAAAGAATACAGGATCAAGAGGCGGAGTAAAGTTGTCATGGAGGCTTTTCTTGAGGGTCATGAGATTACAGCAGAAGAATATGACAGCTACAACCTGCATGCTTCGGAACCGGCCTGATCCATTGCGAAGTCTCGACAGGTGAACCAAAAGATAAAATGCTGACAGGGTTGCTGAAAGGCAAACCGTTCAGCAATTGCATGCCCCCGGACATCAGCTCCGGGGGCTCTTTTTTTAATATATATCGGGAAATTGCGTGATGTCTGCATTGCAGCTTCTCCTGCCTTTTAAGCCATTGGACCTGATCCGGCAACATGATCGGCTATATTAATTACAAAATATTAAATAATTACCTAAATATTGTGAACAAAATAAATCTGAATATGTTAAAATATCACAAAGCCTATTAGCAATAATGACTTTCTCCTAAAATGCGTTGAAAAAGAGTTAACAATATATTTTCAAAACATTAAACGAAAAGTCATGAAAACAAAATTGAATTACCTTGTTTTAGCATGTCTCGTGCCCGGGATAATTATGCTAAATGGCTGTAAAAAAGAGCCCGATCCCTTACTCACACCAACCTTACCTGCCGTAGCTACTGCTTCGGTTTCGGAAATTACTCCGCAATCTGCGGTAGTAAGAGGCATAATAATTGCTGACGGAGGTGCTGAAGTGAAAGCCTGTGGGTTTTGCTGGAGCACAAGCCAGAACCCGTCGATAAGTGATAAAAAAACTTTTGCCGGAAAGGGCCCTGGTGGTTTTTTTAGCCGTATATCCGGGTTAACACCAAATACCACTTATTATGTTCGCTCCTATGTAACAAATGTTGTGGGAACAGCTTACGGAAATGAGATTTCATTCACTGTGCCGGACTTTTCTCCTTCATTTCCGGATGTGACTACATCTTCCGTAATTGCTTTTTCGTACAATTCCGCTGTCGTAACAGGAAATGTTCTTTACGGACAAAACGGATATCATTTGACAGGAAGTGGTTTATGCTGGAATACCTCCGGGAGTCCGACAACCGACGACAGCAAGACAATGAATGAAACTTATTCGGGAGACTTTATCGGTAATCTGACGGGGTTAACTGCGGGAACTACTTACTTCGTGAGAGCCTATGCAGTTTTTGACAACTCCACTACAGTCTATGGCAATGAAATCAGTTTCACAACCGCCCCGGTTATAGTAGTATCAGACAGTTACTTTCCCGGGATGGCCAGGTTCGGCGCTGCTGGTTTTGCCATAGGCACTAAAATATATGCCGGGTTAGGCATCGGAGATCATGATTTCCCCGCCAATGACTTCTGGGAATGGGATCCGGCAACTGAGACATGGACAAGGCAGGCCGACTTCCCCGGAGACGCAGGTGGTTATGTTGGCGGCTTTTCAATCGGAACAAAAGGATATATAACGACAATCAATACCTGGAATGAGGGTTACCTTACAAATGAACTTTGGGAGTATGATCCGGCAACAAATATCTGGACTCAGAAAGCATCGATACCAACCACACCTGCAAGAGGTTCTGCTGTTGTCTTTTCAATCGGTATGAAAGGATATATTGCCATTGGTCAAAAGGAACAATACAACGGTCTTGCGATGGAATACTACAATGATTTCTGGGAATGGGATCAGGCAACCAATGTATGGGCAAAGAAAGCTGACTTTCCGGGCAATGCACGATCAGCGGCTGCCGGCTTTTCAATCGGCAACAAGGGATACATAGGAACAGGATGGAACGGTACTTATTCATCTGCTGAATTCTGGGAATGGGATCAGGCAACCAATGTATGGGTAAGAAAAGCTGATTTTGCCGGAGGCCCGCGAAGTTCAGCTTTTGGTTTTTCAATCGGAAGCAAAGGCTATATAGGAACAGGAGGTAATGGCACTTCATTTACGAAGGATATCTGGGAATGGAACCAGGCAGCTGATACATGGACCAGGGTTGCTGATTATGCCGGAGGTCCGCGGGGTGGTGCCTTTGCTGTCTCTGTCGGAAACAGGGCATACATCGGCACTGGTTCAGATAATGAAACTGCCTATTTGCGCGATTTTTGGGAATATGACCCGAATCTTTGACAACAACCAATTAAATAAATATCACAATGAATCGTAAAACCAGGATTTCCGCAATTGTCATCCTGTTATCGGGTTTGACAATTTATCCCACTTCCTGTAAAAAGGAAATGGAGGAACCTATGACGCCTGTACCACCTGAAGTATCCACCCAGGGTGTTTCAAGCCTCGGTCAGACAACCGCAACTGTATTAGCATCTGTAAAAGGTAACGGAGGCGCTAAAGTCACTGAAAAGGGAGTCTGTTGGAGTACAGCAATGAATCCAACAATTGCAGATAACAAGGTTTCAGTTAGTTCCAGTCTTGATGTTTTTGATTGCACACTTACTGAATTGATGCCTAACACAACATATTATGCAAAAGCCTATGCAACAAACAGTGCCGGTACCGGTTATGGTGTCCATGTAATGTTTCGTACTAATCCGGAAGATCCACACTATACAATCCCAACGATAACTACCATGGAAATTACTGATATCTCAGCCGGATATGCATATTCAGGCTTTAATATAATTTCTGATGGTGGAAAACCCATAATAGAAAAGGGGATCTGTTGGGGAACACATGTAAATCCAAATAAGACTGACAGCAAACTGTTAACCTTTGTTGGAAGATATCAAACTATAATTGGTATAATACGTGACTTGAAGCCCTCAACGACATATTATGTAAGGTCTTTTGCAACAAACAGTGTTGGAACAGCTTACGGTAATGAGGTAACCTTTACAACTTTAAGTGTCGGCCCAATTTTATTTAATGAAAATTTAACCTACGGGACTGTTTCAGATATCGATGGCAATATCTATAAGACAATACAGATTGGCTCACAGCTCTGGATGGCGGAGAACCTCAAAACAACCAGGTTAAATGATGGCACAATTATCCCTGAAGTAACTGACAATTATGACTGGGGTACCCTTGCAACGCCGGGTTATAGCTGGTACCTGAATGATGCCGCGTCTTACAAAGCGACCTATGGAGCCCTGTATAACTGGTATGCAGTTGCCACCAACAACCTGTGCCCCATAGGTTGGCATGTACCCACCGAAACCGATTTTAATACCCTTACAGGCTACCTGGGAGATGCTTCCGCAAGTAAATTGATAGAAATCGGTAATACCCATTGGCTGCTAAGTACTTACCCCGATGCAATTAATGAATTAGGATTTACAGGTCTTCCTGCGGGATCTCGTAATACTGATTTGTCTGGCTGGGATCCTGATGTTAGATTTACAGGAATTGAATTTTATGCTGGATGGTGGTCGGCTACACAAACCAATTCGACAAATGCACAGTTTGTCGCGATAGAGATTTACTGGTATGAGTTTCCGTTTATCAGTCCATACTCAGGAAGCAAGAATAATGGACTGTCTGTCCGCTGTGTGAAGGATTAACCTGTTGATGATAATAACAATCTGTTGACAACCCCCGGGTATCAGCTTCGGGGGTTCTTTGTCTTACTACGGTACGTACAGAACAAACTTTGGGACACACAGAAAGGTGCTTTTGAATATATTAGCCGATATTTACCCTTTTAACCGCAACCAGGAATAAATCTATTTACTCTGACTTGTTTAGAAAACTTGCACAAAGAGAATATTCTTTTCAAATCCTGATCCTGATATTCTTCCTGATCAGCCAGAATATTTTCCCCCAGGACACAGGCAGGACCGTGATTAAAGGCACAGTCACCGATGCAAATACAGGTGAACCTGTTCCTTTTGTTTATGTTTTGCTGAAAGGGACCACCGTCGGCACCGTCACTGACAACCAGGGAAAATATTCAATCCGTACAAATGCTGTAGCTGCCGAGGTCAGGTTTTCATACATTGGCTATGAGGCGGAAACCAGAACTATTGTGAAGGGTGAAGAACAGATAATAGACATCAGCCTGAAACTCTCATCAATAACGCTCAGTGAAGTCACTGTGAAACCCGGGAAAAGAGAGTACAGCAACAAGAATAATCCGGCTGTCGAACTGATAGAAAAAGTTATTGAACACAAGGATCAGAACAGGCAGGAATTTTTCGGGTTCCTTGAATATGAAAAATATGAAAAGACCCTGCTTGCACTGAGCAACATCCCTGACAGCTTAAGGCAGGCAAAGGCTTTCGAAAAATATAAATTCATTTTTGACAATACTGACACTACAAGACGTATCAGTAAAAATGTCCTGCCCATATTCATTCAGGAAACCATCTCTGATTATTATTACAGGAAGGAACCTGAGGCCACAAAGGAAATAATTCTCGCCACCAAAACCGTCAACCTTCAGGAATATCTTGATAATAAAGGTGTTGTGGCAAACCTTGATCATTTGTTCCAGAATATTAAAATCTATGACAATGAGATCCTGTTTATGACAAACAGGTTCTTAAGTCCCCTCGCCCGAAGCGCCCCCGCCTTTTACAGGTATTATATCACCGACACCTTGCTGGTTAAGGATATCAGGTGCATCAGGCTGTTCTTTGAGCCCAGGAATAAATCTGATTTTCTGTTTCACGGTGATCTTTATATAACCATGGACAGCAGCTACGCGGTCAGGGGAATTGACATGGGAATGAACAGGAATATTAATATCGACTGGATCAATGATCTCAGCATAAAGCAGGATTTTGAGATGTTCGGTAAGAACCTGTGGCTGCTTTCGAAGGAAGAGATATCAATTGATGCTGGAGTTGTGCAGGACCAGCCCGGATTGTATGCACAGCGCACTGTATCATACCGGAATTACACAGTTAATAACCATATTGATGACAAGGTTTTCAGGGGCCCGGTGACAAGTGAAAGCATAGACCCGATGTCAGATAACCCTGACTTCTGGAACATTAACAGGCATGTTCCCCTCACAAGGTCGGAAGGTGCTATATACTCCATGGTAGACAGCATAAACAAAGTACCTGCATTCAGGCGACAGATGGTATTTGTCATGCTCCTTACAACGCAGTTTCTTGATCTCGGCAAATTCGAAATAGGACCTCTTGGCAACACATACAGCTTCAATCCTGTGGAGGGATCCAGGTTCAGGGCCGGAGGAAGGACAACGACTGATTTCAGCAGGAAGACAACCCTGGATGGCTACCTCGCCTATGGTACAAGGGACAATGATTTTAAATATAATGCAGGAATAACCTATTCACTCACGCCCCGTACTATATACCAGTTCCCGGTAAAATCGGTGAGGCTGAGTTACCAGAAGGACATTGTGCTCCCCGGGCAGGAGTACCGGTTTGCCTACAGGGATAATTTCTTCCTGTCATTCACCCGCGGCGAGAATGATAAATTCCTGATGAACAATACTCTGAGGTTTGAGTTTCTGAATGAGTACGAGAACCATTTTTCATACCTTCTGGGATTTAATCTCACCCGTCAGCAACCCCTGGGCTCCCTCTCCTTTGACTATGACGGAGATGTAACAACCCCTGATAACGTTAACAGCATTAATATTTCTGAAACCTTTCTCAACTTGCGTTATGCGCCAAATGAAACTTTTTACCAGCAGAAGTTATACAGGGACAGGTTTCCAAGTAAATATCCTGTTATTCAGCTTAATACCGCTTTCGGTGTAAAGGCATTATATAACGATTACGATTACCTGCGGCTTCAGATGAATATAAGCAGGAGGTTCTATATTTCAATCATCGGTTACACTGATGTTGCACTTGAAGCCGGAAAGATCTTTGGTACGGTTCCGTATCCGTTATTGTTCATTCATACGGCTAACCAGACATATGCCTACCAGAGCAATTCATATAACCTTATGAACTATCTTGAATTCGTAAGCGACAAATATGCTTCATTGAATATTGACCATCAATTCAACGGGTTCATTTTCAATAAAGTACCGTTATTGAAGAGGCTGAAATTCAGGGAGATAATTACATGCAAGGTGCTTTTCGGCGGGCTGGGCACCAATAATAATCCTGACAATAATGAGGATCTGTTCCATTTCCCCGTCGACAGCAACAATATGCCGATAACCTTTTCTCTGGAGAATAAGCCGTATGTGGAAGCAGGGATTGGATTATCAAATATCCTGAGAGTTTTCAGAGTCGACCTGATAAAGCGTTTTACCTATCTTGATCAGCCGGGCATTTCCAGCTTTGGTTTCCGTGTCCAGCTGATGCTCGTAATTTAAGAAACGGGGATAAATTCACCCTGATCTATGATTTACAATCAGTTCCCTCTCTTATTACACGAGGCTGGATTCTATGTTTCAATCACTTTTGGTACACAGAGAACAATCTTTGGGACATATAGCAAAGTCCGTTACACAAGAAAGGTTGAACTTTGTATCAATGCCAGCTCAGAAAATTAATAGCGGGAATTATATTGTTTACATTTTTTGATTACTAATTAAAATCAATCTGTTGACCGAGAATGGTCGAACTTGACTTTCGCTTTTTGCTGTTGTAACTTTACTTGTTGTTGTACAACTAAACAGGTTGGCTATGAAAATGAAAAAAATCCTTTTCAAAGTTATCGGTGTCCTTCTTTTTCTTTATATGCTGACATTCGTTTCGTGTGAGGAAGGTCCATGCTGGTTGTGCTCTTGCCCTGATGGTTCTAATCCATTAACTTGCACTGATTCGGGCAAGAGTAATTATGAAAATGATGGCTGTGACTGCAAATGAAATAATCGTTTTATAGTTCAGTTCTTTTAACCTTCCTGTTTCAGGAGAAGGCCTTGTTAACAAATTATTAAACTGGTATAAAGTAATATTGGATGCCACACTATTCTCCTTCATTTTCCCTGGTATTTTACCGCGGGAGTTTAGTCCTTTGAGGATTTGTTGATCAAATAACAGGTTTTCGGCTTTCATATATGAGCATCCAAAATTGACTGTAACTTTTTGCTGGTGTAACCTGGATAAACATTAAATTACAAAATATGGAAGGAAATCGGATTACTTTCAGACTTATCATGCTGATACTAGTGTTGTGCTTTGTTTCCAATATCACAATGGCCCAGAAGATAAATCCGGATACTTTAAATAAAGACCAGCTTGATCTGTATAAAGATAAAGCTGCTAATATGCGAACTGCAGGAATGATAATGACCCTGGCAGGACTTCCAATTTATATAACAGGTGTTTTTCTCCTCATTAATTATGCATTGGAAACACCTGCTGAAGACAGGGGTGGGTTTGAGCCGATACTATATGCAGGTATGACTATTGGTGGTGCCCTTTCTTCTTTGGTGGGCGTTCCCCTTTGGATAAGCGGAAGCAGAAAAATGAAAGCTGAAGTTGCAATGAAGGCGTATTACATTAAACCAAATAATTCAACGGCGGTTGGGTTGGGAATAACATTAAGATTTTGATTTAACATTGAACCATGAGTTATTGTTAGCCCTCGGATCAGCTTCGCGGGTTCTTCTTTCAGTCAGGCAGATGTATTATGTATGCCCATGCTTCATCTCAATATAGTTGACTTTGGCATTAGCATGGTGTACCTTTGAAATTCAAACAACTATTTCGCAGATGTCAAGCGCCATTCCGGGTTATGAATATGATGTATTTATCAGCTACCGCCAGAAAGACAACAAGGGCGACAGGTGGGTGAGTGAATTTGTGGAAGCATTGAAGACAGAACTTGAGTCTACTTTTAAAGAGGAAGTCAGTGTTTATTTTGACATCAACCCGAATGACGGCCTGTTGGAGACCCATGATGTAGATGCCTCCTTAAAAGAGAAACTGAAGTGTCTGGTCTTCATTCCGATAATATCCCGAACATACTGTGATCCTAAATCCTTTGCATGGGAGCAAGAGTTTAAGGCATTTGTTGTTCAGGCCTCTCATGATAAGTTTGGACTGAAGGTAAGGCTGCCTAATGGCAATGTGGCGAGCAGGGTGCTGCCGGTTCGTATTCATGAGCTTGGTATTGCTGATATTACAGAATGTGAATCCGTTCTGGGCGGAGTTCTCAGGGGAGTTGAATTCATATATAAAGAACCGGGTGTTGACAGACCCCTGACTAAAAAGGATAATGAGGAGAAAAACCTGAACAAAACCAATTACCGGAATCAGATAAATAAGGTTGCTCTTGCAATAAGAGATATTATTACCGCGATAACCCAATATGATCTTCCACCTGAAGATGTAAAAAAGGAAGCTTTTAAACCGGTTGCCTTCCGGTCAGGAATTCGTAAAACAAGAATCATTGCAGGATCAATAATTGTATTGGCATTACTTATTCTTGGCCTTTTCCTGTTGCCGAAATTGCTTAAATCTTCCGAAACTGTCGAAAAATCTGTAGCTGTATTACCATTTACCAACCTGAGCAATGATACAACCCAGGTCTATTTCAGTGACGGTATTGTGGAAGCAATCCTAAATCACCTTTTCAAAGTAGGTGACCTGAAAGTCATATCCAGTACATCAACCAAAAGATATAGGAATACTGAACTCTCTATCAAGGAGATAGGCAGAGAATTAGGTGTTGCCTCAATTCTTGAAGGCAGCGTACAAAAAACAGGGAGTAATGTGCGGATAACAGCTCAGCTTATTGATGCAAAAACGGATGTGCATTTATGGTCCGAAATATATGACAGAAACATTACGGATATTTTCACAATTCAGTCTGAGGTTGCTCAAAATGTTGCAAATGAGTTAAAAGCAACATTGACATCTGAGGAGAAGAAAGATATTAAGAAAAATGAAACCGAGAATCCGGAAGCATATAATCTGTATCTGCTGGGCCGTTTTTATATAGAGAAGAGGACGAGCCAGGGATATAAAAAAGGCATTGAATATTTTGAAAAGGCAGTAGCCGCAGATCCGGATTATGCCCTGGCTTATGCCGGACTGGCTGATGCTTATTTCCTTCTTGCATGGTACCAGGAGATGCCACAGGCAGAAGCTTATGCAAAGTCAAAAGAATACGTAAATAAGGCCCTCCGGCTTAATAAGAATCTTGCGGAAGCACACACGGTACTTGGCGGGATCTTATTCTGGAATGAATGGAAATGGGAGGAGGCCCGTAAGGAGTTACAGCTTGCTGTTGAATTAAACCCGAACTTTGTTACAGCTCATTCCTACTATGCTGAGTTACTGGATATTCTGAGAGAGAACTCTGAAGCTCGTAAACAGATAAATCTGGCTCTGGAAATTGATCCGTTTTTCCCGATGATGAGAGATTTGAGTTCGCTTTTTTACTTTCACGAAGGCAAGTTCAGGGAATCGCTGATTGAAGAATTAAAATTACTGGAACTGACTTCTGATGACAGCACTGATTTCTCAATGCGGTATTTTTACAACTACATTGGACTGGGTGAAGACCGGAAGGCAGTTGAAGTACTTGAGAAGATTCTTCTCAAAAGCGGCGATACGATTTTAGTTAAAAATGCACATTTTGTTAAAGATGTATACAATAAATCAGGAATAGATGGTATATGGAACTGGCTCCTGGAATTGGAGCTCAGGAGACAAACACCTAATCCATCAACCTTAGCCATAAGGTATGCACGTGCCGGTAAGAAAGAAGAAGCCTTATACTGGCTTGAGAAATACTTTGAAAACCAGCCATCGCCCCGGATAAATACCGATCCCAATTATGAGGTCTTCCGGTCAGAACCAATATTTCAGGCCATGTTAGCCAAAATGGGGTTATCGGAATATCAAACACCTAAATAGTTGAAGATTAGAATATAACAGAAGTGGTCTGTCATTAAAAGGAAGGGCCGCTTCAATCTGCATTGAAACAGCCTCTTTCTTTTTTGTTGACCCACAGGGGTTTCCCGATACGGTCTCGCTCCACTCAACCTATCGGGATAAACTTCTCACCCCTCTCCCTCCCTCCATCCCCTCAAAAAAAACAGCCTTGCAGCTGTTTTTTTGTTGACCCACAGGGGTTCGAACCCCGACTCTTCTGAACCAAAATCAGACGTGTTGCCAATTACACCATGGGTCAATCGGCGCCTGATAAGGCGTGGCAAAAGTAGAAATTTTTTTTATTTCAGGATTGCTCTGTCTCGTAAAAGATAAACGGACAGTCGATGAAAGAGTGAATAATCTGACCAAGTTCGTACAACTCGTCATCACCCCTTTCATAAAACCATTCTATCGAGACCCTGTTGTGAACATCATCATAAAGGGAGAGCTTCTTTATGATGCCATAAACCCATTTGGTCGATGCCGTGTTTATGAAATCAAATGAAAGCGATACACGCGTCCTGATTGCCGTGTGAGCCACATATTCAGTCACCCACTCTTCAAGAGGACGGTAAAAATCAGAAGCGTTCTCGGGAATCGACCTCCCCCTGATCTCAAGGTGACCATCAAGAAACAATACTTCAGGTGTAACCTTTGTAGGCTCTATTTTGATAATATTCATTCCCATTATGGCCGCAACAAAAAATCCCCCCTTTGTGGCATTCACAAAAATAGTAAAATTAGGTTTGCCTCAGATTGTGATCAGTTATTTTTCGGTTCAGGTGAAAACAGGGTAAGCTCACCCTGCTCCCACAGCGTAGGATGCTCGGCGTCAAACCTGCCAATAATGGCATGCATGATGGTGCGACGCATAAAATCTGACTTGCTCCTTACCCTGAAACGCTGACAGTAGATGTTGAGAGCCCTCGCTTCCCTCTCATTTAGCCTTAGAGTAAGGTTGGTCGTTCTCTTTATCTTTTCCTCAGTGATATGTGCGCGTTTCAACCCGGCTTTAAATTTTATACTAAAATAGCCTCAGGCAACGGTATTTGCGGCCCGGGAACCAGTGATTTATTAACAACAAAAAGCAGGTCAAACATAATTAGCTGACCTGCTTGATGTTATGATATTAATAAGTATTAAAGCCTGTCAAGGGCATTGAGATCCCCGAAGGCTTCCTTAAGCCTTGCAATGAAAGTCTCCTGACCCTTGCGGAGCCATACCCTCGGATCATAATACTTTTTGTTGGGCTTGTCTTCGCCGTCAGGATTGCCGATCTGGCCCTGCAGGTAACCCTTTTTGGCCTCGTAATAGTCCTTTACACCTGCCCAGAACGCCCACTGCATATCGGTATCAATATTCATTTTCACTGCACCGTATTTTATCGCTTCAGCGATCTTTTCCTTCTCAGACCCTGACCCGCCATGGAAAACAAAATTGACGGGGTTGGGACCGGTCTTGTGCTTTTTCTGAATATAGTCCTGCGAATTCTTCAGTATCTCAGGCCTGAGGGTCACATTGCCAGGTTTATAAACGCCGTGCACATTGCCGAATGAAGCAGCTATCGTGAAGTTTTTCGAGATCTTCAGGAGTTCCTCATAGGCATAAGCCACATCCTCGGGCTGCGTATAGAGTTTTGAGCTGCTTATACCGGTATTATCGACGCCATCCTCTTCGCCTCCGGTGACGCCAAGTTCAATTTCAAGGGTCATTCCAAGCTTGTCCATACGCTCAAGATACTTCTTGCATGTCTCAATGTTTTCCTTCAGGGGCTCTTCGGAGAGATCGAGCATATGGGAGCTGAACAGCGGCTTGCCGTTTGTCTCATAAAACTCCTCACCGGCATCCAGCAGGGCGTCTATCCAGGGAAGAAGCTTACGCGCAGCATGGTCAGTATGAAGTATTACCGGGATACCGTAGTACTCAGCAACGTTATGCACATGGAGGGCACCGGATATTCCTCCGGCTATGGCTCCTGTCTGGTTCTCTTTCGTCAGACCCTGGCCTGCGAAGAAATGCGCTCCGCCGTTTGAAAACTGAACTATTACGGGCGAATTCACCTCCCGCGCCGTCTCCAGAACAGCATTCACCGAGTCAGTCCCGATAACATTTACTGCAGGAATGGCAAAATCATTCTTGTTTGCATAATCAAACAGCTTCTTAACATCTTCACCGGAGATCACACCGGGCTCAAGATTTAATCCTTTGTTACTCATTCTTTTGTATGTTTTATTGAAATTTTGTAGTCGGTTGCGGCAAAGATACGCAAAAATGCAAGACTTTTTTCTGATCGCCGTGCAGCATGATAATATCTTTGATGTCTTTATTATACTGATCAATTTCCTATCTTCGTAGCTTCGTTTAAAGTCCTTATTCAGTGACCATGAAAAGAAAATTTTTTACCTTAAGCTTCATCATGCTGCTGAGTCCCCTGCTTCTCTTTTCACAGCAGAAACAGTGGACGTTTGAAGAGTGCATTTCCCATGCGCTTGAGAACAACATTCAGATAAAACAGCAGGAGATTATGACCCGGTATCAGGAATCCACCCTTGAACAGTCGAAATTAAACCTCCTTCCTTCAGTCAACGGAAGTGCCAACCATTACTATTCCTTTGGCCGGGCTTATGACGAGACGTCAAACAGGTACACAGAGGGCGAAACTGTTCAGTCGAACAGTTTCACTGTCGGCTCAAATATGTCACTGTTTAACGGCCTGGTTAATTACAATACAATCCAGAAAAACAAGTATGAGCTCCTGGCCACCGAGCAGGATCTCGAAGGCTTCAGGGACAATATCTCCCTTAATGTTGCACTTGCTTATCTTCAGATACTTCTTAACAACGAGCTGGTAGCTACCACAGCTGCACAGGTCGAACTGACAAAACAGCAGATCGACCGCACAGCCAAGCTGGTCGATGCCGGAAGCCTTGCGCGGGGAAACCTCCTGGACATCGAGGCTCAGGCAGCCCGTGAAGAACTGCAGCTGATCACCCTTCAGAACCAGCTTGCAATATCGCTGCTGACCCTGGCGCAGCTGCTTGAATTACCCTCGGCTGACAACTTTGAGATTGAAATTCCCGCAATTGCAGTTGACCCTGTCACATTTGAGAGCAACCCGGACTCCATCTACAATGTCGCCGAAAAAATCAGACCGGAAATACTGGGTGCCGAGTACAAGCTTAAAGGCGCCGAATATGACCTGGCCATTGCAAGGGGTGGCAGGAGCCCCCAGATTTCATTGGGTGCATCATGGAACACTGCATATTCCGATAACAGGATCGATCTTGTTACCCTTGAACCCTATGATTTCGCGACACAGCTGGATATTAACAGGAACGGCGCTGTAGGTTTTGTGATGAACATCCCTATCCTTAACGGGTGGATGGTCAACACCCGGGTCAAAAACTCCAAACTGGGTATTGAAAATTCAAGGTACGCACTTGAAAATACGAAAAAACAGCTTTACAAGAACATTCAGCAGGCTTATACCGATGCCACGGGGGCTCTGAAGAGGTACTATTCAAGCCAGAAGGCTGTATCATCAATGGAAGAGGCTTACAGGTATGCTGAACAAAAACTGACCGTGGGACTGGTCACCGCTGTTGATTACAATCAGTCGAAGACGCAGCTGCTGAACGCCCAGAGCGAAATGGCCCAGGCAAAATATGAATATGTCTTCAAGACAAAGGTCCTTGACTTTTACAAAGGCATCCCGCTTTCCCTTCAGCATATTGGCATTATGGCACTTTAATTCAGAAAAATCATTAGTTATGAAACAAAATAAAATTCTCAGGATCCTCGTACCCGTTGTTCTGGTTCTAATTATTTTCGCTGCCATTGGCAAAAAGAAAGGCTGGTTCGGCAAGGAAGTCATGGTTAAGGTGGCTGTTGAACAGGTTAAAAAAACTCCGATTGTCGAAGCCGTAACGGCCAACGGCAAGATACAGCCCGAGAAGGAAGTCAAGATAAGTCCTGATGTGTCAGGTGAAATTGTTGAGCTGCACGTCAAAGAGGGGGATTTTGTTCAGAAAGGCGTTCTGCTTTTCAAGATCAAGCCCGAAATTTACGTCTCCGCACGTGAGCGTGCTGCCGCCGCCGTAAATTCATCCAAGGCCCGCCAGGCACAGGTGGAGGCACAGATGATCCAGGCTGAGCTGTCGTACAACAGGAGCAAGAAACTCTTTGAGGAGAATACAATATCCAAGTCTGATTTTGAACAGGCAGAATCACAGTATAAGGTGGCAAAAGCCGAGAAGGAGAGCGCTCTCTACTCGGTAAAGAGCGCCGAGGCTTCTCTCAGGGAGGCAAATGAAAACCTGGTTAAAACAACAGTCTATTCGCCTATGACAGGTACAATATCAAGCCTCTCCGTTGAGCTGGGCGAGAGGGTCATCGGCGCCACCATGATGACCGGTACCGAGGTCCTGCGCGTTGCTGACCTGAACCGCATGGAGGTTGTGGTTGAGGTAAACGAGAACGATATTATCAGGGTCAAGCTGGGCGACACGGCCGAAGTGGAGGTTGACGCTTATCTCGACCGCACTTTCAAGGGAGTTGTGACCGAGATAGCCAATTCGGCCAAAACCACTACAATCACCTCTGACCAGGTCACAAACTTTGAGGTGAGGATACTCATCCTTCGCGAATCATATGAGGACCTTGTCAGTGAGAAGAGCCCAAGTCCTTTCAGGCCCGGCATGTCAGCATCGGTGGATATCTTCACCAGCCGGAAGGCTGATATCCTTACAGTACCCATCCAGGCGGTCACCACGCGTACTGATACTACCAAAACTGAAGCAGCCGGAGCTGAAGAGATAAGAACGCTTGTTTTCCTGTCGGACGGAAAGTATGCAATTGCCCGAGATGTGAAGACAGGCATACAGGATAACGTAAATATCGAGATCCTGAGCGGTCTTGCTGAAGGCGACACTGTCATCGTTCAGCCATTCAGTGCCATCAGCAAGAAACTTTCCGACTCCACCCTTATTGAAGTTGTGGATAAAGAAGCCCTCTTCAGCACTGAAAAGAAGAAGAAGGAAAAATAAGGTAAACGGCAATTTATTCCGTAAATGATCCTTTGCATTGAGACGGCTACCGGAGTTTGTTCGGTGGCATTATGCGATGATAACTCTGTCGTCAGTGTGCTTGAAGCTCCTGCCGGAATGTCTCATTCCTCAAGCCTTACTGTCATAATACGGCAACTGCTCAGAGGCGCTTCGCTGACAGCCCGGCAGCTTGATGCAGTCTCGGTCAGCAAAGGGCCCGGGTCATACACCGGTCTCCGGATCGGCGTGTCTGTGGCCAAAGGCATCGCCTACGGTGCGGGAATACCGCTCATCGGCATTAACACCCTTACAGCAATGTGCCATGGTTATCTTACTGAAAACCCTCTGCCGGAAGGCAGCAGCACACTGCTGTGCCCGATGATCGACGCCAGAAGGATGGAGGTATATAATGCCCTTTTTACTTCCGATGGAAAAATGATACAGGAGACCTCCGCAGACATTATCACCGCGTCATCATACAGCGACAGGCTTGAATCGGAAAAAATAATTTTCTTCGGTAACGGCGCAGGCAAATGCAGGTCAGCAATAACAGGCGCCAATGCTGTCTTTGATGAAGGATTCAGCCTCTCGGCATCATATTTGCACAAGCCGTCGGTGACCGCCTTCAGGGAAAGACAGTTTGAGGATGTTGCTTACTTTGAACCTTATTATCTGAAAGAATTCATTGCAACAATACCCAAAAAACTGTTTCTCTGAAAAAAATATTTAGAGATGAGAAAATTTATACCGGCAATACTGATAATATTATCCATTGCGGCGCAATGGGTTTCCGCCCAGCCACAGCCATATATGCCGGGGGAGAAAGTCTTTTATCAGATTAAATACGGTCCCGTCGGCAGCGGACGCGCTGTCCTTGAAATAAAAGACGGTTTCTACAAGGGAGAACCGGTATGGCACGCAACAGTCACCGGACAGACAACAGGCATCGCCGATGCCCTTTATCATGTAAGGGACACTTATGAGAGTTACATAAATCCTGAAACAGATCTTCCTGTCTTCTCGATAAGAAACATCCTGGAGGGACACTACAAAATGTACAATGAAGTGGCTTTTGACCAGACATCCCGGAGCGATTCAACACTGGTGTTCAGCGACCGCTCGGGGAACCATACCGCACCAAAAGGGCTGCTTGACATTGTTTCATGCTTTTACTGGTTCCGGAAATACCACCTGGCCAGGGCTGACACCCTTGTTCCCGGAGAGGTCTTTGAGATGACCACATGGTTTGGCGATGAACTCTACCCTATCGTCCTGAAATACACCGGAATGGAGACAGTTAAGATCAAGGACGGAAAGATAATGTGTTACAGGTTTAACCCAGTCACAGAGGTGGGGCGGGTCTTCGAGACAGAGGAAGATATGGTGATGTGGTTCAGCGCCGATGAAAATTTTTTACCGGTTAAAATCCGATTTGATATCTTTGTGGGGTCATTTCACGTGGAAATGGTAAAGAGTGAAGGGCTTGGAAAGCCACTGAATTTTATTAAGTAACACAGGAAATTTTAATTTTTATATGGCAACAACGGCAGATTTCAGAAACGGACTGGTAATTGAATACAATAATGACCTGTATGCGATAATACAGTTTCAGCATGTCAAGCCGGGCAAGGGACCGGCCTTCGTACGCACCAAACTCAGGAATGTCACAACCGGCAGGGTTCTTGACAACACATTCAGCTCGGGCACAAAGGTAAATGTGGCACGCGTGGAGAGAAGACCCTATCAGTATCTGTACAAAGATGATATGGGGTATCATCTTATGCATACCGAGACATTTGAACAGATCACGGTGCAGGAGTCAATGCTCGACAACAGCGATCTTCTGAAGGAAGGCGCAATAGTTGAAGTGGTGGTTCATGCCGATACCGAGAACGTTCTTCTTGTTGACCTCCCTGTCAATGTGGTCATGGAAGTGACCTATTCCGAGCCCGGACTTCGCGGCGACACCGCCACCAACACCCTTAAGCCGGCCACGATAGAGAACGGTTCGACAATTATGGTACCTCTCTTTGTGAACGTGGGTGACAAGATCCGCATCGATACACGAGACCGTTCATACATAGAGAGAGTCAAGGGCTGACGCTGCAGTGATGGATGAGAGCAGGCTTCCCAAGGACAGGCTTAAGATGTCGAAATTCAAACTCGACGCCCTGCTCGATATCACCCTTTCAATCAATGCGAACCTCCCGACAGCCGAACTCCTGAGGAAGTACGAGACTATCCTGCGCGAGGATCTGGGCATAGGCAAGCTTCTGTTATTCAAATACGGCGAGAAGTGGGAAGCGCTGCTCAACTCCGGCTTCCCGGATAACCTTAAGAAAAAAATAGATGTAGAGCGTGATCTCAAACGTTATACAGAGATCACCACCGAAGTGAATACAAAGCCTTTTGAAGCTGTTGATATAATCATTCCTGTCATGAACAACAATATCCGGACGGCTTATGTGCTGATCGGGGATATTGACGAGGAAGGCGAGGGAATGAGCCCGGTGGTCAAACACCTGAACTTCATACAGACAATATCAAGCATAATAGTGGTTGCCATTGAGAACCAGCGGTTGTTCAGGGAGAGCCTCCGCCAGGAAGCCCTGCGCAAAGAGCTTGAACTGGCAGCCCGCATGCAGATGATGCTCATCCCTGACAACAAAAAGCTGCCGGCAGACAACAAGATCAGGGTCCAGGGATTTTATATCCCGCATTATGAGGTCGGAGGAGATTATTATGATTTCCTCACCTTGTCTGACACAACAGTGGGGTTCTGTATTGCTGATGTGTCCGGAAAGGGTATGTCAGCCGCTCTTCTGATGTCAAACTTCCAGGCCAGCCTGAGAGTGCTATTCACTGCCAATGTCGATCTTGAAGTTCTGCTGCGCAGGCTGAATACTGTTGTTGTATTAAACTCGTCGGGGGAATGTTTTATAACTCTCTTCATCGCACGGTTCAACATGAAAACGAGAGTGCTTGAATATGTCAATGCAGCCCATACCCCGCCAATTATAATAGATATCATGTCAGGCACTTCCTCAATGCTGAGGCAGTCATGCGTCGGCGTGGGGATGCTGGATGAAATGCCGCAGGTGGGCAAGGAGAAGATCTCAATAACCCGTCCGACAAAAATAATCTGCTATACTGACGGTCTCTCGGAACTGACAGACGACAACGGGAATTTCATCGGAGCTTCAACAGTTGTAAAACACTTCCCGAATTCCAGGCCCATCTCGGAAAATATTGCCGCACTGATAGATGAACTGGATATCCGTGCCGGGAATCCTGACCTTTTCGATGATGTTTCAATACTTGCCCTGGAAATATTGTAAACGGCAGCATCAGGACCTTCCCGTCTCCACCTCTTTTTCCCTTATATCCATCGATACAAGTATTGCAGCAAACCCCCACCATAGTGCTGCTATCTTGTCGCTGTCCAGGAAACTGTTCATGATACCGTGAACTGCATAGGTCATCAGACCTGCGAGTATGGCCAGTGCGAAATATCCTTCATAGGTTCTCCTCTCCCTGTACCATACCCTGATACCGGTAAAAACAGTGAAAGCCGTGAGCAGCAGATATATCAAAGCCCCGGGCAGGCCCGACTCGCTCAAAGTGCCGAGGTATTCGCTGTGGGCATTGCCGGCGTCGCCAAAGTCAGTGCTAATTATGGTTCTGTCAGCAGCCTTCTGGAAGGGTCCGTAATTGAACTGATAAGTTCCGGGGCCCCATCCCAACAGAGGTTTTTGCTCAAACATCCCGAAAGCGCATTTCCACCTGTTTATGCGTTCAAGGTTAGACTGATCGGTGGAGATATTTGATGATGACCGGAGATGCTGGCCGAGATCAGCAGATGAATCCTCTGTTGTGCTGTCCATCTTCTGCCATATCCATCCTGCCGATAAAACAATTGCCACAATAAAGCCGGCAGCTGCTACCGTGAGAAGCCTGACTGGCATCCTGAGCCACAGGATAAGCGACAGCGCCAGTGCTGCAATAAGGCTCACCCAGGCCGCCCTGCTGTACGAGAATATGAACCCGGCCATAAACAGAGTTATAAGCCCCGAAACGAACACCCTTGAAGTGAAACTGCTGCTTTTCCTGATGAGAATAACTGTAAGCGGAACCAGAAGGAAAGCCATTGATGCTCCGAAGGATGTATGATCATTATAAAACGGATAGCAGGCTGAATGAGCGAACTGCTGGTTCAGGAATCCTGCACCCCCTGCCCTGACAAGGAAGTAAATCACCACGACAGCGAGGCCTGCTGAATATGCAATAATATATCTTCTCCGAAAGCGTTCTCCGCTGAACATCTGAGCTGCAATAAGATAGAAGCCTGCAATGAACCACATCCGGTAGGCAAGGGTCTTGAATGAGACACCCGGCATTGTCGATGTAACCGAGGTCACAAGTGTCCATACAAGATAAAGACCGATAAGAACGGTCACAGGATGCCTCAGAAGCTTTGCGGAAAACTCGCGGGTGACAATAAGCTTGAAAAGGGTTATGAAAAGAAGCAATGCAAGTACCGGCTCTGTAGGGACTGAAAGATCAAAGCCCGTACTGCCCGTGAGATAACTGATCTGAACAGAAAGAGGGGTCAGGAAAAGCGTCAGAAGCAACAGATGTTCCAGGGAGAGCACGGCCAGCATGACAACAGCAAGGCCTGCAGGGATAAGCCATATCAGTAATTCAATGCCGTTCATCAGTGCGGTGCACCTTCACGCCTTCGGCCAAAAAGAGTATCAAAGCTGCAAGAACCAGGACAGAGAGGGTTGAGACAATGACCATAATGCTTCTGCGCGGGTAAACTTTCTTTTCAGCCACCACCGCCCTGTCAACGACAAGGGTGTAGGGCAGGGTCTGCTGGCTCAGCGCCAGTGCTTCAAGATACCTCCCCCTTATCAGTCCAAGGTATTCTGTTTCCGTGTCAAGGGTGGCATAGGCCTTCAATACTGCTGCTCCCTCCAGGTTCTTGAGTGAATCCTCATACTGCCTTACGAGACGGTCCTGCATCTCATAGCTCCTGCTTATCTCATCGAGCATGGCAGCAGCAGCATTACGCTGAAGCTTATTGAAGATTGTGTCGCCCTGTGATGCCATGTCATTGGCCATAGCACATGCAAGCTCCCTGTCCCGGTCCCTCACCCTGATCTCAACTGACCCGAATGAGGTCCTGGAGGAATGTATAAACCTGTCCATTTTCTCAGCTATGAGAGTCTGGGGGTATTTCTCAGAGGGCTTGATATTATAATGATCTGCAAGGCTATACTTCATCTTCAGGTAATCCCTGACCTGCTCGCTGCTGATCACCTGCAGCAGTTTCTCGGTGGCATCATCGTCACCGAAGAGGGTTGTCTTGGAGGAAGCCTCACCGAGCAGGGTACGTGCCTCTGTAATGTTCGATGAAGGATAGAGGATCACCGTTGATTCATACAGGGGTTTTATGAGCAGCGAGATCACTGCGGACATTACTGCTGCAAGAATTCCGGTGACAAGAAATACCCTGAAATGGCTGATAATAAAATTTATCAGATCAATGGAGTCCGGCTTGAATTCAGCTTTTATGTTACTCTTCATCTCGTCCGGTTTTATATTTAAATGACCCTGATAAGATAATAGCTCTTTTTACCTTTCTGGAGCAGCAGGTATTTATTATTCAGCAGTTTGTCCGGTGTGATTATAAGCTCCGGATCGTCAATTTTTTCCTTGTTGAGGCTGACCCCGCCGCCCTGCACCAGGCGCCTGAACTCTCCCTTTGATTCAGTGATTTTTGTGTGCACGGCGCAGAGGTCTGAGATTGTCACTCCGGCGGAAAGCATGCCTGGGTTTATGTCATACATCGGCACGCCCTCGAAGACGGCAAGGAAGGTGTTTTCCTCCATGCGCTGCAGTTGCTCTGTCGTTCCCTTTCCGAAAAGTATCTGGGAAGCTTCCACGGCTCCTTCATACTCTTCCCTTGAGTGTGCCATAACTGTCACCTCCTCTGCCAGCCGTTTCTGCAGGATGCGCAGATGGGGTTCAGCACGGTGGGCACTCACCAGCTCATCTATTTCGCTGTGCGACAGCATGGTGAAGATCTTAATAAACTTCTCCGCATCGTCGTCCGCCACATTCAGCCAGAACTGGTAAAACTGGTAGGGTGTTGTCTTCTCCGGGTCAAGCCACACATTGCCTGTCTCGGTCTTGCCGAATTTCTGTCCGTCGCTTTTGGTTATCAGCGGGCATGTCATGGCATATGCTTCTCCTCCGGTCTTGCGCCTGATAAGTTCGGTGCCTGTCACGATGTTGCCCCACTGGTCAGAGCCGCCCATCTGCAGCTTGCAGCCATATGTATTGTAGAGATAAAGGAAATCGGTACCCTGTACCAGCTGATATGAAAACTCTGTAAATGACATCCCCTGGCCGGTATCGGAGTCGAGTCTTTTCTTCACGGAGTTCTTTCGCCATCATATAATTGACTGTGATGTGCTTTCCGATGTCCCGGATAAAGCCAAGGAAGGAATACTCCCTCATCCAGTCATAATTATTGACCATAATGGCCCTGTTTGGGGAAGCTGATCCGAAGTCGAGGAATTTCTCGAACTGTTTTTTCATCCCCTCCTGGTTACGGTGCAGCGTCTGCTCATCAAGGAGGTTACGTTCCTCCGACTTCCCGGACGGGTCGCCAATCATTCCCGTGGCGCCTCCGATAAGTACTATTGGCCTGTGGCCGGCATTCTGAAGGTGTCTCAGCATCATCACCCCCACGAGGTGTCCGATATGCAGGGAATCAGCTGTGGGGTCGAATCCTACGTAGGCAGCACTCTTTTCCTTCAGCAGAAATTCCTCTGTTCCGGGCATGATGTCATGTATCATTCCCCTCCATTTCAGTTCTTCGACAAAGTTCATCATCGGCGGCTCAAAATTCAGTGTCGCAAAGATATCAAAACCGGTCAGATGGTTATCGGCTGCGGTTTCTTTTTATGGCGGTTGAAGCTGTCAAGCAGGTCGCCACCCTCCAATATCGGGAAGATTGCCGGAATTATATCAGCGATCGGATTATACAGAAATGACCTTTCTATTGTGGCGGAAGGCAAAAAGTGTTTTTTCTCGTCTACAGTATTTAGAAAAACGAAAATGACGCTCAGGATCAGGGCTGTCTTTATCACTCCGAAGACGGCGCCCAGCGATTTCACCACGAAGCCCAGTGAGACCGATTTAACAATTGTATCCAGCAGCCTGCCGAGCAGGTTTATACACAGGACAATGACAACAAAAGTGATCGCAAAGGCTGCAATGCCTGTCCAGCTGCTCTGCATATCAAACCACCCGGAGAGTTTGTCTGCTGTCCAGCCCGAAAAATGTATGGCTCCCCATATACCCAGTATAAGTGCCGCCAGCTTTGCAATCTCGATAATCAGTCCGTCGATGAAACCCTGTATCAGTCCGAATGCAAGCAGGGCGATAATCACAAAGTCAATCCAGTTCATTGTTCAGTGCGTTTGAAGGGATGAAGGTAGGTAATATTGGACATTTGAACAAAGACGATCATGCCTTTAGATTGGCTTTCTTGTCCTGATCAATCGTTATATTTGATAATTGAAGATGAAGGTCCTCCAATGGAAGTGATAGCAATATTTGATATCGGCAAGACCAAACAGAAGTTTCTTCTTTTTGATCCATGGCTTAACGTAATCCATTCAGAAGAGAAGATTCATGGCGAGGTATCTGGTGATGACGGCTTTGGCCGCGATGGGGTCGAAGCTATTGAGGCATGGATGAGATCATGCCTCGCAGCGGTTGTCAAAGACGGAAAATATATCATTAAAGCGCTGGACTTCACTGCCTGCGAAGGAAGCATGGAGCAATTCAGCAATAAGATAATTCCGTATGCAACAGGTGCAGGATATGACATTAAAACGGGTAGCGGAATACCTCAGGGCTATGCAGCGCTGGTTCCTTACCTTAAAGGCACAAAAGAGCAGTTCATCCTTATCGCCACCGGCACATGGTGTATTTTTTTGAATCCGTTCAATACCGGGCCTCTGACAGCGGAACAACTGCGAAACGACACTTCGTGTTACATGAGCGTCAATCAGGGCCAGGTGATGTCATCACGTTTGCTTCTGGGTCCTGTTCACGATAAGAACACTGAAAGACTAAACGGGTATTTCGGTATTAAGGATGAATTATACAAAACAATAAAGATCAGTGACTTAAAGATATGGAAGTTGTTCGCGAATAAACAAGGCAGGGTATTTTTCCGAAAAGGAATACCCGCTGATTATGTCGATAATGAAGTGGAAATGTCTCAATTCCTGACCTTCGCTGACGCTTATCACCAGATGATGTTCGACCTGGTTGATATCTGCATGGAATCCCTGAGACTGATACTTCCGTCCGATGATAAAACGGAGGTGGTTTATATTACGGGAGGGTTTTCACGGAATGACACTTTTGTCCGTTTGCTTGCCGCACGGTTGCCTGACAAAAGGGTGTTCACCTCTGGAATTAATGATGCGCCAGCCCTGGGAGCTGCGATGGAAGTGTATGAGAGCGCTTTTGGAAAGGAAATGCCGGCTGTTTATCTTGGCCTGAAAGCGGTATTCAGTAATAGGTAATACTGGCATGGGGCACGGAGCAAGCAGGCATGGGGCTACATGCCGTTTGCTCATTTCAGGCTCTTTTTATACTCAATTACGGCGAGAAGATCCTTTATCTGCTCTTTTGAGGTAATGGTAATTGCCAGGGGGAACAGGGTGCCAAACGGTTTTTTTGATTTGAATTCTTCCCTGATACTTTTATCAATGTCAAGCATAAGCACTCCCGGGCAGTGTCTTTCCAACGAAATAAAATCCTGCCTTGAAATACCCGTCCCACACCGATAACCAGAAAACTGTCTTTTTCTTAAATCCTACTTTGCATAACCATGCCTTCCCGTCCTTGTAATAGTGCCATTGTGGTACAAGTTCGTATCCGGGGCCGGTAATTAACTTTATCATCTCCGCATATGCCTTATAGCTTTCACCCAGAACGTTTTTCAGGATCTCTTCGTCAGGGAAAATCTGCGGATCATTCAGTAACGGTGTTTCCATTTCCTCCAGGTTGGTTTTACGACTTCCATTGTTGAGATTATCAAAGATAGATAAAAGAATACGGGAAAAATGTGCAAGGTAAATGAGGCAGTCGGCAGTCAGCAATCGGCAGTCAGCAGTCGGCAATCGTCAAATACTGAGGACTGTGGACTGAAGACTGAAGACTGAAGTCAAACCTGCCCTTTCAGAAACCGGTCAATCTCTGCGGCGACACTCCTGCCGGATGCAATCGCGTAAACAACCAGGCTGGCCCCGTTTACGGCATCTCCGGCTGTAAATACTTTTTTGAGGTCTGTGTCGTGACCCTGGCCTGTTCCGGCTTTGTATCTCCCACCGGGCCTGACGTCAATATCCTTAAAGAGCCTGTCTCTAGCCGGGTGAACAAAGCCGAGGGCCAGCAACACCAGGTCGGCATCAATTATTCTGCGTGTACCGTCAATGACTTTCATTGAATACCCTGACCCTTCGTTTGTCCATTCCACATTTTCCACCTCAACTCCGGTGACAGAGCCGTCATTACCTGTAAATCTCACCGTGGATAAAGACCAAATCCTTTCACATCCCTCTTCATGGGAAGTTGTCGTCTTCATTACCCTGGCATAAAAGGGCCAGGGATTGTCAGGATTTCTGTCCAAAGGCGGTTTTGGCAAGATCTCGACCTGAATGACCTTCGAGGCCTTCTGGCGAATAGCTGTTCCCACGCAGTCAGAGCCGGTATCGCCTCCCCCGATAACCACCACTCTTTTATCTCTTGCATTGACAGGTTCTGCAGTACCGGAGTCTTCTCCCCCGTTTATCTTATTCTGTGCAACCAGAAAATCAAGAGCGAAATGTATTCCGTTCAGATCCCTGCCTTCAACTATGAGGTCCCGCGGCTGAGAGGCGCCTGTGGCAATACAAACGGCATCATTTTGGTCTATAATGTCCTGAATTGGGATATCCTTTCCGATATTGACATTGGTTCTGACAGTCAGACCTTCTTTCACCATTATGTCCAGTCTCCGGTCAATTGTTGTCTTGCTGAGCTTGAAATCCGGGACACCGTACCTGAGCAACCCTCCTGCCCTGGCTGCCTTCTCAAAAAGAGTCACTTCGTGTCCGGCCTTATTAAGCAAATCAGCTGCTGCCATACCGGACGGGCCACTGCCTATCACAGCAACTTTTTTACCGGTCCTGCTTTGGGGAGGTACAGGTTTTATGTATCCTTCGGAAAATGCCCTTTCGGTTATTGCCACTTCATTTTCACGAATGGTGACAGGCTCCTGCTGAATATTCAGAACACATGCATGTTCACAGGGTGCGGGACATATTCTTCCCGTAAACTCGGGAAAATTATTTGTGGCGTTCAGTCTTTTATAAGCGCCTTTCCAGTCTCCCCTGAACAGCAAGTCATTCCATTCAGGAATTAAGTTATCGACAGGGCAGCCCCAGTGGCAGAATGGGACTCCGCAATCCATGCACCTGGCAGCCTGCAGCATCCGGTCTTCACTGTTCAGTATCTGTTCCACCTCGCTGAAATCGCATACCCTCTCCACAACAGGCCTGTTTCCTGCTTCTTTTCTTTTGATCTTTAAAAATCCTGTTATATCACCCATCGCCTTATCCTTAATTTTCAATATCCTGTGCCCATTTCCACGTCCATCTCAACATTGGCAAGTTTCCTCTTTATCTCTTCCAGTTTTTGCTCTTCCAGAACTTTTTTATAATCGTACGGAGTGACCTTGATAAACCGGGGAATGAATTTACCGGGGTCATCCAGAATCATTTTTGCCTTTTTACTGTCAGTGTGCCTGTAGTGGCCGGATATCAGGGAGGTAAGCTCTTCGATATCCCTGTTATCCTCAACCAGGGAAAGTTCGACCATTCCCATATTGCAGTAATAGTCAAAATCACCGTCTTCATCAAAGACATAAGCAATGCCGCCGCTCATTCCTGCACCGAAATTGCTGCCGGTTTTGCCAAGCACGACGACCCTTCCGCCTGTCATATATTCACAGCAATGATTGCCTGTTCCTTCAACTACGGCAATGGCACCGCTGTTGCGCACGGCAAACCTTTCCCCGGCGATGCCTGATATGAATGCTTCTCCGCCGGTTGCGCCATAAAGCACCGTGTTCCCTATAATTGTGTTCCTGTCTGCCTCAAATACCGACCCTGGCGGCGGTTTGACGATAATTCGTCCGCCGGAGAGCCCCTTGCCGAGATAGTCATTTGTCTCCCCTTCAAGATAAAACTCGATTCCTGCAGTAAGAAAAGCCCCGAAGCTTTGTCCCGCCGAGCCTGTGAACCTGCATTTAATCGTACCTTCCGGCAAGCCTGATGAGCCATAACGCTCAGCTATCCTGCCCGAGAGCATGGCACCCGTAGCCCGGTCCGTATTCCGGATTGATCTGCAGATTACTACAGGGCTTTTCTCCGAGATGGCTTTTTCTGCTTCATCAAGCAGGCCTAAGTCAAGAACCTCTCCCGTTTTGTTTACATTTTTCTCAGTGCAGTACACGGCATTCGTCCCGGCTTCGTCAGGTATCCGAAGCAGCTTTGAGAGGTCTATATTGTTTGTCTTCCAGTGGTTTACCCCCGGATCCCGTTCGAGAAGATCGCAGCGGCCTATTATATCATCAAGCTTTCTGAATCCCATCTCTGCAAGGTGTTCACGGACATCTTCCGCCAGAAACCGGAAGAAGGTGACAAGGTTTTCTGCTTTGCCTGAAAATCTTTTTCTGAGCTCGGAATTCTGTGTTGCCACACCGGTAGGACATGTGTTCAGATGGCATTTTCGCATCATGACACAACCAAGGACAACCAGGGCAGCCGTAGCAAATCCGAATTCCTCAGCTCCAAGCAAAGCCATGATTATAACATCCCTTCCGGTTTTCAATTGGCCGTCGGCCTGAAGAATGACCTTCCGGCGCAGATTATTCATCACAAGTGTCTGCTGGGTCTCAGCCACGCCCATCTCAAGCGGAAGTCCCGCATGCCTGATTGACGAGGCAGGAGAAGCACCGGTGCCCCCTTCGAAACCGGAAATTGTTATCAGGTCAGCTCCGGCCTTGGTTACTCCTGCAGCTATCGTACCCACACCCGACTCAGAGACCAGCTTGACACTGATCCTGGCACGGGGATTTACATTGCGCAGATCAAAAATCAATTGTGCCAGGTCTTCAATAGAGTATATATCGTGATGCGGCGGAGGTGAGATAAGGGTTATGCCGGGAATTGAGTATCGGGTCTTTGCAATAATGTTATCTACCTTATGGCCCGGAAGCTGGCCGCCCTCGCCGGGTTTCGCACCCTGGGCTATCTTTATCTGTATCTCATCGGCATTGACAAGGTATTCCGTTGTGACGCCAAACCGTCCGCTGGCTACCTGTTTTATTGCACTTCTTGCGCTAGTTCCGTCTTCACGGGGAATGAACCTTGCAGGGTCTTCGCCTCCTTCGCCCGTATTGCTTCTTCCGCCGATACGGTTCATTGCAACGGCAAGGCACTCATGTGCTTCCCTGCTTATTGATCCGTAGGACATGGCACCCGTAACAAATCTCCTCATAATATTTTCGGCCGGTTCAACCTCATCAAGCGGAATATGATTTTTCCTGATCTTAATCAGGCCCCTTATAAACAGAGGGCGGGCGGTGTCTTTGTTGGCCCTTTCCGTGTAAGCTCTGAAGATACTCCGGTCACCTGTGGCTGTACTCCATTGAAGGTGCGCAATGATCTCGGGATTCCATGCATGCATTTCACCATTCCTGCGATATGAATAGACGCCTTCCGTCAGTTTTTCTTCCCGTTGTTCGTCAGCAAATGCTTGTCTGTGAGGAATAATAACCTCTTCGGCAATTTCACTCAGGCCTATGCCTCCTATCCTTGATGCAGTGCCTTCAAAGTATCTGTCGATTACTTCAGGATGTATTCCGACCGCTTCGAATATTTGTGAAGAACGATAACTCCTCAAAGTGCTTATACCCATCTTTGACATTATCTTCAGTATGCCTTTCTGGATTGAATTGATATAATTCTCCTCGGCTTTCTGGTAGTCCAGCTGTATTGCTTTCTCCTTAACCATCCTGTCAATTATGGCAAAAACCATATAAGGATTTATTATGCTGGCCCCATAGCCGAAGAGAAGGGCAAAGTGCATGACTTCACGCGGTTCGGCAAATTCAACCACAAGATCAATTTGCATCCTCTTGCGTTTTCTTATCAGGTGATGATGCACTGCAGAGACAGCAATGAGGGAGGGCACCGGAGCAGTGTTCTCGTCAATCCCGCGGTCAGAAAGGATGATATAATTCTTACCCTCATCCACCGCCTTTTCTGCATCACGGCACAGCTGGTCAATTGCATCGCGCAGCCCTTCAGCGCCCTTTGCGGCATCGAAATGCATCTTAAGGCTGGCAGCAGAAAAGCCTTTGTACCGAAGGTTCTTTACTATCTGGAAATAGGTGTTTGAAATTACCGGGTTCCGGAACCGCACCATCTTAACATGATCAGGACTCTCATCAAGGAGGTTCTGCTGCAGGGACCCCAGATATCCTGAAAGAGTCATGACCAGCTCTTCCCTGATGGGATCAATCGGAGGGTTGGTCACCTGAGCGAAATGCTGCTTGAAATAATTAAAAAGACGATAAGGCTTTTCAGACAGTACGGCCAGCGGTGCATCGTTACCCATCGAACTTATAGGTTCCTTGCCTGTTGCGGCCATCTCTCCGATTATCTTTTCGATATCTTCCCCGGAGTAATTGAATGAGACTATGTATTTTTCATAATCCGGGCCCAGTTCCGGAGTTTCAACATGTCCGGTCTCAATCTCCTCAAGGTTTACCATGTTCTGCTTTATCCACTGCCCGTAAGGAAACTCACCTGCCAGCTTTGCTTTCAATTCCCCGTCGTTATAGATCTTCCCTTCCTTTGTATCAACCAGCATCATTTTGCCAGGCTTAAGCCTTCCTTTTTCCTTTATCATTCCGGGCGGAAATGTCAGTACGCCGGCTTCTGATCCCATAACTATCAGGTCATTGGTAGTTATTAAATATCTTGAAGGCCTGAGCCCGTTCCGGTCCAGCATACCGCCAATATACCTTCCGTCCGAGACGATCAGCGAAGCGGGACCGTCCCACGGCTCCATGATAGTCGAATAATAATGATAAAAGTCCCGCAGTTCCCCCGGTATCGGATTTTTGGCGTTGATTGATTCAGGAATTAATATTGCCATCGCATAGGGCAGGCTCTTGCCGCTCATGATGAGAAACTCAAGCACGTTGTCCAGTGAGGCTGAATTGCTTTTATCCGGTTCTATAAGCGGGTAGATCCTGGAAAGATCTCCCAGTTTTTCCGACCTCAGGATAGATTCCCTGGCCTCCATCCACAGTCTGTTCCCTCTTATTGTATTGATCTCCCCGTTATGCCCAAGAAAGCGGAATGGCTGGGCCAGATCCCAGCTCGGAAAGGTGTTTGTGCTGAACCTTGAATGTACCATGGCAATGGCACTTTCCAACCGCACATCTGTAAGGTCAGAATAATAATCCCTTAACTGAACGGATGTGAGCATCCCTTTGTAAACAAGCACTCGTGACGACAGGCTTGGAATGTAAAAGAAGCTTTTTTGTCGCAGGTCAGATTCCCGTATTGCCCTCTCGACCCGTTTCCTGATGATATATAATGTTCGTTCCAGATCCTCAGGCTGAAGGTCTGCCTTAATGAATACCTGTTTAATGTAAGGCTCCGCAGCTCCTGAAATGTCACCCAGCACTGAATTATCGCGGGGTACTTCCCTGTAACCAATGATGGTCGCTCCTTCTTCCAGGGTAATTGATTCCAGCAATTCCTCGCATCTCAACGCTTCTGTTCTTTCACGTGGAAGGAAAACCAATCCCGTGCCGTATTTTCCCTCCTGGGGCAGATTGAAGCCCTGAATAAGATAAAAATCGCGGGGCACCTGTATCATTATGCCGGCGCCGTCACCGGTCTTGCTGTCGGCACCCTCGGCCCCTCTGTGTGTCATGTTCCTGAGTATGTCAAGGCCCTGGCTGATGATAGCGTGAGATTTCTCCCCCCTTATATGAGCAACAAATCCTATCCCGCAGCTTCCGTGCTCAAAATCATGCCTGTATAACCCCTGCTCAACCGGTCGTTCTGTTTTCATGCCCAATGCCGTTATTATTAAAAACTAAAAAACCGCTCTCTGTTTTCCTGAGAACGGTTTTTTTAATTCCAGTATTAATATACCACTCTCATCAGGATGCATTTATCCTTAAAGCAATGCTAAGTGACAATGTTGTAATGATTGAATTCATTTATTAACTATCAGGGCCAAAAATATTAATTAATATGAATAATACGGGGGTATATTATAAATATATTGAAATAATTATAAAGAATTAGTTAACAATTATCAGATTAGTATGCTTAATGATGTTTTTACCCCTGGCTGTTAAAATATAGATGCCTGATCTCATCTGGTCATTAATGGGAAAAGGGATGTCACCGGCTTCTTCGTCCGTAATCTTAATTATGTCGGAACAAATCAGTTGTCCCGAAATACTGTTGACTGACAATATTACATCGTTGCCTGCCAGGTCACTGCTGAATGAAATATGTACGATGCCCCCTGTTACCGGATTGGGATATACCGAAAATGTTTCCTGTGGCAGACTGATCTTCAATTCCTGTCTGCAAAGTGCCGAAGACTTCGAATTCATAAATTGAATTTCCGTACTGGGTGGTTCTGGCAGTTGAAAACATCCTGATATATCTTCCGGTTGCCGTGAATGAAAAATTATCTGTTCCCCCGTCGCCGCCGGATGTTGAAAACACCGAAGTCCATGTTGTACCATTGTTTGAAACCTGAATTTCAAAATTCTTTGCAGCCGCTGCCTCCCAGAAAATCCTTGCACCTGTCAGATTGTACGCAGACTGCAGGTCAATTCTTATCCATTGCGGATCGGAGAACGCGGATGACCACCGGCTATTTTTATTTCCGTCGTTGACAGCCGAGGCAGGTGTTGAAGTACTTTCCACGGATGATGCTGTGGCCGGTTTGCTGAGTGCAATATTCGGAGGGCCCACCGTTACCGAAACCTCATCATAATCGGTCTTGCCTCCCGCGGTTGCAGTGATCCTGAATGTGTATATTCCCGGAACAAGACCTGAGACTGCCGGAGTGGCAATGGCACTGTTGTCGAATACTGCCGTACCAGGACCGCTGACCTGGGTCCAGACGATGGATGGCACATCCCCGTTTGCGTCATAAACTGATCCTTTCAGGGTTGCTGTTGATGCAGGCTCATTTATAAATATGTCCGGTCCTGCCATTGCAACGGGAGGCAGATCGGAAGTCATCCCCTGAAACGCCATGCTGGCATAAAGCTGTCCCAGTTTTGTCAGAGTCCCGTTTGCCCCGAGCAGGCTTATATCCGGATTAATGCCGACCCTTGTGGCAAACCAGGAATACCTGAAAACCGACGGATCGTTTTCAAGTATCGGTATCGCTTCCTTCATGTATTTCACAACGCCTTCAAAGTCGGGCTTTGGCGGGTCCCACGGAGCGAATTCCGTGATCCACAACGGCTTGTTGTATTTCCTGAACTTATCCAGGTAATTGCTTAAGGCTGCTGAGCCGGGGGCATAGCTGTGGATGGCAATGTAATCCACTTTGCATCCGGGACAGGCCGCAAAGAACTTATCGAGCCAGTCAACCGGATCATTTGTGACTCCGTCCACACAATCGCCGCACCAGTTTACTGCGGGACTTACAAGTTCCAGCCCCTTGTCTGCGGCGATTTTTTCAAGGTTCGGCCACATTGAGGCAGCCTGTGCCGGTGTCAGGTTTGCCTGCGATTTAAAGTTAGGTTCGTTAAATCCGAGGAGGTATTTACTCCCTGCTGGTATCCTGGCCTCAATGCCTGCCACATCGCCGGGATAAACAGCTCCCCAGCACATCGGCACCCATTCTATCCCCGAAAGCTGGCCCTGCGATACGGCCGGTGGTTCTACGCCCCAGTCGTAATACCATGTGACTGACGGGGCAAGAATGACCAGGTCCTGAGGTGATGCATCACCGCATATTCCCCGTTTCGGACTTTTATTCTGACCGTATGTAACGGCAGACAGGCCAAATATCAGAATCGCAGATGTAAAAAGGATCCGCCTCATTGTTGCCGGACTAACAGTTCATCCATAATCTGATTACTTTATTGAAAGACTATCCTGTAACCGAATGAAAATGTCACAGGAATCAGCCCTTGTTCAAACACCACGTTATAGACCTGTTCCAGATAATCCACATAATCCTGTACCTCGGAACTCCTCAGCGGCACGAATAATGACATGCATATGTAGTCATCTGAATACCTGAATGGTTTAAAATCCACTCCCGCACCAATAGTGGGGCCGTAAAACACCTTATTGAGATCCTGGTAATCCTGAACCCTTATAACGGCATTATATCCGTACATCGCCAGGAAAGATAGCAGTACATGGCTTGTGCTGCTCCCGAGGGCAATCCTGGATTTAACCCCCAGGTTGTAACCCACACTGGCCAGGTTGTAGCCAATACCTAAGAAAAGTCCGATATTCCTCTGCGGGTAATACAGGAAGCTACCCCCAACGCCTCCGTAATCCTGCCCGATGCCAAGCCCAATTGAGATTTTGTCAAAGGTTACAACTGAGTTGGACTTCAGTACAAGTTCGTTCAATAAAGCGGTGTTCGTTTCCTTCCCGGCAGGAACCGTATCCCGGACAGTTTTGGCCGGAGCTTCTCCGGCAACTGTCAATGAATCCTTTTTTTCCGTTTCCGCAGGTTTTTTGACTGTTGTCACTACAACAGGCTCCTGGGAATGAACTGTTCCACTCAGAAAAAACAGAAATGATGCAATAAGAATGAAATGTTTCGCACCGCAGAATAACGCAGAATTTGATCTGTGACGGTCAGAAAAACCTTGTTTCTGAGTGTTTTTCATAATGGAAAGTTTAACACTCAAATATAGACAGAAAGATTCTGCAGTGCAAAATCAACGGAAATCTAGAGCTTCAGTCCCAAAGACCGAAGCTCCTGCCGGAGATGGTCTGCCGACTGAAAGTGTATCGAATGGAACCCGAGTTCTGCTGCTGCGTCAGCGTTGGCTTTGTTGTCGTCAATATAGACCGATTCTGCCGGATTTACATTATATCTGCCCATCAGCACCCGGTAAATCGCATGATCAGGCTTGAGCAGCTTTTCGTATCCCGAAACCACAATCCCGTCAAACTGTTTCATGAAACCATAGCGTTCATATGCCACCGGAAAAGCTTCATGCGACCAGTTTGTGAGGGCGTAGAGGGGCATTCCGGCCGATTTAAGCTCATTGAAGATCTTCACCGTATCAGTGAGCTCCCCGCCGAGCATCTCCTCCCAGCGGCCATAATAAAGGGCAATTTTATCACTGTATTCGGGAAACCTGGCAGAGAGCTCGGCAGTGGCTTCGCTGAAAAGCTTGCCGCCGTCCTGCTGAACATTCCATTCATAAGTACATACTTCCGAGAGGAACCGTTCCATCTCCTCCCCGCTGCTGAAAATCTTTCGGTACAGATGCCTGGGGTTCCAGTCTATAAGGACGCCCCCGATGTCAAAGACAACGTTTTTAATATTGCTCATGGTTTAAAAATCAGACCGCAATATTAACTATAAATTCTCTGGATTAAATGCCACCCGGGCTTTTCCGGATGCACACACCCTGGGATTGCCCGGATAAGATTCATACGGCTCCCCCTGGCATGTACCGTCCAGAATTGACTTTACACAGGCCACCTGGTCGAGGATGAATTCGGCCGGCATGGGGTCTCCGTGGCCGGGAAAAATAGTTGTGAAATCACTCATTCTTTCCGCCTGCTTTTCGAGTGTCACAAGGTACTTGCTCAGCGGCAGGCACCCGGGCAGCCAGAGCCATACAAGGCCGTTGTTGGTGTCACCGGCAAAGAGGAGCTTGTTACTGATATCCAGGAGGCAGATGCTGCCGGTAGTATGCCCCGGAGTTTCGATAACTTTTATCCACCGGTCTCCAAGGTTGAAAAGATCACCGTCCGTCACGGGCACCAGCCTGGTATTAAAAGGTTTGCCTTTAAACCGTTCTTCTTCCCGTGGCCTTTCTGCTTCAGGAAGATTTTCCAGCATTGATTTTGCCCGGTCATATGTGCCTGACGCAACGGCAGATTCAAGGTCAGCTTCATGAACACATACCTGTGGAAACTGGTAGTTTGCCCCGGTGTGGTCACCGTGACCGTGAGTGTTAACCACTATGAGAGGCTTATCCGTTATCTTCCGGATCTGGCCTGCCAGGTCGGCTGCGCCATTCCCGGTATCGACAACCAGGGCGCTGTCGTGACCGATGATCAGGTAAATATTCGGACCCCTGTCAATGATCTGCCAGACATCCTTTGCCACCTCCCTGACCGTGAACCATGATGAATCCTCCTGACCCGCCATTACGGAGGGAAAGAGAACCAGGGCAATTAGGGATAAAAATGCATTCTTCATTTCTGATAGCGGTTTTAGCTTATTTAATATTCACTGCTGAATGAGGGTAACAGCTCCGGTGCCTTTAAGGGTTTCGATTGCTTCCGCCGGAAGTTTCCAGTTACTGTCAAAGAGACCCTGTGACACAATATTGTCCGTGTTCTCCTTAAAGAGTACATAATCCTGGAACTTTTTCAGCATCTCCACTTTGGAGCCCATAAAGGCATAACCGGCCTGGCCGGAGGGGTTCTTCGGAGGAGTCCACCATGAAAGTCCCGAGTTGATCAGCATGTAATGCCTGTTCATCGGAAAAATATAAACAAGGCCATAGCCTTCGGCAGCTGAATTAAGGTGCAGCGGCAGTTTGTCGGCGAACTTTTCAATTATTGAATTTGTCTCGCGGGTACCGAACAGGATAAGGTTTGCAGTCACATAATCGCTTTCCCTTACTTCCCTGTCAGCGATCACTCTCGGGAACACCATTATGCGTCCGCCCATGCCCGACCAGTCAGCCGCTGAAGCCGCCTGTTCCCTCCTGGCTGCAAGCTCTTCAGGCGAAGGATTGCCTCCTGTGCCGTAAACATAGACATGGCCGCCTGTCACTGCAGCATACAGAGGGCCTTCGGCGCCCGGCTGTTTGGCGGTAAGACCGGGAGTGAATTTCCTGTTTGCCCATGACCCGCCTGTTTTCATAAAGGAAACTGCACCGCCGCTCCTTACTGAAAAGGATTTGCCATCAACCTTTACCGTTACTTTTTTGTCGGAATTGAACAGAGGATGGCCTGACAGGTTCAGAGTAAAAGCGCCAACTCCTGAGCTGGTCACTTCAACTGAATTGGCTGCGGTAAAACGTGCATCAATGGTTGCCATGGTTCCGGGAACCATGTCGTCAAATGTAACCCAGTAAGCCTTATTGTATTTAAACCACTTCGAACTGAATTTAACCTGCGTCGGATAACATGTCTCTTTTGAACTGTGAGAACCAGTCAAAAATAAATCCGTCCTTATATGCCCACTCCCAGCTGTTATGGCCGACACCGGGATATTCAACATAGTCGAGCCTCTGGGCTGTTGTTTCGAGCCTGGCCTTCCACTCTGATGCTGTTTTGTAGAGAAAGTCCTTGTCGCCGATGAACAGATGTACCGGTATGTTCAGGGCATTGCCGGCAAGGTCGATGGTGCCATCAGGCGGTGCGGGGCACACAGGGGCAATAGCGGCCCAGACGTCCGGACGTGTCATTCCAAGCCAGAGAGTGCCGCCACCTCCCATTGAAAGACCTGTCAGATAGATCCGGTCTTCATCTATCAGAAAGCGGGACTTGATATCATCGAGCATTTCATAAACATCCTGTTCGGGAATGCCCTGGTAGCCTGCAGTGCCCCTTGCGTACGGCGCTGCGGCTATATAATCAACTGACTTAAATGGCGGCCAGTATCTTGTGGCCTCAACGTCTGTCTCGAACGGGACATTGCCGGGCTTGATAAAATCATATCCCTGGCTGTTTCCCACGCCAAACAGCCGCCTCAGTCCCAGCCGGTGGTTTGACCACGCTCCGTGAAGGAACACAACAAGCGGATAGGCTTTTGTCTCGTCAAAGTTTTCCGGAATATATATTGCATACGGCTGATCCCTCTCATCCGCGGTTGAGAAAAATGAGAGATCCTGTGGCCCTGGTTTCAGTTTCTGGGCAATGGCATAATCTGAATTAAATGCAACCAAAACTGCTGCCACAATAAGAAACTGAAAAGATAGTCTGAAGGTGTTCATATTACTGGGATTAATGAGGTTTGAAAGTTGTTTGAAAAACTTGTCAGGCAGTGCACTGCTCTGCAAAACAGACAGGAGCCGGCAGTCTGATCACGCGGGGGTTACACCCTTTATAAGAATTATGTTTCCGTATTTTGCCGTCTCACCGGTCATGACAACGGCAAAGGCATTTTTTGCCCTTTCATAGAAGGCATAACGGTCGAGCCGTTTCACAAGCGGAAGGCTGGAACCGGTCAGTTCGATCCGTTTCATGTAGGAGGCTTCCACCCCGGGATCAAGCTTGTCTCCCACTACCGGTTCCATCATTATGACCGGATGTGACACATAAGTGTCAAGTTCGAAAAGGGGAAGTATCGCCTCTAGCAGGTCAGTGATGCGCAGTCCGTCAGCCCTGATGATTCTTTTATTCAGGCTCTCGCCCGGGAAGTGTGCATCGGCCAGCACGAGCTCATCACCGTGGCCCATCCGGGCCATCACCTCAAGCAGCTGAGGCGAGATCAGGGGAGATATACCTTTAAGCATAAGTTGTATTTAACAGCAAGTGAAATTAGTCTATTCCGGACAAAAATCAATACATTTAGCCCGCATCAGTAAAATAACAGATTATGAACAGCAAAGATTTCTTTAAGCTTTACAATGGGGTGGAAATCCCCGCAGTAGGATTCGGGACCTGGCAGATACCTGCAGGAGAAACAGCTTATAATTCAGTGATGTCTGCCCTGAAGAGCGGGTACAGACACATAGACACGGCCCTTGCTTACGGCAACGAGGCAAGTGTCGGACAGGCAATCCGTGATTCCGGTATTGACCGCAAAGAAGTATTTGTTACCTCAAAGCTGCCGGCTGAGGTAAAGAACTATGCCATAGCACACCGCTATGCTGAAAAAACAATTAAGAACATCGGCCTCGACTATATTGATCTTTACCTCATTCATGCTCCCTGGCCATGGAACCAGATTGGTGCAGACTATACGAAGCAGAATATTGAAATATGGAAAACGATGGAGGAGTTTTACGAAACCGGCAAAACCCGTTCCATTGGAATTTCCAATTTCAATGTTGCGGACATCAACGCCATACTTGAGACCTGCAGGATAAGACCTATGGTAAACCAGATCAAGTTTCACATCGGATACGGGCAGCAGGAAATCAGGGAGCACTGCTCAAATAACAACATACTTGTTGAGGGATACTCCCCTCTTGCCACGGGCAAAATTCTTGACAACCACGATGTCGGCGCTATTGCAAAAAAATACAATAAGACAGTCGCACAGCTCTCAATCCGTTACGTCCTTCAGAAAGGAGCCCTTCCGCTTCCAAAATCAACACACCCTGACTATATCCGTCAGAACCTGGATATCGATTTTGAAATCGCGGACGAGGATATGAAATTTTTTGACAGCCTGAAAGCCGCTGTCTGAGCCTGATCTGAGCCGGTTACTACTGAGCCGGAGAATCTTTTTATATTTGTCCCCATTTGACTGAAACTTAATTGAGATGAGAATCCTACAGACCAGGCTTTCAAGTTATGATGCTCCTCAAAAGGTTATGGCAGCGGGCATTTATCCCTATTTCAGGGAAATAGAATCAGACCAGGACACGGTTGTAAAGATCAGGGGAAAGGATGTGCTGATGTTCGGATCGAACAGCTACCTGGGTCTTACCAACCACCCGAAAATCAAGGAGGCTGCAAAAAGGGCAATTGACAAATACGGAACAGGTTGTGCAGGCTCAAGGTTTCTCAACGGAACACTCGATATCCATATCGAACTTGAAAATAAGCTTGCAGACCTTGTGGGCATGGAAGGGGCCCTTTGCTACAGCACCGGCTTTCAGGTTAACCTTGGCGTTGTTTCTATTCTGACAGGACGGCGCGACCATATACTTCTTGACGAATTCGATCATGCTTCAATAATTGAAGGTAGCAGATTGTCCTTCTCAAAAGTGCTCAAGTTCGCCCATAACAATATGGAGGCCCTTGAAAATAAACTGAAACAATGCGCTCCCGGAAGCCTTAAACTTATTGTCGTTGACGGAATATTTTCAATGGAAGGTGATATCGTAAAATTACCTGAACTGGTAAACCTGGCAGAAAAATATGATGCAACCATAATGGTCGACGATGCCCATGCCACAGGTGTGCTCGGAAAGAACGGATCGGGCACTGCGTCACATTTCGGACTAACCGACCGGGTGGATCTGATTATGGGAACCTTTTCAAAATCGCTCGCCTCGCTCGGCGGATTTATTGCTTCAGATAAAGAGACCATTAATTACATTAAACATAATTCACGGTCACTTATTTTCAGTGCCAGCATGACCCCTGCATCAGCAGCCTCCGTCATTGCCGCCATAGATATAATGGTCAGTGAGCCGGAAAGAACAGAACACCTCTGGGAGGTCACCCGGCATGCCCTGGATGGTTTCCGGCAAGCCGGATTTGATACCGGAAAATCGGAAACCCCGATCATCCCGTTATTGATCCGTGACAATATTAAAGCACTCACCCTTACCCGGGACCTGCTGGCTGATGGCATCTTTGTCAATCCTGTTGTTTCACCTGCAGTTCCGAAAGAAAACAGCCTTATCAGGTATTCACTTATGGCTACACATACAAAGGAACAGGTTGAAATTTCCGTGGAAAAAATAACCAGGGCTGCCAGGGAACTTGGTATTCTGAGCTGATCTCAAATGAAAAAGGTTATTCTCATAACCGGAATCTCTTCAGGATTTGGTTTAGCAACAGCCAGGCTTCTTGCAGACCTGGGCCATATCGTTTATGGAACCATACGCAGAAATTGCGAGACCAGCCACAGGATAAACATTATCTGGATGGATCTGACAGATTTAAATTCAGTTAAAAAAGCTGTTGAAACAGTCATTCGGAAGGAAGGAAGAATTGATGTTCTGATCAACAACGCGGGAATGCATACCGGCGGACCCATCGAGACTTTACCCGAAGAATATATAAACCTTCAGATGGATACCAGCTTTTACGGGTTGGTGGAACTTACCAGGGAGGTATTACCGTTCATGCGGAAACAGGGGGGAGGTACGATAATAAATTTCAGCTCCATAGGCGGTCTTATGGGTTTACCGTTCCAGGCATTTTATTCCGCCGCCAAATTCGCGGTCGAAGGCTTCAGCGAAGCACTAAGGATGGAAGTCAAACCCTTCAATATCAAAGTTGTGGTAATTAATCCGGGTGATTTTCATACAAATAATTCCGCCAACAGAAGGAATTTTCTTTCTTCGACAAGTGATTCCGATCCTTACAATGAATATTTTAAAAATGCTCTCGTACAGATAGAAAAGGATGAGGCTGCCGGGTGGGAGCCGGAGGTACTTGCCCGCAAACTTGTGAAGATCGTTGAAAGCAGAAATCCCCGGCAGCGATATGTTATCGCCTCGTTTGAACAAAAGCTTGCTGTGCTTTTGAAACAGATTCTGCCCGGTAAGCTTTTCAGTACAATTCTTGAGGATCACTACCGGTTATAATAAATCATGTCCTGGGCCTGGCATCTTCCAGGTCCCATTTGCTAAATACGGCCCGGACTTTGGCCAAAGCATATGCAGCAGTTTCATATGAATTTTCTCCCCGGCCTGCAGGTACTTCAACATTATAATACCCCTGGTAACCTGCATTGCGAAGATTGTTCATCTTTTCCTCGAGTGGTCCGTCTATTATATTCATCGGGATATGTGTGTGTACAGCAAGTTTTGCGGCCTCCTTATCACACAGGTTTCTTTCCTCATCCGTATTTGTGCCTTTCCATCCTCCGATGTGTATGCAGATTGCAAAACCCGGGTGGTTGACGGCATCATAAAGCTTTTTCAGGTTTTTCCAGGCGCCGGACGGACCCATATGGTTCTCTGCACCTGTCTTAAAGCCGTTGTCATATGCATACTGGGCATATTCCCTGTAACGTTTTACGATAAAATCGAATTCTTCATCTGTCCAGTCAGTCCGGCCTTCAGGCATATTGAATCCGGGTCCTGAATCAAAGCGCACAAAACCAACTCCGAGCATTTTAGCAAGTCTCAGGTGCTCCAGTGCATTCTTATAATTCAGCTCTGTTCTCTCCGGTTCAAAGGTTATAACATGGCAGCCATCTGCTGCAATATTGGGAATACACAGTTCACGTTCATCCAGCGCTTCTTTGACGTTTGCTATCCATACATCATCAAAAGGGATAAATGTGCCTTTATCATAACGCTCACGGAAATCCTTAAGATGTCCCCCCCATAAGTCGGCAGCATCGAGATTATAGCGGTATTTACAGGTTTCAAAATAACCAAAGATATCCTGCATACCCCTGCTCACCAGACTGTTGAAAGTATAAGAAAGCATTGATAACTTGTGTTTCCTGACAAACGATCCTGATACTGATGGTATATTCCCTGAAGCCGCAGCATTCAGGAATGCCGGACCAGCCATAGCAGCCATTGCGGCAACAGAACTTTTCTTTAAAAAATCACGACGTGTGTTCATTTCTTAATTGTTTAACAGATTAATTGATTCATATGTACCCGGAGATTGTCTGGCCGGCCCCTGTTAAGCCTTGTTGTTATATTTCCCAGCCCGGCCGGTATTCACGTGTAGCGTAAAGATTAGCTTCAGGAACATTTGTTACTCTCATATTCCGGCTATCCCATTTCAGTCTCTGACCCCCCATTCTGATAGCGAGGTTTCCAAGGGCTATGGTTTCTGAAATGGGCTGGACATTTTTAAAATTGCCCCTGGATGGTCTTATTCCCTTAAATGCATTATTCATTTCATCCTTTGACAATGAAATGTATTCCTCCGGTACTGGGATGGATGCTGCAATTTTGTCTCCATTATCAACACCAAAAATCTGCATATTGTCATATCCGTCATAGGCAGTGTAAATAACTCCCTTTTCGCCTATAAACAATACACCACCTGCATCATTCAGGTCCACACCCCTGTCAACCATGGCTCTTGGTGTCGGGGGTTTCATATTGCCATCATACCAGTAGACATCTATATTTTCGTTTTTATCCAATACAGGAACATCCCAGTGAATTCTTGAGGCCCAGGGAAAAGAAAGTTTATTTTCAATCTTTTTAAAAACGTAGTTATTGAGTTCGTAGTGAATACTGCAATCTGCCTTTGCACTCACAGGCACGCCGAGATTCAGTACCCGCCAGTCTCTCCAGAAACCGTAAAATGCCATATCACAAAGGACCCCTCCTCCGAATTCAAACCAGCCTCTGTACACGAAATGAGTATATTCAGGAGAGTATGGGCGATCGGTACTGGGTCCGAGCCATAACTGCCAGTCAAATCCTTCCGGAACTGGTTGCGGCTCAGGCAAGGTAGCCTTGGCCTGTGGCCAGGTGGGACGGTTGGTCCACCGGTGCAGTTCAGTCACTCTTCCGATAATTCCCTGCTTCATCAGTTGCATCATTAAATATGTCTTTGGCGGATCCTGGAAGAAATAGCAATGCGTCGGAACTCCGGATTTATCAGCATAGTCTATTGAAGCACGGACTTCATTCAGGAAGTTAGAAATTGGTTTATGCGTTGCCACATTAACCTTCTTTTTCATTGCCGCAATATTAATGGGAGCATGTAAATGATCAGGAGTAAAATTAAATACTGCATCCAGTCCTTTTTCCTTTTCAAGAAGCTCCCTGAAATCAGCATATGCATTACAGCCTTTATATGTTCCTTCCCCGATATAATCTGCATAAGCCTTTTCTACTCTTCTTCTGCCTTCTTCACGTCCTCCGGGGGCACCACCCGGGCGACCCGGATATTTATTACTGTCCCTTTCAGGATCACAGACAGAGGTGACCTGATATTCAGGGTCTTTCAAATATCCGTTAAGGGCGCCAAGTCCCATCATGCCACACCCTATCAGAGCGACGTTCATTCTGTCGCTGGGGGCGACCTTTCCTGAACCGCCCAAAACGTGTGACGGAATAATACTAATAGCTATTCCGGAAGCTGCGGTTTTTTTTATGAAATCGCGACGGTTGAGGTTCCTTTTTATCTTCATCAGATTAAGTTTTAATTCAGTTGGGGTTGTCGACTATATGTTAAGCTTCAAACGCTGTCTGCGAGCGCTTCACCATGTTTCAGGCATCAGTATAAATTCAAAGCAGGCAAAATTATTTCCTTTGTTATAGTGAAATGTAAGCAACTGAAGCCCTGTTTCACTAAAGGTGATTGTACCTATCTCTGCCTTATTCCATTTATGCATGCTGCCTGTTGCAAGCGGAAGTCTGCATTCGGTCGCCGGTTTATTATTAATGGAAAAATTTATGGTATTGGCATCGTTCCCATAAAGTGCAACAATTTTATAAGTACCTGCTATTTTGACATCCACGGTGTAATTGACCCATTCATTATCCTCAGTCCAGCCGATATATAGCTGGTTTACCGGGGGTGTAAAATAATTCTCGTTGTGATTGAAATCTGCAAAGTCCTTGGTATAAGATATATCTACAGCTTCTTCTTTCCGGAAATTCCATTGATAGGCAGTCGCATGCGGCCTCTGGTGATCCGGGATTTGATTGAGTTCGCCGGCGCCTCTGTTTAAGGTTTCAAAGTCGTGATAGGCCACTCCTTCGCCACCCTTGTCATAGTATGCACATTCAATTTTACCGGGGATGACCTGAGCACCAGCTTTATAGTTGCCGTCTTCGTAAGGTTTCCCCTTATAATCTGAAGGTATTGACATATATTTTTCTGAAGTTGATGCCTTTGTGGATGCCGGGGGTGCAGACTTTGATATGAACTCCAGGTACTGGACGTTCATGAACCCTGTCCTGACGAACTTCAGGGTGAGTACATGCAGGCCTTCCTCCAGTTCCAGTTCTGCAATGTCAGTGAACATACGCCATGTATGAACATGACCGGTGGTCTCAAGGATAATAGTGCCGGTTTTATCAGCACCATCTACCGAAAGACTGATCTCTGTGGAATCCCTGGCCACTGAAGAAAGCATGTTTATCTGGTACGTGCCGGCGGTTTTTACCTCCACGCTGTAGTTCAGCCATTCATCCGGTACGATCCAACCGACATAGTATTTGTCGGGTGGCAAGGCCGTTCCGTCCAAAAACTTATCAATGCCCGGTCTGGTGACAGATATGCCCACCTCATAACTGCCGTCCCGGGCCAGCCCGATCCCTTCGCTTCCGTTGTTTTTAGGTGCAGGGTTGTGGAAGGCAACTCCTTCGCCACCCTCATCATAAAAAGCTGCTGTGATCTTGCCGGGGATAATCTGCCGCTCTCCCTTCCACGGTTTGCTTTTAACATCTATTTGCTGTGCCGTACTGATACTATGAACCAATGCCAGCCCGACAATGACAACGATGAATCTTCTTGTTTTCATGATGTGGTTGTTAGATTTTTTGACAAAATTTCAATATGCCTGACGGTTAGTCTACTAATTTATGCATTAATTGTCAGGGTTAGCGAACAATTGATCAAAATTCGTTTTGCAAAGTATGAAGCCACAACAATTTAATTTGACGGAATGCATACCTTTCCCGTAAACAATTAAAAACGCAAATATATGGACCTGGTAACGTTCTTAATTCTGGTTGTCATTGGCCTTATTACCGGAGCAGTTGGAGGAATGCTTGGAATTGGCGGTGCATTAATCTTAATACCGGCTTTAGTTTATTTTATGGGCTTTAGCCAACATGAAGCGATTGGAACAAGTCTGGCTGTTATGTTGCCCCCGATAGGATTATTTGCAGCGTACAATTATTACAAAGCCGGGCAGGTGAATATAAAATATGCCTTAATAATTGCTGCCGCTTTCATGATAGGAAGTTATTTTACCTCCAGGCTGGCTCTTAAAATGCCTGAAAATTTAATAAGAAAAATTTTCAGCGTTTTTATTATTCTAATTGCAATAAGAATGTTTTTTCAAACTACCAATTAAGACAGGGTGCTGCTTAACCCTGATTAATGCTTCAACAAATAGCCGGTCCCGGCGTTGACGCCATTGGCCTGGATTACAGCAAGATCACCCCTCTTCTCCTGGAAGCTATCAAGGAACAGCAACGGCAGATTGAGGAGCTTAAAGCTCTGGTCACCACACTTATAGCCAATCAGACAGAACGGTCTGATAATTAACCGGGGAAACTGTATGCGACATTGACAGCTCCCGGATATCTTCGGTGGCTTTATACTAAATATGTGTACCTTTCGTACACATATGAACAACCTGTACTGCATGTCAATACAAACATTGAATTACTTAAAATACAAACAATACATTTTATGAAACATCGTCTTGAAACACGTCTGATAGTTCTGCTTTTGTTCAGCACGAATCTTTTTGCTCAGCAGGTAACAGAAATCAATCCCGAATTGCTTTACAGACCCTGGACTGCAAAATGGATTTCTTATCCTGATAAGACAAATTCGGAATATGGAGTTTATTTATTCAGGAAAGAAATTTTAATTAATACAAAACCTGACAAATTTATTATTCATGTGTCGGCAGACAATCGCTATAAGCTGTATATAAATGGCGTTTACGTGTGTAACGGCCCTGCCAGAAGTTATCTGTTCAAATGGAATTTTGAAAGTATAGACATTTCCTCATATTTATATTCTGGCAAGAATATAATATCTTCTGTTGTATGGAATTTTGCCGAACATCGTCCCTTAGCCCAGATTTCAGGGCAAACGGGTTTTATGATTCAGGGAAACACGCAGGATGAAAATATTCTTAACTCAGATACAAGCTGGGTTGTTATGAAAGATACGGCATATAAACCTGTTCCTGTATATATGAATCAGTATTATGCTGCGGGGGCCGGCGAGGAGTTTAATTGTGAAAAACATCCATGGAACTGGATGGATAAGGATTTCAATATTTCCGGCTGGAAACATGCTCAGGAAGTTGAAACCGGTAAACCTGTCGGCTTCATTGGAGATTGGGGAAACCTTTCATTACATTCACTTTCACAAAGAGAAATTCCTTTAATGGAAGAAAAAGTACAGCGATTTTCCAAAATCCGTCGTTCTGACACAAACACAATTACTGAAGAATTCCTGAAAGGTATCACCCCGGTCATAATTTCGCCAAACAGTAAAATAAAAATACTTATTGACCAGAAAGTGTTGACAACTGCCTATCCTGTTATTAATTTTTCAAAAGGAAAAAACAGCTTAATAAAACTTACCTATGCTGAGAGTTTATTTGACAGTTCCGGGAACAAAGGCAACCGGAATGATATTGAAAACAAACAGATTCTGGGCAACTCTGATGTTATTATTTGTGACGGAGGTAATAATCGCATATTCCAGACACTATTCTGGCGCACTTTCAGATATGTTGAACTGGAAATAGAAACAAAAGAAGAACCACTTATAATTAACGATGTTTTTAGCATTTTTACTGCATACCCCCTGGAAGAGAAAGCTTCATTCACTTGCGACAATCCTGTTTTTAATGATATCTGGAATGTTGGCTGGCGGACACAACGCTTATGTGCAAATGAAACTTTTTTTGATTGCCCGTACTACGAACAACTTCAATATGTTGGTGATGCGAGAATTCAGGCATTGGTTTCAACCTATGTCTCGGGAGATTCCAGGTTAACCAAAAATGCAATATCTGCTTTACATGCTTCACAATTACCTGTTGGCATAACACAGAGCAGATTTCCATGCAATCAAATCCAGATCATTCCGACCTTTTCATTAGTCTGGGTTACAATGATTTATGATTATTGGATGCTGAACAGCGATTCTATTTTTATTAAATCAATGATTCCCGGCATGCAGGAAACGCTCAACTGGTTTAGCAGCCGTATTGACTCAAGTGGTATGTTAGGTCCTGTTGAATGGTGGAATTTTGCAGATTGGGTTGATTCAAAAGGGTGGGAAGACGGTGAGCCGCCGGCTGCGCACAGCGGCAATTCCTCTATACTAAGTTTACAATATGTTTACACTCTGGAAAAAGCAACAGAGGTCTTCGAAGCATACAGGATGCATGACATTGCTGACGTGTACAGAACTTTGGCGGATAAAATTAAAAAATCAGTTTATCAAAGATGTTACGATTCCAACAGAGGATTAATTGCCGATTCCCCCGAAAGGAGTACTTTCAGTCAGCATGCCAACGTTTTAGCTGTTTTGACCAATACATTTCCTGAAACAGCCGATAAAACCAAAATAATTAATAAGCTTCTCAATGACAAAGATTTGGCACAGTGTACATTATATTTCAATTTTTATTTATTCGAAGCACTTGAAAAAGTTGGGCAGGCTGACCAATTTACAGCATCATTAATTCCCTGGAAACAAATGCTGGATGCAGGTTTGACCACTTTTGCAGAAATTCCAGGTCCTGCACGTTCTGATTGTCACGCCTGGAGTGCCTCACCGGTTTATTACTTCTTATCATTAGTAAGTGGTATTAAACCTGGCTCACCGGGCTTTGAATCTGTAAGGATAGCACCTAATCCTGGAAGTCTGAAGAATATTGATGCAACAATGCCGCACAAGCTTGGTTCTATCCACATTAAATTACAAAAAGATAAGGATCATATAAGTGGAGAAATTACTTTACCAATGCAGCTAGACGGAGTTTTCATCTGGAATGGAGAGCAAAGACACCTGCAAGGCGGAATAAATAAGATTGATTAAATAAACTGAAAAAAACACCCCCGGGATTTCACACACTTAACCGTTGCACCACATCAAAACCAGGCAAAATGAACAGAATATTTTTAGCTTTTTAAAGTATTGTTCATTTGCTATCAATCTTATGGACAAAAATCAAGGGCAAGAGATAAAAGAAAAAGCTATCATTTCTGATAACTTTCCCTACAGAGTAGCCCCACTAGGAATTGAACCTAAATTTCAGGTTTAGGAAACCCGCGTTCTATCCATTGAACTATAGGGCCGCGCGTTTTGCAGCCGCAAATGTAAACCTTTTTTTGCTTACTCCAAAAAATCAGCAGCCGCCGGCAGGCTTCTTCTTGGCCTTTGCCGTCACAGCGGGCTTGGCTGCCTTCACTGTCGGTGCGGAGCCCTCCGTGGTAACAACACCGCCCCCGCCAAGCGCCGTGGCAGCACTCTTGCGGAAGTCGTACTTTGCGAACTCCTCGTTGGGACTCGTCTGCGCAGGAGCCTGGGCCGACAGGATATTGCCGAACCAGTAGTTCAATCCTCCCTCAAGAACAAAATTATTCTCATACCCGAGCTGCCTGGTAAGCATCCATGCCTCGTTGGCATAGACAGAGCCGTTGGAATAAAAGACGTTCATCCGCGCATCCTGGTTTAGGATGTCAGTATACTCTTCAGACAGCAGGTTGCTGAGCGGGATGTTTATTGCACCCGGCATGCTGTATGTATCAAACTCCTCCGGTGTCCGCACGTCAATAAGCTGCAGCGACGGGTCCTTCTGAACAAGCATGTCCGCAATTACATCGGGCGAGATGAACTGCACCCCGGCTCCTGCTTCCTGCAGCAGCTCGTCAGCCGACAGCTTGAAACGCCTTGTCTTGTCTGCCGGCACGGCAGCAAGAATTATCCCCAGCGGGATAATAAAAAGTGCCAGTAACTTTAATGGTTTCATATCATTATGTTTTAATTTTTAATACTCTTCTCTCGGAAATTTTTTCTCAGCCCACTCGGCAACCACGAACATGAGCAGGGCCGCTAATATCAGCAGCAGGCCGAAGAGCCCGTCTTTCATTCCGAGTGATTCGCTTACCTTGGGCTCCCCGAGGTATTTAGCCATGTACATTTTCTCCCACCATGGGTAGGTGAAAGCGAAGCCATAAACGCCAATAAAGAGGCCGCCGACAAAAACCATGGCGTCAATTTTGCCTATGGCTGCACCCGTGAAGCTTGTTCCAGGGCAGAAGCCGCCCATGATAAACCCTGCTCCCATTACTACTCCGCCAATTATAGCGGAGGTGAGATACGTCGGGTTGACATAGACCAGGGATAGGTCTATCCATCCGAAGAGGCTCATGAACAACAATCCTACCATGCATGTGATGGCTCCGGTGAAGAAGACCTTGAGGACTACGGCGTCATAGCCGTAGAAGATGCCGGCCAGCTTTCTGCTTGATGAGAAGCCTGAGCTCTCAAGTACAAATCCGAAAGCGATGCCGATGAAGAATGCGAGGAGAAAGTTGGTGTTCTCCGATATAATTCCGTTTGGTGCCAATGGTCCCATTTGTTTCTCCTTTCTTTTAGATCCAGTTTCTCCTGAAGAAATAAGCCAGAGCGAATGCTGTGCCGAATATTCCCATCATGGTTATAAAGCCTCCCAGAGAGAGCACTCCCATGCCGCTCAGGGCTGAGCCGCTTGTGCATCCGCGCCCGAGCTGCGAGCCGAAGCCGAAGAGTGTCCCTCCCATCAGAGCAAAGATCAGTCTGCGTGTGGAAGTTATCTTAGGCGAATGTTCTACTTTCAGTTTCAGCCTTCCGGCAATCGCCCCCGATATGAACCCGCCGACGAGCACACCCAGCATCTCAAAGACCAGCCACGATTTCATTGGACTTCCGCTGTGTGACTCCGCATATTCAGCCATGAACGGCATTGTGTTAACAGCGTCTTTATGGACAACCTCGATGGATGTAGCCACAACACTCTTGATTGCGCCGCTGGCACCGAGACCCCTGCCTGCAATAAAGTTGGCGGCAAGAAGCACGAGGCCCAGCAGCACGCCTCCCAGGTAAGGATTGAGGTATGTTTCTGCTCCTCTCTGTTTTAGTAATATCGCTCATATTATTTTTATAGTTTTATTGTGATCAGTATAACCAACGGCTCACCTGGCCGGCAAAGACAAAGACAAACCGGAACATAAGGCTTCCGAAAAGTACCAGGATGCCCGGCACCAGGGCGGGTATATGATATCCGCGCAGTTCCATCAGGTCAAGAAATGCCGGTATTACAAGTCCCAGCATAACAACGAAGACCCAGAAGGCCACCGTGTACTGCCCGCCCAGAAAAAGCTCTGCTGCCTCTATCTGCACCTGTGTGGATGCAAGGAATCCCATGAACATGTGAACTATAAGGAAGAGCTCCACCCCGAGGATGATAAGGTCAATCCTTGTAAAGAGCAGCCGCTCCTTCGGGTTTTTCGACATAAGAACAATTGCAGCCGCTCCTGCCGACAGTCCCGAGGCCAGAAACAGCGGCCCGAGGACCGATGTGTTCCACAGGGGTCTCGCATTAAAGGCAGAGAGAAGGATTCCGGTATAAATACCGGTTATGACTGCATAAATAAGAATAACCCATGCCAGCGCCTTCTTATATTTATTGAAGAATGTTTCCAGGTCTTTCAGCCACTGATATTTCCAGTCCCAGTTCGGAAAAAGGTCCCTGATATGCAGTGCCGACCAGACAACAGAGGCGGCGGTTATAACCAGCAGTGTCCAGGCGCCCCACGACATGGGTGACTGAAGTTTAATGTTAGTGTAAAGCTGCCAGAAATATGCTTTATGCCTGAGATCAAAAAAGAGGGCTGCTAGACCTATAATCAGCAGTACGGGAGCAATGAACGGGACTTTCCGTACAGCTGTGGGATATTCTTTTTCTTTCCCCATGAGATAATAGAGTGCTGCAAAAAACAGCACTCCTGCTGCAAGTCCACCAAGGAACAGGTAAAGGGGTATAGGCCAGTGCCATATATGCAGGTGCGGGTCAACCATCAGGTTTTCTCTTCCGCTGATTATAAGCTCTTCGTTCATGGTCTGCTCAAATTAGAAAATATAACTGCGGTTTAGTGCCTGCCTCTGGAATAAGGGTCTTCGACTTACGCTTCTTCAGTACGACGCTGACATCGCTGTTCGGGTCGTCAAGATCGCCAAAGTACATGCACTTTGTGGGGCATACGTCAACGCAGGCCGGTTTCATCCCTTCCTTGACGCGGTGATTGCAGAAAGTGCATTTGTCGACATACCCTTTCGGGTGGGGATAACGGGCATCATATGGACATGATGCGATACATGCACCGCAACCGATGCATTCGTTATGCGTGACGAGAACTATACCCCCGTCTGCAAAATGGCTTGCACCGGTAGGGCAACATCTTACGCACGGAGCATTAGCGCAATGGTTGCAGCGCTCCGACCTCAGTTCCACCTCAAGCTGAGGATATGTGCCATCCATTGTTTCCACCACCCAGTCGCGGCAGTAGCCTATGGGCACATTGTTCTCCGTCTGGCATGCCACGACACAGTCGCTGCATCCAACGCATTTCTTCGTATCAACAGCCATCGCGTATCTCATGACACCACCTCCTCCTTGCTAAGGTCCGTAACAAATGTCACAAAATTGCCGCGCATGCCTGTGCCGCCCATTAACGGGTCAACGAGGACTTTAGTGATCAGGTTGGTGTCGCTGGCCCCCTTGCCGTAACATCGTCGAAGCTTCTTCTCCTGGTGGCCAAATCCGTGAACCATGTAAACGGAGTCCCATCTGATACGCTCTGTAACCCTCACTTTGATGGGGAATTCCGACCTCTTTCCGTCCTGGTTGACAAGGTGTATGTACTGCCCCGTGCTCAGTCCCCACTCTTTTGCCACGCGCGGGTTGACCCAGACGCTGTTTTCATCCATCAGGTCGGTCAGGTTGGGATTATTGGAGGTGCGGCTGAAGGTATGCATCGGGGCCCTGCCGTAGTTGAGGCGGTAGAAGCCGGCAGGCGGCTCCTCGTGAGCAGTATATTTTGGCATCGGGTCGAAGCCTGCCTCTTCCAGTGCTGTTGAATAGAGTTCTATCTTTCCGGTAGCAGTAAAGAACTCTACCTCTTCATCGGGATAGAAATAGAGGTCGTCGGCAGTACGGTCAAACGTCTTAACCCCGATCTTCTTCATCTCTTCCAGACTTGACCCCACCTGCTTCAGCTGCCAATCCAGCTGATCTTCAATTTTTTCAAAGGGGAAATACTCAATCACCCCCAGCCTCTTTGCGAGCTCCCTGGCCATATAGAAGGCCGGTCTGGTGTCGTATAGCGGTTCTGCAGCCGGAGCCCTGAGGGCTATCTGCGGTTTGCGGTGCGGACCGACTCTCAGGTCGTCATAACGTTCGAGATAAGTGCACTCGGGCAGCACCACGTCAGCCCATCCCGTAATCTCCATGGGCATCGTATCAACCACCACCAGCAGCTGAAGCGCCTGTATGGCCTTAAGGGTGTTCTCCTGGTTGGGGAGGGTTTCCATCAGGTTTGTGCCGTTGACAATCCATGCCTGGAACTTGCAGTTGCGGCTCGGGTCCGGAACGGTGGCGTCGCAGACGCCGTTGGCCAGAACCGTGTCGGCAAGCTTGTAGAGATCCGGAAACTCCGTTCTCCATGATCTCTTTGGCGTAGGATAGGCAGGGTGAGGCGGCTCGGGCAGCTCGAAGGTCTCTGTGCGGAAGAATCCGCCCCTTCGGCCCCATGAGCCCAGCAGGGCGTTTAGTATAGCCACTGCCCTCAGTCGCTGTGTGTCATCCCCGTACCATGTGACATGTCTTCCGGGATGAACAATGACAGCCGGTGCAGCATTGGCCATCTCACGGGCAGTCTCGCGAATGACTGTGGGATCAATTGTAGTAATGCCGTAAGCCCACTCCGGAGTCATATTTTTCACATGCTCCTTAAGGTACTCAAACCCGTAGGTATATTTCTCCACGTAAGGCTTGTCATACAGCTCTTCGGTGATGATGACGTTTATCCATGCCAGCAACAAGGCGAGGTCGGTGGCCGGTTTTATCGGCAGCCAGTACTTTGATTTGCCGGCGGCAGTCGAGAAACGGGGGTCGACAGTGATGATGGCTGCTCCCTTGTCAATGGCATCGGACATCTCCTGAACCTGTCCGTTATGCATGTTTTCACCCAGGTGACTGCCGATCAGGACAAGGCACTTTGTGTCACGGATATCAAGAGGTTCGGGGCTTTCGAGTGCCTCTCCGAAGGTAGCCTGAAAGGCAACCTCGCGCGGTCCGCGGCACTGTGCATAGGATGGCGCTGCGATATGGGGTGACCCGAGGGCACGCAGAAGCGTGGAGAAATACTTCCCTCCCGAGCCGTGGGTGAAGAGTGCAACACACTCCGGGCCGTGTTCGGCGGAGATAACTTTTATCTTTTCGGCGATGTAATCAAAGGCCTCTTCCCATGTGGTTTCACGGAAGCTCTGTGCTCCGCGCTCCTCAGTGCGTATCAGAGGCTTGCGGAGACGGTCCTCATCATGGTACATGCCCACACCGCCGGTGCCGCGCGGGCAGAAGCGGCCGTTACAGTTAAGGTCTTCCCTGTTGCCGGTTATCTTTTTTATTACACCCTTTTCATCCTTGTAAACCCATCCGGCGCACTTCCAGAAGCATACCTCGCAATATGTGGGCGTTCGTCCTGTAAGTGCTGCCATTGTAGCTTTCTGGCCATCAGTAATCTCAGAAGCCAGCAACCTGAATCCGGCCGCTCCGGCCATAAAAGCTCCGGCTCCCATCGCTGAGATCCTGATGAATTGCCTGCGTGTTGCCATCTATTAAACTGTTTTACTGCGTATTGTGATTATCTCGATATACCTGAATATCACGGTCTAAGGATTTGCGAAAATACTGTTTTTTTTTTCACAGTAAATAAGGAAATGACTTTTATCATTATGAACATATGTTCAATATGATTATCTTTGTATCTTTATTCTGATAAGTATTTATCCGTAAACAAGCTAAGCGAGGTGGCAAGGCCAAGGAGAAAAAGGTGTGTATCGGGAATGCCGGTTATAGAGGGCTATAAACCGGTCGGTATACCGATGAGGGAGCTTTTGTCGGTCACCTTGCTCTTTGAGGAGTACGAAGCCATAAGGTTATGCGACTACCTTGGGCTTAAGCAGGAGGAGGCAGCTGAAAAGATGAGAATATCGCGTCCGACACTGACAAGGGTATATGAGAAGGCCCGCAGAACAGTCGCTACTGCATTTGCAGAAGGCAAAGCCATCATTATTGAAGGGGGAGATTACCGCACCGAAGGCAAATGGTTCAGGTGTCCGCGATGCAGGCGGCCTGTTTCCGGGAAAGATGAAAACGCAAAGTGCGATCAATGTGAAAAGGATCAGTTAAACGTATCAACTAAATACTAACGTAAAATGAAAATTGCACTACCGACAAGAGGTAACTTTATTGATGATCATTTTGGCCATTGTGAGAGTTTTACCGTATTCACAATAAATGAAAACGATGAGATTGAAAGCCATGAGACCATACCGTCTGAAAACGGCTGCGGCTGCAAATCGGGCATAGCTGGGGTCCTGAAAGAAAAAGGAGTGGAAATAATGCTCGCCGGCAACATGGGTGACGGAGCGGTAAACGTCCTGGAACGCCAAGACATTGAAGTCTTCCGTGGTTGCAGGGGTGATGTCACCGAAGTGACCAGGGCCTTTCTCAGGGGTGAACTGAATGATTTGGGTAAATCATGCCGCCACCATCACGGCGATGGTGGCCACGGTCATCAGTGCCATCATTCATAGAGGCTGCTCAGGCAAGTCTTTTGTATTTCATCCTGACGGGACCTGCGTCAGCTGTGCGTTTACGGTAGTTCTCGTCATATTCCGAAAAGTCGCCCTCGAACCATACCACTTTTGAATCGCCCTCGAAGGCGAGGATATGTGTTGCGACGCGGTCGAGGAACCACCGGTCATGCGAAATAATCACGGCACATCCGGCGAAATTCTCAAGTCCTTCTTCCAGTGCACGAAGCGTGTTGACATCGATGTCATTTGTCGGTTCATCAAGCAGCAGCACATTGGCGCCGCTCTTCAGTGTCAATGCCAGGTGCAGCCTGTTGCGCTCACCGCCTGACAGTACCCCGCACTTTTTCTCCTGGTCTGCCCCCGTGAAGTTGAACCTTGCAGCATAAGCCCTCGCGTTGACAGGCCTGTTGCCTACCATGACCTCATCGACCCCGCCCGATATCACCTCATAAACGCTTTTTTTCGGATCAATGTCCGCGTGGGCCTGATCGACATAGCCCAGTGTCACCGTGCCGCCGACCTCGAAGGTGCCCTTGTCCACCTTTTCCTGGCCCATGATCATCCGGAAGAGTGTTGTCTTGCCGGCGCCGTTGGGTCCTATGACACCCACAATGCCGTTTGGCGGAAGGTTAAACTCAAGATCTTCAAAAAGTATCTTTTCGCCGAAGCCCTTGGAAACACCCTTAGCCTTTATCACCTTGTCGCCCAGTCTTGGGCCGTTGGGTATGAAGATCTCAAGCTTGTCCTCCTTCTGTTTCACATCCTGGTTAAGAAGGCTCTCGTAGGCGCTCAGGCGCGCCTTTGACTTGGCCCGTCTCGCCTTGGGTGACATCCTCACCCATTCAAGCTCATGTTCGAGCGTTTTCCGCCGTTTGACGTTGCCCTTTTCCTCGAGCTCAAGCCGTTTTGCCTTCTGCTCAAGCCACGATGTATAGTTGCCCTTCCAGGGTATCCCCTCGCCACGGTCAAGTTCAAGTATCCATCCTGCCACATTGTCAAGGAAATACCTGTCATGTGTGATGCAAATTACTGTGCCTTTATACTGTTTCAGGTGGGTCTCGAGCCACTGTACGCTTTCTGCATCGAGGTGGTTCGTGGGCTCATCGAGCAGAAGGACGTCAGGCTCAAGGAGGAGCAAGCGGCATAATGCCACCCTGCGGCGTTCGCCTCCTGAAAGGATGTTGACCGGGGTTGAGGGATCGGGGCACTGAAGGGCATCCATTGCCCGTTCAAGACGGTGTTCCAGGTTCCAGCCGTCCAGAGCCTCGATCTTCTCCTGCAGCTCCGCCTGGCGGTTCATCAGCTTCTCCATGGCGTCGGGGTTCTCATAAACCTCCGGCTCGCCAAAGCGCAGGTTAATTTCTTCATATTCCTTCAGAACAGCAACTACGCTGGCTGCACCTTCCTCGACTATCTCACGCACGGTGCGCTTCTCATCCATCAGGGGATCCTGCGGGAGGTGGCCCACAGTGTACCCGGGAGAGAATACAACCTCACCCTGGTATTCCTTCTCAATGCCGGCAATGATTTTCAGAAGGGTCGATTTCCCGGAGCCGTTAAGACCGATAATACCAATCTTGGCGCCCAGGAAAAAGGAAAGTGAAATATCTTTGATTACCTGTCTGTGAGGAGGGTAGCTCTTGCTTACCCTGAACATGGAAAAAATGATCTTCTTGTCGTCAGCCATAATTCATACGGTTACTGACGACAAAAATAATCATTTTGCCTGCGGAAGAAATATTATGTTTCCTTATTGTGTCACGGAGCCGTCAGGGCAGCCTTTGGCAAAGAGGGAAATCGTCTCCTGCTGCACGAGCACCCAGATGATATAGACACCCTTGAGTGTTCCTATGGGTATGTTCAGCAATCCCAGTGATGCCATTACGAGGGTCAGTATCCTTGCCCATGACTTGCAGGATAACAGTCCAATGCCCCCTGCAATCATTGCCCCGCCGAAAAGCAGGAACATTACAACAAGGGGAGTGCCGACAATGGCCAGCACCTTCAGTGCGGTGGGGTCGTCAACAAACTGGTCAACAAAGCCAAAGGCAAAGGCGATGGCAAGACCACCGATGACGATAAGCGCTCCGAATACTATCTGAAGAATTGCAGCAACATGAATATGTTTTCTCATTCTGTTCTCTTCAACTGTTGTGCTCCCCTGGGGGATACTGTTCTCTTCCATTTTATACTAATTTAGGTTTTTCAACGTTTCCAGATTAATGACTCTAATTTAACAAAAATGCTGCATCGCGGTGTTATGACAATTATTTTACCTTTGCCACAAATTCTGAAGAAGATGAAAAGGAAGCTAGCTTATGCCGCCGGTCTGCTCCTGGTTGCCTGCACATTCACGGCATGTGACATGCTGGGCGGCAGCTGCCAGACCTGCCAGACGGTGTCATACGAGAACGGCAATCCGACCGCATGGGGGGTACCTGCAGAGTACTGTGACAATGAACTCATAGCCATAAAGGCAACACCTCCGTCGACTACCAACGGCGTCACCACACAGTGGGAGTGCAATTAATCAGCCCCTTACGCTCCTTGTCCCGGAGTTATTAACATCCCGTTTTTTTGTTTAAAAATTGTTGTTAAGAATTTAACGGCAGGATTGACATTGTTAAATAAAATGTCTAATCTTGTTTACCCTCGCCGGGTAATTTATTGTTGATTTCGGAATACTATTCCCCGGATTCAATTTATACGAAATGCTGGATATCACAGGTAAAAGAATTGCGATCGTCGAAGACGACATTGCATCACTGAAGTATTATGAGACACTGCTGCGGGAAACCGGAGCGGCAGTAGACGTTTTCCGCAACGGAAAGGAATTTGTCGAAACCGTCACTTCAGGCAAGGCTGTCTATGACATGGTTTTCATGGATTTCCTTGTGCCGCTGGTCAACGGCATTGACTGCACAAGGGCTTTCCGCCAGGTGAACCGATCAGCACCAGTCATCCTTGTGACGGCTTATTATTCAGAGCAGACAAAGAATGAGGCTTATATTGCAGGATGCACTGAATACAACCTCAAGCCGATCTTCCCTGACAAGGTCTATATGATCCTGGAGAAGTACCTCGCCCCGAGGCCGGCCTATCAGATGAACGACTGACAAACCACCGTTCCTGTTTTCCCACTATTGCCTACTGCCTATTGCCTAATGCCTCATTGTTTCAATGCAACATATTTTGTGTACAGCTCGCTGAACTTCCCGTTAAGTTCTTCGGCAAGGGTGGCCTCTCCGTTATTGTAGCATATCTGCATCACCTGCGACACTATCTGCAGACCCTGGGCTATCTCCTGATCGGCATAGGTTGCTATAAGCGGCTTCTGTCCAAGCCAGTAACCTGTATGCTCAAGATAGTAATCTGTCAGCTCCTTCGTCATTGAAACCGCCTTCTCCCTGTTACCTGCCTTAAACCAGGCCGAGATGATATCCGAGCAATAGATGTCATAGCCCAGATTTGAAACCGGCAGCACCTCCATGCATCTTTCCAGTACCTCATTGGCCCTTGCCGTGTCTCCCCTGGCGGAGAGTTCATTGGCCAGCCTGGTGTAGATAAGACGCGCCCTGACGACCGTTATGGTGCGCTTGTGATAGTAATCGAGCCAGACATCAGGGTCATTTGCACCTCTCCAGATAAACTTGTTCATTACGTTATCATAGAGGATATCGGTATCTGTCCGGCCATATTCGAACCAGCTCTTGTTTTCGCTTTTTATTGGCACAAGGCGGTAAGCCAGGCCTTCGAGCTGGAAATACTCCTCAAGGCCAAGGGCGTCATTATGATACCCTGTTACAAAATAAATGGGCCTGTCCCAGTCGTTGTTGGCAAGCATGTCAAGTACCATGAGCTGGCTCTTGAGTATCCATGATCCGTCAAGCTTTATATCGATATATGGAACTATTTTATCAGCATCCTCGCGCCTGACAGTACCGTTGGCAATGACTTTTGCCGAATCCACTGGTATGCGGACAGTGCGGGTGGGAATATAATAGATCTCCTCGCCGTAAAGAGTCAGCTTTGACACGTCGCTGTCGCTGTTGATGAAGTTGATCACTTCCTTAGCGGTCGCCGGCTCCTTAACTCTCTCATATACTGCAACCTGGTTGTTCACCCCGTCATAATAGAGTTTCTTGGGAAGACTCACCGGCAGAGGGTCAGAGGTGTAAGCCTGCATCTTCATCTGGTCAATATACCAGTCGGTGTTCAGCAGCATCAGGTTACAGACGCGTACGTCAGTCCTTATGCCTTCCACCTCCTGTGCATACCAGAGCGGGAAGGTGTCATTGTCTCCGTTTGTGAATATTATAGCCTGCGGGGCGCATGAATTGAGATAATTGGAAGCTACATCGCGCGCAAGGTATCTCCCTGACCTGTCGTGATCATCATGGTTTTCGGATGCCATCAGCACAGGTACGGCAGCCAGGGCTATCACTGAGGTAACTATAGCGCCGGCTTTTTCGCCCGTCAGTTTGCTCAGCAGTTCAAAAAGAGCAAGAACCCCCAGTCCTATCCATATTGTAAAGGCATAGAACGAGGCCGCATAGGCATAGTCGCGCTCCCTCGGCTGGTTAGGATACTGGTTCAGGTAGACCACGATGGCAATGCCTGTCATTATGAAAAGCAGAAGCACTATCCACCAGTTCCGCACATCGCGGTTAAAGTGCCACAGGAAGCCCGCCAGTCCCAGCAACAGCGGCAGCAGGAAATACCTGTTGCGCGACGGATCGTCCTTCATGTCTGCCGGCATATCGTCAACGGTGCCAAGGCGCGGTTCATCAAGGAACTTCAAGCCTGTGATCCAGTTCCCGTTAATGGCGCTTCCGTAACTCTGAACGTCATTCTGCCGTCCGCTGAAATTCCACATGAAATACCGGAAATACATAAAGCCGAACTGGTAATTGAACATGAACGACAGGTTCTGTCCGAAGCCGGGCACACGCACTGTGGTCGGCTCTCCTGTCTGCGGATCGTTGATCCGCACGGGCTTGCCCTTATTACCGACATATTCCTCATAGACCTTTACATATTCAGCCTGATCATTCCACATCCTGGGCAGGATGGTCATGAACCTTTCATCATACTTCCTTACAGTCTCACGGTTTGTGATCTTGTATTTGCCGTCGACAGGATTATATGTCGGTTTGCCTTTTACGTAATCCGTCACCGGGGCGTTGTAATACGGCCCGTAAAAAAGCGGACGCTGTCCGTACTGCTCACGGTTAAGATAATAAAGCAGGGCGAAGGGGTTCGACGGATCATTTTCGTTCATCGGCGGTTCGGCGGTTGACCTTATGACAATTGTGGCAAAGGATGAATATCCGATAAGGATCACAAGGATGGAGGTCATCACGGTGTTCAGAGCCGCAGAACTGTGTGTTGAGAGGTAATATACAACATAGATTATGCCGGCAAGGACGATCACATTAAACAGCAGCGAACCTGTCAGCAGCCATATGCCGGACAGCAGAAGTGTTATGCCTGACAGGATAAAACCCTTCCTGCTGTTTTCCTGTGAAAAGGTGTACCAGACGGAGAGGATCAGTGCAGTAACAAGCAGGATAAGATGTATGTACATCCCGCTGTTGAATGGCATGCCGAGGCTGTTGACAAAGAAAAGTTCAAATCTTGATGTGACGGTGAAGAGGCCGGGAATGATGCCGTACATTATCAGCACAAGCAGCATCACGGATACGACAAGCGACAGGGCCAACCCCTTCCATGAGAACTCATATTTGCGGAAGTAATAGACGCAGACAATGGCGGGTATGGCCAGGAGGTTAAGCAGGTGCACCCCGATGGAGAGGCCCATCATTAATGCTATGAGGATGATCCATCTGTCAGCATGAGGTTCGTCTGCAACATCCTCCCATCTGAGGATTGCCCAGAAGACAGCAGCTGTAAACAGTGATGATGTGGCATAGACCTCGCCCTCCACGGCTGAAAACCAGAATGTATCGGAGAAGGCATATGCAAGAGAGCCCGTCAGACCTGCCCCCAGGACAGCAATGATCCTGCCTGCGGTGTAGTCAGACTCCTGCCTGAGGAGGATCCTGCGGGCAAGGTGGGTGATAGTCCAGAAGAGAAAAAGTATCGTCAGCGCACTCGCCAGGCCTGACATGGCGTTGACCATCATGGCTACCCTGGAGACGTCGCCGCCGGCGAAATTGGCAAAGAACCTTGCCAGGAGCATGAAGAAGGGCGCTCCGGGAGGATGTCCCACCTCAAGCTTGTAAGATGAAGCAATAAACTCTCCGCAATCCCACAGGCTTGTTGTGGGTTCTATTGTGAGAAGGTAAGTCACAGCTGCTATTGCAAAGACTGCCCACCCGAGGATATTATCCCAACGCCTGAAACTTTTTATCATAATTGCATTATTACCTGTCCTGGTTTCCACCGCACGAAAATAATAAGATTTTGCGGTGCAGCGGAAGATATCGGCCAATTTTGGTATTTTTGGCCAAACTGACATGCATGATAAAAAGGCTGATGTTGCTTTTACTGTGCCTGATACCGCTGGTCAGAGCGGAGGCGCAGTATTATGACTCAGGGCAGGATCCGGCTTCCCTGAGATGGCAGCAGATACAAACGCCGCATTTCAGGGTGATCTTTCCTGATAATTTTGGCGCCGAGGCACAAAAATACGCCCGCCTGCTTGAAGAGTCATACGGTGAGCTGTCTGTTCTTTATCCCCTGGCAAAGACACATATGCCTGTTATCATCCATAATTATTCAATGGAGTCAAACGGCTATGTCAGCTGGGCTCCGCGCCGGATGGAGCTGTTTCCTCTGCCGGGGCAGGATAACCTTCCGATGGATCCGGCGAAACAGCTTGCCGTCCATGAAACGGCACACGTGCTGCAGCTGTCGTCACTTAACAGGAAAGGCTTTGGTAAAGCGCTGTGGTATATCCTCGGTGAGCAGGCGGTGGGACTCAGTGCCCTTGAAATACCCCAGTGGGCGTTTGAGGGTGACGCGGTATATGCAGAGACAGTCACCGGACTTTCAGGAAGGGGTCGCAGCAACGTGTTCACCCAGGAGGCCAGGGCACTCGTTGCCTCACCTGATGGCATATACCGTTATGATAAAATGCTTTCCGGATCTTACAGGGACTTTACTCCCGACCATTATGTCTTCGGCTACCTGATGATGAACAGCCTGCGCAGCACTGATGAAGATGCATGGAGTAACGCATTCAGAAAAGTATCCTCGGGCTATCCCTTTAACCCTGTCAACTACAGCCTTAAAAGAGAGACAGGGCTGACAAAGAAAAAGCTCTATGATTCGACCTTTTATTATCTCGGTGAAATGTGGAATGACAGTACGGTACCGGCTGACCCCGTTTACCCTGCAATCAACCTCAGGGAGAAGAAAAACCATGTCAGCCATTACATGCCTCAAAGGATCGACAGCAACAGAATTGTTTCACTGAAGACTTCCCTGGACCGGCCTTCATGTTTTGTGATCACAGATGAGAGTGATGGGTCAGAACATGTACTGACCACCACCGGATATATATATCCTTACATATTTTCTTATTCTGACAGCACCTTAGTATGGTCTGAACTCTATCCTGATCCGAGATGGGATAACAGGGACTATTCGGTTATTAAGAAAATGAATGCCGGCGGTGGTCCGGTCACACAGCTTACGTTCCGCACCCGTTATACGGCTCCCGACCTGTCTCCCGACGGAAGAACCGTTGTTGCAGTATCAACCACCCCTGAATTCCGGTATTCAATGATATTCATTGATGCCGTCAGCGGAGAGATACTTATGGATGTCAGCATACCCGATAACCTGATAATCCAGCGCCCGGCCTGGTCATCTGACGGCAGGGCTGTGACCGTAGTCACTCTCAGCCCTGAGGGGGAAGGAATAAGGACATATCATCCCACGGGGAAAAAATGGATTGTTAACAGGCCTGAAACAGTTACTGACATCATCCAGGCTGAGATCGTAAATGACACCCTGTATTACCTTGCCCAGGGTGACGGCTCCGACAATATTTACATGTCGACAAACGATACCATCGTCAGCCGTGTTACAGGCTCACGCTTCGGCATCTCAGGCTTCTCGGTAGCAGGCAGGGAGTTATTATTCTCAGATTACAGCACGGATGGCTTTAACATCGCTTCGGCTGACCGCACAGCCTCTGCAGGACCGGTGACTTGCTCAATGCGCAATGTAATTCCTGCTGTTGCCCCGCTGCCTTCTGCGGCTGCTGATGAACCGCTTCCGGAGACGGCATCATATGAGGCAAAACCCTACAGCAAGGCGGGGCACCTGCTGAACTTCCACAGCTGGTTACCGTTCTACGGCGATATCGATGAAATACAGACAGATCCCACAACAATCAAGCCCGGGGTGACACTGATGTCGCAAAATCATCTCAGCACGCTGATCTCCACCATAGGTTATGAATACTCAGACGGCAGCCATTACCTGCATTCCGGCATTAAATGGAAGGGATGGTATCCTGTAATCGAAGCAGACATTTCTTACGGCGGGAAACAGGTCGTTACAAGAGATTCCTCAACACAGGATCCGGCAGACCTGGGAGGCGATATGATCCTGAATACAAGCATTTACGATCAGTTAGGGTTCGCCCATGGCAAGTTCAGGCAACTCTTCATGCCGGCCCTCTATATGAGCTATCGTAACAGGTACACTTACCTTGCCGAAGAGAATGAATATGACAAGGGTGTAGTCCATCTCACCGGGCGGCTTTATTTTTCCAATACCTTCAGGACAGCTTACAGGGACATCAACCCGCGATGGGGCCAGGTAATTGATCTCAGGTACACAGCTGCGCCGTGGGATAATGATCTCTACGGCAGCAGGAGATATGCAAGGGGTATACTGTTTTTCCCCGGCTTTTTTGTCAATCACAGTTTTGTTCTCAGTGCCGGCTATGAGAACCAGAAGCCCGTCCGCGAAATGCTGTACAGGAACAGCATTGCCTATCCGCGGGGTTACGGAGACAACATTATTTCAGAAAAACTCTTCTCTTTTACAGCTGATTATACAATGCCGCTTTTTTATCCTGATCTTGCCGCCGGGAGCTTCCTTTATCTTAAACGCGTCAGGGGGTCACTCTTTTTCGACGGAGCATCCGGCTGGGGTACATATGACTACGATGCAAATTTCTTTACCGAAGGGTATTCAGGCTTCAGCTCCTTCGGTGCCGAACTGCTTGCTGATTTCTACCTGCTGAGGCTTCCGTTCGAGATGAGCGCAGGAGCGAGCGGGGGTTATATACCGGCTGATAACAGGATGTTTATAAACGCTGTATTCTCAGTCAACGTCTATGGCACCGTGCTCGGCAGAAAGCACTGAAGCACAATCCTTTATCATCTTCCAGGCATTCAGTACATGCTGTTCCGTAACGGTGGTCTGAGCGGTAACCATGCGCAAGACGTACTTTCCGTCAACGGTTGTATGCGTAAGATAAATCCTGCCCGTGTCGTTAAGTTTGTGATTGATTTTTTCATTCAACCTGTTAGTCTTTTCAAGGCTCATTCCTTCCGGCTGGCAGCAGAAACAAACGGTATTAAGATTCACCGGCGCCATCACCCTGAAATTCTTTTCAGCCTCTATCAGTCCTGCGAGCATCTTCGCCAGCCTGAGATGCTCCCTGATCATTGCCTGCAGCCGTTCAACGCCGTATGTGCGTATTACAGCCCACAGCTTCAGTGCCCTGAAGCGCCTGCCGAGCGGTATTCCCCAGTCGCGGTAGTCATTGACCAACCCTCTTGTGCGGGTCTTCAGATACTCGGGGAGGATCTCAAAGGTGCGTATAAGGGAGGCAGCGTCACGCACAAAGTAAGCCGAGCAGTCAAAATTGGTGAACATCCATTTGTGCGGATTGAATACAAAGGAATCAACGTACTCCATGCCATCGGCCATCCAGCGCATTTCGGGCAGCAGCAGGGCCGTCCCGGCAATCGCGGCGTCCACATGCAGCCAGATATTCTTTTCACGGCATATTTCTCCCACAGGGCGCAGAGGGTCGATGGCGGTGGTACCCGTCGTGCCGAGTGTTGCCACCACGCAGCAGGGGATATACCCTGCTGACAGATCCTGCTCAACGGCTCTCCTCAGGGCATCGGGATCCATTGAATAATCCTCCTTCACCGGCACTCTGACTATGTTCGCCCTGCCGATGCCCGCCACGCCTGCACCCTTGTCAACCGATGAATGTGCCTGGGCTGAACAGTACACGCGCAGTCTGCCGGCGGCAGACAGTCCTTCCTTGTTTGAAGCGTGACCTGTCACCCTCTCCCTGGCAGTAATGATGGCCACCAGTGTTGCAGATGAGGCGCTGTCCTGTATCACACCCTCGAAATATGACGGCAACCCGGTCATCTCGCGGAGCCACTCCATCATACGCTCTTCAAGTTCAGCGGCGGCAGGTGAGGTCTCCCATATCATGCACTGCGCCCCGAGGGCAGCAGTAAGCATCTCGGCAAGCACTGAAGGGGGACTTGAATTTGCGGGGAAATAGGCAAAGAAATTGGGGCTCTGCCAGTGCGTTATGCCCGGCATGATTATCTCATCAAAGTCTTTCAGGAAGAGATCGAACGATTCGCTGCCAGTGGGGGGTATCTCAGGAAGTGCAGCTTTGACAGAACCCGGCGCTGACTTCGATTTAACAGGGTACTGCTCAATATTCTCATAGTACCGGGCGATCCACTCGACAATCTCGTGGCCCTGTTTCCGGAACTCATCGCTGTTCATCAGCTTTGGCTTTCTGAGACCGAATCGGCGAGAAGGATGATCCTGTTCTTTTTCACCTCGATGACGCCGCCGGAAATTTCGTATTTTATCACCTGCCCCTTTTCGTCCTCGATTATTACAGGACCGTGATCGAGGGTTGAAATGATCGGGGCATGGTCCTTCAATACCTGGAAGGATCCCTTTTTCCCCGGTACCCTGACTGACAGGATATCTCCGGAATAAACCCTGCTGTCTGGTGTGATGATTTCAATTTTCACGTCTGCTCACCTTTGGCATTACTTGTTTTCGGCGAGGAGTTTCTCGCCCTTTGCAATTGCATCCTCGATGGTTCCCACCAGCATGAAGGCAGCCTCAGGATACTGATCAACGGCCCCGTCGAGGATCATGTTAAATCCTCTTATAGTGTCCTCTATCGACACCAGTGCTCCCGGGATATTTGTAAACTGTTCTGCCACGTGGAACGGCTGTGAGAGGAAGCGCTGCACGCGGCGGGCGCGCTGAACTACCAGCTTGTCTTCATCAGAGAGCTCATCCATGCCCAGGATGGCAATTATATCCTGCAGTTCGTTGTATCTCTGGAGGACTTCCTTGACTCTCTGTGCACAGCGGTAATGCTCTTCGCCTACAATATCCGGAGTAAGTATCCTGGAGGTGGAGTCCAGCGGATCAACAGCGGGATAGATACCCAGTTCGGATATCTTACGGCTGAGCACAGTGGTTGCGTCAAGGTGAGCAAATGTCGTAGCGGGAGCAGGGTCAGTAAGGTCGTCGGCAGGGACGTAGACTGCCTGGACTGATGTTATCGAGCCGTGTCTTGTTGAGGTGATCCTCTCCTGCATCACTCCCATCTCCGTTGCCAGCGTTGGCTGATAACCCACTGCTGACGGCATTCGGCCGAGCAGGGCTGATACTTCTGAGCCGGCCTGGGTAAAACGGAAGACGTTATCCATGAAGAACAGGATATCCCTTCCTGCGCCTTCACCCTCGCCGTCACGGAAATGCTCTGCCACAGACAGTCCGGAAAGAGCTACGCGTGCACGTGCACCGGGAGGCTCGTTCATCTGACCGAAGACAAGAGCCAGCTTGGATTCTTTCAGTGCCTCGTGGTCAACAAGCTTCGGGTTCCATCCGCCCTTTTCCATATCTTCCATGAATTCCTTGCCGTAACAGATGACGTTAGCCTCAAGCATCTCACGGAGAAGGTCGTTGCCCTCCCTGGTCCTTTCACCGACACCTGCGAAGACAGAGAGTCCTGAATAGGCTTTCGCAATATTGTTTATAAGCTCGAGGATGACAACGGTCTTACCCACGCCGGCACCGCCGAACAGGCCGATCTTGCCTCCTTTTGAATATGGTTCGATCAGGTCTATTACCTTAATGCCGGTATAGAGCACTTCCTTTTCTGTTGAAAGATCCTCATATTTCGGGGGATTGCGGTGAATGGGGTAGCCGCCTTTCTTGTCGAGCGGGCCCAGTCCGTCAATCGGCATGCCGATCACATTCATCAGACGGCCCTTGATCTGCTCGCCGATGGGCATCACTATGGGCTTCCCTGTTGCCACCACCTCCACCCCGCGCTGCAGTCCGTCAGTGGAATCCATGGCTATTGCCCTTACGGTTTTCTCCCCGATATGCTGCTGACATTCAACGACAAGCAGAGAGCCATCCTTGCGTGTTATTTCAAGAGCATCAAGGATGTCTGGCATGTCCGTATCGGCAGTATCAAACGTTACGTCAACCACAGGTCCGATAACCTGACTGATATATCCAATTTTTTTTGCCATCTCTGTGACTTAAATATATTTCAATGTTCTCTTAAGTTCCTGTTCAGTGAAGCCGTTCACCTGATTCTCCCGATCAGGTTCACTGCCAGCTGTTTTATCTCTTTCTTGCGTTCAGCCTGCACAGACACCTGGTCAAGTAATTCGAAAGCCTTGTTAAAATACTCATATGCAAGGTTCTCGGCATGCAGCTGTATCTCGAGCCCGTCATAAATAGCCCGCACCCCCTTTATTTTCTCCTCCGGGTCAGGGTCCTTGTCCTCAATAAGCTTTCTCAGGTCGCGAAGCTTTGCTCCGCCGGCCATCTCAAGTGCCTTTACAAGCAGGTAAGTTTTCTTGTTGGTGACGATGTCGCTGCCCGTTTTTTTTCCGAACATTTTCGCATCGCCGTAAGTATCCAGCACGTCATCCTGTATCTGGAAGGCAATGCCCAGGCAGCGTCCGAACTCATACAGAAGGTCCTGATCTTTCTCCGAAGCCTCTCCAATGATTGCACCTGTCTTGAGTGAAGCTGCCACCAGGACTGCGGTTTTAAGCTCTATCATTCTCATGTACTCGGCTTCGGAGACCAGTGCTTTCTTCTCATAGTCGATGTCAAGCTGTTGTCCGGTGCAAACCTCTATGGCGGTACGGTTAAACAGCTTCAGTGTCTTTGCCAGTACCTTCTCCGGCGCCTGGCCGATGCATTCTGTTGCCACAAAGGCCATCACATCGCCTGACAGAATAGCCTGCTCTGTCCCGAACTTTGAATGCACCGTGGAAGAACCCCTTCTCATGCCGGCTTTGTCAATAATATCATCATGTATCAGGGTAAAATTGTGAAACACTTCGATACCGACAGCCGGCATCAGGGCTTCATCTATCTTATCCTTGAAAAGGTTGCAGGACAGAAGGCACATGACCGGCCTCAGCCTCTTGCCGCCCAATGCCATTATATACCTCACAGGGGCAAAAAGCTTCTCGGCTTCGGGTGTGAAGCCAAGGTTGGCGATAGCCTTGTCTGAAAGTTCCCTGAGGTATTCGCTGTTGAACATTTCTTTTTGTTGTTATCCTTTAAGGGCTTCCGCACCGCTGACCACTTCAAGTAGCTGGTTGGTGATTGAAGCCTGCCTGGCGTTATTATACTGCAGGGTGAGATCCCTGATGAGTTCCGTAGCGTTATCCGTTGCCTGGTGCATTGCCGTCATGCGCGCGCCATGCTCAGCAGCAAAGGAATCAAGCAGGGCCCTGTAAAACTGAATTCGAAGTGTCTTTGGGATCAGTTCGCTGACAATATTCACCTGGTCAGGTTCATAAATATAATCTGTCAGCACAGCTCCTGCCTTTTCAGCCGGGGCAGTTGACACAGGCAGGTAAACCTCCTCGGTGAGTTTCTGCACGGCAGCATTCTTAAACTGGTTGTAAACGATCTCAATTTTGTCGAATTCCTTTGTCAGCCAGAGGTTCATCAGCCTGTCGGCTATAAGTTTGGTTTTCTCGAATGTGAGGTTTAAATAGAGGTCATTATGTTCCTCAAGAATATTGCATTTCAGCTTTTTTAAAACATCATATCCCTTCTTTCCCACAGGCATGAACCAGAGATCTCCCCTTCGGAACTCTTCGCTGTACTTCTCCAGTATCAGGCGTCTTGTGTCTCTTATCACATTGGCGTTGAAACCGCCGCAGAGGCCTTTGTTTGAAGTGACCACCACAAGCAGCACACGTCCGCGGCTGTTTTTTCTTTCAGCATAAATGTTATCGGTCTCCGAGTCACGGAGGGCCGTATTAAGCCCTATCAGTATCTCGTTAAGCTTATCAGCATAAGGCCTTAACTGTACTATGGCGTCCTGTGCCTTACGCAGTTTGGCTGCCGCGACCATCTTCATCGCTGAAGTGATCTGTCGCGTCGATTTCACCGAACTGAGTTTGACTCTTATTGCCTTGAGATTAGCCATTTTCCTGTACCGGTTTTCAGCTTATCATGACTTGTAACGGCCTGCCACATCTGCAGCCGCACCGTTAAGGACGGCTATAACATCCTCATTGATAACTCCCTGTCCTATCGTTTCGAGCGTGTCACTGTGATGATCCCTCAAAAATTCGATAAAGTCCTTTTCAAAAGCCCTTACCTTTTGTACCGGGATATCTTTCAGAAGTGCATTCGTTCCGCAATAGATTATCGCCACCTGTTCCTCGACCTTTACCGGTGAATACTGATTCTGTTTCAGTATCTCCACGTTCTTTGCTCCCTTGTCGAGAACGGCGAGGGTCGATGCATCGAGGTCAGAGCCGAACTTTGAAAAGGCCTCAAGTTCACGGTATTGTGCCTGGTCAACCTTAAGGGTGCCGGCTATCTTTTTCATTGACTTGATCTGGGCGTTTCCTCCCACCCTGGATACCGAGATGCCAACATTTATTGCCGGCCTTATACCTGCATTGAAAAGGCTTGACTTAAGGAATATCTGTCCGTCAGTGATCGAGATTACGTTAGTCGGAATATATGCTGCCACATCACCTGCCTGGGTCTCAATTATGGGCAGGGCTGTCAGGGAGCCTCCGCCTTTGACAAGGTGACGGATCGATTCCGGTATGTCATTCATTGCCCGGGCCACTTCATCTGATTCAATGATCTTTGCAGCCCTCTCAAGGAGGCGTGAGTGCAGATAGAAGACGTCGCCGGGATAGGCTTCGCGTCCGGGTGGACGGCGCAGCAGCAGAGATACTTCGCGGTAAGAAACAGCCTGCTTTGACAGGTCATCATAAATTATCAGCGCATCGCGGCCGGTATCACGGAAAAACTCCCCGATGGCAGCCCCGGCAAACGGAGCATAGAACTGAGCAGCAGCGGAGTTGGCCGCAGTGGCACATACGATAACCGTATAGTCCATTGCGCCGTAAGTCTCAAGCGTCGTTGCTATATTTGCCACTGTTGACCCTTTCTGCCCGATTGCAACATAAATGCAGTAAACAGGTTTGCCCTTATCGTATTCGCTTTTCTGGTTTATGATTGTGTCAATTGCAATAGCTGTTTTGCCTGTCTGGCGGTCGCCTATGATAAGCTCGCGTTGCCCTCTGCCGATGGGTATCATCGCATCGATGGCCTTCAGTCCGGTCTGAACCGGCTTTTTGACAGGCTGCCTGTAGATTACACCCGGAGCTTTTCTTTCGAAAGGCATCTCATACAATTCACCTGTCACCGGTCCCTTGCCGTCTATGGGCTCGCCTGTTGTGGTGATGACCCTTCCCAGAAGGCCCTCTCCCACCATTATTGATGAGATCCTGCCGGTTCTGCGGGCAATATCACCCTCCTTGATCTTGTCTGAAGCACCGAGGATAACAACACCGACATTATCTTCCTCAAGGTTGAGGACGATGGCCTTTATGCCGGTTTCGACAAACTCTATCAGCTCGTTCGACCCGACGTTTCTGAGGCCGTAAATATGGGCGATGCCGTCTCCGACCTGCAGGACCGTTCCTACTTCCTCGACATCAATGGCCGTACTGACACCCTCAAGCTGCTGCTTTAAGATCCTTGATACCTCTGAAGGTTTAATATTAGTCATATCATTTAATCTTATATACTGTCATTCGGCATATGCTGCCAGTGAAAATTCCTTTCTGAATCTGTTCAGTCTTGTCCTTACGCTTGCGTCAATATAAGCATCATCGACCCTTATGATGAAACCGCCCATAACAGACCCGTCAACCTGTTCAATGAACTCGACAGTGCTATTGTCTGTGCCCGTGATTACTGCCGCAAGTTCCTCCCTGGTTTTACTGCTTACCGGCACGGCGGTTGTGACTGTAACCTGACGTATACCCCTGGAACGGCGGGTAAGGTCCAGATAGTTTCTTGCTGCTGCGCCAAGGTAATCACCGCGGCCATGACTGAACACAAGTTCAATAAATTTTACAGTCAGTTTATTGGGTTTGTCGCCTGCAAGAGCAACGATGATCTCACTTCTTTTTTTCTGGGGGATTACCGGGTTGGTAATAATTTCCTTTACCTCCTGCATGGCATACAACCGCTCAATAACCTTCATATCCTCATACACAGCATCAATGGATTTCTGCTCTCCGGCAAGGTCAAAAAGGGCCTTTGCGTATCTCACCGCTATTTTGCTGTTGTTCATCAGGTTCAGTTACTGGTTGTCCCGATCTCCTTCAGGTATCTTCCTATCAGTTTCTGCTGTTCGGCATCGTTCTTCAGGGTTTCGCTGACCACTTTTGAAGCCACTTCTATTGCCAGGGCTGCCACTTCGCGTTTTACTTCAGCGATAGCCGTATTCTTTTCCCGTTCAATGAGTTCCATGGCACGTTTCACCATTGCGTCTGCCTCCGACTGGCTTTTTTCCTTGGCTTCTGTCGCCATTCTCTCAGTGGCCAGGCGGGCATCGCGGATAATTTTATCCCTTTCCTCGCGGGCTTTCCGGAGGATAATTTCATTATCAGCCTGCAGCACTTTCATTTCCTCGCGGGCTTTTTCCGCCGAATCAAGTGCATTGCGGATCGTGTCTTCCCGTGACCTGACGGCCTTCATGATCGGTCCCCAAGCAAACTTCTGAAGCAGAAGAAGAAGCAGCAGGAAGATCAGTGTGGTCCAGAATACTGTCCCGATGGCGGGATTTGCGAGACTGCTTGATAGTAACATATCCTTTTTTTCTTTGTTATTACTGAGTAAGGCCTGCAACCAACCGTTGCAGGCTTTGCTTTTCTGCTTACTTGATCATTGCGATAACGATAGCAAAGAGGGCTGCTCCCTCGATGAGTGCTGCCGAGATAATCATTGCAAGCTGAATCTTTGAGTAAGCCTCGGGCTGACGTGCGATGGCGTCCATGGCTGAGCCGCCGATGCGGCCGATGCCAAGTCCTGCACCAATAACTGCAAGTCCGGCTCCTACTGCTGCTAATGACATTACTGCTTGTGGTTCCATAATTTAAGTTTAAAATAATGAATTAATATACTGTGTATTAATGATGTTCCTCTTCCGCTGTTGCCATCCCTATAAAGAGGGCCGACAGCAGGGTGAAAACGTATGCCTGCAAAAACGCCACCAGCAGCTCGATACAGTCCATGAACAAAACAAACAGGATCGACGCCGGGGCTACAAAAACAGATTTGAAAATAAAGATCAGCGATACAAGGCTGAGTACTATTATATGACCTGCCGTAATATTGGCAAAGAGACGTACCATAAGTGCAAATGGCTTGGAGAGAAGCCCTATAAGCTCAATTGGAATCATGATTGGCAACAGCCATACCGGTACGCCCGGGGCTGCAAAGACATGTCTCCAGTGTGATTTGTTGGCGCTGAACTGGGTTATCAGGAAAGTGCACACTGCAAGAACAAAGGTCACATTGATGTTGCCTGTCACATTGGATCCGAAGGGGAAGATCGGGATCAGACCCAGAAGGTTATTTATGAGGATAAAGAAAAATACTGTCAGAAGGTACGGCATGAAGCGGGCATACTTTTTTTCTCCGATGTTCGGCAGTGCGATATCATCCCTGACAAAGAGTATGACCGGTTCCAGGAAGCCCTGTATACCACGGGGTGCGGTGACACCGCTCTTTTTGTATGACCTTGCCGTTGCAAGCATGAGCCACAGGAGCACTATCGCAGCAACGATCATTCCGAACACAGCCTTTGTAATTGAGAAGTCAAGGGGAAGGTTTGCTTCATCGGGATGGCCCGACGCATCCAGGCGCACTATCCTGCCTTCATATTTCCCTTCGTGGGCCAGGGCAAAGCCATCATAAGCCTGACCGTGGGCAATCTTCTTCGATGAGAAGAGATGCAGTCCGGTACCCTTGTCATAGATTATAACCGGCAGATAAACCGCGACCGCAGAGCCGTCTTTTTTTGTCCAGAGGTGCCATTCATGAGAGTCAGCCACATGGTCAAGGATAAATGAACTTGCATCAAATTTTTCTTCCTTGTCCCCGGGATCTTTCTCACTGCTGTTTCCGGCGGCGCTCACGGAAGGCATTGGCAATGCCAGAAGTCCGGACAACAGGAACAGTGAATATAAATACCTGAATTTCAAACTTCTTTTCTTTAAGTTGACTTCTGTTTAATGATCCTGAGAAAGGTAAGAAAAACAAAAACGGTGAAAGCCAAATATAGAACAAAAAATAATATTACTGATCCGGTTTCCCTGTTTTTAAACACCACGAAAAACAACAGCGCCAGAATAAATGACAATAACATTTTTACTCCGAGCGCTGTCAGTGTTGAAAAGACATTTTTCTCCGGATTTGAATTCTGGCCGAAGAAAAAAATCATCAGGGCGGTTAATGAAATAATTGTAAATCCTCCGGTCAGCAAAAAGAGGTCTTTAAGGGGAATACGCAACTCAGAGATACCGTTGATTGACAAGAATATTGCGACGATGAGCAGGCTGTAAAGGATGAGAAGGAGGTATTGTTTTAAGGCTCTGCGGGTTATCATTTTATTTGTTTCTGACAGCTTCCTTTATTATGAGCCACATGGCTGCTGCCACGCCCAGCAGGGAGAGAATTACCGTGAAAACCGGTTTTGTGCCCGCCAGTTTATCAAGCTGAACGCCTCCCAGGGAGGTCAGGACGATGATCACAACCATCTGGATGGCGATGGTGCTGTATCTGGAATAAGCCTTAAGGCCTTCCTCCGGATTATTTTTCTCCTTCTTTTGATTTGACTGCCGGTCCTCCATTGTCGCCATCTTTCATTGTGCAGTTACCGGTAAAAAGTGCTCCCGGCTCAATGGAAAGCTTGCTGGTCATGATCGTACCATTGATTTTTGAGGAAGCTTTCAGGTTAAGCAGTTGTGTTACGGTTATTTTACCGTCAATCAGGCCTGACACTTCGGAATTTTTACATTCCACTTCGCCTTTCACGCGACCTGTGGGTCCGATAACCACTTTCCCCTTGGTTACCATGTTGCCATTCAGGGTGCCGTCAATACGAATATCACCTGCGGATTTTATGTCGCCTGTGATCTCGGTGCCCTGGCTTATAAGGTTGACTGCTGCACTGTTGTCTGTCTCATTCATTTTTGCCATAATGATAATTGTTTATTCCCCGGAAGACGTAGCATATTACGTCTCTCTATTAACCCACAAATATAGAAAGTATTGTGTACCGCCGACAAAAACAGGGTATTTTAACAGGGGCGGAGGCAGCAGGCTGCGTCCTTGTTCATTTTACCCCCTGTTCCGGGTCGTAAGCCCACTTCAGCCAGATACTTCCCCAGGTGAAGCCGCCTCCGAAAGAGGCAAGAATAAGATTATCCCCTTTTTTCAGTTTGTGCTCGAACTCCCATATGCACAGGGGTATTGTTGCTGCAGTGGTGTTTCCGTAGTTCTGGATGTTGATCATCACCTTTTCAGGAGATAGTCCCATTCTGCGCCCTGTGGCATCAATGATCCGGAGGTTTGCCTGGTGGGGGACAAGCCATGCAATGTCTTCAGACCTGAGATTGTTTTTTTCCATTATCTCTGCTGCCACGTCAGCCATGTTGGAAACCGCAAACTTGAAGACCGACTGTCCCTCCTGGTAGACAAAGTGTTCCCGTGCGCTGACCGTTTCATGTGTTGCCGGTCTCAGTGATCCGCCAGCCTTCATGTGCAGGTATTTTCTTCCCGAGCCGTCAACCTTGAAAATATGGTCCATTATTCCGTACTCCTCTTCAGTCGGTTCTAACAGCACGGCGCCGCCGGCATCTCCGAACAGGGTACAGGTTGTTCTGTCGGTATAATCCGTTATGGAGGACATTTTGTCGGCCCCCACGACAATAACTTTTTTGTATCTGCCTGTCTCCACGTAGGCGGCTGCCGTCTGGAGGGCAAAGAGAAACCCTGAGCAGGCAGCGTTCATGTCAAAGCTGAAGGCGTTCTTTATTCCCGCCTTATCGGAGATTATATTTGCCGTTGCCGGGAAGGCCATGTCAGGGGTGACCGTAGCACAGATGAGCAGGTCTATTTCATCGGGCGATGTTTTTGTCTTTTCAAGCAGGCCTCTCACGGCCTGTTCACCCAGATCTGATGTTGCCTTTCCCTCACCTTTCAGGATCCTTCTCTCCTTTATACCCACGCGCTGCATGATCCACTCATCAGTGGTCTCAACCATCGTTGAGAGCTCACTGTTTGTAAGACGGTATTCCGGCACCCATCCGTTAATACCTGTAATTGCAGCTCTTATTTTTGTCATGCTCCGACAGCCTCTTTTATCTTTCTTGCAAGGTCAGCGTGAACCACATCCCTGGTCTGAAGCACCATGCTTGTGATAGCCTTCCTGTTTGAAATGCCATGACCGACAACGACATTCGCATTGATGCCTACTACGGGTGTCCCTCCGAAAACTTCGAAGTTCAGCCTGTCAAAAAAGTTATCCTTGATGCCTTTTGCCTTTGCGATCAGATAAAATTTCTCCGCCATTTTGAGTACAATATTGCCGACGAAGCCGTCACAGACTATCACATCTGTCATCTCGCCGGAAAAGAGGTCGTGGCCTTCGATATTGCCCCTGAAGTTTACCTCTGAACTTTCCCGGAGAAGCTCGTAAGCTGCTTTCACAGCAGCGGAGCCTTTTGATTCTTCCTCGCCAATATTAAGTAGTCCTACCACAGGATTCTCAATGCCGAGGACGTATTTTGCATAGACGCTGCCCAGTATCCCGTACTGCAGGAGCACATCGGGTTTGGCATCGGGATTAATACCCACGTCAAGTATTACAGAGGTTCTCCCGCTTACATCCGGGATGAAGGCAGTGAGCGCAGGCCTGAAGACACCGGGTATGACATTGACTGTATAGCTTGCGCCAACCATCATTGCGCCGGTATTGCCTGCGCTGGCAAAGCCGTCTATCAGACCGCTCTTAAGCATGCCGAAGCCTACCGCAATAGACGAATCTCTTTTCTGTGAGAAGGCTTTTGCAGGGTGATCGGACATTTCGATCACCTGTGAGGTAGGAACGATTTCGAAGAGAGACGGCTCCACTTCCATGGAGGCCAGTTTTTCCCTTATAAGGCGATTATCGCCTATAAGGACAAGCCGGTCACCTGTCGGAAGCTGGGCGAGGGCATCAACTGCACCCTCAATGATAGCATCAGGGGCATAGTCACCCCCCATGGCATCCAGTCCTATTTTCATTGCCTTACTTATTTGGCAGGTGTGACAGGTCAGGCTGTCGCCTTCTTCTCTACGGCAAGCTTGCCTCTGTAGTATCCGCACTCAGGGCATACCCTGTGATACAGATGAGCTGATCCGCAGTTGGAACATGCAGCTACTGTAGGAACAACAGCTTTGTCATGTGTTCTCCTCTTATCCCTTCTGGTACTTGAGTGTCTGTGTTTTGGATTTGGCATCGCAGTAATGTATTGTGTTTAATTATTTTCTGTCAGCTTTCTGAGCTCATCCCATCGCGGGTCTGATTTATCTTCACCTGCAATAAGATGTTCTTCAAGTTTCCTGATCATTTCCGGGTCGCATGTTGAACTTCCCTGTCTGTCGTCAGGATGAATTCGCTTCAAAGGTAACGCAAGATGGATGTATTCATAGAAAAACTGACTTAAATCTATCTCGTGTTCATCAAGCGGCATTGTAATCATATCCGGATCTGTCTCCTCCCATACCTTGCCCTGTCTTATAAAAAGCCTGTTGTCACATGACAGGGGCAGATAAAATTTCTCCAGGCATCTGTCGCACATAACCTCGGCCTTCCCTTTAATGGTGATGTCAAGCTGCAGATGGGTGGAGCACTTCTCAAGTATCACCTCAGCATTAAGCTCTCCCCTCCTGATCTCCGTACCTTCAAATGCCTCAAAGAAGTCGTTGCCTATTTCAAATCCGTAGGTATGTCTGCCTTCCTTAAGACCGGCCAGGGGTATGGAATACAATCCGGTCATCTACTTTTTTTCGGTCTGCAAAATTATAAATCCTCTTCCAATAAAAAAAATTATCAACAAAAAAGTAACATCCCCCGTTTTCTTCGCTGTCTGCCGGTATAATTCCGCAGTCTGCCGGAAATGACTGGTCCGGATTGCCATACAGGTGATAATTTTGAAGCGTCATCATAATGTCCACATCATGAAAGAAAAGAACAATCCCTTTAACGGCATGGCCAAACTGCTCATCTCGCTTGGCCTTGTAATGATAGCTGCAAAGATTGACCTGTTCGGTATAGGGCCGGTCTCCGACTATTTCAGGTGGGAGATGCTGCTGATCTTTTTTGGCGTTTTCAATCTCCTGAATCTGGACCTGGTTTTCAGTCTGCTCCTCTTTGCGGCAGGTTTCTGGTTCCTGATGCCCGAGATGAGCGTTCAGCTCTCGCCGTTCTACAGGGATATATACTGGCCGGCTGTACTGGTCCTTGCCGGCATCGCATTTATGATAAGGCCATTTACCAAAAGCCTGAAATAATTCACCGTCTAAAAAATACTGAAATGGAAAACGAAACAAACAAACCGGCAAAAAATCCTGCTGAAACCTCCAACAGGTTGATCATAGGAATTTTACTCATCATTGCAGGATTTATTCTGATTCTCAGAAAGACTACCGTGCTGCCTGAGCCTCTTGATCATTTTATTGATGACATCATCTTCAGCTGGCAGATGCTGCTGATAGTGATCGGCGTGATCACCCTGGCAGGGTCGGATAACAAGACTCCCGGCGTCGTACTTATCTCGGTCGGAGGTTTTTTCATGATACCCGAGCTTTTCACCGATTTCTTCAGGTCCTTTAACTTCTTCTGGCCTGCCATGTTTATCGTTATAGGTGTCGTTCTGCTGATCAATTCCAAACGTTTGGTTAAGACCCTGAACTATACAAGCGGAAGCAAGGCTGACATGATCGATTATGTCAATATCTTCAGTGGCGCTGAGCGGCAGCTTATTACGAATAATTTCCTGGGAGGCAAAATAACCTCAATATTCGGCGGCGGCGAGGTTGACCTGACAAGATCATCACTGGCACCAGGTGATAATGTAATTGAAATTACATGTATATTTGGAGGAACAACGATCATTATTCCCGAAAACTGGAATGTCATTCTTAATGTCACACCCATTCTTGGAGGCTTTTCGGACAGCCGCAGGATAGGCAGTGATGTCATCAAGGACACAACAAGATCGCTTACAATACGCGGGACGGTGATTTTCGGGGGAGGTGAGCTCAAAAGCCACAGATAAAACATGACGCATCCGATACTGGAAAGCAGGTCAAGGGTTCTGATATGGTGTCTGGCCTGGGTCATTCTGGCCGCAGGCCAGGCATCTGTAATTCATTTCGTGTATGGCAGCACGACGGATATTGCGGTTGCCGACGGTATTATTTCAATGCTGCTCTACGGCCTTCTCGGCATCGCCATCTGGTTCCCGGTCAGGTATATGCTCCGCAGCAATAACAAGGTCCTGTCTACAATTATTAACGTCATCCTGACAGGCGCCGTAACAATAGTCCTCTGGCTTTTAATCACCAGGGTTCTTGTCAGGGCTCTTGTCCCCGAGAAGGAAGATTATGACCTGTTCTGGCATACGGTGCTTGTATTCCGTGTCGCTGCCGGTGTGCTGATCTTTTTTGTTGTCACTTTGATCTATTACCTCTACCTGAGCGCCACACAGCTTGCAGAGAAAGCATCGCGCCAGGCACAGCTGGAGGCCCAGGTGCGCGAGGGGGAGCTGAAGATGCTGCGTGCACAGATAAACCCTCACTTCCTCTTCAACAGCCTCAATTCAATGAGCTCGCTTACCCTGACTGACCCCATGAAGGCGCGGGAAATGATCCTGAAACTTTCCGATTTCATGCGGTATTCACTGTCGTCACGCACCGATCAGCCGGTTACATTACAGAGTGAGATGGAAAGTCTCCGGCTCTACCTTGAAATTGAGAAGGTCCGGTTCGGTGAACGGCTCATTATCGAGGAGGAAATCCAGCCCGAATGCCTGACGGCATTATTACCGGGTATGCTCCTGCAGCCTCTCTATGAAAACGCAGTCAAGCACGGCGTCTATAAATCAACCGAGAAGGTGGTGATCAGGACCTCCGCTCACAAGGAAGACGGAATGGTTGTAATATCAGTCACGAACAATATTGACCCCGAATCAGTTGTAACACGCAAGGGAGCGGGGATAGGGCTGGTAAATGTGCGCTCCAGGCTGGAACTGTTCTTTGGTGAAAAAGCTGATCTTACAGTTAACCGGAAGGATGACAGCTTTAATGTGATCATCAAGTTTCCTTACAGAAAATCATAAAATCAATAACGCAGCATGAAAAACATTAGGGTTCTGATCATTGAAGATGAAACCCCTGCCCGGGAGCTGATTAAGTACATGCTGAAGGATCATCCCGGGATTGAGGTGATAGGAGAGTGCGCCGACGGCTTCTGCGGTGCCCGCGAAATAAAGGAAAAACGCCCCGATCTGATCTTTCTCGATATTCAGATGCCAAAGCTGACAGGGTTTGAACTGCTCGAGGTTCTTGACGAAAAGCCGGAGGTGATCTTCACCACCGCTTTCGACCAGTATGCCATCAGGGCCTTTGAACTCAATGCCGTTGACTATCTTCTCAAGCCCTACTCAAAAGAACGTTTTGACAGCGCGCTTGCCAAGGCTGTCAGCAGGATAGGCAAGGAAACACAGGAGCCCGACAAGGTGGAAAAGCTGGTCACAACAGTAACTGAAGCGGAAGGGTACCTGACAAGGATCGTCTTCAGGAAGGGGGCCGGAATAAAGATAATTCCGCTCAACATGATCACGTACCTCGCATCTGAGGACGATTATGTTATGATTTATTACAGTGAAGGCAAAGCCCTTAAGCCGAAGACGATGAAATACTATGAAGACCACCTTCCGCCAAGCCTCTTCATGAGAGTGCACAGGTCATACATTGTTAACATCGAGCAGATCACCCGCCTTGAACCTTACAGCAAGGATAATTATGTTGCCGTCCTCAAATCGGGAGAGAAAATACCTGTCAGCCGTAGCGGCTATAAAATGCTTAGGGAAAAACTGAATTTTTAGTCCCTCTCCTTCAGCCTGTTGCACCGGGGGGCAAAGTGAAACCGTTGCCCTGCCGGCCTGTACCTTCTGAACAGGAACCGGGGAACGGGATCATATCCGTGTGTTCCGCCCGGCCTGCACCGCAGGATCCTCCCGGTGGATATGACAAGCCCCTTAATTGGGCCGTGGAGCTTAAGCGCATCAATAGTGAATTGTGAACATGTCGGGATGTGCCTGCATGACTGTGGCGTCCACGGAGATATTAACCCGCGGTATAACCATACAGGTATAAGCAGTAAAAAAGATAATATCTTTGCAGCTCTATTCAACATTGTCATCAAAGATACGCTGAATCATCATGACAAAATGACCTGCCTGATCAACAAAATGACAATGGCAGAGGTTTTGAAGTAAACGGAGTAAATACTTAAGAGAAAAAAGACAGATGGAAACGACTTACTTAAATAACGGATTGTACTGGATCATTTTTTTAGTATTCATGTTCCTGAGCTGGATTGTCAGCGCAAGATTAAAGTCAAAATTCAGGAAATATTCAAGAATGCCAATTGCAAGCGGAATGACGGGCCGTGATGTAGCTGAAAAGATGCTGCGCGAAAACGGTATTACCGATGTCACCGTGCACAGTGTTCCGGGCGAGTTGTCCGATCACTATAATCCACTGAAGAAAACAATCAACCTGAGCCAGGATGTCTATGCCGGTGCCAGTGTTGCTGCCGCTGCCGTTGCAGCCCACGAAACAGGCCATGCCATTCAGCATGCAACGGCATATGCCTGGCTGACAATGAGATCAAAGCTTACCCCGGTGGTGAGCTTTGCATCCAACTGGATCCAGTGGGTGCTGATAGCAGGGTTGTTCCTTGTAAAATCAAGACCTGAGATCCTGCTGATAGGTATCGTTCTTTTTGCGCTCACCACGCTCTTCAGCGTGATAACCCTTCCCGTTGAGATCAATGCATCGAAGAGGGCCCTTGCATGGCTGTCGAATGCAGGCATCACCTACTCCGGGACACATGATAAGGCAGAAGACGCCCTGAAATGGGCCGCATATACATATGTCATAGCCGCACTGGGCTCGCTGGCATCGCTGATTTACTATATAATGATTTTCCTGGGGGCAAGGAACAGGTAGAGTTATTCTGTCCTACCGTCCTTCAACAAAGAGGAACTTCGTTCTTTTGACCAGGTACCTTACAACAGCCCAGAAGATCAGGGCTGCAACAAGGAGGGTGATGTAGAGCGGCTCCATATAAACCTTTCCGGTCACCGCTATATTCCGGATCACATCAAGAATGGCAAAAACAATGAAGAGGTTTGCTATGCTGTTGTATTCCCTCTTGAGAACGTTCCTTAATGAAAATGCAAGATCGGGTCTGATGAAATTCCTGAAACGGGGGATTACAGACCTGACCCTGAAAGCCCATGTGTCATATTCCTCACCGAATTTGCGGCGGAGATATTGCTCTTCGGCAAAAATAATCCGTTCATAATAAATCCAGTAGGCAAGCACAAAAATGATCACGCACCAGACTGACCTGAGAAAGAGAACAGGGCCCAGCCACATCAGGAAGTTACCAACGTAGAGGGGATGGCGGACAATTGAATATATTCCCGAGGTGTTCAGTTCATCGGCCATCTGGTCAAGAACATTGCGGCCCGAGGTGTTTCTTGGCACGTATCCCACGGTGTACGACCGGATAAGTTCACCTGCAACCGACACAAAAACACAGATCAGTTCCCATGTCAGGTTGAAGTAAATGACGCTTCTGTTGGCAATGAAGAGATAACCGGCGCCCAGAACCAGGATAATTACAGGCAACCAGCCTCTCCGTCTGAATAACCAGTTTCCGGATTTCTCAAGTTCATGGACGAGTGACATACTTTCAGGGTTGATGCCGTAAAAGTATGAAAATTTCAGAAACTATACTTAATCCTGATGAAACCCAGGTTTACCCTTGTCACTTCACCCGAAATAACATTGTCGAAATGCTGCATTACAAGTGAAAAATCGACATTTTCCGCCATTGAAAAGCCAACTGTTGCGTCGGCAAAATAACCGTTCAGGTCAGGATACCAGATTGCAGACACCGAGATATTAAGCAGCGGAACGGGTGTCCAGGTTAGCTGTCCTATTGCGCTGAATTCCGAGAACGCCAGCTGGTCTGCAGTAATGGCTCCCTTGTAAAGCTCGGTGAAATTGTCAAGAACGAACGGGTTGTTTGAATACATCATCTGCACCAGTGCCGTAAACTTATCCGAGAAAACCTTATCGATGCCTGCCGTGGCTATGAAAGTGGTCTCTTTAACGGATGAATTTCCGAACGGAGCGAACAGGGTGGCTTCGCCGCGGATTGAATACGAGCCTGCTGCGCCTGACCATCCTGTTCCCGCGGTGAAGAGCTCCCCGTTTGTCTCACCTGCGAAGAACTGTAGGTCGGTGTTAAGCAGGCTGAACCTGTAAAGTGCTGCAACGGTCACCCTGTCTGTGCTGTCGAGCTTGACGACCATTTCTGCCGCCGACGCCGGGCCGGTAGAGTAAACGGCTCTTATCGCATCGCTGCCGGGCCGTTCCATATAGTCAAAATCAAAAAAAGAATAAGTATTGAAGATGTCATTGGGGTTCCACACAAGGGCCTGGCTCCAGTTGATCCGCTGACGGCCCAGGGTGAGCCTGAGCTTTCCTGCCGTGTAGTCGATCCAGGCTCTGTCAATGAACGTGTTCAGCACGAATGACTGCTCGCTCAGGATGTTCCATGACATGTCAATCCAGCCCGGGTCAGAAGCCAGTGCCGGGCTGTATGTCGGGTCAAGCTGCACCATGTCACCCAGCACGAACCTGTTTCTTATTTCAAGAGCCATGGTTATCCGGCTGCCGGGGTATGCCCTGAAATTAAGCCTGTTATGAAGCATGCTGCTGTTGAGCCAGGCATCTGAAGGATCTTCAAACACGGAATTGTGAAGCCATGTGGCATAGCCTCCCGCAGAGAACTTGCCGGGAGCTTCCTGTGACAATGATGAAAGGGTAAATGTCATCATTGCCGCAACCAGCATCAACGTCCTTTTCATCCCTCGCCGTTAGTCCTTTCGTCAGATATAACACGGCCGTCTTCGAGGGTTATAACCCTGCGGGCCCTCTTCATCACCCTGATGTCATGGGTTGAAAAGATGAATGTCATCTGTTCCTCGCGGTTAAGTTTCTCCATGATATCGAGGAGCGTCTCAGCTGATTTTGAGTCTAGGTTCGCCGTAGGTTCGTCAGCAAGTATGAATTCAGGACGGGGAGCGAGGGCTCTTGCCACAGCAACTCTCTGCTGCTGTCCGCCCGACAGCTGCGAGGGGCGGCTGTTGTGCCTGTCGGCAAGTCCTACAGACTGCAACAGTTCGTCTGTGCGTGCCTTGCGTTTCTCCTTCGGCCATTTCTGGAGATTCATAATAAAACCTACATTCTCTGCAGCTGTCAGTACGGGTATCAGATTGTAGGACTGAAAGACGAAACCCACATGCTCCATCCTGAAATCGATCAGCTCTGACGGCCTTAGTTCCGAAAGGCGATGGCCTGCAACGATGATCTCCCCTCCAGTCGGCTGGTCAAGGCCGCCGATAAGGTTAAGAAGCGTGGTCTTGCCGGATCCGGAAGGACCAACCACAACTGCAAAGTCACCTTTCTCGAAGCTGAGTGTCACTCCGTTTACAGCCTTCACCTCCACCTCGGTATCATGATAGGTCTTGGACACATCGTTGATTTCTACTACTTTCATGGTTATTGTATTTTGTGGTTATTCACCCCTTAATGCTTCAACAGGATTTAATTTTAAAGCTTTCCGGGCAGGATAGATTGCTGATACGATGCCTGTGATGACAATCAGTATTGTCAGTGTGACAAAGAACTCTGCACCTATGGAAGGATACAGATGAGCGGAGTATCCGAACGCCTCCATGCCTTCGGAATATTTTACAAGGTTTATGCCGGTGCGGCCGGTAATTGCAATGACAATTCCGCTGACAGCCATGCCTGCAACGCCGCCGACAAATGAAAGGAAGATTGACTCGAGCATTATCATCATAAAGACGCGGCGGCGGTTCATTCCAATGGCTGCAAGCATCCCGAGCTCACGTGTCCGTTCCAGTACGGCCATCAGCATCGTGTTCACGATACCGAACGCCAGCGCAGCCAGGATAAGTACCATAAATACGGCATATATCTGATTAATGTAATCAGCGATCATGGCAAGGTCGGGCTGTATCTCCTTCCAGTTCATCACCTCGTATTCCGGCAGAGCCTCCCTGATCACAGGAGTCACCCCGTCGGTGAGGTCATCGTTCTCAAGCCTGGCTATTATCCTGTGGTACTGTCCCTCTCCGATACCCGTCAGTTGCCTCAGTTCCGGGGCAGGGACAAACACCGTCAAAGATTCAAAGAGGTCATTGTTGGTCCGGTATATGCCGCTTATTCTGAAAGCTGCACCGGTCTGATTGTTATTCACGTCAAGAAACGTAAGGATGATCCTGGAGCCTTCACGGTAAGACCATGCTGTCTCCTTTATCGTTAACCCGTACTTCTTTTTCTCCCTTTCCGAAATAAGCTCGCTGTATGCAGCCGAGAATTTCTTTTCGGTGGTGAACCTCTGCCCCTCCAGCGGCCTGAGCTTTTCGATGACGGATAAAGGAACACCTTTCGTTTCAAGACCCGACAGTGCTTCAGTGCTGAGGATATATCTTATTATGTTGAGTTCCTTGGCCAGTTTTTCGCCGATAAAGGCCGTGTTGAATTTTGTATCTGATCCGAAATAACTTCCTGTGCCGGGGATAAGCTTCCTGTCAATTGTGAACATCTGCTGCTCCTTCCCGGTATCGATGCCGGTGATCTCCACTCCGGTGCTCCCGGCGGATGTTGATGCAATACCCCTGACTATTATCCTTCCGGTTACGCCTTTGACACCTTCTGTTTTTTCAAGCACTGAAATGACTTCAGCAGGATTACTGATCAGGTCGCGGATATCGCTGCTGCTCCTGAAGTCGTTGTTGTTTACCTGGATGTGGGAGAGTTCTTCGTTGACTGCTGCATTAATCCTCTGAACTACAGAGCTGTTTATTGCAGCCATGGAGAAGACGCCGGCAAACACCCCGATTGTCACAGCAGTAATTACTATAAGGCTTCTGGTTTTGTTCCTCCAGACATTCTTCCAGGCTATTGACGTTATCATATCATTTCCCTTTCAGGCTCTGAGAGCGTTAATAACATTCATTTTAAAGATCTTGCGAACGCTGAATGCTACGGTGAACAAGAGTATCACAAGCACAACAACCACCTGCCACAGGTAATAGGTGTCAGGCAGAAGCATGGGCATGACCGGTTCAAAACCGTAGTCTTCATACATTCTGGCTATTTCGCCTGTCAATCTCAGCGGCCGGGCATTTCCGAAAAATACAATGGGAAGTGAAGCGATCACCCCGGCTGCGACGCCCAGGAATCCGATAAGAAGCATCTCCATGGAAACCACTTTAGCCAGTTTGCCCTTCTGCATTCCGATTGAGACGAGCATTCCGAATTCACGGCGTCTTTCAGCCAGCATCATGAGTACGGTGCCGAAGACCCCGAAAGCGATCACAAGGTAAAGGATGGCGATCATGATAGCACCGCTTCTGTTGTCTGCCTCCATCTGGTTAAGAAGCAGGGCATTCATCTCCTGCCAGGTCCGCAACGCCTGGTTGTCTCCCTTGATGAGGTTCAGTCTTTCCCTGGTCTGAATAACCGCTTTATCGTCTGTGTTCCTTATGCTGATGATGGCCGAGGTGGCCATTCCGGGAGCGGCGTAGAGATCCCTTGCTTCGCTGATCGGGAGGTACACAAGGATATTGTCAATGTCCGGGGCAGGAAGCCTGACCACGCCCCTCACCGTATAGATGCCGGCTGCTGTAGTCCCGTGGTAACCCTGGCCCATCAGCGTGACAGTATCTCCCACGCCTGCCTTCAGGAACGCAGACAGGCCGCTGCCAATAATGACACCTCCCGTATCTTCTGCTGTCAGGTAGCCATTCCTGAAAGAAGCGTATTTGCGTATTACGGGCATAACCGAGGCAGTATCATTATCGTTAATTCCGAGATCCGTAATAAGGCGCGACTCATCCGAGTATGACTGATTGAGGAACACATCAAGCAGCCTTTCAGTCCGCTGTGGAACGCCAGCGTTCCTGATTGCCTCCGCAGCCTCCGGTGTAAGCTTGTACCTGACCATCCTGTTCCTGATATTCAGCGCCTTGTCCTCGCCTTCAGGATCCATCCCCAGGACCATCACACCCTGGGTACGGCTCTCCGCTGCTGCCAGGGCAAATGATTCGAGCCTGGGTACCACGGCAGTGACATTAGGATCGTTTTCAAACTCCATAAGCATTGCGGGGTCGACTTCAAAACTGTTGTCCAGGCCGGGTTCATCAAAGTAGTCAGACTGTTGCAGCTGAAGGTATCCGGTGTAGGATTCAATGACGTCCCTGTACAGCTTGTCATAGGTGCCGAGCTGGAATGCCCTCATTACCAGGGCAAAGAACACCGCAAAGAAGACTGATGTTGCCGTGATAAGTGTTCTTCTCCTGTTTCGCCAGAGGTTTTTCCAGGCGAGCTGATAATCTTTCATGTTATTAGCCCTTTCATAAATATCTGCTTTACCTTATGGTTTTCATGTTCTGCTGAGAAAAGAAACTCTCGTCAAGTTTAACGTTGAATTTCATCTCCATGATCTTCAGGACGGTTTTGCGGCCTTCTTCGTCTGCAGGCACCAGCTCGATGGTCGTGGGGATGAATCTTCCGTCCATGGTTTTGAGGTCGGTTCCTGTCTCAGTCCTTACAAGATACCCGTCCTCATCATAGAGCTCGGCTTTCAGAACAATGAATTCCTTTTTATCGACCCACCATAACTGGTGACCCCAGAGAATTTCAGCATCATCCCTTGCCGTGAGTTTGATTTTGTAGCATTTGCTTCCGTCAATTTCCTCTTCGCCTTCAACAGAGTGGGTATAATCATCGACAACTGATGATTCCCTGAGGATATCATCGTTCGTATAGTCCGATCCCATCCAGCCCTGTGACATCATTGAAGGCGGCAGCTTGATGAGTCTGTTTATTGCCGGGTTCCAGCTCCACATCTCGCTGCCGCGCTTGAGGAAGGTCTGACCCTGCTCACGTGCCGGTGCGGTGATAAGGGTAAGGGCATAATCATCTTCGAGCGACCACGATTTGAATTCAACAGTGCGCTGCCACGTGGGCCTGATGATAGTCATGCTCATCACGCTGTAGCCCGACATCTCGCCGTTGAATTTCTCATCCGCCTTCTTTATTATGTCTGTCGCCGTGAGTTGCTGGGCCCCTGCCTCATGAACGGCAGGCAAAATCAGCATTATCATGCCGGTAACAATAATGAGCTTTTTCATGCGTTTTTATTCTATTGTAAATAAACTATTTGTCAGAATCAGTTCATTTTATTTGTTGACTCCTAAATAACAAATAAATGCCTGATCCTGACCAAAATATTTGAAACATTTTTATCTTTAACGGGTTATACTTAAAAAGTTATCTGCAATGTCGACCTTAAAGCTGATCCTGGGGATGATCCCCTCGACTTCTAAACTTGAACAGGAAGAAAAGGCACTGATCACTGAATATGAAAAGATGATCTCCTTCGCCGGTTCTGAAACTCTGGCAAAATACAACGTGCTCCACGAGAGCATCAATTCAGCGGGTTTCAGACAGAAGAAGAAGGAGCTGGAATCACTCACCTACAAGGGCTCTGAAGAATTTATGAGGGAAACAGAGTTTTTCAGGCTTAAGAAGGCAAAGGACATAGCCCTCTATTTTAAAACCGAAGGAAGCGCCCTGCTTAAGAACTTCACCACGCTCGACGGATCAGCCAAAATTAAGGAGGTCGAAGACCTGGAAAGATTCATCCAGTCGCCCGAATTCAAGCAGAAAGAGAGGATGAAACCTGTTACCTTCAAGGATACTGAAGAATATGGTAAATGGCTCGAATACAAGAAGCTGCTGAAGGACCCCGAAGTAAAGAAAAACCTGAACGCTGCCAAGGTCAAGAAGCTTGATGAGCTGAAAATGTTCGTCACATCATCGGCTTTCCTGGTTAAGAAAACCATGAAGCCTGTCACTTTCAAAAACTCCCCTGAATATCAGAAGCTTCTTGATTTCAAAAGCAGGAAAAGCGCTGCCGATGTTGCTTCCTATTATAAATTCAAGGCTTCAAAGGAGTTCTCCAACTACATACAGGTAAAGGATTCGGCCCGCATTAAGAGATATTATGAGCTTGAAGAATACCTGAAGACCAAGGCATTTACGGAAAGGAAAGAATATCTGCTTGACAAGCGCCGTTTCGAGAAAACGGATATGTTCAGGGAGCTGAATGAATACAACGGTCTTAAAAACTCTGCCGACATCAAGTGGTATTTCTCCGTTAAGGACTCAAACAAGTTTGATCTTCTTAAAAACCGCGCGCTTACCTTCAGCGATGAGTTTGACGGCAGCGAACCTGATAAGAAGAAGTGGCTCAACAAATACTACTGGGGAGACAAGCTGCTGCACGACAGCTACAGTATTGCCACGGACCTTCACAGTTATACGCCATCTGACAATTTTGAGGTGCGTCACGGTGTACTGCGTATCATCACGAAGCCCCAGAAGATCACCGGCAAGGTATGGGACCAGGAGAGAGGTTTTTACACAAAGGAATTTTCGTTCACGTCCGGTATTCTTAACACCGGAGCCTCTTTCAGGCAGAAATACGGTATTTTCTCAGCCAAGATCAAGCTGACCGATCCGGCAGTGCGCAATGCCTTCTGGCTGATCGGTGACCGTATCACCCCGCATATCAATGTCTGCCGGTCAGGCAGCGGAAAGGTATGGTTTGACCTGTTCACCTCTCCGGGAAATCACCACAAGAAGAGCATCGGTTCAAGATATCTTTCGGATTTCTTCATCTTCACCCTTGAATGGAGGCCTGAAAGTCTGATATGGAAGATAAACGGCATTGAGGTGATGAAACAGACAAGCGGTGTGCCGCAGGAGGCTATGTTCGTCAACCTGGCAGGCGGTGTCGACAAGCCCGTCGGAGGTATCTCCTCGATGGAGGTTGACTGGATCAGGGTATATCAATTCAAATAAAATCCGTTTAACATTTCGGGTGCAGAGACAGGTCTGAGACTTGTCTCTGCTATTTTTTTTGCATATCCTGTAACATTTGGCAGGAGGAAGCCGTCTTTATGTTGTCAGTACGGACCGGATGACAGTAAAAGAGTACAATAATGCGGTAAGGGAATTTGGTGACCATGTCTACCGATTCATATACCGCAGTATAAGGGACAGCCACAGGGCCGGGGATATTGTGCAGGACACCTATGAAAAGCTTTGGCGCTGTGTCACGGAGATAGAATATGCGGCAGTGAAGGCATGGCTCTTTACAGCAGCCTATAACAGAATGATAGATGTTATCCGGAAAGACGCGAGGCTGGTGGATGTTGAGTTCTATGATGATGCCTCTCTATATGCAGAGGAGAGCAGTACTGACCTTAACGAGGTCCTCCATCATGCGCTGGAGAAACTGCCGGCCGTTCAACGCTCAGTTATCCTGCTCCGTGACTATGAAGGCTATCATTACAATGAGATCGCTGAAATCACCGGGCTTACGGAGCACCAGGTAAAGACCTATATCTTCAGGGGCCGGGTAGCCCTGAAAAACTATCTTTTAAAAACATCAGTATGGCAATGAACGATGATACAGATTATCCGCGCCTGACACCGCCGGATGACAGGTATCCGTCTCCGGGCAACCTGTTCCGGACTGCCGGTGATCTGGCTGATGACCAGTTTGACATTCTTGCTGCTGGCTGGTCAGAGGATGCCCTGCCTGATGACAGCCTTGAAGAAATGGAAGCCTTGTTTGCCTCCGATCCCCGGAAAAGAGCTTATGCAGAAAATTTCAGGCAGTTAAGGCTCAGACCATATGATGAAAAGTGGACCGGCCTTCACTCTCTGATGCGGCCAACGCCAACCGCCAAAATCATCCGGCGTATCTGGATACCTGCCCTGGTGGCAGCGGCGGTCATTCTTTCATTTCTGGTGCTCGGGCCGTTTACTGATAAACAGACCTCTGTAACATCACCGGTCAGTTCTCCTGAAGTTGCGATGGCACCGGAAACAGTGGATGCGGCTCCCGCGGTTGTAAAAGAAGTGATGCCGGAACCTGAGCTTTCCGTTAATAAAACATCCCTGGCAGCAGTTGAGATAAAATCTGTGACAGCAGTAAAGGAAGAGCTCCCTGTACCGGTTCGGGAAGAGCCCGTTAAAGCCACTCCCGTGACAGTTACAGCACGTTCCGGGGCGCCCTTGATAAAGGCCGGAATTGACTCCCATGAACTCCTTGCAGTAAATTTTAATGAGATCCCCGCATCGCAGAATATACCGGAAAGGGAAGAAAACTGGCTCATGAAAGGAATTGCCGGCCTGTCGAAATCAGGAAAAAAGGAAAAAACGCCTGTTGACGGATATGTCATTGCCAGATCGTGCATTAAAGGCATAAACAGCGTCTTCGGCTCGGATATGGAACTTGAAAAAGTCGTCAGTGCAGCGGGAGACACTGTCGCTGTCAGCTTTAATTCATCACTGCTTTCATTTTCTGCACCTGTAAGAAAAAGTTCTCAATAACTGTAACTTTGATGCCTGTTAATTCGTCCTTGCAATAAACATAAAAACATTAAGCCATGAAAAGAGTAGCAATAACATTGATTATCATTCTCTCCTTCATCCTGCCCTCGAAAGCCCAGGAGAAGCAGGAGAAACTCAGGGAACTGGAGGAGATGGAACAAAAAACCGCGGAGACAGCAACAAGTGACACGCTGATAATTATTGAACAGGACACCCTTGCCGCTGAAGATGAGGAAATAATTATTGAAGACGAAGAGGCTTATAATGATGAAGAATCTTATGAGGATGATAAATCTACCGTCACTGTCGGAGGTGTTACCGTGGAAGAAAGTGATGATGAGACAGTAATCAGAATTGGGAAGAAAGGCATCAGGATTTCCGAAGATGATAATGATACATCAGTCACATTTGAAGAGTACGATGATGATACAAAATCTTCCTTCAGAGGTCATGTCGGAGGACTTGAACTGGGGTTTTGCGGTTATTTCACGGAGCCGTTCAGCACCTCTCTTGAACCATCTGAAAACTATATGAATCTCAACACCGCGAAGTCAATGAATTTTAACATTCTGCTGCCCAATCTCAACCTGGGTTTCAGCCGCCACTTCGGGTTAGCCGCAACCGTCGGCGTGAGCTGGAGTGACTACTATTTCGACGGTGATAACTCAATTGCCGAGGATGACAACGGAAATATAATTCCCGTCTATCCGCCCGAGGACATCAATTTTGAAAAAAGCAAGCTTTCAACAACTTATGCCACCATGCCGATACTTCTTGAAGGACAGATCCCTGTTTCACATCACGGGACAATCAATATCGGCGCAGGGTTTATCGGAGCCATCAAGCTGCACTCCCATACCAAGGTGGTCTATTATGACAACGACAAGGTAAAGATTAAAAACAAGGATGATTTCAGTCTTAACCTCCTGAGATACGGTGTTACCGCCCGCCTCGGGTATGAGATGTTCCAGGCATACGGCACATACTATCTGTCAAAAATGTTTGAAGACGGTAAAGGTCCGGAGCTGTTCCCCTTCGAGGTCGGCATAGCCCTGACGTTCAACAACTGATATACGCAGTGATCCGTAGCAGGGGCCGCACAGAACAGGTGCGGCCTTTTGTTTTTTATATATCTTTGGTGCGTTACCGGTGAACCCCGGCCCGTTAGTTTTCAAATTCTGAAAAACAGACAGATGAGACTTCTTCTTATTAGCAACTCTACCAATGCAGGGGAGGCGTATCTTGATTATCCAAAGAACAACATCAGGGAGTTTCTCGGCACCAAAAAGATACAGGCTCTCTTCATTCCATATGCTGCCGTTACCTTCTCCTATGATGAGTATGAGGAGAAGGTAAGAACACGCTTCGGGGAGGTGGGTCATGACGTGGTGTCAATACATCACTTCTCCGATCCTGTGAAGGCTGTCATGGAAGCTTCTGCAATAGTTGTCGGCGGCGGCAATACGTGGATGCTCCTCAAGTGCCTGAGAGACAACAAGCTGATAGCCCCCGTCAGGAAAAAGGTTCTTGCCGGGACCCCTTATATTGGCTGGAGCGCAGGTTCAAATGTAACCTGCCCCACAATCATGACAACCAACGATATGCCCGTTACGGCACCGTCATCATTCAGGGCTTTCGGTCTCATACCCTTTCAGATCAATCCTCATTACCTCGACGCTAACCCGGCTGGTCATGCAGGAGAGACACGCGAACAGCGGATCCTCGAATTCATCGAAGTTAACAGGAGTATATTCGTGGCCGGTCTGCGCGAGGGGACAATGTTCCTGCTCGAGGGCAGAAAACTGTCGCTCATCGGACCGCGCAACACCCGTTTGTTCAGTTACGGCACCGAACCCAGGGAGCTGACACCGGGCCAGGATCTCTCCTTCCTTCTTAAGAAAAGAAAAAGCTAACGACCTCAGGGAACCGGCTGAATGAGATGGCTGAAAAAGATAGCGCTGATAACAGCAGTCCTGTTTTTACTGACCGTGACCGGCCTCGGACTGTATGCATGGATCAGAAATGACAAGCTGACCGCCGCCCTCGTCCGCAAGGTCAATGAGACTGTCAATACCAAAATATCATACGGCACACTCAGGCTGACAATATTCGAGTCATTCCCGAATATCACGCTCAGGTTCAATGATCTCCTGGTAGCCCCATCACCCTACTACGACAAGACACAGTTCAGGGGTGAGGATCACGACACGCTTCTGTCCGCTTCTTCCCTTTCGGTGACAGCATCCCTTCTCCAGATGCTTACAGGCACGGTGGCAGTGCGCTCAATAGCCGTCAGGGAGGGAGAGATTAACCTGCTTACGGATAAGCGTGGTGATATCAACTACCAGGTCGTCACAGGAGAAAAAAAGAAAAAAGGCAAGAGCATAAGGCTTAACAACATCAGCGCCCTGAATATGAAAACAGTCTGGTACGACAGGAGCTCCGGGCTCAGGATATCAGGCAGGATTAATGAAGCCGTTCTCGACGGGGATATTTTCATGGCGGGTATATTTCTGAACACAAGCGTCAGTGTGGATATTGACTCGGTTAACTTCAGCGAAATGAGCATCTCCGGTTTCCCTGTGAGCGCCACCGTCAAACTGCGCAAGACGGCCAACTCGCTCTCCGTGGCCAAAGGAACAATCGATCTTGCCGGTTTGAATTTCGGCGTTGACGGCATGGTAAACTACTCTATGTCGAACCTTGATCTGGCTGTTGAGGGAAAGAAGATCAACATCGGGACACTTGTCTCAATATTGCCTGAAAAATTGATGTCGCTGACCGGTGGATTAAGTCCTTCCGGGATTATGGATTTCAGATGTACACTCAAGGGACCTTACGGAGAAGCCGGCAAACCTCATTTTGAACTTAATTATGCCCTGACTGACGGACGGGTCAGTTCTCAGAGAAGCGGACTGAAAGTGAATAACCTCTCTTTCAGCGGAGGCCTTACCAACGGGGCGCTCAACAGTCCGGAGACCTTTCTCTTCACAGTTGACAATATGAGCGCCACATACGGATCGGCAAAACTGAAAGGGTCATTCATGCTGAACAACCTGACCAGACCGCATGTCACGCTGGCCCTGAACGGCGATCTTAACTTCGATGACCTCCGCAGGATCATGAAAACAGATTATATCCGCGATCAGAAAGGATCAGTCAGCGGTCACATAAAACTATCCGGCCAGCTTCCTGCCGGTATGAAACTGACAATGGCGGCATTGCCCTCATTGCATCCTGACGCATCGTTTGTATTCAGCGATTTCGGAGCTACAATCGCTTCGTCAGGCATAGCCCTGACAGATGCAAACGGCTCGCTGATCATCAACAAAGATTTCATTGCCGACAGCCTCTCATTCACGCTTATGGATCAGCATTTTACTGTAAACGCGATAATGCGTAATTTTACAGGATGGGTATCCGGGGGGCCTGAAACCATGATTGTTACAGGAGACGTATCGGCTGACAGGTTTGTTACAGCCACCTTCACAGGAAGTGAGAATGACAGTACTGCCGGTGCCGGGAAGCGGCTTAACATCTTTCCGTCTGACGTCAGCATGAAAATCACTCTCACGGCTGACAGTATCATCAGCCAGGGTTTCCGGGCGGGTAACTTCAAAACATCCCTTGAATATGAACCCTATGTGTTCACCTTCAGTGACATCAGGGCCGATGGACTTGACGGTTTGCTTATGGGGGAGTTCAGGCTGGGCAGGCAAAAGGACGGAGGGTATATCACAAGATCAAAACTCAATGTGACCGGCATTGATATCAATAAAACATTCTCTTCATTCAATAATTTCGGCCAGGATTTTATTGTAAGCGACAATCTCTCCGGGAAACTGACAGGAACAGTCACTGTGCTTGCCCCTCTTGACAGTAATTATAAAATCGTCACAAAGGATCTTGTTTCGGATGCGCATCTGGTGATCACTGACGGCAGGCTTGTGCACTTTGCCCTGGCGGAGAGTCTTTCGTCATATCTCGACCTCGATGAGCTGAGGGATATTAGTTTTTCAAGAATGGAAAACGACGTCTTCATAACCAACCGCACGGTGTCAATACCAAAGATGCTGATCAACTCAACTGCGGTTAACTTCACATTGTACGGGACTCACAACTTCGACGAGGATTACTCGTATCATGCAAGGCTGCTGCTGTCAGAGGTTCTGAGCAGGAAGGCAAGGGACCGCAACCGCGGTGATGACGTTTTCGGGCAGGTCCAGGTCGATGGTGCCGGAAAAGCTACAATACCGCTGAAGATAGAGTGTGTCAACGGCATAGTCGATGTAGGCTATGACTTCGGGCAGGCAAAGGATAATATCAAAGAGGATATTGCTACTGAGAAACAGACACTGAAAGGGATACTGAATGAGGAGTATGGCTGGTATCAGGCAGATACGCTGAAAAAGAAGCCCGTTGAGAGCAAGCCAAAATTCAAGATAACATGGGAAGAGGGCAAGGAACCTTCTGCACAGACAGAGGAAAAGCAGGAAGAAGTTACAGAGAGCCCTCTCAGGTCATTGCTGAAAAAGAAATAGTAATACATGGACATCTACCGTAAAAAACTGATCTGGCAGGTTCTGCTGCTCATCTTCGCGGTCATTATCGGTCTCGGATCGCTGCTGTACACCCATGACCTGGTGGGCAAGCTGAAGGAGGAAGAGAGAAAAAAGGCTGAACTGTGGGCTGAGGCAACAAGGAGGCTGGTTGGACTCCCGGGCAGTCCGGAGGACTTTGATTTTCTTTTCCGGATCATCGAAGACAATACAACCGTTCCCGTCATACTGATTGATTCACGGAATAATATAATCTCCCAGAGGAATATTCCGGCGGGTATTGCTTCGGACACCGCAGCACTGCGGCGCGAGCTGAAACGGATGGATAAACGGAATGAGCCAATAATAGTAGATCTTGGCAATGGCGCCGTGAATTACATCTACTACCGTGAGAGCACGCTTCTGCGGCAGCTCAGAATATATCCCTATGTTCAGCTTGGCGTGATCCTGCTGTTCATAGCCATAGCCTATATTGCCTTCAACTCATCACGCTCAGCCGAGCAGAACCAGGTGTGGCTGGGTCTGTCGAGAGAGACGGCACATCAGCTCGGCACGCCTACCTCATCGCTGTCGGCATGGGCGGAGATTATCCGAAGCAGATATCCGGGCACCGACATAGCGGAAGAGCTATCTGTGGATGTAGAAAGGCTCGGCAGCGTTGTCGAGCGGTTCTCGCTGATAGGTTCAAAGCCAAAGCTGCTTCCGGGTGATCTTCCGGCGCTTGCTGAAAAGACAGTTACATACATGCATAAACGGATAGGCTCAACCGTCGATCTCAGCATAGCCAACGAAACCACCGGATGCACAGGTGTGCCACTCAATCCTGTCCTCCTCGGATGGGTGATTGAGAACCTCGTTAAGAACTCAATAGATGCAATGAAAGGTGCCGGAAGCATAACTGTCAGACTTTCGGAGAATGACCAGGAAGCTATAATTGACGTGGAAGATACCGGCAAGGGCATACCACGGAAGGATTTCAAGACAATTTTCAAGCCGGGCTACTCAACGCGTGAACGGGGATGGGGCCTGGGGCTGTCACTGTCAAAGAGGATCGTCGAGGAGTATCATAAGGGGAGGATTTTCGTGCTTCACTCTGAACCCGGCAAAGGCAGCTGCATGAGAGTGGTACTGCAAAAGAAAAAGTAACAGCCCGCAGCCTTAATGAAGAGAAAAGAGATTGAAATCATGGCTCCGGCAGGATCATGGGAATCGCTCCGCGCAGCCATACAGGGAGGGGCAGACTCGGTCTATTTCGGCATCGGAGAGCTCAATATGCGTGCCCGCTCCTCTGACAACTTCACAGCTGATGAACTCCCGGCAATAACTGAAATATGCCGTGAGAACGGGATAAGGAGCTACCTCACACTGAACATCGTTTTATTCGATGATGAGACGGATACCGTGCGGGAAGTGCTCGCTGCTGCAAAAAAGGCTGGTGTCGACGCTGTTATCGCCACTGACCAGGCAGCTGTCATGGCTGCCAGGGAAGCCGGACTGGAAGTGCATCTCTCCACCCAGCTCAATATTTCAAACAGCGGGGCCCTTAAGTTCTATTCGCAGTGGGCTGATGTGGCCGTACTGTCGCGCGAGCTCAATCTGAAGCAGGTAAGAAATATCTACGACACAATTGTACGTGATGATATCCGCGGCCCGGGAGGGGAGCCTGTCAGGCTTGAGATGTTCATTCACGGCGCCCTCTGCATGTCGATATCGGGAAAATGCTACCTGAGCCTGCATGAGGCAGATGCCTCAGCCAACAGGGGCAACTGCTACCAGATTTGCAGGCGAAGCTATATCGTCACGGACAAGGAGACCGGAGGGGAACTTGAAATTGACAATGAATTCATCATGTCTCCGAAAGATCTCTGCACGATCGGCTTCCTTGACCAGATAATCGATGCCGGCGCCAGGGTGCTTAAGATCGAGGGCAGGGCCCGGTCAGCCGAGTACGTAAAAACAGTCTCCCGGTGCTACAGCGAGGCTGTCGAAGCAATTGCAGACGGCACCTTCGGGAAGGAGAAAACGGAGGAATGGATGACACGCCTCTCCACAGTCTTTAACAGGGGCTTCTGGGACGGATACTACCTGGGCCAGAAGCTGGGAGAGTGGACAACCACTTACGGTTCCGCCGCAACAAAAAGAAAAATTTACATCGGGAAGGTCACCAACTGGTTCAGCAGGCTCAGTGTTGCGGAAATAAAGCTTGAGGCAGGCGATCTCAGCATGGGCGATACAATCCTAATTACCGGGCCCACAACCGGAATAATCGAGCACACTGTCGGCGAGTTGAGGGACGAGGCAACCAACCCGGCAGAGTCAGTGACCAGGGGTACTCTCTGCTCGGTTCAACTGCCTGTTCAGGTCAGGCGCTCCGATAAGGTTTTCAGGTGGGTCGATGCCTCAACCCTGAAGAAAGGGTGAATTATGCAAGGCTCCCTGCAGCCTCCAGCACCCTGGAGGCATTGACAGCCACATCATCGGTGTCAGTTTCAACATAGATCACCTGTCTGTCCTGAGGCTTTGAAAGGGCATAATTATACGACTTGTCATAGTACTCAAGCGTTATCCTGATTGCTGTTGCAAAATCATCTTTCTGTATTGCCTCAACGGCCTCCCTGGTCCGGTCTCCCCCCAGGCGTTTTGATATCTTCATTACAGAGGCGATTGTCTGTTCGGGCGGGAAGGAGGCATATTCCCTGAGCAGCCTGGGTATCCGGGTTTCAATGCTCATCATGAGAGCAATGACCGGAGACGATTGCATCATAGCGTAGAAACTGTCCGGCATGAAGACAGTGCCTATATTTCGGCTTTCATCCTCAAGCCAGACCGGGTCCTTCTCATTTTTGCCGGTCAGGTCGCTGTAAAGCAGGTTGGCAAAGTGTTCTGATGAGGGCTGCGGCTGTTGTCCCATGGCGCCAAATGCCGAACCTTTGTGTGAAGCCAGTCCTTCCAGGTCTGTAACCTGGGTACCCGTCGACTTTATATGCTTGAGAATGTGTGTCTTGCCGCTTCCTGTCAGTCCGCCAAGGATAATGAAATTTCTTTTCCTTCCAAGGTCAGAGAGGATGTGGTTTCGGTAGGCTTTATACCCTCCCTCCAGAAGCAGCGGAGTCAGGCCGCCCATTGAAAAGAGCCATGCCATTGCCTCCGAGCGCATGCCACCCCTCCAGCAATATGTCAGAAGGGATTTCTCCGGAGCAAGCTCTACCGCACTCTTTAGCTTAGCTGACATTTCAGGGGCTGCAAGGTCAATGCCGCGTATGACAGCATTGAGGCTGCCTTCCTTTTTGTAAACGGTACCCACTTCGGCTCTTTGAGGGTCATCAAAGAGAGGGATGTTGACAGCACCGGGGATGTGCCCGTATGAATATTCCCCCGGCGATCTGACATCAACGACAGGCAGCGAGACACTCAGATCAAGAAACCTGTCTGGCGGCAGTTTTTTTATATCGCCGGGCATGTCACTGTTGCTTGTGATACCTGGCAATCACTCTTCTGAGATCTTCAACGGTAACGGGCTTCGACAGCAGCTCTTTCATTCCGGTCTGTTCGGCCCTGATCCTGGTCTCGGGCATGTTATCTGCAGAAAGAGCCACTATTATCGTGTTTTTGTCGAACTCCAGTATGACTCTGGCAGCTTCAAATCCATCCATCTCGGGCATTATGAGATCCATCAGGATCAGGTCATAGGGTTTCTCCTTCGCCATTGTAATTGCTTCCGCGGCTCCGGAGGCATATTCAGCCGTCACTCCGAGAACCTTGAGCAGCGAACCTACCACCTTCCTGTTCAGATAGTTGTCATCAACAACCAGAATGACCGGCAGTGCGGACCTTTCGGGGACAAGGTTGCCCTTTTCGCTCCTGAGTGAAGGAAAATGCTCTTTCAGCACGGCAAACAGATCCTCACCGGCAAACGGTTTGACAAGCAGATGGTCAATGCCCATGTCAACGCACCGCGAATAGTGCCCTTTCGGGTCTTTTGATGTAAACATCAGGACAATATGTTCGCCGGTCATGCCTGAATCGAGGAGTGTTTTGGCTGGCTCAAAGCCATCAGCTTCAGGCTCGTCAAAGATGATAAGGAGTATATACCTGTCATGAGCGCTTTGCAGGTTTGCCTTTATCTGCGACACCGTGTGCTTCTGGAAGCTCGTGACTGAGACAGGAAGCCCGAGACGGTGGATCACGCCGAGGAAATCATCATCCCGCCCCTGTGAGCCTGTGATCACCAGGGTGCGTATATCGCTCAGCTCTGTGTAACCTGCCAGGTCAATGTTCTTGTGTATCTTTTCATTCAGGTGAACCCTGATTGTGAAAGAAACCTTCAGCCCTCTCTCCCGGCCTGAAGAATCCTTGCCGGCAGGACTCTCTGCCGACAGTTCTCCGCCCATAAGTTCGGTAAGCTGCCTTGCAAGTATTGGTCCGAGTCTCAGGTCTTCCGCCCATTCAGACCGCTCGCTCAGATTTGTAATATAATCTCCGAAGAGTTTCTTGATCTCAGCCCTGGTGTAGGTGTTTCCGGTGTCAGTGACCGTGAAGCCCAGGATGAACATATTGCCCTCAGACCTGCGGACACGGCATTCAAGACGGATCTCACCCGTCTGGGTGCCCGCAAGAGCGTTATACAGCAGGTTTGTAATTACCTGCCGCAGCCTGTAAGGATCACCTATAAGATTATCCGGCACGGTATCATCGACAGATGATATGATCTTGACAAGTGTTTCCGGGTTCTCCCTTTTGACCAGGTTGACGCAATAGGTTATCTCATGCCTGAGTTTAAACGGTACCTCATCGAGGATCATTTTTCCTGTCTCAACCTTTGACACATCGAAAATGTCATTGATGATTGTCAGAAGAAGATCTGCCGAACGGCTGAGCAGCCTGGCAACTTCCTTCGACTGTTCCGGCAGCTCGGATCTGTTAAGCATCTCGGTCATGCCGATAATACCGTTCAGGGGGGTACGTATCTCGAAACTCATCCTTGCAAGCAGTTCCGATTTTGCGATATTGGCCTCTGCCTCCTGCTTGCGTGCCGATTCGAGGGTAGTCACGTCAATCAGGACCTCCAGTGTTGATTTCTCTCCCCTGAAGTCAACGGGGATGCTATTCAGAAAGACTAAGCGGTCGCCCGTCTGACCGGGAAGCCTTATTATCCTTCCCTGTCCCGCCTGGCCGTCCAGATCGCTTTCATAGTCATTGCGAGACAGATCAGGCACAAGTTTGCCGGTCATCTCATCTTCGGAAGCGTATGAAAAGAGTGTCGCAGCATGCCTGTTTGCCTTCAGGATCTCCCTGTTTTTGTTATAAACAAGCACTCCCACGGGCATCTGCTCAAGGATTGATAACAGTGCAGATTCCGAATCGCTTGTTGTGTCGAACTGTTTATGCTTTTTCCGGAGATATCTCTGGAAAAGCCAGATTATGAACAGGACAGCGGTCATCAGCAGAAGGAGCATTATAATCGCATTCCTGAAGATGTACTTCTGGAAGAAGTCTGTGGGAGCAGAGAATACAAGGCCAAAATCGAGCCCGAACATGTTGATCGGGTAATAGGCAGAAATAATTTCGTTTGATTTACCTTCGGTCTCCATCCTGTGGGAGATCCAGCCCGCAGTGCCTTCTTCAAGCTGCGCCTGTATTTTTCTGAGTTCCGAATATGCAACTTCTCCCCCGTGATTGTCATAGACTATCATGCCTGTGTCATTGACCATCCACTGCCACTGGTACTGTTCAAGATTGTACTTGGCAAAGACCCTGGAAAAGTACCTGTTGAAGTCTATTGTGGCGACAAGGTTCCCAAGCACCTGGCCATCATTTATAACAGGGAGATAGTATTTGTATTTGTCGCGCTCGGGCTCGAGTTTCTCCACTTCGTAGATCCGGGGAATATTCTGTGCCCTGTATGAACCGTCGAGCCATGAATTCCTCTCCTCATCCTTGAAGATTGTATAAACGTCTCCGGTATTATTATACAGCATCAGGCCTGTAATAATATCCTCATATTTTGAATAATAAAGCTTGATCTTCTCCTTGGCACGGTCATTCACCTCGCGATCTGTAAAGAAAAGGGCCATCTCTTCCGAAAAATCGATCTCGGTAAGGTCGCTCACGATATACATGCTGGTATTGTCAATATCAGACCCTACGATCTTAACCTGCCTGTCAAGGAACTTGACCGAATATTCAATCTGGTTCCTGTAAAGATTGCGGAAGAATAACACATTGCCCAGCATTATCAGCAGAAAGACTGAGTATGCAATTATGTTGATCTTTTTCATCGGGGCTGATTTATGCTGTAAAAATAAGGATTATCTGTATTTGGGGTCATCTCCGAGAATAATGCTTAAATAGCTTTTATACCGCCACTGTGCTATTTCGTTGTCAGCGACTGCTGAGCGCACTGCGCAGCCGGGTTCATCGAGGTGCATGCAGTTGTAAAAACGGCATCCCGAAGAGGCCCGGAAGATCTCGGGAAAGAAATGATAGATCTCATTCCGGTCAAAATCTATGACCCCGAAGCCTCTAATTCCAGGCGTGTCGATAACATATCCCCCTCCGGGCAGCGGATGCATCTCCGGAAAAGTCGTGATGTGCCGGCCCTGCTCATGGTATTCCGATATTTTTTTTGTCCTGAGCGATAATGAAGGGTTCAGCCTGTTGAGAAGCGTACTCTTTCCTACCCCTGAATTGCCCGAAAGCAACGTGGTTCTGCCCTTCAGCGCTGCTTCAATCAGGTCAGTACCGGAATCTTTCGTGACTGAGACAATAAAAACCGGGTAACCTATCTTTTCATAAACGCTTTTCAGCCTGAGGGCAAGGGTTTCCTCTTCAGGTCCATGGAGGTCCGATTTGTTTATTATAACCGAAGCTGGTATGCGGTAAGCCTCAGCTGTAGCCAGAAACCGGTCGATAAACTCTATGGGTGTTGACGGCATTTTCAGAGAGACCATAAGGAATGCCTGGTCAATGTTTGCTGCAATGATCTGTGATTCTTTAGACAGGTTGGTGGCCCTGCGGATGATATAATTGCGCCTGGGTTCCAGGGTGGTTATCACGCTGTCAGCCTCATCAATTATCACATTATCTCCCACAGCCACAGGGTTGGTGGTCCGGCTGCCCTTAACTCTGAACTTCCCCCTGAGGGTGCATTCATGTGTGTTTCCGGATTCATCACGCACCTTGTAGCGGCTGCCTGTCGACTTTATCACAACACCCCGGGTCAATCGTTCTGTCGTTTAGGATAAAAATGAAAAAAGTGATGCCGGACCTGCCCTGACACCACTTCTTTTATTATAAGGGCAAACCATTTTCAATATTCTGCTGCCATGAGGAAGAACGGCTTCATCTCAAAGTTTGAATAATAAGGCCTCAGTCTCTCAGTATTGTAATACTCGGAAACCTTCACCACTTTCTTGGATGAGGTTACGACATCAATGGGCACATTGTCATAGCGACCGTTTTTGAGTACAACAACCCTTCCGTGTACTCCTTTCATGATCAGGTCAAGAGCCAGGTTTCCGTAAGCCATCGGGACAATGGAATCAACGGCATCAGGATCGCCGCCTCTTACCATATAGCCAAGTTTCTGATCTATAGTATTGATTGTCTTACCTTTATTGTGCTTTGCCGAAAGCTCTTTAAGTTTGGCAGAGACAATATCGCCAATGCCTCCCAACTTGGCATGACCGTAGGCGTCACGTTCGGCGTTTGCAAAAATCATTTCACCGCCCTTGAACATTGCACCCTCAGAGATAAGCAGAGTTGAGTATTTGCTGGGGTTTGAATTACGGTCCTCAACCATAAGCTGTGCCAGCTGTTCGATATCAAACTTGTACTCCGGTATAACACATCTGTTTGCGGCGCCGGCCATTGTCGGAAGCATGGCGGTGAAACCGGCATAACGCCCGAAAACCTCCAGTATCATCATTCGTTCATGTGAGCCGGCTGATGTCCGAAGGCTGTTGGTCATCTGAATTGTTCGGGTGACGCAGGTGCTGAACCCTATGCAGTAATCTGTTCCGGGCACATCGTTGTCCATCGTCTTCGGTATTGCCACCACCTTCACCCCCTGCTTGTAGAGATGAACGCCATAGCTCAGGGTATCGTCACCGCCTATTGGTATCAGATAGTCTATCCCCAGCCATTCTAGGTTTTTAATAACCTCGGGGGTGAGATCATTCATATCATTCTTATAGACATCCTTCAGGTGTTCAGGAACATATGCCTTTGGAACATGGCTCGGCCTTGTGCGTGATGTATGAAGGAATGTTCCGCCTGTTCTTCCTGACTTGTTTACTATATCATCTGTCAGCAGCTGGAAGCAATCGCTGTTGTCAGCTTTCGGGTCCCTTATGATCTCAATGATTCCGCCCCATCCCCTTCGCAGCCCGATGACTTTGTATCCTTCCCTGTTTGCCCTGATTGTCACGGCCCTGATTGCAGGGTTAAGACCAGGCACATCGCCTCCTCCTGTCAGGATGCCAATCACTCCTTTGATTTTCTTCTGATTTACCATTTTACCTTACTGTTTTAAGATACTTTAATGCAGGCGATAAAAGTAGGGCTTTTCAAAATCATATCAAAAGGTAATTGCCTTAAGCTATATTTTTTTGATATTTTTGAAGAAAAAGTAAATGAACAAAAAGGATAAGGCAATAGGGTTTTTCAGGGAGGGCTATAACTGTTCCCAGGCTGTTCTGATGGCATGTGCCGGTGAAGATGAGGCCACTGTAAAAGCAGCAGCTGCATTCGGAGGCGGCATGGGCAGGTTGCAGAAGACCTGCGGTGCCGTCACGGGAGCTTATATCTGGTTCGGCCTGAATTACGGGACTCCAGGTCTGCCGGAGGAAAGCGACAAGATAAGGGTCTATGACAGGGTTAAACGCTTCAACGAGGCTTTTACAGAAAGGAACGGCACGGATATCTGCGGTGAACTTCTCGGTGAAAACCTTAATACTCCGGATGGAAAGGCAAGGATCAAAGAACGCGGCCTGCACGAAAAGGTATGCGAAAAATGTATCACCGATGCCATTGAGATAATTGAGGAAATCCGGTGAGGCATGAGGCGTGTTGTAATAACCGGAGGCACAGGATTTATCGGGATGCGCCTGAGCGCTCTCCTTGAAAGCGAAAACTATGAGGTTGTACACCTTTCCCGCAGCAGGAAAGAGGTGGAAAGGTTCAGATCATACCGCTGGGACCCCGGAAACGGGTACTGTGACAAAGATGCATTCAGGGACGGCGATACGGTTATTCACCTGGCCGGAGCCAATATAGGAGAAAAACGGTGGACTGAACCGAGAAAAAGAGTGATTGCCAGAAGCCGGACAAAAGCGGCAGGAGTGATTTATAAGGCTACTGTCGGCTCAGGAATAAGACCTGATGCTTTTATAACCGCATCGGGAAAAGATTATTACGGTACCGGTATTTCCGAAAAGATTTACAGGGAAAATGATCCGCCGGGTAATGACTTTATGGGTAAGGCGTGCCGTTTATGGGAAGCCGCCGCCGACCCGTTTGAAGCTGCAGGCATCAGGGTCGCCAAAATAAGAACGGCCCTTGTGCTCGCCCCTGAAGGGTCCGCAATCTCAAAACTCACGGCTCCTGCCAGGGTGGGCCTGATCATCAGGCTCGGACCGGGCAGCCAGTACTTCCCCTGGATACATATCGATGACCTCTGCAACGTCTATCTCAAAACCGTAAGCGATGAGACGATGTCAGGTCCGTTCAATGCCTCAGCGCCTGAGCATATAACACATGACATGCTTATGAGTGTGATAGCACAGCAAAAAAAACTTCCTGTGTTTCTTCCCCATATACCGGAATGGCTGCTGAATCTTGTTCTCGGGGAAATGTCGGTGGTGCTCACAACGGGCAGCAGGATTTCACCTCAGCGCCTAATCCGTTCAGGATTTGAATTCAGGTATCCTGATATTGACGGTGCTCTGAGGGCCTGCTGAAACCGTCAGTTGATTATAAGCTTTTCCGAGGATGAATAACCTTCAGAGGTAAACGTGATAATATATATTCCGCTTCCCAGTCGCGAGAGATCAACCTGCTTCATTGCTTCGATCTCTGTTTCAAAAACCTTTATTCCGTCTGTGCGGTAAACGGAAATCTCAGTGAGCCCGGTGGCCGGTACTGTGATTATTCCGCTGGTGGGATTGGGATAAAAGGCGTCGGGTTCCGTAAGAACGACGGTGGGAGATGGCACTCTCTCAACCCTGAAATTATCTATTATGACCCCTTTGCCTCCTGTTCCGGTGCTGAAACCGAAGAAGTGAGCCCCGCTGTAGGCTGCCTTGAAAACTGCCCGGTACATTACCTCATCAGAATACCTGAAGTTCTTTGAAGAAAACAGTGTCATCTGTTCAATTCCCCCGTTATAACGGTCTTTGCCTCCCGTAAGGAAGAGCGACTCTTTCACCGCGGGGTCTGCATTCCTGTAATCGAAAGTAAGTGAGTATTTCTGTTCCCTGACCATCTGATAGCCGGGGGTATAAAATATATTCCTGTCTTCCGTTGACGGTATTAACACCACAGCCGGATCGCCCATGTTTAAGTCAGGCCTCCAGCCATCGTCCGCCAGGCTTGATTTCCAGCCCCGTGGAAGGGATGATGACAGGTCATCAAACTCCTCGTAATGCGGCAGTTGCGGAACGAAATAGATACCTGTCCTTTTTTCACCCGTGACAGGGGCCGAGTAACTGTTTTCCCGGTTGCTTGTAACAGACCACAGGCTGTAGTAGTACATCTCGTCACTTTTCAGTCCCGTGTGGGTGAAGTCTTTAAGTTTACCCCTGTAAATCACCCTGCTGCCTGATCCGATAGTGTCACCCTCGTTATACTGTTTGCCCTCAACCGGTTTCAGAGCCAGGGGCTGTTCTGATACGGCAGCGATGAACTCGTTGGGAGACAATGACTTCCATGAAACCTTCAAAATGTCATCATTCACAGCCCTGACATCCATTTCGAATACCTGGTCCATATCCACAGTAAAAACAATACTGTCACCTTCAGCCCTGATCCCGGAAATACTTATACCGGTTTCCAGGCCGTTCTGCAGGAAGGCGTAGGGATTTGTAATATCATTGAAGTTATCTTCCCCGGAAAGACCCGGAAAGGTTGCCAGGTTAATAATACCGTCATTGTCCTGTGTGCCGTTTCTCCGGAAATAATAGACCTCGTCAGGCGGCCCGTCGGCATTGCCTTCAACTCTCTGGTTTATCCGCTGGATGGTCATCCCCGAAGAGGGGAGCTCCGATTCGTACAGACCCTCCCTTACGCGGTACTCAACCACGAAGAACTGATCGTCGGTCAGGGCTGTCCTGATTATATAGGCATTGTTTCCGGCGCTGCCCCGGGGCTTTAGCGTATAGGTTCCGGAACTGGTTATTTCAGGTATTTCATTGATCCATCCGCCGTATTTGTGTTTTATCCATGCAGATGGATGTCCGTCACCTGAAGCCATTATGTCCCACGGGCCGACAGGAACGGAATTGTTTTCATAATGGTAGAGATCCGGCGCCCCGAGGCTATGCATTATTTCATGCGACAGCGTGTTCACTGTCACATTTTCCATCTGAAATGTGTACCTGCCCACTGTAAGCGATCCGATTTTTACAGTCCTTGTATAGAGGACCCAGCTATGGGGCCAGAGAAGATCGTTCCAGCCGTCAGGTGCACCCCTGACAATGAAGGAGATGTTATCAAAGATGCCGTCACGGTTCTTGTCGAAATTAACGCCCTGGGGCAGGGCAGAAACGGATGCAGCCCACAGGATTGCCCTCTCCAGCAATCCATGCTCCCGTGTTGCTATCTCTTCATTGCTGCGGTAGCCGTTGGGATTGGTAATTGCGTTATATGGCTGGTAATGTGACCGTTTGAAGCTGTCGGTGTAGATGATCTCCTCTTCTGTTCCGCCCGGAAAATGATAACTGGGAACATCCAGCTTCTCTTCGGATATTTCCCGGAAGTAGTGTCGCACTGAGATGTCTGTCAGGCTGTTGAATTTGGTCTCGTAATCTGCCCTGTCTCTCGTGAAATAGAGTTCACCGCTGAACTTAATATATATGACCAGGTTGTTAAAAACGCCGGTTGATTTCGATAAATACAGATCACCGGCAGAAAGGGCTGTACCCGCCATCTGCCGCTGATGTGTCTCGCGTCTCGACCGTACCCATGAAGGTGTGATGACTTTTTTTATCTCAGGATGCTTTGCCGGATCGGCTTCCCCGGCCCTGATACCGGTGGAGATGAATGTATCACCTTCCTGCAACTGGTAATAGTAATACCCGTCGCGGCCCAGATTTACCGGAAGTCCTTTTTCATCATGCAGGTAATTGAAAAACTCATCTCCGGACACATACAGCTGAAGCTCGCTCCCGTCAGGCAAATGCTTTGTGACAGGCACAAAATGAAGGGGAGCTGACCTGACCGCCATGCCGGCGAAGAGGAGAATGAAAAGCAGAAGTGTTTTTCTTTTAATATTCATAAGGCGCGGTTTACAGGGATCCTATCCCCGCTTTGAAATCACCTCAAGTTTATTCACATCGATGATCTCAATCGTGCGGCCATATGATTTTATGATGCCGTCACGTCTCAGCTCAGAAAAAGTACGGATGACGTTGGCCGAGCTCATGCTTATAAAGTCAGCTATTTCCTTTCTTGAGACAGGCAGGTCAAAAATACCTGAGTGATAAATTTCCCTTGAAAAATAGAGAAGCACATAGGCGATTCTCCCTGCCAGGTTCCTGCTCCGGATCTCCAGTCCCAGGGTGATTATATTCTCAGACGTCCGTGAGAGAACTGATATGAGATTCAGTGCAAATTTCCCGTTTTTTTCGATCAGCTCCCGCATGAGGCCTATCCTGATGCAACAGGCCACGGAGTCTTCAAGTGCGGAGAGAGAGTAACTGTAGTGTCCTGCAGTGAAAACATTTGTGTTACTCACGAATTCCATCGGCCTGGCAATGGCAATTATCTGTTCTTCTCCCCTGACGGATTTTCTGAACAGCTTCACCAGCCCGTTCTTCAGGTACTTGAAGTCGTGTATCGGTTCCCCCTCCTCGTTGATGATCTCTCCCCTGGAAAATTTCTTCTCTTCCTTGGCCCCGCAGATGCGATCGATATCCTCCTGGCTGAGGTTGGCGAAGGCAACATCCCTGAGTTCGCAGGAAAAGCACTCACACTTTTTCTTTGCTATTTTTAAGTTCGTATCCATCAAAACGCAAAATTAGAACAATCCGTAGATAAATTCGTTCAGCTTTTCTAAATTTGACGAACAGCTGATTTGCTTCCGTGTTAATGATCTACAAAACTGATTACCATATTCACACCACATACAGTGACGGCAGGGACAGTCCAGAGGCCTGTATAGAAGCCGCATTGAAGACCGGTCTCAGGGAGATTGGCTTTTCGGATCATATTAATCCTGCAGACGGACATCTGAGATGGACTATGGATCATGACCGCCTGCCTGAATATTCGGAACACATCCTCCGCCTGAAGAAACAGCATCCGGAGATTGCCGTCAGGATGGGCATTGAGCTTGACTACCTCCCGGGCATGGAAAAAGAATCCTGCCGGATTATTGACGCATTTCCGTTTGATTACATTATAGGGTCTGTACATTATCTGGGTGTCGAAACTGTTGATCTGGGGCCGGAATTTTATATAGGAAAAGACATTAACGAGATCTACGTGAATTATTTCAACCTGGTATGCGAAGCAGCTTCCACCGGTTTATATGATATAATTGGTCATGCCGACCTTGTGAGGATACACCGTTTCCGGCCCGAGGGAGACATAACGCATCTTTACAGCATGATGGCCTCTGCCTTTGAGATCCATGACGTTGCCTTTGAGCTGAACACAAACGGACGCAACAGGCCGCTGCATGATTTTTATCCGGACAGAAATTACCTCTCTCTTTTTGCTCAGCACGGGGTGCCTGTATGTGTCAACTCCGATGCACACCTTCCGGAGCGCATAGGACAGTATTCGGATGAAGCTTATGAGCTGCTTAAGCGGGCCGGATATAATGAGATGGCTGTCTTTAAAGAGAGGGAACGGTATATGATACCATTTTAAATTTTACATGATGAGCAAGCTGATTTTTACAATTATCCTGGCCGTACTGCTTTCCGGCGGGTGCTCCGACAACAAACCCGGTACAATTAAAACAGGGAAACGGGATGTGATTGAATTCAGGGCACTGCCTTTCGCGCTTACTGATGTCAGGCTTCTTGACGGGCCTTTCAAACACGCAACCGAACTTAATGTCAATGTGCTTCTCAGATATGACCCTGACAGGCTCCTTTCGAAATTCAGATCGGAAGCCGGCCTTGAACCAAAGGCAGAACCGTACGGAGGATGGGAGGCGGAGACAATCGCCGGGCACAGCCTGGGCCACTACCTGAGTGCAATATCCATGATGTACCTTACCACCGGCAATACCGAATTTCTCAACAGGGTGAATTATATTGTCAATGAACTCAAGACATGCCAGGATGCCGACGGCACAGGCTATATCGGAGCTTTTCCCAATGGTAAAAAAATACTTGAGGAAGAGGTGGCAAAGGGTAACATACGGTCAAAGGGCTTTGATCTGAACGGCATCTGGGTGCCCTATTACACTCAGCATAAGGTAATGGCAGGCCTGCGTGATGCGTACCGTATGTGCGGTAATAAAACGGCTCTCGATGTTTCTGAAAAATTTACCGGATGGCTTTACACAGTTGTGGACGACCTTTCCGCAGACCAGATAGAAGAGATGCTGCACTGTGAACACGGAGGGATACTGGAGACCCTTGCTGATCTGTATGCCGATACGGGCAATAAGAAATACCTTGACATGACGCATTATTTCCAGGATAAGTTCATTCTTGAGCCCCTCTCACGCGGGGAGGATATACTTCCTGGAAAGCACGGCAACACGAATATCCCCAAGCTCATCGGTCTTGCCCGCAGGTATGAACTGACAGGAGATACTCTTGACAGGAAGACGGCAGAATTCTTCTGGCAGACAGTTGTAAAACACCATTCTTACGTCACCGGGGGTCATGGCAACAAGGAATATTTCGGCGAGGCGGACAAGCTGCGCAACAGGCTTGGCGATGAGACCACCGAGACCTGCAACGTTTACAACATGCTCAAGCTCACGGATCATATCTTCGAATGGTCTGCCTCTGCGGAAGCAGCCGATTTTTACGAAAGAGCGCTTTTTAACCATATCCTGGCGTCACAGAATCCGGTGGACGGAAGGGTGACATACAACCTCTCTCTTGAAATGGGCGGTTTTAAAAACTTTCAGGATCCTGAATGGTTCACCTGCTGTATCGGCACCGGGATGGAAAATCATGCAAAATACGGAGGGTCAATATACTTTCACAACGACATGGAATTGTATGTCAGCCAGTTTATTGCATCCGAACTGACCTGGAAGGAGAAAGGCCTTAAGGTGAAACAGATGACGCAATATCCCGAAGATCAGGGTACAGCGCTGGAAATTACCGCTGATGAGCCTGTCAGACTGACAATAAATATCAGGTATCCTTCATGGGCAGCAAATGGCATTGAGATCGCAGTGAACGGTCGTAAAGAGAAGATAAAGAATGGTCCCGGAAGCTTTGTTCCCCTTAGCCGCAAATGGAAAAACGGGGACCGTATTGAAGTAAAGATACCATTTGAACTCCGCCTTGAGTTTATGCCTGATGACTCGCTCAGGGTTGCTGTATTCTATGGACCCGCTGTTCTTGCCGGAGAACTTGGCCCCGTTGAAGACCCGTCTGCTCTTGATTCGCTTTACGTGCCTGTATTGATGACAACAGACAGGGAACCTGCACACTGGATGAATCCTGTTGAAAACAGTATCAACACCTTTACGACAGACAGCACCGGAAGGCCGAGGGATGTGCAGCTGAAACCGTTTTACAGGACTTATGACGTTCGCTATTCGATCTTCTGGGATATGTTCCCGGAGGAGGCATGGAAAGATAAATATGAATGACGGCGGTTTCGTCCTGATCAGCCACCGCCAAGAAGATGCTCGAGGAGGATTTTTATTCCAATGGCTGCCAGGATGATCCCTCCAAGGATCTCCACCCTGGAGCCGAGGTGGCTGCCGGCTGATTTTCCGATGCGAATGGCTGTCATTGACGCCAGGAATGTGACAGCGCCGATTAGCAGACCCGCACTCCATATCCTGACGCTGAGAAAGGCAAAACTGATCCCGACGGCAAAGGCATCAATGCTTGTACCCACGGCCATTGTCAGAAGCACAGGCAGTCTGTTGAAGTCGGCAGGTTCCCTTTCCTCATCCTTCTTTAATCCTTCAATGACCATTCTTATTCCCAGGATCATGAGCAACCCGAAAGCCACCCAGTGATCAAGCTTTCCGATATGCTGACTGACTGCAGAACCGAGAAAATAGCCGAGGACAGGCATTGCTCCCTGGAACAGCGCCAGCACCAGTGCGATACGGATGGCATTTCTGAACCGTATTTTTGATTCGACCACCCCGCATGAAAGAGAGACAGCAAAGGTGTCAAAAGAAAGCCCCAGGGCTATGCCGGTAATTGTGACAAAATCCATGATGTAAGGAAGGCTCCAAAAGTAGCCAATAATTGTTATTTTTACCTCTTCGAGTATCAAAAATGAGAGTTCTGGTTCAGAGAGTTAAAGAGGCTGCCGTCACAATCAACGGAGAGCGCCGTTCCTCAACAGGGCCCGGGTTGCTTGTTTTTCTCGGAATAGAAGAAGCTGACGGGACTGAAGATATCGGCTGGCTGGCAGCAAAAGTTGTCAACCTGCGTCTCTTTGACGACAGTAACGGAGTGATGAACCTGTCGGCGGCAGAGACCGGCAAGGAGATAATGATCGTCAGCCAGTTCACTCTCCACGCCTCCACAAAAAAAGGGAACCGTCCTTCATATATCCGTGCTGCGGGACCGGAGCAGGCAGCCCCGTTATATGATTCTTTCATTGAACGGACAGAAGAGCTTCTGGGCCGCGGCGTAAGCACCGGCGTGTTCGGGGCAATGATGGAGGTGAGCCTGATAAACGACGGGCCGGTGACAATCTTTATTGACAGCAGGAACAGGGAATGACAGACAAGGAACTTAAAAGGTCAGTGCTCACGGTTACAGCCTTCGCGTCTTTCCTGACACCGTTCATGGGTTCTTCGGTGAACCTGGCATTACCATCGATAGGTAATGAGTTCGGTGTAAATGCCGTTACCCTTAACTGGATAGTGAGCAGTTACATGCTCTCAACCTCTATTCTGCTACTTCCGGCCGGAAGGGTTGGTGATATCCTCGGACGGAAAAAAATATTCACCGCAGGCCTCGTCATCTTTACCCTGACAATGATACTGCTCACCTTCACCCCCAATATAACCTGGCTGATAGGAGCAAGGGTGTTGCAGGGCCTGGGAAGCGCCATGCTTTTCGGCACCAATCTGGCCATCCTTACCTCTGTCTTTCCCCCGGGGGAAAGGGGAAGGGCAATGGGAATCAATGTAACGGCAGTGTACACAGGGCTTGCTTCCGGGCCTTTCCTCGGAGGTCTGCTTACCCGCTATCTCGGATGGCGGAGCATTTTTGCCTTCCTGGTGCCGATGGGCATAATAAGCCTCATCCTGATACGCACGAAAATGAAAGAGGAATGGGCAGAAGCCAAAGGTGAAAGCTTCGACTGGCAGGGTGCTGTGATATACGGACTTTCACTGGCGGCGCTCATGTACGGATTTTCGAAACTGCCTTCCGCAGCCGGATGGGTCATCACCGCCGCAGGTCTCATTCTCATGCCGCTGTTCATCATGAGGGAAAAAAGAACAAAGCAACCGTTGTTTGATATCACACTGATTTCAAAAAACAGGGTATTTGCATTCTCAAACCTGGCGGCACTCATTCATTACGCGGCCACCAGCGCAGTAGGATTTTTCTCAGCCTGTATCTCCAGTATATTAAGGACCTGGGGCCCCGCGATGCCGGTTTCGTCCTCATGTGCTGGCCGCTGACAATGGCGCTGATATCTCCTGCAGCCGGCAGGCTGTCTGACAAGCAGAATCCCGGAGTGCTGGCCTCAATCGGCATGGCCATCACTTCTGCCGGGCTTATAATGCTATGCTTTCTTACTGCCGGCACATCAGTGGTTTTTGTGATCGCGGTCCTGGTAATAATGGGCATAGGATTTTCTCTCTTTTCGTCGCCGAATTCTAATGCCGTCATGAGCTCCGTCGAAAAGAAACAGCTGGGCAATGCCTCCGGGATGCTGGGCACAATGAGGAACGTGGGCCAGACATTCAGCATGGCAATAGCCCTGATGCTTCTCGCCCTCTTCATGGGACAGGCCAGGGTGGCTCCCGCAAATTACCCGCAGCTTCTCGGGGCCATGAAAGCCGGTTTCGTTATATTTTCAGTGCTTTGCATTGCGGGCATCTTTGCCTCTCTGGCGCGTAACAACAGCCTGCGTAAATAGGTTACGCATTCTTTTTGTTTGCATTTCATTAAAAACAATTAAATTGACCCCTGTTTGTCTCCGGACAACAAGCGTCTGTTTGTTTAAACATAATATTGATTATGACCAAATTATACAAGAAACTGCTTAATCCCGACCTCTCTACCGAAGAGATGAATGAAGGTGTCGCCGAAGCGACAGCAGCGGTCAGCGGGGAGGAAAGGGCCGGTATTCTGAGGAATATTTTTTCATATATAGACCTGACCAGTCTTAATACGACAGACAGTGCACCTGCCATAAGGCGTTTTGCAGAAAAGGCGGCCTCACTGCATCTTACCTATCACGGCATCGACAATGTGGCGGCCCTGTGTGTGTTCCCTAATTTTGTTGTTCCGGCCCGTCAGGGTCTTGGCAGCTGCGGGATAAAACTGGCTGCAGTGTCATCCGCTTTTCCCACCTCCCAGACCTACCTCGAGGTCAAGGTGCTGGAGACCGAGATGGCAGTCAAAAACGGCGCAGGTGAGATTGATATTGTTATTCCTGTGGGGGTGTTTCTCGAGAATGACTACCACGCTGTAATAAATGAACTGAGAACACTGAGGACGGCTGCAGGAAAGGCAACGCTAAAAATCATACTTGAAACAGGCCTGCTCAAGGATCCCAGGAATATTTACCGCGCAGCAGTTCTTGCCATTGAATTGGGCGCTGACTTCATAAAGACATCTACAGGAAAGAGCCAGGTCTCTGCAACGCCCGAGGCAGCCTGGGTCATGTGCAGGGCTATCCTTGACTACTGGAACGAAACTGGGATCATGATAGGCTTCAAGGCCGCCGGAGGAATAGCCACACCTGACGAGGCCATTGTTTATTATAACATCGTCAGTGAGATCCTCGGTGATAAATGGCTCAGCCCTGAATACTTCAGGATCGGAGCAAGCCGGCTCGCCAACAGCATACTCGGCGAACTTTATCCCGGGAGGCCTGCCTTTTTTTAAAGTCCCCTGATGACTGCGGAGTACGTCGATACTGTCCTGGTTACTGCTGACACTCTTCAGGGCGTCAGTGTGCATGATGAGTTCAGCATAGGCCGGCTTATCCCATTTTCAGATACAGATACAGGCATTACGGATAAACTGTTCACGGGAAAAGATTCCCGGACTGACTACTACGTATCCGCCAGGCGTGCCGAGGGCCAGCTTCTCAGTCCCGGGAAGATCAGCGCCGATTTCAGCTTTATTCTTCTTTCCGTCTGCCTTTTACTGATAACCGTGCTTGCAGTCTTCGGAAGAAAAAGCGTGATTTCGGGACTGGCATCACTGAGTTTCAGGCGCCAGCCTGAAATGCCGGCCCCGGGAACCTCCGGAGTTGTCTCGTGGCCGCCTGTAATCAGGAACCTCATTACGGTATTCAATGTAAGCCTCTTTGCTGCGGTTTCGTTGCTGCTTACAGACACAGTCAGGTACGAACAGCCCGGAGCCTCAATAAAACTGACGGCAATTTTAACGGGATCTTTTCTCGCCGCCCTGATGCTCAGGCATCTCACATGTATCATACTGGCAGAGGTGACCGGATTGAAATCAGCATACCGCGAATACATGAACATCATATACAACAGCTGGTTCGCTGACGCATTGATCCTGTTCATTCTGAATGCGGTTATCCTGTTTGCGCCGGTCAATAACCCGGTGCCATTTATCTGGTCCGGAATTATAATTACTGCTATATTCCTGATAATGCGCGCCTTAAGACTCCTGGCGATTTTTCTAAACAGGCATATTTCAATTTCATATTTCATTTTGTACCTTTGTGCCCTTGAAATCTTACCCGTTCTGGTGATACTGAAAATACTCGGTGTTTTCTGACCAGGCGGGCAGGTAGTGGTGGTTGAACTAAAAACTTAAGGATTTGAAGATAAGAAGGGTATTAGTATCGCAGCCTGAGCCAAACAATCCCAAATCGCCTTATTTTGAGCTCGCTAAAAAATACAACCTGAAAATAGACTTCAGACAGTTTATTCAGGTGGAGGGTATACCTGCCAAGGACTTCCGGCAGCAAAAAATAAATCTGCCCGATTTTACAGCCGTGGTCTTTACCTCAAAGACAGCCATAGATCATTATTTCAGGATCTGTGACGAGATGCGCATTACGGTCCCTGACACCATGAAATATTTCTGCATCACTGAAAACGTGGCATTCTACCTGCAGAAATACATTGTCTACCGCAAAAGGAAGATCTTCCACGGGAAGGCAAAATTTGAAGATCTTATTGATATCATTGTTAAGCATAAGGATGAGAATTTCTTTGTGCCGCTCTCCGATCCGCACAAGGCTGATGTCCCCGACCTGTTGAAAAAGAATAATGTCAAATTCACCATCGGAACGATGTACAAGACGATCAGCAGGGATTTTGATTCGAAGGAGCTTGACTATGACATCCTGGTCTTCTACAGCCCTTCAGGGATAAAGTCTCTGAAAGAAAATTTCCCGGCATTCAGGCAGGGTGACATAAAGATCGCTGCTTTCGGACCAACCACAGCCGAGGCGGTGACAAACGAGGGCTTCAGGCTTGACATTCAGGCTCCGAATCCGAAAGCACCCTCGATGACAATGGCGCTTGACTGTTTTATCCACGATTTTAACAGGAATAACAAATAAGCGTATTCCGGAAAACACAATACGCGAAAGCATCCATCCTGCCGGATCGATGCTTTCTCTTTATCAAGATGAAACAAAAAGCGGCGTCATTCACAAAAGGAGAGAAACTCTGTGGGGTTAAGACCATCAGCGAGCTTTTTTCAGTTGGCAGGCCGCTTAATCTGCCGCCCCTCAGGATTATTTACAGGGTCATGCCGGAAGACACTTCCCTGGAGCCGGTCCGAGTGCTGATTTCAGTGCCTAAAAGATACTTCAGGAAAGCTGTCGACCGCAACCTGATTAAAAGACGGATCAGGGAAGCGTACCGGCAGAATAAACCGGTTCTTATCAGCTCACTGTCAGACAGCGGGAAACGATGCGACCTGGCAATTATATGGAATGATACTGTCATTCAGCCTTATGCCCTCACCGAGAAGTGCGTCAAAGAGATGATCGGAAAACTGTCTCGTCTTATGTGAAATATTAACTTTGCGAAAACTTTATTTTATGAGTTCCCGGAAAACAAAAAAAATCACAGTGCTGTTGCTGGCCGTGGTAACGGCCGCGCTGACATACGGCTTTTTAGCCGGCGGCCAGGAGAGCAAGGATTTCAAGCTTACAAAAAACCTTGACATTTACATTTCGCTTTTCAGGGAGCTTAATGCCTTCTATGTCGATGAAATTGATCCGGAAAAGCTTGTCACCACGAGCATAAACAGCATGCTTTCAACGCTTGATCCGTATACCGTTTATTATCCGGAAAATGAAACCGGGGATCTTGATTTTCTGACCACCGGAAAATACGGAGGCTTCGGATCTCTCATCAGGAAATCCGGTGATTATATCACAGTAACAAATGTTTACAGGGGATTCCCGGCAGATGTCAACGGAATAAAACCGGGAGATCTGATGCTCAGCATAGACGGAATTTCCCTTAAGGACGTATCATCCGATAAAGCTTCCGGCATGCTCAAGGGAGAACCCGGTACCGAAGCGGAAATCGTGTTCAGGCGGAATGGCACGGAATTCACAAAAAAACTCAAAAGGGAAAAGATTTCGATCCCGGCCGTGCCGTATTACGGGATGATCGATGAAAACACCGGATATATACGCTTCACCAACTTCACACAGAACTGCATCTCGGAAGTGAAGGATGCCCTTGTCGATCTGAAGGAAAAGCAGGGGGCGCAGGATCTTATACTGGATCTGAGAAACAACCCGGGAGGACTTGTAAATGAAGCTGTGGAGATTGTTAACCTGTTCGTCAGGCCCGGGCAGGAGGTTGTCAGCACACGCGGCAGGGCAAAGCAGTACGATGCTGTCTTCCGTACAAATAAAAATCCCGTGGCCCCGGAGATGCCGGTTGTTGTGCTTATCAACCGGGGATCAGCCTCAGCTTCGGAAATAGTGGCCGGGGCGTTGCAGGATCTTGACCGCGGCATTATCGTCGGCGAGCGGTCGTACGGCAAGGGACTGGTACAGGTGGCCAGGCCTCTGAGCTACAAGGCGCAGGTGAAGGTCACGACGGCAAAGTATTACATACCGAGCGGCAGATGCATACAGGCAGTCGATTTTTCCCATCCCAACGAGGATGGGAGCGTGGGCTATATTCCTGATTTACTGATAAAAACGTTCATGACAAAAAACGGCAGGCCCGTGAAAGACGGCGGCGGTATCATCCCCGATGTTGCAGTGCCGTCAGATATGCTCACCCGCTTTACAAGCGAGCTATACGTTCAGAACATGGTCTTTGACTATTCCACGAAGTATTTCTGGTCTCATCCCGTGCCGTCGGTGATTGACAGCCTCAGGGTAACGGAGAGCGACCTTGCGGATTTTGCCTCTTTCCTGAAAGAGAAAAACTTCAGCTATCAGACAGACTCGGAGGCTGCCCTTGAAGAGCTGGTTGCAGTAGCGCGGGAAGAAGAGCTGTATGATGCGAATACTGAAACAATCAATAAGCTGAAAACGGGAATGAGCCACTCACTGGAAAGGGACCTTGAGACCCAGAAACGGGACGTGACGGAGTTACTGGAATCAGAGCTTGCAGGAAGGTATTTTTACGATGCAGGGATGGTGAAATATTCCCTTATTCGTGACAACCAGGTCATGGAGGCAGTCAGGATAGCTGAAGACGGTGCGCGTTACAGATCGCTTCTTATGACGCCGGCAGGTACGAAATAAGGCACTTTTATCCGGGCTTTCTTTGTCAGTGTGCTTCAAGCCAGTTATTACCCGTTCCCGTATCAACCTCAAGGGGCACGCTGAGAGATGCGGCTCCCTTCATCTCAGCGGTGACTATCTGCTTCAGCTTTTCAACAGATGAGGTATCAACTTCGAAAATAAGCTCATCGTGCACCTGGAGAATCATTTTTGCCTCAGGCATCTCTTTCTCCAGCCTCCCGGCAATTTTTACCATTGCAATTTTAATTATATCGGCGGCGCTGCCCTGAAGTGGCGCATTGATGGCGTTCCGCTCCGCATTGCCTCTCACTGCCTGATTCCTTGAGTGAATATCAGGCACATAACGGCGGCGGCCAAACATCGTTGTAACATATCCCTGTTCCCTGGCCCTGCGGATACTGTCATCCATATAAGCTTTTACGCCGGGGTATGAACTGAAATAACCGTCGATAAGCTCTTTTGCTTCTTTCCTTCCTATTGTCAGCCTCTCGGAAAGTCCGAAGGCGGAGATCCCGTAAATAATTCCGAAATTGGCTGTCTTGGCCTTTGCGCGCATCTCGCGGGTCACATCTGTCACCGGAACATGGAAGATCTTGGCAGCCGTGGCTGCATGAATATCCTGTCCGGACAGAAAATCTGAAATCATGCCTTTGTCACCGCTGAGATGAGCCATCAGTCTGAGCTCAATCTGGGAATAATCAGCGCTGAGGAAGACTTTTCCGTCAGCCGGAATGAAGGCCTTGCGTATCTCCCGGCCCTCTTCATCGCGAACCGGGATATTCTGAAGGTTAGGATTGGTCGAACTCAGTCTTCCTGTGGATGCGACAGCCTGGTTGTAAGTGGTATGTATTCTTCCCGTTTTCCTGTCGATCAGCTCCGGAAGGGATTCCACATAGGTCGAAAGAAGCTTTCTGAGGCCCCGGTATTCAAGGACCTTGCCCACCACCGGATGCCTTGAGGTGAGACGCTGCAAAACCTCCTCGTCAGTCCGGTACTGTTTTGTCTTTGTAAGCCGGGCTTTGTCGTCGAGGTTCAGCCTGACGAACAGTATCTCTCCGAGCTGTTTCGGCGAGGAGATGTTGAACTCCTGTCCGGCAAGTGCATAAATCTCTTTTTCAAGCCTGATAATAGTTTCCCGGAGCGTGACGGCATAATTCTTCAATACCGCCTTATCAATCAGCACTCCGTCCCTCTCCATGCCTGCAAGCACGCAGATAAGTGGCATCTCAATTTCGGCGGCAAGTTTTTCAAGTCCTTCTTTCCTGAGCAACGGTTCAAACTTCTCTTTAAGCTGCCATGTGATATCGGCGTCCTCAACGGCATATTCCCTGATTTTTTCCTTTTCAACGTCCCTCATTGTCTTCTGTCGGGGCCCGCGATCGCCGATAAGCTCTTCGATATGTATGGTTTTATAATTGAGATACTTTAAGGCCAGCATGTCCATATTGTGCCGCATATCCGGCTCAAGGAGGTAATGCGCCAGCATTGTGTCAAACAGCGGGCCCCTGACGCTGATACCATAACCTGACAGTACCTGTATGTCATATTTCAGGTTCTGTCCTGTCTTCCTTATTTTTTCATTTTCAAAAACTGACCGGAAAGGTTCGAGCAGTTTCAGCGTTTCGTCCCTGTCTGCCGGGAGCCAGAGCATTGTTCCCGAGCCTTTCTTCCAGCTGAAAGTAACAGCCACGAGGTCCGCGTTGAGCGGGTCGAGGGAGGTGGTTTCGGTGTCAAAGCAAAACTCACTGAGACCGCTCAGGGTGAGAGCCAGCGCTTTTGCCTGGTCAACACTCTCTGCAGTGAAATATTCATGCGGGGTGATGGCGGCGGTGGCGGAAGGCGCTTCAACCTCTGATACCTCCGCTCCGAACAGCGTGCCCTGTGCCTGTTGCGACTGTTGCTGCGGGGCGCTCACTGTTATTTCAGCAGTAACAGCTGGGGATAACTCCTGCTGCATATCCTGCCTGCCAAGCCGTGCAGCGAGGGTTCGGAATTCAAGCTCTTCATACAGCTTCCGCAACAATCCTGTATCCGGGCTCTGCCGGTGCAGCAGCTCATGCCTGAATTCTACCGGGACATCCTGTTCTATTGTCGCAAGCCGTTTCGACAGCAGTATCTGTTCCCTGTTTTGCTCAAGGATGTCTTTGTGGCGGCCTGAGAGCTCGGATGTCTTCCCGAGGAGTGTCTCTATATCACCGTGTTCTCCGATGAGTTTACAGGCCGTTTTGGGGCCAATTCCGGGAGCGCCTGGTATATTGTCAGAAGAATCTCCCATGAGGCCCAGCAGGTCTGTGATACGGTCCGGCGTGACTCCGTATTCCCTTATAATTTCATTTTTACCCCATATCTCCGCATCACCTCCGCCACGCCCCGGCCTGTACATCAGTACTTTGTCCGTCACAAGCTGGGCGAAGTCCTTGTCCGGGGTCATCATATAGGCCGTATATCCCTGTTCGGCTGCCTTCCTGGCAAGGGTGCCGATGACATCATCAGCCTCAAAGCCCGGTACTTCCATTACCGGAATACGGTAGGCCTCAAGAAGCCTTTTTATATAGGGAACGGCGATCTTAATATCTTCGGGGGTTGCATCACGGTTGGCCTTGTAGGCAGGGTAGATTTCATTCCGGAAGGCGGATCCTCCGGGAGGGTCAAACACGACCGCAATATGTGTCGGCTTCTGCTTCGCAAGAAGCTCTTCAAGGGTGAGGAGGAAACCGAATACAGCCGAGGTGTTCATCCCCGACGATGTGACCCTTGGATTTTTTATAAATGCATAATATGACCTGAAGATCAGGGCATATGCATCGAGCAGAAAGAGCCTCTTATCGTTGTCTGTCTCTGTCACAGGTTATCGGATGCATGCCACTCGGCAAACGATGTGGCTGTTTCATAGAGCCTGACACTGTGCAGCGATATTCCTTCAGGCATCATGGGCCTGATGATGGCTGCAATGTCAGCGACAAGATTTTCACAGGTCGGCTGGTAATCTGAAACAATGACGTTCCCGAAATGCTGTTTATAAACCGCAACGCTCTCTGCCGGAGCAAAACCGGAGACCATAAGCGAATGGTCAAGCCTTTCAACAACATTTTCCTTCACTATTTTCTTCAGGTCGCCGAAGTCCATCACCATTCCGTTCCTGGGTTCATCAGGATTGTTCAGTGGCCGGCCTGAAATGGTTACATAGAGAATGTACGAATGGCCGTGGACGTTACGGCAGGGGCCGTCATAATTCCACAACGCATGGGCCATCTCAAAACGAAATTCCTTGGTTACCCTGATAACAGCCATTTATCTCAGCATTGGTGGTCACAAAATTAAACTATTTAATAAGATTATTGTTTAACAGGGAATTTCGCACTGATAATTACGTTGTTAAATGACAACCAGCAGTTTTAAACCGTACCTTTGCAGCCAATTCATCAAATACAAATGGAAAATAATAAAGTGTTGACGATCCCATTCCTTGCCGGAGAGAGCTTCAGGAAGCATGGCGGTAACAAGGCGATGGGTTTTGTGGGAGAAGAGGTCATTACATATGACCAGCTTAAAGGTAAAGTGGATTCTGTCATGGCTTTACTTGAAAAATATTCGGTTCAGAAAGGAGATAAAGTGGCAATTCTCAGCGGCGGCATGCCGAACTGGGGAGCTGTCTACCTTGCAGTCACCTCCATGGGTGCGGTTGTCGTGCCTGTACTTAATGATTTCACTGCCGGGGAGATTTCAAATGTTCTGATACACTCAGGTACCAAACTGCTCTTTGTTTCCGGTGCGCTTGAGTTAAAAATTGCTGACTTCGCCTCGGATACACTTAAAGCAGTTGTTTCAACAGAAGATTTTTCAGTCCTGTCGGGATTCAACGGCGCTGTCTATGACCCTGAGGCGAAGCCGGCAAAGGACTATCCTGTCAGTGAAGAAGACCTGGCAGCCATAATTTACACCTCCGGGACAACCGGAAAATCGAAAGGGGTAATGCTGACCCACAGGAACATCTGCTTCACAGCCGAACAGGTTCGTACGATTCAGTTTGTGGTTGAAACCGATGTGTTCCTTTCAATCCTGCCGCTGTCACACACCTATGAGCAGACGCTTGGCCTGATCCTTCCTCTGTTTAACGGGGCATCTATTTACTATCTGCACAAGGCGCCCACGCCATCAGTGCTTCTCCCTGCCCTTGAAGAGGTAAAGCCCACTACAATGCTTACAGTGCCGCTTATCATGGAGAAGATTTATTTCGGCAAGATCGCCCCCACATTCAATAAAAGCAAAGCATTATCCTTCCTTTATCACACTGCTCCGGGCAGAAGGTTTTTCAACAAGTTAGCCGGGAAGAAACTTTATAAGACCTTTGGCGGAAGACTGAGGTTTTTCGGCATTGGCGGAGCAAAATTGAATCCTACTGTTGAGCAGTTCCTTCTTGATGCCAAATTCCCCTATGCGATCGGTTACGGTCTCACCGAGACAGCTCCGATGCTTGCCGGAACAAAGGTTGGTTCCACGAAGCTGGGTACGACCGGTCCGGCAATGGAGGGGGTTACTCTGAAAATAAATAATCCTGATCGCGTTACCGGTGAAGGAGAGGTATGGGCAAGGGGAGATAACGTGATGAAAGGTTATTATAATGAGCCGCAGATGACAGCCGAGGTGCTGACGCCCGATGGCTGGTTCCGTACGGGTGATCTTGGCACGATGGATAAAGACAACTTCCTGAGTATCAAGGGAAGGCTGAAAAACATGATCGTCAGCTCAAGCGGCGAGAATATATATCCGGAAGAGATAGAATTGGTTATCAACGACTTCAGTCACGTGATTGAATCACTTGTGGTGCAGCAGAAGGGCAAGCTTGTGGCCATGGTGCACCTCAATATCGAGGAGCTGCAGACAAAATACCACATGATGAAGAAGGAATATTCGGAAAAAGCCGAACAGATGATAGACGAGTACCTTGAGGAGGTCCGCAGGTATGTAAATTCAAAAGTAAACAAGTTCAGCCAGGTGCAGATGGTTGTCTACCAGCCCGAGCCTTTTCAGAAGACAGCAACCCTTAAAATAAAAAGGTTCCTTTATTACTGATCAGTACCCTTCGCGCGTCATTCATTTATCTGAGGCTGTGTGATTGTCCTTGCGGGGATTGTCTTTTTTTTGCTATTTTGCGGCAAAATCAACTGCATATGTCGCTCAGGAATAAATCAATCCTGCTGATCCTTCTGCTCCTCGCCGCTGATCAGACATTCAAGATCCTTATTAAAACAAATATGGTCATAGGGGAAGAGTACTCCGTGATCGGCAACTGGTTCAGGATCCATTTCCTTGAGAACAACGGCATGGCCTTCGGCATGGAGTGGGGCGGTAAGGCAGGCAAGGCAGCGCTTACGATTTTCAGGATGATTGCAATAGCCGGTATCTGCTGGTATCTTGTCAGCATCATAAAAAAGAAGGCTCATCCCGGCCTTGTCCTGTCGGTAAGCGTCATTGTGGCAGGAGCAATAGGCAATCTGATCGACAGCGCCTTTTACGGCATGATCTTCAGCGAGAGCTGGCACACTCCGGCAGTCATGTTTCCCGAAGGCGGAGGCTACTCGTCATTTCTGCACGGCAGGGTGGTTGATATGCTGTATTTCCCGCTGATAGACACCCACTGGCCCGACTGGTCACCGATAAGGCCCAATGAGACTTTCGTCTTTTTCAGGCCTGTTTTCAATATTGCCGATGCATCAATAACCACCGGTGTGCTTATCATTCTGTTCTTCCAGAAAAAATTCCTCGGCGACACAAAGTGACCATTATCCACATTTTATCTTATTTTTGAGAGACCTACCCGCATCAGAGATGTCAACTCTTTCAGATATTAAGAAGCCTGTCGCTGCCGAGATGCGCGAGTTTGAATCTTATTTCAACCGGACCCTTAAGAGTGACATTCCTTTTTTCCACACAATCCTGAACTATATCATCCGCAGGAAGGGCAAGCAGATGAGGCCGCTTCTTGTATTCCTGGCTGCAAAGCTTAACGGTACCGTCAACGAAACCACATATGTGGCTGCCACATTCATTGAACTGCTGCACACGGCAACACTGGTTCATGACGATGTCGTTGATGATGCCTCCGAAAGGCGGGGCCTGCCCTCAATCAATGCACTCTATAATTCGAAGATTGCAGTCCTGGTTGGCGATTACCTTCTGGCGCAGGGTCTGCTTATAAGTGTTGAAAAGAACAAGTTCGACATGCTCGGCATTGTCTCGGCAGCCGTCAAGGAAATAGTGAAGGGGGAGCTCGTACAGCTTCAGAAGACCCGAAAACTGGATATCCGCGAAAAGGATTATTTCAGGATCATTTCAATGAAAACTGCCACGCTTATCTCGGCATGCACCGCATGCGGTGCCAGTTCGGTCACGGATAACGAGGAGACAATCGCCCGGATGAAATTGTTCGGTGAGAATATCGGCATAGCCTTCCAGATAAAGGATGACCTCCTGGACTATTCCGGCAACAGCCTTACCGGGAAAAGGGAGGGCAACGACATTAAGGAAAAGAAGATCACCCTGCCGCTGATACATGCCCTCCGGGAAGCAGGACCCGTTGAACGGAGAAGGATCATCCGTTTAATCAGGAAAAAGAAAAAGGGAAGGAAAGAGATAGAAGAGGTCATCGGGTTTGTAAAAAAACACAAAGGCCTCGAATATGCGGAAGCAAAAATGAAGGAGTATTCCGACATGGCTATCAGGCAGCTTGATATTTATCCTGAATCTGAAACCAAATCAGCACTAATAGAATTTGTAATTTTTTCAACACTCAGAAAAGCATGAAAAGCGTATCACGTTTCCTGTCACTGGACAAGTATGCCGTGGCAGGTGTTTCAAGAGACCCGAAGAAATTCGGACAGGTTGTGTTCAGGGAACTCCGTCAGAAAGGAATGGACGTGGTACCCATCAATCCGAATGCAGATACAATTGACGGAGTAAAATGCTTTGCTTCCGTCAGCGAACTTCCTGCAGATGTAAGAGGCTTAATTCTTATGACGCCAAAGGCAGAGACTCTTTCCGTCGCCCGGGAAGCAATCGCACACGGAATAAAAGACCTCTGGGTCCAGCAAGGGGCAGAAACCAGGTCAACGATTGACGAGTTGAAAAAGGAAGATATCAACCTGATTTCAAAAGAATGCATCATGATGTTCTGGAAACCGAACAGCATCCATTCCTTTCACCGTTTTCTGAAGAAAATCTTCGGGGGGCTGCCAGCCTAGGGAAAAATATTCAATTGTCACGAAGTTAAGACAACAGATAACGTAATGTTAATTGTTGATATTCAGTATATTATCTGAATTCTTCAATTAAATTGTTCCACGTGGAAAAAAATCATTTTTGAAGAGCTGCGGTCAAAATTGCAGCTTTTTTTATGCCAACTGCCTTTTGAAGCTCTTCCGGAGATGCCTCACTGATTTTTTTCACCGAACCGAATTTTTTCAGGAGAAGCTCTTTTGTCTTCTCTCCTATCCCTGGAACTTCGTCAAGAAATGACCGGTTCATCTTTGAGCTTCTTTTTCCGCGATGGAAATTTATCCCGAATCTGTGAGCTTCGTTCCGGAGGTGCTGGATGACTTTCAGGGTTATACTGTTTTTATCAAGGTACAACGGAACAGAATCTCCGGGGAAATAAATCTCCTCGAGTTTTTTGGCTATTCCGATTACTGTCACTGTTCCTCTCAGGCCAAGACCGTCAATGCTTTTCATGGCAGAAGAAAGCTGACCCTTGCCTCCGTCGATTACTATAAGCTGCGGGAGAGGTGTCTTTTCATCTATCATTCTTTTATACCGCCGGCTGATCACCTCCTCCATCGAGGCAAAGTCGTCAGGACCGGTAACCGTTTTGATGTTGAAATGCCGGTACTCCCTGTTGCTTGGCCTGCCGTTGCGGAAAACGACACATGCCGCCACGGCTGATTTGCCCTGTATGTTTGAGTTGTCAAAGCATTCAATATGAACAGGTAATGCCGGCATATGAAGATCCTGCTTAATCTTTTCAAGATTACGTTCAGTGCGGCTGCCCTTCGATTGATCAGAAGCTTTCTTCTGTCGTTCCAGTTTGAAAAACACGGCGTTACGGTTTGCAAGCTCCAGGAGCTTATGCCGGTCTCCCCGCTGCGGAACTGAATACTTTACCTTATCAAGCTGAATATCAGGCATAAAGGGAACAATTATCTCCGGAGAATCGCTTGACACTCTCTGCCTGATCTCTGTCACCGCCGTTGAAAGTACAGATTCTTTCTCCTCTTCAAGCCTCATTTTCAGTTCGATGGAATAAGACTGAACCACGGCGCCCGCCACCACCTTCATGTAGCTGATATACATCGATGTGTCATCGGTAGAGTGTCCGAAAACGTCGACGTTCTTTACCAACGTGTTGACAACCACTGATTTGCTGCGATATCTTGAGAGAATCTCAAGCTTTTCCTTGATTTTCTGTGCTTCTTCAAACTTCAGTTCAGCCGCGTACTTTTTCATAAGAGCCTCGAGGTGCCCGGTGACAGAGCTGACGTCTCCCTTAATTATCTGTTTGATCCTCTCAATTTGCTGATTATGTTCATCTTCGCTGACCAGGCCAACACAAGGCCCCTTGCAGTTTCCGATATGATATTCAAGACAGACCCTGAACTTGCCTTCGGCAATTGATTTCTGAGTCAGGGGAAGTGAGCAGGTCCTGATCTGGAACAGTTGTCTTATCAGTTCAAGCAATGTCCGGACCGCGGGTACGGAGGTGTAGGGTCCGTGGTACGAAGAGCCGTCTGGTATCAGTTTGCGGGTCATGAAAACACGCGGAAAGTGCTCATTCTTAATGCATATCCACGGGTAGGTCTTGTCGTCCTTGAGCAGAATGTTGTACCTTGGCTGGTGCTTTTTAATAATGCTGTTTTCAAGGAGGAGCGCCTCGGATTTATTGTCAACGACAATATGCCGGAGGTCTGCGGCACGGGAGAGCATTACCTGTGTCTTTCCCGACTGGTTTTTTGTGAAGTATGAAGCGACGCGTTTTCGCAGGCTGCGGGCTTTCCCGACATAAAGAATGATGCCGGACGAATCAATGAACTGGTAGACACCCGGTCGACCAGGAAGCGATGGCAATATCTCCTTTGCGTTTATTGTCATATTTGCAAACCTACAATAATTTGATGGTCTACGACCATCTGAATTGTTGTTTGCATGTCATTCTACAATAGTTTGATGGTCTACGACCATCAGGTTTGCAGCAGCCGGGTATTTTCAACATTTCCCTTGTCTGCGGCCATCCGGATTGTTGTTTGCATGTCATTCTACAATAGTTTGATGGTCTACGACCATCAGGTTTGCAGCAGCCGGGTATTTTCAACATTTCCCTTGTCTGCGGCCATCCGGATTGTTGTTTGCATGTCATTCTACAATAGTTTGATGGTCTACGACCATCAGGTTTGCAGCAGCCGGGTATTTTCAACATTTCCCTTGTCTGCGGCCATCCGGATTGTTGTTTGCATGTCATCTACAATAGTTTGATGGTCTACGACCATCAGGTTTGTAGCAGCCGGGTATTTCAAATTTTCCCGGGCTAAGACCATCCGGGACTCCAATTTGTGCCTGTAACTTGCCCCATGCTGCATGCTCCATGCCGCATGCCCCATGCCTCCCCTGCAAACTGGCTCCTCGCTTTCCCGACATAACATGTCGGGACTTTACACCAAGCCCTCTATTGCCTATTGCCTACTGCCTACTGCCTGATTTTCAAACAAATAGCGGCACATGTCTGAAGGCCAGTCCGTCGAACAGGCCCTTGTCGCTCAGTTTCAGCTCGGGGATCACAAGGAGCGCCATGAAGGAAAGTGTCATGTAGGGTGCATCGAGACGGCAACCGAGGCTTTTTACAGTTTCCGTCAGACGCTCATATCTCTGCGCCATTGCTGTTACCGGCATATCAGACATGATGCCCGCAACAGGCAGTTTGAGGATACCGGATTCGTCATCAGATACGACGGACATCCCCCCTTCCGCATCGACTACCATATTAATGGCCTCTGCAATTTCACGGTCTGTCACTCCCACGGCGATGATGTTGTGGCTGTCGTGCGCAACTGATGTTGCCATGGCTCCCTCCTTCAGTCCGAAACCCTTTATGAAAGCCACTGCAGGCGGACCGTCATGATATCTTTCCTTGACAACGATCTTGAGGATATCATCATCGAGCCTGGGATAAACAAGCGGTTCGGTGCCGGCACTAACTGTTTCGGTAAATGTTGCCAGTTCGCCGTTTACTGCAATTATTACCCGCATTTGCTCGCCTTCCCTGATCACCCGCAAGTCCTCCGCCTTTATTCTTGAGCAGTTGAACTTGTTTATTTTAATCACTTCTCCCGGTGAAAAGAGCGCTTTATCGCCATCAAATACGCACTTGCCGTCAATCCATGTCTGCAGGACATTCATGTTTTCAGGATTATCGACCACAATAAAATCAGCTGCATCGCCCGGTCTGAGAAGTCCCATCCTGATTCCGTAATGATCGACTGCATTCACAGAGGCAGCGCGCAGCACATCAAAGAGATTGTAACCCTTTCGCACCAGTCTTGAAACCAATTTATTTATGTGTCCCTTCGCAAGAGTTTCAGGGTGCAGGTCGTCGGTGCAAAGCATCACTTGATCGGGGTAAAGGCTTATAAGCTTATCCAGCGCATCAAGATTTTTTGCGGCGCTTCCTTCCCTTATCAGGATTTTCATTCCGCCTGAAATTTTTTCCAGAGCTTCTTCAATATTAGAACACTCATGATCTGTCGTAATACCTGCCTGAATATATTTCTTCAGGCCTTCACCCGTAAGCCCTGGCGCATGACCGTCCACTGGCACCTTCATTTCCCTTGCAATGTTCAGTTTCCGGTGAACTTCAATATCGTCATAAATGACACCGGGGAAGTTCATCATTTCCGCCAGGTAGCCGATCCTTCCGTCTTTCAGAAGCATTGCTATTTCATCTGCATCAATTCTTGCGCCGGCACTCTCAGCATTTGTTGCTGGTACACAGGATGGCGCTCCGAACATCATTTTTACAGGAACTGTATCCGCATTGTCCAGCATGAATTTCACACCCTCAATTCCAAGGACATTTGCTATTTCATGCGGATCAGATACTACTGCTACTGTGCCGTGCTTCACCACTGCAACGCCAAAATGGGACGGTGTCAGCATTGAACTTTCAATGTGCACGTGAGCATCCACAAGCCCCGGCATAATAAAGAGATCAGGAACATTTTCCGTAATTTCAATTTTTTCAATCCTTCCTTCTGTAACAGTTACAGTCCCTGGATAGATGCGTCTCTCCGACAGATCAATAATTTTGCCTGAAATTTTCATAATACAGTAAATATAAATTATGTTCCACGTGGAACATTAAAGAGTCATCTCCCTAGATACATAATCAGGATTGAAATGTCGGAAGACGAAACACCGCTAATTCTTGAAGCCTGGCCAATTGTTACAGGTCTGATTTTCGAAAGCTTCTGTCTTCCTTCGGTTGATATTGAGGTCAGTTCTTCATAACGAATATCATCGTTAATTTTCAGGTGTTCCATCCGCATTATCTTGTCCGCAACTCCCCTCTCCCTCTCCATATATCCCGAGTACTTAATTTTAATTTCCGCTGCTTCAATAATCTCTCTTTTCCTTTTTGATCTATTGAAGCCAAGTTCTTCCGATCCTTTTATGTTTCGCAGCAGGTCCTTCAACTCTATCTGCGGACGCCCGGCGAGATTGATTGCTTTAATCTTCTGATTAATTTCAGAAGTGCCTTTCCTCTTTAAGAACCTGTTTATTTCATCAGGCTCAACACTTGTCTTTTTGAGCCAGGCTGTAATCTCGTCAACAAGTTTTGTCTTCTCCCCTAACCTCTGCAATCTCTCTTCCTGGGCAGCCCCAATTTTAAACGCCATCTCTGAGAGTCTTTCGTCCGCATTATCCTGGCGCAGAAGAATCCTGTACTCAGCCCTCGAGGTAAACATCCTGTACGGTTCATCAACTCCCTTAGTCACGAGGTCGTCTATCAGGACACCAATATAGGCTTCATCCCGTTTAAGAATAAACGGGTCTTTTCCCCCTGCTTCCAATGCTGCATTTATACCGGCCATCAGACCCTGTGCCGCAGCTTCTTCATATCCTGTCGTTCCGTTTATCTGCCCCGCAAAATACAGGCCTTTTATTTTCTTCGTCTCAAGAGTGTGTTTCAGTTGCGTCGGCTGAAAGAAGTCATACTCGATTGCATAACCCGGCCTGTGTATTGTTACATTCTCAAGTCCTTTTACCTTCTGCAGTGCGTTAATCTGGGTTTCAAGCGCCAGGCTGCTCGAGAATCCGTTTATATAATACTCGGTTGTATCCCACCCCTCCGGTTCCAGAAACAGCTGATGGTTATCCTTGTCTGCAAAAGTCACAATTTTGACCTCAACGCTGGGACAGTATCTTGGTCCCCTGCCCTTAATTCTTCCGGTGTAAAGCGGTGAAAACTTCAGTCCCTCACGTATTGTTTCATGCACTGCTTCATTTGTATGTGTTATATAGCAGCTCCTTTGATCCCTGATTTTTACTTCGTCATGCATATAAGAAAAGCAACGCCTGTCATCATCGCCTTTCTGTTCCGTCATCGCTGTAAAGTTTATGCTTCTTCCGTCGACCCTGGCGCTGGTACCTGTCTTAAGCCTTTCGACCGAGAATCCCAGGTCCCGGAGCTGATCACTTATGCCTTTTAAATCCTGATCGCCTGAACGTCCTCCCGTCATTGTTTTAAATCCCACATGCATCATTCCGTTCAGGAATGTTCCGTTTGTGAGTATCACGGCCCGTGCAAGGAACCTCGTTCCGAAAGCAGTTGTAATTCCCTTTATAACGTTATCCTCAACAATCAGTCCCGTTGCCTGCTCCTGCCAGATGCTAAGATTGTCCGTATTCTCAAGTGCTTTCCGCCACTCCCGGCTGAAGAGCATTCTGTCGCACTGCGCCCTGGGGCTCCACATGGCAGGTCCCTTGCTCTTGTTGAGCATCCTGAACTGAATCATGGTTCTGTCGGTAATAATTCCCGACATTCCGCCAATTGCATCTATCTCCCTGATTATCTGGCCTTTTGCTATGCCTCCCATAGCCGGATTGCAGGACATCTGTGCCAGTTTTGTCATGTCCATGGTCACCAGGAGGGTCCTGGCTCCCATTCTGGCAGCAATAAAGGCGGCCTCGCATCCTGCGTGACCGCCTCCCACAACGATGATATCATAACTGAAATTCATTCTGCATATGATAAGGCCAGGTACATCTCTTCCATCTCAGACATCTTTCTCTTCTGCTCTGCTGTACTGTCATCATATCCGCATAAATGAAGGAATCCGTGAAAAATCACTCTTCGTAATTCCGAACTGAACTGCACTGAAAATTTCTTCGCGTTATCCTTTACCCTGTCAACACTTATATAGATCTCTCCGTTGACTGTCCTTCCCTTATTGTAATTAAAGGTAATTATATCGGTATAATAATCGTGCCCAAGAAATTCGCTGTTGATCTCATATACCTTCTGATCGTTTGTCAGAATAATATCCGTCCTGCCGCTCCTTGCCCCCGCTTCATTTATAATCCTGCTGATCACCTTCCTGATAACCTTACCGTCACGCAGTCTGAATTTCTCAATATCGTAATGGAAGTTTACCGGCACCCTTCAGTATTTAAATCTCATTTTAACTTCGTTCCCAGAAGTGTTGTATTCAATTGAATCGGCAAGTCGTCTCATCAGGAATACACCCCTTCCGTGCAGGTTTTCAATATTTTTTGGATCAGTAGGATCCGGAAGGTTACCATACTCAAATCCCTCTCCCTCATCCGTCACTGTAATATCCAGAACGTTACCGTCGGCACTTATGTTCACGGTAACCATTTTACTCATGTCTCCCTTGTTTCCGTGAAGGATGGCATTATTTACGGCTTCAACCGTTGAGATAAGTATCTTTCCGTAAACCTCGTCAGAAACGCCAAGCTTCTTTGATAACTTATCAACAAGCGTTTCAACGACCTTTAATTTTTCAATATCAGAATTAATCGTAATGCTTTCCATCCTATTGCCCTATCCGTATTTATACTTTATGCGGGCTTAATTTGTTTCAAAGTAAAAACTATTTTTTAACAAGCCATAATTCGGGGTCAAGTTTCGTCTTTTCCTCATAGATCATGAACTTCAATACCGCCTTGTTTCCTTCACTGCTTTCATGAAATACGTCACCCAGTTCCGCTCCCAGGTTTATCTTATCACCGGCCTTGACCTTAACGTTTACAAGATTTTGATAAACGGTCAGATACTTCCCGTGTCTTACAATTACAGCCATGTTTGCTCCTGAGATGGCAAACACCCGGACCACTTCTCCTTTATACACTGACCTGGCCCTGGTTGTTCCGCTGGAAGTAATCTCTATTCCTATATTATCTTCTGTTACGTGTTTCAATACGGGATGCTGATGGAGCCCGAAATGGCTCGTGACTATACCATTGTCAACAGGCCAGGGTAATCTTCCCCTGTTCTCGCCGAATGATTCACCTATAAGCTTCATTTCGCTGCTCATCGGTGTCACCGAGCTCTTTTTCCTTTCATCCTCTATCAGGCGGGCAATTTCATTTTCTATTTGTTTTGTTATCCTTTTCTTTTCATTCAGTTCCTGCTGCAACTGCTTTTCCTTTTTGCTCAGGGTTGTTATCAGCTGTTCCTTCCTGTTCTGTTCGTTTCTGAGGATTTGTTTCTGCCTTTCCTCCTTGTTTTTCAAATCGTTTACATTTTTCCGGTCCTTTTCCAGCCTTTCCTTTGTGCCCTGCACCTCCACATAGATGTCTTCGATAGTGCCTGATTCCTTGCGCCTGTATCTTGCAACCTGCTGAATATATTTCAACCTTTTGTATCCCTGGTTAAAGTCGGCCGATGAGAGTATGAAAGCCAGTGCCGGAGTTCCCTTTGTTGCCTTGTAGGCGCTAAGAATAGACATTGCATATTCTTCCTTAAGGTTATTAAGATCCTGTTCAAGCATTTCGATTGCCAGCCTGTTGAGGGATATGCGGTATTCCAGCAGGCTAATCTCTTCTCCGTATTCATTTATCAGCTTCTCCCTGAGGTTCAACTTCTTTCCTATCACCCTCAGTTCATTCAAATTTTCCTTCTTTTCAGAAGCGGTAGTTTTGAGAAGCTTGTCGACGTATTCGATTTCCTGAAGATTCTTTTTTCTCAGTTCCTCGAGTTCTGACCGTGACTGTGCTGAAAGGCAATAATTAATTGATACTGTTAAAAGACATATAACAGCAAGCTTCCTCATAAGCTTTCGCTTTTATATGAAGGTACATTGAATTCAATCTTTTCATTGCAGCCCGGAACAAGTGTTTCTATATAAAGCTTAACATGAAAATCTTCTCCTTTTTGCATCAGATCGATCTCAGAAGCATATTTCCGGTCTTCTGATATGGTAAAATTGCTGAAGGCAAGGGAGAATTGCTTATCTTCTTTTACTGAATATATCTCTTCCGAACAGACCTTCATTTCATCAAGGCATACTGTAATTAACCGCTCAAGCTTTTCATTGTTCTTTTGCAGTATCAGATTGTTTCCCGCTATTGAATCCGTGTCAGTAAAATCAATCTCCGGCAAATCGCCGAATATGGCTGTAAAAAAATCTTCAGGCAGACCATATTTCTGCATCAGTTCATCTTTCTTGCCAATGTAAACTGTCCGCGTAAGCTTTATTATTCCGCAAACATCATTTCCCACAGCCAGTATTCTGATCATCTCAATTCCCAGCGGACCTTTCACGGAGGCATAGAAATCTCCTTCATTATTGAGCTTTGCCGTAAAACCATACTCACCCTCAACCGGCGTTCCGCTGATGAGATCAATTTTTCCCTTCTTTATGATAAATCCGTCATCAGTTATGTTATAAGCCCTGATATTTGTTGCTACGGTTTTTATGTCCATTGAAGATATTACTCCTTCATCAGCCGCCCGCTCTTTTTTCTTTCTTGTAGCCGCGCACCCCGTTATTGAAACGATTATGAGGGCGACGGTTATTATCCTTATTATTTTCCGCATGTTTCAATTTCCTTTTGGAGATACGTTTTTGAATTGTCCTTTTTTAATGCTTCCTCCCAGTATCCGACAGCTTCAGAACATTTTCCCAGGGATTTCAGTATAAAGCCCATATGCTCGAGTACTTCCGGGTCCCGTTCATTTTCCTTTTCAAATATCCTCATCATTTCCTTATAAGCCTTCTTCTTTTTTCCGAGCTTATGCAGAACCCAGGCATAAGTATCAATATATGTATCGTTGTCTCCGTCTGTCTTCATAACCTCCTCTGCCATTTTCAACGCTTTAGGCAGGTCTTTATTTCCTTCGGCAAGGAAATAGGCATAATTATTAAGTATAAGAACTTCATGCGGAGACAGAGCCAGGGCTTCCTCATAGGATTTGTACGCATTTTCAAAGTCTTTCATCCTGTATTTGAGATCACCGATCATGCTAAGGACCTGCACCTTGAGCTCATCATTGTTTCCCGCAAGAATTAATGCTTTTTTCAATTCAGCATCTGCAACCTCATACTGTTTAAGCTCCATTGCCGCAATTGCATAATACACTTTCCCGAGGATGCTTCTGTTGTTTTCAGCGGAATAGACGGCTGCAAAACTGTACAGCTTTTCGTACTCCTTCTTTTCTGCGTACAGCAGAACGAGTTTTTCAGATGAATAAAATGCCGGTTTGATTCCCTTAACTATCTCTTCGTAACGGGCGATCGCTTCATCAGTTTTTCCGGCCGTCTCATACATTGAGGCCCGCAGTGACAGGATCTCTTCATCTTGCGGGTATTTGCCCTCCAGGATGATCAGGCTTTCTCCCATAGATTCTGTGTTATCTTTAATAAAAGCAGTGTCCTGCAGCAGCCTTCCGGCCACTGAAATTTTTCTTTCCCTTTCAACAAGGTCACTTTCAAATACCGTATTAAGGAAGCCTGAAATGCCTGAATACTCCTTTTTATAAACCAGGTTCAGAAGGTACAGGAGCTGGGTCTCAATATTATCAGGTTCCTTTTCAATGATCTCCCTGTAAATGCTGTCGCTCTTTTCCTTCTTGCCGTTCTCAAAATATATATCTGCCAGAAGTGCCTTGTACCTTGTCTCTGAAGGTTGTTGCTGTATCAGTTTTTCAGTCCTCCTCTCCGCCTCTTCCATTTTACCATTGTCAATAAGGCCGGTTATCATTATCAGAAACATTTCATCATTAAGGGCACCCTCTTCGTCAAGCAGCCTGAAAAGTGAATCGGCCTTCTCGGCCTCTCCTTTTTCGGCGTATAGTCCTGCCAGAATAGTATTGACTTCCAGGGCGTTGCTGTCTGCCTTGAGTGCGCGAGTAAAATATACCAGGGCAGAATCTTTCTGGTTGTACTGAGTGTACAGCGACCCGCATGCAAGCTGGTACCAGTAATTGCCAGGTTCGATGTGTGCTGCTCTTGAGGCATACTCAAGTGACCTGTTCTCTGATCCGAGAGCGGCATATATCTGAGCCAGTTCGAAAAAAGGCACTGCACGGCTATCGTCAATCTCTATGCATTTTTCAAATAAGCCAGCTGCTTCGCCAAGGTCGCCCACATATTTCTGCCTCATCGCTTCGGCAAGGAGATAATCGTACCGCGTGCCCGACTTTGGGCTCTGGCCCGTAACTTCTGTAGTTTTAACAGCTTCGTGTGTACAGCCGGTAAGAAATACCAGCGTCAATAACAGGTATATGAAGTTTTTCATTTTTTTCCTGAATGGCCGAATCCTCCGGCGCCTCTTTCTGTTAGATTAATTTCTTCCGTTTCAATCATCTCCGCTTTCTCGTGCCTTGCAATTATCATCTGGGCTATCCTGTCGCCGTCATTCACTGTAAATGCCGTGTCTGAAAGGTTAATCAGAATAACTCCAATTTCTCCCCTGTAATCGGCGTCTATTGTGCCCGGCGAGTTCAGCACCGTTATTCCGTGCCTCAGGGCCAGTCCGCTCCTGGGCCGTACCTGGGCTTCATATCCTGCCGGCAGTTCAATATAAAGACCTGTACCGATAAGCTTTCTCTCAAGCGGCAAAAGTGTTACCGGCGCTTCGGTCAGCGCACGCAGGTCCATGCCGGCCGAATGTGCTGTTTCGTAGGCCGGCAGCCTGTGCCGTGACTTGTTTACTATCCTGATCCTCATTTTCCTCTTTTGAAAAATAGCGTGAAAAATTTGTCTTTTATCTCAACGACTGCAAAGAAAACAAACAGGAGCGCTGTGTCAAGGATAATATTCAATATTTTATTTTCTCCGGAGACAATCCCGGAGAGAAACAGCAGTACTATGGCCAGCAGAATGTAAAAGATGATCTTCCCCGTTTCATATCTGACCGGGTAGAGTTTCTGCCCGATGAAATATGAGACCAGAACCATTGACAGATAACAGGCCACATGCGCCCACGCCGCTGCCACATAGCCGTATGACGGCACGAACAGCAGGTTAACCGCGACAGTCACTGCGGCTCCAACCAGTGTAATAAGTGCACCGTATATCGTTTTGTCGTCGACCTTATACCATATACTCTGGTTAATAAAGATGCCCAGCAGGAGGTATGCCATGCTAATTATCGGCACAACGATCAGTGATTTGCGGAATACCGGCCCGATAATTATCTGAAGCGCTTCGATGTACAGGTTTATTCCCAGGAAGAGTATCAGGCCCGTAATAACAAAATACTTCATTGTGACGGCATATGTCTCCTTTGCATCCTTGCTTCCCGCCTTTTCAAAAAAGAACGGCTCTGCCGCAAACCTGTACATCTGGATAAACAGCGACATCAGCACACCCACCTTGAATCCTGCCCCGTAAAGGCCGACCGTTGCCAGTCCTTCCGGCCCGCCAATAAGTCTCCGAAGCAGTATCTTGTCAAGCACTTCATTCAGAGATCCGGCCATGCCTCCGATCAGCAACGGCCAGCTGTATGACAGCATCCTGCCAAAGAGCTTCCTGTCAAATACCGGCTTGATCTTTACAATATATGGCAGCAGAAACAACAGCGTAACCGCTGATCCTATAAGGTTTGCCAGAAAAACATAGCCAACCCGGAAACCGGGATTATAAATCTTATATATCCAGGTATTTCCTTCTGCGGCCAGCCTGGGTGCAGTCCTGAGGAAAAAGAAAACCGTTATGATTGTTACTACGACATTGATGATTTTCAGGGTGCTGAAAACCCCGGGCCTGTTATTTCCCCTCAGGTATGCAAACGGTATTGCTGAGAAAGCATCGATAGCCACGATCCACGCAAACATCCGTATATATTCCGGATGCTGGCCATATCCCAGAAAGGCAGAAACAGGGTGAATGAAAAGTGAAACCGCCAGGATGAAAAGGGCAGATGTGCTGAAAAGGCTGACAAGGGCTGTGCTGTAAACCGTTTCCGCCGGTGCTTTCTTGCCTGCAAAGCGAAAGTATGTCGTTTCCATCCCGTAGGTAAGGATGACCAGTGCCAGAACCATCCAGGCATAGAGCTCGGTGACAATTCCGTATTGTTCGCGCGCGAAAATGTACGTGTAAAACGGAGTAAGCAGGGCATAATTAAGGAATCTCGGAACAACCGTTCCGAATCCATAAATGACCGTCTGCCCGGCCAGCTTGCGTATTTCGTTCATGCTTAACTCTTGGTGCAAATATATATCTTTGTGCTTCGTAAACTATAAGAAAAATGAGGACTTCATATCGTATACTATTCCTGCTGGCCGTAGTCCTGGTCATCGCGGGCTGTACCGGCAGGGAAAAAGGAGGCGTCCGAGCCGAGATCAAAACCACTGAGGGAGACATCATAATTGCACTTTCAGATCTTACTCCTTTCCACAGGGATAATTTCATAAAACTTGCCGAAAGCGGTTTTTACGACGGCGTCTCTTTTCACCGTGTCATAAAGGAATTTATGATACAGACCGGAGACGGGACAACAAAAGCGGATACTACCATGCTGCCGGAGGATTATACCATTCCGGCAGAGATAAACGATTCCCTTTATCACAAAAGGGGAGCTGTTGCTGCAGCCCGCACGGGAGATGATGTAAATCCTGAAAGGAATTCTTCGGGAACGCAGTTTTATATTGTCCAGGGAAAAACCTACAATGACGAGGATCTTAATGCGACTATCCGCCGTATTGATTTCAACCGCAGGCAATTTCTATATAACCAGGCCCTGGGCGAGCTTCGCGAGGAAGCGCTTAAAAATAATGCCTCACCGAATGATGATGAGATCCAGCAAAATGCAATCCTGAGGGCTTATGAAGCCATAGAGGCTGAAGGACCCTACACCATGCCGGCAAACCGCCGGGATGTGTATAAAACTATCGGCGGTACTCCTTTCCTCGACGGAGCCTATACTGTCTTCGGAGAGGTGCTGGAAGGGATGGAGGTTGTTGATGCCATCGCCAATACGGCAACAGATTTAACAGACAAACCTGTCAAAGACATCAGGATCCTGAAAGTTAAAATCATCAAATAATCATATCACTCCGCAATGAAAGCGAGAATAGAAGAGCTAAGGAAGGAAGTAGAAGGTTTTGTTATCACAAATGCAGATTCTCTTGAACAGTTCAGGATCAACTTTCTGAGCAAGAAAGGACTTATCCCTTCACTCTTCGAGGGTTTCAGGGACGTACCCCCGGAAGAAAAAAAGGAGATTGGCGTATTGCTCAACAACCTGAAGCAGCTGGCTTCGGATAAGTTCAGCAGTTTCAGGGAGAACCTGGAGGTGACCGATGCTCCGTCATCAGACACAGATCTGACTTTGCCTGCATTTTCTTTCAGCGAAGGTTCCCGGCACCCTATTTCCATAGTACGCAAGGAGATCATAGATATTTTCAGCCGGATAGGCTTTACCGTTTCGGAAGGGCCTGAGATCGAGGATGACAATCATGTCTTCACAATGCTCAATTTTCCTGCTGACCATCCGGCCCGTGACATGCAGGACACATTTTATATTCAAAAGGCATCCGGCCGGGAGTCCGATCCTCACGATGTGCTTCTGCGCACCCATACTTCATCGGTGCAGGTGCGTGTTATGGAATCGCAGAAGCCTCCCATCAGGACAATTTCTCCGGGAAGAGTATTCCGCAATGAGGCTGTTTCTGCGCGTGCCCACTGTATCTTTCACCAGATCGAAGGCCTTTATGTTGCTGAAAACGTATCATTTGCCGACCTAAGGCAGACACTTTTCTATTTTGCCAGCGAACTTTTCGGGAATAATGTGAACATAAGGCTCAGACCTTCATTCTTCCCGTTCACGGAACCGTCGGCAGAGATGGATATCAGCTGCAATATCTGCGGAGGTAAGGGCTGCAACGTATGCAAGGGAACCGGGTGGCTCGAACTGCTTGGATGCGGCATGGTTGACCCTAACGTTCTGGAATCATGCGGTATTGACCCGGTAAAATATACCGGATATGCATTCGGAATGGGAATTGAGCGCGCCGCAATGCTTAAATACGGCGTGAACGACCTCCGTCTGTACTTTGAAAACGACATACGTTTCCTCAATCAATTCAGGACGGAAATAGTGTGATGTTATGTTTTTACCCGATTAATCGCCATCTTTGTAACCCAAACATTATGAGCAATGAAACAGCATGACTATGCTATATCATTCTGTGACAAATGTGCCTTTGAAACGAATGCGGTTTTCCGGTTCCTGACAAGGGATGAGACCGACAGGCTGAATTTTGAGAAAGACTTCAGGCACTACAAAAGAGGAGATATCCTCTACAATGAGGGCAACAGGATAAGTGGCTTCTATTGCATCAACTCAGGTATAATCAAGGTTTTCAAGACCGGTGTTGACGGCAAGGAACAGATCATCAGGTTTGCCCGCAAGGGAGAGATCATTGCCTACAGATCTGTACTCAGCAATGAACCCGCCTGCACCTCAGCAAAGGTGATTGAGGATTGCCAGGTGTGTTTCATCCCGTCAGAACTGCTGATACAGTTTGTTAAAACAAATCCGGCATTTGCGTTTGAAATCGTCAAGCTCACGTGTCATGAGCTGGCTGAGGCAAATTCATATATCACTGACATTGCGCAGAAGACTGTACGTGAACGGGTGGCGGAGGTATTGCTCAACCTGGTAAAGGATTTTGGTCTGGATGAACAGAAATACCTGCGTATATCGCTGACACGGGAGGAGCTGGCAAACATCGTGGGTACGGCAACAGAATCCGTTATCCGTCTTCTTTCAGAATTCAAGAGTGACAGGCTTATTGAGCTTAACGGCCGCAAGATAAAGATCCTTGACCTGCGCGGGCTTGAAAAGACAAGTTCGTAATACTCTCTTCTCTCCTCAGAAAAGGGATCCTTCATTTCCCCTTACAATGCCCAGGTGTCTGTAGGCTGTTTCGGTTGCCTCGCGGCCCCGGGGTGTTCTTTTCATATAACCTTCCTTGATCAGGAACGGTTCATACACTTCTTCTATCGTACCGCTTTCCTCGCCAATTGCTGTTGAAATGTTATTAAGGCCTACCGGTCCGCCCCTGAACTTTTCTATTATCGTCCTCAGTATCCTGTTGTCCATTTCATCAAGGCCGTGCTTGTCTATGTTCAGCGCCTCGAGGCTGTAGCGTGTAATGTCGAGGTCGATTGATCCCGTTCCTTTTACCTGCGCAAAATCGCGCACCCGTCTGAGCAGTGCGTTTGCTATTCTTGGCGTTCCGCGGCTTCTTGAGGCTATCTCCTGTGCTGCAATCTCGTTGATAGCAATATTGAGTATTGCTGCCGACCGTTTCACAATGCCCTTAAGCACAGGGGTGTCATAATATTCAAGATGGAATTTTATTCCGAAGCGTGCCCGCAGCGGGCTTGTAAGCAATCCGGAGCGTGTAGTTGCTCCTATAAGGGTGAACGGGTTAAGCTTCAGCTGCACAGACCTTGCACCCGGTCCCTTGTCAATCATGATGTCTATCTGATAATCCTCCATGGCAGAATAGAGATATTCCTCCACTATCGGACTGAGACGGTGTATCTCATCGATGAACAGTACGTCGCCCTCATCAAGGCTTGTCAGAAGGCCGGCCAGGTCGCCTGGCTTATCGAGTACAGGTCCTGAGGTGACTTTCAGTTTGACCTTCATCTCGTTTGATATTATTGCAGCCAGAGTGGTTTTTCCCAGTCCGGGAGGTCCGTGCAGAAGCACATGGTCAAGAGCTTCGCCGCGCTGCATGGCCGCCGTGACGAAGACATTGAGGTTGTCTGTTATCCGTTGCTGGCCCTTGAAATCAGAGAAGGAGAGAGGCCGCAGCTGTTTCTCAAAATCCGGATCACCGGCCAGTGCTGTCTCTTTTCTCGGGTTAAACTGTTCGGACATAAATAAGGATTATTTAATTCGTTTAACCGAGCTCTCGGGGAGGTTTATGGATACACCGTTGATATTTGTTTCAACATCATCACGATAGGTGATTGTAAGTACTGCTTCACCCTCTTCGTTGTATTTCTTCCAGGTCTTCGTGCGCAACCCGTTTTTATAATACCGTTCTTCCTTGAGTTTGCCGCTGTCGTAATATATCATATGATGGCCGTCAGGATTGCCCTGGTTGTATTCGCCTTTGAACCTCAGCTTTCCGTTGGGATAAACGGCTCTCCACGGTCCGTCACGCATGCCCAGGAGGTAGGATCCCTCTTCGGTGTTGTCTCCGGATTTGAATGTCCATTCGCCGTTCCTCTCACCGTCAGCATATGTGCCCTGAGCGATTATCTCTCCGCTGCGCGTAAACTCTGTATACTGCCCGTCACGCCTTCCCTGGTAATAGTCCTCTTCCCTCAGAAGCTCGCCATCAGGATAGTACCATCGCCATGTTCCGTCAATGCGGCCGTTGCTGTATGAACCAGCCTGCTCGAGCTTTCCGTCATTATTATAGAATTTCCATATTCCCGTGCGCCTGCTGTCAGTATAGTTTCCTTCTGCAATCACAACCCCTCCGGCAGAAAAGTCTTTCCACGGTCCGTTCCGGTTTCCCTCATCATCAACAACGCCTTGTGATATCAGAACGCCGTTATCATTGTACAGAAAAGCATTTTTGACAGTTCCGTTTTCATTGTATTCACGGTGAATACCTACGGGAATGCCCTCCTTGAAGGGCCCGGAATAAATAAGCTTCCCGGCGTCATTATACCTGTTGACAATATCGATTTCAGCGCTGTTATCAATATCGCTCCCGGTAACCTTTCCATTTTCATAAAGAAGGGTTACAAGCAGTTTTCCTTTTTCGTCATACTCCTTGTAGTACCCGTGAAGCATGTCATCACGGTAATTTCTTTCCGTCTTTATATTTCCTTCAGGCCAGAAGTCGAGCCATTCTCCCTGCTTCAGTCCTGAGGCGTCCGTGAAATTTATCTTTTCCCGGCTTATCAGGAAATCGTTGTTGTACTCAAGCAGCGTAATCACCCTGCCTTCGCGGTCAAATTCGCGCGACAGTCCGTCTTTTTTCCCGTTCACATAGGGTATTGTCTGTTTTATTTTTCCTTCCGGGAAAAATATCTTCGCTGTTCCCTCCTTTTTGTCTCCAGCAAAAAGTTCGGTTGAATACATATAGTTTCCGTAAACAGGATCCTTCTGATATTTAATATAATAGCCGTTCCTTTTTCCAAGGAGGTAACTGATTTTTTCCGTTGTGTCACCCGCCTGGTCAAAGAACACCCAGATGCTGTCAAGGAGGAAGCTTCTTCTTTTTCCCTCCGATTTCAGAACCCCGGTAACATAATAGCTTTTCCAGTATCCGTCCGGTTTTCCGTTCCTGATAAAGCCTTCACTTGAAAGATTACCGTTCGGGTACCTGAACTGCTGAAAACCGTCTTTCAGATCCTCGTTGTTCTGTGAACGCAGAACGGCAGGTATGAGTATCAGTAATATCAGTAAGAGCTTTTTCATATTATAAACCCAGTTTTGCGGAAATTTCAAGCATTCTTTTTATCGGGACTGCTGCGCGTTTGATTATCTCAGGGTCAATATTTATTTCCGGCTCCTCAAATTTAAGTGATTTATATATCTTTTCAACAGTAATCATCTTCATGAAGCTGCATTCGCTGCATCCGCATGTGGAATCAACCGGGGGAGCGGGTATAAACTCTTTTCCAGGCTGGGCTTTCTTCATCTGATGGATTATCCCTGGTTCCGTGGCAACAATATAAGTCTTTCCCTCATCCCTGCTTATAAATGAGAGCAGCCCAGAAGTTGACCCGATATAATCTGCAGCCAGCCTTACGGGCATCTCACATTCGGGATGAGCTATAAGTTTTGATCCTTTATGTTCCTTTTTGAGCTTCAGTATTGCTTCCAGTGAAAATGCCTCGTGTACATGGCATGTGCCGTTCCATACGATTATATCCCTTCCGGTAAGGCTTTTTATATAATTGCCGAGATTCCTGTCGGGACCGAAAATTATCTTTTCTCCTGCCGGAAGTGATTCTATAATCTGTTTTGCATTGGATGAGGTGCATGATATATCACTCAATGCCTTGATATCTGCCGTTGTGTTTACATATGTAACAACAGTTCTTCCAGGATTATCTCTGATGAATTTTTCAAAGTCTTCCTTTTTGCATGAGTTTGCAAGTGAGCATCCGGCCATGAGATCAGGAATTATAACCTTCTTCTCCGGCGAGAGTATCTTTGCGGTTTCAGCCATGAATTTCACACCGGCAAAAATAATCATGTCAGCCTTTGTAGCTGCAGCCTGTTGTGAGAGAGCAAGGCTGTCTCCTATAAAATCAGCCAGATCCTGGATATCCGGCGTCTGATAATAGTGAGCCAGTATGACAGCGTTCTTTTGCTTCTTTAACTCCTGTATTTCCCTTAAAAGGGGTTTATTAACAACCATTATTTATTATACTTTTTATAAATTTTATATATATGATAGTTATTATATCCTGTTAATACTGTTCAAACAATTTTAAGAATCATGTTGCAAAAATGGCAGTTAAAAGATTAATAACACCTTATGAACACATCAAAAAACATACCTTTTCTGAAAAAGAGGCAATTACGACAATAATTAACAAATGTTCCGTATGTTTTGTTAATAATGAAAATCAGCGAAAATGAATAAATCATATGTTCACCTGCGGTTGAAATCATTGTGCCGGCAGGTAAGAAAAAGTTTTTGAATTGATATAAAAATTACAAGTGGCCGCAAGGACGGGCAAGCAGATAAACAGTGAACAAATAATGAGAGTTATCGTTACATGATATGAACACGTTTAAACCAGGGTGTTTTATTTTCTTTTGTTAATATCAGGGCTATATTTGTATAAAAATATAAGAACATATTGGAAAAGATCATTGTAGCGTCAGATCATGCCGGGTTCAGACTTAAAGAGAAGCTGGTGAAATGGTTGATTTCTAAAAAGTACGAAGTTAAGGATCTTGGTTGTTTTTCCGAGGACAGCGTAGATTATCCTGATTATGCACATCCCCTGTCTGTTGCTGTGGAAAAGCGGGAATACAAATTTGGCATTACAATCTGCGGATCAGGCAACGGAATTGCCATGGCATGCAACAAGCATCAGAAGATCAGGGCTGCCGTGTGCTGGAATGAGGAGATCGGGAGGCTTGCAAGGGCCCATAACGATGCCAACATATGTTCGCTTCCCGGGCGTTTTCTGAATGAAGCGGAGGCAATTATTATTGTGAAGACATTTCTGAACACGCCTTTCGAAGGCGGGAGACACAACCGCCGCGTAGACAAAATCCCGGTGAAAAGTTACTGAAATGCTGTCGGCAACGTGCAAATATGGCATCAGGGCAGTTATTTTCATAGCTTCAAGGCCTGATCCGAAGATCAATACCGGTCTTAAGCAGATTTCCGAAGAGCTCAGAATTCCACGGCCATACCTGGCTAAAATATTACAGACACTCTCGAGAAAAAAAATACTGCATTCATCAAAGGGTCCTCACGGAGGATTTTATCTGCTCGTTCCTGCCGGAAAACTGACACTGATGAATATAATTGAAGCCATTGACGGGGGGGATTTTTTTGACAGTTGTTATGTGACAGGGGAAAAGTGCAGCTTCGATCAGCCGGACAAGGGAGTGTGTATCCTGCACGATGAGCTCAGGAAGGAAAAAGACAACCTGGCGAAGTTTTTCAGCTCGAAGACAATTGAGGAACTTGTAAGTCAGGTATTGAAGAATCCGGAGACAACTATCTGATTTTAGCAAGAAGCTTTCTTGCAATTGCAGCAGCGAGGACGCCTGCCCCAATGCCCCCAATATTTGCCAGGAGATCTATTTCTTCTGCCTTGCGTGTTTCAGTAAGCGTCATCTGCAGTATCTCCATCAGCGCACCGAAGAAAAGAGGTATCAGCAGGATCAGGTAATGAAATTTGCCGTCCACTTTCCAGCGGCAGGAGTTGAGAAGCAGCATGGCGGAAAAAAAAGCATACATCCCGAAATGACCAAGCTTGTCAAGATAGGGTATGTCAAGCATCCGTCCCGGTACGGGAATGCTGCTGCCCGTAAGGCTGAGCCAAATAATCAGAAGTCCGATAAGGATGCTCTTATAATATTGTTTTAAAAAGAGATATGCCATACGGGATTTTTGGAACGGTGAAAATAACAAACTAATGTCGATTCTTTTGTATTTTTAAAGCATAAATTAATTTATGGCCGGAGTTTATATCCACGTACCTTTTTGCAAGTGCTTCTGCAACTATTGTGATTTTTACAGTATTACAGATAACAGCGAAACAGAATCCTTCGTACAGGCAGTTATGCTTGAAACAGCCATGCAGGCACGGTACCTGGACGGAGAGACCGTAGAGACAATTTATCTGGGCGGCGGCACCCCGTCACTGCTCACAACCGGACAAACCGGGCAGATCATTACGGCCGTAAGAAAAAACTTCACTGTCTCGGACGATCCGGAAATAACAGTGGAGGTAAACCCTGATGACGTTTATGAAGGATATTTCGGGGAGCTGGCGGGCACGGGAGTGAACAGGGTGAGCCTGGGCGTGCAGTCGTGGAACAATAAGCGGCTTAAGTATCTCGGACGGCGGCATGACGCCGCACAGTCGGCAAAGGCCCTTCAGCTGGCATTTAAGGAAGGAATTTCAAATGTCTCAGCCGACCTGATATACGGAGTGCAGGGCATGACAACCGGAGATCTGAGAAATGATCTTGAAGAGACCTTTGCCTTTCCGGTGACACACCTTTCGGCATACCACCTGACAATTGAGGAGGGTACGCGCTTCGGAAAGATGAAAAAGGAAAAGAAACTTACCGAGCCGGACGAGGAGACAAGCAATGCCATGTTTTCCCTTCTTGGAAGTTTCTGCCGTGAAAGAGGATTCATTCATTATGAGATCTCGAATTTTGCACGCGAGGGATATATCTCACGACACAACTCAGCGTACTGGAAGCAGGTACCTTACCTTGGCCTGGGTCCTTCTGCCCATTCATTCAACAGGACTTCACGCCAGTGGAATGTTTCTGATGTAAAAAAATACGTACGTTCAGTCAGCGCAGGGAAGGTGCCTTTTGAGAAGGAGGATCTTGACAGGCTGACCACCTTCAACGAATATGTGATGACCTCGCTCAGGACAATGTGGGGCATCGATCTCGGATACGTTGAGGCGTATTATGACAAGGAACTGCATGATTATCTTATCAACCTGTCGGATAAGTATATCCGTTACGGGCTTATGCACCGTGAAAAAAATACCCTGGTCCTTACAGACCAGGGCAGGATGATATCTGATAATATTATTGCCGAACTCCTGATGGAGCTCTGATCAGTTCTTACCCTTCAGCACAAAAGAACCGTCGCCGATTTTCTCACCGTCGAGATACAGTTCGACACTATATGTTCCGGCAATGAAATCTCCCGTATTATCAAGGAAGATACACATTTCGATATCAGCATTTGCATAATCAACGGCCCTGTTGGCTGAGAAAATCAGCTGCTCGCCTTTTACCTCGAAAAGATTATCGGGAGAAGGAGTGATGACCAGCTGGTCGGGACGCACGACTCTCAGATAGACTATTTTATTGCCTGCTGCTGCAATCGGATTTTCCCTCAGGGTAAAGCAGACCCTTACCTTGTCAAGATTCCTGATTTCGGTGGTTTCCTTTCGCTTTTTGTTAAGGGCTACGGCGACAACATCTTTTGCCTGTATGACAGAGGCAACGGTTACTTTGGAAGTAAGCTCCTCTTTAACCTTTTCAAGTTCGACATTTGTCTCCTGAACCTGGGTAATCTGCTGTTTTATCTCGACGTTTTCAGCGGTAAGTATCTGGTTTCGGGTGTTGAGAGAGTCTATCTGCACTATATAGCTCTTCATGATATCGCGCATGGTTGATATTTCAGCTTTATACTTTCGGATCAGCTGGGCGTTTGAGGCATTCACCTCAAGAAGTTTTTCAATTTTGCTGCGCTCACGGAGGATCTCAGCATTGAGAGTATCATTGCTTGTCTTCAGAGTGTCATAACCATACATCATCATTCTGAGTTCGTTGGCCAGAGAATCTTTCTCTTCCGTCAGAACCTGCTCCATTTCAACCATTTTGCTTTTCTGGTTGTAATAGAGTACGACCAGGGCTATTAAGCCCAGTGTGAGGATAATGGTCGACACAATCATGACAATCGGAGCACCTTTTTTATGCTCAACGTGTTCAGCCTGATATTTTTCCTGATTTTCCATTTTATAATTTTTTATCCGGTGCAAAATTAGTAAAAATTACAGTACAACAATTTTTACTTCTGTTTGATTATCTTGGCATTGCGTAAAATAAACTATATAAATTATCGTAAAATACTGATTATGAGCGGTGTCTATGGGTCTGTTTCCGAAAGAAGATGCGTTGAAGATGTTTTTTACGGCACTGATTATCACTCCCATTTGGGCACCAAACGGGCCGGGATGGTGTTTTATGACACTGAAATAGGGTTCAGGAGAAGAATTCATAACCTGGAAAACGAATATTTCAGGAACAAATTTGAGGGTGAGCTTGCATCATTCAGCGGCAACAGCGGTATTGCAGTTATAAGCGATACCGATCCGCAACCGATACTTTTCAATTCACATCTTGGCCCGTTTGCGCTTGTAACGGTATCGAGGATAACCAACATAAACGAGCTGGCCGATTTTTTTCTTGCGCGGAAGAAGCATTTCACTGAAAACTTCATGGGCAACATCAACCCGACGGAGATGGTTGCCAATATTATATGCGAAGGGGACTCTTTTGTTGAGGGCATAAGCAATGTTTTTGAAAGAATAGAAGGCTCATGTTCAATGCTGGTACTGACAAAGGATGGCATCATTGCAGCACGTGACAAGCTGGGGCGCACCCCGGTGGTGATAGGTAAGAAGGAGGGAGCACGTGCCGTGGCATCAGAGACCTGTTCATTTCCAAACACGGGATTTGAAACGGAATATTTCCTTGGTCCCGGCGAAATCGTGCATATTCGTCCCGGCGGTTTCACAAGGCTTAAGGCTGCCGGCAGGAAGATGCAGATATGTGCGTTTCTGTGGGTCTATTACGGTTTCCCCACCTCGGAATATGAAGGACGTAATGTTGAGGAAGTGCGTTACCGTTGCGGGGCTGCACTGGCGAAGCATGATAATGTGGAGGCCGATTTTGTGTCAGGAGTTCCTGATTCAGGCATCGGGCATGCCTTTGGCTACGCAAATGCCAAGGGGTTGCCATATATGAGCTCGTTCTCAAAATATACCCCGACATGGCCGAGAAGCTTCATGCCCCAGCGGCAGATCCAGAGAGATCTGGTGGCGAGAATGAAGCTAATTCCCAACAAAAAAGTTACAAGCGGTAAGCGGATAATATTTCTTGACGACAGCATTGTACGCGGAACACAGTTAAAGGACAACACCCGTGACCTGCGTCAGGCCGGAGCCGCGGAGCTCCATATGCGTATCGCATGTCCGCCGCTCCTCTATCCCTGCCCCTTCCTTAACTTCTCGCAGTCGCGCTCAACCCTGGAGCTTGCAGCCCGCAAAGCAATTGTAAAACTTGAGGGAGAGGAGAAGAACATTGAAAGTTATCTCGATCCCGATTCCCCGAAATATGAGATGATGGTAAAGGAAATCGCGGCTACTCTTGGTATGGATACACTTATGTTTCAGCGTCTTGAAGACCTTGTAAAGGCAATCGGGCTGCCAAAAGCTAAACTTTGCACTCACTGCTGGGACGGCAGCAGCACCTTCTGAATATTGTTGATAACGCCGTGGCGTTGTTGATAAATCCGCATTTTTGCACGGGTACCGCATACTGTAAAAATTAATTTTACGGTGCGTAGATTACAATCTTTTGTCAGTGTTTCCGTTTGAGGAAAATGCTGACCTGATAGTTTTATAAGGCGCAAAAGAAAAAAATCAACTAATAAAAAACTTTAAAAACAGAAAAAATGAAAAAGATCCTCGCATTTTCAATTATGCTGATTGCCTTTTCGGCAGGAGCATTTGCACAGTCAACCGATACAGAACAGACTTCGGCTTCTGCTGTAATTGTCGGTCCGCTTGCACTTACAAAGTTAAGCGACATGAATTTTGGTACAATTGCCGTAACGGGTACTGCAGGTACAGTTGTTCTTGGAACTGACAATTCCAGAACAGCAGTTGGTCCTGCTCTTGTCCCACCCGCTGCAGGTGTTGCAGCTTCATTCACTGTCGCCGGGGAGGCAAACAGGGCATTTGTTATTACTCTTCCGGCAGACGGGACGGTCTCCCTGATCAGCGGGGCAAACTCAATGAATGCAAACATCTTTGTACACAACGCGGGAGCAACGCCTACACTCAGTGGCGCAGGTGCAGCAGCATTCACAGTTGGCGCAACGCTTTCAGTTGCTGCAAACCAGGCTGCCGGATCTTACACCTCAGCCAACTTCCCGGTGACAGTCAGCTACAACTAGTAACAATATTCAGCCTGGCAAAAGCAGAATGAAAAGGCAGAGAATCAATCTTATAAGCCTTATATGTTTATTGTTTGCCGCAGCAGCTGCAGCTGAGGCACAGCCAGGGATGTCTTCAACGGTGACAGGTCATATTACTGCAGAAGTAATAAGTACATTATCCGCCGTTGAGACTTCGCAGCTGAGCTTTGGCAGGTTTTCACCGGGGCCGCAGGGCGGGGACCTGATCCTGACCCCTCAGAATACGATCTCTGTGCTTGGAAGCGTATGGCCCGGCAGCGGGACCCATAATGCAGCCAGCTTTTATGTCACCGGTGATCCGGGAGCAGCATATTCTATTACTTTGCCTGCATCACCGGTGACAATCAGACATATGGGCACTGCCAGATCGATGACTGTTGAGGAATGGCGATCTGTTCCGGAGGCTGCGCCGGGCGCAGGAATGCTTGAGAACGGGTCTCAGACAGTATATGTGGGAGCCACACTTAAAGTCGGAAACCTGAACGATAATCCGGTAGGGGTTTATACGGGAACATACACTATCACTTTTGACTTCAATTAACAACGACCTGAACAAGTAAAACCGAATATAATGTCAAAGCGTTTCTTTCTGCTTTATGCTGCAGGCCTGATACTGTTTCAGGTCTTTTTTCCTTTTAATACAAGTGCCCAGGGCAACCTGCTCATCACTCCCAAAAGAGCCGTGTTTGAGGGAAATAAGAAGTCCATGGATCTCAATCTGGCCAACGTCGGAGAAGACACTGCAACTTATGCTATTTCGCTGGTGCAGATAAGGATGACCGAAGAAGGAGGGTTTGAGACTATCACAGAGCCGGACGAAGGACAGTTGTTCGCGAGTCCGTACCTGAGATTCTTTCCCAGATCCGTGACCCTGGGTCCCAATGAAGCGCAGACGGTCAAGGTTCAGCTTGTCAAGGCCGGCGGCCTGGCGCCGGGAGAATACAGATCACACGTCTATTTCCGGGCAGTGCCGGAGGAGAAACCTCTTGGTGAAGAAGAGGTGACCCAACAGGATCCTGCATCAATTTCAGTAAAACTTGTGCCAATATTCGGAATAACAATACCGGTTATCATCAGGGTAGGCAAGCCCGATGTCAGTGTGACACTCTCCGATCTGGTTCTGAGTTTTGAAAATGACACTATTCCGAAGCTGAAATTCACTTTTAACCGGGCAGGCAATTACTCTGTTTACGGAGATATTACAGTTGATCATATCTCTCCGGGAGGTACAGTCACAAGAGTAGGTATCGCCAACGGCATTGCAGTCTACACCCCTAACACTAAGAGAAATTTTGAATTCAGCCTTTTTACTGACAAGGGTGTTGATTACAGCGCCGGAAGCCTGCTTGTCACCTATTCTGCTCCGTCAGATGTGAAACCTGAAAAATATGCCGGGGCGGAGCTGATGCTAAGTCAGAAATGAATTTTCCTTTGCCCTATATCAACAAAATCCTGAAGCTTCTTGTATTATTTACGGTGCTGTCAGGATTTTGTCTAAATGGGCATGGACAAACGGCAGGTGACTATCGTACTAACAATTCCGGGAACTGGAGTAATACCGGTATCTGGCAAAGTTACAACGGGACAGCATGGGTTGCTGCAGGCAACTATCCGGGCCAGGCCGCAGGGGCCGGAACAGTTACATTACTGAATAACGTTACTTTGGATGTCAGTCCGGCCAATGCTATCGGTTCTCTGGTTTTTCAGGCCAGTCTTGCGCAGAGCAATTCAAATAATAACAGGACTCTGAATGTCACAGGTGATGTTATTATCTCATCCGGAACATTGAATCTGTCAGGAAGAAACGGATACAGGATCACTTTGAACACAGGCGGCAGCCTTACAATGACCGGCGGGGCGATCAGTGAAACAGCCAACACTTACGGTGAATTGATCTTCGCCGGAAGCGGATCGCAGGTTTTTACAAAAACAGGGGGGACAATTTCAAACAATATAAGGTTTACAGTCAACTCAGGCTCTAACCTTATTATGGGCACCAGCATACTGGACGGAAGCACTGGTGATTTTACCCTTAATGCAGGGTCAACACTGACCACGGCGCATCCTGAGGGAATAGCATTAACCGGCACCACCGGCAGTATCCGGGTGACCGGAACAAGGAACTTCAGTACCGGGGCAGACTATGTGTACAATGGCACGGCAGCCCAGATATCCGGAACGGGATTACCGGCAACTGTCAGGAACCTGACAGCAAATAATATATCTGGTGTCACTCTCACCTCTTCGGTTGCAGTAACAGGTATATTGACACTTACTGCGGGGTCATTCAATGTCGGAGCCAACACATTGACATTAAACGGGCCGGCTATTGCAGGGACTCCGAACAATCTTTCCACCTCGGCTTCTTCGTCACTTGTGTTTGGCGGGTCATCAGGAGGGATCACAATACCATCCAGTGTTTTGAACCTTAATAACCTGAACATAAATAATGGAAACGGAGTGACACAAAGCGGCAACATAACTCTGGATGGAACCCTGACGTTGACCGCCGGAGCATTGAATATTGGCGCAAACACCCTCACATTGAATGGTCCGGCTGTTGCAGGAACTCCCTCCAACCTGAACGCCACTTCGTCTTCTTCACTTGTATTCGGAGGGTCATCCGCGGGAATCAGCATACCGTCAAGCATCACGAATTTGCTGAATTTAACTGTAAACAACAATTCAGGAGTTGCCCTGACAGGAAATGTCGAAGTAGGAAATACCCTGACAATGACCCGGGGAAATCTGGTTACCGGTTCAAATATCATTACTCTTTCGAACAGTGCCGCGGGGAGTTTAGTCCATACTGCAGGTACAATAACAGGCAGATTTCAAAGAGCGATCGGATCAACAGCTGCCGAATATTTGTTTCCTGTAGGAACATCAACAGCTTTTAGTCCGCTTAAAATAGCCTTTACAAGCCTTACCGCAGGTCGTTTGACGGTTCATTTTCAGCCTTTAGACCCTGGAACCGGCGGACTGCCTTTAAATGATGCAGGAAACGAAATACATGATCGTCATACAACCGGATACTGGACAATGACCGCTGATGGTACTCTCGCATCAACGAATTACAGTGTCAGGCTGGACTATTCCGGTTTTGCTGCAGTTGATGCGCGGGCACGCATACTCAAGCGCACAGACGGAGGCAGCCTCGTTCTTGACGGCACACACGGCACCGTAGCAAGTCCTGAGATCTCAAGAACCGGCATGGACGGCATTTCCACAACAGCAACTGATCTTGCAATCGGCAAAGCAGACCTGCGCATTATAACACAACCGGCTGATGCAACCGGCTGCAATGCTTTATTCAGTCTTACGGTGAGCGGGCGGGCTCCGTTGACCTACCAGTGGCAGGAAAATGACGGGACCGGCTTTACCGTGATTACTGACGGAGGGATTTACAGCGGTACTGCAACCAGCATTCTCGCTGTATCGGGAGCTCCCGGATCCATGAATGGATATTCGTACAGATGTGTTGTAACTGACGGCTATGGTTATAGTGCAACAAGCAACAGCGCAACCCTGACTGTCCCGGATGTGTATCTTGGCTTTATAAATGAAAGAAATATTACAATTGATCATTCCAGGGTTTCAGGCGGGGAAGACCTTTTTAATTTTCCTGTTTTAATAAGTCTTACAGGGCAGATTTTCTTGCAGAGTTCACCGGCAGGTCAGATTATTAATGTGAACGGATATGATATTATTTTCACCGATGAAGAGTACAATAAGCTTGATCATCAGCTGGAGTATTATAATGGAACAAGTGGAGATCTTATTGCCTGGGTTCGTATCCCAACACTTTCTTCTTCCTCAAATACTGTAATCAAAATACTGTACGGGAATCCGCAGATAACTGCTGATCCTTCCGTTACATCCGTATGGGACAGTCACTACAAAGGCGTCTGGCATCTTGATAATAACAGCCTGAATGATTTCACTTCATATAACAAATCAGGAACGTCGTATAATTCACCAACATATCCTGCGGGGAAGATTAATAATTCCATAGGATTGAACGGAACGAATCAATATGTCGAAGTTATTAATGCTCCAAATACAAACTTTGCAGGGAACATAACTGTTTCAGCCTGGGTCTATATGAATGCCGCAAATCGCGACCAGAAGATTGCGGGTAACCAGAATAATTCGAGCGGAGGCTATAAATTTGGCATTTACACAAATGATAAAGTTGAATTTGAGATCAGGAATTCTGCAAACACTCCTTCATTAAACCGAGATGTAGCGGGAGGAACGATACTGACCACAGGACAATGGTATTATCTGGCCGGAATAAGCTCAGATGTCCTTGATTTAATAAAAACCTTTGTCAATGGAATTCCTGAGAGACCATTCAAAAAAACCGGAATTCTGGGAGTAGCATCCAACACTTTAACTATTGGCAAGGAACCATGGCTACCAACCTATTATTTCAGCGGAAGTTTTGATGAGATCAGAGTTTCTGATAAAGTAAGATCTGACGGGTGGACGAGAACAGAATATAACAACCAGTCATCACCTTCAACATTTTATACATTGGATGCTACAGGAATAATTACCAAAAATCTTCCGTCAGCGGGGATCTGTACAGCCCCGATAACACTCACATTCGGGCATCCGTCAGGCGGGGTCTATTCGGGAAATCCATATATTACAGGAAATATATTCTCTCCGCCCTCGGACGGCACCTATGCCATAACCTATACATACGATGGTGCTTGCGGGCCCGTCAGTGTTACAAAGGATTTTATTATTACTCCCGTTCCTGCTGCTCCGGTTGCATCAAATAAAGAGTATTGTACCAATCAGATAGCAAACCTGAAAGCCACTTCCGGCGTCAATATCCGATGGTATGACAGCGGAGATAACCTGGTAAGCACTGCCAATCCGTTTTCAACCGGACAATCGGCAGCCGGCACCTATAATTATACTGTTACACAAACAGTTAATGGATGTGAAAGCCCGGCAACGGCAGTAAGCCTTACAATCTACAGTGGTATCACCATCATAACACAACCGCAACCGGTCTCAATATGTGCGGGAGACAACACTTCTTTTTCTGTTGCAGCAACAGGATTAAATATGACCTACCAGTGGCAGGAAAACGGAGTTGATATATCCAATGGAGGTATTTATGGTGGTGCCACAACATCAACTCTTAGCCTTACAAACCCGGTTATCGCAATGAGTGGGAGGACATACAGATGTGTTATTACCTCCAGTTGTGGTTCACCGGTGACAAGCAGCACAGCACTCCTGACCATAAATCCATTTCCTGTAGCCACATTCAGTTTTACGGGCTCCCCATATTGTCCCAATGCAGCGAATCCTCTGCCCACATTCATCGGTGGCGGTACAGCAGGTGTCTTCTCATCGACTCCCGGACTTGTCTTCGTAAATACTGCCACAGGAGAGGTGGATATTGCAGCGAGCATCCCGGACACATATACAGTATACAACACTATTGCTGCCGCAGGAGGGTGTGGTGAAGTAATAGCCAGCAATCAAATTGAAATTATTTCCACCATGACCTGGACCGGTGCTATAAACACCGACTGGAGCAACACCAGCAACTGGACATGTGGAATCATTCCAGGTGCCTCATTTTCGGCTCAGATCCCTGATATTGCCAACGAGCCTGTTATAAACAGCGGGATCACGGCAGAAGTAAGGAATATTACCATTGAGAACGGATCGTCTCTCACAGTAGCGTCAGGCACTCTAATTATTTATGGCTCAGTCATAAGTAACAGTGGCCTTGATGCTTCTGACGGCACCGTGGAATTTGCAGGATTGTCTGCCCAGAGTGCGGGAAACAGCATATTCGCCGGAAACACGATTAAGAATTTAACTGTGAACAACAATTCCGGAGTTACGCTTCTGGGCCCGCTGAATGTCACCGGTGTGGTGCTCGTGCAGAATGGTACACTGGCATCGGACGGAAACCTGACACTCGTTTCAGATGCTGCGCAGACCGCCCTTATTGACGGTTCCGGTGCTGGCACAGTGACCGGAAATGTCACTATGCAACGATATCTTCCCGCCGGGTTCGGTTACAAATATTTCAGCTCACCTTTCACCGGCGCCACGGTATCTGAATTTGGTGACGACATGGACCTTGCCTCATCGTTTTCATTATTCTACAGGTTTGATGAAAACCACAGGGCTGCAGGATGGGTCAGTTATGCCACAGGCACCAACATACTTAATCCACTGGCAGGATATGCAGTTAACTTCGGCGATGTGACAGCACCAAAAACAGTGGATGTCACAGGCGAGGTGAACAGCGGAAACATCTCGCTTACTCTGTTTAACCACGACAGCACTTACACAAAAGGATTTAACCTGGTCGGTAATCCTTACCCTTCCCCTGTCGATTGGGATGCGGCGGCGGGATGGACTCGGCCAAACATTGATGATGCGGTTTATTATTTTAAGGCCAGCGACACGGATCAGTACGGAGGAACATACAGCAGCTATGTAAACGGGATACCAACAGAGCCAGGGATTTCGACAAACATTATCCCCTCAATGCAGGGATTCTTTGTACATGTTTCTGACGGAACCTATCCGGTCACAGGCACCCTCGAAGTGAACAACAGCGCCAGGATCAACGACCTGACCCACCCATTTCTCAAATCTGCAAAGAGTTCTTCCCGATTCCTGATAAGAGCCACGGCAGAATTTACTGATGACACTGCCTCTTCGGATCCTTCGGTGGTTTACTTTGATGATTTTGCGCAACCGGCCTTTGACGGAAGGCTGGATGCCCTGAAGCTAATGAATACAGACTGGCTCGTCACTAACCTCTATTCGGTAATAGCCGGCGACAAAAAACTGTCTGTAAACGCTCTTCCCTCACAGTTGTTTGATACCACTTTGACTGTACCGCTGGGGTTAATTACCTACAGGGACGGAGAAGTCAGGTTCAGGATCAGGGATATTGAAAACCTTCCCGTGGGAGTAAACATATACTTCCGTGACGCATTTACCGGATCGGACATTGACATGTTGACAAATCAGGAATACAGGATTGCGCTCAGCGCAGGAGATTATAACAACAGATTCAGCATTGCTTTCCGGAAGAGCGCCACCGGCATCGGGGATCATCCTGCATCTGATGGTATTTTCAGCGCGTATGAATCTTCGGGCAAAATTAAGGCAACGGTGAATACTGTTTCCGGCGGCGAAGGCATAATAACCATTTATGATATGGCCGGCCGGTCGCTGTATATCAAAAAGGTTTATGAGACAGGTTATTATGAATTTGATCCCGGAGTAAGCCAGGGCATTTATATTATCGGTTATATAACAGGCAATCAGAGATGCACGCTAAAACTAACCCTTGGATTTTGATGAAAAAAGAAGGAAGCACATTAACATTAAGCAAAAGGGTATTTCTTTTCGTTGCCTTTGCCCTGTTAAGCGGATTTCTCACAAGCGTATTTGCGCAGCCGCCTAATCCTCCGCGTCCCATTATGCTTACAGCAAATAATTCTTTCCCGCTTGCCTTTGGAGCATTTACTCCCGGCGCAGGCGGAGGCACTGTGATCCTAAGCCCTGCTGGCACAAGGACCTCCACAGGCACCGTGATATTACTGAACCTTGGCTATAGCTATTCGTCTGCAATGTTTTATATAAGGGCAAATCCCGGCTCTGTTGTCTCACTTATGATCTCATCACCGGTTACCCTGACACGAGGCGGAGGGGGTACGCTGACACTGAATCTGGGAGGCACGCAGCCGGCGTCGCCCTTTGTTACGACGTTACCATGGCCACAACAGACAACCCTGCTGGTTGGAGGAACCCTCTCAGTAGGTCCCATCGGATCGAATCCGGCGGGACAATATAACGGAACCTTCAGTGTAACCTGTATCCAGGAATGATTACCCCGAAAACTGAAGGACGATTATAATGACAAAACGAAAAGCATACTCCGGACGCTCGCATTCAGGAAGTATGTTTTTTGTTCACTGGAGATATTGCCTGTTACTGCTTTTTCTCATTGCATTTCATCCGTCTCAGACTTCTTACGGACAGGATGAACCTCCATACGATGAGATAACAGTCTATGTCAAAATACCGTATGCCGGTATCGGGGAGATTGATGCAGCTATAAAGGGTGACGAAATTTACCTTCCTGTTACAGATCTTTTTAATTTCCTTAAAATCAGGAATGTTCCTTCGGAGGACCTCGATCTTATCACAGGTTATTTTATTCAGCCTGAAGCTGAATACACAATTGACAGAAAGAATAACCGCATAATCTATTCAGGTAAGTCATGGGAGCTTGAAGAAGGAGACCTGGTCAGGTCCGAGACTAACCTTTATCTGAAATCGGGCTATTATGGGAAAATATTCGGATTCAATTGCAATTTCAGCTTCCGTGATCTGACTGTAACAATTGATACCAAGCTTGAGCTGCCGGGTATTCGTGAGATGCGCCAGGAAGAGATGAGGAAAAATATAACCCGTCTCAAGGGAGAGATCGAGGTTGACACAACTATCGGAAGAAGCTACCCGGGATTCAGGTTTGGCATGGCCGACTGGTCTGTTTATGCCAGTGAACGAAATGGCGGAGTTTCGGAGGGTCGCGTCAACCTTGCTCTTGGGGCGGTGATTGCCGGAGGCGAAGCCATGGCTTCTCTTAATTACTATACGGGGAGCCCCTTTTCCGAAAAGCAACAGGATTACCTTTGGCGTTATGTAGACAATGACCGTGCATTTCTCAGGCAGATCCTGGCAGGAAAGATCGCAACCCGTTCCACAGCTTCCATTTTCAATCCTGTAATAGGCATCCAGCTCACAAGTGCACCCACCACCTTCAGGCGTTCTTTCGGAAGCTATACCCTTACCGATAAAACTGAACCCGGATGGATAGTTGAGCTTTACGTCAATAACGTCCTTGTTGATTATGTTAAAGCTGATGCTTCAGGATTTTTCACCTTTGAAGTGCCCATTGTTTACGGTAACACACAGGTTAAGCTCAGATATTTTGGCCCCTGGGGAGAGGAACGTACACGTGAACAGAGTATAAGCATTCCATATAATTTCCTGCCTCATAAGGAGTTTGAATATACAGTGAGCGCGGGTGTCGTGGAAGACGAGCAATGGAGCCGCTTTTCGAGAGCAAGCGTCAGCTATGGCGCAACCCGCTTTATGACCGTTGGAGGAGGTGCCGAGTACCTTTCATCGGTCTCTTCCGGTCCGCTTATGCCCTTTGTGGATGCGTCACTGAGGATAACCAATAATCTTATTCTGTCAGGAGAATACACCTATGGAGTGAGGGCAAACGGAACTCTGACATACCGTCTTCCCTCGAATATACAATTGGATCTCAAGTATACATATTACGACAGAAATCAGACGGCCATATCATATAATTATCTTGAGGAACGCAAGGCCTCTGTTTCGCTTCCTATAAAGATCAAGAAGTTTTCAGCCTATTCAAGGCTTTCTTATTACCAGATTATTTTTCCTGGCTCCAGATACTCTACTGCAGAATGGCTGCTTTCAGGATCGCTGCTTGGAGTCAATGCAAACCTGACCACATACGGTACGTTTTCAGAGAATTTCAGCCCGAATGTGTACAGCAACCTGTCATTGGGTGTGCGACTGCCGGCAGGGTTTGTTCTTTTGCCACAGGTCCAGTACACTTATACAGATCATGAATTTCTTTCCGGCAAGGTAAGCCTCGAGAAGCGCCTTTTTGAAAAAGGGTACATGAATATTTCATATGAGCAATACTTCAACAGCAACATCAGGATTGGCGAGGTAGGAATTCGGTATGACTTTTCATTTGCCCAGACCGGATTATCCGCCAGGCAGATTAACAAACAAACGACCTTTGTTCAGTACGCCAGGGGTAGTCTCATCAATGACGGGCAAACAGATTATCATAAGCCGGACAACCGCACTAATGTAGGCAGGGGAGGCATCTCAATCGTGGCATTCCTTGACCTTAACGCAAATGGCATCCGCGAGCCCGGAGAACCTAAGGCAAACGGATTGAATGTCCGGGCTAACGGCGGAAGAATAGAACGAAGTGAAAAGGACACGGTCATACACATTCTCGGCCTTGAGCCCTATGTAAAGTACTTTCTTGAGTTTGACGAGGGCAGCTTTGATAATATTTCATGGAGGATTGACAAAAAATCAGTTGCAGTTATAACTGACGCCAACATGCTGAAATTGATAGAGATACCGATTCAGGTAAAAGGTGAGGCAACCGGTACTGTGGCTCTTGAAGACAGGGGGGTAAAATCCGGACTCGGGCGCATTATTGTGAACTTCTATAACAGCGCCAGTGTGCTTGCAGCCAGGGCCCTGACAGAGGAAGACGGTTACTTCAGTTACTTCGGTCTCACTCCGGGCTCCTATTATGCCCGGGTCGATACATCGCAGCTGAGAAAGCTCAATATGGTTTCTGCACCGGATTCTGTCGCTTTCATCATTATGGCAAATACAGATGGAGATTATGTTGAAGGCCTTGACTTCACTCTCAGTAAGACTGTAGCCGCGCAGGACACTGTTTCTAAACCGGCCGCGGCAGAACCGGTGGCCCCGGCGGTCACAGTGGTCCCGGCAGTACCGGTGGCCCGGGAGGTCAGAAAAGACACGTCTTATCTTGTTGTTCATGAGGTAACGCGTGAGCTTGTAACAATCACTGAAGATTATTACGCAGTTCAGTTCGGAGCCTTCAAAAACAAGCTGTATGCCGAAATAATGAAGAAAAAGGTTGAGGGCGTCCTCGACAAGAATGTCGAACTCTTTGAAGAGGATGGCTTCTGGAAGGTGCGCATAACAGGCTTTGATGACCGTGACGACCTTAACAGTTATATCCCGGTCATAAACGGGCAGGGTATCACTGAGATCTGGGTGATCACCAACAAGGCAGTCCGCAGCGACTGGCTTACAAAGGAACGCGAGGATTCACTGGCGCTGGTGAAAGAGACCATTGAAGCACAGGCAGTACCCGTTATTATCTCCGGCACCACAATTCAGCTTGGAGCCTTCGGCAGCGAGGAGGAAACATCATCGATGACAGACAGGCTTCTTGCCGCTGCGGAGAAACTGGTGACAATCAGGCAGGAAGAGGGTGTCTATAAGGTACAGATAACGGGCTTCGCAGACACAAATGAGGTCAGGGAATTCATTCCGTTACTGAAGGAACACGGGTTTACTGACATTCTTGTGATACATGAGTCAGAGGCCGGACTGGTGCCGGTTATTCAGGATATGCAGGTTCAGCCGGAACAACCAGTCCGGGTTGAAGTTCCCGTACTGCCTGATGAGCCTGAAGAAATCGCAGTTGAAAAACCTGTAGAACCTGAGATAACAGTTGAAGAAACACAGCCCCCGGAACCGATATTTATCTTACATGCGGGAAGTTTCTATAAGCTTTCCCAGGCTGAGAAGGCGAAGCGAAAAATTGAGAACAGGCTCAAACGACCTGTTGAGATCGTCCCTGAATGGGACAGCTTCAAGGTCATCATTCCCGGCTTTTATACCCGGGAGGAAACATATCCCTATTATCCAGAGCTTGCCGGACTGGGATTCACAGATATCTTTGTATATGAAAAACCGTTGATTGACAGACGGTAAAATCTGAACGTTATGAAATATGCAGGCGCTCACATAAGTGCATCGGGCGGAGTTGAGAATGCTCCTTTAAATGCACATGAGATAGGAGCGAAGGCGTTTGCCTTCTTTACGAAGAATCAACGACAGTGGGTTGCTCCGCCACTGACGAAGAAAAGCATAACAGCCTTCCGGGAAAACTGTGAAAAACTGGGATACCGGCCATTCCAGATACTTCCGCACGACAGCTATCTTATTAACCTTGGAAATCCTGACGCGGAAGGCCTTGGACGGTCCCGGTATTCATTCAATGATGAGATGAAGCGGTGCGAGCTGCTGGGGCTGGACAGGCTTAATTTCCACCCCGGAAGCCATCTCGGGAAGATCACGGAAGAACAGTGCCTTGACCTGATTGCCGAATCACTCAATATTGCCCTTTCAAAAACTTCAGGGGTCATTGCGGTGATAGAAAACACGGCAGGACAGGGCACAAATATGGGCTACAGGTTTGAACACCTTAAACATATAATTGACGGGGTTAACGACAAAAGCAGGATAGGTGTGTGTATTGACACATGCCATGCCTTTACCTCAGGTTATGACCTGTCAACCGCTGAAGGATTTAAAAAAGTATTTGCTGAGTTTGAGAGGATTGTTGGTTTTAAGTACCTGAAGGGAATGCACCTCAATGAATCCAAAAAAGCATTCGGCACCCGTGTTGACCGTCATGACAATCTGCATAAGGGTGAGCTGGGCGATGAGGTCTTCAGCCTTATCATGAACGATCCCCGTTTTGATGATATGCCCCTTATCCTTGAAACACCCGAAGAATCACTCTGGCCTGAAGAGATAGCCTACCTCTATTCACTTCAGAAATAACCGGGGCCGGTCTCCGTATCTGTCGTTTTATTGTAAAGCCCTGCCTGGATTGAGCAACGGATTATTGTTAAATTTGGGGGTGGCTATGAAGGTAATTGAACCAAAAGACTTCGAAGCTTTCTCATCGGTTTACAAGGGGGAAAGGGGACACCGCCTTGCTGAATATGTGATGCGGTTTCTTGCCATTGACAGAATCAACCAGGTATACGACAATTCAGGCTCATATACCGGTGCTGAATTTACTTCAAGGCTGCTCGATGACCTTGGCGTGAATTATGTTGTCGGCAATGCCGAGCGTCTGAGAATGCTGCCGGAAGGACCGTTTATAACTGTTTCAAACCACCCCTACGGCGGGCTGGACGGGATAATGTCAATAGACCTGATGGCCCGGATACGTCCTGACTACAGGTTCATGGTCAACAGAATGATCGCCCTGGTCAAAACAATTCAGGATAATATCATTTCGGTAATTCCTGCCGGCAATAAAAAGAGTGCCGTTCACAGCGCCAATATCAAAGGGATCCGGGAGACGCTGGAGCATCTGCATAATGGTCATCCTATGGGCTTCTTTCCTTCAGGGGCGGTTTCTGATTTCAGGCTGAGGGATTTCCGCATTAGTGACCGCAAATGGCAGAGCAGCATTCTTCATGTGATTTACTCGGCAAAAGTCCCGGTTCTGCCAATTCGTTTCTTCGATATGAATTCCGCGTTTTTCTATTTTCTGGGGTTTATCAGCTGGAGGATCCGTGCACTCAGGCTCCCGTATGAAGTGTTTAATAAAAGGACACAGGAACTCCGCATAGGGATTGGCAAAATCATTCCTGCAGAAGAACGGAATAGGTTTGCAGACGCCGAAGCCTTTGGAGCTTATTTGAGGGAGTGTGTTTATGAAATGCCGCTGCCAACTTCATTTATGCCACGGAAAATGCTTAAACTTGAGGGGGAATCAGTATAAAAAACCAGCCACCAATCCACCGGAAATGCTAAATACCAGTAATAAAAAAACGAACAGGTCACTGAATCCCACTGAGTTAATGAAGTCTGTATTTGGCGACAGGGCAAGGACGAACCTTCTGAAAAAATATGAACAAAAGGCCATAACCTGGCTGGTACAGCGCATACCTCCCGCCATCACATCCAATGCCATGACTGGCATCGGCTTTTTCGGAAGCATCGTTGTGGCCGCAAGCTTCGTGCTTGCAGCATATGTCAGTAAATACTACCTGCTGCTGGCTATCCCGGGATTTATGATAAGCTGGTTTGGAGATTCCCTGGACGGAAGGCTGGCCTATTACCGGAATATTCCGAGAAAACGTTATGGCTTTGCTCTTGATATTACAATTGACTGGATAAGCATCATACTGATCGGTTACGGATATATTATCTATGCCGAAGGTTCATGGGAGCTTTTAGGATACGGTTTTGTGGTCATGTACGGCTGGGAGATGATCATTGCACTGATGAGGTACAAGATCACGGAGAAGTATTCGATAGACTTAGGCATTTTCGGCCCTACGGAAGTAAGAATAGTAATCGCTGCCATAATGGCGGCTGAGGTTTTCCTGCCGGGATCACTTCAGTTTTCAGCCGGCGTCGTGGTTGTTGTCCTGTTTTTTGTCAACATAGGAGATACCAGGAAACTGCTTAAGGTAGCTGATGAGATTGATAAAAAGGAAATAAAAGATAAATCATAACCTGTTTTTCTGACCCGCCTAACTGACTGATTATGGGAGAAATCGTAATTAAAGAAGTCCTGACACGCAAAGATCTCCGTGATTTTATTTATCTGCCTGAGAAAGTCCACAGGAAAGAAGACTGGCTTCCGCCGATTTATATGGATGAATGGGTACTTTTTGACAAGAAGAAGAACAAGTCATTCAAATATGCTGACGGCCTGCTTCTGCTAGCCTTTAAAGACAAAAAACCAGTGGGAAGGATAATGGGGCTGATAAACAGGAGATACAATGAAATTAACAACGAACAGCACGGCAGGTTTTGCTTCATGGAGTGCTATAATGACCAGGAGGTGTTTCATGCACTGATAACCAGTATAGAGGATTGGGTCAGGCAGAACGGCATGACAAAGCTTGTCGGACCGCTGGGTTTCTCCGATAAGGACCCCCAGGGGTTTCAGATTGAGGGGTTTGAATATCCGCAGTTCATAACAAGCGCCAACAACTCTCCGTATATGGTTAAACTTGTTGAGAATGAAGGTTATGTAAAAAAGATCGACCTGGTGAACTACCTGGGAGACATGCCGAAGGAATTCCCAAGGGTTTATGAAAGGGTGCTTGAAAGGGTGAAAAAAACGGAGGATTTTAAAATCGTTGAGTTCCCGGGTAAAAAGGAGCTTAAACCATATATTCTCCCGGTTCTTGAGCTGATGAACGAAACGTTCAGCGAGATCTACGGATTTGTTCCTCTCAACGACAAGGAAAAATCTGATTTCGCAGCCAGGTACCTCCCTATCCTTGATCCGCAGTTTATCAAGGTGGTTCAGAAAGACGACGGTCAGCTCATCGGTTTTGCTATCGGGCTGCCTGATATAAGTGCCGGAATCAAAGCCTGCAGGGGGAGGATGCTGCCCTTCGGCATCTTCAGGGTACTGCGCGAATCAAAAAGATCAAAGAAGCTCATTATGATGCTTGGTGGGGTGAAGAAAGAATATCGCGGCAAGGGAATAGATGTCCTGATGGGAGTAAAGATCCTTCAGTGCGGCATCATGAATAAAATGGAAAGCATTGACAGTCATCTTGTGCTTGAAGACAACCTCAGGATGAGGGGTGAGTACGAGCGGATTGGCTGTAAGGTGGTCAAGAAATTCAGGATCTACCAGAAGGATATCTAACTATTTAAGACAAGCAATGTTGACTGCCTTTCGTTGGGCTCAGCCGGGCTCGAACACTGAATTTGGCTGTCAGCATTCTGACCTTACTGGCACCAAATTCTATTAAGCGGTTTGTTGAAATGTGTTATTAGAAGTGAAATATCTCTCATAGATTTAGGTAAAAGTTCATCATTTTTATTTGCATTTGGACATATGGAAATACAAAACGAGGGACAATTCATCAAAGGAGTTGAAAGCTTAATCAATCCTATGGAAGTCAGCAATATCCTCTTCTTCCAGAAACTTAAAAGATTATTGCCTCCGTTAATTATGAGGCGATTGCTGTACAGAGCTTCAAAAAATACTCCGTATATAGGGTTTGTTATTGATCCATATAGTCTGTTTCTGTTCTTCAGGCTCAGTAATATTGAAGCTGCAAAATCACTTCTGCCTGATCGTTATGAGCTTGCAAAGACCAGATTGTTTACCGATGACGAGCCGGACTACTATATGGGAATTGGTAATCTTAATACACGTGCAAGTACTTTTTGGGGTACAAGGCAAGAAGCTTACCTCATTGCAACAGATAAGAAAACCGGGTCATTATCTTTCATTTTCATGGATATATTAAGCAATACCATTATTGCCCTGCCAACAAGTGGTATTGCTGATCCAAACTGTAAAAGGGCTATTTTCACAACGAGTGCAAAGGGAGAAGTCTTTCTGGATATTCAGGAAGACAAGACAAACAGAAAGCTATTGTTGACAGGCAGCATAAAAAGAGGAAAGATGCGAAGCCTGGATCAAAATCTCTGGCTCATGGGGAATACCTCAATAGGTCACTGTAAAAAGCTTGCAAATGGCGATGATAAACCTTTTGCCGTGATCTTTGATCCGGCTGAAGTTTTTGAAGCCCTGGATATTCCGCCAGAGGATATTTGCATAACCGAAAACACACTCTTTCCCGGATTGGCACAACCGGAAATCAGTAAGGTAATCTGTTTTCCTTTTGCTCAGCACTATATTGCTGACAGCCCGGGTTGTTATACCACAGTAAAGGACCGTAATGATTTAATCAGCATATATAACAAGCTCGCCAACTCTGAAAAATTCATAACATTTTCTGCCAGGACCATAGTAAAACAGATCTATGTTGGCATTGCTGTTACTTTACTTGTCATAGTACTTCTGTTTCTCGTTTTGTAGAATTCAAATCTAAACAGGTTGCCATATTCTGTTAAACTTTTAATGTTTTCGATATTCAGGATCTCCTTCTCCGCACTGTTTCTTCTTTGAATAAAATTCCGGTTCTTCCGGGAAGATGTCATCTCTTATCCGCATTAACTCCTCGAAAGTATCTATGTCCGGGTCGACTTTAACCAACAGGACCGGACTCAGTCCTGTATCCGGATGCTGAAGAGGATTGGATTCCTGGTTAAGTATTTTTTTGGAAGCTCCTACAACGAATTGCTCTGAGCTGTCGATGACATATCCGGTAAGGGTCCCGTTATTGTTAAGCGTCATGTAATTCCTGAAAATCTCCCTTCGTGTAATATAAATTTCACCACTGAAATATTTCCCCACGCTGATTTCAACAGTGACTCCGGGATGGCCGTCGTTGTCAGGATCTGTCAGATTTGGGTCATTGGGGTCGGTCGAAAGGGGTTTCATCGGGTCTCCATTGATTCCTAAAAGACTCGGGCTCTCGGGTCTGTAAAGGTGCCACTTTCCGTCTTTCTGGCTTAATTCAACTTCCTGAACCCTGGGTTTGATGGCCTGAACTGCTTCGTCGCTGAATACTGACCGGGCATTCTTTCTGCTCAGTTTCTGTTCTGCACGCACAAACCGGTCCGACTGCATTAGTTTTCCCTCCTCGAGGTAAAAATCGGTAAACCCGTATGAAATTATAAAGGTCCGCATTGTCGTTTTGGTTGTGGTGTCTTCGTATGCCACCACATCATAATGCGCATAATGTCCGACAATCTCATTCCGGACACTTTCAATGTCTGCCGGTTGAGTTGTGTCCGATTCTCCCTGTTCGAAAACATATAATGGTGATTTTGGCCATTCCAGTGGTCCTGAACAGGAATTAAGGATTAGTAAAAAAGCCAGAAATGCGGGATAGAACAATCTGCCTTTTTGAATCATAACAGTTCGGAATGAGATGGTTTTCAGCAAATCTATTTAAAAGTCAATTTAATTCCAAACCCTGAGTTTCAAATCAGTTTAGCGAAGGAGCCAGACTGCAGGGAGGGCTTCGAGCCCATACAGAAAACAAAAAAGCAGCCATTTACGGCTGCTTCCTGTGGGCCCAGCTGGGCTCGAACCAGCGACCCCCTGATTATGAGTCAGGTGCTGCTAACCAGCTGAGCTATGGGCCCCGAAAAATATTTTAAATCCTCCTGGCCACTCTACTGATCCGGCCAGCGACCCTCCCGACCTCAGGTCGGGATGCTGCTAACCAGCTGAGCTATGGGCCCTGTTAAACAGGCTGCAAATATAATAAAAAAACGAATATTTAAAATTACCGGGTTTACCTGTTGATGTAATCAAACAGCACACCGCCTGCCTCGTCAAGATCGTTGCCGAAGGTTATCAGCCCGCCGCGGTCACCGGCCATAACAATAATACGTTTTTCAAATACCTCCGGCTCACTGAAGATGCGGATCATCTCGCGTGCCATGGCAGGCGTTCCGTATTCGACTTTGGGATCAGTGGTGGGCACCTTGTTCATCAGCGCTTCCCACAGCCTTGTGGAGTGTACGTGAATGACTGCATTGGTTCCGGGATCAGCCGTATAAATTGCAGCGTGAGTGAGCGATTCTGAGGATGCCTTCAGCGGCCCGCTGCACATGACGGCGTTGTCATCTATGTTATACGATGATACTTTGACATAATGACCCGGCTCCAGTTCCGGAATATCCCCCGTTGACGATCCTGTTATTATGAACTGCTGCGACTTGCCTATGCGTATGCTGATGTTGCCGAAGCCGACCCCGTTCTCAAACGCGCCAACGAGATCCATGTTGAAGAGGATCTCCCTCCAGTGATTGATTATCTCATACTGCTCATCCGAGATCACCGGTCCCGACTGGCTCCAGTAGCAGTTGAACTTGACAAAACCTTCCATATAATTATGATAATATTTTCATTATTGATTCTTTATCCGCCCGGCATATTCCCCTGTCGGTTATGATACCTGTTATCAGCCGCGCAGGGGTCACGTCAAATGCGTAGTTGGAAACCGGGATGTCTTTCTGACATATATATATGCCATCAACCATTCTTACTTCATCCCCATCTCTTTCCTCCACCGGGATCTGCTCCGGTCTCTCAATTGTCATATCAAATGATGATACCGGGAATGCCGAATAAAAAGGTATCACGTTATCGTGTGCGGCAAGCGCCTTGAGATATGTTCCGATTTTGTTTGCCACATCACCGTTTGCCGTCGCCCTGTCGCACCCCACTATCACTGCATCAACCATGCCATTCTGCATCAGATGTCCTCCGGCATTGTCAGTAATGACGGTGCAGGGTACGCCGTGATTGCTAAGCTCCCAGGCTGTCAGCCTGCTTCCCTGGTTGCGCGGACGGGTCTCGTCGACCCATACGTGAACACTGATGCCGTTGTCATGAGCCAGGTAAACAGGCGCAAGAGCCGTGCCATAATCCACACATGCAAGCCATCCGGCATTGCAGTGGGTGAGTATGTTTACAGTGCTGCCGTTTTTCCTGCGGCTAATCTCCTCTATCAAAGAAAGGCCATTCAAACCGATACGCCTGCTGCTTTCCGCCTCGGAATCGCAAATGGCTGCTGCCTCTCTTTGCAGTGCATCTGCAGATGGCCTGATTTCAAACACTTTCATCATCCGGTCAACAGCCCAGGCAAGATTGACGGCAGTGGGTCTCGTTGCCATGAGACGTACCGCATCATTGAGCACAGAACCTGACATGTCTTTTTCGTTGCGGTGTTCAAGGAAAGAAAACCAGATGCCCCATGCCGCAGCTGCTCCGATCAGCGGAGCGCCGCGTACTGCCATTGTGCTTATTGCCATGCAGACATCATCAACGCTTCTGAGCTCCATCAGGTCAAAAGAAAAAGGCAGCCTTCGCTGATCAATCACAATGACCGTTGACGCCTTATCCCCGTCTTGCCAGATACTTCGGTAATTTCTTTCCCCAACCTTCATCAGTGAGGTTTCTCAATCGGAATTAATCTGTAAAATTAAAAATAAATAAGATGAATGTCATAAAAACAGATTTTCGAATATCCGGTCCGTTTGTTCCACTAATTTGGATATTATTGAATATCTTTGCATAAGATTGGATTAATATGGTCGATAAGGACGAATACAGGACAAAGATCATTCTGACAGCCAGCAGGATCTTCAGTCTTTACGGCTTCAGGAAGACCACCATGGAAGAGCTCTCTAAAGCGCTGAATAAAGGCAAGAGTTCCATCTACTACTATTTCAGGAGCAAGGAAGACATCTTCGAGGCCGTGGTTCTGTTTGAAGCCAATCTACTTCGCACACAGCTAACCACCGCCATCAAGGAAGTTGATTCTCCTCCCGACAAGCTGCGTAATTACATATTTGTCAGGATGAGGGCGTTTGAAAAGCTTTCAAACTACTACAATGCCGTCTTCGACAAGAATCTTGATCATTACGAATTCATAGAAAAGATCAGGGCGAGATATGACAGGGAGGAACTGGCCATGCTGAGACTGCTTGTTTATGTAGGTAAGAGCCGCGGTGTCTTTGAGATCGAAGACAGCGAATACACTGCCATGGCTATTCAGACAATGCTGAAAGGACTGGAAGTACCTCTCTTCTGGCACAAGCGCGAGATTGACATCAATAACCGCCTTGATGGTATTTTACATCTGATCTTTTACGGCATCAAGAAACGGCCGTAACCCTTCTTATTTCTTCTTTACAACAGGTTCCGGGACTTTCCGGAATGCCCAGAAAAGCAATGCTATTCCTGCAATGATGAAAGGTATGCTGAGGAGCTGACCCATGTTTAATTTCATTCCTGCCTCGAAGGTGACCTGATCTTCCTTAACGTATTCCACGAGGAAGCGGAAGCCGAACACCAATACAAGGAACAACCCGAACAGCAATCCGGGCTTTTGTTTGCCCATGTTCTTCCAGTAGACTCTCAGAAGAATAACGAATGTAAGCAGGTAAGCAAGGGCTTCATATATCTGGGTCGGGTGCTTGGGTGCGTTCTCGCCGTTACGCAGGAACACAAATCCCCACGGCAGTGTAGTCTCGACTCCGTAGATCTCAGAGTTCATAAGGTTACCGAGTCGTATAAGCGCACCTGCCAGCGCCACCACAATCACGACACGGTCTATGGCCCAGATGAATGGTTTCTTCTCCTTCCTGACAAAGAGCCACAGCGCCAGGAGTATTCCTATGGCTGCGCCGTGGCTTGCGAGACCTCCGTGCCATACCTTCAGAATCTCAACAGGATTGGCAAGGTAATAGTCTGGTTCATAAAACAAACAGTGGCCAAGCCGGGCGCCGATAATTGTTCCCACGGCAACATATACGGTCAGCCTGTCAAGGGTTGCATCACCCAGACCTTCGTTTTTAAAGACTTTCCTCAGGATGTAGTATCCGATGACAAATCCGGAAGCAAAAAGCAGTCCGTACCACCTGACTGCGAAATTACCGATGCGGAAGATCTCCGGATCGACATTCCATGGTATGATCTGAAGTGTCATTTCTTGTTTGTTTGGAGTTCAAAATTAGCAAAAAAGTCATGGATGCCTGTTCCGGCTGCAATTATTTACGTAACAAAATTTGATGTAAGTTTGCAGACAGTGGATGACAGGAGATACATATCAGGCAGGCTGGTTGTGACAGCACTGGTCGTCATGTTCATTTTATCCTGTGCCAAGATAAATTCACCAATAGGGGGGCCCAAGGATCTTGATGCCCCGGTGATACTGAAGAGCCAGCCGGAAAACGGCACTGTGATGTTCTCCGGAAAATCATTCGTTGTCACCTTTAACGAGTTTGTGATTCTGGACAAGATCACTGAAAAATTCATGGTATCACCGCCGCTCAAAACTAAACCTGATGTACGGTTGAAGGGAAAAAGCCTGGTGGTAAGCTGGGAGGATACGCTTGCTGACAGCACCACGTACACTTTCTATTTTCAGGATGCAATACGTGACAACAACGAGAATAATGCCATACCGAATTTCCAGTATGTTTTTTCCACCGGGCCCGTTCTTGACTCCCTTTCTCTGTCCGGCAATGTTTTCGGCGCCTTTGATCTGGAGGCTGTACCCGATGTGCTGGTGATGATGTATTCAAATCTCTCGGATACGGCGCCCCGCACGCTGCTTCCTGCCTATATCTCCAGGCCTGATGTCTCGGGTGGCTTCATGATAAACAATATCAAACCCGGCCGCTTCAGGTTATATGCCCTGAAGGATATTAACGGCAACAAGATGTATGATCTTGAGGACGAGGCTTTTGCCTTCTGTGATTCAATAATCGATATTACCCCGGAGGCATATTACAATATCATTCCTGACACTATTAAGTATAAACCTGCAAACGCTCCTGAAAAAACAAAGGAAGACATTTTCACTTTCGGGGTCCACCGTCTTTATGCCTTCACCAGGGAAGCAAAGAAACAATACCTCAGGTACACGGAACGAAAGAACAGCGGATCAATCAGCTTTGGCCTTGCAATTCCGTCCGACACCGGGCAGGTATCGATAGAACTTACAGACATTGCACCGGATACATGGTACATGGAAAATAACGCCAGGCGTGACACTTTCCTGCTATGGATCACCAGTCCGGAGGTATATGACCGTGAGGTCATCAATGCGCTGATTACTTATCCTTTCACTGACAGCACCGGCATACTCATACAGAAAACCAACTCTGTGGTTTTCAGGTTCAGGAAGCCGGAAGCTCCGAGGGCAGGCGTCAGGAAAATACCCTCCCTTGCGCTGGTAACAAACATCAGCGGTAAAATAAAACCGGGCGCCATCCCGGCCTTCACCGGCCCTGCGCCGCTGAAGGAGCCTGACACCTCGAAAATCACACTGATGCAGATCGTCGATACAATCAGGACCGAGTTGCCGGTGGTGCTCGTCATGGACAGTACAAATTCACGGCGCATACTTATGAAAACACCCCTGAAGGCGGGAGGATCCTATACTCTGGAATGCAGGGGAGGCGCATTTACTGACATCTTCGGAAATGCAACAGATTCAACGGTCTACAGAATTACAGTCGGTGTGGCAGAGGACTATGGCACCATTAAGGCAAAACTTGCCGGCTATGAAGGTGACGTGATAATACAGCTTCTTGGTGACAAGGAAAAAGTGCTCCAGGAAAAGAATCTTAAAAGTCCCGGGGAAGTCAGGTTTGAACTGATTGACAAGGGCCGTTACAGGATGAGGGCTATTTATGACATTGACTCGAGCCGGACATGGACCACTGGGGATTTTGCCCTGATGAGAAATCCTGAGCCGGTGGCATATTATCCGGGAGAACTTGATGTCAAGATTAACTGGGATCTGGAACAGGACTGGGAGCTGGGGGTCATGTACAGCAAGGATGTGTCGCTGAGGACTAAGCCGGCGGCTAAAAGATAAACCAGGATGGCAACACGCAGAAGGTTCATTAAAAACGCAGTAGTGGCCGGGGCTGCGCTCACCGCAGGTCTTCCCGCGTACTCTTCGGTATCCGGAAGCAAATGGGAATCCAACAGGCCGGCAGCCAGGCTGAGAAAATTCCAGAGCAAAGCGGTCGAGGAAACCATCAGGGAAGTCAAATCATTTCTCGGAGATACGGAACTGGCATGGCTCTTCGAAAACTGTTTTCCCAATACTCTTGATACCACTGTCACGTTTGGCGAGAAGGACGGCAGGCCTGACACATTTGTCATCACGGGCGATATCAATGCGATGTGGCTGCGTGATTCCACCGCCCAGGTATGGCCATATATTTCCCTGACATCATCCGACAGCAAGCTCAGGGACCTCATAGCCGGGGTAATCAACAGGCAGGTAAAATGCATACAGATTGACCCTTATGCCAACGCTTTTTATGACGGTCCGGGGCAAAGCGAGTGGATGAATGACCTGACAGAGATGAAGCCGGAGCTCCATGAACGCAAGTGGGAAATAGATTCCCTCTGCTATCCCGTCAGGCTTGCACACGGTTACTGGAAGGCCACCGGAGACACATCAGTATTTGACCGTTCCTGGGCTGAGGCTATGAAGCTTGTTATTCGCACATTCAGGCAGCAGCAGCGCAAGGAAGACCAGGGACCGTACCGCTTCCAGCGGGTCACCGGGTGGCAGACAGACACTGTTGCCGGAGGCGGTTATGGTAATCCCGTGAACCCTGTCGGACTGATAGTTTCTATATTCAGACCTTCGGATGATGCCACCATATGGCCCTTCCTGATACCGTCAAATTACTTTGCCGTAAAATCTCTCAGGCAGATAGCTGAAATATCGGAAGCTGTTCTCAAAGACGGAAGTCTGGGTTCAGATGCCGCATCCCTGGCAGACGAAGTCGAAGCAGCCCTGATAAAATATGCCAGGGCAATTCACCCGGAGTATGGCGAGATAATCGCCTATGAAACAGACGGATATTACAATTACAGTTTCATGGACGACGCCAATGTGCCGAGCCTGCTGTCAATGCCTTATCTCGGCACCATAGACCGGAATGATGAGCTTTATCTCAGGACAAGAAATTTTGTGCTGAGCAAAAGCAATCCGTATTATTTTTCAGGAAAAATGGGCCATGGTGTTGGCAGTCCGCATACCGGAACAAACCGCATATGGCCTATCTCCATTACCATGAGAGCCCTTACTTCCAACAATGATTACGACATCGTCTCCTCGCTGAAGATGCTTAAGAATACCCATGCCTCAACCGGGTTCATGCATGAATCCTTTATGAAGGATGATCCGACACAGTACACCAGGAAGTGGTTCGCCTGGGCCAACACCCTTTTCGGTGAGCTGGTGCTCGACACGTACCGCACCAGGCCGGAGTTGCTGAAAGAAGTATAAACTGACATGAAAACTATCGAGGTTAAAAGACTGAATACGGAAAAGGTTCATCCTTCCATGGCTGAAGTGTCAGCCAGGCTCGATGAGCTGGGCGATGGACACCCTGTTGATAAGGTCAACTGGGAAACGTTCCCGTACAGGCCGGAGGTGAAATTCAATATTGCCTGGGGGGACCGCGAAATATACATTAAATATTATGTCAGGGAGAAAAATGTCAAGGCAGAGAAAACCCTGACCAACGAGATGGTCTGTGAGGACTCCTGTGTCGAATTCTTTGTCTCGCCTGCAGATGACGGTATATACTATAATCTTGAGTGTAATCCGATCGGAACCGTGCTGATGGGCTCGGGCCACGGAAGACATGACGGTGTCAGGGCTGACGCCAGTGTTATCAGCGGCATACGCCGTCTCACAACGATGGGTGCAGAGCCGTTTGCCGAGATCAGTGGCGATATCCGCTGGTCAGTCACACTCGCAATTCCTCTTGAAACCTTCTTTCAGCATGAGATCGGAGACCTGAGAGGTAAGAGTTTCAGGGCCAATTTCTACAAGTGCGGCGACAAGCTGAGCAATCCGCATTATGTAACATGGAATCCCATTGGCACGGAGAAGCCTGATTATCACAGGCCTGAATACTTCGGAAAGCTGAAATTCGTTTAGGTATCTCCGGCTCACTGCCGGATGAAATATCCCTGCTGCAACCCGCAATTATTTTCACCTGTTGAATCTAAACCTTATATTTACGTTGGGTTTGAGGTGTCATTCCTGCCATTAAGGGCCCGCTTACCCGGTCCCGATGGGAAGAAAAGTAAAATGAAAGAAATTCATGGATAACTACAGTCTCCCGGCGATGATCAATTATATCATAGGCGGCCTTTTCGTTATCATTGTTTTTTCAATCGCATACGCCTATCTCAAGCCTCATAAACTGCATCATTCAAGGCCGATTTCGACTTTTGCATTAAAGGCCAGCTATCTTGTCTATCTCCTGGTCACACTGCTTGTAATGTATTTTGCAAGCCTGAGAGGGGGAGGCCTGAGCCAGGTCTTCGACGGCCCTGAATTCTTTGTATTCCTGCTGGCGCTTTTTGTACCCACAATCGGCATTTTTTCAAGAAAGATCACCCATTTCAGCGCAAAGAGGGTTCGTTATAATCTCATATTCACCGCGGTGAATATTGTTATGACAATTACTGTTCTCATACTGTACAGGTTCTGAATTCTTCCAACAGTTATAAAAGATTACATTTGCTTTAGAAACCGGAAAACTCCACAGTCATGATCAAAGAAAGATTTATCACTTATGTAGAGGAGAGCATTAAAAAGAACTGGAACAAGGAAGCTCTCTCAAATTACCGCGAAAAGGGTTATACATATAAGGAAATCGCCGAAATGATTGTCAGGCACCATATTTTCTTCAGGGAGCTTGGCATTAAGGAGGGGGACAAGATCGCCCTTGTGGGCAGGAATTCCGCCAACTGGTGCGCGATGTACCTTGCCGTAGTGACATACGGAGCGATAGTTGTTCCCATACTGCCCGACTTCAGGCCGGAGGATATGCAGAATATCATCAACCATTCAGATTCACGGTTGCTCTTCATAGATGACAAGCTTTGGGAGAGCCTTGAAGAAGACAGGATGAAGGAGATCATCTGCGCCGTCAGCCTCGATACATTCGAGATGACAATGAGTCGCTCCGGGAAATACACGGGAATGTATAATTCTAAAGACGCCTCGTTCAGTAAGCAGTATCCTGAATTTAAACAGGAGAATATAAAATTCTCTGACATCGACAATGAAAAGCTTGCCGTCATCAGCTACACCTCAGGCACAACGGGATTTTCCAAGGGAGTGATGATACCTCACAGGAGTCTTGCAGCAAACACCCGTTACGCACAGGCCAACATGCCGCTTGATTCGGGAGACCCCGTTGTCTCCTTCCTTCCGCTGGCACACACCTACGGCTGCGCCTTCGAGTTTCTCTTCCCGTTCACTTACGGCTGCCACATTACAATCCTGACAAAGACGCCGTCACCCCAGATACTCTTACAGGCATTCAAGGAGATCAGGCCAAGGCTGATACTCTCGGTTCCCCTGGTGATAGAAAAGGTTTATAAAAAACAGATCCTTCCCATCATCTCCAAGCCTCACATGAAGATACTGCTGAAGATCCCCGGCTTAAACAAGGTGCTTCACAACAAGATCCGCGAGAAGCTGACCGTGAGCTTCGGTGGCCGGTTCAAGGAGATTGTAATAGGCGGGGCAGCCTTCAACTCTGATGCGGAAAAATTCTTCAAGACAATACACCTGCCGTTCAGCATCGGTTACGGAATGACTGAATGCGGGCCGCTGATCAGTTACGACGGATGGCGTACCAACCGGCTGGGCTCATGCGGTCAAGCAGTTGACACACTTGAGGTGAAGATCGACTCACCCGACCCTGAAAAGACTGTTGGCGAGATTATCCTTCGCGGCGACAATGTAATGCACGGTTATTACAAGAATGAGGCCGCCACAAAAGAAGTGATAGATGACGAAGGCTGGATGCACACAGGCGACCTCGGAGTCATTGACAAAGACGGCTATATCTATATCAAGGGCCGGAGCAAGAACATGCTGCTGGGCCCCTCGGGGAAAAATATATATCCTGAAGAGATAGAATCCCTTATCAATAATTACAGGATTGTGTCCGAATCAGTTGTTATTTCCGAGGAGCACAAGCTGGTGGCTCTGATATACCCCGATCAGGAGCAGCTTAATAAAGACGGGATCACTGAGGCCACCCTGAACGATGCCCTGGACGCTATCCGCAAGGATGTCAATGCCCACCTGCCTGAATATATGGCCGTGACAAAATTCCGTGTCCATCCTGAAGAATTTGTTAAGACACCCAAGAAGAGCATCAAGCGGTATCTCTACATGAAGGAGTGATGGATGGGAGTGAAGAAGTATTGCATCATAGTAGCCGGCGGAAGCGGACGCAGAATGAAATCCGCCATCCCGAAGCAGTTTCTCCTCCTGGAGGGGAAACCGCTGCTGATGCATACAATTGAAAGGTTCCACTCCTTTGACAGTGACATTGAAATAATATTAGTCCTTCCTTCAGAACACCACTCTCTCTGGCGTGGCCTCGTCAGGGAGTATTCCTTTGATATAAACCATAAAACAGTTCCTGGCGGAGAGGAGCGTTTTCACTCTGTCAGGGCAGGACTGGCATGTGTGACCGAAGAGTCTCTCGTTGCTGTTCACGACGGTGTCAGGCCGCTGGTGAGTCATGATACAATCTGGCGGTGTTTTGCAGATGCAGAGGAATTCGGCACTGCAGTGCCCTTCATCGAGCCGGCTGATTCCGTCAGGATACTGTCAGGAGATGTCAGCAGGCCATGTCTCAGGAACGAGGTGCGGCTCATTCAGACCCCGCAGGTCTTTCGCAGCAGCCTGATTATTTCGGCTTATGACCGCGACTATGATCCGTCGTTCACTGACGACGCAACGGTTGCAGAAGCGGCCGGGGTAACGGTGCACCTGACGCACGGCAACAGGGAGAACATTAAAATAACCACACCTGAGGACCTGACAGTAGCCCATGCACTTATCAGTATCATGAAGTAAAACACAGGAAACCCATATGGAGCAGGAAAGCGGAGCAGACTATAAAAGACTTGAAGTAAAGAGAGTTGACAAGGCTGATGAGGAGATCATCGGCCTCCTCAAAGAGACCGTACTGGGTTCCGAAGGGGGGATGCGCTACTCAATGCAGAACACTGAGGAGAGGATCAAAGCCTACGGTGACGCTATCTCTTTCATGGCACTTTACAAGAAGAACAGCCTGAAAGGCGTCATCGGCCTGTGCAGCCGCAAAACCATGAACTGCGGAGTGCCCTACAGCTCGACGCACCTGCGTTATCTTTCGGTGCAGAGCGCTTTCCAGACTGAAAAAGCCCCTGCCCGTAAAAGCGACAGGCCCTCATTCATTGAGGAGAGCTTCAAGCAGAAGATATTTTCGATGTTCAGGGGTTCGGTTTCCGAAGGTAATGAGCAGGGAGAACCGGCAGAACCGCATGTGATGTATGCCTATGTGGAGAGCCGTAACGAAAGATCAAGGAACCTTATCAACCAGGCCGGGTATGAATATATCCGTTCTTTTCTTACCATTGCGTTCAGCCGTTTTAATCCCAGGCGTGATGCCTCCGTCACAAGGCTGACACCGGATGAAGAGCCTGCCATGGCATCATTGCTGGCAGATCAGTACAGTAAATACTGCTTCTATTCTGATGAATTTGCCTTTGCTGACCACAGGTATTATGTCCTGAGGAAGAACAACAGGATCGTTGCCGGCGTCAGCGCTATCCCTGCACGCTACAGGGTTGTAAATGTACCCGGACTGTGGGGATGGATGATGATGAAAGTATTTCCTGTCACACCCCTGTTCAAAAGACTTTTTCAGCCAGAAGAGTTCCGGTACATTATTTTCAATGCAATTTACTGCCTTAAGGGAAATGAAGATCTTCTGCCTGACCTGTTCGAGGCAGTATGCGCAGAGGAGGGGTATAATACGGCGCTTACATGGCTTGATGACCACTCGGAACTGTTCGATATCCTGAGAACAAACAGAAGGATGGGAGCGCTGAACAGGCTGCTGAATGCAAAGCCGGGACTGGTTTACGCGTATTTTTCAGGGTTATCTCAGGAAGAGACAGTTAAGTTCTACGAATGCCCGGCATATATTTCAGGATTTGATTTTTCTTAATCTCATAAAATTGCGGAACATGATTAAAGGGAACAGGAGCTTTCAGCAAGGCTGCATCGCCGTATTGATGCTTTTATTTATCAGCCTGAACAGTGCTGCACAAAAGGACAGTACCGGCAGGATGGAGTGGTTTGGAGATGCGCGGCTCGGCATTTTCATTCACTGGGGCATTTATTCGGTCAACGGTATTGACGAGTCATGGTCGTTTTTTAACGGCCATATCACCTATGATGATTATATGAAACAACTTGACGGTTTCACGGCTGCGAAATATGATCCGGATGAGTGGGTACGACTGATAAAGGAAAGCGGTGCCCGTTATGCGGTGCTGACATCAAAACACCATGACGGAGTTGCCCTGTGGGATACCAGGCTCAGTGACCTTAATGTTGTTGATGCCACCCCGGCAGCTCGCGATCTGGTCAGGCCTTTTGTTGAGGCCCTTCGCAAAGCGGGACTGAAAGCCGGACTCTATTATTCACTGCTTGACTGGTCCCATCCCGATTATCCGAACATGACAAAAGACGTGAAGAGATATGATACTGACAGCGTCAGATGGGAACGTTTTGTGAAGTTTAACCATGGACAGATAACCGAGCTTGACAGGGAATTCAGTCCTGACCTGTGGTGGTTCGACGGTGACTGGGAGCAGAGCGCAGCAATGTGGCGGGCGCCCGCAATAAGAAAGATGATCTTCGAAAGCAATCCTGACGCAATCATCAATTCCCGACTGGCGGGCTACGGCGATTACGGCACACCGGAACAGGGGCTTCCCCTCAGGGCACCTGAAGACAAATACTGGGAACTGTGCATGACAATCAACGATTCGTGGGGTTACCAGGGCAATGACCGCAACTACAAAAGCCCTTCGCAGGTGATCCGTATTTTTGCTGACTGCATCGGATTGGGCGGCAACCTCCTGCTTGACATCGGACCCAAACCTGACGGAACAATACCCGCAGAACAGGCTGAAGTACTTAAAGAACTTGGCCGGTGGACATCAAAACACAGCCAGGCAATATACGGTACCGTAGCCGGATTGCCGGCAGGGTGTTTTGACGGACCGTCGACAATGAGCCCTGACAGCACAACTGTTTACCTGTTTCTGAACGGTGACGGCGGCGGTGAGATCATGCTGCAGGGTGTAATGAACAGGATAAACAAGGCGGTCGTTGTCGGTAACGGCACCAGCCTGGAGGTTAAGGAATATCTCAGACCCTCCTGGAGCAATCATGCGGGTGTATATTTTATAAAGGTGCCCGAAAATGTTCTCGATGAGAAAATGACTGTAATCGGCCTCTCTCTCGACGGTAAACTGAAAACTGAATGATTCCTTCTGCAATGAGAAAATATATCTTGCTTTTTCTGACGCTGTCGGGACTGGCAGGATTATATGCCCAGGAGCCTGATGAGCGTTATGTGCCGGAAACCGATTCCCTGGTCCTGCAGAAGCTTGAACAGTGGCAGGATCTGAAATTCGGTCTGCTGATGCACTGGGGCCCCTACAGCCAGTGGGGCATAGTCGAGTCATGGTCAATATGCGCCGAGGATGAGGATTGGTGCCGCAGAAAAAATCTTGATTATGAGGAATATAAGAAGCAGTACGAAGCGCTGCAGCTGAGCTTCAATCCTGTCAGCTTCAATCCTGAAAAGTGGGCTGAAGCAGCAAAAGACGCAGGGATGAAATACGTCATCTTCACAACGAAACATCATGATGGCTTCTCTATGTTTGACACTAAGCTCACTGATTATAAAATCACGGCCAAGGCCTGTCCGTTCAGCGTAAATCCCCGCGCCAACGTGACAAAGGAGATCTTCACGGCATTCAGGGAACAGGGTTTCTGGACAGGGGCATACTTTTCAAAACCCGACTGGCACAGTGAGTATTACTGGTGGCCCAATTTCGCCACGCCGGACCGGAATGTAAATTATAACGTCCGAAAGTACCCGGTGCGGTGGGAGAAGTTTGTCGGGTTCACGCACGGACAGATAATGGAGCTGCTCGGCGGTGATTACGGCAAGGTTGATATTCTGTGGCTTGACGGCGGATGGGTGCGGAAGATGACCCGCGAACAGGAGCTGGCCGCTCTTGCCTCAGCCGGCAACGGGTTTGTGCGAGTTCAGAATCAGGATATACGCATGGATGAACTTGTCTCAAAGGCAAGGCAGAAACAACCCGGACTGATTGTTGTTGACAGGGCGGTCTACGGCAAAAATCAGAACTACCTGACACCGGAGAACCGGGTTCCTGAAAAAGCACTTCCTTACCCGTGGGAGTCGTGCATAATTGCAGGAGGAGGGTGGGCCTGGGTGCCTGACCCTCACTTCATGTCAGGCCGCGAGGCGGTGCAACTGCTGGTTGACATTGTGGTCAAGGGCGGAAACCTGCTCCTCAATATCGGACCGGCGCCTGACGGCACCTGGCCGGAAGGCGCTTACAGCCTGCTGGCAGACATGGGCAGATGGATGAAGATAAACGGCGAGGCTGTTTATGGCACCAGGGCGATGGCCCCGTACAGGAACGGCAAGGTATGCATTAACAAAAAAGGTGATAATACATGGTACCTGTTTTATATGGCTGACGATGGCGAGAGCATGCCCGATTCAATTACAATGAACGGCCTGATGCTTCCGGAGAAGTCTGTCGTAACCGTGACCGGAACGAAAACAAGGTGCTCATGGCAGAACGGAACGGACTCATTCACTGTAAATATCCCTTCAAAGATCAGGAACAATCCGCCCTCGGATTATGTCTGGGTGATGAAGATCGAATTCTGAAGGGGTACCCTGTAAAAACGTGCCACACAGACCTTATACTGATGCTTTGCAGCATCCTGATCTGTGTGGCCTGACAGGGAAATGGGGGGAAGAACCACCTGTCATGTACTGAAAAATATTTTTAATTCCGCTTACGATCCGGTTTTACAACCATAAAGATTGCACAAAATACAATGGTTCCAAAGCTATTTCCTGCCCGTTGTATGAACGGGCACTTCTAATGTACGAAGACGTCTTTTTAAAAGATAATTCTATTCCGGGACCTGTGCCTAAAAGTCGGCAATACGGGTTTTCATGTGGTCAAGCAGCTGTTTGATCTTGTCACGTGAAATTTCACAGCGGAACTCTTTATCGCCCTTGATGAATATGCATTGCTGCTGCCTGGTGTCAATTCGTGAAAGGTAGGCGGTGTTGGCAATGCATGACCGTCCGGTTCTGTAAAACTGGTTTCCGAGATGTTCCTCCAGGGCACCCAGAAGGGCTGTCACGGTCTCGGTTCGTCCGGAGATGAAATGGAATGTGGAATAATTTCCGTCTGCGGTAATGAAAACAACCTCTGCCGGATCGATGAATACAACCCCTGTCACACCCCGGAAAATAAGTACTTTCTCATTGTCAAAAAGGGCGGAAGCCCTGTCAAGTGAATCTCTCCTGCCATTCCCGCTGAACCGTTTAAATGTCTCAAGCAGGCGCTCGGGGTCAATTGGCTTCAGTAGGTAATCGAAGGCAGCATAGTCGAAAGCCTTGATGGCATATTCGTCATGAGCCGTGGTGAAAACAACATGCGGATTAACCTTCCCTCTTTCCCTCAGTTCATTAAGGATATCAAAACCTGACACCCGCGGCATGCGTATATCGAGGAAGAGAATATCAGGGTCATTTTTAATTATAAGCTCTGCAGCAGTTGAAGGATCTGTTGTGGATTCAATCACCGTGGCTATGCCGGTAGCTTCAATCAGATTTGCGAGAAGGTCGAGGGCTTCCTGCTCATCCTCCACTATCATGGTTTTAATAATCTGATCATTCATAGACGGTTCTGTTTGTTACGGAGTTGTTTTGTATTCATGGCGACATCAAATGTATAATTTGCCGGAAGGAATCCACGTACCTCTGTCCCTGATGGTATACCGTTGTCATACAGGTCCGTAATGATCAATGCTGCCTTCACGCTGTTGGCTTTGTTCATCATTTCCATGCTGCTGATAATGTTTTTGAGCCCGAGACCCGCTCCGTCCGAATTTAATTCGGAAGCTGCCTTACGGCCTATCCCATTATCACGGACAACAAATTCATGGCCATTTTGCACTTTATTTACCTCTATTTCAATGATACCTTTGCCTTTCTTGTTTTCGATACCGTGTTTAACGGCATTATCAACAATCGACTGAAGGACCATTTTTGGGACCAGGGTATTCTGATCAACATTTTCGGCAACTTTCAGGCTGTAGTCAAACCTGTTGCCGTAACGAAGTTTCTGAAGCTCGAGGAAGCGGGTGACGAATTCCACCTCCTCCGTAATAGGCTTGAGCAGAACGGGGCTGTCTGTCAGCACTGATCTGAGGAGGCCGGTAAGTTTAAGGAGGTAGGAATAAGCCTTTTCTTTCTCTCCTTTCATGATCAGGGAGCCGATGGAAGAAACGGCATTAAAGGTGAAATGCGGATCCAGCTGACTGATGACAGAACTTAATTGCATTTTGTAGCCCTCAGCCTGCAGCCTGGCTGAATCAACCCTCTTTCTATTTACACGGCGGCGGATCTGAAAGCTGAGAAAAGCGATCAGGGCAACAGCCAATAAACCAAGCGCTGATTTAATGCCCAGGCGCTGAAAGAATTTAGGTGTGACGGAAATATTCAGTGTGTCAGGTACAGCGCTGCTGACTCCGTCGCTGCTGTACGCCATCAGTTCAAAAGTATATTTCCCGGGAGGCAGGTCATCGAGGATGACTGATCTGTCATGGGTTCTGGCCGACCATTTTTCGTTAAGACCAGATACCCTGTACTGATAGGTGATTTCCTCGGGATACCTCGTTGAAACGCTGGTAAAGCTGATCTTCAAAGCATTCCTCCGGCCCCTGATAGCCACATTATTCACGGTATTATAAAAGAGGGCTGTATCAAGTATCGTTGCCCAGGCAGCTGTGTCGCCGGGGATCTCTGCCTTTGTTATATGCACCAGCGGGGGGATATCGCTTTTTTTCAGCTTGTCCGGGTCGAAACAGATCAGTTTGTCATTTGTCAGCAACCACCATTTACCGTTAGCGTCGCGGGCAATGCCGTTATCCTGGCAATCGTTTCCGTTGTAGCCCCGGTTGCGCCCAAGAATTGAATAGTAATCAGGTTCTCCCTTATAGTACTTTTCCAGGTCAATGATGCACAGGTCGAGCATGCGTCCGATAAGCAGCCGGTGGTCTCCGAGGTCACGGATGACATTGGCCGGCAGTTTTAGCTCTTCAGGCAGAGCGGGAATGACACCGGGTTTGTCAATATTATTAAAGAAAATACCGTCAGACCCTGCACTCCATATATTTCCCTTAAAGTCGCAAAGGATGCCCCAGACCACCTCTGCCGGGGCTGGAGCTGAACGGAAGGGGGTGAAGGTCTTTCCGTCAAAAAAGACTATGCCATAGTGTCCGGCCAGCCAGTAGTTGCCGTGAAAGTCGCGGGTAATGCCTTCAACGACGCCCAGATCAAACCCGCTCATCTCAGGATGAAGCGTCACCTTCTCTCCGTCGATATGGTATAATCCTTTGTCGGTTCCGATGAAAACTGTTTTGTCGACAGGGTCTTCATAAATGATGCATACCTGTATATCTCCGGTGATTTTATCCAGTCTCCTGAATTGTTTCTTATCTTTTATAAGGACACCCCAGTTGGTAGAGATCCATACCTCTCCGTTTGAAAGGGTGGTACTGCCCCTGAAATATGCCGGCTTGCCCTGAAAAAGGGCGTTGGGGACAGTCTGGCTTATGAAATGCTCTCCGTCAAAATACTGCAGTTCGCGCGTAATTGACCCTATCCAGAGGCCGCCGGTGGGATCAGCCGCCAGCGCCCATGGACTGAAAACCAGGCCGTCTTCTTCATTGTATTCCAAGAATGCATCTGACACCAACCTGAAAATTTTCGTATTTGTCATCATCCACAGGGTGCTGTCACGGTCGATCATGCTGAAGATCACAGTGCCTCCTGTCCATTTAACCTTATTTCCCCCCGGGTATAATTTATTCAGGATGGAATCAGGTTCGTTGCCAAACGGACTTATCATACCCGAGATGGAGGAAGCACTGTATTCACCGGTAAGGTACAGGCCGTTTAACTCATTATCTGAAGTATATTTCCTGCCTGTAATATCTATTATGGTGTTTTTGACCTGCGCCGGGGTTAAGAAACCCTTATCGATGACAGTCAGCATTCCGTCTCTGAATTTGTATAGAGCCGCATCCGGGCTAGTCAGATATAAAGCAGAATCTTGATTATCAAAGGCTGCAACAGCCAGCGAATCTTTTTGCAGGACAGGGTGTATTTTGCTGTAGTCATAGTACCTGCCGGAATCAAACATGATTATCTTCAGGTTATCCTTTGATCTTCCGATCAGGAAAAAGGCTCCGGGCCTGCCGGTAATGCAACTGAACCCCAGTTGTTTTATATTAAGCGAATCAGGGACGGGATAGCTGTGAAATGTGTTCCCCGTAAAGCGAGCCAGGCCCTTAGTGGTGACAGCCCAGATCATGCCATCCACATCTTCTATGATCCTGTGCACAATATTTGACGGCAGTCCGTCCTTTCTGTAGTAAGGAATAAACGAGTGTCCGTCAAACTGTGCGAGCCCGTTGCGGGTGTTCATCCAGATAAATCCGCGGCTGTCCTGCATTGCCCCCATCGTCTCCAGCTGCGGCAGCCCGTCGTCGCTTGTATATTCCCTGAAAGGATAGGTCTGGGCCAGGGAAGAAAGGCTCATGGCAAGGAGCACAAGCATAAGCAATGCGCTGTGTCTCATGCATGTGATTTTTCCCTCCTGCTCCTTCATAATCAGCGGTATCACCTGTAAATATACCTATAAATTCAGACAAAAGAAAACCCCTGAAACATATGTTCAGAGGTTTTCTTCTTTAGCTTAAAATGAAATTCAGCCTATTCGGGTTGTTCAGTGCCCTATTACCGGTTTATCAAAATCAATTCTTAGGCTTTCATTTACTGATACTTCTGCGAAGGCGGATATTGTGTGGCGTGGAAGTTTCAGATTTTTTTTATCTTTAAGTCTGATGCTAAATTATTTTATTCATTGAAATGAAACAGAGTTTCTGGATTTATATATTAGTTGTATTGTTACCAAATTCCATGGTGGCACAAGTTTAAAATCTGACGAACATTGAAGGGAATACTTATAAGACCGTACAAATCGGAACTCAGACATGGATGGCAGAAAACCTGAAAATGTAAAGTATAATGATAATTCAGGTATTCCACTAATAATGGGTAATTCAGAGTGGGCTGACCTGACAACACCTGGCTATTGTTGGTATAATAATAGTGAAAATGCCAATAAAATTATCTATGGCGCATTATATAACTGGTATGTTGTGAATACCGGCAAAATTTGCCCGACAGGATGGCATATTCCGACCAAGGAGGAGTGGATGAAGCTTGCGACATACAATAATGATAATGGCGGAAAGTTAAAAGAAGCCGGAATGGCTCACTGGCATTTTCCAAATGAAGGAGCAACAAATTCAAGTGGTTTCACTGCTCTCCCTGGTGGATTTCGTTCCCCGGACGGAGTTTTCTACAGTATCAGGGAAGCAGGGTTCTGGTGGTCGGTTAGTGTTTGCACTGAATGTGATGCATTTCCTGAATGGCATTTTAATGATGCATGGATATTTCTCTCTGGGAGCACATACTATGGGGTACGGCAAACAGCACGATAATAAATCATACGGTTTTAGTATTCGCTGTTTGAAAGATTAACTGAACCATATTCCTTATTGATTTTAAGCCATCAGAAATAAGCTCCGGTGGCTTTTCTTTTTACAATTAAGCGTTGACAAAGTTCAAATGTGCCCGGGATTAAACCAAAGCACACTTTAAGGAAAAAACTTGTCTGTTTAAAGTAATATACTGATCTAATTCCCGTTTAGGAAATTGATATTGTTGAACTTAGTTAATCACAAGATGAAAAAACTTATTCTCCTTTCAATTATGGTTTTGATGGTTGCCTCCTCATCAGGCTACAGCCAGGTAAAGAATAACTCAAACCTGTCTCCTGCTTCAGTAAATTCAAAACCGGGATTAATAAATGTCACTGAACTCAGCGCTGGTATAGGCTTATATTCGGAAGACCGGGATTATGCAAAGAGGAATGCTGGTTTAACAACGGTGCTGGGCATAGGGCTTATTAAAAATCTTACCGGGGGTATAGGAGTTGGAGTATCGTTTTATGACGGGGGCAAATTTAAATTATTTCCTCTTTTTGCTGATTTCCGGTATTTCTTTAATCTGGGAAAGGCAAGATTTTTTGCTTCTGGTGACGGCGGAATACTGTTAAATTCTGCTAAAACGGAGGCAGGAACAATCTATTTTGTAAGCCCGGGATTAGGTTGGGCATGGCCTGTCAGCAAAAATCTGTCTCTCAATCTGGGCACGGCCTTGTTTACTCAGTTCGGGAATGAAGATTATGGTCACGACAGCTTCGTCAATATTAAACTCGGGATGACATATTTTTTTAAAAAGAATTGATAAGTTAGTTATTCCAGTAAAATTAAACCCACGGACATCTGCTCCGGGGGTTTTTTTTATTGGAAATAAATTGCAATCCTGTGTAACATTTGTTATGGCAGTTCTGCCGGTGCCTCAACGAGGCAGTAATTCTAAGGACTGTGTTAAGGCTGTTCTATAATGGCGAGGCACTTTCTTTGTTAACTTTTGTAAGTGCTTCATTTACATTGTGGGACGTACTGGAATCGAATTCTTAATCAATTGCTTACAAATTCCAGGAAACGCCTTCTACAATTGGCACACAAGGGCGCATTGATCATATTAACTATCCAAGCTGTGCACTTGTGTCAAAAATATTAGTAATCAAATAAATAGGTGTGAATTATATAACTCTTCCCGGTAATTATGTAACACTTTAATGGCTTAACGGTTATAATTTTGTCTCGTGAAAACGTATAAAACATTAAATCAAGATGCAGTATCCGCGGTTTTTGGCTTGTTAGTTCTTTTGGCATTGACTTCCTGCAAGGGATAATGGAGGTTCAGTAAATGACAATTCGGGAAATAATGACAAGACAACAAGTCGTGAGGGGGGAGTAACATTACTGATTACAGATGCTGATCTAATTCAGGTTAATTCTAATCCTCAGTATAATACGGCAGAGTGGAACTTTACCGTGAAAAATCCAGGACGTTATGATGTGTGGCTATCCAGCCTGACATGTGACACCTCCCACCTCTACTATAAAGAAAAAGTTACGATAACAGCCGGTGATAATCGGCTAGAGAAAAGACCGACGGGAGATGAGATAGTGACTAATGATCCGAGTGTGAAGGAACCCTGGTATAGGGCCAACTCACACATGGGCTCAGTCTTTTTCAGCAAACCCGGCGAATATCAGGTCCAGGTAATAAGCGACGGGGTGGTACCACATTCTTCAGATCCATCAAGTCTCAGCATTAATAAGCACACTCTTATTAATTCGCTTATCCTCAAGCTAATGGTTAATCTAATTCAGTATATCGAAATGTTGATTGTAAATGGAATACTAATTACAGAATCAAGATGAAAAAGATTTTTATACTGTTGATTTTATGCAATATTTCATTAATTCAATATGGTCAGATCATAGCTGATCATACAGTAGTTGACAAGATTTGATGATATACCGCAGTAATATATTGATGAAGTAAAAAAGATGTGGGTTATCTGTATGCAGGAGAATCACATTCTGAAGCTATATAGAACATGGATTATCGATTATTAGAAACAGCTATATCCTACTATATGCATGTTAATGTTATAGAATCAGGAACTCCAGAAGCATATACAACATCTAATTTAAGAGCAAGTAGAGCACATGGGGAGATTATGATAATGCATCAGGATGGATATATGGTTATGGTGAAGAAGATTGGTGGACTAATGCAACAGCAATTAGCAAGAACAAAAGCTGGTATTACATATTGTAATACACATAGTTTAGACATTAGCTGCAATAGGATTTGGATGGTGTTGGGATGCATATTGGTATGAACATGCTAGTTCAGCTACTGATCCTGTTTATGGATGTCATTGGTATGGATGATCAATAGGTGGTCCAGAAGGAGATAATGCCATGGGGTCTTGATGAAGCAGATAATGCAATTACAGGAAATACATGTTAATCTTGATACATATTTAGAAGCAACACAAGAATATATTGATTATTGTACTACAAATGGATATCCTACAAAAGTATTTTTTACAACAGGACCTGTTGATGATATATGCAGTATCATGAGAGAAGCAGGATATCAGGGTTATCTTAAAATATGAACGAATAAGAGATTATGTTAACTGCTGATCCTACAAGAATACTATTTGATTATGCAGATATATTATGTTATGATGATAATGGAACTCCAACTACTGACACATGGAATGGACATACATTATCCTATAATAACAACAACAAATCTAGGAGATGCGAAGTATTGGACATATAGGTTCATGCAGGAGCATTAAGACTTAGCAAAGGCAATGTGGTGGATGCTGGCAAGAATGGCAGGATGGGATGGTGGAACAACTATCCCAATCCAGGCACTTGGCTGGGCGTAACTACCGATTGGAACGACCGGTTCAAACTGGTACGGTGGCACTGTTCCCACTTCTAGTAACTAATGTGATAATACCTTTGGCCATCAAAACAACCGGTTATTTCAAGCTCACCAATAGCCGTATGTAATAATCTGACTATAAACTCCGGTGCATCTCTTACCATAAATGCAGGCCGTGCACTCACGGTCAATGGTAATTTATCCAACTCAGGCACGCTCACCATTTCTATCGGATGCTACTGACAACAGCGGTTCTCTGATTGTGAAAGGTTCGAGTACCGGGATCTGTAACCTATAACCGCTTTTTACGTCCGGAAAATAATGCCGGAGACCTTCATTTCTTCTCTTCTCCGGTAGGTGGCCAATCCGTCTCCGGATTTACTACAGCAAACAGTTCTAAAATTAATATCCTTGATTCTAAATATCAGATATGGGAATGGAATGAAGAATTATTGAGCGACAACTGGCAAATTGTTTCTTCTTCGCAAGTTTTGTGAGTGGCGAAGGGTATAATGTTGACCAGAGAACTGGAAGTGATGGTCTTGTTGATCTTTACAGGATCAGTTGTCAATTCAGCCTCAATTTACTGCTACTTCACCTTATATATATGGTTACACTGCCAGAACTACTCATACGATTATGGTTATAATAACCCAAATCCGATCTGGTCAGGCACCAGAAGCTGGACAAATTATGGTGGTGGCGGATGGAACCTGATGGGCAATCCTTTTACTTCAGCAATGAAGGCATCAACATTTATAACTGTGAATGCCAGGCAAATTTGATCCATATTATCAGGCATTATATATTTATGATGGCAGTAAATGATGTTTACAAATATGTTGCTGCATCGATACCCGGGTATCCCGGTAGACTGGATCATACGGGAATTATGTACAAGCAGGACAGGGATTTTTTGTACTTGCTCTTTACGACGGCATTGTGTTCAATTTTAACTCCAACCATGCAGGTGCATAATACAGATGTCACGCTGTTGAAATCGGCTAGTAGCTGAAGAACCATGGCCGGGATTGCAGTTGAAAGTCAAATATGGCAGCAATGAAAACCTTACTACCATTGTCTATAATAGTGAAATGACTACCGGCCTTGATCCAGGATATGACGTTGGCCAGTTCAGCGCAGGTCCTGACGTTGAGATTTACACAACTCTGGTAGCAAAAGACAACAGTGTGAATTTTGCCCGCCAGGCTCTGCCACTGACCGACTGCGATAAGAATATTGTTCCGGTGGGTATTGATTCGAAAAAGGTGGTGAGGTGACCTTCTCAGCTTATATTGTTCCGCTTGAGAATTATAATTTCTGGCTTGAGGACCGTAAAACCGGGATCTTTACTGCTCTTAGACAGTGATACATATACAGTAACCCTACCAGCCAATACATATGGTACCGGACGGTTTTTTATATATGCTTCCACAAATATGCCAACAGCTATCCGGCACACAACCAGAGGACCCCAGTGTACGTGTCTGGATATCGGATGACAAGGTGATCATCAAAGGCAGTGTCAGTGAAAAGGCTATCTGTGAGATCTATGACCTGCGAGGGCAAAAAGTTCTTATGACCCACCTAGCCGACGGAGAATTAAATATTGTGAACATGAATTCAACCCCTAGGGGGCGCCTATCTGGTCAGGATTGTTGATGGATTGAAGGTTACTGCGAAGAAGGTAATGTTACTTTAATCCTTGTGGGGCGTACTGGAGTTGAACCAGTGACCTCTTGCCTGTCATGTACAATTCCATCATGGATCTATTTCTAAGGGATTTCTAGCATTTTTTAATTAGGTTTAACATATTATTGATCTAACCTGAACTCATATTATAAAAAAGAAATAAACATTGTTGCAAAATCATTCAAATAAATAAAAGGGAGCTGCTAAAAGTCTTGTACAAGAGATTATTTTCAATCTATATGTATTTAGGCATCAGTCGCTAATTCATCTAAAGTCTGGCACATCATATCAGGAATATCTAGGAGTATTGGTTCAGATTTATGAAATTTGACACTATAATCTATGAGATAAACAAAATGATCTCTGAAAAAATTAACTAATATTTGTTTATGCAAGAGTTTGATCTATTTCGATTACAACCATGGTAAATATTCCTGCTAAACTACAGGAGATGCTAATTAATGATGACTATGCTACAAAAGGTAACATCTTCGAAATGGTATGTTTAACGAAACGTTTGTCTGTTATCACTCCAAATGGAATACATTTTAATTTCAATGCATTGAAAATTTAATGATGCAAACAGAACAATTAAGTCTTGCTTTGAGCCATAAAATGTTGCAATGTAATTTTTCTGTATTCTAATTGAATAATCGGTTCACGTTTGCACCATGTGATTGTAAGTCGTAACTATCACATTATGTTGACATAAAGGAATAGTATACTAAAAGATACTTATGAAGATGGGAGTAGCTTGCATTTCCTGCATGGCTTAGATCGTAGTACATTTGAGAGAACTTTATGTATTTTTCAGCTGTTATTAAGAGCAATCTAGTGAAGATCCTTATAGAATTGATCAAGTATTTTTGAATCAAATGTAGGAGCTTTTATTATTAAATTTGGAGCTTTTCACTGAACCAGCATCAATCAATGTTTATTACTATCCGGATAGATACCGCTCAGTGATTACACTATCGAAGTCTTGTTCTGGTGTTGCCTCAGACCAATATGCATGCTCAGATTGGTCAGTAACCTTACTTTCTGCTTCTATTGAAGTCGCCGAAGAGCAGCCTCATATTAGTTATAGCCTTTAAGAGTTCCTGGATAACGGAGACTGGACTGTTACAAGCGGAGGCCCGGGCGAGATTGATTTCGTGGCATATTATTATTTTGCCCCTGATTATATTGGCAATAAGATTTCATGGCTCTGACTATTCCACTGTAGTTGGAAATATTATAGTTTCAAATGTTGACGATGATGACGAATGGGAGGTAACAGTTGATAACAGTGGTCAGACTGATCAAGACTTTTTCACAGATGCCTACCTTTTTGTAGGGACAGCTTGAAGATTATAATGCATCTATACTATACTGGGTTCCCCTACCAAAGATTAGACCCTATTTTACCTACTAGCTTCAATAACGTTTGATTTACCGTTTTAGTTTATTTTTAAAACTGATTAAAATGTTAAAGTCTACTAAATGTCTTTATTTCATGAACGAGAGGCTATTTAAAAGATAGCCTCTCGTTTTTAATGGGCTAATAAGCTACCTAAATGAATTATATTTTGTAACAATAATGTCCTCCCTCCAATACCACGTATAAAGGAACTATAATGCATCTTAATCCTTAATTATCATTTGTGGGGCGTACTGGAGTCGAACCAGTGACCTCTTGCCTGTCAAGCAAGCGTTCTAAACCAACTGAACTAACGTCCCGGCGGGGCAAAGATAAAAAAAATTTGAAACTGACGGTTACTCGATCATCACAGGCGTGTTGAACGAGAAGAGGAACGACGAGCCCTTGCCCGGCACTGACTCAACCCATATGCGGCCTTTCATCAGCTCTGCCAGTCGTTTGCATATCGCCAGACCCAGACCGGCCCCCTGTACCTTGGGCACATCCTCATTCCAGTACTGTACAAAGGGCTTGAAGATATCGTCAAGCCTGTCAGGCTGGATGCCCTGTCCTGTATCACTGACGAAATACGTAATTGCATACCTGTTCTCGTTGCGGGCGATCTTATAACCGAACTTAATCTCTCCCTCTTCAGTGAACTTGATTGCATTGCCGATCAGGTTATTGAAGATCTGGCTCAGCCGCAACTCGTCGATATACTGATAGACTTTATGTTTGGTTTTGTCAATAACAGGCGTCATCTTCAGGTTCTTCTTCCCGGCAGCCTCCATCTCATAGGCTGTCGAAGGAGCCATACCGGAGATGAACCCGTTAAGCTCGACATTGGTGTATTTTATCTCCATGCTGTTGCTCTCGATGCGCGACATGTCGATCATGTCGTTGATAAGCCTCAGCAAACGCTGCGAGTTGATGTCGATGAGGCTGACCATCTCCGCCTTCTCCTCCTCAGTTGTTTTCATTGAGGTGAGGATATTGACGAATCCCATCATCGCATTGAGCGGCGTTCGTATCTCATGACTGAAATTGGCAAGGAAAGTTGTCTTGAGCCTGTCGGACTCTTCAGCCTGCCGCCGTGCCATTATCAGGTCATCCATGATCTTCTGCGTCTCGGTGATATCCTGGCAGGTGCCGTAACGGTACAGCTGCCGGCCGTTCTCGTCATACTTTACGTTTGAGTTGACAGCGATAGCCTTAACCTTGCCTGAAGGAGTGATGATCCTGTAATGCATCGAGAATGACTCTTTTCTCTGCTCCAGGGCATCCTCAACCGTAGAGATAAGATATGACCTGTCTTCCGGATGGGTATAGGAAATATTGTCCTGGTAGGTTAGTGACAGCGCCATGGGCTCGTCCATGTAAATCCTTGCTATCTCTTCCGATCCTATGTATCTTCCTGTCTCCGGACGGAACTCCCACCATCCGAAGTGGCCGATGCGCTGTGCTTCCTTGAGGTGCTCCTCGTTAAGCTCAAGTGTTCTGCGGATCCGGTATTCCTCGGTTACATCACTGATCAGGCTGACATGAAACCTTTCAGTGAAGCGGGACTCTACCTTAACTGTAATTATTGTCCCGTCCTTTTTCCGGGCCGGCCTGACCGACTGTTCGTCAGCCCTTGATTTTAATACACGTCCGGTCTCTTCAGGCTCAGTAGACAGGTCGAGAGGGGTCATCTTCCTGAGCTCCTCCCGGGTGTATCCGAACAGCTCGGTGGCAGCCTTGTTCACATTGATAAACCTGTTCGTCCTGTTATCGATGAGCATAATGGCATAACCGGCCTGGTTAAAGACCTCCTTGTACTTGTTAAAGGTTTTACCTGCAAGTATTTTCTGAAAAAAACTTCCGGACAGGAGCCTCGTCACTTTTCCTTAAGGTTAGATTGCAATGCAGCGGTAAAAATATAGTTTTTTCGGATATGCTGGTCATAAAGCCCCGACGCAGGTGAACTTCCGGTAGATGGTCACGCCCTCGTCATCTGTCGCAGTGATTATATGCTCACCCTCGCTTGCCCGCAACTCTGTCTGGTGGATATGTTTCGTCATTCCGATGTACCTGTTGTCGAGATGCCAGTATATGACAGCATTCCGTCTCCTGTGAGCTATCTCGGGGAGCACTGACATCATCTGTCCCTGCAGGTTTCTCGGGATGAAGATCCTGGCATCACGGGGAGGGTACAGGAACTCCATCGACGGCACCTGCCTGTCGTCGCTGCAGCCCGGGCGGAACGGAGGGAGGGTGCGGTAGGAGGGATTGCGCATGCGGTAGTAGTATTCCATCGCGGGAGGGAGGACGAACCATGAGCTGCTGATCATTTCCCCCGGCCGGGCGCAGGAGCTGTTAACCCTGTAGCTGCCGGTGGTGTCGAGATTGACAGTTATGTGGTAAGGGCATGCATCACTTCGCAGACCGGTTTCAGGCACCCACTCCTCACGTTTCTCCGCGCAGCCGGGACCGGCCCTGTATCCGCTGGCAGCGCATACCTCCGTGAGGGTCATGCCTTCTTCGGGTCGGTTGAATCCACCGGAGGCGGGCGGCAGCAGCCTGAAGATATCAAAGAGCAGCGGCGCGGCAGATGATATTCCCGAGAGACCGGGTCTCCCCTCGCCGTCGGCATTGCCTGCCCAGACGGCAACAACGTATTCAGGCGTGGTGCCGATGGCCCATGCGTCGCGGAAGCCAAAGCTTGTTCCGGTCTTCCATGCAATGTCAGGTGCACTGCCGAAATACTGCCACCCGGTCTCTGTCTCAGGCCTGTTGACGCGCCGCAGCGCCTCGTAGGTCAGCCATATGGCCGGTGCAGAGAGCGTTGCCTGAGAGGAGTTATTGGTGAGGGATGAGGTCTCTGATTTGCGATTTGCGATTTGCGATTTGCGATTTAAAGTGTCAGAGCTGATTGCCGACTGCTGACTGCCGACTGTGGACTGAGGATTGGATTGATGAGATGTGAGTACCGGCATGTGCCAGTATTCAGCCTGATAACCCTCACCGGCATTTATGTTATTCAGCACCCGCGCCATGGATGCATATACACCCGCCAGCTCCCAGAGACTCGCCTCACCACCACCCAGGATAAGAGAGAGACCGTAGTGCGATGCGGGCTTGTCGAAGGTTGTGAATCCCATCCTGTGCAACAGGCTGAGGAAACGCTCTTCATTCATTATCTGAAGCATACGCACTGCCGGAATATTCAGTGATCGTGCCAACGCGTCACCGGCAGGCACGGCACCGCTGTAGGTGAAGTCGGAGTTCTCGGGACGGAACCCGGGGAAACGTGTAGGGATATCCGGAATAAGGGCGTTGGGCAGCATATCACCGGCAGTCAGCAATCCCGCATAAAGGAAAGGCTTCATGATGCTGCCGGTGCTGCGCGGTGAAGGTATCATATCGACATCGCGGCCGTGCCTGCCGGCCGTGTCGGGCACAGTGCTGTTACCGGCATATGCCAGCACATTGCCTGTGGAAACCTCAACCACCAATGCTGCGGCATTGTATATGAGGTTACCCTCCAGCACTGCCTGATGGCTGTTAACCAGTGCAGCTACCTCACTTTGCAGCACGGGATCAACAGTCGTGCGTACTCTCTTCCCCGGCTGCTCAATCCATAACCGGCTGGTGAGATGTGGGGCAAGCGCAGGCATTGGCACGGCAGCACCGGGAAGGGGTTCGCCTATGGCCAGGGAACAGGTGAGACTGTCTATGATACCGCGCTGAGCCAGCTGCATCAGCAAAGCGTCTCTTTTAGTCTGCAAACGCTCCGAATGTCGCCCTGGGTAGATCAGGGATGGGGCATTGGGAAGCACTGCAAGCGTCGCAGCCTCGGCCCACGACAGGTCATTGCTGCTGCGTCCGGTGTAACGCCATGCGGCAGCCTCCAGCCCGACGGTATTACCGCCGAAGGGTGCATTGGCTGCATACAGGATCAGTATTTTATTTTTTGAACGGAACAGCTCCAGCTTAAGTGCCGAGAGCATCTCAATGACCTTGCCTGAATATGTCCTGTCAGGATTGCCGCGTGCCAGTCGCGCTACCTGCATTGTTATTGTGCTGCCTCCCCGCACCGTCTCACCCGCCCTGATGTTCTCCGCCAGGGCCTTTATTACGGCAACGGGATTAATCACCCGGATGCCACCTGAACCATCTGTCTTCATAGTTTATCAGGCAGGTGATGTATTTATCAGGCAGGCTGTCGGGTGGCGGGAACCGCCACTGGCCGTCGGCAGCCACGCGGGCGCCGAGAAGTGATCCGTCAGCAGCTTCCACAACGGTTGACAGCGGCGTATCAAATGAAGGCATCGGCGCCACAAGTATGCATATCATTACCACGGCCGTCAGCCCAACCAGTATTCTCAGGCTTAATCTCACTCTACTGCACCTTCTCAATCTGCGCTAATCTGCCAAACTTGCCTCTCCTTATTGACTGACAGTCACTTCACGGCCGGGACGGCGTGCAGTGACACCCTCGTCGTACATCGCCTCACAGACAACGGCAGGCATGGAATAAAATCCCCTGTAAGATGCCGTGAGGATGATGTAAAACTTCTTCGTCTCACCTCCCCTGAGGCTGAAATAGGTATAGACACGGTCGTCGCGGAAGTCGCGGTAATCATAACTGCTCTCCTTAAGCTGCAGGTTAGCCTCAAAGAGTCGGGTGTTCTGTATCTCCCACCCCGACGGAATCATCTGGGTCAGAGCAAGGTTACTGATCTGACGGAACGTGCTGTTTGTAACAGACACTGTCATCATGAACCCGGTGCCCTGGGTCAGTGACGACACATCGACAGGCTTCATCTCCATATCAGTGTAATCGACTTTCATCGTCAGGTTGTTTTCTGTCACCGTCTGATCGGTTGCCTGCGGCACTCCCTCCTCGGTGAAGGTCACAAACAGGGTTTTGTCACTTTCGTTCACTATTGTCAGTTTGTTCGAGGCTTCGGGTTTCAGTGTGCGCATTATGCCTCCCTCTGCTGATAACAGCTGTTCCGTTTTGCCGTTGAAGTCGAATGACACCCTGAGAGGTTTGCTGTTGTCACCATTCACCACCCTGCTGAAATTCATGTATGAGAATAATCCCCATGCAGTCGTCTGCGTGCTGTACCACTGGTCACGGCTCAGCGCCGCGGCTATCTCCTTCAGCAATTCGAGAGCTTCGGTGGTATTGCCTATGGTTGTGAGCGTGTACAGTATGATCGACTGATCCCTGAGGCTGCTGCCGTAATAGTATGATGAATAATCACTGTCAGGCTTAAGGTTTCTGACGTCGATAAGGCTCTGCGCCACCTCCGGACGCCCCGTAGTGGCATAGGCTGCTGCCAGGAACCATCTGGCCAGTGACGGAAGATCAGTTGTCTCGCGCATGCGGTTCATCGCACCCTTGTCAGGAGATCCTGCAAGAGCGAGGGTGAAGAGCCTGTAGGCCTGGTCATTGGCTGTGTACCGGTACTGAGGCTGATATCTCCACGATGATGCCGCGGCACGCTGGTAGGTGGTCCACTTGCTCAGGAATCCTGCGGGTAAAGTATACCCGGCCTTCTGCGCTTCAATGGCAAAATGCCCCGCATAAGAGGTTACCCAGTCGTCAGGATAGGAGCTGCCGGGCCACAGGACCAGTGCTCCGGAAGCAATCTGCCTGGCGGCGATATTCCTCAGTGCTTCCTGTACATTGTTTCGGACATTGGCGGGATCAGGCAGGTTATTGCCAAGCAGGTCAGGCAGGTAAATCTGCGGGAAAGCAGCTGAGGTGATCTGCTCGGTGCAGCCGTGCGGGTATGAGGTGAGCCATCCCAGGCGGCGGCTCAGATTGACTGACGGCAGGGAGAAGATCTCCGCTGTGGCCGATGAGGTGCCGGCTATGCCGAAGGGAACGAAACTCTTTACGAACTTCTCTCCTGATGCAATTGTATGTGTCTCCGACCTGCGGTCCGGCGGGTTAGGAATGCGGACCTCCACCTCCATGTCGTAAGAGGCAGTCTCGCCGCCGCCGCCGGCTGTCACATTCATCACTGCCTTGCCGGGCTGCTGTGCCGTGGTGAAGAGCAGCTCGATATCCTTCTCTCCCGGTTCAGTAAAGCGTACAGTACCGGAAGGCCGGGTGAATGTTACCATCTCATTGCCTGTGGCTGAGACCTCCACCTCGGTGATTTCCTTTTTCTGTGCAAAAACTGTCACCGGCAGAGCCACCCTGTCTCCGGGCGACAGCACCCTGGGCGCCGTGGCGAGGATCATCAGCGGATCGGAGACGATGACACTTTTCTCTGCTGAGCCGAAAGTATTTCCTTCGCCTGCAGCGGTGACCATCACCCTTACTGATCCGGTGTACTGGGGCAGCCTGATCTTATGCGATCCGGTCTTGCCCGGTTCCAGAGTGAAAGGTCCCATGAAACGCACTACCGGCACAAAACGGCGTGCCCTGTTCTTGCTCTGATCCACTGCAGCCTCGCTGCCGCCAATGGCGAATATTCGTCCCAGCTTTCCTCCGAAGGCCCCGAAGACAATATCGTAAAGATCCCATGTTTTCACTCCAAGCGCATGCTTGACGAAGAACCACTTCCAGGGATCAGGTGTTTTGAATCCGGTCAGATCCAGCAGTCCTTCATCCACCACGGCAAGTGTATATGTCATGGCCTGCCTGTTCTGCTCGGCGACTTTTATCTCCACCTCCTGCTGTGACCTTATCTGGTCTGCCACGCTGATCTGGGGCACAAGCCTTGAAGAGGGGTCTTCGACTGACACCGGGATGACGCCGTAGAGTCTTATAGGTGCATCATTAACTGTCTGTGAATGAGGCTGAAGCATTGTCACATAGAGATATGCGTTGGGAGCCATGGCCTTTGTGGCGGTGACCTTTACCTCGGTGTTTCCCGCCACGGTGTTCACCTGCGTTATGTCAAGAATGCCGGTACTGTTCTCTATTGTTATGATGGCGCGCCCCTCTGCCGGCGACGGGAATGTAAGGCTTATCTGGTCGCCGACATTATACTTGTCCTTGTCTGTGTTGAGCTGCAGCAGGCTTGCACCGTCGTTGCCGCCGGGCTTCATGCCGTAATCCCACGGCCAGTCGACAAGCACGATCATGCCGGTTGAATGTCCCGAGGGAAGTGTAGCCCTTACCAGATAGCGTCCCCATTGTTCTTTATCCACATTGAATGCGATTTTCCCTTCTCCTCCGGAGGTGGTGACAGTCCCGCTGAAGATATTGTTGTTACGGTTGCGGGTAATGTATGAACCGAGATATTCATTGTCCGATTCCCACCACCAGCGGTAATCGAGCTTGTAAACATTGACCTCCACCTCGCTCCTTACGGGCTTGCCGTTCTTGTCAAGAGTGACCAGCCTGACCTCATTGGGACGGTCGGTGAAAAGAACCCGACCTGTGGCGCCTAAAGCCGGGATATTCATTCCCACGAAAGCAGGATACGGCGCATACGGAAGCACCGTCTGATTGATGCTTGCATCTCCGCCCTTTTCAAACACCCGTGTTGTGAAAACTGCACTGAGCATACCCGGGGCGTTGAGCTCATCATCGGGAGTGAATGTCACGACAGCCTCCCCGGAGCTGTTGATATTTCCGTCGAAGATCGTCTGGCTTTCAAACCAGAACTGTGATGCGGGGTCATCGAAATTGTATTGCCCGTATTTTTCGAAGGTCGTCTTCACCGGTCTGAGAAGAAGATCGACTTTCGATTTCATATCTTTCGCAGTTGTCCCGTTTAGCCACGCCACCTTCATGGTCCCTTTTATTGCTTTGCTGTCACCTCCGGCGACGGCCGACGGGAAGTCGAGCTTTATCTTCAGCCTGTTGGGCTTAACTGTCTCGACCTTGACAGTTTTAGTGAAAACGGCTCCGCCGATGCGCACCTGCGCCGTGTAATTGCCTGTCACGGCATCGTCAGTGGTGACAGTTGTAAAAGTGATAAAGCCCTTGCTGTCGAGGGTAGTCACCTGGTCATCGATACGCTGTCCCCTGGGATTGGAGAGCTCAAAATGCACGGGATGACCTGCCGGCAGGCTGCCGGCAACACTCCTGACAATCACTCCCAGAAAGATTGTGTCGCCGGGACGCCTTACATCACGTTCAGTGAATAGAAACGCCCTTATGCCTTCCTGAGGGGTCTCGCCGGATACATCAAAAGAGCTCATTGACAGGGCAATGCCGTCATTGAGCGACAGGTAATTGCGGTTCTTGTCCTTGCGTGCAATCACCAGGAAAGGCTTTCTCGGGCATGAGAGCGTCGCTATACCTGACCTGTCAGAAGTGACTGTGCCCATCAGCTGCATCTGGTAATCATATATCTCGGCAGTTGCACCCTCCACCGGCGCTGCAGTGCGCAGGTCGTTCAGAAAAACATGAAGATTGTTATCCGTTCCGCTCTTTGCCATTATACCCAGGTCAGAAGCAAGGATGTTGCTTACAAGCTTCTTGTCGGGATTGTAAAAAGCATCGCTGCAGGGATTTTCATTTTCACGCCAGTCATAGGCATACCGGTAAAACAGGCCTTCCTCGGAGAGAGAATAGTAATCCTCGGAGTTTTCCCATGCCCTGTCGAGATCAGCCTGTTCAAGCAGCTCCTCGTACTTTGATTTCGTGCGGGTGCCGGTACATGGATAGAGCGAATATGACGGCCTCATCCCGAGCTCAATGCGGTAAAGGATGCCCTGTTCAGGTTCGATATAATTGGCAAGGTCGATTGTAAAGAGATTGTACCTGTTGGGATCGAACCCGGCGCCGCCTGTAAGGTCAACGCGACCCCGGTACACCGGGCGCCCGAACTGGCTGATGTTGCCGTATGCATTGGCTTCTCCCATGGTGTTCTGCTGCAGGAAGTAAGGCAGGTTGTTCTCGAAGATCTTGATGACGGTGAGATCGACTGCACTCAGGTTGGCTGCCATAAAGGGAAATATCAGGTTGCCCGAGGAAGGCATAATGACCCCTTTTCCCGATCTTCTGATACCAGGTTCCACGGGCGTAAAGTTGATGCTTCTGGTGACTGATTCACCGAGCCTGTCGCCGCGGGTATTGCGCAGAGAGCCGTCGACTGTTATTTCGGTGACGCCAACTACATTATCACCGGGGATGACGAGCAACTTGTTGCTTTCGGCGCTGACTGTCAAAGGGTGAACGGGGTTCATTGTCACAATGCCCTCGAGCTCACTGCCGGCATCTATAATATCAGAGAAGAATATCTCGATGCTTTTACTGTCGCCGGCATTGACCTTGACATCAGTGACGGTGAAGACTCCTTCGGCAGGAATTGTAACACTCTGTTCGCCTTTGGTTTTGATGCCGTACTGATTTCCGTTCCAGGCAACAGTGAGCACACTCTCTTCCTTGCCTCGCTGTATCTTTTCAATCGTGAAGAGGTGATTGTTGTTGTTGTCATGGTCCCAGGTGATCTTTTCACTCCGTCTTCCGGTGCTGGCCGTAAGATACTTTTCGACTTCCGCGGGTCAATGAAATCGGATGTAACCAGCGTGCCGGTAAGTGAATAAGTGTTTCCGTCAGGCGGGTCACAGGTGACAGGATTAACCGTGACGGAGAAGTTCTTCTCCACCGTGCTGAAGGCCAGCGGGAAAAGACGAAGCTGTTCATCCACCTGCCCGATCTTGCTGAGATCGAGGGTTCCCTGGTACGAAGTCGCCGGCGTCAGGGGCTTCGACGGCTTGAAAAGGAGGGTCATGTCATCAGCCCATTCCGTCGTTCCTTTCAGTGAAGGAGTGAAGGAAAACAATCCCTGCGTCTTGCTTTTGTCAGCCTTTGCGGCGAACTCAGGGGTGAAAACGATCTGCACAGTGCTTCCCGCAGGAACAACTCCCGAGGTGTACGCCGAGATATATTTGCTAAATCCTTTATCTATTACAGTGACCACTGAAGTGGTATCGGCGCCCTTCTTTTCCTGCGGGCCCCTGCCGCATGAAAGGGCGATGACGGCCATGACGGCCGTAAGTGAAAGAAGACGACGGTTCATAATATAAGTATTTGAATTTTTCAGACAGCAGTGATCTCGGCCCTCAGCTTCGCGATATAGTCGCGTATCTCATTCAGCGTCCCGACGGTGACAGTCATCTCCGTGCCGGAAGTCGTTATGACCTGGCGCGTCGTGTCTATCCTTACGTCTCCGGGCTGATAATATATCTCGAATGTATCGAACCAGCGATTGAGGTACTTCAGTTTCTTGGTGTAAAAGACCACCATCGGATCGTCATAATAATTTTTCATGAAGCTGAGCAGGGAGATGAGCGAGTACTTCTGTTCGGCTATCTTGCCAACGACCTGCGGGTCAGGATTTTCGGGATCATATGCCAGCTGCGTGGCGAGGTACATCGCCTCCACCCATCCGCCCATGAGCATCAGCCCGAGGGTCCCCTCGCTTCCTTCAAGGCGCATGTGGGCGTCGATCTTCTGATAGGCATCATTCATCAGCCCGGTGAGGGTATCGGCGTTATTGATCTCAGCGTCAAGGCTCCTGATGGCATCTGAAAGAAAAGTGTCAGGCATGTTCAGCCGCTCACTCAGGATCCTGATAGTGGTGAAATAGTTCACAGTCTGCCTGTTGACGCCGAAGAGCTTCATGTAACCCATGTCGACGCCGTAAACACCGAGGTTCATTGCAGCCTTGTAGCTGCTCATGTAAAGATCCTGGTACTCGGTGGCCAGTATCACAGTGTCATTGTAATGCAGCCCGAGCCTGTCAAAAATATTGCACACTTCCACCGGCGTCAGCAATCCGTAATAGATCTCCCTCATCTTTGAGGTGTCCTGCGGGGAGTCGGGGATGTATGTGGAAAATACCGGAGCAGGTATATGAGTTGCCTTTTCTCCTCTCTTGCACGATGCGGTGAAAATCAGCACCGCGCACAAAGCAATGAAAACAGGGAGGGTTTGTCTCATGGCAACGGAAATTTTCCACAAGTTAATAAAAAAAAGAGTTTCCGGTCCGCGCAATTATAATACAATGCGCCCGCCAAGGCCGGAGGATATTTTTTTCTGCAGCGAGGTCATTGTCTTGTACTTCTCCTGGAGAGCGGCAATTTTCTCATCGTCACCTGCCGCTTCGGCCATCGCCCTGCGCAGCTCCTTCTGCATTATCTTGATCTTGTCGCTCTTGAACTTGAGGACAGTGTCAGGAACAATTTCCTTCAGTTTCATCTCTTCGGTCTCGACATAAGCGCCTCTTGAGCTCCATATCCTGCTGAGGGTGTACTGCTCGGTGAGCATGTCAACGGCGATGGCGCTGATGGCGGGATTAGCATGGTGCACGAAATGCCTGTCTCCCGGGAAGAGACCCTGAGACACATTAAAGGTTATTTCTGAAAAGATGGAGGCAAAGACCGGGTCGTCAAACAGGAGCTCATCCTCTGTTATCTGTGAGATTATATAGTCAGCCACGGTGGTTATTGTCTCAGTGCCTGTTTCCTTGTCTACCACGCGCGACAGTACCTCGTCGCCGTAACGTATGAGCAGCCGCAGAAGCTCTTTCTCCGAGTAAAACGATGTCTCCTCTTTCTTCCTTTGCTTCTGTGCCGGCGACTGGGGTGATACGATGGCATCCTGCACCGGCCACGAGTTGCGGTTGCGGAAGCTCTCCTGCTTCCGCAGCTTCATCACCTCGTCAAGTACCACCTCCTCGGGCATGCCAAGCTGGATGCTGCACTCCTTTATATATACCGTGCGTGTAATCTGGTCGGGTATCACGGCAATGGAACGCACCACTTCCCTGACCAGGTTGGCGCGTCTGACGGGATCATTATGTGCTTCATCGAGGAGCAGGCTGGTCTTGAACCTGATGAAGTCAGTTTCGTTTTCCTTCAGGAAGCGCCTGAATTCCTCCTCGGAGACTTTTTTGGAATATGAATCCGGGTCTTCGCCTTCGGGAAGCATTACAATGCGGACATTCATGCCCTCCTCGAGGACCATGTCGGTGCCCCGCACGGATGCCTTCACCCCTGCCGGGTCGCCGTCGTAGAGCATTGTGATGTTGGGAGTGAAGCGCTTGATGAGGCGTATCTGCTCCTGCGTCAGGGCGGTGCCTGATGATGCAACGACATTCTCGACACCGGCCTCGTGCATCGAAAGCACGTCGGTGTACCCCTCAACCAGGTAGCATCGGTCTTCGCGCATTATGGCCTGGCGTGCCTGGAAGATTCCGTAGACGATGCGGCTCTTGTGGTAGATCTCAGTCTCCGGCGTGTTGACATACTTGGCGGCCTTGGGATCGTGTTTTATTATGCGGCCGCCGAAACCCAGCACCTGTCCTGACAGGGAATGTATGGGGAACATGATCCGCCCCGCGAACCTGTCAAAGAGATAGCCCTCCTTGTCGATTGTGAGCCCGCTCAGCACCAGGTAGTCACTCTTGTAACCTGCCGCGATGGCTTTCTGGGTGAAGTCGTCGCGCTTCTCATTGCAGTAACCCACGTCGAATTTATGCAGCACTGCATCGCGGAAGCCCCGCTCGCGGAAGTATGACAGTCCCAGCGCCATGCCCTCGTGGCCGTGGAAGAGGGTCTCGGTGAACTGCCGGGCGGCGTACTGCGTCACCACCAGGATGCTCTCGCGCTCGTTCTGCTTCTGTATCTCCTCGGCGGTGACCTCCTTCTCCTCTATCTCGATATTGTATTTCTTTGGCCAGGTACCGGAGTGCTTCGGGATAGGAGAGGTGCTCATGCTCCATGATGAAGTTGACGGCATTGCCGCCCTTGCCGCAGCCGAAGCACTTGAAGATGCCCTTGGCGGGCGAGACGGTGAACGACGGGGTCTTCTCGTTATGGAAAGGACACAGTCCCAGGTAGTTGACGCCTCTCTTCTTCAGCGACACGAACTCCTGCACCACCTCGGTTATCTGGGCAGCGTCGAAAATCCGTTCTATTGTTGAGTGGTCGATCATGGGTTTCAAAGTTACTAAAAGAATTGTCTTGCAGGTCTAACAGGTCTAAGATCTTGAAGTCCAGTTGAAATATATTATTATTTATAATGCTGTATTAATTAAAGTGATACGTAAATGGGAACAATCAAAGAATTTCGAGAAATTTGAAATCTGGAAATTAGCAAGGGAGCTTGGTTAATCTGATTTATTCAGATTTCAAAGCTGCCGAGAATATACATTTAATGATCAGATCGACTGGAGCAGGCATTTCAATAATGAATAACATTTCTGAAGGATTTTTCAGAAATAGTGATGCTGAATTCAGACAATTTCTGAATGTTTACAAAGGTTCTCCGGAAGTAAAGAGCATGTATATATGCAGAAGACGAATATGTAAATCAGAAGTAGCACTTGACCGAGATTGTGCCAAAGATGGGAGGCAACAGCAACTTAATGAAATATGACTCAAGGTATCAATTTAATTCCCAGATAATCTTCTTTCCGAAACCCAGTCTGTTATCAGTCAGCTTGATGTGGTTGAGGGTGATAACCCAGAGATGGAGATCAGTGAGGGCGGCGTAGGGGAAGCGGCGGAGGTAGATCTTTTTTGCCCGGGAGAGCTCTTCGCCGGAGGGCTCCCTGATCAGTCCGGTGAACTGTATTCCCCGTATTCTGCCAACACGCCAGGTTTCAAGGGCGATGGTTCCTGCAACGGAAGGATTGGTTAAAAACTCGGAGCCGTGACGGGTTGTTGTGTCGGTGGTGATGACCAGGGTATTATTATCCTCATCCCATGCATAAAAACATGAAGCACACCAGGGACCGCTTTTCGCTGACCGTCGCGATGCTCAGAACATGATGCCTCCGCAGCAGAGTCTTTATGCGTTTGTGCAGTTCTACTCGTTCCACCTGAATGTGTCAATTGTGAATCCCGCCAGTGTGAGCACCCTGTCTGTAACAGTCATAACAAGATCATCTATTGTCTTCGGCCGGCTGTAGAATGAGGGTGTGGCAGGACAAATAACAGCGCCGGCCTCGGTGAGCAGCTTCATATTGTTTATATGTATCAGACTGTATGGCGTCTCGCGGGGTACTAAAATCAGCCGGCGGCGCTCCTTCAGGATCACATCCGCCGCACGGGTGATGAGGTCATCAGAGACACCGTGGGCAATCCTGCCGACCATACCCATTGAAGCGGGACAAATTATCATTGTGTCATACGATGATGAACCGGAGGCGAAGGGAGCATTGAAATCCTTGTTGTCCCAAAGCTTTTCGGTACCGGATGGAACATATACGGTACCGGTTTCATAGAGCATGATCTCTTCAGCATTGCCGGTCATTATTACCGCGACCTCAGCAGGGGGCTCCGGCATCTCACGCAGCCGCTTCATCAGGCTCAGCGCATATATTGCCCCGCTGGCACCCGTAACGGCAACTATTATTTTTCTGCTGCTCATAATTCTAATTATCTGACAAAGATATCAATTGTTACAGCTCCCTGAAGAATTCCGGTCCACGAAGTATGAGTAGTTGTGCCCAGTCAGACAACTTCCAGTGAATCCCGCAGGCCGGGAAAGAATAGGCACTAACCAAAAAAGTACAATTTTGGAATCTAAATCCATAATTGTACATTTGTGATATGATACAAAGGGAAGCTGAGACTGAATTAAAAATCCTTGCCGCACAGTTCAGGGCTGTGGCAGTGGTAGGTCCGCGCCAATCAGGTAAGACGACATTAGTACAGAAGGTGTTTGAGGGGAAACCTTATGTCAACCTTGAAAATCCTGACATGCGCAGGTTTGCCATGGAGGATCCGCGGGGATTCCTGTCAAATTATCCTGACGGAGCCATCCTTGATGAGATTCAAAGAGTCCCGGAGCTCTTTTCATATCTCCAGCAAATACTGGATGAACATCAGGCTAACGGTATGTTTATCCTGACAGGATCAAATAATTTCCTTCTCCAGGAAAGTATCTCTCAAAGCCTTGCCGGAAGAGTCGGGTATTTGTTTTTATTGCCTCTGACGATCAGTGAAATAGGGGTAAGAGAGAAGAATGCCAACGGAATAATATTTAAGGGCTGCTATCCGGCTTTATACAACAATTCTACGGATGCCGCACGGTTTTATGCCAACTATATCAGGACATATGTTGAGAGGGATGTCCGGCTGATAAAGAACATCACGGATCTTTATGTATTTGAAAGACTTCTCAGGCTGTGCGCAGGCAGGATCGGTCAGCTTCTCAATATGAGCAGCCTGGCATCTGAAGTCGGAGTTGATGTTAAAACCGTCAGTTCCTGGATCGGAGTTCTGGAAGCGAGTTTTATCGTATTCAGATTACAACCATATCACAAAAACTTCAATAAGCGTGTTGTAAAGATGCCAAAGCTCTATTTCTATGACACGGGACTTGCGGTTGCCTTACTGGGCATCGAAAGCACTGACCAGCTGGCCTTTCATTCATCGAGGGGGAGTCTGTTTGAAAATATGGTGATTGTTGACTTTCTTAAACGAAGATATAACAATGGCAAATTGAATAACCTGTTTTTCTGGAGGGACAGCAAGGGTAATGAGATCGACCTGTTGATGGAAGGTGGCGCCACGCGGTTACCGGTTGAAATAAAGTCCGGACAGACAATTTCTGAAGATTCCTTCAAGGGCATTCAATTCTGGAATAAATTGACGGATACGGCGGGAGGTTATTTAGTTTATGGCGGCGACACAACCCAGAAAAGGAGCAATGGTATTATTGTCGTGCCGTTTAATTCAATTAGCCGGGATAAATTTTGATGATGAAATATAAAATCATCAGCCATTTCTGATCACATTCCCAGTTCCCGGGACTGCACGTCTGAGCGAAAATAACTAAAAACTTTTCAACTCCTCAACACCTAAGGACCCTCAGACCCTAGACCCTCAGACATTTGCCCAGTTGTTGCCTGACTATCTTCGCAATATACTTCCCGAGGATGTCAAATTCTATATTGACAACCGTACCCTTTTCGATCTGGTGAAAGTTAGTCACCTCATGCGTGAAGGGGATGATAGCCACCTCAAATGAGGTATCCTTTGAATTCACAACTGTAAGGCTGACGCCGTTGACGCTGACTGATCCCTTCTCGACAGTGAGATGTTCCGGGGATTTGGGCTCATATTCAAAGGTATAGTACCATGAACCTTCTGCCTCGCGCACCGAGGTGCAGATGGCGGTGAGATCGACATGGCCCTGCACCATGTGCCCGTCGAGCCGGCCGTCGAGGCGGGTGCTGCGTTCCAGGTTCACCTTGTCGCCCGGCTTAAGCAGTCCGAGATTGGTCTTGTCAAGGGTTTCGCGAATGGCGGTCACAGTATAGGTGTCTCCCTCTTTCTTCACCACCGTGAGACAAACACCGTTATGCGATATGCTCTGGTCTATCTTCAGCTCACCGGTGAATGAGCACCTCATGGTGATGTGAATATTATCCTTTTCGTGTTCGATCCGCACCACCGGCGCGGCTTCCTCAACTATTCCTGAGAACATGGCGTATTCAATTATTGTCACGCAAAGATATTAATTGTTATGGCATGGAGCATGCTGGCGATCCAGAGGAAGCAGTCCCGTTTAGGGGAGGGCAAGATCAATGGTCGATTTGAAAATTCAGTGTAGATGATTGTAGATCATCTTATTATTGTAGAGAATGTAAGAAGGAGGAAAGATTAAGATGGTTGTAGGCCATCGAATAACAGGAATTGATGTTTTATCAATTATTTGACCCTCTACGAGGGTCCGGAATAATTATTAATGCATTGATCTACAATAATTTGATCATCTACGATGATCATTATTGTGACAAAAAGTTATAAGTATAGTTTAAACATTTCCTGTTTAGAAGAAAATTATAACTATAGTTACAGAAAAGTTGATTTTTTGAAAAGTTGTAAGTATAATTATAACTAAATCCGATGTAAATTTGCAGTCGAATGCAAATTGCATACACTTAATTTCGCACTACAGCTGCAGGAACACGAAAGTGATTACAGACTTGCTCAGACTTCAGACCCTCAGACTTTTTCTACCAGAACCTTCACCATCTGCTCCTCTATGTCAACCTCTTTGGTGTTGGGTGATGTCATTCCGGAAGAAGGGGCGAGGGAGATCTCCAGCGCCAGCGTCTGGGAGGCAATGTAGTCCGAGTGCTTTTTGACGGCAGCGGAGATAAAAGGCAGATCCTCAATGATAACTTTTATCTTGTCCGTGACCTCGAAACCGGAATCCTTGCGGATGTTCTGTATGCGGTTCACAAACTCGCGGGCGATGCCTTCATGCAAAAGCTCCTCGGTGACTGTTATGTCAAGCGCGACAGTCAACCGCCCTTCATTGGCGACAAGCCATCCGGGGATATCCTCCGAAATTATCTCCACATCGTCAGTGGTGATTTTGTAAACCTCACCGTCAAGCTCCAGGTTCCGGGTTCCGAGTTTCTCGAACTCTGCTATCTCGGGCTGTGTAAGGGCAAGTATTGCAGCTCCCGCCTCCTTCATTTTCTTCCCGAAACGTGGCCCTAAAAGCTTGAAATTAGGCTTGACCTTCCGGACAAGCAATCCGGATGTGTCATCCACATATTCGGCATCCCTGACATTCACCTCGGCAAGTATCAGCGATTTGACTGCTTCGAAGTTGTTTTTGAAATTGCCGTCGCTGACAGGCACCATTATCCTGGCAAGCGGCTGCCGCACCCTGATGTTCACGCGGCGCCTGAGGGCAAGGATCATAGACGACATCTTCTGCGCTATCTCCATCCTCTCCTCGAGGGCCTTGTCAATCAGCTTCTCATCATATGAAGGGAAGACAGTGAGATGCACCGAACCCTCCTTGTCCCTGCCGCTGACCGAGTTGAGATCGGTAAAGATGCGGTCAGTGAAGAAAGGTATGATGGGCGATGCCAGTACTGCCACTGTCTCAAGGCAAGTGTAAAGTGTCTGGTATGCCGAGAGCTTGTCTTCATCCAGTCCGCCGCCCCAGTAACGCTTGCGGTTGAGGCGCACGTACCAGTTCGAGAGGTTCTCGGTGACGAACTCCGAAATAGCCCTTCCTGCCGGGGTGATGTCATAATCGTCATACCGGTCGGTGACATCCTTTATGAGCGTGTTCAGCAGCGAGATGATCCAGCGGTCTATCTCGGGCCTTTTCTCCATCGGCACCTGCGGCTCGTTGCCTGTGAAACCGTCCACATTGGCGTAGAGGGCAAAGAAGGAATACGTATTATATAAGGTACCGAAGAACTTGCGTTTCACCTCCTCCACACCGGAAATGTCAAAGCGGAGGTTGTCCCACGGCTGTGCGTTGGTGAGCATGTACCACCGCAGCGGATCTGAGCCGTGCTGGTCGATTGTGCTGAAAGGATCAACGGCGTTGCCCAGCCGCTTCGACATCTTGTTGCCGTTCTTGTCGAGCACGAGGCCGTTGGAGATGATATTTTTAAACGATACCGAATCGGATATCATTGCGGCGATGGCATGGAGAGTGAAGAACCATCCGCGTGTCTGGTCAACGCCCTCGGCGATGAAGTCGGCCGGGAACATTTCGGAGAAGTTTGCCTTGTTCTCGAAGGGATAATGCGCCTGTGCGTAGGGCATGGCCCCCGAGTCAAACCATACGTCGATGAGATCCGTCTCGCGCTTCATCGGCCTGCCTGTCCTGCTGACAAGGATGATATCGTCAACAAACGGACGGTGCAGGTCGAGCAGCGAATAGTTTTCGGCGCTGTTGTCGCCCTCGGCGAAATTTGCCAGGGGATTATGTGTCATATAACCGGCATCGACGCTGCGCGATATCTCCATCTTGAGCTCTGCCACCGACCCGATGCATATCTCTTCCTGGCGGTCATCGGTCATCCAGATGGGCAGGGGTGTGCCCCAGAAGCGGGAGCGCGACAGGTTCCAGTCGACCAGGTTCTCAAGCCACTTGCCGAAGCGGCCGCTGCCGGTGCTCTCGGGCTTCCATTTGATGGTGTTGTTAAGCTCTATCATGCGGTCGCGCAGGGCGGTTGTGCGTATGAACCAGGAGTCAAGCGGGTAGTAGAGAACAGGTTTGTCTGTGCGCCAGCAGTGCGGATAGGTATGTATCTGTTTCTCTATGCGGAAAGCCTTTCCCTCCTGTTTGAGCATCACCGCGATGTCAACATCGAGGGTGGGGTCTGCTTCAGTAAGGGATTCGTCATATTCGTTCTTGACATAGCGGCCGGCAAACGGACCGTATGTTGTGGTGTTGACATGTGTGGCCGTAAACGCCTGGTCAAGATCCCCGAGCGGCACCATGCGGCCGCGGCGGTCGACAAGCGGTCCCTGGAATCCGTCTGACATCACCACCAGCAGGGGCGGGATGCCGTTCTCGCGTCCGGCGCGGTAGTCGTCTGCGCCGAAGGTGGGAGCTATATGCACTATGCCCGTACCGTCAACGGTGGTGACGAAGTCGCCGGTGATGACGCGGAAAGCGCCTTCGCCCGGATCAACCCAGTTGATCAGCTGCTCGTAATCGATGCCTTTCAGCTCCGAGCCCTTGAAAGAGCCTGTGACCTTGTATTCAAGTTTCTTGTCAGGGGCGAAGATCACCGGGATCAGCTCTTCCGCAAGTATGACGGTGATCGGTTCGGAGGTGTATGGATTTGTTGTTCTGACCTTTGCATATTTAATATCCGGACCCACTGCCAGGGCGGTGTTTGACGGGAGGGTCCACGGCGTGGTGGTCCATGCCATGATCTTCACTCCGTCGGTGTCGATATCCCGGAAAAGGAATTCTGACTGCTCATTGCGTTTCAGGGTGAAGAGCGCTATGCAGGTTGTGTCCTTCACATCGCGGTAGCAGCCCGGCATGTTGAGCTCGTGGGAGCTGAGGCCGGTGCCGGCGGCAGGTGAGAATGGCTGTATTGTGTAACCTTCGTAGAGAAGGCCTTTTTTATAAAGCTCCTTCAGCAGCCACCAGAGGGTCTCGATATACCTGTTGTCGTATGTGACATACGGATTGTCCATATCGATCCAGTAGCCCATGTGGCGTGTCAGATCCTCCCACACATCGGTATATTTCATCACATCCTTGCGGCAGGCTGCGTTGTATTCTTCCACGGAGATTTTAGTCCCGATGTCTTCCTTGGTGATGCCCAGGGTTTTCTCCACGCCGAGCTCGACGGGCAGTCCGTGGGTATCCCAGCCGGCCTTGCGTTTCACCTCGTAACCCTGAAGTGTCTTGTAGCGGCAGATGGTGTCCTTGATGGCGCGGGCCATGACATGGTGTATTCCGGGCAGTCCGTTGGCTGACGGCGGACCTTCAAAAAAGACAAATTCGCCCTTGCCGTCGCGGCTGCGGAGCGACCTGCGGAAGGTGTCATTCTCATCCCACATCTTCAGCACCTCGCTGTTCACCTTTGCCAGGTCAAGACCCTTGTATTCGGGAAATCTCTTGGACATTTATTATCTATCTCGTTTTTAACAGGTGCAAAGTTAGTAAAAAAGCGTATATAACAAGGCAATAGAGGCAGAGGTTAAGTCCCGACATGTTATGTCGGGATAGCGATGAGCAGACTGAAGGGGAGGGCAATAGGCAGTAGTGGTGCAACAAAATAGTGTTCAGTCTTATCATGGATAAGGATTTTCACACTCCCTAAATTAATATAGGTTAAATAATCACTGACAATTACCAGAGTAACCATAATTACTCCAAAATTATAATTTGTAAAACAAGTAATCATGAGTACTGTCGAGCTAAGACATATATAATCGAAAAGTTTCTCATATTGAGGATGCCTCCTTTCTCAAAGCCATTAAGACAATTGTAGAATTAAAAGCAAAAGAATGATGTCTACAAGCTGTCTGATTTTCAGAAGAAACGAATTAGGTCAGCTTACTTAAAGCCTTATAACCGACCTCAGACATATGATCTTCAGATTTCATACAAATTTGCATTTACTCAATGTACTGAGTAAAATTACTCAACATACTGAGTAAATGTGTAATCTGCCTGATTATCAGACCTTCAGACTCTTGAGCACCTTTCACGACTATCAGACTTTAAAAACTTTTCAACCCCTCAACCCTTCAACTCATTAACTTTTATATTACCTTTGCCTATCAAAATTCTAACACCGGTAGCCATGGCAGAAAAGACAAGATATTCGGATGAGGAGCTGGAGGAGTTCAGGCATATCATTATGACCAAGCTCGAGAAAGCCAGACGCGACTACGAGGTTCTCAAGGCCAGTATCACACACGAGGATAACAACGATACGATGGACACCTCTCCCACCTTCAAGGTGCTGGAAGAGGGTGCCACCACACTGTCAAAGGAAGAGGCCGGAAGACTGGCACAGCGGCAGCTGAAGTTCATCCAGCATCTGCAGGCGGCGCTGGTGCGTATCGAGAACAAGACCTACGGCATCTGCCGTGAGACAGGACAGCTCATCAGCAAGGAGCGGCTCCGCGCCGTACCCCATGCCACCCTCTCGATGGAGGCCAAACTAAGACAAAAATAGCCTCAGTTCGATCTGGCGTTCCTGAAAATAATATTGTAAATACTTTTAAAGAAGTACCGGAGGTCGGTGCCGAGGTGGTTTTTGTCCCAGGCGTCGAGGTATTTTATCTCTGAGCGCTGTATCTCTTCAATCCCCGCCGGCATGTCAGCGTAATAGGGAGGAATAAGTCCCGGTTTGTATTTGATGCGCCTGTTGCGGATATCATTGTCATACAGATTAAAATAGTGCTGTGACAGAGGCCGCACACCCACAACCTTCATATCACCCCTGAAGAGGTTTGCTATCATCGGCAGCTCATCGAGCCATATGCGCCTGGAGAAACGCCCCCACCCGGTGACGCGGAAATCGTGCTTCAGCTTGCCCCCGGCCTGCAGATCGTGCAGGTCATAGACATATTCCTGCAGGAACTCGGAATAAGGGTGCATGGTGCGCAGTTTATAAACTATGAATGTATTGCCGTCGCGGCCAATGCGCGGCAGGGCAATGATCATACCGTACCCGCTGCCGTTGGCAGGCAGGGGCTCTGACTTTCGCTGTGCCCTGATGCACAGCATGTTTCCTGCAAACTTTTCCTGCCTGATGGCGAAGCCGGCACGGCAGAGACGACCCAGCGCCTCGGCCCGCGAGAGAGGCGCATTGGCCCCACGTGTCATGACATTCCAGAGACCCCTGGTGAGACGCAGGCGGGGAGCAACCCTCCTGATAAGAAAATCCGGAACAGCAACAAAAAGATAATATAACACCGGAGTAAACCTGTGGCGCAGCCGGCTTGCACGCTGCTCCAGCGTCTCCACGCAGCACAGGAATATGCCGTCACCGGTCAGCCGGACATTAACCGTGTCAAGGAATTTGTCAATGTCATTTATGCTGTTAACGGGTTTCAGGTTGATGATGCAGGAGTAATCTCCCGGCGCCAGGTTCTGTATATTGAATGCTTCCGCTGTTGATACCACCGCCAGGCGCGATCCCTCGGCGCGGCTCACCATCGATGATAACGCCTCTGCCCGTTCACGCGAACATCCCTGCTGCAGGCGAAGCGTCAGCTCGGGATCAGTCAAAAAACCGTTGCCGTTCTCCGGGATGCGAACGGGCAACCATGTCGCGCTCTGAAGGCCTGACCTGATCAATCTCCTGAAGCGATGCCCGGCTGAATGCAAGCCAGATCATGCCTGCCGCCAGCTCCAGGAACGTTGCCGTAAGGGCAGTCCCGAAGACGACAGTCCTGGAATAGCCCAGGTCACGAACCGCAAACAGTATCAGGGCGGCAATACTGGTTGCAATGAGGTTCGATGTTACAACATAGTAAAAAAGGGTTCTCAGGTTGATGATGTGTCCCCTGCCTATCTTGCCGTTCAGAAGTGACACAATCACCCATAACAGGGCAAGGATAAGGAAGAAAGGGGCATGCGACGGAACATACTCCTGAAATCCCGCAGGCTTAAGCAATGTCACAACGAAATATGACAGGGCCAGGATGAGTATGTCAAGAAAAAGACTGTAGTACCTGAAACGGCGTGTATTCATTTCCCCTCAATTCTTGTGCAAGATATTACAAATGTACTCCAAGAGTTATCTTTGCATAAACATGAAGCCAATGAGATCATCAACAAACTTATCAACACTGGTAATATTCCTGTTGGCTTTTTGCATCACTCCCCTTCATTCACAGGTCATCCCCGAGCCGGTTGCCGATGAGAGTATCTATTCATTTCTCGACGAGCTGGCAGCAGACGGCATCATCAGTTTCAACCAGGCTGTGAAGCCTTACAGCAGGAAGATGATCTCGGGCCTCCTTGAGACGGCGGCGGGGCACACTGAAGAAATGACTTCCAGGCAGAAAAAAGAGCTGGAGTTTTTTATAACATCTTTTGGCATGATGACCGAGCCCGGCAAAATGAAGCTGGTTTATAATCCTGCCACGGCCCAGTACCGGGATTCGATGTTCAATCTCACCATAGCACCCATCCTGGGGATCAGTTACAGTTCGGACGGATCGATTGTGTGGAAGAACGGGGCGAAGGCTTACGGAAGCTACGGTAACTGGGGTTTCTTCGCAGCGCTGCAGGATAATCACCAGGACCCGCTGCTGGGTGACCCTGAATATCTTACACGCGAAAGGGGAGGGCATATCAAGAACGGCACCGACTTCTCCGAGATGACGGGGGGCGCAAGCTATATGTGGAAATGGGGCGACATCTCTTTCCTGAAGGATGCGCCTGTGTGGGGCAGCGGCTATGCCGGGACGAATATCCTTTCAGGCAGGGCGCCCTCGTTCATGCAGATAAAGCTCCATCTCAAACCCGCGGAATGGTTTGAGATGACCTGGCTCTACGGCTGGCTCAACTCGATGGTGGTCGACTCGGCACGGTCATACTGGGTGACAAATTCCTACGGTCTTGATTACCGCGAAGTTTACCATACAAAATACATTTCAACCAACCTTTTCACCTTCACGCCTTTTAAACGTTTCAATATCTCCCTGGGCAACAGTGTCGTATGGTCAGACCCGAGACTGTCGCCCTACTACCTGATGCCTCTCTTCTTTTATAAGTCGGTCGATCACGGCATGAACTCCGGCATCGATAACAGCAACGCGCAGATGTTCATCGACATAAGCTCGCATAATATAAAACACCTTCATCTGTACGGCACCCTGTTCATTGATGAGCTGTCGACAGAGCGGTTCACCACATCCGATTATAACTTCTTTTCCTGGAAGGGAGGCGCCCGCACCGGCAATTTCAAATTTCTGCCCAACCTGTGGCTGACGGCCGAATGCACCTTCACCTACCCGCTCACCTTTCAGCATTATGTTCCGACAATCACTTACGAGAACCAGGGCTACAACATGGGTCACTGGCTTCGGGACAACAGCCGCAGCTGGTGGTTTGCCCTCGACTACAAGCCACTCAGGGGAATGAATATAAGGTTATGGCACGAACGGTCGGAGAGAGGTCCTGATTATCAAAGCATTGGCGGCGACCGTGTTGGCCTGCCCTATCTTGAAACCGTCGAGTGGAGCAACATCTACCACCGGCCTCGAAGTAAGGTACCTGATCACCGGCGGCGTTCAGGCAAAAGCCTCGCTGATTAAAAGCAACATCGAAGGAGAAGAATCCTGGACTGCCCCTCATCTCTACGGACAGACTACCACCTTCAGCGGCGGCCTCGTTTGGGGATTTTGAACAGGTCTGATGATCTCAATCTTAAATGGTCTACGTCATATTGACCAATAATTGACTCTACGACCTCGACCCTTATTGACCTCATGACCTGCCTTAGTTGAGACCTTCAAGACATATTTTATTAAATTTGCCGGGCAATACAGAAAGTTATGGAAGAAAACCAGACACCTCCCGTGAAGGAAGAGGTTCCGGCACTGGTCAAACCGGAAAAGGGATGGTACGCAGTTTATACACATTCGCGCGCTGAGAAACGCGTCAGCGACAGGCTGAATGAAAACGGCATCGAGACATTCCTTCCGCTTCAGAAAACCCTGCGCCAGTGGTCCGACCGCAAAAAACTTGTCGAGAAACCCCTTATAAGCTCATACGTCTTTGTAAAAGTCATCCCCAAAGACTTTTTCACAGTGCGCAAAACCGACGGTGTTGTCAAATTCATCATGCTCCAGGGCAAACCTGTTGTCATCCCCGAGATCCAGATCACCAACCTGCGCATCCTGTGCGGCAGCGATGCCGACGTGACGGTGAGCAGCGACGTCTACGCAAAGGGCGACACGGTGGAGGTGATCTACGGCTCCCTCACCGGCCTCCGGGGCGAGCTGATCAGGGTGGGAAGAAAACACAAGGTGGTAATACGTATCATTCAGCCGGGCATGAACCTTACCGTAGATATTAAAACCACATCCATACGCAAACTCAAAAAAAATTAGGATATTTAGTTCGCTTTAGCTCCGGCAAAAAAACTTAACCTCTATGAAGAAAATATTCCCGTTAATTGCCCTGATCCTGATGCTCGCCTCCTGCTCCACGCAGGAAGAGCTCCACCCATGACACCCATATGTTTCTCAAATACAAATTTAAATGCTAATTAACCCAAACATATGGGTTGCATGTGACCTTTAAAAATAAATTAATAAACACATGAATAAAATATTCCCGTTATTGCCCTGATCCTGATGCTTGCCTCCTGCTCCACGCAGGAAGAGCTCTCCTACCTGAACAATCTTGATGCAGCCGGAGGTGAAGATTATTTTACAATGGAAATTCCTGACTATAAGGTTCAGCCCCGTGATTTACTGTACATCTCTGTCAAAGCACAGACACCCGAGGGCACACTCGACCGAGATGCTTGCCGACAAAATCGCACCAATCCGGCACTTATATGTCGGAGATGAAGCATCAGCAGTATATTATGGGATACAGCATTGACCCTGAGGGCTATGTTACCGTGCCGCTGCTTGGGAAAGATCGCTGTGGCAGGAATGACTATTTTTGAGATACGCGATCTCTTGCAAGCAAAGGTCGACTCTCTCTTCCGTCATGCCTATGTCGAGGTGAGGCTGCTGAGCTTTAAATTCACGGTGATAGGAGAAGTGCGCGCTCCGGGCAGTTATGTCAACTATAACGATCAGCTGACTGTCCTTGAAGGCTATCGGCCGTGCCGGCGGAGTTACGGAGACAGGCGCCAAGGAGAGAGTGCTTGTCATCAGGCCTACAGGCAATACGACAACCACATTCCAGATTAACCTTCAGGACAAAAACACTCTGGCCTCACCCGCATACTTTCATCGCGCCCAACGATGTGGTCATAGTGCAGCCGGTCCCTAAAAAGACATTCAATGTCAACCTTCCGACATTTGCTTTTATAATCACTTCCGTGACCAGCGCCATGACCACCACATTGCTTCTGATAGATTATTTCGGGAACTAACTATATCACAGCCTGATGGAAAACGACGAACAGAATTATTACCTGCCTGAGAGCGAAGGCATAGACTTCCGCAGGTACTTTTCACTTTTCATCAGCAACTGGTACTGGTTCGCTGCTGCGCTGTTCCTCACCCTCGCCATTGCCTACGGCGTCAACCGCTGGGGCGAGGAGGTCTATACTGTCCAGAGCACCATGCTGATCAAGGACGAAGAGAACGGCGGCGGCTATGCCGAGATGGACAAGATCATCCCCGGCGGCGATATCTTCGGCACACGGCAGAACCTGCAGAATGAGATCGGGATCCTCAAGTCGTTCGGCCTCAACCACCAGGTGATGTATAGCTTGAGGATTTCCATGTTGTTTATACGGCGGTGGGGAAGCGGGGTATTGCCGAAAGCCGCATGTACAGGAACTCACCCTTCGTTGTCGATATGTGACAGTATCTGGATCCAGCCGGCAGGCAAACGCGTTGATATTAAGATACTCTCACCTGAGAAATACCTTCTGACCATTGAGGCTGACGAATATGAGGGAGAACACAGCTTCGGAGAGCAGTTCAGCAAGTTCGGATTTGACTTTATCATTCATCCCAGGAACCCGGGTGTCTCTCCTTATATCGAAGGCGGCTCAAATAAATATTATTTCTATATAGCCATCTCCGCCGGCCCTGGCCAACATGCTACCGCTCCAAGCTTGTCGGTCAGCCCCATTGAGGAGGAGGCCACGCTGGTCACCCTCACTGTCACAGGACTGGTGCCTGAGCAGGAGGCTGAGTACCTTAATACGCTGATGGATGCATATATAGCATCAGGGACTGCGGTGGAAGAATGAGGCAGCCAGGCAAGACCATTGAATTTATCGAGGAGCAGCTTGGCTTTATCTCAGATTCACTCAGGAAGGCTGAAAACAAGATGGAAAACTTCCGTTTTGACAACCGCTTTGTCGATCTCACCACCGAGGGCAACCTTGTGCTGCAGCGTCTTGAACGCTATGAGACGGAGAAGAACACGCTTAACCTGCAGACACAGTATTATGAGTACCTGAAGGAATATCTGACCTCACGCAATGAGAGCGGACTCATCGTCTCTCCCAGCGTCATGGGAATAGGTGATCCGCTGCTCATCAGGCTCGTTGAGGAGCTCTCCCAGCTGCAGCTGCAGCAGAAGCAGGTGGGTTTTGTGCTGAAGGATGACCTGCCGGCAGCGAACCTCATCTCAGGCAAGGTGGAGCAGGCCCGTGCCGCCCTTCTCGAGAATGTAACCAACAGCATCAACCAGCTGAAGATATCGATGAATGATGTCGAAGGACGTATTGCTGATGTCAACGGACAGCTTGGCAGGCTGCCGGGCACGGAGACGGCAGCTGATACGCATACAGCGCGACTTCGACCTGAACAGCACGGTATATAATTTCCTGCTTGAGAAGAGAGCTGAGGCAGGTATTGCCATGGCCTCAAAGGTCTCTGACAACAAGGTGATCGACTATGCAGAGCCGTATAACGCCGCGCGTATCAAGCCGAAGACAAGGCAGAACTACATGCTTGCCCTTATCCTCGGGCTGCTTTTTCCTGCCATAGCCATCATCATCATCGACCTGCTGAACAACAAGATCATTGACAAGAAGGATATCGAGAAAGCTACAAAAGCGCCCATACTGGGGTTCATCAGTCACAGCAGCTACGGCAATGAGATCCCTGTCATTGAGAAGCCCGGCAGCACGCTGGCAGAGAGTTTCCGGAGCATACGCACCTCGCTGAAGTATTTCACCCCCGGCGATCAGCCGGTGGTGATAGCCATCACCTCCACCGTCAGCGGCGAGGGCAAGACCTTCGTGGCTGTCAACCTGGCATCGATCATATCCCTCCTTGGCCGCAAGACGCTCCTTGTGGGCCTCGACCTGCGCAAGCCGCGCATACATAAGATACTGGGCATTGAAAACTCGGAGGGCATGAGTAATTTCCTCAGCGGCAACAGCAAGTATGACGAGGTCATTCAGAAGACATCGATTGAGAACCTCTGGTTTGCCTCCGCCGGTCCCATACCTCCCAATCCTGCCGAGCTGATAGAGCGCAAGACCATGACCGACTTCCTTGAAAAAGCCAGGAAGCAGTTTGACTTCATCATCCTTGACACGCCGCCTGTTGCCGTCGTCACCGACGCCATGCTGCTGGCACGGCGTGCCGACATGACCCTCTTCGTGGTCAGGCAGCGCTACTCCTCCAGGAACACCCTTCAGCTTATTGACGAGATCTACCGCAACAAGGAGATCAAGAATCCCGGCATCATTGTCAACGACATATCGATGTCAGGTTATTACGGTTACGGCCTGCGTTACGGCTACACCATGGGTTATGCCTACGGTTATAACTACGGCTACAAGTACTACGGCCACACCGCCTACGGCAAAGGAGCCAAGGACGAAGCCGGCGCCTACTACACGGAAGAATGAACATTACCTCAACTCTTCAACTCTTCAACCTTTCAACCTTTCAACCTTTCAACTTTTCAACTTTTTTTATATCTTTGCATGTCACAACCGCTAACCTGCGGAAGTCCGAAAACTTGGGGAAGTATTGACATAAAATAAAGAGTCGTAAAAAGCAACCAACTCACGCTTTATTTGATTAACCTTAAGCTTGTTAGGCACTTGACCAAGTGTGACTGACCAACCGAAGGATTTTTAAAATCAACAAAACTGGCTGATAGTCAGGAGCAAAAACTATTGCCTACTGCCTACTGCCTATTGCCTCTAGTCTAAACCATTCCATACATACTTCAATAACAAAACATGGAAGCAAATAAAAAGCCCGCCCCCCCCTCCGACGACATCGACCTGATGCGCTACGTCTCCCTGTTCATCAGCAACTGGATATGGATAGTCGTAGCACTGTTCCTTGCCTTGTCAGTGGCATATATTTTTAACAGGTACTCCCAGCGGGTATATAATGTAAAGAGCACCCTGCTTATCAAGGATGAGCAGAGCACCGGAGCTGTAGCCAACATGGAGCAGATCTTCGCGGGTAGACATTTACAATCCCTATCCCAATCTCGATGACGAGGTGGCAATACTTAAATCCTACACCCTTAACTACCGCGTCATTGAAGAGATGCCGGAGCTTCATGTTGCGTATGTACCTGTCGTCACGCAATGGCATACAGGGACAGCGGATGTACAAGACATCACCGTTTGTTGTGAGAAAGCTCTCTGATGAACAGCCGGTAGGTGTGCCGATGACTATCAGGTTCACAGGACCAGAATTCATATACGGTAGAAGTTGATGAGGATAAAGCTCGAGGCATGGAACAAGGAGCATGAAGTAAACACGGAACGCGAAACGATGAACCACGGAACATGAATTAAAACTTGGAGAAGTTTATAATTATAACGGATTTAATTTTGTTGTTGAACAGCGCGACAGCATCAAAGTCCGTTTACGGAGAGAACAACCGCTAGCTCGTCTGGTTTGAATCACCCGGCAGACCTGGCAAACAGCTACCGGTCAAGCCTGAAAGTTGAGCCCGTGAAAGAATATGCCAGTGTCTTCACTCTCTCTTTTAACGGCTATTCACCGCAGCAGGGAGCCGACTACCTGAATAACTGATGGAGCTCTATATCGTTCAGGGAATGGAGTGGAAAAGCCGGGCGGCAGATAACACTATCAATTTCATTGAAGCACAGCTGGGACTGATCTCAGATTCCCTGAGGCTGGCAGAGAACAGCATGGAGAGCTTCAGGCTGAATAACCGGTTCGTCGACCTGACCCTTGAGGGCACGCTTGTCCTTCAGCGGCTTGAGAAGTTTGAGGGTGAGAAGAATATGCTGGGATGCAGATGCAGTACTATGAGTATCTCCTTGATTATCTTAACTCGCGTGATGACAGCGAAAGCATTATCTCTCCCAGTGTCATGGGTGTCACTGACCCGGTGCTGGTGAAGCTGGTTGAGGAGTTTGCCACACTGCAGCAGCAGACGAAAGCAGATAGCCTTCACTGTGAAGGATGACCTGCCGCAGGTGCAGCTGCATGGATAAGCAGATTGAGGATGCCCGTGCAGCTCTGCGTGAGAATGTCTCAAGCGCCATCAGCCAGCTCAAGCTTTCAATAAACAACGTTAACAGCCGCATTGCAAAGGTGGAGAAGGAGCTGGGTCGCCTTCCCGGAACCGAGAGAAGCCTCATCGGCATTCAGAGGAAATTCGACCTTAACAACTCGGTCTATACTTTCCTTCTTGAGCGCCGCGCCGAGGCCGGGATAGCCAAGGCATCACAGATAACCGATAACCGCATCATCGATGAGGCATTGTGCAGAACAGCACCCAGATCAAGCCAAAGACCATGAAGAATTATCTTGTGGCCATGCTTCTTGGGCTGCTGGTACCAATGGCTCTGATAGTCATCTTCGACCTGCTCAACAACAAGATCATCGGCCGTCATGATATTGAACGCCTGACAAAAGCGCCGATCATAGGCTTTATAAGTCATTCGGAGTATCATGTTGAGGACCCTGTGGCACAAGAAGCCGGGCAGCACCCTGGCAGAGAGCTTCAGGGCAGTGCGTACCTCGCTGGCATTTTATACCGGACAGACCAAATGCCCGGTAGTACTTGTCAGCTCACCTGTCAGCGGTGAGGGCAAGACCTTCGTCTCGGTCAACCTTGCCACCATCATCTCCATGATGAACAAAAAGGTACTGATTGTGGACTCGACCTGCGCAAACCGCGGGTTCATGCAATTCTTAAGGCAGGCAACGGACACGGTATGAGCCAGTATCTGAGCAACAGCGCCACTTTTGAGGAAGTCATTGTGCCTACTGAGATAGTTAACCTCTGGTTTGCACCGTCAGGACCCGTGCCGCCCAATCCTGCCGAGCTTATCGGATCACCTAAGATGGCTGAGTTCATTGCCCGTGCACGCAATGAGTTCGACGCAATCATCATTGATACCCCGCCGGTAGGCATTGTCACCGACGCCCTTCTGCTCAGCCAGCTTGCCAATGTCACACTGTTTCGTCGTAAGGCAGAGGTACACCACCAGGGGTTCGGTATCGCTTCTTGACGAGATCTACCGTAAGGGAGAAATGTCAAACGTAGCACTTGTTGTCAATGACATATCTGCCTCCGGTTATTACGGCTACGGTCTCCGCTACGGCTACACCCTCGGCTACGGCCACCGCTACTATGATCCGGGCAACTACTATACGAAAGGCTCGAACAAAGGAGCAGGATACTATACAAACGATTAAAGTCTAAAGTCTTAAAGTCTCATGTCTGAAAGTCAGAAATGACCTCAGACCTTAGACACTCAGACCTCAACATCAAATAAAGCATATGAAATCATTTCTTACTGTTCTCTTGCTGATCATCTCGGTTATGTACCGGCTTCAGCCCAGTCCAATAAAGTTGCCAAAGTCGCCCTATCTCATTTACGACTGGCGGCCGGGATTCATAAGCATTACTGAGCTTACCGGCGGACCTAGGACTTAGTGTAACTGATGACCATATTCAAAGTACTACTATGGTATTACTACGATGGCAGGCTATCAGTTCACACGTAACATTAAAGCCGGTGCGGGCCTAGGTGTGCATATGCATAATGACGGCACATTGTTCCCGGTATTTATTGATGCCCGGTACAGCTTCAGCGCACAGAAGTTTGTTCCGTTCATTGCTGCGTGCAGGCGGAGTGGCACTTAACTTTCAGGAATCTAGGAATCATACCTGGGTATTCATTAATCCTTCATTAGGAATTAAGTAGGTGGCTGCAAACAGAGACAGGAGTTTCATTTTCTACGGGATTAATGACAATGTCAGGTGAAGGCAGGCCGCAACTCATTCGTCAACTTCAAGCTCGGCCTCGAACTCAAAGGAAAATAAGTCATGCAGTATCTGGTCAAAATCTGTCAACGGAATTTGAACATGAACGAGTACCTGCAGAACACAATGCCTTGATTAAGCCCTGCAGACACAGACTGCAAGACTGCAAGACAAATTTTTATATATCTAAACTATTACCTAAAGAATAATTCGTAACTTGTAACCCAAAGTCATTCACCTACACAACTAAAACCATTATGAAAAGACTTTACATCATTCTCATTGCCCTGATGCTGACAGCATCGTATGCTGCCGCACAGGTAACCACCGAACGCTGTTTCCACCTCGATAAGGTGCAGTTCCTGCAGCATAAGCAGGACTTCTGGAGAAGCCATAACTGTATTCAACTGTCTGCAAGGCCATATTCAGACATATCGCAGGAGGCTATTATAACCTCACTGAAGTTGCAGTATGGCTTTGGGCTTGAGACTGACAGATGTGCCTTTTTCAGATCACTATGCTGGCATTACAACCGTCAACGGATGGCGTTTTGGCAATGGCCTTGCTATTGGGTGGCGGTGTGGGATATAATCAGTATAATGAAGGTTATGGCTGTACCCCTGTATGGCGATGTAAGATATTTCATGGGAAAGCAGAAGAGTCAAGTTCTTTGTGATGGGCTGCCGGCGGATTCTTATGAACTTTGATAATTTCAATGAATATTCAAGAGTCTTTGTTAATCCCGGCGCCGGGATTATCGTTCCCCTGTCAAAAAGCACTGCATCTCTCATTTTGCCGCAGGACTTTTCACCCAGTATGATCAGTGACTATTTACCGAAGACAGGAATGCAGGGTACCGTGAATTCATTCATCAACATGAAGCTGGGGCTCCTTTTCGGCAAATAAAATTTTTCTTGACTTGTGATTTTTTCTTTCCTAAATTAGTAGTGTCTGATAAATCTACTAATTATGAAAAGATTAATTGTTTTTACGGCAATTGTTGTGACCTGCATCATGCTTGCCGGATGTGCCACAGTAAAAGTCTACTCCGATGCGGAGCTGAAGAATGAAACAGGACTCCGCTTCTACACTCTCAAACCTTACCTGCTTGTTGAATACCAGGCAGAGAAGGATAATACGGTTAAAACAACCGTTGTTTATCTGCCCGATCTTTCAGATCCGCAGTTCATGGTTCTTAAATCCGGATTGGTTCAAGTGAGCTGAAGATGAGCTTTAATAACAGCGCACTTGAATCTTACGGAGTTGTGACTGATTCACAATTGCCGGAAAGCATGGAAGCCTTTGCCGCGATACTCTCGAAAAGCGCCTATGCCACCCAGGCCTTCACCGGCCCTGAGCCACCCGGAACCTTGAACCCTGAACCCGGAACATCCTTCAGGCTGTTTGAAATCATCCCCGGTCCTGACGGAACGACATTGAAGGAGGTCATGCCATGAAAAACAGGATCCTCAACAGAAAGATCTGGGTCAGCGGCGTTCCTCATAAAGTCGGCACCGGCTGGCTCTCACCGCAGCCTGACCTGAGCGACTATACTACAGCCAGTAAGCAGATCACAGCATTTAACAAAAAGCTTAAACTCCCATCTCTGACTGCACGAGACCGCTAGGACCGCACGACTGCAAGACCGCAAGACATGTGTAGACCTCAGGGAATGGTGTTCCCCTGTTGAAAACCAGCTAGACCTCGGAGCCTGCACCGCCCACGCCGCCGCCGGCATCGTTGAATATTTTGAGAAAAGAGCTTTCGGAAAGCATATTGATGCCTCAAGACTCTTCCTTTATAAGACCACAAGAAACCTGATGCAGGTCACCGGCGATACCGGGGCATGGCTGCGCGAGACCATGGGTGCACTGGTGCTGTGCGGCGTGCCGGATGAGAAATACTGGCCGTATAAGATAAAGGACTTTGACAAAGAGCCCGGCGGATTTGTCTATGCTCTGGCAGAGAACTATTCAACATTGAAATATTTCTGCTCATGATCCGCAGGGATCAGAATCTGCCGGGAGCTGAAGTTCTCGTTCTCCGTTAAGAAATATCTTGATGCCGGCATCCCGTCCATGTTTGGTTTCTGGGGATTTCAGTCGTTTGAGGACACAGATAAACCCGGCGACATCCCTTATCCCTGCAAGGAAGAATCAGCCCAATGGGGGCATGCTGTTGTTGCAGTCGGCTATGACGACAACCGCATAATCACAAACCTGAGCTGTAAAACAGAAACCAAAGGCGCCCTCCTGATCCGCAACTCCTGGGGTAAATCCTGGGGCGAAGACGGCTACGGCTGGCTGCCCTACGAATATGTCCTCAATGGCCTTGCCTTAGACTTCTGGTCACTGCTTGACATGAGGTGGATTGACACAGGGCAATTTTGGTCTTTAGGCGAGCCTGGGCTCACGCTTAAACATCTGGTCCTGCGAATTTGTCATCAGGCATTTCAGAAGGTACGCCAGCGCCCCGCTGACCCCGGCAATGAGCACAGGCTTCAGGGTCAGCCAGGTAAAGACAGCTCCCGTGTCAAGCATATTCGATAACGCCGCTTATTACGGCAGTCAGAAAAGCAATCAGCAGTCCCCTGAAGAAATCCTTCCAGTCAAGGGTTAAGAACTTTGACTTCATGGCACTAAATGTTTAAGATTTAACTTTCACGCTCATAAAGTTACGCTATAAATAATTCAAGGTCAAGAAATGAAGATTTTTTAAGCCCTAGCCCAGAGTGTAATAGCTTGAATTTAAATTCATATTTATTAGTCATATGAATGAGCATACTACAAAGACACCTATTGTTCTGCTTGGTGGAGGAGGCCATTGCAAAAGTATGCATCGAATGTTATCGCAGCAAATGCAGATGATATTTAAAGACTTATTAGATGGTAGATTGGCGTACAGAGTTTCACAATATGAAATCTTAGGAACTGATGATGACATTCCTGCCTTATAAAATCTGTCCGTCATTTTCTTATTACAGTTGGTCAGATTAAGTCATCAGAAAGGCGAGTTCCGCTATACAGCATGATTAAAAAGTTTAAAGGAGAACTACCGATCATAATATCTCCGTCTGCTTATGTATCAAGGCATTCTCATATTGGTGAAGGAACAATTATAATGCATCATGTTATTGTAAATGCAGGATCAAATATAGGATCAAACTGCATCATAAACCAAAAGCGTTAATTGAGCATGATGCATTTGTTGGAGACCATTGCCATATTTCCACTGGAGCCATAATCAATGGAGGCTGCAAGTGGGCTACTCCTTTATTGGCAGCGGGGCGGTAGCAGTGCAGGAGACCACTATTCCTGAGAGATCTTTTATTAAGGCCAACACTCTCTTTGTAAAATAGATGAGCTCTAAGGTTATTATCATAGCTGAAGCTGGGGTCAACCATAACGGAAGTATTGTTCTAGCCAGGGCAATGTATCGATTTCTGCAGCGATGGCTGGTGCTGACTATGTTAAATTCCAGACTTTCAAAGCTGAAAGCTTGCCTCTTCCAAGGCTCATAAGGCCAAATACCAGTTGGAGCAAAGTGAGGTGGATAACGGCCAGTTAAACATGCTAAGAAACCTCGAGTTAAATGCGGCTGCACACCTGGAATTACAGTCCTACTGCCGGCAAAAAGGAATTGATTTTCTCTCTTGCTTTTGATGAAGACAGCGTTGATCTGCTTGACAAGCTTGGGGTGCCTTTTTTTAAAGTTCCTTCAGGAGAAATTACTAATAAACCTTACTTACAGCATATTGCAGTTAAAGGCAAGCCGGTAATATTGAGTACGGTATGGCTTTTATGGGTGAAATTAGGGCCGCCATTAAGGTGCTGACGGACAGCGGATTAAAAAAAGAGGTTATTACAATATTACATTGTAATACAGAATACCCTACTCCTGTGAAAGACGTAAATCTGAAAGCAATGCTCGCTATAAAAAATGAATTGGGTGTTGGCGTTGGATATTCAGATCATACATTAGGGATAGAAATACCAATTGCAGCTGTGGCATTGGGAGCGAAAGTAATTGAAAAACACTTTACTACAGACCGCAGCCTTCCTGTCGGATCACAAGGCATCACTGGAGCCTGAAGAACTGAAAGCCATGGGCAAAGATCAGGATGTTTGAATTTGGCAATGGAGGGTAATGGAATCAGTAATGAATCCTTCAGAGATAAATAATATAAATGTTGTCTCTGGAAGCATACATATCAGGAAGGAACTGCGCGCTGGCACTGTAATCAAGCCAGAACATCTCATTATGAAGAGACCGGGAAAATGGGATCTCGCCAATGGATATCGAAAAAGTTATCGGGAAAATTCTTGTTGTTGATATTGGAATTGATCTTTTTTATTATGGGAGCATCTGAAAGACTGAGAGTAGGTGTTCTGACCAGCTCCCGTGCTGATTACGGGATTTACCGTCCCCTGCTTAGAAAAATGAGTGAGGATAATGCATTTGAACTGGAGGTGATTGCCTTTGGGACACATTTAATGGAAAGATTTGGTCACACTGTTGATTTAATTTATGAAGATGGGTTTAATGTTCAGACGGTTCCTGGTACTATGAGTGATGGTGATTTACCATTAGATATTGCATGCGCCATGTCATCCACTATCAAGACAATTGCTGATTTTTATAAAGAACACAAGTATCATGTTTTATTCGCATTGGGAGACAGATATGAGATGTTTTCAGCTGTAGCAGCTTCGGTACCATATAATGTAGACGTTGCTCATATTCATGGAGGTGAAACTACGCTGGGAGCTATAGATAATTCATTCAGGCACTCAATAACCCATTTCTCACGGTTTCATTTTACTGCAGCGGAAGATTATAAGAGACGAGTGGTGATGATGCTCGGAAGAGATCGTAAGTTGACAATGTGGGAGCATTGAGCATTGACGCCATTAAGAATTTGAAGTTGCTGCAAATAGGTGAGTTTACCGATAAATATGGCTTTGACTTAAACAATCCTACAATACTTTTTACTTCTCATCTGAGACTATTGCATACGATCAAAACAATCATCATATCACCGAAATTATTGATGCCATTCTGATACTTAATCAATACCAGTTTTTAATAACCATGCCAAATGCCGATACAAGTAGCATGATTATAAGGGATGCCCTGATGAGGAGATTGGCAGGCAGGGCGAATGTCAGAATTATTGAGAACCTTGGCTCAAGGGATTATCTATCAGCCATGAAGCATTGTTCCTTCCTGATGGTAAGTCATCAAGTGGCTTTATTGAAGCTTCGTTCTTCTCAAAGCCGGTAATTAATCTTGGAAAGACAGGAAGGAAGAATAAACGCCCAATATCATTACTGTTGAAATAGACGAGACTTCTATCCTTAAAGCAGTCAAAAGGATTGACTCTCGATTCTGGAATTGATGTAAAGCCAATATATGGTAATGGAGCGGCAGCATCAAGAATTGTCAGGATTTTAAAGAATTAGTATCACTTAAATCAGAATTAGCTTGAATACATTCAGGAAACATCTCCTTAAGCAAGGCTCCACAATTCGTGATGCTTTGAAACGATTGGATCTGCTTGCCCGCGATGCCATATTGTTTATTGTCACCAACCAAAACAAACTTGTTGGCTCCCTAACTGACGGAGATGTTCGACGGGGCTTATTGAGAGGAGTTACGATTGACCATCCTAGTCGACGAAATAATTCAACCAAGTCCCCGTTTATCCGAAAAGGAGATCATGACTTAAGTAAGGTGATTGAGTATAGGGAAAACAACTATCAGGATTATTCCTATTCTTGACCAGGTCAGGACAAAGTCCTAATGTTATAAATTTCAGAGAGATTAAAGTCCTATTTGCCGGTTGATGCAGTGATTATGGCCGGAGGACGGGGCAAGAGACTAAGTCCATTAACCAGATACTGTTCCTAAACCGCTATTAGAGATAGACGGTAAGCCAATTATTGAACATACTCTTGAACCGATTAAGGTTATTTGGAGTTGACGACTTCTGGATATGTCTCAAGTATCTGGCAAGCAAATAGAAAAATGGGGAGGTGACGGCAGAGATAAAAACATAAACATAAGATATGTTTACGAGGATGAGCCTCTCGGAACCATCGGCGCTATTGCAACGATCAATGATTTTGGACATGATTACATTCTCGTAACTAATTCTGACATACTGACAAACATAGATTACGAACACTTTTTCCTGACTTTTTTAAAAATAATGCTGATATATCTGTCGTTACAATTCCATATGCGGTTGATATACCATATGCAGTTCTTGAAACTGACAATGGTAGTGTAAAGAACTTTCGTGAGAAGCCGACTTATACCTATTATTCAAACGGCGGCATCTATTTGATGAAAAGGAGATAATCAATTTTATCCCAAGGCACAAACATTTTAATGCTACTGATCTGATCGATGTATTATTAAAGGCAGGCAGAAAGGTGTCCTCTTATCCTCTTGCCGGATATTGGTTGGATATTGGACGACATGAAGATTTCTTGAAAGCCCAGAAGGATTTCACTAATATCATATTCTGATGGAGATTTTTTTAACCGTTTGCGCAAGAGGTGGTTCGAAGGGCATTCCTGGAAAAAACATCAAGCTTTTAAACGGGAAACCATTGATCTATTATACACTGAAAACCGCAATTCAATTCCGTTCTCTTTATAGCTGTGATTTAGGATTAAGCACGGACAGTGAGGTTATCAAGGGTGTGGCAGAGAATTATGGTTTGTCAACCGGGTATACTCGTCCTGCAAGGCTTGCCACTGATACCGCAGGCAAAATTGAGGTGATTCGCGACCTGCTGTTATTTGAAGAAATGACTCGCTCAAAAACTTACGATTATATTGTAGATCTTGATATTACTTCACCGCTTCGAACGGTTGATGATATTAGAAGTGCATTGTTGAAACTTGAGGAAAACCCTTATGCTTATAACATATTCACTGTAAGTCCAGCTAGAAGAAATCCTTATTTTAATATGATTGAATTGGATAAAATGGGATTTGTCGGCTTGTCAAGGATGAGGTGAGTTATAAATCAAGACAGGAAGCTCCTGAGGTCTTTGAGTTAAATGCATCATTTTATATATATAGAAGAATATTTTTTGAAGAGGGCAAAGAATTTGCAATAACCGATAAAAGTCTCACATGGGTTATGCCTCACATATGCTTTGACCTGGACCATCCTGTTGATTTTGATTTTTTAGCTTATTTAGTTGAGAACAACAAACTTGACTTCGCCTGGCAATGAAAGTATTAATTGTTGGTTTAGGTTCCATAGCTAAAAAGCATTTTGAGGCATTATTACTGAAGGAGCCGGAAGTTGAAATCATAGCTTTACGAAGTAGGCTAAGTTCAAATTATATTGAAAAAGTACATTCTGTATTAACAATCAATGAAGCAAAAACCTTAGGCCCTTATGATTTTATAATTATTTCAAACCCGACTTATAAGCATATTGAGACAATTAATTTATTATTGGCATTTCATTGTCCTCTTTTTATTGAAAAGCCTCTTTCAAACACCTTAGATCATGCTGATATAATTAACAAGGTGATTGTATCAGGAGTAGGGACCTATGTGGCTTGTAATCTTCGATTTCTGGATTTTTAGTGTATTTGAAGGATAGCCTGGTTAAAGAACTAATAATTAATGAAGTAAATGTCTATTGCGGGTCATACCTGCCGGACTGGAGACCTGGAATAAACTATAGGCAGTCTTATAGTGCAGACCCGGCTAAAGGAGGTGGAGTTCACCTTGACCTCATACATGAAGTTGACTATATCTATTGGTTATTCGGGAAACCCCTGTCAGTAAGATCTTTTAAGAGTTGCACATCTTCACTTGGTATTGACGCAACGGATTATGCCAATTTTATCCTTACTTACGAAAAGTTTTCAGTTAATATTATATTGAATTATTACAGGAGAGACCCAAAACGAACAGTAGAACTTGTATGTGATAACGGAACGTATTTGGTGGATCTTCTGAAAAATTCTGTCTCTATAGGTGATTTGACCCTTTTTATTTCAGAGAAAAAGATTTCAGATACCTATATGAGCCAGATGGATTATTTCATAAATACAATTCTAATGAGAAAGACAAGTAGACCAATCATGAATAGTATAAATGAAGCTTATGAGGTACTCAAAATTTGCCTTCAATGACTTTAAAAGGAAAAAGTAATTATCGTAACGGGTGGATCCGGGCTAATTGGGCGTGCTATTGTAGCGGATATCCAAAAGAAAGCCGGGTTTAGTATAAATATTGATATTAACCTTGAGACCAATCTGGCAAGAGGGACTTTCATGGCTGACATCACAGATGATGATTTTGTAAATAATGCCTTAGAAAGAATAATTATGACATTCGGCAGAATTGATGGCTTGGTAAATTGTGCATATCCCAGTGTCCCCTGACTGGGGAACAAAATTTGAAGAAATAAATCCAGCATCCTGGCGTTCAAATGTGGATATGCAGATGAATAGTTGTTTTGTTGTCTGCCAGAAGGTTCTAAAGCACATGAAGAGACAACAGAATGGTTCAATTGTGAATATTGCTTCAATATATGGAATTGTCGGGAATGATTTTACTTTATATGAGGATTACGGGGGCACCTCTCCGGCAGCTTATGCTGCGATTAAGGGTGGGATTATTAATTTAACCCGTTATCTTGCATCATATTATGGCAAAGACAATATCCGGATTAACTGTGTCTCGCCTGGAGGGGTCTTTGATAATCAGAATCCTTTGTTTGTTAAAAAGTATGAAGAAAAAGTCCCTTTACGTAGAATGGGAATACCGGAAGATATAGCACCAGCAGTTTCATTTTTACTATCAGATGAAGCAAAGTATGTTACAGGTCATAACCTGGTTGTAGATGGAGGCTGGACAGCAATCTGAGTTAAATATGAATATTTTTGGACTGATTTCTGAGAAAAGAAGATTTGATAAAATGGCTGATAGGATTGGCCCAGATCTTCCTTTTACCCATTGGAGGTTATACTTTAAGCCGTTAATGATAAAGCTTTGCAAGAAGAAATTCGCAATGTTTTCTGATTTATCAGAAATTCGCCCAGGAGTATATGCCATTACGTGTGTTCCAAAATCAAAATTGGCAATAGAGTAGTTGTCAGACCCGGATCAATGTTATTTGCTGACCCTGCTGAAACTGGTGCAGGCATTATTATTGAAGACGACGTTCTGATCGGATCGGGAGTTCATATTTACGTTGGTAACCATGCATATTCTGACCCCTTAATATCAATTATTGATCAGGGATATGCAAAATCTGAACAAGTTATTATAAAAAAGGGCTCATGGGTAGGGGCTAATGTAATAGTGCTCCCGGGAGTTACCATTGGTGAGAACACAGTCATAGGAGCCGGAAGTATTGTTACAAATAGTGTCCCGGCTAAAGTCGTTGCTGTCGGTAATCCATGCAGAATAATCAGACACCTCAGCTAACCAGTTATTTTGATTAAATATTTCATAAAGAAGACGTACCGACTTCAAAACGTGAATTTCCCCTCATATCTGTTTGTTGAATAATGCTTACGGAAGGACTATCTAAAAGCATATTTATTCTTCCAAATGGAAATTACAAATTTGTACAATTCTATTGAATGCTCAAAAGGCTAATTCATAACAGTACTTACAAAACCGGCGCAATATTTGGTTCTGCTTCAGTATTTTCTAATCTTATTACAATGCTTACCGGAATGATTATGATAAGGTGGATTGAACCAGATAAATTAGGTATATGGCAAAGCCTCTCAGTGATTTAATTATACATTCCTATCCTTGAAGCTGGGATTCCACATGGATTGAATAGGGAGCTTCCTTATTTATTGGGTAAAGGAGATAAAAAACAAGCTACAGATTTAGCACAAACAGCTAACTCATATATGATTATCATTGCGCTGATTTTTTTGGTTGTGACTATCATTGTGTTGATGTACCTATTATATCTTCAATTACCAAAGGAAATCATTGCAGGGGTAGGTACAGTTGGAATTATTATTTCAATAAACGCTTATCAGCGTTATCTTACAGTGACCTTTAGATCCTCTGAAGCATTCACCAACCTGTCAAAAGTCTATCTGTATCATTCAGGTATTCAATTGTTAACATTTCCCATAGTATTTTTTTTCCATTACTACGGTTTGCTTTTATATTCAATCATAGTTATTGCCTCATTGACTTTATTAATGCATTTTCATAGGCCGATGCGCATTGGTCCAAAGTTCATGCGTGAGTTTTTTAAATTACTATGCAAGACAGGCTTACCCGTTTTTATTATGAATTATTTGAGAGGAGTCTCCGGTACTTTCACCCGACTTATTCTGTTAAGAAAGGGCGGGTACTGTCAGTTGGTTTATTTACACCTGCTAATGCCATTGGATCACTTATCGTAATGCTTCCTAATGCCCTTGCAAATTTTGTGTTTCCAAAGATGAATTATAAGCTCGGACAAACAAATGACCCTAAGTTGTTATGGCCAATGGTCCTAAAAATTAATGCACTGTTTTTTTTATTAGCTATACCTTTCGCTATCTTGATTTGGGTTACTGCGCCCTATATTATGAGTAACTATTTTCCTAACTATAGCGAAGCCACACATGCAGTTCAGTTGTTCTCACTGAATTTTTTCTTTGCCGGTACAATGATATCCACACCGCCTATATTCAACCAAGAAATATAAAATTGGTTATGTTTTTCTTTCGGTTGAAATGACTTGTTGGGTTCATTATTCCTTCATTTTTGTTAATTATCTCAAGGGAAATATTCTGACACTCATGGCTAGCGCGGTCTTAATTAACAACGCACTCTTATTTTTCTTAAATCTCTTTTTACTTAGAAAAGCACTTTTAACCACCACCGTCACTGTATAAATCCTACAATGAGAAATATATTGTTTCAGATTGCTACGGAATATCATTATTTAATTTCACTGAGTATTATTGACCAATATTTTAGCGAGAATGATCATCAGATATATTTTATCGTTCCAGTTGATGCGGACGGAGGAAGAGGACGTTTAGAGGTTGTTAGCTTTAATCCGTCGTTCCACGTATTTGAAGTCCGATACTCTGTTTTTGAAAACAGGTATTTCGCGGACGTTACACGTCTGGTTAAAAGTCTAAATGATCTACCTTTAAATTATTATATAGCATTTCATGTTTTTGATCCTATTTTCATTTACCTGTCATATTCTTTGACCAAAAAGAATACGAAATGCTATATGGCACCTGATGGTTTGGGTATATATGTGAAGTATAAGGGCCTTACAATCGGGTCACGATTGCGTCTTACCTATCTGACATACAGGTTTTTCTGGAGAAACAGACTTTTTTATCCTGCAGTTTATTTTTGTAGTTACAGGTATGGCTACAATGGTCACTTGAATGGGCTGTTTTCATACACAAGCAGGAACCCATATGCAAACAATAAATTAAAGACATTACCCATAAACCTTGAATACATATCAAGGAATAATGATGAATTGATAAAAAATTTTGGAGCAGCTCAGATTTATAATTTGCCACAGAACGATGTAATACTATTCATTCACCAAGGACATAATGGTTTTGAAAGAATTGAAAGTATGCTATTTGAAGAAATCAGGAAAAAAGAGCTGAATAAGACAATTATCTACAAGTCACACCCAAACAATAAGAAAGATTCACTCGATCATTTGAATAAGATCGATAATGTGATTATAATAAGTCAACGTTTCCCTGTTGAATTATATATTTCGAAACTTAAAAATTCTATAATAATATCCTCCCATTCAACAAGTATGCTCTTAAATAACCACAGTTGTACCTATTACTGGATATACCCTATATTGTTGAAAATGGGTATTATCAAAGAGAAAATCGATGTACACAACCCTACTAATCATATAATTGTCATTGACTCTCTTGTTAAACTTGCTGAAAAGTTGGGACGTTAAAAAAAGGAACTCAAGTAGTATGTACATACCTGAAATCTGGAAAATAAAGGTTATTAAATCTACTAATCGCTAAGCAAAATTGGGGAGAATACTTTTAAATGAAACCAGTGAATCCACGAGTTCAAAGTGGAGTATTAAATGGCTTGTCATATTCCTTTTATGGCCGTTCTTATCATTCCTTAGAGCTATTGGACAGTATTGGCAACCATGGGCAAAAAATTTAGTGTGGCTCTTTACTATCTTTTTTGGATACAATATTGTTAGTCAAGGCAGTTACACTGATATCCAGGGTTATATTTCTCAATTTAAGGAATTTACCAGATCAGATTCGACTTTTGTCTCATTTCTAAATACATTATATTCTAAGGAATCCGGTTATACGGATATTATCCAACAGATTGTTACTTATCTTACATCCAGGTTTACTACAGACCCTCGGATTCTAACTGCTTTGTTTGGTGCAATATTTGGTTTTTTTTACAGCCGGAATATTTGGTACCTCATTGAAATATTTGGGAAGCCTTTAACCTTAATTTCCGGATTTTTATTAATCATTTTTTCTCTGATAATGGGTATGTGGGAGATGAATGTATATCGCTTTGGGACCGCAACTCATGTTTTTTTGTTTGGTGCCCTACCGTACCTGTTTGAAAGGAAAAAGAAGTATTTGATCGTAAGTGCAGTTTCTATATTATTCCATTTCTCCTTTATACTACCTGTCGCTTTTATGTTGATTTATATTTTCTTGGGGAACAGATCTACACTGTTTTATTTATTTTATGTCATATCATTTTTTATTGCTGCATTGGATTTAGAAACCTTAAGGCAATATTTGTGGTTTCTGCCAGAAGTTTTTCAGACCAAGGTGACAATCTACACAAATGAAGGCTTTGCGAATAGACGTGCTGAAGGATTTATAGAGAGCAGTTGGCATCTAAGGTTTGCCGCTACTTCCATAAAATATTCAGTATTGGTTCTTTCTTCATGGTTCTTTATCAATTGGAAGAGTTTTAAAAAAGCTGATAAATATTTATTGTCCATTTATTCAGTAAGTCTTTTTTTTCTTGCTGTCTTTAATGTCCTGGGCGTAATTCCAGGCATTGACAAATTCCCGCGATTAGGTTATCTTTTATTCTTTGCCTTTTTATTTAGTTATGTTCAAAGTACAGAAATAGTAAAAAGCCTAAAGGGCACTCTTATCCTGGTTAGTCCATTATTACTCTTTTATTGTTTGTTCAACATTAGAATGTGGCTTGGATTTGTCTCTTTTAGTACTCTTTTAAGTAATCCATTCTTTGCTTGGGTTTTCGAAAATGAAACCTCAATTATCGATGAAATCAAATCACTGTTGACCTTTTAAATTTCTAACACATTATTATCATAAAACTGATGTGATGGGAATAGGGAATGTGAAGACACAGATAAGGAAGATTTAAAGAATGGCGATCACACATTTATTAAATTCATTTGGGTAAAGACAATCAGGCCATTGTAAGTATCCGGCACTAACTAAGCAATGGACATACAATTACATAAGCATCACTAATTTTATATTATTGTTATTTGTTTGTAAGGGGTTCTGGAGATTTATAAAACAGATTTCAAAACGGAGGCTAAAGCAGAGAGTACTCTACAATTGTTCTTTTGCATTCCACTAGTCATTGTAGTTAACATTAAGGATAGATCATAGGAAAATAAATGAGGAAATTGTTAATCACAGTTCTTAAAAGACTAGGACTTTTAACTTTTATTAAAAGGGTAAATAGAAGCATTAATTATTCAAAATTTATCAGGGTAAATAATCGGAGATTTAAACCTTAAATCTGTATGGTTCTATATGTAGAATTGAGGAATTACTAGGATGTTACTGGTATTGCAGGTAGTTTTTAAATTAAAGCATGGAGCTATATGGGACATTGGTATGAACCTCGGTCAAACTCTTTGGAGGTGAAAAGCATTGACCCGAAAGAAAATTATATAGGATTTGAACCTAATCCCAGCTGTATTATGTATGTTGATGAGTTAATCAGGGTAAACAAACTTAGGAACTGCACAATTGTACCAGTTGGTTTATTTACAGAGGACAAACTATTGAACCTTGATCTGTATGAAGATAATTTGACGAATAGCGGAGGGTCAATAATTAAGGGTTTTCGAAATTCATGAACTATATAAAGTTCATCGAAAACTATATGTGCCGGTATTTAAATTTGAAACAATAACCAATCTCTTGGATTTTCTGAATTTGAAATATTAAAAATTGATGTTGAAGGAGTCAGAATTAGAGGTACTTCAAACATTACGTCCGGCTATTATTAAATACAAGCCGATTATCCTTATTGAGATTTTATCAGCCTATAATGAAAAAAACGGTTTACGATACGAAAGGCAACAACTCATAGAAAATCTTATTTTGGGAACTTGAGTATAAGATTATTCTGATTATGGAAGATGATAAGGGCTTTCTGAAAATTCTAAAAAAGGATCGATTTTTTTGATCCTTATGATCCACTTAATTGTAATTATATATTTTATCACAAAGAGGACGAAGAGAATATCGAAATAGCTTTTAAAACTTATTTATTTCAATAGGATTGCCCCATTGTGACCAAATGCTTGACCTTGACAAATCATGTTGGGCATATTGGCTGACTAATTAAAAATTTAGTATTGAGCATCCTAAGTGTATGAAATGAGCATAAGCATCATTAAGCAAAATCTAATTAAATGTCCCAGGTTGGCGGACCAAACGTAAAATTGTAGTTATTGAAAGTGATGATTGGGGAAGTATCCGAATGCCTTCTCGTAAGATTTATGAGGATCTTATTGCCAAGGGGATACTGTAAATGGGTTGTCTTATAATCGCTATGATTCTTGGCAAGTGAGGAAGATTTGTCTTGCTTATTCGATGTATTAACATCAGAGTCTTGATAAATATGGCAATCTGGAAACTCACAGTTAACGCGGTTGTGGCTAATCCGGATTTTGATAAAATCAAAAAATCCAATTTCAACGAATACCATTATGAGCCTTTCACTGAACTCTAAAACGATATCCAAAGCATCATAAATCATTTGAGCTATGGAAAGAAGGCATTAATGCAGGTGTTTTTATACCGCAATTTCATGGCCGTGAACACTTGAATGTAACCCGGTGGATGAAATCCTTGCGTGATAATATTGGTCATACAAAATTGGCATTTGATTTTAGAATGTTCGACCTTAGCACCAGCTTGATACCTTCAGAGAATTCTTTCATGGAGGCTTTTAATTATCGTGATTCCAATGAACTGAGATTTCATCAAAATGCAATTACAGAGGGCACAGGACTTTTTGAAAAGATCTTTGGCTACAGATCTGAATCATTCATTGCACCATGTTACATTTGGAGCAATGATTTGAACGTAACTTTAAAAAATTGTGGAATAAATATTATTCAGGGTGATTTTTACCAATTCCAGCCAACGAGAGGCAAGTTGAGAAAAGTTATACACTACACAGGGCAAAAGAATAAGTTAGCTCAGTATTTCGTGGTACGCAATGTGTACTTTGAGCCTTCAGAGAATCCTTCATTTGACTGGGTCGGATCTGCCTTGTCAGAGATTTCTAACGCATTTTTTTGGCACAAGCCCGCAATAATTAGTTCACATCGCATGAACTATATTGGATTCATAGACCCTGAAAACAGACGACGCAATTTAATCCTACTAAGGCAATTACTGAAGACGATTAAGTTAAAATGGCCCGATGTGGAATTCATGAGTTCAGATCAATTAGCGAATTTATTGCAAAATCGAATTTGATAAGATGAGCAGTTATATCCATTTAAAAAAAGTATTCTATACTGATGAGCATCGGGATATTGAATCTCTGAGCACTTTATATGATAACATTGATTTGCTTAAAGGGCTTATTAAAGAAGTCAGTATAAAAGACATCAATAGAACTAACCTTAAGTAATAAAAGGGTTCTCTTGAAACCTAATTGGGTCACTCATTCGAAAAAGCCTTGTGACGATCTTTGCCTTAGAACGCATGATAATTTTCTTCTCGCAGCCCTTGAAGTGGTTCTGCAATGTGATCCGGCAGAAGTAATAATAGGCGATGCCCCTGTCCAGGGGTGCTTATGGGCGCAAATGCTAAGTACTACATTCCTTGAGAAGATTAAAAGATTATCAGATTTATATAACATCTCGGTTGTTGTGAGAGATTTCCGGAGAACAGTATTTAATCCGTATGTGAACGAATTAAATCAGGAACAGCATCCGCTGAACAATTATATAATTTTTGATTTAGGTAGAGGATAGTTACCTGGAACCTGTCTCTTCCATAGGGAAGAATATGTTTCGTGTTATTCTTTACAATCCTGATGGTTTTAAAGAATCACACAACAGGGAATGCACAAATATTGTATTTCAAAAGCGTTATTCGAATCTGATGTAGTAATTTCTTTGCCAAAAATTAAAACTCACCAGAGAACCTGTATAACAGGTGGATTAAAGAATATAGTTGGATTAAATGGGGACAAAGATTTCTTGCCTCACCATCGTTTGGGTGGCACTGGCAATGGGGGAGATTGTTACGAAGGCAAAAATCATTTAAGATATTGGGCAGAATTGTCGCAGGATGCGGCAAACCGTAATCAGGGTACAATATTTTTCAGGCCCTGGCTTAAGGTTTCAGGTTTATTATGGGAACTCTCAATCCCAAAAGAAGATGACGATCTGGGTGCTGGCTGGTATGGAAATGACACTACATGGCGAATGGTGATGGATTTAAATACAATAGCTTTATACGGCAAACTTGACGGATCTTTATCCGATGAACCGCAAAGAGTACTTTACAGTTTATGTGATGCAATAATTGCAGGAGAGGGTGACGGACCTTTGCATCCGGAGCCTTTCCCTATGGGAATAGTAAGCTTTTCAAATGACTTCAGCACTTACAGATTTGTGTTTTGGAAAACTAATGGGATTAAAAGAAGACCGAATACCTCTCCTAAAGTCGGCCAAAGAAAATTTAATGGGGTAAAGATTTTAAGATTCTGCTTGATAATATGAGTTCAAGCTTTGATCAACTTGATTCACAGGCGTATAATCCCAAACTACCTAAAGGCTGGAGGAATTATCTGATTAGGTAAACCTTAGATGAAAATTGGGATACATCATACGAATGGTTCCTTCAGTGACCGCTGGATAAAGTATTGCAGTGAAAATGCAATTTCTTTCAAAGCAGTGAATTGCCACAGGTCTGATATAGTTGATCAACTATCGGATTGCGATGCCCTGATGTGGCATCACTCCCAGAATAATCCCAAAGATTTATTAATTGCCAAACAAGTCCTTTTTTCGGTGGAGCAATCAGGTAAAGTGGCATTTCCTGATTTTAAAACCAACTGGCATTTTGATGATAAATTGGGCCAGAAGTATCTGCTTAAATCATTGAAAATACCATTAGTGAAATCATTTGCTTTCTGCTGTTATGACGATGCTATTCAGTGGGCAGACAAAACAGATTATCCTGTTGTTTTCAAACTACGTCGTGGAGCAGGCTCTTTCAATGTAAAGTTAGTAAAGTCAAGAAGCAACGCCAAAAAGATCATAAATACCGCATTTAGAAAAGGTTTTTCAAATTATAATTCTTTTGCAGCATTGAAAGAAATTTACAGAAAGACAAAATCCGGCAGTGCCAGTTACCTTGAATTAGCTGAAGGGCTTGCTGGTTTATTTATATCACCGAGGTGGGCCAGAATTACTGGCAGGGAACTGGGTTATGTGTATTTTCAGGAATTTGTTCCCCACAATACTTTCGATATACGAGTTATTGTTATTGGTAATAAGGCATTTGCGATAAAACGGATGGTGAGGAAAAATGACTTCAGGGCCTCTGGAAGCGGCAATATTTTATATGGGAGAAATAATTTTGATGATGAAACTGTAAGAATAGCCTTTGAATTACACAATAAGCTAAAAAGCCAATGCATGGCATTTGATTTTGTTTTATAAAAATAATAAGCCGCTAATCGTTGAAATAAGTTATGGATTTGATACCCGGGGCTACGAAGATTGTGATGGATACTGGGAATAGTGATTTAAAATGGCGTGGAGGGGAAGTTTGATCCTTACGGTTGGATGGTAGAAGATGTTATTGCAAGTGTTAAGTCCAAGAAGCATGGCTAAGCTATGCTTCATTAGTGGCGCTCAGGAGGGAGGGGCGGGCATGGAACGCTCATTAACTAGCCTGGCAAACCATTGTGCCTCAATAGGGCATGATGTAAGCATTTTGAATTTATTTAGATCGGAGAGTTATTTTGAATTTAACAATAACATCAGAGTGGTATTACCGTCTGTTGATAGAAAAAAACATAACAGACTTATTTATGCTTTGATTATAGTACCTTATTTACGGCGATCTATTCGCAGACTTAAAACCTGATGTCCTGATAAGTTTTGGGGAATGGTTTAATTCATATATAATTCTTGCCACGAGATTTCTAAATGTTCCACTTTATATATCTGATCGTATGGGCCCGACTATGGAGATGGGCTATTTATTGGAGACTGCGCGCAAACTTACATACAAATATGCAACAGGCATTATTGCTCAGACAAATATCGCGGCAGAAATACTGAGAAAAAAAACTAAAGCTGAAAATATTAAAGTAATACCTAATCCTGTCAATATTGTAAATGCTGATGTAACTATTAAAAAGCAACAGATAGTAACCATTGGAAGGTTATCACGGGAAAAGGGGCATATATTCTTATTGAAGGCTTTCTCAAAATTGGGACAAAATGGATGGACCTTACATATTATTGGGGATGGCCCGCAAAAAATCAATCTTGAACTTGAAGCTGAAAAGTCAGGAATCACAGACAGAGTAGTTTTTTATGGGCAGTTAAGAGATTTCAGTAAGATTTTGGGGCAATCTGAAATTTTTGTATTGCCATCATTATATGAAGGGTTTCCCAATGCCTTGCTTGAAGCTATGTCAGTTCCCCTGCCATGCATAAGCAGTGACTGCATTGCAGGTCCAGGTGAAGTTATTGATGATGGAGTAAACGGACTACTAGTACCTCCCGGGAATGTCGATAAATTGCTTGAATCTTTAAACAAGCTAATCTTAAATGATCAACTTCGTAATAATCTATGTTTAAATGCCATTAAAGTTAGGGAGAAATATGATTTCCATAAAATTGCAAACCAGTATTTGAGGTTTATTCTATCAACCAATGAGTAAATTATGAATATATTACAGATAGATATAGCCGCAAATGTAGGTAGCACCGGAAGGATTGCTGAAGGTATTGGCCAGGAAATTATAAAAAGAGGCTGGGGAAGCTATATTGCATATGGCAGGCACTTTAAGGCGGGCTCATCGAATACTATTAAGATAGGCAATAAATTTGACCAGGTCATTCATGTCTTACAAACCAGGCTGTTTGACAGACATGGCGAAGGATCATCCTTAGCCACAAGAAAGTTAATAAAGGATATAAAAAAAATAAATCCCGATATTGTTCATCTTCATCAACTTCATGGATATTACATAAATATCGAAACTCCTGTTCAAATTTTTGAAAGCCTATTCCAGGCCAATTGTCTGGACATTTCATGATGCCTGGCCAATGACAGGGCACTGCTGTTATTTCAACAGATTTGATTGTGAAAAGTGGAAGACTGGTTGTTTCGATTGTCCTTTAACTAAATACTATCCCCAGTCCTGGTGGTTTGATAATTCAAGAAGAAACTATGATCTAAAAAAGAACTTATTCAACATAATTGAAAAGCTCACAATTGTTTCCGTATCTAGTTGGCTCGATCAAATTGTAAAGAAATCCTATTTCAAGCGAAAAGCAAGCATAGTGGTTAATAATGGGGTTGATATTAATATTTTTCAGAAAAAGCAGAGTGATAACCTCCGGAACAAATTACACCTTGATAAGAAAAATGTCTTATTGGGTATTGCATCAATTTGGTCAGATCACAAGGGACTTTCAGACATTATTCAAATAGCCCGGATGATTGATCAGAATACCTGTATTATTGTCATTGGTGTGTCAAAAAGGCAGAAAAGAGAATTGCCTGACAATATTATAGGGATAGAAAGAATTGCAAATCCAGATCAGCTTGCCGAGTTTTATTCTTTAGCTGATGTATTTATTAATCCGTCTAAAATGGAAACCTTCGGATTAGTTACAGCTGAAGCCCTGGCCTGCGGAACACCTGCCGTTGTATATAATGTCACAGCATGTCCCGAATTAATAAAACCAGGCACAGGTTACATCGTAGACCCAGGGAATGTCCAGGCAATGTACAATGCAACAATGAAAATACTAAATGATGGGAAAGAAAAATATGCAGATAAATGCAGAACAACAGCTGAAGAATTCTTTAATATGAGTGTCCAGTTTAAAGAATATGTGAAACTTTATGAATCACTTAGAAAAGGGTAAAGAATTAAGATTAAAACGAATAAATAAATTCACTTAAAAAGAGCAGATCAAATGAGGGCTTATCAGATATGCGCTAAAACGATCATGGATACATCAGATCCCCACATCACCTTTGATCAGGACGGGATCAGCGATTATTATCATAATTTCCATAAGAATATCCTTCCTAACTGGCACCCAGATGAAAGAGGCGAAAAAGAAATAATGAAAATCGCTGATAAAATAAAGCTTGAAGGGAAGGGAAAAGACTTTGATTGCATTGTTGGCGTAAGTGGCGGACTGGATAGTAGTTATACAACCTACTTGGCGAAAGAGAAACTTGGTCTGAGGCCACTTGTTTTTCATGTGGATGCCGGATGGGATACACAACCAGGCTGTCAGTAATATTGAAAAATTGTTAAACGGATTAAAGTTAGATTTATATACGGAGGTGATCAATTGGGAAGAAATGAAGGACTTGCAGCTGGCGTATATTAAAGCTCAAATACCAAACATTGACGGACCTCAGGATATTGCTTTTTTTTCAGCCCTCTATAAATTTGCAAGAAAGAATAAAATAAAGTATGTCCTGACTGGTTCAAATTATTCTACCGAATGTTGCAGAGAACCCGAAGAATGGGGAGCTTTAGCTGGAATTGACAGTACATTGTTCAGAGATATTCACAATAAATTTGGAAAAATTCCACTGAAAACCTTTCCGATAGTTGACGTTTTCACATATAAGTTATACTATAAATATGTTATCGGAATGGAAGTAGTAAAACCTCTGAATTACTTTCCATTTATAAAGAAGGAGGCTGAAAATTATCTTGAAGAACGATTTGGCTGGGAAAAATTTCTTCACAAACATCACGAATCGCGGTTTACCCGATTTTATGAAGATTATTGGCTGCCCAGGAAATTTGGATTTGAAAAGCGCAGGGCACATTTTTCAAGTTTGATATTGACAAATCAAATGACTCGTGAAGAAGCCTTAGTTCGTATCTCAAAGCCTGAACTTGATGAGCAATTCTTACTGCAGGAATTTGAATATGTAGCGAATAAACTTGATCTTACAGTTCAAGAATTGCAAGAAATTTTTGATGGAGAAAATAAAACCTTTCATGATTACAGAAACAAAAGAACTCTCATTGGATTGGCACAAAGTAATGACCATGCTAGGACTCGAAAAAAGACTTTTCAGATGATTGCGATTATTGATTATGGCTTAGGGAATATTAAGGCTTTTGTAAATGTTTATAAAAAGTTGCATATTCCGTTAAAATTGCAAGGGACAAAGATGACCTAAACGCAGCAGACAAACTTATATTACCAGGAGTTGGGGCCTTCGACCATGCTATTGAAATGCTTAATAAATCAGGAATGACAGAAAAATTAATGAACTTGTCTGTTCCCAGTAAGATCCCGATCATAGGAGTTTGTGTTGGGTATGCAAATAATGGCAAAATCGAGCGATGAAGGAAACCTTCATGGAATGGGGTGGATTGATGCGTCTGTCTAAGATTTTTGATACATCAAAAATAAAAACTCAAGACGAAACTGCCCCACATGGGGTGGAATGAGGTTATCCGTTATTAAGGAATAATCCTCTTTTATGTAATCTTGATAACGGATCGAGATTTTATTTCCTGCATTCTTATTATTTTGATTGCAACAACAAAAGGGATGAGATTGCAGTATCTGAATATGGCGATTTTTTCTGCTGTGCAGTGAACTATGAAAATGTTTACGGGGTTCAATTTCATCCTGAAAAAAGTCATCATAATGGGGTCAGGGTATTAGAAAATTTCGCAGCACTTTAGAAATGCTTAAGCCAAGAATAATTCCGTGTCTGTTAATCAGCAAAAATGGATTAGTAAAGACAACAAAATTTAAAGATCCAAAATATGTTGGAGATCCTATCAATGCAATTAGAATATTTAATGAGAAGGAAGCTGATGAGCTGATTGTTTTGGACATAGATGCTACACGTGATAATGTTGAGCCAGATTACCGGAGAATTGAATATTGGGCATCTGAATGCCGCATGCCACTCTGTTATGGCGGAGGAATTAAAACTGTTGATCAGGCACAAAGAAATCTTTGCACTGGGGGTCGAGAAGATTGCAATAAGCTCTTCGGTTATCTCAAACCCTGAGATTATTACTACGATTGCAGGGCGAGTAGGCCGCCAAAGCGTGGTGGTTGTATTAGATGTAAAGAGGCGAAATGTTGGAGGCTACGAAATATGTACTGTTAATGGAACTCAAAAAACAAGTAAAGACCCTGCCGAAATGGCCAGAATTGCAGAAAATTTTGGCGCAGGGGAAATAGTAATAAACTCAATTGATAGGGATGGCACAATGCAAGGGTATGATTTTGATTTAGTTGAGAAAGTTAAAGCAACCATCAGCTTACCATTGACAGTATTGGGTGGGGCGGGCTCCCTGGAAGATATAGGCAGACTAATTGAGAAGTATAATATTATTGGAGCAGCTGCAGGGAGTATCTTCGTCTTCAAAGGCACTTACCGCGCAGTACTTATAAGTTATCCTGATCCAATGTTAAAGGATAAGCTAATCAGAGAGGCTATAAAAGTATAAGCAATTAATAATTAATAACTCCCCTTAAATCTTCAGGATTTCTAAGACTGTTCCTGCTGATAATCAACATGGAAGTGATATTTTTAATGCAAGCCTATAACAGCATCGATAAAGGCGATTCTATGTTTAACAGTCTGGTGGCAGAATTCATTAAGAACGGTCATGTTGTAACTGTAGTAGCAGCAAACGAAAATAAAGGAAACACGGTTCTATTAACGGAAGGCGGTGCTAATGTGCTGAGAGTAAGAACAATGCGACTTTTTAATGTATATCCAATGGTCAAGGGAATTGCTAATATTCTTTTACCTCTTCAATACAAACACGCTATGAAGAAGCATCTGGGTGTACGAAATTTTGATTTAATTATTACCCCCACTCCACCTATTACATTAACCTACCTGGCAAAGCGCTGCAAACAAAATTATAACGCCAATCTCTTCTTAATTCTTCGCGATATATTTCCTCAGAATGCTGTTGATCTCAAACTGATTAACAAACATGGCTTAATTTATAGATTTTTCAGAATGGTGGAAAGGGATTTATATCGAGCGGCAGATGCAATTGGCTGCATGACTCAGGGTAATATCGATTACTTAATTAAGAATAATCCTGAAATTGATATTTGTAAATTGCATTTGTTGGCTAATTGGACCCTACCATCAGAAGGTTCACCCCAAGGGAATGGTCATATATTTAACAATATTGGATTAAGTGACAAATTCATTGTCATTTTTGGTGGGAAATCTTGGTATTGCTCAAAAAGTTGAGAATATTCTGGAATTATCAAAATTACACTCGGATAAAAAGGATTTGATTTTCCTTGTAGTTGGAAAAGGCACTCATAAAAAACACCTCGAGAAACTAATTCGAAAAGAGAAGATTAACAATATTCACGTAATTGATTTTCTTAAACGCTCTGAATTCGACTTTTTGGTTTCTAAGTCGCAAATAGGATTTATTTCCTTAAATGAGAATTTTACCATTCCTAATATTCCATCTAGAATTTTATCATATTACAATTTTAAAATACCCGTATTTGCAATCGTTGATCCTAATACTGATCTTGTGAAAATGATAGAAGAAGACGCATCCGGATTCTGTTGTGTTCATGGTGATTTCAATAGTTATTACGAAAAATTCAATCAACTCTATTATGACAGCAAACTAAGGATTCAAATGGGAGAAAATGGCTATAACTCACTTCTAAATAAATATACTCCACAAATTGCCTATAAGAAAATTGCAGATATTATGCAGTTTCAAAGTACAATTCGAATAAATTATGTTCTTCAATTCACTTAAAACGAGGCAAGTTATTTAATCTTAAAAACATTCCAGGCAAACAGTCTAAGGCACAAATATCTTATTATTTGAATGCGATGACTGGGGAGGAATTAGGATGCCCTCGAGTGAAGTTTATAATTTATTGATATCAAAAAAGATTCCCTTTCCGGATGGCCACTTTGATAAGCTGGATACTCTCGAGAATAAATACGGATCTTGAGGCGTTGTTTAGTCTGCTGATGGAATTTAAGGATTGCATGGGCAGGTATGCAGTAATGACACCTGTCGTCGAATGTTGCCAACCCGGATTTTTTTAAAATTCAAGAATCGGGATTTAAAGAGTACTTTATTGAGCCTTATCCTCAAACCGTGATGAGATATTACGGCAATCAGGATCTAATGTCTTTTTGGAAAAAGGGAATTGATCTGAATATTTTTGTTCCGGAATATCACGGCAGAGAACATTTGTGCGTTCCATTATGGCTCAATGAACTTAAGCGGGAGAATAAAAATGTACTTGAGGCTTTTCAAGTTGGTTATACCACATGTTCTTGTTAATGATCTCCATCCGGTAGTAAATGGATTCAGGCCTCAATTTTTCTTTGATGATGAGAATCAAAAACTGCTTCTGTCATCCTCTATTAAAGACGGTGTTACAATATTCCAAGAGATTTTCGGATATTATCCTAATATACTTGTCCCCAGCAATGGCGTTTTTCATCCTGATTTTGAGCCAGAAGTTATTTCATCTGGCATTAAGTTTTTAAATGTTAATCATCTTGTGCCAATCCCTGACGGTAAAGGAGGTGTGAAGATGAAATATTTTTATTATACCTACTAAGAATAAAAACGGACTTACATTTTATTTAAGGAATTGTGCATTCGAACCATCAGGTGTGATTATCAAGGGATAGAATTAACTTTAAAACAAATAGAGGCAGCGTTCCGCTGGAAAAAGCCGGCAATAATAAGCAGTCATCGCGTCAATTTTGTTGGAGGTATCAATCCCGAGAACCGGGTCCATGGATTAAAAGAACTAAAAGCATTGTTAAATGCAGCTCTAAAGAGATGGCCGGATATCATTTTTATGAGTACCAGAGATCTAATTAACCTGCAGGAAGGGGGTACGATATGATCATTGTAGGTGATATTGCATCTCCCACTTCTTCCCTGAGCGCCCAACTTAGCAAAATATTTATTGATCATCAGAGTATTTTCCGGGATCATGAACTTATATGCAATTTTGAAGGTTTAATAGATGATGAGATCAGTATTAAATGGGAATGTGCCATTATTATTCAATCATCCTTCTGTTCTGGAGGCTTTGAAAATCGGCAACATAAAGGCTGTTGGCCTTGCCAATAATCATGTCCTTGATTTACCTCACTGTTTTTCTGGCACATTGCAAAAACTGTCAGAAGCCAATATCTCTTATACTGGTGCTGCTACGACTTTAAAAGATGCGGAAATGCCCGCGGTTTTTTATAAAGGCGGGAAACCTATTTATTTTTTTAATTTTTGCTGGGATTTTCTTTTATATAATCACAAGAACCCCAGCTCAGGAGTTTATGTATCCGTATTAAATGAGCAACGGTTATTTAAAGAGATACTAATTCATAGGAAATCTCAACCTAAATCAAAGATTGTTATTTTTCTTCACTGGAGCTTTGACCTTGAAACGCTGCCATTTCCAATGTACAGGCAGTTTTCCAGGGCGCTTATTGACTCAGGAGCAAACCTTGTTGTTGGCACTCACTCCCACTGTGTTCAGGGAGGTGAAAAATATAAAGATGGATACATTGTTTATGGCTTGGGGAATTTTTTTCTTCCATACAATACTTTTGCCGGCAGCTATCTGACGTTTCCTGATTTTGCAAGGACAGAGTTGGCTCTTGAATGGGATGTCACCACATAATCTGGCTACCTGTCACTGGTTTGAATACAAGAATGATGGCAATGTCACACAAACTTATTCACATTCTGAGTGAAAAGTTTGAGGAATCTATCAATGCTGAAGAAGTATTCACCTTATACCATAATGAGTGACAATGAGTATTATGATTATTTCCTCAAGCACAGAAGGAAGAAATTCTTGATCCCCGTCTATAAAGATTACAGGGAAAGAAGACTTAATGGATTTTACACTGCATGGTTGAAACTCAGGGCCGGATTTGCCAGAAAAATGGCCTCCCTTAAAATCATTAGCTGGCAGAAATAATTTTACACTTACTCAGACATATTGCTTCTGTACCATGATGGTTAAAACCCTTGAAGAGCTACGTTATAATTTCTTTTGGCTTAAACAGAAACTGACAGGCAACAGAATTGCCAATCATCTTGATGACATTTCAACCATCCTTGGCGAAAATGACTCTTACCGAAACCTGGATCAATACTCAAGATACCTTGATAAGATGTTGTCACATTCGGCAGCGAACAGTACCATATTATTCCGGATTAAATCACTCCTCCACTATTGATGGATTTCCCGATTGTTAACAAGCAAATAATCAGAGAATCTTCAGTTCATTTTGCTCTTCATCATTTAAGGAAGCAGATCTGTTTACTGCAGTTACAAGTGGTTCAACCGGCACCCCGTTTAAAGTTTTATCATGACAAGGGGAAAAAACTGAGAAATTACTCCGATACCCTTTATTTTGCAGGTCTTGCTGGCTACAGACCGGGACAACGGCTGATTTACCTTAAGATATGGGCAAAGAAAAAAATGAAGAACCCCGTTGTTTATCTGTCCCAAAATATTGTTCCGATAGATGTTATCCATTTTAATGACGGGGAAATTGAAGAACTTATCAGTAAAATGGAGTGTGACCGGTCCACCTTCAGCATCCTGGGTTATGCTTCTGCACTGGAACTTATATGCAGGTACCTGGACCGCACAGGACATGGACCTGTGAATGCTGACGTAAGGTCTGTGATTGCCATGTCGGAAGCCCTTAATGATTATACACGCCAAAGCTTTGAAGAAATATTTTGGCGTACCGGCCGTGTCACGCTATTCAAACCTGGAAAACGGCATCATAGCACAGCAGACGCCGGACAGTTCCGGAAGATTCCTTGTGAACACAGCAAGCTATCATGTGGAGATATTGAAAATGGATTCGGATGAACAGGCAGAGGATGGCGAACCGGGACGGATAGTAGTTACAGACCTGTTCAACTATGCCATGCCGATGATCAGGTATGATACGGGTGACATAGGGTCAATGATTACGGATGCTTCTAGTCCCGGCAAGAAATACCTTGCCACTGTGGAGGGGCGGAAACTTGACCTGTTATATGATACCGGAGGAAACCTCGTCTCATCGTATATAGTCTATAAAAACATGTGGCAGTATACTGAGATAGACCAGTATCAGCTCATACAGGAGGGTGAAAAAGAGTATACTTTCAAGATCAATTGCCGGGACACCTTCACCAGGCAAGAACAGCTTGTGAAGGAGTTTAAAACCTACCTGGGGCAGGATGCAGATTTCAGTATTGAGTATGTTTCTGAAATTCCCCTGCTTTCTTCCGGCAAGAGGAAGAAAATTGTAAATAACTACATAAAATCCTAGACATCTCCTGGAAAAGGTTCTTATTTTCATCAAGCATCACCTGGGCTTTATCTGGAGAATCATTGAATGGGGCAACGGAATGCTCTTTTCATGGTTTTTCAAACGCAGGCTTGACAGAGTTCTGCCCGGAGTTTTTGCAGAGACTGCCGAAGGAGTGTTTAACTACAGAAGACTTTCACCGGAGGATATTCCGCAGCTTCACAGATTGCTCGCATCACAGCATCCCGAAGATCTGAAATATTTTAATCCCCACCGGTTTGACCTTCACTCCCTGGTGGCTCAGGGCAGAAAGCCGGCCTTTCTTATGATGGGTGCCTTTGCCGGAGACAAATTAATTGGGTATTTTTTCCTGCGGTTTTTCATCAACAAAAAGTGCTTTGTCGGTCGGTCTGATTGACAAAGAATACAGGGGTAAAGGTATCGGCTCGGCAATGAATTTCATCATGTATGAGACAGCCTGGCGGATGGGGTTCAGATGTCTGTCCACCATCTCACGCAATAATGCTGCTGTGATGAGGGCACATTCAGGCAACAGGTCAATGAGGATCCTGAAAGAGCTGAATGACGGGTATATGCTTGTGGAATTTATTCAGAGCGATAAGACGAAAATCGGTGAAGTTAGTTAAGTCGAGGATCATATTCATTGTGTTTCTCATAGGCCTGACGATCATATACGTCGGAGGATGCCGCAGAATTGGGACCTGGCTGGTAAAAGACGACGCCAATCTGCATGCTGATGCCATGGTGTTGCTGATGGGCAGCATAACGGACAGGGTGCTGCAGGCAGCAGATGTATATAATGCAGGATTGGCAGATAAGCTTATAATAGTCGAAGAGAGCCGGGGGCCGCACAAGATCCTGCTTCAGAGAGGAGCCACACTCGTAAGCAATACCGACCAGACAAGGAATGCTGCCGTGGCACTCGGCATCCCTGCAGACAGAATTACCCTGCTCCCCGGCGATGCGCGCAGCACTCTCACGGAGGCTATGATTATCAGAGACTATCTTGCTATGGATTTTTCTATTGACACCCTTCTGCTTGTCACCTCCGCCCCGCATTCCCGACGCGCCTCAATGATCTTCAGGGCAGCCCTGAAGGATACGGAACAGACGTGTCGTCCTGTTGTGCAGTCCAAGCATTTACACATACTTCAGTGCAGGGCAATGGTTTAAGGATAAGGAAGGGATACAGACAGTGATAAGTGAGTCAGTGAAGATCGGGAACTTCCTGGTTTTTGAGAGGAAAATTATAAAAGACAAACTGAAAAGGTAAATACAGAGAGGAAAGTGACGTCTCCTGAGTTTGAAATAGTGAAGCTTTGTGTTAGGATTGATAATACGGACGATGCCGCAAAGGAGGCTGAGGAGATCATTCAGAACCACAATATCGACTGGGATGATCTGTATGCGAGGGCAGACTATCATTCCGTCAGGCCCCAGCTTGCCAGGCTGACCGGAGGGATCTTATCAGAGCTGATCCCGGAGAGGATCAGGGAGAGGATCAGTAATGCATACAGCGCCAATCTTTATGACCAGCTCAGTTATGCCGGCGAATTTCTTGAGATAAAAAAAATACTTGATAAGGCTGGCATACAGGCAGTTCCCTATAAAGGTTTCTGGCTGGCACATGAGATGTACGGAAACATGGCGGACAGGGAGAGTGTAGATATTGACCTGTTTATCCATTTCAGAGATCTTGACAAGGTAATGCCACTAATGACAGAAAGAGGTTACGGGCAAGAGACGTCAGATTTCCCGGTTACACCGAGAAAATGAAAAAGGTCTCTTCCGAACTCAATTTCGACAAATTTGCAGGGCCGGAAAGAAAATTTCATGTGGAGTTTCATTGGAAGATGGGCTCATTATCCGACTGTCTTGGTATCAGCCTTGATGATCTCAGTTCACAGGTAGTATCTGGCACAATGGATGATCACAGCTTCAAGGTATTTACCCCTTCTGCCAACCTGTTACTTGCCATAATGCATCACGGCGGAAAAGATCAGTTGATCAAATTGAAATATGCTGCAGATTTCGGACACGTAATGAAACGATACAACGATCTTGACTGGCGATGGATCATAAAGGAGGCAAAGCGGTTTAATATTGAGAAGACGGTTTATGTATCAATAAAACTGGCATCAGTTCTGACAGGTGTGCCGGTGCCGGAAACCATCAGGGATCAGGTGGAAACGTAAAAGTGTGGCAATGCTCGCAGAAGGCAGAATGAGGGCTATGGCGAAAGAACCCGAATGGTGGTATGGAAGAGGTACGGGTTTGACAACCTCATGTTCCATCTGCGCACCCGAACCGGTTTCGGATTAAAGTTAGGGATGGTATGGGAATACTGCCGGTTGTCTGCCGTCAGAGCAATAATACCTGCAAGGTTAATAGAATATTACATAAAGAAAAGATACAAAATAAAGAGCTGAGCGACTTTTATGAAACCAAAAATACTTCTCTCAAGTCCTCACATGGGCGGGACAGAACTTAAATATGTTCACGAGGCCTTTGACCAGAACTGGATAGTTCCTCTGGGGCCTAATGTAGATGCTTTTGAACGCGAACTGGGAGAAGCTGTCGGCAGACAACATGTTGCAGCCCTGGCATCGGGCACTTCAGCAATACACCTGGCACTGATCCTGCTTGATGTTAAACAAGGAGATTTGTTATAGGCTCTTCCTTTACTTTTTCCGCTACTGTCAATCCTATTGCATACCAGTGCGCCACACCGGTTTTGGCAGATAGTGAGTTTGATACATGGAATATGGATCCCGAATTGCTTGAACGAGCAATAAAGGAGAAAGGCAAAAGGGAAAAGGTAAAAGTATTAAGGCGATTATAGTGGCGCATTTATACGGGATGCCGGCGAAGATGAATGAGATAATGGCTGTTGCCAATAAGTATGAAATACCGGTGATAGAGGATGCCGCCGAATCGCTGGGATCAAAATACTGCGGTAAGCCGACAGGCAATCTGGGGAAATTTGGTATTCTTTCATTCAACGGTAACAAGATCATTACCACCAGTGGAGGTGGGGCGCTGATATCTGACGATGAGGCTTTAATAAAGCGTGCACGGTTCCTGTCAACCCAGGCACGTGATCCGGCGCCGCATTACCAGCATAGCGCAATAGGATACAATTACCGTATGAGCAACATTTCGGCCGGCATTGGACGCGGGCAGCTTGAGGTGCTTGATGAGCGTGTTAAACAACGCCGGGAAAATAACTGCTGGTACCGCGAATTGCTGAAGAATGCGCCCGGTGTGACGTTCCAGACCGAGCCATCCAAAGACTTCTTCTCCAACTACTGGCTGACATGTATTGTTATTGATCCGGAGAAGGCCGGCACTGATAAAGAGAAATTGCGTCTGGCGTTTCAGACCGAAAATATTGAAGTCCGTCCGATATGGAAGCCAATGCACCTGCAGCCGGTGTTTGCTCACTGTCCAGCTTATGTTAATGGCACCTCAGAGGCGATCTTCAATAATGGGTTATGTTTACCGTCCGGTTCTAATCTTACGGATATTGAGAAAGAGAGGATAGCGGAGGTGTTGATGAGAGAATTTAAGATATAAGGAGAGTGAAGGATAAAGGTTAAAGTACAGGTTGGTACATACGGGGCCGCATTATGATCCGAAGTTGAGTGAGAACTTCTTTGAGGAGCTCGGTGTACCTGCTACTGACAGTAATCTGGAGGTGGGCAGCGGGACGCAGGCAGAGCAGACTGCATCACTGACCTGTTTTTTACCACCTCGCACTTTGCAAATGAAAACCTCCGCAAAGCCGGAGTGAATGAACGCCAAATATTCTATGTTGACATACTGTTAAATTCTGAATTCTAAATATATGCGAACCAACCTGAATATAGACACATTCATCAAATCTTTCGTCACCAGACGTGAGGAGAGTTTATTGACGCCCGATCTGGAAAAGTATCATGCGTGAGCTTGAAAAGCGCATCAGCGGAAAAAGGTGCTGGTGATCGGCGGGGCAGGAACGATTGGATCATCATATATAAAAGCCATTCTGAAGTTCAAGGTCAGCCGGCTGGTGGTGGTTGATATCAATGAGAACGGACTGACAGAGCTGGTGCGCGATCTGAGAAGCTCATCAGGATATAATATTCCTGCTGACTTCATCACCTACCCGATGAACTTCGGCGACAGGGTGTTTGAGAAGATGTTCCGCTCACTGGCTCCGTTTGATATTGTGGCCAACTTCGCAGCCCATAAGCATGTACGCAGCGAGAAGGATATCTTCTCCATCGAGGCCATGATAGAGAACAATGTGCTTCGCGCCCGCAAGCTCCTTGACCTGCTGCTTGAATTTCCGCCGGAACATTTCTTCTGCGTCTCAACGGATAAGGCGGCCAATCCTGTCAATATCATGGGTGCCAGCAAGAAGCTGATGGAGGAGCTGATCATGGCTTATTCCGGCCGGCTGCCCATCACCACCGCCCGGTTTGCCAATGTGGCCTTCTCAAACGGCAGCCTGCCGCTTGGGTTTATCGAAAGAATGCAGAAAAAACAGCCATGGTCGTGCCCGATGGGTATCCGTCGTTTCTTCGTTTCGCCGCAGGAGTCGGGCGAGCTGTGCATGATTGCATCAGTTCTGGGAGAGTCGGGAGATATCATCTTCCCGAAGCTGGATGAAGAGCGTGATATGATCTCCTTTGATGCTATCGCCATCGATCTTCTGAAATACCTTGGGATGGAGGCAGATGTATGCAAAACTGAAGAAGAGGCAAGGCGGAAAGGCGTTGCTGCTGAATGAGAAGTCAACCATCATATCCTGTTTATTTCTTTGAGACAGATACCTCGGGTGAAAAACCGTATGAGGAGTTCTTTACAGAAAAAGAAATCATTGACAATGACAAGTTCATTAATCTTGGGGTGATAAAGAATTCTGTTAAGAGAGATATTCGGTGAGATAGATGAGATTTTTGAAAGGCTGCGACAGCTGTTCGCCTCTGATCAATGTGACCAAGGCAGAGATAGTTGAGATCCTGAAAGACATGGCTTCCGAACTTTGAGCATATTGAGAAAGGGAAAGGGCTGGATTCGAAGATGTAATTGACAGATCACATACACCCCTCCGTTCCGCCAGTGGCGGACGGAGACCCCTCCTAAGCTTAGGAAGGGAAACTAAAATGAGATTATATGAACATGTACAGGAAATTTTTCAAGCGATTTTTTGATATTATATTGTCATTCATGGCGATTAGTGGTACTGTCGCCGGTGCTTGTACCGGTAATTATCGGGTTGCTGCTTACCGGAGAGCATTATATTTTTTATTTTCAGAAAAGGATTGGTTATAAGAACAAACCTTTCAGATATCTGGAAGTTTGCCACGATGCTGAAAGCCAGTCCTAACTTGCCCGGAGGTTTGCACACTACAAGAAATGATCCCAAGGGTGTTGCCTTTCGGAGGTTTCCTGAGAAAGACCAAGATCAACGAGTTTCCTCAGCTGGTTAATATTCTGCTGGGTGATATGAGAATTGTTGGTCCGCGGCCGCAGATGGACAGTAGACTTTTGAAAATTATCCGGATCATGTTAAGGCAAGTCATCTATAATGTCAAACCCGGGAATGACAGGTATTGGGTCCATTGTCTTCCGGGATGAAGAAAAGTGGATGTCAGATTATCAAGGCTGACAAACATGAGTTTTATGCGAGCATAATATTGCACCCTATAAGGGAGAGCTGGAGCTGTGGTACCAGGAGCATTTGTCGTTTTATACTGATTTCATGCTGGTCTTCCTGACGGCATGGGTTATATTTTTTCCGAAATCGGAGCTTGTTTACAGAATTTTTAAGGATTTCCTGAGAAACCGGAATATTTAAGATAAAAGACAAATGTCTTGTAATCTTGAATGGAAGCTGCTGTTTATAACTAAATTTTCACATCATTCCTAAATTTTCTAACTTTCGCGGCATTATGCCAGAAATTGTTATTACAGGTTGGCCGGCTATTTTACTTGCTTTTGCAAGTGCCCTGTTCATTACGTGGTATTATATCCCGAAGGTGATCCAGTTGTCAAAGCAGCGCCACCTGGAGGACAAGCCCGGCAATCATAAGATACATAAGGATGAAGTACCCACCCTGGGCGGGATAGGCATCTTTGCGGGTTTTCTTGTCGGGTTTTCTTATCGGGTATAGACGGGTATATGCCGGGTTGTCATACTTCGCCGCAGCCGCAGTGTTGCTCTTTTTTGTCGGCATCAAGGATGACCTTGTATATCTTAATCCTACTAAGAAGCTCTGGGGAGAGCTGGGGTCAGCTGTTATTATTGCTGTCTTCACCGATATGCATATTACCAATTTCCACGGATTTTTAGGCATTACGGATATTTCACCAATGGTATCTTATACAGTTACCATAATCCTGATGATACTTATCATCAATGCAGTCAACCTTATTGATGGCATTGACGGGCTTGCAGCTGCAGTAGGTATAATTGCATCTGTTGCTTTCGGACTCTTTTTCTACCTGTCGGGCGATTATGGCTATACTGTCATGGCTGCAGCGCTGCTGGGCGCCCTGCTGGCATTCATGAGATACAATCTTTCCGACGGGCCGAAAAAGATCTTCATGGGTGATACAGGCTCGCTTGTGATTGGGTTTACCCTGGCTGTCTTTGCCATACGGTTCAATGAGCTGGATGCGAGAGGTATAGTCATTCATCAATCTGAACTCTGCCCCTTCGGTTTCCATTGCCATTCTTATTGTGCCTCTTTTCGACACGTTAAGGGTTATTGTACTGCGGCTTCATGACCGCAAAAGTCCTTTTATTGCCGATCACAGGCACATTCATCACATGATGCTTCGTGCAGGGTTCAGTCACCGGGAGGCAACATTTTACATCTCGCTCTTCAATATTTTCATGATCGGCATGGCCCTGCTTCTTGATGACATGGGTATACTCCTGGTTGCTCTTGTTCTGTTGGCCATATGTCTCCTGGCTGCGTGGGTGCTGATGATGGCTGTCAGGAAGAGGGAAGTGGCAGTGCCTGAGTTGAGAAAGCCTGAACTCTGAATAATTGCTAATTCAGGGATCAAAGACATACCTCCTGAGATACTGAGAGACCGTCATCGTCTTTCATCTCAGCAGATCAGTTCTACCTTTGGGCGTGAGGTGATAAAGGAAAGCCCGGAGATGAAGGAGGCTGCTCTTGAGAGAGTGGCTGAATTCATCAGGGTAACGGATGCTCTGAAAGCTGAGCTAGCCCGGGAATTAAAAGCGAGCCGGATGGTGGCGCTCTGCAACAAAATACTATAAGAATACATTTCTGAAGCATCGTTTATTCCTGATGCGAAACGGACAAGCCCATTCATGGTAAAGTTCTCGCATAAAATGATCCGTTCGCAAAAAGAGATTAATGCAGATTTTTATTCCGGGATAGTCCGTAGTGTTTACTTTAGCGCTTATCTCCTTTCCCGGGTATAAGGTATAAAATCAAGGTGATAAGGAATTATTTGTTTGTGACGGAGTTTTACGGCAGCAACAAGGTACTTGATTTATTACCATTGTTTTACATATACGGACCATCAGGCTGGCCGTTGAAACTTTGCGCGAGATGAGATTTAACTTTCCTCTGAAAGATGTAAAGATTGAGATTACCACTCTGAAAAAGAGGAGTAGATCGCCTTTATTCGAAGATGGTTTTTACTGGCTGAACCAGAGTGAATTCTCAATGGATGTTAAGGATGTGGCCTGGTTCTATGCTTCGGGAGGTAATTTTATATCGATTATGCCATATCAAGGTGCCGGTAAAACATCGATTGAACTCTATCTGAACGGATCGGTATATGGTGCTATTTTGCACCAAAGAAAGACATTACCGTTACATGGCAGCTGTTTCAGGTATAACGGGTCAGGAGTGATGATCTGTGGTGACACGGGCGCGGGGAAGTCGTCACTGACTGCTTCTTTTTGTCTTAATGGGGCGGAGTTTCTTACTGATGATGTCACACCTCTGCTTTTTAAAGAGGGAAAACCTTTTATCTGGGCATTATCGGACAGAATAAAACTGTGGAGTGACACGCTGAAACAGCTGGAACAGGAAGAGGCAGGGCTTCACAAGGTAGACCCTGAGTGGGAGAAATATTATTATCCCATGGTTGAGGCCGGGGGGATAATGGTGAGATTGGAACATGTTTTCATTCTTGAAATAGCAGAAAACGTGGCGTTACATTTGAGGCACTTTCAGGACCTGCCAGATTCATTCGCTGAGAGGTGAAATTTACCGTCACGAATATCTTACCGGTATGCCTGGGAATGAGCCGGTGTATTTTAAAGACCTTATTGAGCTTTGCTAACAGTGTTACGGTTTTCCAGGGTCAGAAGGCCCGGGAGATAAGCATTAGCGAGATATAACGCGGTAAGTTCCAGAAGCATATATAAAGGCCGCCATGATTAAATTACCGCGGGAGGTTTATGGAACTGCCCTTAAGGCGCAAAATTCTTCTTGGGCAGAGGCTAGTAACTGTCTGTTTTGTTTGCGCAAAACTCCTGCTTAAGGTTATTCCTGTTAAAATCTGTTATACGGATTTCGTTGCATAGGGAAAAAGTTGCCACTGAATGTGGGTCAACATGTTTTGACTGACATAATAAAATGCGATCAATCATGCAGACCGGCTCTCGTTCTGGAAGAACAGGTGCCTGGTAAAGAGCATTGCCGGAAGGTGGATGCTTCAACGGCGGGGAATTACCTCAGCCTGATGTCCTTTGGGGTGAAGCTGGATGATAATAAAAAGATTTGCCCACGCCTGGCTGACTGCAGGATGGTTTCGAGGTGGTTGAGAAAGGCAGTGATTATCTTGAACTGTCGGTTTTTTAAATATTTTCTAATTCAAATGCGTTTTTGTATTTAAAAATATTACATTTGTAAAGAAATTTATTCAGCATAATTTAAATTGCTGTATTTTTATCCTATAATTGCGGATATGAAGAAGCAGGAATATAAAAAGAAAATCTGGACAAAACCGCTCGTTCATGCTCTGAGTATCAAGAAGGATACTTTCAGCGGTACTGAGTTTGGGCCTGAGGGAGCGGGGAAAAATACGCCTAGTAAAAAGTCTTGACTTCATAATTATTTCTGGCTGATAATCCTGCCATTTGTTCTCTTTTTACGACTCCCAATAACGGCTTAAGAGGGATTATTTCATTTACATTTTTAAAAATATCAGGTATCATGATACTTGGTTCATTTTCATTTTGTCCTCAGGCTAAAACTCCAAATGTTTTAACTACCATGCTGGAATTGATTGCTTCCGAAGCATATTTCCACCAGGAGGGCTATGAGGGTTTTAATGGCGGATACTTACTCCACCCTAAACTTAATTCTGAACCGGCAGATTTTTATTTCTGTGACAAATTCAATGACATCATAGTACTGATGTCCGGATATATTTATAATAAGTCCGAATTATTAAATATCAGAGACACTTTATCAAATTTACCTTCACCAGCACTGGTTGCTGAACTGTTCAGGTGTGAAGGTCCGGATTTTATTGAAAAGCTCAATGGAGATTTTGCAATTTTTATAAGCCAGCCGGGAAAAAAAAGGCTTATCTGTTCCGTGATCATGTAGGCATCCGCCCGATTGCTTATACATGTGATTCTCAAACCCTCTTCTTTTGCTCTGATATAATAGGGCTCTGCCGGGCTTTCTCGGGAAGGCAGTCAATTGGAAGTGAATATCTTATGAGATATTTCAAGTTCATTGATTACAGGAAAACGCCCGATGATAAAATTAAGAAACTGCCACCGGGATAGTTACCTTCATTATTCTGATGCCGGCATACGAACTAATCAGGTACTGGAAACCCGAAAAAATCAAGACTGACAAAAGGCTGTCATATAACCGGATGCTTTCTGATCTCACATCCATCCTTAATGATTCTGTATTGATAAGATGTGATCCCCGTTTTAAGGCAGGTGCGCATGTCAGCAGCGGAATAGATTCAGGGATTGTATCTGCAATGGCAAGAAAAGTGTATCATCAGCAGGATCGTTTTTACGGATTCTCCTGGTCTCCCGCTGATTATTCAGCTAAAGATGCAAAGTTTGACGAAAGGGAACTTGTCAAATAAAGTGTGTGCGAAATCAGATATCTGCCCTGTTTTCTCATACATGAACCTGAGTGATTTTCGCCGGATTGTTTCAGACTTCTACGATAATCAGGGGTACTTCTCTGAGGCTAAGGCAGCTGAACAGGCAACAGCTGTTGATACCAATCTTATATTCAGCGGATGGGGAGGAGATGAATTTATCAGTACCGGTGACAGGGGGATTGAAACTGATCTCTTGCTCGGGTTCAGGCGGAAAAGCTTTTTTCGAAGAAACCCTATCGGTAAACCGAGACAGTTTGTTGGATCCATGCTTAATTATGTAATTTATCCTGCGTTAGGTATACTTGATCAACAGACCGCAACGTCATTCAGTGATGATGCCCGATACTTAAAGAAGTCCTTTTAAGGGGAATGACAAAAAGGCGCTCAGGAATTTTTATTTCCATACATCAAGGCATCAGCTTCATCTGCACTTACTTAATTTTTACCACATTCAGGAGAGATGTGAAAGCTGGGCCATGAATGGCTTCCGTAAAGGTGTGGAGTACCGCTATCCCCTGCTTGATAAACGTATAATAGAATATATGTTAAAAGTGCCTTCAGAACTGCTGTGCAAAACTGATTTTTCAGACCTTTGCTCAGGGTGATCAGCGAAGGTATACTGCCGGAGGAGGTTCGTCTGCACTGGCATAAGAATGATCCGGTATATTGGAACTATATGGATGAACTATTCAGGGAAGCGGCCGGGTCATACATGGAGGAAGTGGATGTATGGGAATCGAATCCTTATCTGTATTTCATTGATTTTGACCTGTTGACCAAGGATATGGCTAAATACATGGAACAGCCAGATTCTATTGATGTGAAGGTTTTATTCAGAGCACTTGTTTATCTGAAGGCTATCCATGAATTTACCAGAAGATATTGCGAATCATAGCGATTTTTGACGAATTAAAAGGACTAACAGGGGCACTTCGATGGTGAAAAGGAAATTGACTGGTACCTTACAGGGCGCCTGCCGGGGAGCAATCTTTATGCATTATATGTGGATTCTGTTGTGACGGTACCCTGTTCCTGCATGCTAATCTTAATCCGGGCGAAAGAGGTCAGCTTCCGGAGAAGATAGAGGAAAGCAGCTACAGTGAGAATGGCAAAGATTACTTCAGGCTTCCATGTAAATATTTCTCTGAAAAGTGCACCATCTATGACAGGAAGAGAGCAGATATCTGCGCTTCATACCGCTGTCAGCTGCTCAAAAATTTTGCCGTCAGGAAAATAAAAATGTTTGATGCCCGGCAAATAATAATGGAAGCAGTGAATATGAGGATTAAAATAATGGGACAGTATAGAAGAATTTCAGGTAAAAGTCAAGAGATCAATTTCATGAATTTCTTCAGGAAATCGGCAAGCTCAGGGCATCAGCTTCTGAAGAAGACCTCATAAAAAATGAATATGAGGTTTTGCAGGCGAAGTGTAATATTTTTGAGGCTTTATTAATAAAACATTTCAGGTCAGCAGAGGATTTCGAAAAAATGATTTTGATGAAATAAGATAATGAAAATCAACCTCTGCTGAAGGTTGGGTGACAATGAAAGACATAATACAGAAGTGATTATACAATAGGTCTATATCTTTCTAATTTTGTCTTAAAGTGCTTAAATGAAAAGAAATTAACATTCAATGAAGAAGTATACAAGAAACAGCCAAACAATCTCCGGCCGCCTGCATGATGAAATGGTAATGATGGACATTGATAAAGGCAGCTATTATTCGCTCAATCCGGTGGCTACCCGCATCTGGGATTTGCTGGAAAAGCCAATGACCACAGATGAACTTTGCATTCGCCTTATAGAAGAATATGAAGTTGATTTTACTAAATGTAAAGATGAAGTGGAGGAACTTCTGACTGAGATGGTAAAATTGGGGCTTGTGATTAATCTTTAGGCAATCAGCTATGGAATACGACGGGTTGATAATAAACGCATACTTCTTTCGAATTTGGGTATGGAAATTAATAACTTACCTATAAAAAACATGTACTTATCATAATCCTGTTGTATCTCAGCTAAAAATAATTTACATTTAGACCATTGATTTGAGAATATATTTAAATAGTAACCTTGACAGATGCCAGAAGGCATTGGTGTAGTAAGTTTTTAAAAATCTGCTATGAAAACAACAAACACATCCTCCAAGATGACTTTAAAAGTCTTAATAATTATGACTTTAATGCTGACAGCACAGTCAATAGCTGCCCAGGGGTGGTATAATGCACACTGGCTGTATCGCAGGCCTGTAACAGTTGGAAACGAAGGAGGGACAAACCTTGCGGATATACAGGTAAAAATTACACTGAACAACAGCTTATTTGTTTTTAATCATGCAAACAGTGACGGGAGCGATATCCGAGTTACCTCCAGTGACGGAACAACGCTCATTCCTTTCTGGATTGAGAACTGGGATGCCATCGCGGAGCAGGCAACGTTGTGGGTAAAAGTCCCATCAATTCCATCAGCAGGAACCACAATATATCTTTATTACGGGAACACCGCTGCCACAAGTGTAAGCAACGGCCTGTCAACCTTTGAATTATTTGATGACTTCGAAACGTGGGATGTTTATCCAACTAACAGCGGGTGGACAGAAATGGCAGACCAACCGGCTGCAACCGCAGACCAGACATCGGCAGTCTATGATGGCAGGCTGTTGTATGTGATAGGCGGGTACTTAATAGGACCGACAACACCTCAGCAGACAAACTTTGAATATAATCCAGCCAATAATACATGGGATACAAAAACTCCGATGCCGACAGCCAGGTGGGGGATGGTGGCGGTTGAATACGACGGATTGATTTATGTTTTTGGAGGTTCAGACACCTATGCAGATCAGGGTAATGTTACGAAGAACGAAGTATATAATCCTGAAACAGACACATGGGATCAGACAAAGCAGGATATGCCGTCAGTCCTGGGGCGCACCGGAATTATGGGGGTGAGATTTGGAAACCGAATTCATTTATTTTTCGATATATATCACTATGAGTATAATCCTGGGAATGATACATATACCCGATTAAACGATGTTCCTCTCCCGCGAAAGTGGGGGACCTGTGCCGTTGTCAGTGATAAAATTTATATAATCGGTGGTGAAGTGGGAATTTCAGGATGGGATGACACTCAGGAATATGATCCTTTAAACGACACCTGGACAACAAAAACACCTTATCCCGGGGGAAAGATTTGGGGAATGACAAAGAGAAAATCCGGTAATCAACGGGAAAATCTATGTTACCCATGGAGTAGACAATGAAAACAGGGTATTTACAAATCAGAACTGGGTGTACGACCCGGCAACTGATACCTGGGAACAGGACGGACCTTCAAGACATCCCAGGGATGGAATGGCCTGTGGTGTTATTGACAACAAATTATATGTGGTTGGCGGACGTGCTGACTTCACCGGGCCTGCCGGGTTATTATACAATGAAGTATATGATCCTTTTTACGACACCTGGACACCGTCGGGCAAGTATTTATGGAATAATCATACTTATCTGCAGGGCAATGTAATCACCGATGCTGCAGCAAGTTACCAGGGAAACTATGGGCTGGTCGTTCAGAGGGACATTGATGACTGGCAAATGCTTTATACTCAGAGTTATAAAGCATTCGGTGCGGTATATGCCCTCGATCTCCGGTGGAATGTCACTGATGATCTCGGGGTTGGAGCCGCGACCACACGGCCTGATATACCTTAGTGACTATGAATCGGATGGAGCCTTGATCTTTCAGGCTTCAGGCGGTGTTAATCAGCTTCGTTGGGCTTCCTGGTGGCCTGAACCTTTACAGGAGGTAAGCACCTGGGACACCTGGCACAATGTGACAATTGTAAGGGACGGATATGACGAAAACAGCCAGGTTGTGTTTGATGGTACGACGTATCAGGTATCTGCAACTCCGGATAACAAAGGGCAGATACTGCTTGGTGTCCGATTGGCAACGAGAGAGTACTTCGATAATGTCAGGGTCAGAAAATGGGCGGGTTTTGATCCGCAAACAACAGTTGGTATCAGTGAAGAGAGCGGTAATTTCAGAGCATGGATCGGGAGTGTGGATACTGACTGGAATGATGGTGATAACTGGACTGGCGGTTCAACTCCCGATGCGTCCACAAATGTGATAATTCCCGATGGAACACCTGTACCTCATGTAAATATTTCCAACGCGGTATGCAACAATTTGACCATTGATCCCACAACTGGTCTTGTTATTAATGCCGGCCAGTCACTTACAATCAACGGAGCCTTATCCAATAACGGAACCTTCACTATAAAATCCACAGGGCTCAACAGCAGCGGCTCCCTGATTGTGAACGGCACAAGCTCCGGGTTTTGTGACCTATAATCGTCAGTTGCATACAGAGTTGGAATGGGGAGATTATCATTATATTTCTTCGCCTGTAGCAGCCAATACTGCATCTAACAGTGGTAAAATCAGTTCAGTGTGGGCATGGGATGAGCCGGGAGGGGAATGGGATGACCTCACAGTCAATTTCCGTAATTTTGCAAGTGGCATTGGCTATAATCTCGACCAGACAGGTACAAGTGACGGAAAAATATCATTTACCGGTACTGTGGTGACTTCAGGTTTTTCAATTGCAGCCACTTCCCCATACACAACCCCTGCTATCGAAAGTACCAGAGCAGAATATGACGCCCGCTGGGCTAACAATCCTTCACGTTCATTATATGGCGGCGGCGGATGGAACCTACTGGGTAATCCGTTTACTTCAGCCATGAACGCAACGACCTTTATAAGTACAAACGCTTTAAGCTTTGATCCAAACTATCAGGCAGTTTACATCTATGATGGCAGCACGGGCGAAACTGGCACATATCATATTAACCATACCACCATCCAGGCCTGGCCAGGGATTTTATGTTCTGGCTATGATGAATGGAGTTCCTTTTTCATTTACACCTGGAATGCGGCTTCACAATACCACTGAGCCCGTTCTGAAATCGGCCCAAATAACTAATCCTGTGCCAGGATTAAAGCTAAAGGTAAAATATGGTGAATATAGAGAATATGACCGATATTATCTTTGACAAAGATATGACTGTCGGTCTGGACCCGGGCTATGATATAGGCCAGTTAAGCACCGGGCCCTCAGTGGAGATATATACCGCCCTGGTAGCAGATAACGGCATAAACTTTGCCCGTCAGGCTCTTCCGGTTAACGGTCGGTAAATAATATTATTCCGGTGGGCATTGATGCCGGGAAAGGAGGGGAGGTGACATTCTCAGCTGCTGTGGAGCCCTTGAGAACTACAAATTCTGGCTTGAGGACCGGATACTGAAATATTCACTGATCTCGACTCAGATACATATAAAGTCACCCTACCTGCAAACACTTATGGTACAGGACGTTTCTTTGTTCATGTACCGGCAGGCAGGTCTATTCGGTCGAGGTCAGAATGACAATCTGCTTGACATAAGGATATGGGCATCGAACAGAAAGGTGAATATTCAGGGAGCTGTTAGCGACAAAGCCATATGTGAAGTATTTGACACCTTTGGGCATAACGTATTTTCTATACACCTTACAGACAGTGAGTACAATACTTTTAACCTGCAGTCGGTTGCCAAGGGAGTTTATCTTGTCAGGGTTATTGACGGAGTGAAGGTAGTCACAAGCAAAGTAGTATTCCTGTAAGGTATTTAAAATTGGAATAGAAATCAATCAGAATCTAAGTTCGTTCCTAAGGGAATTTCATTTGCATCGATTTAGCTGAATCCTACGGGGTCAAGGTCATGGGCTTAACTGGATTAATGTTGCCTTCGGATGATACCGGAGACAGAATTAGCTTCCGGGTTAGAAGTGACAAGATCCAGGGTTGAATAAATCAATTTCCTTCAGCTATTATTCATGCAATCATACCTGTTTATAATAAAGACCTTTAAACTGCTTCGGGAGCATCAGCCCTGGAAGCTCGTGCTGATCTTCATGCTGACGCTGCTGATGGGTGTGATGTCAGGGTTTTCAATTGTGCTGCTGATACCTCTGCTGCAGCTGCTCAGCATTGGCAGCGGAGCGGAGCCCGAGGGCATCGCCCTGTCTATTCAGAACCTTGCGGATAAAGCGGGAATAAATCTCACTATCGAGACCGTTCTGCTGATTTATATGGTGATTCTGACCCTCAGTGCCCTGCTGCAGTACTGGAAATCAATACTCGATGCCAGGTACCAGCAGACATTCATCTACCAGCTTCGCCGCCGCCTCTTCCGGAAGATCATCATGGCCGACTGGCAGCTGCTGAACAGCAAAAGCAAGACCAACCACCTGCAGGTGCTCACCAAAGAGGTGCCCAACCTGGCAAACTACTATTACTTCTATCTCAGGCTTCTGACCACCCTCATTATAACTGTTTCATATATCGTCTATGCAATGCTGGTTTCGGCAAAATTCACACTGATCATTATTGCCGTCGGCATTGTCTGTTTATTTTCCTGAGGAAATTCCTCTTCAAGGCTTTTCACCTGGGAGAGGGATATGTCGACTCCTATAACAGGCTGCTTAAATATATTGACGATTTCTGGCAGACGGTAAAGATTGCCAAGGTTCACAGCTCGGAGGAGTTCTATTACAACAGGTTCGATGAGGCAAGCACCTCGCTTCTCGACATTGAATTCAGGATGCAGAAAAACTGGTCGTTGCCGCAGCTCATACAGCGGATTGCAGGATTGCTTGTGCTGGTGTTTGTGGTTTGTGCGGGTTACAAATCGGGCACAGTACCAATGGCTTCGTTTGTTATCCTTATCCTGCTCTTTTCCCGCATCTTCCCGCAGTTCATTGCGCTGAACACTGACATCAACATGATCGTTTCCAATGTGGCTTCGGTGAAGCTGGTGATGCAGCTCGATGAGGAACTTTCTGACACTGCAGATGCAAGGAGATAGGGCGACATGTTCAGCTGTGAGTTTAAGAGAGGAGATCAGGCTGGAGAACATTAAATTTTCATATCCCGACGGGGAAAAGCTTTTGACGATTTCATGCAGTAATCAAGGCAAATACCATTACCGGCATTATCGGCGAATCGGGCAGGGGCAAGACCACGCTTATCGACCTTATTGCCGGACTTCAGAAACCTGATGCCGGAAGGATATTGATTGACGGCAGAGCTTGATGATGATCTGCTTCACGCGTGGAAATCAGGGCTAGGCTATCTGCCGCAGGATTCTTTCTTTATTGACGGCACCCTCGGGAGAACCTGGTGTGGGACAGCGGCAGCGAATAACTGATGAAGAGATATGGATGTGCTTGAACAGGTGAATGCCGTTCACCTGGCGAAGCGGTTCAGGAAGGGCTGGATGCCTTGATCGTTAATTATCCTTTTACTTTCTCAGGGGGCGAGTGCCAGCGTCTGGCTCTGGCAAGGGTGCTGTTGCGCAAGCCGTCCCTGCTGCTGCTTGATGAGGCCACATCGTCGCTGGATGCGGATAATGAAACCCCAATCATGGAGGTGCTTGATAAGCTGAAGGAAAAGGTTACTATCGTTTTCGTCACTCACAGGGACTCTTTGCTTAAGTGGTTTGATTCTGTCATAAAGCTTTAGAAAGACGAATATCTTAACAGACAAATAATCGAAAAAAGAATTGATAAATACTACTGCCACTCCCTAAGCCTTCTGCCTGACCCCATACTCCATGCTTTTAAGTAACCGGGAAATTATATTAGGACGTATTATGAGTAAAAAAGTATTCGTCAGCGGCTGTTTTGACATGCTGCACTCGGGTCATGTGGCGTTCTTTGAGGAGGCTGCAACGCACGGCGACCTGTATGTGGGAATTGGATCGGACCGCACCATAAGTGATCTTAAGGGCAGACGAACCGTCAACGGCGAACGCGAGAGGCTGTACATGATCAAATCGCTGAAGTATGTAACGGATGCATGGATAAACAAAGGATCAGGACTGCTCGACTTCGAGCATGAATTGCGGGAGATGAAGCCTGATATCTTCTTTGTCAATGAGGACGGATATACTCCTGACAAGAAGAAACTGTGTGATGAACTGGGGATAGAAGCTTGTTGTCAGCAAGCGAATACCGCAGCCGGGACTGCCGCCAAGATCGACCACCGCGCTGCGCAGCGAGTGCCGCATACCCTACCGGCTTGACCTTGCCGGAGGATGGCTTGACCAGCCGTTCGTGTCAAAATTTTATCCGGGAGCCGTTCTGACGATCTCCATTGAACCTGACATCGAGTTTAACGACCGCAGCGGCATGTCGGGCAGTACAAGGAGAAAAGCCTGTGCAGTTATGGCACACTGACATCCCTGACGGCGATCCTCACATCCTTGCACATACACTCTTCTGCGTTGAAAATCCTCCCGGTACAAGCTATGTCAGCGGGTCACAGGATTCTATCGGCATTGTCTTTCCCGGACTGAACCGTCTTGACTATGCCAGAGGCGAGTACTGGCCGTAGAAGATCACAACGGTAAATGACCCGGAGATACTTGACTGGATTGAACAGCATCTCTGGTTCATCACCCTTCCTCCGAGGGAGGGGAATTTCAATGTTCTGGATAAAACAAATATTTAACCATTGGGAGCGAAGGCCCTGGCAAAGGCTGCCGATGACGTATGGGAAGCTATTCAGGGCAAAGGACATCATAAATTCGGACATGCATTCCGGCATCGTTTGATGCACAGGTGGCGATGTTCCCGCTGATGAAGAGCAAGATTGTGAGTGAAACAATTGATTTTATAAAGATAAGGCACTGGGGTGGAAGCTTAGCAGGAGCAGGCGGTGGCGGTTATCTGGTGCTGGTCTCCGAGAGACCCGATTGAAAATGCGATAAGGATCAGGATAAGGCGTTAAGGTAATGGATAAAAGTCAGAAGACAAATGTCATGAGTAACTCCCTGATTTTCATGATATAATATAACATTTAAAAGGATGACACTATTAGCGATATACCTTTGGCCTTTTGTCTTACATGTTCAACGCTTTAACAGGAATTTACTAATTTTACTTAAAATACAAAAATGTCTAAGACTGCATTAATAACCGGCGTGACCGGACAGGACGGAGCTTACCTGAGCGAATATCTGCTGAAAAAAGGATATATCGTGCATGGGATCAAGCGCCGCGCTTCGATGTTCAACACCGAGAGGATAGACCACATCTACCAGGATCCGCACCTGGAGCACCGCAACTTCATACTGCATTATGGTGATATGACCGACTCGATGAATATCACCCGCATTGTGCAGGAGGTGCAACCGGACGAAATATATAACCTTGCAGCCATGAGCCATGTAAAGGTGAGCTTCGACACACCCGAATATACAGCCAATGCTGATGGCATTGGAACGCTCAGGCTGCTGGAAGCAGTGAGGCTGCTGGGACTGGTGAAGAAATCGAGGATATACCAGGCATCAACCTCAGAGCTCTACGGGCTTGTGCAGGAGGTGCCGCAGAAGGAAACAACACCTTTCTATCCGCGCTCACCCTACGGTGTGGCCAAGATGTACGCCTACTGGATCACGGTCAATTACCGCGAGGCATATAATATGCATGCCAGCAATGGCATTCTGTTCAACCATGAGTCGCCTATCAGGGGAGAGACATTTGTGACCAGGAAGGTGACCAGGGCACTGAGTCGTATTGCCATGGGGGTTCAGGAGAAGATGTTCATGGGAAACCTCTCGGGCAAGCGCGACTGGGGTCATGCGAAGGATTATATCAGGGCGATGTACCTGATAGTTCAGCAGGATGAACCGATCCGATTATGTCATCGCTACCGGAGTGACAACAACAATTCGTGATTTCATCAAACTGGCGGCTGCAGAGATAGGCCTTGAAGTTGCATTCCGCGGTGAAGGGATAAATGAGAAGGGCTATATTGTTCAGTCGATGAGAAACGATTCACGGAAATGTCGGTGACGAACACCTTGAAGGAATAAAGAAAAAGATTAAGACGGAGCTGACATTGTCGGCGTGGATGCTGCCTACTTCCGTCCGACGGAGGTCGACCTGCTGATAGGGGATGCCACGAAAGCACGCACACGTCTTGGGTGGGAGCCGAGGTATGACCTTGCGGCGCTGATAACGGATATGATGGAAGGAGACGTGAAGCTGGTTAAAAAGGAGGTTTATCT
>CAWJQH010000003.1:0-309594 GCA_963844935.1 uncultured Bacteroidales bacterium | reverse complement strand
CGATCTACCAGTGGTACGTTAATTCAGGTACCGGATGGACCCCGGCAGTGGGAGCACGTTACCAGGGAGCAACCACGAGTACTCTTACGGTTGTAAGTGTGCTGGAAGCCATGTCAGGGTACCAGTATCTTGTCAGGGTTTCAGGTGTATGTATCCCATATGTTGAATCAAATGCAGTTACTCTTACAGTGACCCGCCAGGCTGAGATTACACAGCATCCGGTCAGTGCCACTGTTTGCGAGACTGACCCGGTCAGCTTCACTGTCAATGCAGGCCTGACAACCACTCCTTCTTACCAGTGGGAGATAAGCACGGACGGCGGACTCACATGGGGACCAATAGTTGGGGCAACCAATGCCACCTATACTATAGCATCAGCTGCTTCTGCAGACAACGGCCATGCTTTCAGGGCTGTTGTGAGCAGCACCTGCGGGTCAAGCGTCACATCGTTCCCGGCATTCCTGACAGTCAACGAACTGCCGGAGATTACAGACCAGCCTGATGATGTGATAATATGCGAGTATGCCATTGCTGACTTCATGGTGGACGCAGGTGTGACCACCGGCGCAACCTACAGATGGCAGCGCAGCGATGATTCCGGAGGAACATGGAATAACCTGACGGAGAGCGCAACCTATTTCGGCGTGTCAACCATGAACCTGAAGGTGAACGGTACACAAAGAATAATGAACGGCGACCAGTTCAGGGTCATTGTCAGCGGAATATGCACACCGCCGGTTACCTCTGCCCCTGCTCTTCTGACTGTCAATTACGCTCCGGAAATTCTTACTCAGCCTGTCTCATCATCGATATGCGAGAACACCAATACTTCATTCTCCGTTACGGCACAGGGTACGGCAATCACATATCAGTGGTTTGTCGACACCGGAACAGGATTTAATCCTGTCGCGAACGGTGGTGTTTATGGCGGAGCGACAACCAATACGCTTACACTTACCAATGTGCCCAGGACGTATGACAACTACCGTTACCGCGTAGAGGTGTCAGGAACCTGTGTGCCATTGGCAAGATCGGCAACCGTTCAGCTTGATGTGTCCATTGCAACAATAATCAATACACAGCCGGCTGATTTAACCATCTGCGAGTTCATGACAGCCAGCTTCAGTGCCCTTGCTGACGGCGCCAACCTCACTTACCAGTGGCAGGCTTTCATAAGCGGTACATGGACAGACCTTACCAACACCGGCCTGTACATAGGTGTACAGACCCCGATACTTATGGTCTTTGGTCCTGACCGCTTAATGGACGGCACCCGTTACAGGGTTGTTATCGGCAGCGACTGTTCGGCTGATCTCGTATCGAATGAGGCTGTGCTTACTGTTTACACAGCTCCGGAGCTTTCCGATCATCCTGATGAGTTCAGGGGTTGCCCGGCAGGCAATGCTACATTCAGCGTCGTGGCTGCAGGCAGTAACCTGGTTTACCAGTGGCAGGTCAACAGCGGATCAGGATTTAATAACGTAACCGATAACGCAACCTACACAGGTACCAGTACACCTGATCTCACAATCCATAACCTTGATCTTACGATGAACGGTTACCTTGTGAGGGCAGTTGTCTCAGGAACTTGTCTGCCTCCTGTTACATCATCGTTTGCACCCCTGAGGGTTTACATGGAACCTTCAATAATTTCCGAGCCGGCTGATGCCGAGGTCTGTCACCAGACAGGAGTCACGTATTATGCCCAGGTGTTCAACACCGGAGCAGGTGAGACCACAGTATGGCAGGTCAACCAGGGTGCAGGATGGAGCAGCCTGAGCGACGGCGCCCTTTACCAGGGTACCCAGACGCCTCAGCTGGTGATCATGAGTGCAGATACGCTCATGACCGGATGGCATTACAGGCTTGAGATAACAGGTCCCTGCGGCCTGTATTACACCCGGGATGCCCTGCTTACGGTCAACGCACCTCCAAGGGCTTATATAGCCAATGTTGATACGTTGCTTGTCTGCGGCGGTATACCCACCCAGCTGCACGGCAACCCGGCAGGCGGATCACTCACTTATACTGCACACAGGTGGTTTGGCGATATTGGGCCGCTCAGCGCATACAATATCGAGAATCCTGTATTCAACACCACGATGCCAGGCTATTACAGACTGATCTACCAGGTGACCGACAGCAAGAACTGCGTCGGACTGGATACCCTGGTCATAGAGGTTGAGAAGCCGGTTGCCATGTTCACGGTTGATGCTCCTTCCGGGTGTCAGCCTCTGACGGTGAATTTCACCAACGGATCAACAGGGTACACCTCAGTACTGTGGGATTTCGGGGACACGACCGCCCTTTCGACTGACATAAACCCGCAACATATTTATTACAATGCGGGACCGGCACTTGCATATTTCACAGCAGAGCTGGAGGTCACTTCGGCAAACGGCTGCGTCTCGACGATGTCGAACGGCATTACGGTTTATCCGGAGATACTGTCGGACTTCACCGTGAGCGATGACACAATCTGCTCGGGTGAGAGTGTGACATTCTCATTGCTGCCGGGGGCATTCAGGTATTACTGGAATTTTGGCGACGGACAGAGCGAAAACGGCTCCAATGTCATAAACCATGTTTTCATGAATACGGACACCATACCGGTAACATATGATGTGATACTGACAACAGAATCATTCTTCGGTTGCCAGAGTGCTGATACGATGCAGGTGGTCGTCTATCCGACACCGGTACCGGGTTTCACCGCTGCTCCTGTTTCTCAGGTCATCCCGAATGCAACTGTCACCTTCACGAACACCACCAACCCGGGAACGTGGATCTGGACATGGGACTTTGCTGACGGCAACGGTTCAGCGGCTGAGTCGCCTGTACACACTTATGCGGCTCCCGGCGAATATGCTGTCAGCCTCACGGTAAGCAATGGTGTCTGTACAGAATCGGTGACGCATAATATTAGTATTCTTCCTACGCCTCCGATAGCATCGTTTGACCCGATACCGTCCGGCTGTATGCCGTGGAACATAACGGTCAACAATACCTCTCTGTATGCCACCAGTTATTACTGGGACTTCGGCGACGGTTACACATCAAATGCCCAGAATCCTGTCTATACATATTTGCAGGCAGGCTCATATCAGGTCACCCTGACTGTTCAGGGTCCCGGTGGCAGTGATACTGAAACGCAGATGGTATATGTTTACCAGGCGCCCAAGGCTTACTTCGAGGTGTCACCACCCAAGGTTTATGTGAACGACGAAGAGGTGAGGTTGTTCAACCTCTCTGAAGGCGGAGACAGCTTTGTGTGGGAGTTCGGTGACGGTGATACATCACATCTGCGCGACCCGTACCATAAGTACACCACAGAAGGTATTTATGACATCACCCTTCATGCCTATTCATCGAACGGGTGTTACGACACCTACGTGCTGTCACCTGCAGTGACTGTTGAACCTTTCGGTCAGCTTGTATTCGCAACTGTGTTCAAGCCAAACCAGGACGGGCCAATAGAAATAGACGAACTGCCTACAAGCGGAGATGCCATGGACCAGTTCTTCTTCCCGCCCATCAGGGAGACCGTGCTTAACTATCACATGCAGATTTTCAACAGGTGGGGTACGCTTATCTTCGAGACCTATGACATCAACAAACCGTGGAATGGCTATTATAAAGGTGAGCTGTGCGCCCAGGGTGTTTATGTCTGGCTGGTGGAAGGCAAGTACGCCAACGGAAGGCCGTTCAAGGAGGCCGGTGACATAACGCTGCTACATTGATCACGAACGTACGATCATAAGCGTAAAGACAGGTCTCAGACCTGTCTTTACGCTTTTATTACGGTGTTAAGCAATGAAACAGAAGGTATTGTCAGGTTTAGTTGAAGGGTTTATCAGAGAAGGGAGATGCGAACGGATCGTTTGGTTTGCTGTCGCCAATACCCCTTCGCGGAGGGGGCGGCGGCGGAGCGGAGGTCATCATGACAAGGGAAATGGAGTAGTCAAGCTCTATGCGGATAACCGCCGGCCTGACATATCTTCTTTTCTCCCCTTTCATTGATGGACTGTAATTGCGCCTCAAATATAAGATATTTGATTTATACCCTATTAAACATTTTTCAACCGGGCCAGCCGGTGCCAATACAACCGGACAGTCCGGTAATATTTAACTTACTCTGCCGTCAGCACAATCTTTTCAAGATATCTTTTTCCCCCTGCCGTCAGTTCAACGATCAGCATACCGCGTGCTCCTGACGGAGAGTACTCTTTCACTTCCCCGGAGTTGAACCACTCGAGACCTCCGTTCAGAATCATCCTTCCGGTGATATCATAGATTTTCACATTGCCGGAAAGGTTCTCCCATTCATTCCCCTGGGGCAGGATGCAAATTTTCCCTGATGAAGCATAGATTTTAAGCGAGCTGGCAACAGCTTCTTTCACAAACACTTCCGGTTTATTTGAGGAGACTGTGACAGTAAACCTGCCTGCAAGTGTCCCTTCCGGAGCGGAGAAAGAGTATTCCGAAAATGCCAGGAGGTCAATGCTTCCACCTGTTACCTTGTCACTGAGTGTCACTTTGGAATTGCCTGTTCCCTGCAATTGGCTTCGCCTGATCTTATACGTCCCTGCTTCAGGGATCTTAAGAGTAAGAGGAATTACAGTTTTCGTTTCGGGCCACGGGACAGAGTTGATTGAATAGTTTTCCCCGTTCATCACAGAATATATCAGCGCTCTTTTGCTGGCAATTGCAAACATCTTTCCGGCATCGAACTCATCGTCAAAATCAATGGTGGCCATTGATTTAAGCCTTATCACCGTCTCATCTTCAGAATTCGGAGAGACCAGGGTCAGCCTGATCAGGGGTATAACCTGAGCTGATTTATATCTCGGGGTTGCATTGTGTTCACGGGCTTTGTCCGGTATTGTGAGGGAGGTCCCGACAGCCCTTGATTTTACAAAAAATCCATGCAAAGGCGGGATGTGGGCTGTTCCTCCATTGGTACCTACTCCTCCCACATATGAAATATCCACACCATCCACATATAAATAATAACCGTCTCTTACACCGGCCGATACTGTCACTGAATCCCAGTTCATTCCGCAGGTAAGCGAGTTGCCTACGAGGGAATAGCCAAAAAGAGATGTATCACCACCCGAGCCGCTGAAGGGAAGGTCGATCTGACCCATTGAAGTAGTGAGTGAGGTAAGATTCCTGAACACAAGCGTTGTGTCACTCTCAACCAGAACCTGGTATCCCTTCCTGGCTTCCAGGTTATTAAAGGGGGTAGTCCCGTCATATCCGTCATGCCACTGCCATCCCTGTATCACATCATCTGTTACTTTGGTTTCATCGTAAAGCATCAGGTTATAGGGGTCAATGTCTGTAAATACTGTCTTTGAAACTGTTGCGGGTGGTGCAATATAGTGCCACAGGTAACTAGTCGGGGGAGAACCCTTGAGATAAATGTCCGCATTCACAGATCCTCCTGTTCCCGAGAAGCTGTTGGTAAGGAGTGAGGCCATACCTGTTGCATCTGCACGGATCTCAATATTGCCGTTGTTTGTGAGTGCCGAGAATGTAGCGTTGCTCCCCGGCTCCATGATCATTGTCAGTCCTGCATTCAGTGTGAAAGCCGGACCCGGAGCAGTTACAGGATAGCTTGATTTTCCGGCAGGAATAATAATATTTCTCGTTCCCGGAAGGAAGCCACCGTCCCAGTTTGCAGCAGTTGCCCAGTCAGTTGTTCCCCCGCGCCACCGGCTGTAGATCATTTCATAGGCCCCGGCATCCGGGTGTCCGACACGGCCTGACCCGACAAAGTCAGTCGGAGGAATTGTGATACCAGTGTAAGTGTCAGCGCCCAGGTCACGGCACGGAGACACAAATGCCAGGTTGAAGTTCCCGCCGGCCGGATTGATGAAGTTTGGTCCGTCAGATGCCGTATTGTTACTGTTGAGATTGATGCATCCGGTATATGAGACTCCCTCGATGGCGCAAAAATCAAATACTGATGACGGGGTTCCCGAGAGTCCTGTATGCGCTGATCCTCCCCAGATTACAGTGTTGACTATTCTGGCGTCAGGGGAATTTTCAAGATATATTGACTTTCCGTCAGAGGCAGGCGATTCACTGTAAACTACGGTGGAATTCACTATTACAGGAGATCCTGACAATACGGCAACAGAACCCCCTTTCAGGGATGCGGATAGGGAACTGTTGTCCCTGAAGACCACACTGGAAATTACCGGAGATGATCCCGCTGCAACAAAAATTGCGCCTCCGTGATCTGATGCTGTGTTATCGAGGAACAGTGTATTTGAAATACTCGGGGAGGCTCCTGTTGCGACATAGACGCCGCCACCCTTGTATGCCGAGCAGTACCTGATTGTGCTGTGGTTGACAGTTACCGTTCCTGCCCCTATATACATACCTCCTCCGAGATAGCTGAACCGTGTCCGCCTTCCTCTTTCAACAGTGCAGTAATCAATTGTGCTTGAGCCGGTGGAGGAAATGTTAATATTTCCCCAGAAATCGGTTGATTCTCCAAAAAGGCCATCTGTATCAAGATCTGCGGAAATTAAAACTGGACGACTGGCAGTTCCCTGGACATTCAGCTGTCCTGAACCGCTGATCTGAATGCAGGCATATTTACTTATGCATATAAGCCTTGTTCCGGCGCTGAGCGTAAGTGTTCCGGCCGACACCCCGAGGTTACCGTCAAAATACTTGGTGCCGCTGATTGTAAAGTTGCCCGGGTTGATCCCGTGATACGGATCACCCAGGGTTCCGTTGCCTGAGATTTGCGCTGTCGCAGTTCCTGCAATGAGAAACAGCATTGTCAATAAAAGAATGGTTCTCTTCATGACCGGTATTTGGTATTATAACTATTCCTGAGCTTAAAGGTTACATTAAAAAGCTACTATTTGAACCGCAGGAAGTCATTATTTATCACAAAAGTAAGAAATCCCGCGGTACTGTCAACCGCAGTGTTATATTTATCAGAACGATACCTGCCTGGCTTCGAATGCCTCTTCTTGCTATCTTTGTGCATATCCCTGTTAAAATGCCATCCCGGGAAAATACAATAAACAGATCGCTGAATATCCTCCTGACCGGTTCCCGCCGCGAGACTGTCATCAACCTGATTATACTGGTTATCAGGTCTTTTCTTCCGCTGGCGGCAATTTTTCTCCTCAGGCATTATATAGACATACTTACAGGGGAAGCAGGAAGCGATACGGTTAACCAGGTGCGGGCTATAACGGGACTTATAGCAGCTGTTGCCCTTACACTTCTTGCTGATGACCTTCTCAACTCTCTGGGTCAGTATATCTCAAAAAAGCAATCCTTCCAGCTTGAAAATCATATTGCCTCACTAATACACAGCCATTCGGCGACTCTCGGATTAAGATTTTTTGAAGACCCCGGGTTTTATGACAAGCTGTCAAGAGCGGCAAGGGACATTTCCTGGAGGCCTGCAGGAATGGTTTCAGACATCATTCTCCTCCTGCGTGGTGTCATCTCATTTATGGCAATGGGTTATGTTCTCGGAACTTTCGGCATAATACCCCTTGCAGTCCTTGCAGTTGTTTTTTTGCCGGTGTTATGGATGAAGCTGAGCTCGTCCGGCAGGCTTTATGAAGCGAAAAAAGCCGTGACGGCTCATTCACGGCAGGCATCATATTTCAGCTGGCTCCTGACGGGAGAAAAACCGGCCAGGGAGGTGAGGCTGTTTGGCCTTGCCGGATATTTCGAGAAGCTTTTCCGGAAACACTTTGCGGCGTCAAAGGAGCCTGAGATTGCTGCCGTCAGAAAGAACTCAATACTTGAAGGTACAGCCTCCGTAGTGAAAGTTATTGCATTTGCCGGCGTGCTGATCTATGCCTCTTTTTCCTATACCAGATCAGAAATTACTGCCGGAGAACTGGCGATGTATATTATTGCCTTCAGGCAGGCGCTTATCTATCTGCGCGATGCTGTCTCTGGTTATTCCGGGCTGGCAGAGAACAGGCTCTTTCTTGACGACCTGTTTCATTTTCTTGATATTGAGAGCGATATGCCTAATCAGGAAAAAGCTTCGGGCATCCTTTCATTCAACCGGATTGATGTTGAAAACCTCACTTTCACTTACCCCGGCGCCGGCAGTCCGGCACTCGAAAATGTAACCCTGAATATCACCAGGGGCGAGAAAATTGCAATTGTCGGTCCAAACGGTTCGGGCAAGACGACGCTGGCAAAGCTTCTATGCAGGCTTTATGACCCGGATTCAGGAAGTATCACCCTTAACGGAGAGAGCATTGACAGATTTGACCTGCATGAATACCGGAGACTTTTTTCCGTTGTTTTTCAGGACTTCATGCTGTACTATCTCACGGCCGGTGACAATATCCGCCTGGCTGACAACAGTGGAAGCGACAACCAGGAACGCCTGAGGCGGGCAGCTTCAATGGCAGGGGTCTCGGCTTTGCTGGAGAGCCTGCCGCAGGGTTATGAGACGATGCTCGGTCATCAGACCGGAGGAAGCCGTGAGCTGAGCTGGGGAGAGTGGCAGAAGATTGCCATTGCAAGGGCACTCTACCGCGATAGTCCCGTGCTGATACTTGACGAGCCGTCATCATCGCTCGATGCCGACTCTGAGTACGAGATCTTTTCTGATCTTGACAGGATCACAGACGGCAGGACATGCATCTTCATCAGTCACCGTCTAGCCAACGTCAGGGATGCCGACCGTATTATCGTACTGGATAAGGGACGCATTGCCGAGACGGGTTCACATGATGAGCTTATGGAGGCACGGGGAAGATATTATTCAATGTTCACCAGGCAGAAATCGATGTACCGATGACCACATCCGAAAATGAAAAGGATCAGGTCATCACGCTGTTGCTCCTGCTCAGCAGGACCACATTCACGGAGGAGGAACGGGTTCAGGCAGAAAAATGCTCCCGCACCCTGACCGCCTGGAAGCTTTTTGCGGACCTGGCCATCAGGCACGGTGTCGCCGCACTCGCCTGGCAGAACATTACTGACCTGGGTCTGACGGAGGCGGTTCCGGAACAGGAGCGGAACCTGCTTGAGAACATACGGTTTAAAGCAATAGCCAGAGTGTCTTACATCACTGCAGAGGCAGCTGACGCAGTGGCAGAGCTTGAGAAGGAAGGCATCAGGGCTTTGCTTCTGAAAGGACTGGCTCTTGAACATTCCGTTTACGGTTCAAGGGGACTGAGGCAGATGAGTGACGCCGATCTCCTTGTTGCGCCTGGGGATGCTCTCAGGGCACGGGATATACTCATCAGGGCCGGCTTCATTTCAATGCCAATGAAATCTTCATTGTACAGGCATATCATTCTTGATCTTGGCAATCACCTGCCCGAGCTGCACCGCAACGGCATCTCAGTCGACCTTCATCACCGGCTGTTCGGCCCGGAGGGTTCAGCACTTGTCAGAAGAGCCCTGGATAATCCGGAAGTAATTTCAATAGCGGGTAAAACCTATTATGTACTTCCTCCGGGGATTGCCTTGCTCGGTCTTGTCAACCATATTTTCAAGCATGAGGTCAAGGGTGAGTTTCAGCTGAGGCTTTATACGGACATCTTCCTTCTCGTAAAAAAACACGAAGGAAAGATTTTCAGCGGTAACCTCCTTTCCGATGCGGACCAGGCCGGAATACAGGGCGGATTAAGAACTATAATGACAATACTGAATAAATTTTACGGAATTGATATCCCTCCGGAGTTCAAAGCCCGCGAGGGTTCTGAGCAGGAGAAGGTGGCTGCCTTCAGGGGCAATCTTCTGGCTCCGGGCCAGGCGAGGCCCCGGAGCCAGAAAGAACTGTTTCTGGAAAACCTTAAATCACTCAGAGGCATCAGGCGCAAACTGATTTTCATAACAGGCGATCTGTTCCCTTCCATAGAATTCATGAAAAACAGGTACGGATGCAGCACTTCCTTTTCCGCCCTGCTCCGTTACCCGCACAGACTCGGAAAAATCTTATGGGTGATTAACCCTATTTTGCCTGAATATCGGCAGAAGTAAGAAAAATCCACATTTTCCTCAAAAACCTTTAAGAATTCTTGTTTTTTAGAAATTACGTTTATATATTTACTTTAGTCGAAGTTTTTAAATTTTTGTGAAAGGAAAGTCTGTTGTTTGTTTATTAGTTTTTGAGTGAGAACTACATGTCTGCAATTAGTTTTATATTGAAAGTCAACACAGGTACAGGCAGTCTTTAGAGCCTGTCTCGCTGCGTGTGGTGTCTCCTCGTGTGGTGGAGACGTGTGCGAACAGCCCCGGGATAACATTTCCCGGGGCTGTTTTATGATGTGCCTTTTCGGGCCTATTAGCCCAAAAGAATTACTTTTGCAGAAAGAGCGGATGCAATGAAAAGTGCCCTTTACCTGTATAACACCCTCACCCGTAAGAAAGAGTTGTTCGAACCCCTGGCGCCTCCTTTTGCAGGCATGTATGTCTGCGGCCCCACTGTTTACAGCGAGTCACATCTGGGTCATGCCAGGCCGGCAGTGACATTCGATGTGCTGTACAGATACCTGATGCACCTCGGATATAAAGTGAGATATGTGCGCAACATCACTGACGTCGGCCACCTTGAGAATGAGGTCGATGAGACGGGAGAAGACAGGATAAGCCGCAAGGCGAGGCAGGAGAACCTCGAGCCCATGGAAGTCGTTCAGAAGTACATGAACAGTTTTCACAAGGCCATGGAGAAGCTCAATACCCTTGCTCCCTCGATAGAGCCGCGCGCCACGGGTCATGTCATCGAGCAGCAGCAGATGATCGACAAGCTTATCAGCAAGGGATATGCTTATGTGTCGAACGGCTCGGTCTATTTCGACGTTGAGAAATATGATAAAAACCTTTCTTACGGTGTACTCTCGGGAAGGGTTCTGGAGGATATGAAGGCCAACAGCCGGGCACTTGAAGGCCAGGAAGAGAAGCACGGGCAGTTTGATTTCGCCTTATGGAAGAAGGCCTCCCCGGGACACATAATGAGGTGGCCGTCGCAGTGGAGCGAGGGATTTCCGGGATGGCACCTGGAGTGTTCGGTGATGAGCACAAAGTACCTTGGCGAGGTGTTCGATATTCACGGAGGAGGAATGGATCTTATCTTTCCCCATCATGAGTGCGAGATTGCGCAGAGCACCGCAGCGCTGGGCAAGCCGTCAGTGCGGTACTGGGTGCATAACAATATGGTTACAATCAACGGACAGAAGATGGCAAGATCACTCGGAAACTTCATCACCCTCGAGGAGCTTTTCACCGGTAACCATAAGCTGCTGATGCAGGCCTATTCGCCCATGACCATCCGTTTCTTCATGCTGCAGGCCCAATACCGCAGCACACTCGACTTCAGCAACGAAGCCCTACTTGCCGCTTCGGCCGGACTGCAGAAGCTGATGGCTGCGGAAAGGACTCTGGCCAACCTGAAGCCCTCCGAAAAATCAACAACAGATGTGAGCGGCATTGAGAACAAATGCACTGAGGCCATGAACGACGACCTTAACACTCCGGTGGCATTAGCGCATATCTTTGAAGCAGTAAGGATTATAAACCTTGCGAGTGACGGCAAGGAGAAGCTTTCTGCAGATGACCTTAAGTCCCTGAAAGGGATATTCAAAACATTTGTTCATGATATCTTCGGCCTCACTGCAGAGGAAGGCGGCGGAAACGAAAAGCTCGCAGGTGTCATGACCCTGCTGCTTGACATGAGGCAGGAAGCCAAGGCCAGGAAGGAATGGAGCGTTTCGGACCGGATACGCGACAGGCTGAGCGAGCTCGGTATTACGGTTAAAGACCGTAAGGACGGCTATGACTGGGAGGTAACCGTGTGACGGCTGTGTCATATAAATCACAGATAATCAACATCGGCAGTCTGAGCATGGGAGGCGATCTCCCGGTGCGTGTGCAGAGCATGACCAATACTGACACACTTGACACCGCCGCATGTGTCAGGCAGAGCATCAGGATAATTGAAGCAGGCGGTGAGCTTGTAAGGCTGACAGCCCAGGGTGTCACGGAGGCGGAAAACCTTGCAAACATTAAGAAGGAGCTGCGCAGGGCAGGATTTGACACGCCGCTCTGTGCCGACATACATTTTAATCCAGCCGCTGCTGAGGTTGCAGCACGGATAGTTGAAAAAGTGCGGATCAATCCGGGTAACTATGCCGACAGGCGCGCCTCGTTCATCCGGCATGAACTGACTGACAGTGAGTACATGGCAGAGCTGGAACGCATAAGGGAGCGTCTTTTGCCCCTCATCAGCATATGCACTGAACACGGCACAGCTGTGCGGATAGGTGTAAACCACGGATCGCTCTCTGACCGTATTATGACCCGTTACGGAAATACACCTGAAGGCATGGCTGTCTCGGCACTTGAGTTCCTTAGGATCATGCGGGGAGAAGGATTTAATAATCTTGTTGTGTCGATGAAGTCGTCGGACACGAGGATCATGGTTGAATCAAACCGGACACTGGTAAGGATGATGGCCGGAGAAGGGATGCATTATCCCGTTCATCTTGGAATCACTGAGGCCGGGGAAGGAGAAGACGGCAGGATCATCTCGGCTGCCGGTATCGGAACACTGCTCGCAGAGGGTATCGGTGACACTGTCAGGGTGTCGCTCACTGAGGCTCCGGAAAGGGAGATCCCTGTTGCCCGGGAGATAATCAGTTTCGTTGCGGGACCCTCAGGACGGGTACAGAATCCATGCCCGGAACTGCCGTTTGAAATGACCGGAGCAAGGTATTTCCCGCAGGTTTATTCCGAAGACGGCGGCAGCTTCAGGGATGAGCAGGGCAACTTATACAGCGGCGAAGTTCTGACATTAACCGCATCTGAAATGCTGAACAGTAATGAAGTTCAGAAGTTTCGCGGAGTTTTAAACCCTGTCTTCAATGAAGATGACCGGGAAAAGCTTGGCATTCACGCTGCATCATTGCTCGGCCGGTTTTTTATTTCACGCAGGCCGGCGGGGCTCTGTATTTCAAACACAGGGATGATCCGCGGTGCAGCGCTCAACTCCCTTGCATTCTCAATACTGCAGGCAACCGAAGCACGCATAACCCGTACGAGATATATCTCATGCCCCACGTGCGGCAGGACTAAGTTCAATCTGGAAGAAGCTGTGCAAAGGGTCAAGGCAGCCACATCACATCTTACAGGGATGAAGATCGCAGTTATGGGGTGTATCGTGAACGGTCCGGGTGAGATGGCCGGGGCAGACTACGGCTATGTCGGCGCCGCTGAAGGCAAAGTGCACATCTACCGGGGCACAGAAGCAGTGATCAAAAATGTTCCCGAGGCTGAAGCCCTCGCCAGGCTTCTTGAGCTGATAGAGAGCGATCAGGCAAAGCGGTAATCGAGCTGCCTCTTCTGCAGGTCAGCCTTAACGATTTCCACGTTTATCTTGTCACCCAGCATATACACTTTCCCCGAGTGTCTTCCCCTGATTGAGTAGTTCTCTTCGTCATATTCAAAAAAGTCATCCTGCAGTTCACGCAGGGCAATCATGCCCTCGCACTGGTTCTCGATGATCTCGACATAGATGCCCCACTCGGTTACTCCGGAGATAACCCCTTCAAAAACCTGTCCTATCTTGTCCTTCATGAACTCCACCTGCTTGTATTTGATCGAAGCCCTTTCGGCATCGGTGGCGAGGCGCTCCCTCTTCGACGAATACTCACACAGCTTCTCGAACTTGTCGCCGTCCCGTGAAGGCTGTCCCTCAAGGTACCTGGTAAGCAGGCGGTGAACCATCATGTCAGGGTAGCGCCTGATAGGTGATGTGAAGTGCGTGTAATGGCTGAATGAAAGACCGTAGTGACCAATATTTTCGGTTGAATAAATGGCCTTTGCCATCGACCTGAGAGCAAGCGTCTCGATCACGTTCTGTTCTTTCTTCCCGGAGACATCATCCATCAGTTTGTTCATGGCGGCAGGAAGACCTTTTACATCCTGGGTGTCCAGTGTATAGCCGAAGCGCTTGATGAAATAGCTGAATGAACTCAGTTTTTCAGGATTGGGTTTATCATGGATACGGTAAACGAAAGTTTTCCCCTTCAGTTTTTTACCCACATACTCCGCCACCCGCCTGTTGGCCAGCAGCATGAATTCCTCGATGAGCTGGTTTGATGTGCCGTACTCGCGGAAAAGGATCCCCAGCGGTACACCTGATTTACTCAGGTTGAACTTGACTTCAATCCGTTCAAAGGCAAATGAGCCGGTGGCAAAGCGCTTTGCACGAAGGCTCTGCGCAAGGTTATGCAGGGTCAGCAGCTGCTCCTTCATATCACCTTCCCCCGTATCAATGACCTTCTGAGCCTCCCCGTAGGAGAAACGTTTATCTGATTTTATGATAGTCCGGCCGAACCATTCATTGACGACGGAAGACTTACTGTCGAGCTCGAAGACTGCCGAGTAGGTCAGCTTATCCTCAAAGGGATTAAGCGAGCATATATGGTTCGACAGTTTTTCAGGCAGCATGGGTATTGTGCGGTCCACAAGGTAGACCGATGTAGCGCGTTCCTGAGCCTCCTTCTCTATCACCGTTCCGGGTTTGACATAATGTGTGACATCAGCTATATGCACTCCTATTTCCATATTGCCGTTCGGCAGCCGGCTGATGGAAAGGGCGTCGTCAAAGTCCTTGGCATCTTCAGGGTCGATTGTAAATGTCGGCACGTTGCGGAAGTCGCGTCTGGCTGATATATCCTCCATTGTTATCTCCGGGGAAATCTTTTCCGCTGCAGCTTCAATCTCAGGTGCAAATTTGTTCGGAAGACCGAACTCGGCAAGGATGGCGTGCATCTCGGTATCATTCTCTCCGGGATAACCCAAAACCTCGGTTATCTCGCCCATCGGGTTTCGCGACCGCTGATCCCAATCTATAAGTTTTGCCACAGCCTTCTGTCCCTGCTTTGCTCCGTTAAGCTTCGACAGGGGGATGAAAAGATCGAATGGCATATTCTTGTTATCGGGGATCAGGAAGGCAAACTGCGGTGTCAGCTCAATCGTTCCGACAAAGGAGGCACGTGACCTGCTGAGGATCTCAACTACCTCACCCTCAGGCCTCTTACCTTTATGGCGGGCGTAGAGAAGCACCTTCACCTGGTCGCCGTGGAGGGCGGTGTTGAGGTTACGCGCTGCAATGAAAACATCTTCCTCCGATTCCTCGGAGAGAACAAATGCATAACCGAATTTTGTAAGGTCGATGGTTCCTGTGACATAACCGCCAACATCCTTCAGGACATACTTGCCGTGGTTTCTCTCCTCGGCCAGGCCATCCTTTTTCATCCTCAGCAGGGCCTCCGAAAGCGCCCTCTTTTCTTCCTTGTCGGTGATCTGCAGCCTTGCAGCCAGCTGTTTGTAATTAAATGTCTGTTTGGGGTTCTTCGACATCACCCCTGCGATCATTTCGATGAGTTTTTTCTGATCAATTCCGGTGCTCTTTTTCACCGTGTTCTTTCTTGCCATTATGCACTTGTTTTTACGGTTGCAAAGATAGATTGAAATTGGCTACCTTTGAGTTAATAACAGATTAATGATATCAGTATCCTCAATACCGTCGCATTCAACCAGGGTTGTATTTCGCAGGATCAATGACGAATGCCTCCTCATTCCGCTCACGGATAACATAGCAGACATGGATTCACTGTACAGGCTGAACGAGACGGGTGTGTTTATCTGGGAGGCGATAGACGGAAAGCGGAACATCAGGGATATAACAGCCATGATGGCTGAAGAGTTCGATGTCGGTCCTGATGAGGCAGAGAAGGATATACTGGAGTTTCTTGAGCAGGTCATGAGTTTTCTTCATTTCAGGGAACAGTGACAGTTGATCTGGTCATAGCCGGGAAGAGGATTCGTCTTCAGTCTGATTATGGGATAAGTCTCAGGCCCGATGAGCGTTTTGCCGCGTTTACAACTGCTGTAGGAGGTGGTCCGGAGCTGACAATTGAAGTAAAATCCGGAAGGGCCGTGATCCCTGCAGGCGCGGCAAAGGTTTTCAATGCCCCGCTGCTTGAGGATGCACCGGCAGGACCGCAGCAGTCCGGGGAACCATTCTGGGAGGTGGCTGCCGATGAAAAGGCCACTTACGTCAGGGTTACGCTGAAAGAGCCTGCACGATTTCCCCTGCTGATCATTCCGCGCGGCAAAATGTCCTGGCAATTCTTTACAGATGAAGCGGGAAGTGAAATCAATCCTCTCCCGTATCCTGTTGACGGCCTGATTTTGTATTTTCTGACCTCGATGAAAGGTGACATAATGATCCACGGATCTGGGGTGATCAGTGACGGCAAAGGCTGGATTTTCACCGGCAAGTCAGGCAGCGGCAAGACTACAATGGCAAAAATTTTTGACAGCAACGGCGACAGGGTCGTTCACGATGACAGGCTGATACTGGTTAAAGAGGGGGCCCGGTGGAGGATGCACAGCACTCCCGTTTACAGAAATGATGAACCAAGGAGTGCTGAGGTTGATCATCTGTGGATAATCAGTCACGGGAAGTCGAATATCTCGACACCGCTCTCAGGTGCGGAGGCTGCCGGGCTGATAATGGCCAACTGCATCCAGCAGAACTGGGACAGGGAGGCTTCTGCGCGGCTGATGGCATCAGTCGCGGACCTGGCTGCATCGGTCAGGGTCAGCAGCCTGGCATTTCCTGCCCGACAACCGTGTCCGTGATTACCTCATGGCGCGTGAGAATGCTCCTGCCGCTGCGGCAACTGCCGCAGCCTCATCCATGCTCACAGAGGGGAAAGAAATTGTCATCACTGCCGGAGGATACAGCATGTGGCCGGCAATAAAACCCGGCGACAGAATAATCATTTCGCCCCCTGACCCTGACAAACCCCTGAAAACAGGAAGGGTTGCGGCGCTCAGAAGAGACGGAGGATTTGTGGTACACAGAGTAACCGCCATCCAGAGAGGCAAACTCTCCACCTTTATTAAAACGCAGGGTGATACCAGCATGATTCCTGATCCGTGGTCCACGGAAAAAGATGTGGCAGGACAGGTGCGGGAAATAATCAGGGGAGACAAAACCCTGAAAATAAGCCGGCGCAAAATGCCTTATTTCATAGGTAAAATTGCGGCCACGCTTATTAAGATATGGGACGGCATTGCACATGGCAGTGCAAAGTGACTGATCCTCTTTCCAAAAGTTTTGTAATTGAGGCCTTTTGAGGTATTTTTGTGCACTGATACACAAGCCAGGTGAAGGCCGATATAAAAGATACACTCCGCGAGAGGATACTTATCCTCGACGGTGCCATGGGCACAATGATACAGCGTCACAGGCTGACGGAAGAGCAGTACCGGGGCCAGCAGTTTCAGCTGCACCCCCGTTCGCTGAAAGGCAATAATGATCTCCTGTCGGTAACGCAGCCGAAGATTATAAGGGATATTCACCTTGCCTATCTCAGGGCCGGAGCTGACATAATCAGCACAAACACTTTCAACGGTAACAGGATCTCCATGGCTGATTACGGCATGGAGCGGTATGTTTACGATATCAATTTTGCGGCAGCAAAACTTGGCCGTGAGGCTGTCATGGAACATTTCAGGGAGACCGGCAGAGAGGCATGGGTTGCAGGTTCGGTGGGACCCACCAACCGCACGGCCTCCATGTCGCCTGACGTCAGTGATCCCGGTGCACGCACAGTCACCTTTTCAGAGCTTGCTGATGCTTATGCGGAGCAGGTGAGAGGACTGGTCGACGGGGGAGCCGATCTGCTTCTTGTTGAGACGGTCTTTGACGGCCTGAATGCCAAGGCGGCGCTGTTTGCCATCAGCGGGGTGCTTGAAGAAAAAGCCGTTGACCTTCCCGTGATGGTCTCGGGCACCATTACCGATGCCAGCGGAAGAACGCTGACGGGCCAGACCCTGGAGGCTTTCCTCATCACAATGTCACACTACCCGATACTCAGCATAGGACTTAACTGCGCCCTGGGCGCCGAGCAGCTCAGGCCTTTCATCGAAGAGCTGTCAGGAAAAGCCCCCTTCTTTGTCTCGGCTCATCCCAACGCCGGCCTGCCAAACCAGTTCGGAGAGTATGATCAGGATGCGCAATACATGGGAAGTATTATCAGCGGCTTCATGCAGAACAGCTGGGTGAACATCATCGGCGGGTGCTGCGGCACAACGCCTGAACATATAAAGGTCATCGCCTCACTGGCTAAACAATACTCTCCCAGGACGGTCCCTGAAAGAAAGCATGTCACCGCGCTGGCCGGGCTCGAGCCGCTGGTCATTCGTCCCGACACAAATTTTGTAAACATAGGTGAGCGTACCAACGTATCCGGCTCAATCAAGTTTGCCCGCCTGATACGTGAAGGAAATTACCAGGCCGCCCTTGATGTTGCCCGTGACCAGGTTGAGAACGGGGCGCAGGTGATAGATATATGCATGGATGATGCAATGATCGACGGCGCCGCGGTCATTAAGAAATTCATCAACCTGGTGATGAGCGAGCCTGACATTGCGAAACTGCCGATTATGATCGACTCATCAAAATGGGAGGTTATTGTCGCAGGACTGCAGTGTGTCCAGGGCAAGCCTGTCGTCAACTCTATCAGCCTCAAGGAGGGCGAGGAGGAGTTCCTGTCTAAGGCGCGCCTTGTCCGCCGGTACGGTGCGGCAGCCGTTGTGATGCTTTTCGACGAGCGCGGCCAGGCTGACACCTTTGAGCGGAGAAAGGAAGTTGCCACACTGTCGTACAAGCTGCTTACAGAAAAGGCCGGTTTTCCTCCTGAAGATATTTTCATTGACCCGAACATACTGGCCATCGGGACGGGCATCGAGGAGCATAACAATTATGCAGTTGATTATATTAAAGCCACTGAATTCATCAAGGCCAACCTGCCTTATGCAAGGGTGAGCGGCGGCGTCAGCAACCTCTCATTTTCCTTCCGCGGAAATGACGCCGTCAGGGAGGCAATGCACGCGGTCTTCCTGTACCATGCCATCAAAGCCGGCATGGATATGGGTATTGTCAATCCCGGACTGCTGAGAGTTTACACCTCCATTGAGCCTGACCTGCTTCGCCTTACGGAGGATGTGGTAATGAACAGGCGGAAAGACGCCACCGACAGGCTGCTGCAGTTTGCCGCCGGGATGAAGGGAGGAAAGCAGGAAGAGGAAGCAAAGCACCTGGCCTGGAGGGACGGTGATGTCAACACGCGGATAAAATATGCCCTTGTGAACGGCATAGACATGTTTATTGCCGGGGATGTCGAAGAAGCCAGGCCGTTGTATGAAAGATCGCTGCACATAATCGAGGGGCCGCTGATGGACGGCATGAATGAGGTAGGCGACCTGTTCGGTTCGGGCAGGATGTTCCTTCCCGCAGGTGGTCAAGAGCGCCAGGGTAATGAAGAAGGCAGTAGCACAACTCACCCCGCATATTGAAGCAGAAACAAGGGTCGGAGAGGTTTCTTCAGCCGGTAAAGTGCTCCTTGCAACGGTTAAGGGTGACGTTCACGACATCGGGAAAAATATTGTCGGCGTAATACTGTCATGCAATAACTACCAGATCATTGACCTGGGAGTGATGGTGCCGGCAGAGACCATTCTTGATACTGCCCTACGTGAAAAGGTAGACTTCATAGGGCTGTCAGGACTGATCACACCCTCACTCGAGGAGATGGTGCACGTAGCTTCACTGATGGAAGCACGCGGAATTAAGATACCCCTGCTGATCGGAGGTGCAACGACTTCTGAAATCCATACTGCGGTAAAGATCGCTCCCGTATATTCATTCTCGGCCGTTCATGTAAAGGACGCCTCAAGGGCTGTGTCCGTACTGTCGGGACTGTTATCACCCGAAAATCCGATGCATGAAGCGGTAAAGGAAAAATACGAAAGGCTCAGGCAGGAGCATGAAGCCTCGAGGAAGGTGAAGAAACTCATCTCCCTTGATGCCGCAAGAAAGAATGCATTCAGGATTGAGAGGCCTGCTCCAGTTCCGGCCATGACCGGAGTGATAAACTCGGGTCCTTTAAAAGTTAAGACGCTGATTGACTACATTGACTGGACATTCTTTTTCTTTTCATGGAAGATCAGCGGACGTTATCCTGATATTTTCAGTGACCCGGTAAAGGGCGCCGAAGCCAGGAAGCTGTATGACGATGCCCTGAAAATGATTGAAAGGATATCAGAAGAGGATCTGATGACAGCTGAAGCTCTGTCTGGAATATTTCCTGCAGAAAAGCATGGCGATGATATAAGGCTATTCCCGGACAAGAGCAGCGAAGAGGTGTTTCTTCGATTCCTGCGCAACCAGGAGGAAAAGGAGACCGGCCATGCCAACCTTTGCCTGTCTGACTTCGTGGCAGAGAAGGATGATCATGCGGGATTATTTGTCGTTACCGTTAAGGTAAAGGATAATCTGCCTCAGGATATTGCCGGCGACGATTATAACAGCATCATGCTGAGGATACTTGCCGACCGCTTTGCTGAAGCTGCTGCCGAGTGGCTGCACCGTGAGATACGTGTCAGGCACTGGGGTTATGCCCCTGACGAAAAGCTGACGGCAGACGAGATTGTTCAAGGTTAAGTACCAGGGCATCAGGCCGGCACCGGGCTATCCTGCCTGTCCTGACCATACAGGCAAGCAGGTCATCTTTGATCTCCTGAGGGCTCCGGAGACAATAGGAGTGACACTCACGGAAAGCTTTGTCATGGTGCCTGTGTCATCGGTATGCGGTTACATTTTCGCATCACAGGGGTCGTCTTATTTTAATGTGGGCACCATCGGCAAAGACCAGCTTGAAGACTACGCACGTCGTTGCGGTATGACTACCGAAGAGGCTGCAAAATGGCTCGCCCCAAACCTATAAAACGAATTTATGCAGGGACCAACAGTAATTGATCTTTTAAAGCAATCGAAGAAACCGCTTTTCACTTTCGAGCTTCTTCCCCCGCTCAAGGGGCACAGCATTGAGCGCATATACCGCACCATTGAGAGCCTGCTCGAGTATTCTCCGGCATATATAAATTTTACTTCCCACCGCAATGAGGTGGTGCTGGCCGAGAGGCCTGACGGCCTGCTTGAGAAGCGTGTGACACGCAAGCGGCCAGGTACCATTGCACTTGCTGCTGCGGTGAAGTACAAATACAACGTGAATGTTGTACCTCATTTGCTGTGCGGCGGGTTCACGAAGGAAGAGACGGAGAACGTGCTGATAGAGATGAACTTCCTGGGTATCAATGATGTGCTTGCCCTGCGCGGCGACCCGCCGAAGGGGAGCCGCGTATTCATCCCGGAGCCTGACGGACATAAAAACAGCAATGAACTTGTTGAGCAGATCGTAAACATGAACAAAGGCCATTATATCGACCCCGAGCTGAAGAACATGACTGCAACGTCATTCTGCATCGGCGTCGCTGCCTATCCCGAGAAGCACTTTGAAGCTCCCAACATGACCTGGGACCTGGCAAACCTCAAGCGAAAGGTTGATGCCGGGGCGAGTTATATAGTCACCCAGATGTTTTTCGACAACGCGAAGTTTTATGCCTTCCGTGATGCATTGCGCGCTATGGGCATCACCGTGCCGCTGATCCCCGGCATCAAGCCGGTCTCGGCGATAACGGACGTAAGCCTCCTGCCGCAGACATTCCATATCGACATGCCGGAGGAGCTGGTACAAGAGCTGTCAAAATGCCGTAACGACGAAGAGGCCCGTGAAGCCGGCATTGAGTGGGCCACGATGCAGTGCCGCGACCTCCTTAAAAACGAAGTGCCGGGGATACATTACTATACCCTCGGCAGATCGGATAATATTGCGCGTATCGTCAAAAACTCCTTCTAAAGAGCGAAGGCTTTTTTAATCTCATTCACCTTGTCAAGTTCCTCCCATTTGAAGAGCTGAACTGTTATTTTCCTGTCCGGTTTGCCGTTGGCTGAGCGGAACACCTTTTCCACGGTGCGGGGCTTGCGGCCCATGTGACCGTAGGCAGCAGTCTCGCTGTAAATGGGTTTGCGAAGGCCGTACTCCTTTTCAATCATGGCGGGACGGAGGTCAAACATCTTCTCTATTTTTTTAGCAATTTCCCCGTCGGTCATTTTTACCTTAGCTGTTCCGGCAGTGTTGACGTATATGCCCACCGGTTTAGCTACTCCGATGGCATACGAAACCTGGACAAGCATCTCACGGGCCACGCCGGCAGCAACCATATTCTTGGCAATGTGACGTGCTGCGTAGGCTGCCGAGCGGTCGACCTTTGACGGGTCCTTGCCTGAGAAGGCGCCGCCGCCGTGTGCTCCGCGGCCGCCATAGGTATCGACTATAATCTTACGGCCCGTGAGCCCGCTGTCACCGTGAGGCCCGCCTATCACAAACTTACCGGTAGGGTTGACATGGTATTTTATTTTGCTGTCGAACAGCGCCTGCACCGGTTTGCCAAACTGCGCCTTAACCCTTGGGATGAGAATATTTATAACATCAGCCTTGATTGTCTCAAGCATCTTCTTTTCATCCTTGTCGAAGTCGTCATGCTGCGTCGAAACAACAATTGTATGAACCCTCAGCGGCGTGCCGTCGTCCTTGTATTCGATGGTGACCTGCGATTTGGAATCGGGCCTGAGGTATTTCATCACTTTTCCTTCGCGGCGTATCTCTGCCAGCTGGAAGACGAGCTCGTGAGCGATGTCGAGCGACAGGGGGAGGAAATTCTCTGTCTCATTGGTGGCATAGCCGAACATCATGCCCTGGTCGCCGGCGCCCTGGTCCTCTTTTTTCTTTCGTACAACGCCCTGGCTGATATCAGGCGACTGTTCATGGATGGAAGAGAAGATGCCGCATGAATTTCCGTCAAACATATACTCGGCTTTTGTATAGCCGATCCTGTTAATGACCTCCCTGATTATTGTCTGTACGTCGATATAGGTCTTTGTCTTAACCTCGCCGGCAACGACCACCTGACCGGTTGTCACGAGGGTTTCGCAGGCGACCTTTGATTCGGGGTCCCATGCAAGAAAGTTGTCAAGCAGTGCGTCCGAAATCTGGTCGGCTACCTTGTCAGGATGGCCTTCGGAGACTGATTCAGAAGTAAAGAAATAGCTCATATGTTAATTTTTAGTGTTTAACAATGGCAGGGACGGATTGTTGAGAAGCAGCGGGGGAAACCGTTTTAGCATTTTTTTCCGTGGTTGCAATCAGTACAAATTTGTCCACCGTCGATAACAGGGCAAAGATAAAAAAAAAGGTTAAAGGATAATGTTTGGCTGAAGGTTTTCAATTTACCAGAGATGATCATCGTAGATGATCAGATTTTTGTAGGACTAGGGGTAATTTAGATTTTATGATCATCGTAGATGATCAAATAATTTGGTTTCTATACCGACTTAATTATTTGATGGCCTGCGGTCATCCTGTATTCTTATTTATGACCTTTTCTACAATAATACGATGATCTACGATCATCTTTCACTAAAGCTACAGTGGCCAAAGGAACAAACGAATGTTGAAATCAGAGCTGATAACAAAAAATCATGCAAAATGTATCATTTAAAATGCATGGTGAATGAATCTTTACATTCAATGATTGCTTATCTTGAATTCCATAAAGTTTGTCAACCTGATAACATTAAGAACTATGGATCGCAGGCATTTTTTCATCAGCACAGCAATTGCCGGGACTGGCATTGCTGCATTCCCGGCATGTAAGGCAGAAAGCAAGGATATGGAGAAAAATCCTCAGGAAGAGGCAATAGAAAAGGTAAGGCGTGCAATGTTCTCCATGCAGCGTGCTTCATGGGAGCATGGGGTCGCAGCACAGGCGATGCTTGAGCTGGGTGACAATGAAATGGTATACCTGATGGCTAAAGAGGCTGTCCTGAGACAGCGCGAAGACGGCAGGCTGGCTGTGGTATATACTGATAACGGAGTGACTGATCCCGCTGCAGCAGGCGAGGCAGTGCTGAAAGCCTATGAGATGACGAAGGAGGAGGACCTGAAGGCGGGTGCTGACAGAATGCTTGAATGGCTTCTTGTAAAGGCTCCCAGGAGCAGAGAGGGAATATTATATCACACGATGAATTCTCCTGAAATATGGAGTGATTCTATATATATGGCTCCTCCATTCATTGCCGCCGCCGGAAAGTACAAAGAGTCACTTACCCAGATCGAGGGCTTCACGAAAGTGCTATGGAACAGGAAAGACAAATTATTCTCACACCGCTGGCACGATGGTGAACAAAGATTTATCAGCAACAGGTACTGGGGTGGGGGTAACGGTTGGGCTGCAGCATGTTATGCACGGGTGATCCGAATGCTGCCGGAGGCAATGAAGGAGGACAAACAGCGGCTGATCAGTTACCACCGTGATTTACTGGATGGGTGTTGTGCTCACCTCAGACCTGACGGCCTCTTTCATGATTATGTCAACGAACCTGAAACTTTTGTTGAGACTAACCTTGGACAGATGCTTGCTTATTCTATATACAGGGGAATTAAGGGTGCGTGGCTTGAACCCTCCTACCTGAAGCAGGCTGACATGATGAGGCAGGCCGCATATTCGAAGATAGATGAGCACGGTTTTGTAACAGGTGCTTCCGGAGCGCCATCCTTCGACCATCCGGGCTCGTCAACCGAAGCGCAGGCATTCTTTCTCCTCATGGAAGCTGCCTACAATGATCTGAACAGTTAAACCGGCAAAGAACTAATTACCTGTCAGTTTCCTGAAGGTGTCTTCGAGGCCGGCGCCGGCAAGGGCGGTGACTTCTGCAAGCGGACCGTCGGCAACGATCCGGCCGTGATCAATAATAATAACCCGGCTGCAGATGGCTTCAACCTCCTGCATGATATGCGTTGAGAGCATTACTGTCCGCTCCGTGCCCACCTCTGAGATGAGGTTACGTATTTCAATTATCTGGTTGGGGTCCAGACCTGTGGTGGCCTCATCAAGGATAAGCACCTGCGGGTCGTGTATCAATGCCTGAGCAAGCCCCACACGCTGCCGGTATCCCTTTGACAGTGCACCTATCTTTTTATTCTGTTCAGGAGCAAGTCCTGTGCGCTCAATTACCTTGTCAACTGCCTCTTTCCGTTTCCTGCCCATTTTATATATGTCAGCCACATATCCGAGGTACTCCCTGACATACATTTCAGTGTAGAGAGGATTATTTTCCGGGAGGTAGCCTATCAGGCGCTTTACCTCGGTCATTGAGGGTCCAGCAGGCAAGCCGCAGACAGTCACCTCACCGAGGTCGGCAGCCAGAAATCCGGTGATGATCTTCATCATTGTAGATTTCCCGGCTCCGTTGGGACCGATAAAAGCGGCTATCTCGCCCTGGCGATGGTGAATGAAACATCATCAAGGGCCTTCTGAGCACCATAGGTTTTTGTAACATGAGTATACAGAAACAGACATGAAGGAATTTGCGATTTGCGATTTGCGATTTGCGAATGGGTCAGTGATGATCGATTTTCAGGTTAATTAAATCGAAAACCGAAAATCTGCAATCGCAAATCATCCATACATGAATTGTCCGATGTTGGCGAAGGCAGACGACGGGTTGACGCAGCATACCGGTATCTTCTGACTGTTGGCAATGATATACTGTTCCTTGGCCCCGACCACATAGTCTGCAAAGGTGATGTCCTTGGTGGTCATTATCAGGATGAGGTCAGCATTAAGCTGCTGTGCTATCTCAATAGTCTGCTCGCCAAGCTTATCCGAATGGCACCTTCCTTGATCTCATACTCTATATTGTTCTGTATGAGCATTCTAACTGTAAAATTAAGATTCAGGTTAGCCTTCTTGGCCAGTGACTCATCTTTTCTGGTTGCTTTCAGGATGTGCACCTTCGTGTCAAAGTATTTGCTCATGTAAATTGCCATTGAGAGCTTCTCTTTCTCCTCGGCGCGCCAGTCAATAGGGCATACGATGGTGCGGAATTTCTCCATGTCGGCAGGCGGTGCCTGAACCACTATATATGGAACCCTTGACTTTGCGATAACCTTCAGGGCCCAGCTGCCGGTGAGCTTCTGCATCCCGTTCATCCCGTGTGTACCCATGACAACCAGTGATGCACTGCGGTCATTGACAAACTCAGGTATCTGTTTGAATATAGTGCCGCGTTGAACATGCGTCTTGACCGTAACGCCATAATTTGCGTTCAATCTCGTTTCCCTTGATTATTCATTGCGGCCTGTTTCGCCTTTATCCCGCCTTCCGTTGTGATCTTCTCAACGATATGCAGGAGGCAGATATCGTTGTGTGTCATGCGCGATATCTTTATGGCATGCTGCAGGGCATACTCGGTAACGGGAGTGAAGTCCCATGGCACTACGATTATCTTGCTGTCAACTTCCATATAATTAGTATTATAAGTTATGCAAGGTAAAATTACCTAATTCCGGTGTGAATTCAAATAGCCGGAACACTTATTAACAACGCTAGCACTGAGTTGAAAATTGCCCATTCGCACAAAAATAGTGCCATTAATTAGCTGTTCGTTGCCGCAAGAGGAACAAAATGCTATTTTTGCAATGGTTAAGTAAGTACCAACTATGAAGAGGAAAAAAGTAAAGGATCTGCTGGCGAATCATGTTACCGGTGAGCAAGTGCTTGTAAAAGGATGGGTAAGGACGAAGAGGGAGATTAAGAATGTTGCTTTCGTTGCATTGAATGACGGCTCCACAATAAATAACATACAGGTGGTAGTTGACATCAGCCTTTTTCCGGCAGATTTACTGAAGGATATCACCACAGGTGCAAGCCTAGGGGTGACCGGAACGCTTGAAGTATCGCAGGGCAAGGGACAGAGTGTTGAGATACTGGCCTCTGATATAGTTCTTTACGGCAAATGTGATCCTGACAGTTACCCCCTTCAGAAAAAGGGTCACTCGATGGAATTTCTCAGGGAGATAGCTCACCTCCGTTTCCGCACAAACACTTTCGGTGCGGTGATGCGCATCAGGCATGCTATGGCCTTTGCCATACACAAGTATTATAACGACAGGGGGTTCTTTTACATGCATACGCCGATCATTACCGGGAGCGATGCCGAGGGTGCGGGTGAGATGTTCCACGTTACGGCGCTTGACCTGCATGACCTGCCCCGCACCGGGGAAGGAGCCATTGATTTTGAGAAGGACTTCTTCGGCAAGCCAACTAACCTTACAGTCTCAGGACAGCTTGAGGGTGAGCTGGGGGCTCTCGCCCTCGGGGAGATCTATACTTTCGGTCCGACCTTCCGGGCAGAAAACTCGAACACCCCCCGTCACCTGGCAGAGTTCTGGATGATAGAACCGGAGATGGCATTCTGGGATCTCAATGACAATATGGACCTGGCTGAGGATTTCCTCAAGTATCTCATCAGGTACGCTCTTGACAACTGCAGGGAAGACCTTGAGTTCCTCAACAAGATGATTGACAAGGATCTTATTGAGCGGCTGCAGTTTGTTCTTGACAACAGTTTTGTGAGACTTACTTATACCGAGGCAATTAAAATACTCGAGGCAGCAGACAGGAAGTGGGAGTATCCGGTAGGATGGGGACGTGACCTGCAGGCAGAACATGAACGATACCTGGTGGAACAGCACTTCAAACGGCCGGTCATACTTACCGATTATCCGAAGACAATAAAGGCCTTCTATATGAAAATGAATGACGATGATCTGACCGTCAGAGCGATGGATGTGCTCTTCCCGGGCATTGGCGAGATCATCGGGGGATCACAGAGGGAGGAGGATCTTGAAAAGCTGACGCGAAGGATTGAAGAGCTGAAGCTGCCGGTCAAGGACCTGTGGTGGTATCTTGACACGAGGAGATTCGGCACGGCACCCCATTCAGGTTTTGGACTCGGCTTTGAACGGCTGATACTTTTCATGACGGGTATGGGGAATATCCGTGATGTAATACCGTTCCCGCGTACTCCGCGCAACGCAGAGTTTTAGTGAGTTAAGAGATCAAGGGCATGCTCGACCAGAAATTACAGCAGAAACTGCTCCAGAAGCTTTCACCGCAGCAGATACAGATGATCAAGCTGCTGGAGGTGCCTGCCATGCAGATCGAGCAGCGTATCAAGAAAGAGCTGGAGGAGAATCCGGCACTGGAAGAGGGAGAAGAAGGGGAAGAAAGAGATGAGGATCAGGGCGAGGATGAGGATGAAATAACAGAAGCGCAGGAGGAGCGTGAGCAGGATGAATTCGGTCTTGATGATTATCTCAATGACGAGGATATTCCTGATTACCGCCTGCAGATGAATAACACCTCGAAGGATGAGGAGCGGAGGGACGAGATCCCTTATTCAGTCGGATCGTCATTCCATGAGAGCCTTACATCACAGTTCAATCTCCGGGCTGACACCGAAAGGCAGGAGACCCTCGGCGAATATATTATAGGTAATATCGATGACGACGGCTATCTCCGGCGAGAGGTCGACAATATGGTGGATGACCTTGCCTTCCTTCAGAATATAACCACCGACACCAAGGAGCTGAACGAGGTGCTTGCAATCATCCAGGACCTCGATCCCCCGGGAGTGGGGGCACGCGACCTGCGTGAATGCCTGCTTCTGCAGATAGAAAGAAAAGATCTTTCGTCGCCTGCAATACTCCTCACTAAAACCATCCTGAAAGATTACTTTGATGAGTTCTCAAAGCGCCATTATGAGAAGATAATGTCAAAGCTCATGATCAGCGAAGAGGAGATGAAGAGTGTCATTGACGAGGTTCTGAAGCTGAACCCGAAGCCCGGAGGGGCAGTAAACGACCCTTACCACAAGACGGCACAGCATATTATACCGGACTTTATCCTTGAGCTGACTGACGGAGCGCTGGAGCTCAGCCTTAACAACCGCAATATCCCGGAGCTGAAGGTCAGCAGGGGTTACAGCGAGATGCTGGAAACATATTCACGTGACAAGGCTGCCGGCAAGCAGAACAGGGATGCAATTATGTTCGTCAAACAGAAGCTTGATGCCGCGAAGTGGTTCATCGATGCAATGAAACAGAGGCAGAATACCCTTCTGCTTACAATGAATGCCATACTGGAATATCAGAAAGAGTATTTCTACGAGGGTGACGACACCAAACTCCGGCCCATGATCCTGAAAGATGTAGCCGAGATGACGGGACTTGACATCTCTACTGTATCGCGGGTGGCGAACAGCAAATACATCCAGACGCATTTCGGCATTTATCCGCTGAAGTTCTTTTTCTCCGAGGGAATGCAGACTGATGCAGGTGACGAGGTCTCGACCCGGGAGATCAAAAGGATACTCCAGGAATGCCTGGGCAGCGAAGACAAGCGCCGGCCTCTGACGGATGAGAAACTGACCGAGATACTTCAGGAGAAGGGTTACCAGATTGCCCGCCGGACAGTGGCCAAGTACCGCGAACAACTGAATATTCCCGTCGCAAGGATGAGAAAGGAGATAAAATGAGTTCAGGAGAAAAACAATGGATCGTCAGGATATCGAAGATTTTTTCGGTGGTTTTTCATCCTGTGTTCATCCCGCTGTACGGACTGCTTCTTATTTACAGCTCACCAACACTTCTTTCATTCATCCCCGCACGGATGAAGTGGACGATTTTTTTACTTGTTCTGGCAAACAATGTTATCCTGCCTCTGTCTCTGGCTGCCATCCTGTATATGCGCGGAGCCATAAAAACATTCAATGCACGTGACCGGAACGAGAGGGTTGTGCTGCTGACCTTCGCCCTGCTGATGTACACTGTCACGGCGATACTGCTGTTAAAAATCCAGGTGCCGAATCTTTTCAGGGCATATTTTATATCAACGGCATTTGTGACACTGGTAACCCTGATAATCACTGCCGTCTACCGGATATCACTGCACGCTGCCGGCTTCGGAGGGTTACTTTCACTTATAGTCTTCATGATCATGCTTTATGACATCAGATCAACCTGGCAACTGGTGACTATTGTGCTGATCGGGGGAGGGGTGATGTCATCAAGGCTCTATCTTGATGATCACACGCCGACAGAGACCTGGACAGGATTGTTCGCAGGTGCGGGTGTGATGGCGTTAACTCTTTTTATTCTGCTCAAGTAAAAGTCTGAAAGCCTCCTCCTGAAGAGGGGCCGTTTCGGGTGAAAAAGGCGTCAGCGCCTCCTGTGTTTCCGGTGAGATTTCACGCAGGTGTTCCAGCTGGTTTTGCTTCAGGGTTATGAAACCGTGGCGTCCGTTATGGTACTGCCCCAGGTATTCCTGTTCTGTCTGTCCCGGCGTCGGGATAATCACACCACCCTTTCCCAGTGAAACCAGTTCCATGATTGATGAGTAGCCGGCACGGGCGATGACCAGGGAGCTCCCCGAAATGACTTTCTTCATTGTCGCCGTGTCAGGGTCAGTGATGAAAGTGATATTGCCATGGTCAGCAATGCCAGTAGTGTTATCAGGTTTTTTCCGGTACCGGGGCGCAGGGCTCCCGCACATTACAACAAGCCTGTTACCGGAAAGGGCCCCGCTTACTTTTTCAAAAAGGATTGACCGCTGCGGTTCGGGCCCTGAAAGAATAAGACAAAAATATGGATGGGGCAGGTTTGTTTTCGCCTCACCCGCAGTTGCCTCATGCGTGGTTGCCACTCCTGTGTCTGCCTCACCCATGGAAGCCTCACTTATATCTGACTCACTCTTGTGTGCCTCACCTGCAGTTGCGCCGCTGAACCTTGAGAGAGGCCCCATGTAGAACACGTTATCAGGCAATTTCAGCTGATGCGAGAGGCGGCCGGAAAGATTTTCATTTCCCGGGTAATCGGGCACCAGGCACAGATCAAAATTGCCGATTATTCTCCTGTTAAGCCAGGCTGCTGCCGGCTCAATAACCCTCAGCCATTTAGGGAATGGTATCCGGAGCTGGTGTGTGACAAAAACGGAGAAGATATCTTTATGAAAAAACCCGAACCTGTTGTCTGAAATTATAATGTCAGGTTTCAGTTCGCGGACGAGGTGTTTAAGCGCCGAATGCTCCCGGAATGATGCCAGGACTATATGCGGCACCTGCAGGAGGATGCTGATATACTGCGGAAGAGCCGCGGAATATCGTATTCTTACACCGGGAATTTCAATGATCTTTATTCCCGGAAGGTCTTTTTCAATCGCAGGAATAATGCTCCCGTCAGCGCCGAAGATGATCTCGTGTCCCTTTTTCCTGAGCTCAAGTGCAAGCGGGATCATCCTGCCGGCATGACCCAGGCCCCAGTTCAGCGGGCTGATAAGAATTCTCCTGCCGTCCATGACGCTCATCCGGAGACAGATGCCGGTATTCCAATGGCATTCACCCGTGCTGCGATGGCTTTCAGCTCGGAGACGGGCACTTTTTTCAGTTCGTTGCCCAGCGGGGTGTCGCGGTCAATTGTATATATCATGACGGACTGCGGCCTTAATCTCCCGATTGCGGCAAGCCATGCATCAACCTCAGCAGGGGTGGCGTTGTCGATGGTCCCGCCGCGGTGTGTTCCTCTTACAAAGAGTGACTGTATTATGAATTTGCCGTCGAAGTCGCTGACATAGCGTGCCAGGGCTTCCGGATCATATCTGCCTCGCGGCTGGTTCAGTTTTTTCACTGTCTCCGGAAAGGCCGAATCAAGTTTCAGGATATTCATATCGACTTTCCTGAGGGCCTCCCTTACTGACTTTTTATGAAGTGTTGACCCGTTTGACAGTACGGATATTTTTGCAGAGGGGAAGAATTCATCGCGAAGAGCGATGGAATCATCTATTATTCCCTTGAAATCCGGGTGCATTGTAGGTTCTCCGTTGCCGGCGTATGTGATCACATCCGGACCGTTTCCCTTTTCTTTCATGCGGGATAATTTTTCCCTGAGGGCATCGCGGACTGCGGTGCGTGAAGGCATATTCACTGACGGCCCCGCGCCGCATGCTGTCCAGCCGCATTCGCAATAGATACAGTCGAATGAACATACCTTGCGGTCAACGGGAAGGAGGTTAATTCCCAGTGAGACACCCAGCCTGCGGCTGCGCACAGGTCCGAATACAATACTGTCAAAAAGAAAAGTTGACATCAGCCGTAAAGGTTCAGGCTGCAAATTTACAATAATCTGCGCACCCTGCTCTCCCTGCGCAGGCGTAACCCGTCAAGGTCAGCCCCTTCAATGAGTAGCAGGCCGGGTTTTTTGCCAGGCTCGATCGATCCCAGCGAATCATCCATCTTCAGCGCCCGGGCACCGTTTATTGTCCCCCACCGTAGGATTTCATCAAGCGGGATCGCGGGTGCAGCCTCTTGCAGGAGTTTAAGCTCACCCAGTATGCTAAGATGATCGGTTGAGGCGAGGCTGTCAGTTCCGGTGACAACACGTGACGACGCTCTTCCCAGGAGTTCGACCGGAGGCATTTTACCGGAGATATGCAAGTTTGAGGAGGGACAGAGGCAGAACCAGATATTGGGCACTGATGCAAGTTTCTGCAGCTCCTCTTCAGTGATGACTGTGTTATGAACAAGTATCAGGTTTGATGTCAGCTTTGAAAGGGAGACGGCTGCCTCAATATGCACCTGCGCCATCTTTCTTTCGTCGTCAGATTCAAGGAAATGAAGGGATGTGACGGACGAGGAGCCAATATGTTCCTTTATCATTCGGAAAAGCGGCTCAGAGACCGAATAGACTCCGTGAGGGGTGATGTGACAGGGCAACCCTGCTGCCTTTGCCTCTGATACCAGCCCCAGTGCATTGTCAATGCGACCGGTTGCCAGAGAAGGATCAAGGCCAAACACTTCAATGAAGGTAAGATACCTGATGGCGCTTGTGCTTTTGATATCAAATGTCAGGGAGTTATTGCTGATGTCGCCGCAAGCCACCACACCCTCCCTGTACATTTCGTTATCAGCGCTCCGGGCTGCCCTGACAATCTCTTCTGTTTCAGCATCACGCCGCTGCCTGATACCGGTAATGAATTCAGTCAATCCCCCTCCTGCAGGGAGAGTATTATGCATGTGCGAAAGCTCCAGGTGAGCATGGCAGTTTACCAGTCCCGGAATGATTATACCGTTATAAAACTCCGTACCTGGTTTCTCTTCCAGGTCTCCCCGGGTGTCTTCGACAGAAATAATGGTGCCGTCGCTGCCGGCGGTCACGACTCCCCGCCTGAGAGGCTGACCGGCAGAGGTGAAAACATATTGTGCCGAGATCCTGCGCATCACTGCTGCTTCACCGTTTCTTTGCCCTTTTCTTTTTCCTTTTCGAGCTTAATGCTGATGTTGCTTACAATGGCATGCTTCTGCCATGCGCCTTCCCGGGGGGTGTGGTTCAGCAGCCATCCCCTGATACGGGTATTCCCGGCAGTTTCCAGGGTCTTCCTTGCCTCAATTCTCTGTAACTGTCCGTTTTTTTGAAGCCTGATCTCATCCCAGTCGTTACGCACCTCAGCACCCAGGCTGTCAGAGGTAAAGAAATAAACTGTTACCCTGGGATCAAGGCTTCCGTCATCCCCGTACACCGTTATATCAGCCTTGATGAGGTACTCGCCGGGAGCTTCCGCAGGGATGTCAAACCAGATAGAATCCTGCGGAGATTCGCCGGGGAAGGTATATTCGGTTTTTCCGGTCCAGAGATTATCAGGGATAGTATCTGCCTCAACGCGTTCATTCTCAACCTTGACCTCAAGCGCAAGAAGGTTACCGGTCACCCTGTCATAGATCTTTGCCAGCTTCTTCGGTTTATCCTTGATGTAATACTGCAGGGTCGCTACCATCTGCTCATAGGTGTAACCGTGACTCCTGATAACATCAGTATAGTTCAGTATCGAATCTCTCTGACCCCATGTTTCCCTCATTCCCTGGACATCCATCATTCCGGTCGTGAGATATGTGTCAGTGAGTATTTCAACCAGTTTGTCTTCCGGAATGATCATCTTCCTTCCGGGCTTATTGTTGCCTGAAGGTCCGCATGCAGTCAGCATGCAAATGGCAGCAACAGATAATATTATAATTTTCCGGCTCATTTCTGCTCTTTTTTATTCTCTTTAAGGAGCCTCTTTGAGAGGTAATGAACGGGATACCATGCGGCTCCGTAACCGATTGCCATGACCGTTGCGGCCACAAGAAAGAAATCGACCAGGTGCATCCTGACGGGATAAGCATCGATAAGCAGGGATTCTCCTGCGAGCTTCACAATGCCAAAGTGCTGCTGTGCGGCGCAGATCAGAAAACCTAATGCCAGTCCCAGGCAGGTGCCTATGAACGAGATCATCCATCCCTCATAGATGAAAATGCGTTTTATCAGGGAGTTATCGGCGCCGAGGCTCTTAAGTATGATTATATCCCTTTCCTTTTCGATTATCAGCATTGTGAGTGAACCTATTATATTGAAGGAAGCTATTATGAGAATGAAGGTAAGGATGACATAGATGGCCAGCCGCTCGGCCTTCATCACCTTGTAGAACATCTCCTGCTGTTCGAACCTGTTCTGAACCAGGAAGCTGTCTCCCATGACATCCTTAATATCTTTCTGTGTCTTTTTCAGGTCAGAGCCCGGTTTCATCCTGACCTCGATGGAGCTTACCTCTGTTGTATAATCAAGCAGTTCCCTTGCGAAGTCAATAGGAATGAATATGTACTTTGAGTCAAACTCCTGCTCGACAGCGAAGATGCCTGAAATAAAAATATATCTTCTTTTGAATTCCTTTTCCGGGTTCATTGTGAGGTGTGCCTTGCGGTCAGGTATATAGATAGCCAGCGGCGACACAAAATTGAGCCTCATTCCCAGGAAATTGGCGACACCCAGTCCTGCCACGGCGTAAGGTCTTCCGTTCTCTGCTGTGAGCATAAAATCACCGTCCCACATTGCCGTGTCAAGGTCGGTAACCTCCATGTAGTTCGGTGATACTCCCTTTACAGTGGCTATGTATTGCTGCTCCTCATATCTCAGGAGGGCGTTTTCCTCAAGCGTCTCAGCCCATACTTCCACACCGTTTACTGATGAGAGTTTCTTAAGAGTAAGCGAGTCGGGAGTAAAGACCTTGCCCCTGACGGGGGTTATCCTGATTTCCGGGTCTGAGGTACTGAAGATGCCTTTCACCATGTCCTCAAGACCGTTAAATACTGACAGAATGGTTATAAGAGCCAGTGTCCCGACGGTTACGCCGGCCACCGAGATAGCTGAGATAACATTGATTGCGTTTCGCGATTTTCTGGCGAACAGATATCTTTTGGCTATGTAGAGTGACAGCTTCATCTGCTTTTTCCGGCAACAACCAGTAACCCGGTTCCTTTTTTGTGACTGATATTCAGATCAATACAGTTCAGCAGAAGGACCAGGGGCATGACGGCAAGATAATAGAAAGGGAGGAGAATGTAGAACAGCCGGGAGGCTGTGAGCATGATAACAGGGTATTTCATTGAAAGTCGCCATGCAAGGCTTCCCGGCCAGCCGTAAGTATATGACACTGATACTTTGCCGAAGCCGGCATCGAGAAGTTTTTCCGTTATACCGGTTTTGCTGTAACCGTCACGCACATGTTCCCCTATGAATGATGTTTCATTTTCCGAATGAACGTCCGAGCCGCCCAGGTCGGAAGGTGTTGAGATAACAAGATATCCGTCAGGTTTCATCATGCTGAAGAATGAGCTGAAGACCCTGCGGTCTTCCTCAATATGCTCCATCACATCGACACACAGCACGAGGTCATACTTCCCTGTGCCGGTCCATGTCACCAGGTCGGCCTCAATGACCTCCACCCTGGCGGCCAGTCCTTCCCCTGTGAAAAATGCACCGCAGTCAGCCACCTGTTCGCTCTTGATATCAGCTGCGGTGATATGCCAGCCCGGAAACTTCCGGGTCATCCGCCATGTGTACTGGCCGAAGCCCATGCCGGCGTCGAGTACCGCTGATGATGAGGGGAGCTTCAGGCTTAGGTTTTTCAGGACTTTCCTTACATGCCATGAACGCAGCAGAAGAATATCGAGAAGCAGGTAAAACAGTTTACGCAGCAGCGGGTGACGGTTGAAGTGACGTCCGAGAGGCTCCTTTATGGGGTCATAATCCATCAGCCTTATTCCTTAAGCAGGTTACTGATTTTATCTATATAGTCATTACTGTCATCGACAAAGAATGCTATCTCCGGCACTATCCGCAGCTGGTTGCGCACTTTCTGGCCGAGCTCATACCTGATTCTCGGCACCTGGCTCCTTAAGACTTCAAGGATCTCTGCAGACTTGTCTGAGGGAAAAATGCTGATCCATGTTTTTGCGAGTGAGAGATCAGGGCTGACCCGGACAGTTGTCACAGAGATCATTTTCCCGTGTGCAAGCTCCCCGGAATGATGAAGTATTATCTCTGCAAGTTCCTTTTGGACCAGTCTTGCAACCTTCTTTTGCCGCGTTGATTCCATGATTATCGATTTTCACCGCTAAAATACAAAAATAGTCATAGCAGGATGTCTCCCCGGGCTGTGGCGGAAAGATAACCCGCGGAGGTCAAATTCATTATTTATCTCTATTTTTGTGCCGACAAGAAATTCTTATGGATACAGTAGTAAGCGGCATACGTTCAACAGGCAACCTTCACCTCGGTAATTACTTCGGCGCCCTGAAAAACTTTCTCAGGATGCAGGATGAGAATCACTGTTATTTTTTTGTAGCTGACTATCATTCACTTACTACACATCCTCACCCTGATGACATTCACAGTAACATTAAGCAGGTTCTTGCTGAGTACCTTGCATGCGGCATTGACCCGGAGAAGGCCACAGTATATGTTCAGAGTGATGTGCCGGAGGTTACGGAGCTTTACCTCCTGCTTAACATGAATGCATATGTGGGCGAGCTTGAGCGTACCACCTCCTTTAAGGAAAAGATACGCAGGCATCCCGAAAACATAAACGCCGGACTTCTCACATATCCCGTATTAATGGCTGCTGACATCATCATACACAAGGCGCACAAAGTTCCGGTTGGCAAGGACCAGGAGCAGCATCTTGAAATGACCCGTCGCTTTGCCCGCCGATTTAACACGATGTACGGCGTCGAATATTTCCCTGAGCCCGATGCCTATAATTTCGGGAAGCAGCTTATAAAGATCCCGGGACTTGACGGTACAGGCAAGATGGGAAAGAGTGAAGGCAACGGCATTTTCCTCGCAGACACACCTTCAGAGATCAGGAAGAAGGTCATGCGCGCAGTGACCGACACCGGTCCTGAAAAACCGGGCTCAGAGCCAACTGAACCGGTCAGTAACCTGTTCACAATCATGGAGGTCGTCTCTGATCCTTCGACGGTGACTTACTTCCGCGAGAAGCATGCCTCATGCGAGATCAGGTACGGGGATATGAAAAAGCAGCTTGCCGAGGATATTGTAAAGGTTACCGAGCCGATCAGGACACGCATCAATGAGATCATAAATGACCCCGTCTACCTGGGCAGGGTTGTGGCCATGGGTGCTGAAAAAGCGCGGGCAAGCGCCTCTGCCACCATAAGGGAGGTCAGGGAGATAATAGGCTACAGGCCTTTCTGAAAAAATCGATCGATTTATACGTTGACAACAGGAGCCCTCTCAAAAGGAGCATTCCTGTCAAACAGATAACGGTATGTTATATGCGTTTTGATTATCCGTGCGCCTATCTGATCAAGGAGGTGCATCATTGAGTGGTTGAAATCGCCTATCCAGTTAAACTCCAGGTCTTTATAGGGGAAATCACTTTTCACTGCCAGTTTTGCGAATGAGATAATGAGGGCTCCTTCCACACCTTTGCGCTGATGTTCGGGGACAATTCCGAAGATCATGCCGAAGGCTTTTGTAATCTCTTTCCTGACATACCTGTACCAGAGGAATTTCAATCTTCCGATGTTATTAAGCTTTCCGTTCAGATGCCTTATTATCTGGTTGACCTCCGGCAGCATAATGAAAAAACAGACAGGTTCATTTTTATAGAATCCGAACCAGACCAGTTTTTCATCGTGGATCGACCGGAAGCTTTTCATGATCAGCCTGGCATGTCTCTCGCTTATTGTTTTTACACCGGGGAAGCGCGCCCATCCCTTGTTATACACGATCATGAAGTTCCGGGCTGTGTCACGTGCCTCCCATGCTCTCATGTACCTGAAAGTATAGTCAGGGTTGGCAAATATCCTCTCTGCCTTGGTCCTGATCACTTCATCCAGGTTCCTGTCAGTTACTGGTGTATTGTATGTGTACTGTTCGAAATAATTTTTAAATCCGTAGTTTTCAAATAACTCCCTGTAATACGGAGGGTTATAGGGCATGCAGAAGTTGGGAGGAAGGAATCCGTCAACAAGCAGTCCCCACCACCGGTCACGTTCACCGAAGTTCTCAGGCCCTTCCATGGCTGTCATGCCGTTTTCTTCCAGCCAGTCACGGCATGCATTGAAGAGAACTGCAGCAGCTTCGCTGTCATTGATACATTCAAAAAAACCCATACCTCCGACAGGCTTCTGGTCTTTATTTGCTATTTTCCTGTTGTAAAAGGCAGCCACGCGGCCCACTGTTTTTCCGGAGCCATCCTTAAGAAGCCATCTGATGGCCTCGCCATTGCGGAACTGGTGGTTCAGCGAAGGGTTGAAAACAGTTTCGATCTCTTTTGTCAGAGGCCTGATCCAGTTGCTGTCACCATTGTAGATTCCTGAGGGAAGGTCATGAAATTCCCTGATATCCTTTTTTGTTTTTACCTCAACTAGATGGAAGTCCCCGGCCATTGACCCGCATATAATTACAGGGTTGAAATTTAACTAATCATTTCGGAAAAACAATGCTTTCCTGTCTGTAAGGCACATCCTCAGATCTTTACCCTGGCTGATAAAATGAAATTAATGCCCGGAGCGACAATACCTGATGAGTAAGGCCGGTACCTGAGGTCAAGGATATTTTCCAGCCCGGCTGTCAGTTCAAGCCTGTTTTTTATGTTATATGATGATTTGATGTTCAGGGTAAACCATCCGGGTGACCACGGGTTGCCCTGATCGTCAGTGGCGTACATATACGGTTTGTCTCTCTCGCTCGGGGCAAGTCTCTCATAAGGTATGCTTCCGTTATAAACGCAGTACAGGTCAGCCTTGACGGATGATTTTTCATAAATGACGTGAGTTGCACCGAACAGCGGGGGCACATGGCGCCAGGGCTCCTGCTCATTGTCATAACCCCTCGTGAGTGTCAGTGCAGACTTTACCCTGAGGAAGGAAACGGGTTTCAGTTCTGCCTTCACCTGTGCGCCGTAGACAATTGCATACCCGGCATTGACCATGGCATATACGTCGCTTTCCTCGCCCTGGTAATCTATTGTGGACTCACCGTTATAGAGATATTCACGGCGTACCATTGCGTTATCAAGATATGAGAAGAAGCCGGTTGCTTCCGCAAGCAGCATGCCGCCGAACTCCCTTGAGGCTCCGATATCAATGTTATACAGATATTCAGGTTTGAGATCAGGGTTAGGCACTACAAGTACACCCGGGGCTGATTCGAACACTTTTCCCATGTCATCAAGGTTCGGCGCCCTGAAACCTGTTGACAGGTTCAGGGTCAGCTCAGTGTGGTTGTCGGGCCTGTACACCGCACCGGCACCTCCTGTGAGGGCGCTGTTTGCTGTTCCGATTGTGGTGAAGGGGAAGTTGTAGTATGAGTTATCGGCGATTTCCGAATCGAGCGACACAAAATTATACCTCAGGCCTGTGCTGACGGTGAATTTAGTGCTGAGATTAAACTTATACCCGCTGTAAAGGGCAAAGCTGTTGTAAATATTCTTTCCGTTTGGGTACCTTGACCCGGCCGGAACAGTTTCACCGGTTAGTATATCCTTTGTATCGGCTGTACTTTTGATATTGTTTCTGACATATTCAGCCCCGTAATAGAGAAGGTTTTCATTCTCACCATAAGATTTATCGAAATCAAGGTTTGCTGACCATATGCCTACCTTTTCAGTCTGCTCATTAAGGCTGACGTCATACAGCTTACGGTCATGCCGGCTCTCCTGGTAATCCTGTCTTGCCACGGTCAGCCTGGCTTCGTCGAACAGTGCCGAGGGCTTTGTATAATCGACCGTACCGCTAGTCATCCACCATACCTGCGGTCCGTAATACCAGTCGCCGTACCTTAGCGTTCCGTTCTTCATCTGGATCAGTCTGTCATAACGCGGGACGTCCGAGATGTGTGAGTAATGGTTGGCGAGGTTAATATCAACATATTTTCCTGCCTTAAAACGAAGCTTATTTGTGGTGTTCAGCTGAGAGTATCCGGAAGCAATCTGTTCCCGGGGTTCGTCATTCATTATTACAGTGTCGCCGCTGGCGGTGCGTGCCTGGTATTCATTCCGGAGATATTCGGGATGCTTCCACGAACCCATTACCAGGTTACCGAAATCAGACCAGGAAACTGATGTGAAAAACGCAATCCTGCGTCCCCCGACATTGAAATCAACGTGATATGTCTGCTCTTTAGTGGCAGTTGAAAAACGGGCCAGTGCCTCGGCTTTGTAATATGCCGAGTCTCCTGTGGAATAAAGGGCTCTCTTGGTATGAAAATCCATGATCCCTCCCAGGGCATCACTGCCGTACATTGTGGCGCCGGGTCCGAAAATAATCTCGGTACGGTCAATCACTGCGGGATCAAGTGATATTATATTCTGTATGTTGCCTTCCCTGTAAATTGCATTATTCAGCCTGACGCCGTCGATGACAATGAGAACCCTGTTTGTGGCAAAGCCTCTCAGCATCGGGCTGCCGCCTCCGAGCTGGCTCTTCTGTACAAATACGTCTCCGCTGAGCGACACGAGATCGGCTGTTGTCTGGGGGTTCTGGATCCTTACTGAAGGGAGGGTGACAGTGCTTATATAATTGGGCACTTCATCGGATTTCTGTTCCCAGCGGTTAGCCGAAACGATGAACTCCTCAACCTCAAAGGTCTTTGTGGCGAGTCTGACCACCCATCCTGCCTTCTTAAGTTCGTCAGGAGTAAATGACACTCTCTCGAAGGAAAAATGCTGAAAATAGACCGGTTGCCCGCCTTTGAATTCCGAAAGGTTCGCTTTGCCTTTCTGGTTCGTATAACAGAATACGGTACGTGTTTCATTATAAACGGCAACGTCAGCGACAGGCTTGCCATCCTCGAGCCCTATTACGGTTACCGTCTGTGACCAGGCCGGAATAAAAGGTAAAATCAGTATCAGTATAAAAAATATTCGCTTCATTGATACGGGATAAAATCACCTGCAAATGCACAAAAAGCGTTCCACAAATGCCGGAAAGAAGGATGCTGCCTGTTATGCTATTTGCCTGCTATGATTTAGTCTTTGCCAAAGCAAATTAATATTTTATATTTTTGAATTCAGATCTGAAGCAAAAAATTGTGCGAAAAAGAAGCGGGTTGATACTTGTGGGATTGCTTGCCGTGGGGTTGATAGTGGCAGCATATTTTATCAGGAAGCAGAAGCAGGTTGTCATCGTAGATCCCTGGGTGGCCATTCCTTCGGATGCATTTTTCATCATTGAAACGCCTGATTTCCCGGAGCTGCTGACCAGAACCACTGACAGGACGGGCATCACGGCGAGGCTTTCAGGCATGAAGTGGGCTGACTCGCTGATAAAGAGTGCCGCACTCATTGACAGCATTACCGGCGGCCGCGAGGTTCGTGAAATGATCAGTAACCGCGAAGTGCTGCTGTCATTCCATGTCACGGGACAGAATCGCGTCACGGCACTTGCTGTAATGAATACAGGCTCTTCATTCACTTCACGCCGCCTGCTTCAGCTCTGTGAATCATCCGGGGCCTCGGTCACTGATACCAGGGAGCTTGGCGGGGCCCGGAAGTACACGGTCTCCTATGGTAAGGGACCGGTAAAAACCATTGTACACATGGCATTGACCTCAGGCATACTGATAGTATCAGGATCGGAGGCGCTTGTTGCCAATGCACTGAATAATAAGAGCACGGGCTCGGACATACGTCACCAGCAGGGGTTTGCCACTGTTGTAAGCGCGGCAGGAAGGGAGGCTGACAACCTTTTCATCCTCTTCAGGAACCTGCCGAGATTTGTGCAGCCTTTTATTTCTGCCGATGAGATCACGCGGGTAACATCAGCAGCCATTGCAGCAGGAGGAGACCTCACCACCCGCGAGGACGGGTTATTCATCAGCGGATTTCTTTCTACCGCAGGCGCGGGGCTGGGCGCCGACAAGTTCAGGGATGTGGCCCCTGCGGAGTGCGGGGTGCATGAACTGCTGCCGCAGACAACCCTCAGTTACAGGACTGTGATGAGAAGGGCTTCTCTTACCGGTGATACGACCTCTGATCCCGCATCGATAAATGCTACTGACCTGGCGCTTGCCGTGAGCCCCTACACCGGAAATGAGGTGACCACAGCGGTGCTTCCCTCATCTGAAGGTGAGGAGAAAGTCATTCTCTTCAGGATGACCGACCGCCAGGCGGCAGAAAGTGTGCTGCGGGAGAGGATCACTGCCAAATACCGCTCCATGGGGCTGAGAGAAAGCCATTTCCTGGCATCTGCCGAAAACAACGGTGAAGACGAGGTGGTGATGTACAAAATGCCTTTCACGGGTGTTGCATCCATCCTTTCCGGTGAGTCCGCTTCACCCGGCGGCGATGGGTGGGTGATCTTCTCGAGGTCATACATGGTCTTTGCCGGGTCGCCTGAAGCGCTGGCAGTCATAAGAAGAGATTCGGAGAGTGACAACACGCTGATCAATGATCCGGAGTTCAGGGAAATGGAAAAAACACTTCCCACAAAAAGCTCATTCCTGTTTTACAGCTCGGGACGTGCGATTAAACCGCTGTTAAACAAATATCTTACGACATCATCATCTGCCGGGCTCAAGGACCTCTCCCTTGCAGGCATTGACGGGATTGGCCTAAGTCTTACGCCCAGCAATGACATGATTTACCTGAGTTTCTCGGTCAGGTACCGTGACAAGGATCAGCCGCAACCCGGTATTCCGTCCGTAACAGCCGGTACCGGCACCCAAGGCACGGGCACAGGCACATCCGCGGATCTAAGCCTTGCCTGGAAAGTGAAACTGGATGCAGACCTGGCTTCAAGGCCTTTTCTTTTCCTGAACCATAATACCGGTGCTACAGAGATTTTTGTCCAGGATCAGAAGAACAACATCTACCTGATCAGCGCTTCCGGCAAAGTGCTCTGGAAAGCAGCGATCAGGGAAAGTATATCAGGTGACGTTTTCATGATCGATTATTACAAGAACGGTAAGTACCAGCTCCTTTTCCCGGGCAGAGACTATCTGCATCTGATTGACCGTAACGGCAACTATGTTGACAAGTTTCCCGTCAAGATGCGCTCGCCGGCAACAAATTCACTTTCTGTTTTTGACTATGAGAACAACAAGGATTACCGGCTTTTCATTGCAGGTGAGGACAGGAAGATATATGCCTATGACCGTTCCGGTTCGCCGGTCCGTGGGTGGAATCCCTTTGTTACCCGCGGTAAGGTCACTGAACCGGTAAAATTTTTCAGGGTGAAGGGCAAAGATTATCTTTTTGCAGTCGATGATCAGTCCGTTTACCTGCTTGACCGCACAGGAAATATCAGGGTGAATCCCCAGGAGCCGGTTAAAAAAGCCCCCGGATCATCCGTCAGACTTGCAGATGACGATGATCCTGCCCTGATCTTCACAGCTCCTGACGGTACGCTTATGCGGCTCTATTTTGACGGTACGGTAAAAAAACAAACTGTAAGCACCTTTTCAGCCTTGCACAGGTCTGACTTCTATGATTTTGACGGAGACGGCATGATCGACTATCTGTACATTGACCATGGGATGCTGAAGGTCTATGACAGAAGCGGGAATGAGATATTATCCAAAACCTTTGAATCGAACAATCTCAGCACTCCGGAAATGTTGATTCTCAGTTCATCAGACAGAAAAGTGGCTGTCTATGAAGCTGACAGTCAGATGTTGCATCTTACAGGCAGAAACGGTAATCCGGCAACAGGGTTTCCGCGGAAGGCGGGTCAGTTCTATACGGCTGGCAGAGTGGCAAATAAAAGCACCTGGAGCCTCCTGCTCACACAAAATGACGGTTATCTTTATAATTACATACTCAGTCCCGGATCAAGATAACCGGGAATTTCTTCCAGGTCTGTGACTCTTAACGTGTTGAATCCTTAAGCTGTTTGGCGAGTGCGTTTGCGAAAACAAATTCGTTCAGGATCCTGCAGTCTGACTTAAGTATCTCATACTTGCTTCCTTCCCAGCATTTTTCACCCTCTTCAATGAAGATGACCTTTTCCCCGTTCTCCATGACGGAGTTCATATCATGTGTGTTCACAACGGTGGTCATGTTCAGCTCCTTTGTTATCTCCTTGATCAGCTCGTCAATCACAATAGAGGTTTTAGGGTCAAGACCCGAATTAGGCTCATCGCAGAAGAGATAACGGGGTTTGAGGACTATTGCCCGTGCAATGGCTACCCTTTTCTTCATGCCTCCCGACAACTCTGACGGAAAAAGCCTGTTGGAATTAACGATGTTGACGCGGTCAAGGCAGAAGTTGACCCTGTCAAGTTTTTCGCCGTAAGTCATGTTTGTAAACATGTCCAGGGGGAACCTGACATTTTCTTCAACAGTCATGGAATCATAGAGTGCGCTTCCCTGGAAGAGCATCCCCATATTTTTTCTGATCTCTTTTTTCCCCCTGAAGTCGAGTTTTGAGAAGAGGATGTCACCGTACCAGATATCTCCCTCATCTATATCAAGCAATCCTACCAGGCATTTCATAAAGACGGTCTTTCCTGAGCCGCTTTTCCCTATGATCAGATTAGTTTGTCCCGGTTCAAATACCGCAGATACGTTCTTCAGCACTTCGCGGTCTCCGAACCTTTTGCTAATGTTCTCTGCCCTGATCATGAGAGGAGGAGTTGGGTAAGGATCACATTGAAAAGCAGCAGGGTTACGCTGCTGTACACAACTGCCTTGGTGCTTGCACGGCCCACCTCGAGCGATCCTCCTTCAACATAATAACCCTGGTATGCTGATATTGAAGTAATTATGAAAGCAAAGAAGAGGGTCTTGATTATTGCGTAAGTGACATAGTAGGGAATAAATGAATACTGAATTCCGTAGATGAAGTCCTGTGACGTGATCACACCGGAAGCTGTTCCTGCGATCCATCCGCCGACTATGCCGACAATAATGCTTATAAGTGTGAGGAGCGGGTTGAAGAGGAGGGTTGCAACTATTTTAGGAAGGATAAGGTACGAGGCTGAGTTCACGCCCATAAGCTCGAGGGCGTCAATCTGTTCTGTCACCCTCATCGTGCCAATCTCTGAAGCTATGTTTGACCCTACCTTGCCTGCAAGGATCAGGGCCACAATCGTTGATGAAAACTCGAGCAGAATAGAGTCCCTGCATCCGAGGCCAATCAGGTAAGTGGGATAAATCGGGTTCTCGGTATTATAGGCTGTCTGAAGGGTAATTACAGCGCCCATGAAGAAGGAAATAATTGTCACTATTCCTATTGACCTTATTCCCAGGCTTATAACTTCCTTCACGGTCTGTTTGTAATAGATATTGGTCTTTTCCGGCCGGGAAAACACCTTTCCCAGCAACATCCAGTAAGACCCGAACCCTGACAGAAACCGAAACATAAGACAAAATATTTCATCAAATTTAGCAAATAATCCCGGCCTCTGATACCGGTCCGGATTTAGTGGTCAGGAATTAATATATTTGTAAGAGCTCACATATATTTCCAATAATCATGAATAACCGTTATGTACTTATAATGGCCGGCGGTATCGGAAGCCGGTTCTGGCCGCTTAGCCGGAAGGAGAAGCCGAAACAGTTCCTTGATATACTTGGTACAGGTGAGACGCTGATACAGATGACCTACAGACGCTTTAAACCAGTATGTCCGGAAGATCATATTTATGTTGTAACCAGTGAAGAGAGCAGGGAGACCGTGACAGAACAGCTTGACATAGACAGCAGTCATGTTCTTGCAGAGCCCATGCGGCGCAACACAGCCCCATGTATTGCCTACGGTATCTTCAGGATAATGGCAGAGAATCCTGATGCGGTTATAGCTGTTGCTCCCTCTGATCACATTATTCAGAGAGAGGATGTGTTCATTGAGGTGATGAATGAAGCCTACCGGTTTGCCGCGGAGAACGACGCCCTGCTTACCCTGGGCATAAAACCTGACAGGCCGGAGACAGGGTACGGCTACATACAGGCTTACAAGGAACACCCTATCAAAGGGTTCAATAATCTTCACAAGGTCAAGGCTTTCACCGAAAAGCCCGAGCTTGCAATGGCCAGACTTTTTATAGAGAGCGGCGATTTTTACTGGAACAGCGGTATTTTTATATGGAAGGCAGTAACGATATTATCTGCTTTCGAAAAGCACCTGCCCGATATGTATCATGTGTTCGATGAAGGCAGTAAGCTGTTCAACACCGATTCGGAAGATGAGTTCATACAGCAGGCCTATTCCAAGTGCAGCAGCATATCGGTTGATTACGGCATTATGGAAAAGGCCGATAATGTTTACGTTATCTGCACTGACCCCGGCTGGTCTGATCTGGGTACATGGAACTCACTCTACCTGCATTCCGGGCATGACAGAAACGATAATGCCGTTCTGAACTCTAATGTGTTGGCTTACAATTCAGAGGGAAACATTATCAGTCTACCTAAAGACAAGATAGCGGTGATTCAGGGGATGGATGATTTTATCATAATCGACAGCGGCGATGTGCTTCTGATTCTACCGAGGGACCAGGAGCAGAACATCAAGCGGTACCTTGATGATGTGGGCAAGACGGCAGGTGACAAATACCTGTAAAAAAGCAGAGACAGGTCTGAGACCTGCCTCTGCTTCTGTATGTGATTATTTACTGTCTGCTAGTATTCCCAGAGATCCTGTTCAAAATTGAAGATCTCATTCTTGATCCTTTCAGCCTCATAAATCTGTCCGGGGCCAATCCTATACTGGTTGATTGCCCTGTCGTCATAGACGTTTGATTCGGCTATGATATATCCGTCAAATTTACGCTGAAGCAGTATGTCCTCAAACGAGATCCGCTGGGCATCGTTATAGGAATTGAATGCTTCGTGGCTTGCCAGTGACTGTCTTACATCTTCATACCTGATCCAGAAGAGACGTCTTTTCACCAGTCTTGCGGTGATCTGATCATATCCCATATAGATGGGGCAGATACCTATTATACGTACGTCAAGGCGTGAATGCTTCTTGTCGAAGAACCATTCCTCGAGCAGCATGATCTGCTTGATATCGGCAGGGTTCTCCATGTTTGTGACGGTGGAGTCCTGTTCCGCACCGGCGGCATTGATGATTGTGATAGTCAGGGTATCGCGGTTCATTTTCATCGCGATGTCCTCATAGGTTGTCGGAACCGTCATGGCGTCACCGTCAAATGAGACAACTTTGCCTGCCATGATCTCGTTGAGAAGGATACCTGAAAAGTTCATTCTTCCGTCTGACATTTCTGAGGCGAAACGGTTATTTGCTTCATCATATCTCAGAGACGGATAATAAAGGTTCAGGTTCATCTTTTCTCTCAGATCGATTATCCGGTACAGTCTCTTTGACCATACCACATCCGATTCGCCCAGGTAAGTATAGTTGATCTTCTGATTGTCGGGCATCGATTTCTCATAGATGTCTCCGAATGACTGGGCCATTGCGCCTGTACACATCAGGATGCCAAAAAGGCCTGCAAGAACTCTCCTGTTCATGGTTTTATCTCTTCCTATATTAGTTAATCTTAAGAATTATCGGGTTGAGATCCCTGGTTCTTCCGTCGGGGCCCACAGCCTTGATCTTTTCAATGATCAGCTTCTGTCCGGCCCTCAGGTTACCAATAAGCCCCTTTTGCTTGTCGGTAATCCTGTTGTTGTTAAATTCAGCGGTAATCTCAAAGCCTTTGTCGTTAACAGAGACTGTAAAACCAGTGACTGTATATGTGAGGTCAAATTCAAAGTTCTCAAGTACGGCAGTCACAACCTGCTGAGCTGCGGCAACACTTCTGAGGACATTACCCTCTTTCATGTTGGCAAATCTTGCTTCGGGGTCAGGCAATCTTCTAACCCTGAATTCCACAGGCGGGAAGCTCTGTACTTTGCCGTTTATATTTGCAGAGACTATTATCTGTGCGTTCTCACCCACTGTTCTGGGTTGTGCAACCCATTCACCGCGGTAGTTTTTATATTTTCCCTTCTTCAGTTCACCGTTTGTCATTCTCACGGTCAGCTTGTCAGATCCCACTCCCGGAACGGAAATATCAAGGGGGTTCTGTATGCCCTGGTAGAGCACGTTCATTGCCGTAGGTGATACAACCACGTTAGGTACGCCGACCGAGTATTTTGAGCTGAAGTTATATGCACGTATGGTACCGTCAGGAGACTTCATATTGATAATACCGCCCCATGATTTTTCACCGATTGATCCGGGTCTGACCCTGTATCTGCCGATACCGTCATTATCAACTGGAAGCTTTGTATAATCACCTGTCATCTCATAAGAAACAGTTCCGTCAGCATTTGTTTTGGTAGTGTACGGTCCGATAAGAATTTCCAGATCCTGGGTTGTATCTGTGGCAGCGACGAATACCTGGGCCTCGTATTCATTTCCCTGCATTATATACGTCGAGTTTGGAATGACTGTCGGAATGATCTTGTTGAATTTGAACGACCCTGCTTCTATCTGTGTGTAGAGGAAGTTAAGAACATCGGTTTCGGCGTTTCTGACGTCAACCTGCATCTTTGAAAGCATGGTTATTGCAGCTACCAGCGGAAGAGTCTGAAAGGTTGCAGTCACCCAGTTCTCTTTTCCTGTTTTTTCAAGGTTTTGCGGGTCATCGGTGTTGAGGATGTCAAGTATTGACTTCTCTGCAGCAAGATCCTTGCCTTCGAGGGTTTCAACGAGGAAGCTGCGGTAATCTTCCATCAAAGCCTTAAGGTCATTACCCTTGCCGTCCTGATCGGATCCTATCAGCACTTCAGAAGGAATATTATTCTCATCTATCCTTTTAACCTTCGCAATGTCAATCTGATTGTCGGGAAGGAGAGCTTCAAAATCCTGGCCTTCAGCCTTGGTGACGATCTCCACCTTGAGGTCCTGTATATAGTTGAAAATCTCATCGGCACGCGTCTTCACATCAAAAGCCTTTGTCTTCCAGGCCCCTGCTTTCTCAGGGTTTTCTGCTGCTGCCGCATCAAAGGCAGCATAGGTGATTTCATTCTTCTTGATGTAGTTGGCCGTGGTCTTCGTCAAACCCTTGTCCACTCTCTTAAAGGCTTCAACGGCTTCCTTTGAAACGTTAAGAGCAAGCATAGCGGTCAGGATGAGGTACATCATACCTATCATCTTTTGCCGCGGGGTTTCTTTTCCCTTAGACATTTGTGGCTAGTTTAGGAGTTTGCAAATATATTAATGAGCTTAACATTACTTTACGTTCATTGCGGCAAGCATGTTGCCATACACATTGTTAAGTGATGTAAGGTTATCATTCAGTTTTGAAACCTGTTCACGGTATTTTTTGGTGTCATCGGCTGATCCTGAAAGATCCTTCATCATTGCTTCGATACCCTTGTAGATCGTATCGGAACTCTTGACATGATCATTGGCGCCGCGCAACTGCAGCTCATAAGCCGCATTGAGAGCCGAGAGGTTTTTATTGAGGTTTTCCAGCTTCTCCTGGTAGGATTTGCCGCCGGTTTCAATTGTCCTGGTTGCTTCTCCCAGTGTATGGTACACTGTGCTTGTATCAGTCATTGACTTTGCAGTCTGCCTGACAGAATCTGAAAGGTTCAGCAGAGACTCATTGGCTTTCCTGATGGTGCCGGCATACTCATTTGTCGTGGCAGCCAGGTCGCCCATAGCATTGAAATTATTTGTCGTCTCGGTGAGTTTCTTCAGTCCCTGGCTCAGTCTGTCAAAGACTTCGGGAGTGATACCTGCGTTGGCGAGCATCTTGTCAAACTGTGACAGTCCTGCCCCGCCGCCGCTGCCGCCGGAACCACCGCCTACAGCTGCAAATCCAAATTCTTCTCCGGAATAGTTCGGATCAAGCTGAGGGTAGACCAGTTTCCAGTCCGGTTCTTCCTTCAGTGGCTCGAAAGCCGAAAGGAAGAAAATGCATGCCTCGGTAATAAGACCGATAGCGAGAATTAAACCTGCAAAAGGATAGTGCTGTATTTTGAAGAGAGCACCAATGATTACGATTGAGGCACCCCAGCCGTAAACTTTTGCCATGAAAGTTTTCCACGTAGTGGTGTGTACAAATTCTGAAAGGCCCATTTATTTAAATTTTAAGGTTAAACAGATTAGTTATTAGTTATTAACGCCAATATATGTTCTGACATTGCGGAACCCTACAAATGATTTTGTTGAGTCCTGGTATTCATAGTCCCTTGTTGATGTCTGCATGAAATATGCTATATCTTTCCATGAACCGCCTCTGACAACCTTGCGTTTAAGCACCGGAGGATCTTCAGGTCTGGCATTGTATTCATAGTCGGGGTTAAGGTCATGGGTAAAGACATATGCTGAGGGATGGTATGCGCATGAAGTCCATTCCGAGACGTTACCGGCCATATCGAACAGTCCGTACTCGTTAGGTTCAAAAGAAGCCACCTTAATGGTGTACACGGCACCGTCGTCAATGTAATTTCCGCGCAGGGGTTTGAAGTTGGCAAGGAAGCATCCCTGGTAGTTACGGGTGTAGGGGCCTCCCCAGGGGTACATCGAGAGATCAAGGCCTCCGCGGGCAGCATATTCCCATTCGGTTTCAAGAGGGAGGCGGTAGTTGTGAACATCGGCCACACCCTGAGCGCGAAGATGCTCGTTCATGAAATTGGTACGCCATACACTGAAGGCACGTGCCTGCACCCATGATACTCCCACAACAGGATAGTCATCATAGCCCGGATGCCAGAAATAGAGTGATGCCCATGGTTCATTGAATGAATAGGTGAAGTCCCTGATCCAGGCAAGGGTGTCCGGATATATGTTTACAACATGGTGCATGATGAACGATGAGCGGTTAACCACATCGGTGGTGTTGCCCTCGAGGTCAGTAACCGTACCCTCGTACTTCTGATCCTTGTAATTATATCTTGCTTTGGCAGCCTGCCTGTAGTCGACCCAGAAATATGAATAGTTCAGGAGCCGGGTATCCCACTGCTTGTTGGCGTTAAATCTTTCTTCAGGCGGATAATACATAGATTCGACGACGGAAAGGATATTTTCATCTTCGAAATCTATCTCCTCTTCCCAGTTCAGAATATTAGGTTCGATGACATTTCCTTCTTCATCGGTCCTAAAGAATTCGTAGCCTTCAACGCCTTCCTCGCCCAGTTTGGTCCTGAGGATAGAGTCACGTACCCAATAGGTAAACTGGCGGTATTTGTTGTTGGTAATCTCTGTCTGGTCCATCCAGAATGCCTCAACAGTAACTGTCTTTGACATGCTGTTCATGGCGCGCAGAGGGTCCTGATCGCTCGGGCCCTGGGTATAGGAACCAGCCGGTATGAATGCCATTTCAAAGGGCTCGGGTTCATAAAACTTTTTCCTTCCCTGAACACCAGTCAACTCACCGGTTTCATAGGAGGTACAGCTACCCAGTATTAAGGCTAATGCAAGAGCTGAAAGGGTTACCTTTTTCATATACTGATAAATTTTAAGGATGCAAATAAGTTAAATTTCTATATCCAATCATAAGAACCTTATGCTTTTATACCTGGTACTACTTTTTCCCAGACCGAGGTCGAAGCTGTAAGACACAACGAATTCGTGCGAACCGCTTGTGCCTTTTCTGATCTCTGAAACCGGGAAATCATAACCATATCCAATTTTTAATCCGTTATACAATTCTGTGCCTGCAAAACCTGTAATAGCATCACCGGCTCTGTAGGAAACGCCACCCCAGACCTTTTTATTGTATCTGACCATTGCAGTTCCTACATATTGTGTTGTTGCCCCATCATTTACCAGATAAACTGAAGGTATAATTTCAAAGGCCGGACTAGGCAGCTGGAAGTAGTACCCTGCCGTAAAATGGTATTCACGGCTCACATAAGTTGCTGTTTCTGAATATTTTATTTTAGGCTGGTTGACATGAGTGACCGAGAGGCCGGCATAATAGTTCAGTCCCTCGTAATATACGCCGGCAGAAATATCGAGTGCAACTATACTTTCATCATTTTCCGGGATAAGAGGGTCACCCGAAGGGGGTGTATGCCCCGGTCCGGAAGGTATAAACCACTCCGGATTAAGTGCCTTATTCAGTACTCCGGCGCTGAAGCCAGCTCCGAGGGTGCCGCTTCCTATAGGTATAAGATAAGAATATGAGAGGTTAACGTTTATATCATTGCTGAACCCGTATTTGTCAGCCTCCACCAGCAGTCCGGCGCCGCTGCTCAGCCCGAAAAGGTTAAAAGGGGTGTTGATATTGAAAATCATTGTCGACGGAGCTCCGGGGAACCCGACCCATTGCTGGCGGGTCAGCGCGGTGGCTGTGATCATGCCGCTCATGCCTGAGTACCCGGGGTTATAAGTCTGGGTATTAAACATATAATGACTCAGGACAGGGTCTTGCTGACCCGACATAATTCCACCTGAAACAAATAAAACGAGGATGACTGTCCTGACTTTCTTCATCTTCAAACAGTGCTTTTGCACTCCGCAAGAATAACGAGTAAATTAAGCAAAAAATATGCCAGCAACCAAAAAGAGAAAAATATTTAGTGACCGAACCTCAGCATGGCCCTTGTCCACCTGCCGGGGACCTGATCCCTGTTGGCCATCAGGTAGTCATCGTAGGAACAGGCGAGGTAATGAGGTTCGCCGTCCGCATCACGGATCTCTATCCACCAGCGCTCCGTGATTATGCTCTTTATAAAGATTGCTTCGCCCTCAAGATCACTAAGTGTCACATGATACCGGGTAAACCTGTTGTTCATCTGATCACTCAGATAAGGAAGCTCATACTGTTTCTGTGAGAATCCCTCAAGGAAGAACCAGATTATCTGTGCTGCAAGATGGGAGGTCTGAAAACGGTTGTCATACATCGGGTTAACCTCGGTAAGAGCCAGTATCTTCAGGTTGTCAGAGAGTCCTGCATACCTTGCAAGCAGGCAGATCTCCTCGCCGTAAAAACCGTTTGCGGAGGGGAGGAGTGTACCGGGTGCATCAGCCTGACGCACTGATCCTATGTCAAACAATGCTGCAGTGGCATCGCGGAACAGGGGCTCCGTTTCATGGATGGCGGCACGAACCTCGCCGATGCGCATCATTTCGTAATGTCTCCGGTTAAAACGATTCACCACCTGCTGGTCGGTGAGATAAGTCTGATGCCCGATGGCGGAAAGATGTGACAGGCGGTTCCCGCTCCGGTAGATCATGTCGTTCATCCAGTTCAGCGAATCCCCGGCTCTTTTTTCCGCAGTGAAATCGAGTCTCGAATCCACCGACACCAGCGACCATGGCTGCCGGAGGGATGAGATGCACCTGTCTATTGCCGGCATCAGGGCGCTTGTGCCGCCGATAATAACAGGCATGACATCCTGGGCAAGCAGCTGTATGATCACATCGCGCAGACCCGCAAGCGTGTCTTCAAATGATGTGCCGGTCTTAAGGTTGCCAAGATCAGTTATCTTCATCTTGCCGGGCAGACGCGAGAATGTATAAAGGTTTTTCCTGATTGCATCAGGGGCGTACATAGCGCCTTTGTTTGACGAACAGCGGTCATCAGGAACACCGATAAGCGCCACGGCATAACCGGTAAGGTCATCCAGGGGAACGTTTCCGCTATTGACCGCAACATTGTGGGGAAATGCTGCAGAGCCTGTCAGATGTTCCACTTCCGGCTTGTCGAGACAAACAGGATCTAAATACTGGTTCAGGTCAATCATGAATTGCTTTTATCACTTCTTCTTCCCGCCCCTGGTGCGTTTGCTGGGGCTTCCATTTTCAATGATTGCCAGGCAATCCTCCCTGGTCAGCTTCTTCGGGTCGGTGCCTTTAGGTATCCGGTAATTGTTTTTTTCCTTCACGATATATGGCCCGTACCTGCCGTTAAGCACCTTTATATCGTCAAAGTCACTGATGACCTTCATTCTGTCGCCCTCTCTCTTTTCCCGGATGAGTTCAGTTGCCCTTTCCTCCGTAATTGTGTAAGGATCATCAACATCTTTTTTCAGCGAGTAAAACTTGCCGTCATGTTTTACATAGGGTCCGAATTTCCCCAGGCCGACTATCATCTCGCTATCCTCAAACATACCTGCTTTTCTTGGAAGGGCGAAGAGTGCCATGGCTTCTTCGAGGGTAATTGTCTCAAGCAACTGGTCACGTCTCAGGTTCGCGAAGCGCGGCTTGCTGTCGGGTGAGGCTTCCCCGAGCTGAACAACAGGACCGAACCTGCTCATCTTCACCATTACAGGCAATCCTGACACCGGGTCAGTGCCCAGCTGGCGGGCTCCTGTACTACGTGCTTTTATCGATAGAGACTCGTCAACCGTCTTGTGGAACGGTTTGTAAAAATCTGCGATCATCTTCTGCCATTCCAGTTCGCCCGAGGCTATCTCATCAAATTCCTTTTCCACCTCTGCAGTGAAATTATAGTCAAGTATGTCGGGAAAGTTTGCAATAAGAAAATCATTGACTATCATTCCAATATCTTTAGGAAAGAGTTTAGATTTCTCTTTTCCGGCCACCTCGCTCTTTTCACTCCGGGTTATTTTACCTTTTGTCAGGGTGAGCTGTGCCACAGTGCGTTTCTCTCCGGGCCGGTCCTCACGCGCGACGTACCCGCGAGTCTGTATGGTCGATATTGTAGGTGCATATGTTGACGGCCTTCCTATCCCAAGCTCCTCCAGCTTCTTCACAAGGCTTGCCTCAGTATAACGCGGCGGGGGAGTTGTGAAGCGCTGCAATGCCGTGATTGTCACCGGGGCCAGTGACATGCCCTTGTCAACCCTCGGGAGAATTGTCTTTTCGTCGTCCGCGGCGTTACTGTCGTAAGATTCCGTGTAAACAGTCAGGAAGCCGTCAAAAAGTATCACTTCGCCCGTTGCCGTGAAGTTCACCGGGGAGGTGGACATACCTATAGTAATAGTAGTCTTCTCAATTTCGGCATCAGCCATCTGTGAGGCTATGGCTCTTCTCCAGATAAGCTCGTAAAGCCTTTTTTCGTTATTGCTGCCGGCGATTTCCTTTTTGTCGAAGTAGGCAGGCCTTATTGCTTCGTGAGCTTCCTGTGCACCCTTGGTATGGGTCCTGAACTGTCTCGTCCGGGAATATCTGGCTCCGTAATCCTGTGTCACAACCTGCCTGGCGGTGTTCAGGGCAAGAGTGGAAAGATTTGTCGAGTCAGTCCTCATGTAGGTTATTTTACCTCCCTCATAGAGTTTCTGGGCTACTGACATTGTCTGGGCAACTGAGAACCCGAGTTTCCTGTAAGCCTCCTGCTGGAGTGTGGATGTCGTGAAGGGCGGTGCCGGTGATCTCGTTCCTGGCCTGACGACGATGTTATCAACAGAGAACGTAGCGGCTTCACATTTTTCCAGGAAGGTCTTTGCTTCAGGTTCAGTGCCGAATTTTTTAGGGCACTCAGCCTTAAGTACCACGTCAGCCTCTTCCTTGTTCTTGCCGGTAAAGGTGCCTGTCACCCTGAATGCAGAGTCAGCAGTGAAAGCGATGATTTCACGTTCACGGTCAACCAGCAGCCTGACAGCTACCGACTGAACCCTTCCTGCCGAAAGGGAGGGCTGCACCTTCTTCCACAGCACGGGAGAGATCTCAAAGCCCACCAGCCTGTCAAGCATCCTGCGGGCCTGCTGTGCATCAACAAGGTTCATATCCACCTGTCGCGGTTCCTGAATAGCCTGGGTGATGGCTTCCTTGGTTATTTCATGAAAAACTATCCGGTTAGTGGATGAGGTATCGAGACCCAGAACAGATATGAGATGCCATGCAATCGCTTCTCCTTCGCGGTCCTCATCAGAGGCTATCCAGACCGTCTTCGCCTTTGAAGCCAGCTTGCGCAGTTCACTTACGACTTTCTTCTTATCCTCAGGCACCTCATAAACGGGCCTGAAACCCTTCTCTACTTCAATTCCGAGATTATTCTTTGCAAGGTCACGTATATGTCCGAAACTGGACACTACAGTAAAATCCTTGCCGAGGAATTTTTCTATCGTTTTTGCTTTTGCGGGAGATTCAACTATTACCAGATTTTCTGTCATCCGAGATTTTTTAAAAACAGGGCAAAGTAAACGATTATGGGTACTAACTTCAAAATTATTGAGAAAGAATTTGTATTATTCATTAAATTAGCGCCCGTATTATGAGGGTATCATGAGGGATAAAAAGTTCAGAAAGAATATAGTATGGTTATGGGTGATCATATCTCTTCCTGCCATACTACTGTTAACCCTGTTCATTCTTATCTCTGCACAGAAGCTCGGGCCACTCCCCTCATTTGAGGAGCTTGAGAACCCGGCCAGCAACCTTGCTGCAGAGGTCTATTCCGAGGATAATGTCCTGCTGGGTAAATTTTACGTACAGAACCGCACATGGACTGAATATGAAGACATCTCCCCCTATGTCATCGATGCGCTTATTGCCACTGAGGACATAAGGTTTTACAGGCATTCGGGTATTGACTTCAGGGGTCTTGCCAGGGTTCTTGTCAAGACAATTCTTCTGGGGAAAGAGACCGGAGGGGGCAGTACAATCACGCAGCAGCTGGCAAAGAACCTCTTCCTGCCGCGTGATCTGTCGAATGATCCGGCAATTGTCAGGGCTGCAAAGCTTGCAGTTACCAAGTTCAAGGAGTGGCAGACGGCAGTGAAGCTCGAGAGGAGCTACACCAAGGAGGAGATAATAACAATGTATCTTAACGTCTTTGACTTTATATATAATGCTGTTGGTATTCATTCAGCCGCACATATATATTTTAATACCACACCGGATTCACTGAACCTGGAACAGTCGGCACTCCTTGTGGGCATGCTAAAGAATTCCGTTGCCTACAATCCTGTCCGCAACAGCGGGAGTGCCCTGAAGAGACGGAATGTGGTCATCGGACAGATGGAACGGTACGGCTATATCTCACGTGATGTGGCTGATTCGGTCAGGAAGCTGCCGGTGGTGCTTGATCTCCGTGAAGACAGTCACAACTCAGGCCTTGCAACATATTTCAGGGAGTACATACGGACAACGATGATCAAGTATGAGCCTCAGCGGAATATGTTTTATTCTGACGAGCAGTATGAAGATGCCATGTGGCAATGGCAGTATAATCCTCTCTATGGCTGGTGCAGGAAGAACATTAAACCCGACGGGACAAATTATAATCTGTACAGGGATGGCCTGAGAATCTATACCACGCTTAATTCAAAGATGCAGGGATATGCCGAAGAGGCTGTTGCCGAACACCTGTCCACTGATCTCCAGCCGCTTTTTAACAAAAGAGCCAGGCTGAACAGGAATCCGCCATTCTCAAATGACCTTACTGCCGCCGAGATCAAGGAGATCATGGAGCGTTCAGTGAGGCAGAGCGACAGGTTCCGCAGCATGAAATCGGCAGGCACGCCGGAAGATTCTATAATCCTTGCCTTCAACACACCCATCCCCATGAAGGTGTTTTCATGGTCAGGAGAACGTGACACGGTGATGACGCCCCTTGATTCAATAAGGTATTATAAATTCTTTGTAAGGTCATCATTTCTGGCGATGGATCCACATACCGGGCATGTCAAGGCATATGTGGGAGGTCCCGACTTCAGGTATTTCAAATATGATGCTGTCACCCAGCAGAAGAAGCAGGTCGGCTCGACAATAAAACCCTTCCTGTATACACTGGCTATTCAGGATGGCTACTCTCCCTGTTTTGAAGTGGAAAACATTCCGCAGTCATTCGATGTCGGCGATACGATACCCTGGTCGCCGCGCAGTTCAGGACCAGAGGAGTTTCACGGAAAGATGGTGACGCTGGAGTGGGGACTGGCCAATTCCGAAAACTGGATCTCTTCATGGGTCATGAAACAGTTTACCCCCTCCGCTGTGGCTGACCTGATGCACAGAATGGGAGTCAGGAGCTTCATAGACCCTGTCTGGTCCATATTCCTTGGGACATCAGATGTCAGTCTTGAGGAGATGGTCGGTGCTTACGGAACTTTTGCAAATAAGGGTGTCTATACAAGGCCAATTTACGTTACCCGTATTGAAGACCGCAACGGAAACGTGATCTCGACCTTTGCTCCTTTTATTGACGAAGTGATGAGTGAAGAGCATGCCTATGTGATGACCTCACTTCTGCAGGGAGTGGTAAACAAGGGGACAGGCCTGAGGCTGAGGGGCAAGTATCAGCTCAGGAACCAGATGGGAGGCAAAACCGGCACTACCCAGAATCATTCAAACGGGTGGTTCATGGGCGTCACACCAAATCTTGTGGCCGGTGTCTGGACCGGCTGGGAAGACCAGGCAATACATTTTGAGGAGATGTCAGTAGGGCAGGCGTCAAATATGGCTCTGCCTGTCGTCGGGATTTTCCTGCAGAAGCTGTTCGCAGACCCGGAGCTGGGGGCAATGACCAATGACGTGTTTGAAGTACCGGCGAATCTGACAATTGATCTCGACTGTGACCGTGCCAAGTCGCAACAGAAGATAAGCGATTCTTACAGGGAGCGGTACTACTGATCAGGCGAACAGCAGCTTCACCAGGCCTTCGATTTTATAGACAGAAAGTACTTTAATACCGGTCTGCTCTTTTATATTGCGGTGATATCCCGAGATCACAATCTGTTCAAATCCCATTCTTGAAGCTTCGAGAATACGCTGTTCCACCCGTGCCACCGGTCTTATCTCGCCTGAAAGGCCGACCTCGCCGGCGAAGGCAGTATGCTGACCCACGGGAGCATCCAGGTTCGATGACAGCACTGAGCTCACTACAGCCAGGTCTATGGCCGGGTCACTCACTTTCAATCCTCCGGCTATGTTCAGGAATACATCCTTTACACCCAGCCGGAAACCTGCTCTTTTCTCAAGCACAGCAAGGAGCATATTCAGCCTCCTGGTGTCAAAACCGGTGGAGCTCCGCTGGGGGGTGCCGTAGACAGCGCTGCTGACCAGGGCCTGTGTCTCGATCATGAACGGTCTCAGGCCGTCTATAGTGGCGGCAATAGACACGCCGCTTGCAGGGTCACGGTCCCTCCTGATGAATAGTTCGGAAGGGTCAGTCACCTCGCGCAGCCCGGTGCTGTCCATCTCAAAGATGCCTATCTCGGCAGTTGATCCGAAGCGGTTCTTAACCGGTCTCAGTATGCGGAACACATAGTTTCCGTCGCCTTCAAACTGCAGAACAACATCGACAATGTGTTCAAGCACCTTGGGTCCGGCGAGTGAACCGTCCTTGGTAATATGGCCAATAAGGATAACAGGCACACCTGTCTCCTTGGCATAACGGAGCATCATGGCGGCGCACTCCCTTACCTGTGACACTGACCCTGCTGAAGACTCAAGCAGGCCTGAGCTAAGTGTCTGAATAGAATCTATTATAAGAAGTTCCGGGTTGATAGTGCCTGCCTGGGTGATTACATTCTCAAGCTCAGTCTCGTTATAGATGAAGCAGTTGTCGTTTTTGCCCTGCAGCCTTTTAGCGCGCAGCTTGACCTGTCCCTCGCTCTCCTCCCCTGAGACATAGAGCACCTTCCTTTCTTTTATTGCCAGGGCTATCTGCAGGGCAAGGGTCGATTTGCCTATACCGGGCTCGCCTCCCATCAGTATGAGTGACCCCCTGACCATGCCTCCGCCCAGGATACGGTCCATCTCACCAATGCCTGAAGTGATACGGTCAGATTCGTTCACCTCGATGCCCGACAGCAGTTCCGGCTTGCGGCGCGGCGCCGAAGAGGAGATTGAAGAAGGGGACGAGAGGGCGACCAGCTCCTCACGGTAGGTGTTCCATTCCTTGCATGCCGGACAGTGGCCTATCCATTTCGGTGATTCGGCGCCACAGTTCTGGCATACATAAACAGTCTTGTTTTTTGCCATCAGCGAGAGATTGTGTAAGGAACAAATTTACAAAATGTACGGTTCTATACACTTTGATTCTTACCTGGCAGATTGAAAATCCTGCCTCCCTTCCTGCCAAAGAGAATGAAAAACGACAGAGCTCCGAAGATAGTGACGATCACCATTTGTGATTCATGCAGGAGCGTTGCCGAGGCCAGTCCTTCCTCCAGGGAGATGCCATATGCAAAAAGGAGGCCGCGTGAGACAATCCAGTGAAAAGCTCCCATTCCGTTCTGGACAGGTGCAGCCATGCCAAAGCTGCCAATGACGAGAACGAACAACCCGCCCCTCAGGCCCAGTTCCGAGGTTGAGTCAAGGCACAGAAGCGGAAAGTACGTCATAAAAAGGTAAGCCACCCATAAAAGGACGGTCATCAGAATAAATTCCCATTTCCTTTTGAGCCGGGAAATGGATTTCAGTCCGGCAGCAATGCCGTCAAAAAAAGCATAGATCCTTTTGAAAAACGTTCGTTCCGAGAGTTTCCCCCTCAGCCTGACAGACAGTATGATTGCCAGTGCTGTTATCCCTGCAAGAAGCACGGACGCTATTATAAGGGTATCTGCTGAGGCTGATAACCTATGGCCCACAGGTGCCACCACGTTAGCGGAAAGGAAGCTTCCTGTGAGTGTGCTTCCGGCAATGAGGGTAATTCCAAAAATGACGAGAACAGTCAGGATATCAACTGTCCGTTCGATGAGCATTGTTCCCACAAGCTTGTCAAAGGGAATCTTATCCTTTTCACTCAGGGTGGCACATTTGGTCACCTCACCCAGCCTCGGGAAGATCAGGTTGACCAGGTAACCGGTGGCAATCGCATGGTATGCGTGTATCAGCCTCGCTTTGTATCCGAGCGGTTCCACGAGAAGAGTCCAGCGGCGCGCCCTGATAAAAAACGAGATCAGGGTCATGGTGGTAGCAGGAAGCAGCCACCAGTAATGAGCCTTTTTGAGAATTTGCCAGAGGTCATTGAAGTTAATGTCCTTGAACGAGACCCATAACAACAAAAGGGCAATGGCAAGAAATACTATAATTCTTACGGTTTGCTTAAGGCCATTCTTCAATGTCAGATCAGTTTGTTGGTTGCTGTGTCAGGAAAGATGATTCGTGGCCTGAAGGTTTTGGCATCTTCGAAGTCCATCATGGCGTATGACATAATGATTATCACATCGCCAATTGACGTTCTTCTGGCCGCCGGCCCGTTGAGACAGATTTCACCCGATCCTCGCTTTCCCTTTATGACATAGGTTATAAGCCTGTCGCCTGAATTCATGTTAAGAACATGTACCTTCTCATTTTCAATGATATTGGAGGCGTCCATAAGGTCTTCGTCAATAGTCACGCTTCCTATATAGTTGAGATTGGCGCCGGTGACGGTTACATTATGAATTTTCGATTTTACTACTTCTATCATCATGGTTTTTCAGGATGACCTGCTGCTGAATTTGTGCAAAGATACATTTCCTTTTATTCAACGCAACCTGATCGCGATGTTGTCAATCAGTCTCACCTCTCCTGCAAACAGGGCGATACAGCCGAAATAATTCTTATCCGGTGTCATTTCATTCCTTGATCTGACTGGGGTAAGGGTGTTTTCTTCAACGATCTCGAAGTATTCAAGATTAAATCCCGGAATCATATTTATCCGGTCAGTCACAAATTCCCTGATATCTGCCGTTTCGGTGTCAGAAGCCATTGCTGCGGCAGCGAGCAGTGTCTTGAATATTTCCCCTGCTCTTTCACGGTGTTCCGGCAGCAGGCGCCTGTTACGGCTGCTCATTGCCAGTCCGTCCTTCTCCCTCACGATCGGGCATGAGACGATCTCGATTTTCGGGAAGCTCCGGCGCGCCATTTCCCTGATTATTGTCAGCTGCTGAAAATCCTTCTGCCCGAAGAAAGCGGAAGAAGGCCTGATAATGTCAAAAAGCCGTGAGACCACCTGTGCCACTCCGTTGAAATGCCCCGGCCTGTGTACTCCCTCCATCACCTTGTCAAGTTCTCCGAAGTCGAATGTCCTGGTATCAGGTTCAGGGTAGATCTCCTCTGCGGAAGGGACAAAGACAAAGTCATTTTCCCTGAGCACCAGTGACAGCATGTCAAGATCCGCATCTATTGTGCGCGGGTACTTTTTCAGGTCTTCAGGGTCATTGAACTGGGTGGGGTTGACAAAGATGCTCACGGCCACCATGCGGCAGCTGCTGACCGCGGTTTCAACCAGTGAGATATGGCCTTCATGCAGCGCTCCCATGGTTGGCACGAAGCCCGGAGACCTCAGCACAACGTTCCTGTAATGCTCCCTGATCTCCTTGGCAGTAGTAAACACTTTCATCTTTCTGTTTTTAGAAACCGTGATAATTGCCTCTTATCGGAACTGGTCTTTTTTTGACCATGCGCAAGTACAAAGTAACGCCATTTTGTTTGTAACCCGCAGTATTTAAGCTTGGAAATTAATTGTATTTTTTTTATTATCTTTGCACTTTGTATTAAATAAGGTACATCGGGAGGTTTTAATGGAAAGCAGAAGGGTGTTGTTTGTTTCACAGGAGATAATGCCGTACCTGGGAGAGACAAAGCTTTCGAAGATCAGCCGTGATCTGCCGCAAGGCATACAGGAAAGGGGGAAAGAGATCCGGACATTTATGCCCCGATACGGATCAATCAACGAAAGAAGGAATCAGCTTCATGAAGTCATCCGCCTGTCGGGGATGAACCTCATCATTGATGATACTGACCATCCCCTGATCATCAAGGTGGCCAGCATACAGTCTGCCCGCATGCAGGTTTACTTCATTGACAACGATGATTATTTCCAGCGCAAGCACACTGTTGCTGATGCAGCCGGAGCAGAGTACGAAGACAATGACGAGAGAGCCATTTTCTTTGCCAGGGGAGTGATAGAGACCGTAAGGAAATTACGCTGGAGCCCCGATATAGTCCATTGTCACGGATGGCTCACCTCACTTATACCCATCTATCTCCGCAAACTCTATTCGGATGACCCGGTGTTCAATAAGCTCAAAACCGTTTACTCTGTTTACAATAACGGATATAAAAAGCCGTTGAAATCTTCACTGCATGAAAAACTTGCAGCTGACGGAATTGAAAAAAGCGCACTGAAGGTAATTAAGAGCAATACAGACTTCCTCAGCCTCACCCGGCTGGCTGCTGAAAATTCTGACGGCATAATTATCGGATGTGATAAAATTGACGAGGGTGTTAAAAAATATCTTGCCGGGACTGACAAGCCTCTCCTGGAATATCAGGGCGAGGAGAATTATATTGATGCTTACAATGATTTTTATGACAAGCTTTTACAGGACAAAAAAAAATAACGACCGCAATAGCCCGGCAACAGGGCTGCTAAATATTATTCTGCCTCTCTTCACACTGCTAACCGTAGTTTTTTCATCATGCGAACAGGATCCGACAAAGATCGGGATCGACCTCTTGCCTGACGAAGACTTTGTGGATATTTATTCAACGGATACACTCAGCATAAAGGCATACACAATGTTTGACGAGCAGTCAATCTCTGCCGACAGTACCCGTATGTTTGCCGGAGGTATCAATGATGCGTATTTTGGAACGACAACCTGCGACTTTGTGACCCAGCTGAGACTTGTCACCCCCTGGCCGCACCAGGACTTTACAATTGATTCGGTTAAGCTCCAGTTTGAACTTTCTGATGTCTCAGGTGACACCACCGCAGTTCATTACATAAGACTATATGAGACAGGAACCCTTCTCACTGACACAACGGATTATTATTCCAACCAGGACCCTGACACAATAAAATTCCTGGGTGAGTATCCCATGCCTGTGCTTGTTGAAGATTCCACCTATTCAGTCACCATGCCTCTCTGGGTCGGCGAATACCTTCTCCGCGACACAACCCAGTTCCTTCCCGCATCAGATTTCTACACGACCTTCTTCAAAGGGTTGTATTTCGGTATCAGGAGCGAAACAAACCCCGTGCTCATCACCCTGACAGCCGATGACAGCCCGCTGGCAATAACCGTTTATTATCATAATCCTTCAGACGTCAAGTACAGCTACTCCTTTGTGGCAACAAACAGGGCTGTGAACTATAACAGGTTCCTGCATGACTACACTACCGCTGACCCTGACAAGCAGATCCAGCATATCAATGATTTTTATGAGGACACGGTGGTCTACCTGCAGGCTTTCAAGGGCGTTTATTCCAGGTTCGATATACCATCGCTCAGCACCCTGAGGGGTAATAAAAACATCGGAGTGAACAAGGCAAGGCTATATGTGCCTGTTTACCTTGATGACGAGTACTTTCCGGAAGCCGACGTTCCTACAAGAATTTTCCTGAGATACCGTGACGCGGAAGGCAATGAAGTCGCCATCCTTGACCTCATTCATGATGTCGGATTTCTTGACGGCACCTACTATAACGCAAAGGATTATTACATATTCAATATCACCAGTTTTGTGCAGCAATATCTTGAAGGAGTTGTTGAAAATCCCTCGGTTGAAATGTATTATCCGCTGGCATCAGACAGCAATGTGATCTTTAAGGTCAATGCGAATGACCCCACTGTCAGGTTTGAGTTCGTTTACACGCTCTATTGATTAACAAATACATACTAACCGCCTATGTGTGGAATTGTAGGATATATTGGTTCACGGCCGGCCCGTGATATTGTTATAAACGGGCTGAAACGGCTTGAATACAGGGGATATGACTCCGCCGGCATTGCAATCAGCAATGGCCAGAGAACGGAGATCTTCAAATGCGCCGGCAGGGTACGCGATCTTGAAGAGATGGTCGCCAGCAAAGACTTCAACGGGAATATGGCCATGGGTCATACCCGCTGGGCCACCCACGGTGAACCCAATGAGATAAACGCTCACCCGCAGGTTTCAAGCAGGGGACATTTCATTGTCGTTCACAACGGGATTATCGAGAACTACGCACGCATAAAACACCATCTCGAGAGCCGTGATGTCAAATTCACAAGCCAGACTGACACCGAAGTGCTGGCCAATCTTATGGAGCACCTCTATCTTGAAGGTGACCTGTCAGCCGAGCAGGCGATCATCATGGCGCTCAATAAGGTGGAAGGCACATACGGCATTGCTGTCTACTGCCGTGACGAACCAAATAAAATGTTCGCTGCACGGCAGGGATCACCGCTGGTGATAGGCGTGGGCGAGGGAGAGAACTTCATCGCTTCCGATGCCACTCCCATCGTTGAGTACACCCAGCGGGTCATTTACCTGAACGACGATGACCTGGCTGTCATAAGCAAGGATGAGATGGTGCTGAAGGCAATAAAGAACAAGCCCTTTGAACCCGAAGTAAAGAATGTCGATCTTAAGATCGGAGAGATTGACAAGGAAGGCTTCCCTCATTTTATGCTCAAGGAGATCTTCGAACAGCCACGTGCCATACATGACACCTTCAGGGGCAGGGTGCTTCCGAACCAGTCGGGACTGATGCTGGGAGGACTGTACAATGTCTTTGAAACGATGGCTGCCGCAGACAGGATACTGATTGTGGCCTGCGGAACATCATGGCATGCCGGGCTGGTCGGTGAATATATAATTGAGGAGTATTGCCGCATACCTGTTGAGGTGGAGTACGCATCGGAGTTCAGATACCGTGATCCTATCATCAAAAAGGGAGATATCGTTCTTGCAATAAGCCAGAGCGGCGAAACGGCCGACACTCTTGCAGCTATAAAACTGGCCAAGGAGAGAGGTGCAATGGTGCTGGGCATCTGCAACGTGGTAGGGTCATCAATATCACGTGAGACCAATGCCGGCGTCTTCACACATGCCGGCCCTGAGATAGGTGTTGCCTCTACAAAGGCTTTCACCACACAGGTGGTAACCCTGGCCATGATTGCTTTTGAGATCGGATACCGTAAGGGTCTGATTGATGAGACACATTATCACAATCTTATTGTAGAACTGACAAGATTACCCGATAAGGTAGAGGAAGCCCTGAAGATTAATGACCAGGCCCTGGCTCTCGCAAAAATATACAAGGATTCAACGAACGCGCTGTACCTTGGAAGAGGTCTTTTGTACCCTGTGGCTCTTGAAGGCGCACTGAAACTCAAGGAAATATCGTACATCCATGCGGAAGGTTATCCTGCCGCGGAAATGAAGCACGGCCCCATCGCCCTTATTGATGAGCACATGCCCGTGGTGGTGGTTGCGACAAAGGAGAACTCATATGACAAAATCGTAAGCAACATCCAGGAGGTCAAGGCACGCAAGGGAAAAGTAATAGCAGTGGTGACAGAAGGCGACCAGGTAATCAGCAAGATGGCTGATTATGTGATGGAGGTGCCTGATACAATTAACGTCTTTGCTCCCGTCCTGGCTGTTATTCCCCTTCAGCTACTCTCTTATCATATTGCGGTTTTGCGCGGATGTGATGTTGATCAGCCGCGAAACCTGGCAAAATCAGTCACTGTCGAATAATAAAATCAAAATCATATGGCCGACGGTTACAGAAATCTGAGTATCGGTGAGATACGTGGTCTTGAGGCTGCAGGATGCAGAAGCAGCTCATGGGGGAGTGTACTGGTCAAAGAGCCTTTCAATGCTGAGCGAATCCAGAATGTCACTTTCTCCGGGACAGTGAAACTGGGACTCTTTAAAGGCATAGCGCGTGAGAGGTGCGGACTGCCGTTGCCGCACGGTATAAAAAATGCCCATATCCATAACTGCACCATTGAAGATAATGTAACTATCACTGACATCACGGGCTTTATTGCCAATTATGACATTGGAGAGGGTGTCGTGATCAGGAACTGCGGGCATATTTCAACCGAAGGAAGTACATCGTTCGGGAACGGTACCCGGGTGGCAGTGCTGAATGAGACCGGAGGACGCGAGGTGCCGATCTGGGACAGGCTGACATCACACATGGCGTATATAATAACCCTGTACCGCCACAGGCCTGCCGCCATCGAGGTGATAGAAAATCTTATTGACAAGTATGCAGAGAGCGTCAAGTCTGATCGCGGAGTGATCGGCTCAGGATCATATATTGCCGGATGCGGAACCATTAAGAATGTAAAGATCGGTAACGGCGCGGTCATTGAAGATGTGTCACGACTGGCTGAAGGTTCGGTGAACAGCTCATTCAAGGATCCTGTTTACATCGGCAACGATGTTATAATGGATCACTTTATAATATGCTCCGGATCAAAGGTCAATGATGCTGCTGTCATAGACAAATGCTTCATAGGACAGGGTTGTACGCTGTCAAAACAGTATTCGGCCGAAAACTCGCTCTTCTTTTCAAACTGCGGCGGATATCACGGCGAGGCATGTTCAATATTCGCCGGGCCCTATACTGTAACTCATCATAAATCGACCCTTCTTATTGCAGGTATATTCTCGTTCATGAATGCCGGCAGCGGATCGAACCAGAGCAATCACATGTACAAGCTGGGACCGATCCACCAGGGTATAATGGAGAGAGGATCCAAGACAACAAGTGACTCCTATGTGCTGTGGCCTTCCCGTATAGGTCCGTTTACCCTTGTCGTGGGTCGCCATTACCATAACGCTGATACCACACAGTTCCCATTTTCCTACCTGACTGAAGTGAACTACGAGTCGCAGCTTGTGCCGGGCATTAACCTGCGCAGCGTGGGAACCATCCGTGATGCACAGAAGTGGCCGAAGCGTGATGCACGCAAGGATTCGAAAAAGCTTGACCAGATAAATTATAATCTTCTGAGCCCATTCACAGCGGGTAAAATGATGAACGGCAGGGCCCTGCTGCAGAAGCTGCTGAAGGAGAATACTGAAGGACTGCCTTATCTCACGTATGAGAGAATGAGAATGAAGACTTCTGCTGCCGAGCGCGGCATATCTCTTTACCAGATGGGCATAAATAAATTCATCGGGAACTCTGTGATCAAGAGGCTTGAAGGGATTGAATTCAAATCCGACACCGAAATAAGAAAGAGATTAAAGCCGGATCATGAAAAGGGCACCGGTGACTGGATTGACATGTCGGGACTGATAGCGCCGCTCAAGGAGATCGAAAACCTGCTCTCGTCAATAGAGAAGATGGAAATGCAAAGCGCTGATGCCATCAATAAAAAATTTGAGGAGATACATAAGCACTATTATGATATGGAATGGGCCTGGATCTATGACCGGCTTCCCGGGGAGACAGGCATTCCCAATGATAAACTGACGGCACACAGATATAATCAGCCTGGTGGAAAAATGGAAGGAAAGTGTTGTCGATCTTGACCACATGCTTTATGAGGACGCCCGCAAGGAGTTTACCCTGTCATCAATGACGGGCTTCGGAATAGACGGCGATGATGAAGTGAAGAAGCGCGATTTCGAGCAGGTGAGAGGTGACTTTGAAAAGAACTCCGTCGTTCTGGCAATCCTCGATCATATCAGGATCAAGTCGGAACTGGGAGATGAACTGATCGGCCGGCTGAAGCGCTGTAAATCATGACAGGCAATAGAGGGGCGAGCGTTAAGAAATGATCCGGTGGATCATTTTAGTGAGCAGCCAGTCTGCAGGGGTTGAGGAGATTAAGAATTAAGAATTTGATTATCAGCTAATTCGCAAATCGCAAATCGCAAATCGCCAATTCTACCGGTTCCCGTACATTTCCTCGTAATATTTCGAATAGGCTCCTGAGATTATTGTCTCAAGCCATTTCTCATTTGAAAGATACCAGTCAACCGTCATTCCAAGTCCCTGTTCGAATGTGACTGACGGCTTCCACCCGAGCTCCCTCATCAGCTTGCTGCTGTCGATTGCATATCTCAGATCATGACCTGCGCGGTCGGTCACATATGTGATCAGTTTTTCCGAACTGCCTTTTTCCCTCCCCAGCTTATCATCCATGATACTGCACATGAGGCGGACGAGGTCAATATTCTTCCATTCATTGTCTCCGCCTACATTGTATGTCTGTCCTGCCTGACCCTTATGGAAGATGAGATCAATAGCCGAGGCATGATCCTCAACATACAGCCAGTCCCTGATATTCTCACCCCTGCCATAGACGGGTATTGGTTTTCCGGTCTTTATATTGTTGATTGTAAGCGGAATAAGTTTTTCCGGGAACTGGTTTGGACCGTAATTGTTTGAACAGTTTGAGATTACGAACGGAAGGCCGTATGTATTTCCAAAGGCTCTCACCATGTGGTCAGAGCTTGCCTTGGAAGCAGAGTAGGGGCTCCTTGGGTCGTAGGCTGTCTGTTCGGTGAACAATCCTCCGTGCTCAAGTGACCCGTACACCTCATCGGTGGAGATGTGATAAAAGAGCTTTCCGGCATCACCGGCAGGAGTTACATCGCGGAATGCCGCGAGGAGATTTACGGTGCCAAGTATATTTGTGAGAATGAACTCATCGGGCGAGGTAATTGACCTGTCGACATGTGACTCGGCTGCAAGGTGTATCACCCCGTCGAACCTGAACTCGCTGAAAAGCGCGTTCACAGCCTGCTTGTCAACGATGTCAACCCTGCGGAAGAGATAGTTCGGTTCCTTTTCAATATCGGTCAGGTTACCCAGGTTGCCCGCATAGGTAAGCTTGTCGGCATTGACTATATAATAATCAGGATATCGTCTGACGAAGCGCCTGACAACATGTGACCCGATGAAACCGGCTCCACCGGTGATAAGCAATATTCTTTCCATTATGTTTTGTTTCTGATTTTTTTCTCCCACCGCCAGGCTGTCTCCATGGCTTCGTCGAGCGTGATCTCCGTCTTCCAGTTCAGCTCCCTGTTTGCGAGCGACGGATCAGCCCATATCTTTTCAATGTCGCCTTCCCTTCTCGGGGCAATAGTGTATTTCACCTTCTCCCCGGTGGCACGTTCGAATGCAGCAATTGCCTCCAGGACCGAGACACCCGTTCCGGCGCCGAGGTTAAAGACCTCATAATTTTCCTTATTTCTTTCTTCAATAAGTCTCTTCAGTGCAACCACATGTGCCTTTGCCAGGTCAACCACATGCAGGTAATCGCGTATGCATGATCCGTCGGGAGTGTCATAATCATTCCCGAAAACCCTGAGCTCATCCCTGAGGCCGATGGCAGTCTGGGTGATGAAGGGTACAAGGTTTTCAGGCACACCGCGGGGCAGTTCACCTAAATACGCAGTGGGATGTGCTCCGATCGGATTGAAATACCTGAGTGAAACAGCCCTCTGCGTTTTCCTGGCAGCCATTGTATCCCTGATTATGATCTCTCCCGCCTGCTTTGTATAACCGTAAGGTGATTCTGCTTCCTTCACCGGAGATGTCTCAGTGACAGGCAGTTTATCGGGTTGTCCGTAAACGGTACATGACGATGAGAATACAAATGCAGGAGTGCCGTGCTGCTCCATCATATCAAGCAGATTCATCAGCGAGACGAGATTGTTCCTGTAATAGTCAAGCGGTTTGTGCACTGATTCACCCACCGCCTTGTAAGCAGCAAAGTGAACGATGGCATCGATCCGGCCCTCAGCAACAAACACTTCGCTGAGTTTACTCCGGTCACATATATCATAGTCGTAAAACTTCGGCCTGATACCCGTGATAGCCTGTATGCCGTCAAGAACAGTGATGTCCGAATTATACAGGTTGTCTATTATCACCACCTCAAATCCGTCAGCAATAAGTTCAACGGCAGTGTGAGACCCGATGTAGCCAGTTCCGCCTGTAACAATTACTTTTTTCTTCATCAGAGACTCCAGTATGTCAGCCACTTCATCTTATTTCTGTACAGGCCTTTCAGATCGACAAGGATACCTCTTTCATTCAGCAGGTCGAGGAAATATTTCTCCTCAAGCCCGACATATTCCTTATGGGCCACAGCCACGATAATGGCATCATATTTTCCGGTTGCCTTTTCTTTCAGGTCGATGCCGTATTCATGTTTCACTTCCTCAAATGAGGCGCCCGGATCGATGACATCCACCTCAACGCCGAAATCGCGCAGCTCATTGACCACATCGATGACCTTGGAGTTGCGGATGTCGGTTACATCCTCCTTGAAGGTCATACCCATCACAAGCACCCTTGCCTTATCGGGGCTTTTATGGGCTGCGATTATCTTCTTGACTGTCTGTTTGCCGGCGTAGGCTCCCATACTGTCATTTGTGAACCTTCCGGAGTTGATCATCTGGGGATGGTAACCCATTGCCTTTGCCTTGTAGGAAAGGTAATACGGATCAACGCCTATGCAATGACCTCCCACCAGGCCCGGATAAAACCTCAGGAAATTCCATTTGGTGCCGGCAGCCTCCAGGACTTCATAAGTATTGATGCCCATCTTGTTAAAGATTATTGAGAGCTCGTTCATAAAGGCGATGTTTATGTCGCGCTGCGTGTTCTCAATGATCTTGGCAGCCTCGGCCACCTTAATGGATGATGCCCTGTGGACACCGGCAGTGATGATCAGCTCATAGGTCCTGGCAATATTTTCAGCTGACTCTGCATCACAGCCGCTTGTCACCTTGACAATCTTTGTGAGTGTATGGTTCCTGTCTCCGGGATTAATACGTTCAGGCGAGAAGCCGACCTTGAAATCTTCAGGACACTTCAGGCCTGAGTATCTTTCAAGCACCGGAAGACAGTCCTCTTCAGTACATCCCGGGTAAACAGTTGATTCATATACCACATAATCTCCCTTCTTCAGTATCCTGCCTACGGTTTCTGAGGCTTTCAGTACCGGTGTGAGGTCAGGAAGGTTATGTTTGTTAACAGGGGTGGGGACTGCAATGATATGGAATGAGGCCTCTCGCAGATCTTCCGGGTCTGAGGTGAATTTTATATCAGTCCCGTCAAAGGCTTCGTGTTCAAGTTCATTGCTCGGGTCTATTCCTTTTTTCATCAGTTCAACCCGGTCAGGCCTGATGTCAAATCCTACAACCTTTATTTTCCGTGCAAATTCAAGAGCAATCGGAAGGCCTACATACCCGAGGCCGATGAGGGAGAGTTTGGTCTCCTTATTGACAAGCTTATTATACATATTTATTTTTTTATTAGAGGATGATATTCGCCTGATAGTATAGAAAGAGAAGAATTTCGTATCTGGTAGACTGTCTCAATGCTCTGCCGGGCATCTTCAAGTCCGTAGCCGTTGCCATTCAGGATCTCACGGTAAGTTACAGTATGCAGGTCGGTGAATCCTTCCGAGAATTCAAGTTCCTCGCCGTCGACCGTAATATTTCTGAAGGTTCTCTTTCCCTTTTCCCTCACTGGCTGGGGAAGGTCATTGCTGTCTATGCTGAGAAACCATCTTACCCGTGCTTTCTCCAGTTCAAGGAAGCCTGACGCTTTATTCTTTTCGAGGAGATGCACCCTGTTTGAGACCACCGGCCCGAAGATCCATCCGAGCATATCGAAAAAGTGCACACCAATATTTGTGGCTATTCCGCCTGACTTGTTTACATCACCTTTCCAGGAGATGTAATACCAGTTTCCGCGGCTGGTGATGTATGTAAGATCGATGTCGTGCTTTTTACCTGCAGGGAGAGCCGCGATCTTATCGTGCAGCGCAATTATAACCGGGTGGTATCTCAGCTGAAGTATGTTGTAAATCCTGTGACCGGTCTCCTTTTCGATCTCCTGGAGTGCATCTATGTTCCATGGATTCAGTACTACGGGCTTCTCGCAGATTGCTTCTGCCTGATGCCTGAGAGCGAACCTTATATGGGAGTCATGCAGGTAATTGGGAGAACAGATGCTCACATAATCAAGCTGAACGCCGCTTCTCTTCAGTTTGTCAACATGACGGTCAAATCTCTCGAACTCAACAAAAAAGTCACTCTCGGGGAAATAGCTGTCAAGTTTTCCGACACAGTCGAATTTGTCAAGACTGGCCAGCAGGCGGTTATCTGTATCCTTGATGGCCCGCAGGTGCCGGTCAGCTATATATCCGGCAACACCTATAAGACCAAAATTTTTAGGAGCATTATTCATAAAGTCTTTTATAAGGAGATGAACATACTAAATTACTTTTGTCACCCTCTCACCGGAGAGCCTGTATTTCTGGCCGCTTTCAGGACATAAGGCAGTGCCGTCGCTGTTGAATGAAAGCTTGTGTCCGTATTCAGATACCCATCCGGTCTGGCGGCCGGGGTTACCCACGACCAGGGCAAAAGGTTTGACATCTTTGGTTATGACTGCGCCTGCGCCTATGAGAGCATATTCACCTATCTCATTTCCGCAGATGATTGTTGCGTTGGCTCCGATGGAAGCGCCGCGCCTGACCATGGTTTTTACATACAGGTCACGCCTGATGACTGCACTGCGGGGGTTTATAATATTGGTGAATACCATCGAAGGGCCAAGGAAAACATCATCTTCACAGATAACGCCCGTGTAGATCGATACATTGTTCTGCACTTTGACATTATTCCCCAGCCTGACACCCGGAGAGACGACTACGTTCTGCCCTATATTGCACTTTTCACCTATGACGGAGTCCTTCATGATATGACTGAAATGCCATATTTTACTGCCTTTGCCTATTGTGCACCCCTCATCAATTACTGCTGTCTCATGTGCATAAAACTCTTTTTCCATCTCTTTTTTTCATTTGAATTCTGACCTGATGCACCCGGTAATATATTCGAGCTGTTCCCTGTCAAGCTCGGTATGCATCGGAAGCGAAAGCACCTCGTTTGTAAGTTCCGTTGTAACCGGGAAGTCGTCAGGTCCGTACCCCAGGTGAGCATAAGCTTTTTGCATGTGAAGAGGCACAGGATAGTAGATCATTGAAGGTACTCCCTCATTCTCAAGACACTCGCGCAGCCTGTTCCTGGCACCGTCAGCCACGCGCAAAGTGTACTGGTGAAATATATGTGTTGAATTTCCTGCCCTGGCCGGTATTGTGATACCCTTCAGACCTGACAGTTCAGTGTCATAGTGTGCAGCAGCCTGCTGCCGCGCTTCGTTGAAGGCATCAAGGTGGCGGAGCTTGACCCTTAAGACTGCTGCCTGAATTGTATCAAGACGCGAGTTGACCCCTATTGTGTCATGATAATACCTGACCTTCATGCCATGGTTGGTAATGCTCCTGATAAGTGCTGCCAGTTCATCATTGTCAGTGAACAGCGCGCCTCCGTCACCGTAGCATCCCAGGTTCTTTGAAGGGAAAAAGGAAGTGCATCCGATTGTACCCATCGTACCGGCTTTCTTTACCCTTCCGTCGCTGAAAGTGTATTCTGCCCCGGTTGCCTGGGCAACATCCTCTATGATATGTATCCCGTGCTGCCCTGCCATTTCCGTTATGGGTTCCATATCAGCACACTGGCCGAAGAGGTGGACCGGCACGATAGCCCTGGTGCGGGGCGTTATTGCTTTCCTGATCGCTTCGACACTGATGTTGTATGTATCTTTTTCCGGATCAACAAGCACCAGCTTAAGCCCGAGGAGCTCAATCACCTCCACTGTAGCAATGAATGTAAAATTTGTTGTTATGATTTCATCACCCGGTTTCAGCCCCAGTGCCATCATGGCTATCTGCAGGGCATCAGTGCCGTTGGCACATGCTATTACATTCCTTATGCCCAGGTAACGCTGCAGCTCCTCTTCGAAAAGACGGACATCAGGCCCCTTGATGAAAGCAGTCGAATCAAGCACTCCGGAAATCGATCTGTCAATATCAGCCTTAAGCCTTTCATACTGTGACCGGAGGTCAACCATTTCGATTTTTTTCATGGGCTGTTTCGTCTCTCGAAAGCGAAGATAGCACAATTTATTTTAACCTTTTTTCCTTCATATAGTCCTGCCGGTTTTGTATCTTTGTTCATTATTGCATCTTCATGGCGAAGGATATCAGCGTACACATCAGGGAACTGCTTTTCAAACACGATTGTGTCATTATACCGGGGTTTGGTGCATTTATCGGGAACTATTTTCCTTCGCATATTGACCGTAACGAGGGGCTTTTTTACCCCCCTGTAAGACGGATAACTTTCAACCGCCATCTCACCGGCAATGACGGTCTGCTGATAGGGCATGTCTCCTCGCACCTGAAGATCTCCTACAGTGAGTCACGTGATATGATCGGCACCTGGGCTGAAGAACTCAGGGGCAAAATAATGGCCGGGACCATTCTGAACCTTGATCATCTCGGAACCTTTTCGCTCAACCGCGAAGGGACTGTAATCTTTGAACCTGACAACACAGTAAATTATCTCCTTTCTTCATACGGGCTTACCTCTTACCAGAGGAGACCGGTAAGCGACTTCGACGTACGGAAGAAGATGCTTGAACATCACCATGAACCTGCCGTAAGCCAGCCTTCGATGAAGCGACTTCTGACCAGGGCAGCTGTAATAGTACCGGTGCTGATAGCCCTTGCCCTTGTTCCTTTCAATGATAACCTGTTCAGGGGCAGGATGGAGGAATCCACCCTTAATCCGCTGGCCAATGCCGAGCTGGAGTTCAACCGGGAACAGATTGTGGCAGACACGGCATATATTGAGCCTGAAACGACAGTCATAGAGACCGCTGACACCGCAGCGGCGGTAGCCGAACAACCGGTTCCTGAGCCGCCTGTTGCCGCCGTTGTTCCTGCTCCTGATCCTGAACCGGTAAAACCTGTACAGCAGGCGGTGGTTGTCCATGAATACAGGTATTTGCTGATTATCGGAAGCTTCAAGACGGAAGATAATGCACTGACAATGATAGAAAAGCTAAGGAAGATCGGTTATGACCCTGAAATGACCGGCGGGCCGGACGGCTTCCTTCGCGTCAGCGCTGTATCATTTGACTCGGTTGAGGAGGCAAAGGCTGCCCATAGCAGGATAATCAAAAACTTTCCGGGAGCCTGGATACATAAGAGCAGGCAATAGTGGGAATTAAGAATTAAGAGTTAAGAATTAAGAATTTAAGGGTCAGCTAATTCGCAAGTCAGTCATCGGAAGCATTTAATCGCAAATCGCAAATCGCAAATCGCAAATCCGGAAGACCTATTTAACGGGGCTTCCGTTTTTTATTGCCGTTTCGGGCACCATAAAGGTCAGCTTGCCGTTCTCATCTTCTGCCAGCAGAACCATTCCCCTTGATTCTATTCCCTTGATGTTTCGCGGTGCGAGATTCACAATCACGGAGATCTGCTTTCCCGGGAGCTCTTCTGCAGTGAACTGCTCAGCGATGCCTGACACGATGGTCCGTACATCTATTCCGGTATCAACCTTCAGCTTTATGAGTTTGGTGGTCTTTGGCACTTTTTGTGCTTCCAGGATGGTCGCTGTGCGTATATCCATCGCGGTGAACTCCTCGAAGCTGACATCATTTTTCGCGGCAATTACCGGTGCCGTAACTTTCTCATTCGCCTGTTTTGTATCAAGCAGCTTCTTTACCTGCTTTTCTATCTCGGCATCCTCAACTTTGCTGAACATCAGTTCTCCGGCGGAGACCTTGTGACCCGGCTTCAGAAGTTCAGCGCTGCCGGCCTTGTCCCAGCTGAGATCGGCGATATTCAGCCAGCTTCTCAGCTTATTCATCGAGAAGGGGAGGAAAGGCTCAAGTATTATCGCGAGGTTGGCAGATATCTGAAGCGAAATGAACATGATTGTCTTAACCCGCTCAGGATCGGTTTTAATCACTTTCCAGGGCTCGGTGTCTGCCAGGTACTTGTTGCCAAGACGTGCCAGGTTCATTGCTTCGGCAAGCGCCTGCCGGAAGCGGAAAGCCTCGAGGTTGCTCTCAGTGCCTTCCCGGCATGTCATGATTGAATTTACAGTTGACTTATCATATTCGTTCATTTCACCGGGAACGGGAACTGTGCCTCCGTAATAGTTGTTTGTCAGCACCAGTGTCCGGTTGACGAAGTTACCCGAGAATAGCCACCAGCTCATTGTTGTTCCTGGCCTGGAACTCTTTCCATGTAAAGTCGTTGTCTTTTGTCTCGGGTGCGCTGGCGCACAGGGCATAGCGGAGCGAATCCTGCTTCCCCGGGAAGTCAGCCAGGTATTCATGCAGCCAGACAGCCCAGTTCCTTGAGGTTGATATTTTTTCGTTCTCCAGGTTAAGGAACTCGTTTGCCGGTACGTTGTCAGGAAGGATATAGCTCCCTTCTGCCTTCAGCATCGCAGGGAAGATGATGCAATGAAACACGATATTATCCTTGCCGATGAAGTGTATCATGCGTGTCTCCGGGTCTTTCCAGTATTTTTCCCAGTCGGGAGTCAGTTCACGTGTTGCCGAAATATATCCGATGGGAGCATCAAACCACACATAAAGAACCTTGCCCTCAGCGCCCTCAACGGGTACAGGAACTCCCCAGTCGAGGTCACGGCTCACAGCCCTGGGCTGCAGGCCCTGGTCGAGCCACGACTTGCACTGGCCGTACACGTTTGTCTTCCAGTCGGCATGATCTTCCAGTATCCATTTTCTGATCCACGATTCATACCTGTCAAGAGGAAGGTACCAGTGCAGTGTTTCACGCATCACCGGTGCGCTGCCGCTGATTGTCGACCGCGGATTGATCAGGTCTGTGGGGCTGAGTGACGTGCCGCATTTCTCGCACTGGTCACCGTAGGCATTTTCATTTCCGCAGAACGGACAGGTGCCTGTGATGTACCTGTCAGCAAGGAAACACCCCGCCTCCTCATCATAATACTGGCTGGCACTCTTCTCTATGAATTCGCCCTGGTCATATAGTTTGCGGAAGAATGCCGAGGCGGTCTCGTAGTGTATTTTGTTCGAGGTGCGCGAATAGATGTCGAAAGAAATGCCGAACTCCTCAAAGGCTTTTTTGTTCATCTCATGATAGCGGTCAACAACCTCCTGCGGGGTGATGCCCTCTTTCCTCGCCTTGAGAGTGATGGGCACGCCATGCTCATCGGAACCGCATATTGATATCACATCGGCACCCTTCATCCGGAGGTAGCGTACATAGATATCCGACGGTACGTAGACCCCGGCAAGATGTCCTATATGAATAGGACCGTTTGCATAAGGCAGGGCAGAGGTGATAAGGTGGCGTTTAAACTTCTTCATCTGTAATAAAAGCTTGTTTCTGATGCTGGTGCGGCAAAGATAATGATTTCAGGAAACTGCGCTAAGGCCTGTCAGCTCTCCTGGCCGAAGGCAGAGAGCACTTCGTGCATATATGTCCTTGAGACAGGCACTGTTGAAGGAGGGGTGCTGTCAAGCTCGAGCTGCAGTCCGTCCTTCTCCCTTCGGATGAGTTTAACCCGCTCAATATTTACAAGATACGACCGATGGCATCTCTTTATGCCTTCCTGCCTCAGCTCATCCTCCATCATTCTTAAGGTGGTGCGCAGCATGAACTTCGTGATCCGGCTCTGCGACTGGTACCATACTGTGACATAGTTGTCGCTTCCCTGAAGATAAAGAATATCTGATCTCTTTAGCGAGAGGCGCAGCACCCCTTTCTCATCCCGGAATGGTATCATCGGTTTTTGTCCTGCACCGTCAGGCTGTTCCTTCAGCTCAGCAAGCTTAATCTTGTTGTCACGCCACGAAAAATAAAGCCAGAGCATTGCATAAGGGAGGAGCAGTGTAAGCGAAGTATTCACAACAGATTTTCCAAGGAGGTCAGGGAAGCTTCGCCGGTCATCAAGGATCACAATCTCAAAAAATGCAAAGAAGAGAGCCATCGCCACTATTTCAGCTGCCACCCAGGCAAGGTACTGCCAGATGACAAGCTCCATTCCCCTGCGCAACAGGAGGTACATGATGATACGGCTCACTGCGACGGTCAGCATACCGGTCAGGATTACCCCGCTCGTATAAAGGAAAAGTGTCGGTTTGGATACCTCGGAAAAGGTCAAGGCACCGAACGGCGTGTAGAGGTTGAGGAACAGGAGTGAAAATCCTGCAGTGAACAGGATATGTGTTACTATGTTTCCTTTCTCTGTAAGGTAACCAGGCAGCTTTTTATGCAGATCAATATTCATTCAGTATGTCCCGTTACAAAATTAGTATTTTTCATGTCTGAAGGATTTTTCCGGGATTTCATACGGCACATTTTACCCCTGCATTGGCTTTTTTACCCCGGATAAAGGGATTAAGGCCCCTGGGCACCCGGTCAGAACCTATTATTTGGACAGACGCAGTGTATCTGTTTTGTTTGCAGGAAAAACATGATGGGATACACAGCTCAGGAGAGGCAACTGGCCGGAATTTTCAGGGGGGGACTGACCGATGGTTTTATTCCGGGCACGGGAGTAAGGATTGTAAGCGCACTGTTTCACTCCCCGAACGGCTATTCCGTACCTGACAGCAGGAGTGTGGCCGGCGTCTTCCGTTCTATCTTTAAATCCAGGGAGCTTGAGCAGTCCAACAGTGATTTCCGTTATTATTTATTAATTCCCGGTAACAGCAGCGGCAGGGGTGCGATCATTCTCCTTCACGGCCTCAATGAACGCAGCTGGAACAAGTACCTGCAGTGGGGTATGAGGCTGGCGGCTGACACCGGAAGGCCTGTTGTGCTTTTTCCCAGCGCCTATCACATGAACCGTTCACCCCGCAGCTGGATCGACAGGCATCTGATGATGCCGCTTGTGGCAGCGCGCACGGCCCTCGTGCCTGACACGCAATTGTCGACCTTTGTCAATGTGGCCCTGAGCACGCGGATGTCATTATCACCCCAGCGGTTTTTACTTTCCGGATACCAGACAATAAATGACCTGAAAGTGCTCATCGGTTCCATTCGTGACGGGACCCATCCTGACCTGCCGGGAGGCGGCCCGGTTGATATATTCGCCTATTCGATCGGGGCACTGGCCACCCAGGTTATGATGCTTTCGAAACCCTCCGTTCTGCCTGATGACAGCCGTGTGATACTGTTCTGCGGAGGAAGCGCCTTCAGCCTGATGAACGGCACATCAAAACTTATAATGGACAGCAGGGCCTTTGAAAGACTTATGGCATTCTATCTTGAATGGCCGGGAGCGAATACAGACAGTGATGACGGCAGGTTAATGAAGATAATGAATGACACCCCTGAAGGCGAGGCGTTTTATGCAATGACCTCCCTGAACCGGCTGAAGGATGTCACCGGCACACCATTCATGAATACCGGGGGTAAGCTCATGGCAGTCTCCTTTGAAAGCGATTCTGTCATACCATCTGGGGCTGTATCGGCAACGCTTCAGGGTGCCGACCTTGAGATATGGTCTCCCGGATATCCCTGTACGCATGAAAATCCATTTCCGGTGCTGGCAGGCAACCTGTCGGATGAAGTGGACGGTACTTTTGACAGACTGTTCACCACTGCTGCCTCGTTTCTTTCCTGAAATTGCTACTTTTGATCCTGTCATCAGAGAAGGATCAACTATGAAAGCTCTTACCATACCACCCTATCTTAAGAAAGGAGACAGGATCTCCATTGTTTCCCCGGCAAGTCATATTGACGGAAAGCTTGTGCTGAATGCGGAGAAATTGCTGAGAGCATCCGGATTTGATGTTGTTCTTGGTGAGCATGTCTTCTCGGCAGACGGTCCTTTTGCAGGAAGCGACGATGAGCGCCTCCATGATCTGCAGCAAGCCACCGATGACCCTTCGGTAAAGGCTGTGTTATGCTCACGGGGAGGCTACGGCATATCAAGGATTGTTGACAGGGTGGATTATTCAGCCCTGAAAAAGTATCCGAAGTGGTATGTGGGGTACAGTGACATAACTTCGCTCCATCTGTGGCTCAATAAAGTATGCGGCATTGCATCGCTTCATGCAGAGATGCCGATCAATTATTCCAATCCGGAATGCTCTCCTCTTTGCTATGACACGATGATCAAAGCCCTTAAGGGCGAGCAGGAGCCGGTAGTATGGAAGAGTTCCCGGGAAGCATCCTTCACTGCGGAAGGGACTGTCCTGGGGGGCAACATATCGCTTATTTACAGTCTGAACGGCACACCGGGCCAGCCGGACACTGAAGGGGCGATACTGTTTATGGAAGAGATAGGAGAGCAATTCTATCACCTCGACCGTATGCTTACATCAATGCGTATGACGGGCATGCTGAACAACCTGTCCGCGCTGATTGTGGGAGGAATGGAGAAGATTACCGAAGGCGAACACGTATTTAACCAGAGCGTAGAAGAGGTTGTGATGAATGTTGCCGGCAGGTACGGATACCCGGTACTGTTCAACTTCCCGGCCGGCCATATAACAGACAACAGGGCCATTTACCTCGGCCGCAGGGCACGACTGACGCAAAATGGTTCCGAAGCGTCCCTGAGCTACCTGTGATCAGCCTCAGAAAGCTGCAAGCAGCAGGTTGATATCTTTTGAAAGGATCCCGAATTTCTGGGCGAGCATCTCATTGGTGAGGATACCGTTGTAAATATAAACGCCATGGCGGAGACCGGTGTTGAACTTGAGCATAGGTGTTATCCCACCAGAATCTGCTATATCCTGCATAAGAGGTCTGAAGACATTGCTCAGGGCGATTGAGGCCGTCTTGGGTACCCTTGAAGGAAGGTTCCAGGCCGAGTAGTGCAGCACCCCGTGTTTTTCATAGATCGGGTCTTTTATTGCCCTGGGTTCTGTTGTTTCCACGCAGCCGCCGGTATCAACACTCAGATCGATTATAACCGATCCGCGCTTCATTCCCTGTACCATCTCCTCACTGACATAAAACCAGGGTCTAAGATCATCTGTTGACAGTGCACCGATGAGCACGTCGGCTGACTTAAGCGCTTTCTGCAGCACCTGCGGGTGGAAAGTCGAGGTGTAGAGCCTCTGGCCAAGAAGATCCTGGAAGAGGCGCAGGCGGTGAACGGAGCTGTCGAACACCCTCACTATTGCACCCAGGCCGAGCGCAGCACGTGCGGCATATTCTCCTGCCGTGTTGGCTCCGATGATTACAACTTCCGTGGGCGTAACGCCGGTCACTCCGCCAAGCATCACCCCCTTGCCGCCTGAGGTGTTGCTCAGGTACTCCGATGCAATAAGCACCGATGTAATACCGCTGATTTCACTCATTGATTCAACGACCGGCAATATTCCGTCATTGTCCTTAATCCTTTCAGCCGCAATTGCCGTCACACGCTTGCGCGTCAGTGCCGAGAGCGTATCCTCGCCCATCGTGGCCGCATTCATGAACGATATTACAATCTGGTTACCCTTAAGCAGCCCGGCCTCCTTTTCGGTGAAAGGGGCAATCTTGATGACTATGTCGCACTCGTACACTTTCTGCGGAGTATCGGCCACAACTGCACCGTTTTCGCTGTAATCCCTGTCAGGGAAACCGGCACCCAGGCCGGCATTGGTCTGGATAAAGACTTCATTTCCCGTGTCTGTCAGGATCTTTACGGCCTCAGGAGTGAGGGCAACACGCTTTTCATCATCATGGATGTCATGCGGGATGCCAATTGAAATCTGTCGCCTGCTCACTGCTTTTTCTATAAGCTCTTCACGCGGCATGAATGCACTTCTGGCAGGTTGATTCATGTGGCTTCGTTTTAAGGATTTAACAAAGGAACAGCAATACTCAGATCAAAATTAAGATTTTAATCGGAGAGATTATGTCTGAAGCCTTATTATTCGACGGGATAAATTATCTGCAATTCACTGGCGGTCTTCGATGACCCTGCTTCCGTCAGGCATTACTGTGACAGATACTCTCAGTGTTTCGGAAGGGAGCAGCGGTTCAATCAGCTCCGGCCACTCCATGAAGCAGGGCGAGGCTGAATCAAAATACTCCTCAATACCGAAATCAAGTACTTCCGAGATTTTCCTTATCCTGTAAAAATCAAAATGATAAACTGGCACATCGCCGGGCCGACGGTACTCATTTATCAGGGTGAAGGAAGGGCTGGTCACACGTATCGGTCACCCCCAGCTCTTTGCACAGAGCCTTTATGAAGGTGGTTTTCCCGGAACCCATCTGCCCGTAAAAGGCAAAGATCCGCGATCCTGCCGTCTCCCTGAGAAAATGCCTCGCCGCTTCCTTAAGATGGCTTTTATCCGGAATAATTACCTTCATGCAGCAAAAATAATATTTTTATACGGGCTCAAGAAAGGCGAGAGGAAGCATCATCTCATGCAACGAAACCCCTCCGTGCTGGAATGAATCACGGTAATACGACACAATATGGTTGAAATTATTCGGATAGACCAGGAAATCATTTCCGCAGGCAAATATATACTTGGACGAGAGGTTGGTCATTGGCAACCCTGCCTTTGAGGGAACAGTGATTTCAAATACCTCACGCGGATTGTAGTCAAGGTTCTTTCCGGACTTGTAACGCAGGTTCATTGATGTCTGCCTGTCGCCTACAACCCTGACAGGTTTCTGGACCCTGACAGAACCGTGGTCTGTTGTTATCACCACGCGTGATCCTTTTACAGCCACAGCCCTGAGAAGCTCAAAGAGAGGTGAATGGATAAACCATGAATGTGTGAATGAGAGCCATGACGCCTCATCACCGGTCATGTCACGCAGAACGCCGACTTCTGTCCGGGCATGGCTGAGCATATCGACAAAGTTATAGACAAGAACGTTCAGGTCATTTGTAAGAAGCTGCGGGAGCCTGTCGTTAAGGGTCTTGCCTTCCGCGTCAGAGCTTATCTTGCTGTAGCTCCATTTGCAGTTGATGCCGGCTCTCTGCAGGTGCTTGCCGAGCAGTTTTTCCTCATGGAGGTTCTTGCCTTCATCCTCAGTGTCATTTATCCAGTATTCCGGCATCAGGTCACCTATCGCCGCAGGCATCAGTCCCGCGAAGAGTGCGTTACGTGAAAACTGCGTTGCGGTGGGAAGGATGCTCATATAAATTTCATCTGAAACATTCCGCAGGAAAGGACTGAGATCAGCCGATATCGTCTGCCACTGATCGAGGCGCATGTTGTCAATTATGATAATGAAGAGTGACGATCCGCTTTTGATGAGCGGGAATATGCGTTTTGACATCACCGACGGCGAAAGAAGCGGCTTGTCACCGGCATCGGAAGCCATCCACCCTGTATAGTTTTTTGAAATGTATTTTCCAAAAGCCCTGTTGGCATCAGCCTCCTGCATGCGCAGAACCTCCCTCATGCCGGGATCTGATGACCTGATGAGTTCACCCTGCCAGAAGACAAGCCTGCGGTACACTTCGCACCACTGCTCAAAAGTGGAGGCTGCAGATATCATATCCGATATTGAACCGAACTCCTCCCTGAATATTGTCGTTGTCTGCCGCGTTACTATATCTCCTATGTCAAGGATACGCTTCAGGGCGAGAAGTATCTGCTGCGGCTTTACGGGCTTGATCAGGTAATCAGCTATCTGTGATCCAATGGCAGCATCCATTATCTCCTCCTCCTCGCTCTTGGTGATCATCACTATCGGGATGGATGGCTTGATCGCCTTGATGCGCCGCAGTGTCTCGATGCCGCTGAGCCCGGGCATATGCTCGTCAAGAAAAATGATGTCATAAGGTTTTTCCTTCACCATACGTATGGCATCATTGCCGGAAGGACATGTATCGGTTTCAAAACCCTTCTCATGCAAAAAGAGAATATGAGACCGCAGAACCCCGACCTCATCATCAACCCATAATATTCTTACCTGTCGCATCGTCAGTCTCTCATTTCATTTTTTGCTGCTGTAAGCAGTCTCATAGAAGATCCGGTACCGGTTAATATTCTTGTCAGTGGTGAGTTTTTCCAGGTTGTCACGGCTGATCGCATAGAGCGAAATACCTGCATTTTCAGATCCCCTGATATTTGCAGCAGGATCGAATGAGCTGAGCCAATTGCCTGCCTCTGCAGCATTTTCAAAAGGACCGACTGTGATAAGGATATACTCATTGTCAACCGCTTTTCCTTCAGTACGGTAATTTTTGTCGGTAAAGTTATCGAGGTTATAGTTGATAACATCGAAGACCATCTGGTTCATGTTCGCCTGTATGTTTTCTGCCACTACAATGACAAAATGCGGCTGGATTGTATCTGGCTCATAAAGTTCTTCAGCTATGCGGGTATCTTCTGCAATCTGCAGTTCAGGTATCTCCCTTTTCAGGAATGCGGTTATCTCTGCTGCTCTTATGCCCTCAGGAGTTTCAGGATATTTTGCCGTAAGGGAATCAAGTTTTTCCTTGTAGGCAACTTCACCGTCCGTAGCGCCGGTGGCCATGGCGTCAAGAAGCATGAATTTCGGCAAAAGACCGTCACCCGGGAACAGGCCGGCGGCTTCCCTGCAAATGTTTTGAGTCTCGACGTAACTCTGTGACATGAAGGCTTCATAGGCGGCCTCATATGTTGTCCTCGCCCTCGTTGCCATCTCCAGCTGTTTTCTGACATAGTCAGGGTCGGAGAGTATAAGTGAGTATTCTGAATTGGGGAATGATGACAGAAGCTCTGCCCTGAAAACCTCCGCCCGGGACGGGTCGTAGTTGCGGAGCAGCCTGTAGAGCTCATAGAGAGCTTCAGTCCTGATATTGTCACTGTTACCCCGTGCCGCAGCCTCTTCAAGAGACTTCGCCGCCATAAGAGTGTCAGCAAGGCGTGAGGCAAGTATCTTTCCTTCACCCAGCAAGGCGTTGGCGCTTTTACTTGCAGAGAGGCTCATAAGCGAATCAGTAAGCGGGAGATTGCGGAGATAGTATTCCTTTGTCCGCTCAGGAGCCGTTGCCGTACTGTCGCCGGCCTGTTGTTCCTCCCCGTTCTCGGCAGCGGTGGGGGCAGTGAATGCAGCGCGTGCCTTGTTCGACCGCCGCCAGTTATCCTCAAGTCTCCTGTCGCCCCAGCGGCGTTTGAACTCCGTACGGCCGAATGTAAGCGCCGACTGGTTGTAGAAATACCATCCTCCTTCAGCAGATATGGCTCCGGCGGAACGCTGCTCATTCTCGTAATAAAGCCCCATATTGTACCTTTCGCTGCCATCACCCTGCACTGCCTTTGTCTGTTCCTGCTCATAAGCACGGATCATTTCTGCAATCAGGGCATCACGTTCCGCACTGCTCATCATGGCCACCCTGCGAAGGCTGTCCTCAGTCATCACCACACGGTGGAAGTCTGCAAACTCACCCAGGTCACTTGTCCTGCGGCTGATAAGATTATAGTCGGGAAAACGTTCATCAATAAGGTAGGTGGCAGTGTCGTAGTAAAGAAATGCCGTCATGTATTCAGGCTGTGCATAATAGTATTCCCCGAGTGCCAGGTATGCCCTTGCCCTCTGCCTGGTGTTCACTGTGCTGCTCCTGGCAGACTGGATCCAGAGATCAAGGGCCTCAGCGGTGTTTCCCATCCGCATCTCGAGCTCACCGAGTGCGAAGTAGATCTGATCAAGATAATCCTTGTTCTTTAAGTCACGCAGCATCCTGCGAAGCGATTTTATCAGATCTTCGGCATCACCGTGAGATAAATCAGTTACACCGGCAAGGTTAATGGCGGCATTGAACTCAAGCTCATAAGCCGGGTTCATCCTGATCACATCCCGGAAATAACGTGTGGAAAGAGCGTTGTCGCCGGTTGTTTTGCACACCTGTGCCAGCAGGTATGTCAGGCGCACCCTGAAATGCTTGTTGGTGCTGTTCTCAACGGCCATTGTAAGGGGACTGACCGCATCATTGTAGCGTTTCTGCCTGAGGGCGACATCAGCCATGGTTGAGTAGAACATTGGCTTGAGTGATTTCGGCAGGCCGTCAATGTCATTGAAACCCTGCAGTATGCGTGATGCTTCTGAATAATTGCCCTCTTCAGTTTGTATCCTGGCCATCCAGATATTTGCTTCGCTAATAAGATCAGGGTCTGTGGCTATACTTACCGTATAGGAAAAGGCGGACCGTGATGCCGGGAGGTTTTTAAGCATGAACTGTGCTTTGGCAAGAAGAAGGTAGGCATCGTCCACCCACTCGTTGTATTCCCGGCGGTTGTAGAATTCCTCGTCACGGGCATCATCTCTCCTGTTACTCTTCTCTTTCGGTTTGGCGGTGATTGAGTAGAGCGCAATAACCTTCGATGCTTTCTGGGCGGCACGTTCCATGTCTGAGGCAGCCGCCGCAACAGATTCATCCGAGGTGTATTCAAAAACAGGGATCAGAACGCTGTAATCATCACGGTGTGACTGCTGTATCTTTTCAACGCCGGCCTTATAGGCTTCATTGCCGTTGAACCATACGTTGTATTTTGCTACGAGGGAGTTGTAAAAACGGCTCGCCCCGGTGTTCTTCTCAACAGAACAACCGGTTATAAGTGCGGTGAGCACCAGGGTCATCGCGACATAATATACTGAGTGCCGTGAACTCAAGAAAGAGTGGTATATACTCTATAACTGCCAAGGGCAGTTAAAAGTATCCAAAGGTACTAAAAAGAGGATAAACGTGTCTCAAAAGTCACCTCCTCCCTCCCGCTCTGCGGGAGTACTCCTCCTTATCAAGGAGGAGAAAGTTAAAATATTTAAATTCAGACATTTCCCCTCCTTTTTTAAGGAGGGGTGCCCCGACCGAAGGGTCGGGACGGGGTGGTAAATATACTTTTGAGACTGCTTTATGCCGACGGGAGACCTATTTCATCTCAACTCTTTTTGTAGGGGCCTGTTCGGAATTGCGTTTCTCAACCTGCCTGACGACGGTTTCCGCCAGCCTGAGGAAAGCCTGGCCTGTCTCATTGTCGCTCAGGGCGGCAGGGGTACCGGCATCGCCGCCGTCACAGATGCTCTCCACAATGGGGATCTGTCCCAGAAGCTCAACGCCGGCCTCTGCGGCAAGCCTGCTTCCGCCCTCCTTGCCGAAGATGTAATACCGTCTTCCTGGCAGCTCGGGAGCTATAAAGAATGACATATTTTCAACCAGACCCAGAACCGGGACATTGATAGCCTCACTGCGGAACATGGCTATGCCTTTCCGGGCATCGGCAAGAGCTACCTCCTGAGGTGTGGTAACCACCAGGGCACCGGTAACGGGCACCTCCTGCACCAGCGTCAGATGAATATCACTGGTACCGGGAGGAAGGTCAAAGATGAGATAGTCAAGCTCACCCCAGTCGCCCTGGTTGATTAGCTGCTTGAGAAAGCTGCTTGCCATGGGACCTCTCCATATAACCGCTTCGGAATCTTTGACAAAAAAGCCGATTGACAGAATGCTGACACCATATTTCTTCATCGGAATGATCCTGTCACTGCCGTTCTCACTGTGAACATCAGGCTTGTATTGTTCTGCATTGAACATACGGGGCACCGATGGCCCGAAGATGTCTGCATCGAGCAGACCGGTTGCATAACCTTTGCGGGCCAGTGCCACAGCCAGGTTCACTGCCACAGTCGATTTGCCAACGCCGCCCTTGCCCGATGAAACGGCTATGATGTTTTTTACTCCCGGAAGAACATCCCTCTTCGGTTCTTTCTTTTTAGACACAACTATTTTTGGCCTGACATCTATCGATGTGATCACTGCATCGGGCCCTAGTGCATCCTTTACTGCCCTTACGCAGTTGCTCTTTATGGACGAGAGGAACGGATCGTTAGATTTTTCGGGGGTAAGCAGGATATTTATTCCTTCCTCCGTCACAGTAACATCGCTTACGATGCCCAGTGTAACGATATCACTTCCCTTTTCCGGATGGGAAACCTTTTTCAGCGCTTCAAGGACTTGTTGTTTTGTATGCATAATTTATTTGTTAATCCTTTTTCTCAGATCAGTTTAATACAGAACATCCTTCCCGTATCAAAGTTCAACAGCCGGATCCCAGAATTTTTGGCTGAAGTCAATGACCCGGTCATCCCTGACAATAAATCCTTCGTTTTCCAGCAGTTGCTGCATCGTTGATGAATTGCCGAAATGAAATTTGCCGGTGAGCATTCCGTTGCGGTTGACAACACGGTGTGCGGGAATAAATTCAGGAAGGGTGTGCGATGAGTTAAGCGCCCAGCCAACCATCCTGGCAGAGCCGGCAGTGCCGAGGTACCTGGCAATTGCACCGTATGACGTGATCCTTCCGTAAGGTATCAGGCGGGTGACATCGTACACCCGGCTGAAGAAGCCCTCATTTTTATTGTCCGGGACTGATGATCTCCTTTTCATTTGGCAGTCTGAATGCAAGGTAAGTGATAGGGATCCCCTGTTTCAGGAAGATCTCCTCATAATGGGTTCTGATCGACAGCAGCGGATCGCCGGGCATCTGACCGTGCAGGTCAGTGACAGAGGTAATGATTTCAAGGTTGTTTGTCTGCGCCAGGGAAAGGGTGTAATCATACAGCTCCCTGCTGTCGGTCTTGAGGTGCACGATCCCGTTGTCTTTCAGGAAATTTCTGTAGAGGTTCAGAAAGACAGGGCCTGACAGCCTCTTCTTCTCTCTTTTCCATTTCGGTTGAGGGTCAGGGAAGGTGAGCCATATCTCATCTGTCTCGCCGGCAGCAAAGAACGATCCGAGGAGCTCAATCCTGGTTCGGAGGAATGTCGCATTCTGTTGTTTCATATAATGCGATTCTTTTGCACCTTTCCACATCCGTGCACCCTTGATGTCAATGCCGATGAAATTTTTCTGCGGAGAGATCTCAGCAAGCCTTACTGTATATTCACCCTTGCCGCATCCCAGCTCAAGAACGATCGGATTACTGTTTCCGAACCAGTCGCTGTGCCATTTCCCCTTAAGGTGGAAATCATGTCCGAAAACATCATCAAACGAAGGCTCGATTACATGGTCAAAGCCTTTCATCTCAGCCCACCGTGCCAGTTTGTTCTTGCCCAATACCGGAATAATTTGTATTACTTCTGCTTCAGTGATATCCTCATGCCGAGGTCATATACCCCGTTCAGAACGGTATCTCTCATTCCGTGTATCACCTTAAAATGATATTCGCCTTTTTCGGGGAAGTAAATATTCGATTTATAAGGTATTGTCAGCTCACGGAGATCGCCCGCGCCCTTGCCGAGCCAGTCGCCTTTTTCATTTGCGAGAATAGCCTGTACGGTATCAGTGACCGTGTTTCCTGAAGGGAATGAAGTAACGACAAAAAGGTACAGGTTACGGTACGGGTATCCTGTTGATGTCCGGATTGAGAGGTCAAAATTATACACACTTACCGTGTCATCGATCTGGCATGAAAACTTGCATGGATCGTACATGCTCCATGAATCGCCCTGCATTTTAACACTGTCAGCGTAGTAGGTACCCCTGTCGCATGACAGGGTGATGAGCATGATCAGTGCACTGACAGCAAGTATTTTATTTCCGGGTTCCCTCATTTTTCTTGTTGTAAGGTCTGCGCCTTCCTCTCGGCTGGCGCGGGTTGCTTTTAGTCTCAAACCTTGTCAGACCGCTGTTCTGCAGCAGGAGGTCATTGCCCTTTTCAGGTGCGTTGGCGCCTGCACCGGCCAGCAGATTATCGGGTTTTATGCCTTTCCTGTTAAGCTGTATTATTTCGCGCACTCTCGCAACCGGCACCGCAGTCAGGTTCACAGCCATGCGCTGGTCACTCGAATACCAGTAGATGCCGGTATGTACTTCCATTTTCATGAACCAGGCTGTACCGTTAGCCAGTTCAAGAGGTATCTCTCTCGAGGGGAAATCCTTCTGCGCATCGATATAACAGTCAAGTTCATAGTTGAGGCAGCACTTGAGTTTCCCGCACTGTCCCGCCAGCTTCTGCGGGTTCAGTGACAAATCCTGGTAACGGGCATGGGATGTGGTCACCGAGACGAAGTTGGTGACATGGGTAGAGCAGCAGAGCTCACGTCCGCATGTACCAATGCCGCCGATGCGCCCCGCTTCCTGGCGGGCGCCTATCTGCCTCATCTCGACACGGATATGGAACTCTTCTGCCAGAAGTTTGATCAGCTGACGGAAGTCCACCCTCTCGTCGGCGAGATAGTAGAAGATCGCTTTTGTTTTGTCTCCCTGGTACTCCACATCGCCTATCTTCATTGCGAGCCCGATGTCCTCTGCAATTTTTCTTGACCTGAGCATTGTGTGAACCTCCTGCTTCCGCGCCTCCTCCCACTTCTGCAGGTCAACAGTCCTTGCCTTCCTGTAAACCTTCTTCATCTCCTCGATGACAGGTTTGACCTTCATCTTCTTTATCTGTTCAAGGACAAGGAAACCGGTCATGGATACGTGGCCGATATCATGGCCGGGAGAAGCTTCGACGGCAACCAGGTCTCCCACCTCAAGCCTCAGGTCATTGACGTTGCGGTAGAATCCCTTCCGGGTATTCTTAAACCGGACTTCGACTACTTCATTGTACCGGGGGTCGTACGGAAGACCTGCAAGCCAGTTGAATTCATCAAGCTTGTTTGCGCCCCTTTTATATTTTATTGCAGGTTCAGAAGGTTCTTCACCTGTGTGTGCCTGTATATCTTCGTTTACCATTGTGACATATAATATTTCCCGGATGACGGTTAAAAATTAACGGCTGCCCGGTACGAGAATGCAAATTTAGGAATAAAAGAGCTATTTTCAACAGTCTCTGAACACTTACCTGATGAGCCTCATTGTCCTGAGGGCAAGATCGAGGAAGATCATTTTGGTGTTACCGTTGCTTTCGATGTGAGCATACGCCAGGTTGAACTCACGGTCAAGGGCATTGATATTCTTTTCGTTTATGAACGGATGAAATTTTCTGGAGAAATCGTCCTCATCCTGTGTGAGGTAGACAAAATTATTTTCCCTGCCGCCGAGGTTGAGCATGAGGTTTTCACGGATCATACGCAGCGAATATGAAAGGAAACTCTTCTGTCTCTCCCTTCCCAGGGCTGCCGTTTCCTCCGACCAGGAAACAATGGTCTGTATGTCACGGGTATATGCTGTCCGCATCAGCCTGGTGAACCGGTCAAGGTGGAGGATGCTGTTGTCGTCTTCGCGGGCCAGCTCCATTGCCCTGACCATATTGCCGTTCGCAATGCCGGCTATTGCTGCTGCCCGGGCACGCTCCAGGCCAAGCTTAGTCTCAAGGTAAAGACTCAGGTCTTCTGCAGATATGGCAGGTATCCTTATATGCTGGCAGCGCGAGGTGATTGTCGGCAGAAGCCTGTCCTCCTCCTCGGTGACAAGAATGAAGAGTGTCCTTTCCGGCGGTTCCTCTATAATCTTCAGGAGCTTGTTGGCCGTCTCGGCATTCATCTTTTCCGGCAACCAGATGATCATGATCTTAAAGTCGGACTCAAACGATTTGAGACTCAGCTTCTTTATTATCTCGGCAGCTTCGGCTACCGGGATCAGCGCCTGTTCGTTCGCCACTTCCATCGCTTCAGTCCAGGTGCTCAGTGAGAACCACGGTGAACGGAGCACCATCTCACGCCATTGCGCAATGAATGTGTCACTCACCGGTTCGGTCCCGGCCTTCTTTTTTATAACGGGAAAAACGAAGTGAAGGTCAGGATGTATAAGCTTGTTGTATTTGGCACATGACGGACAGACGCCGCAGGCATCTTCGGCAGTGCGTTTTTCACAGCTGATATAACGCGCAAATGCCAGGGCGATAGCGAACTTGCCGCTTCCTTCCGGACCGTTAAAAAGCAATGCGTGGCTGACACGGTTCTCAGCAACAGAACTCCTTAATCTGTCGATAACTGCTTTTTGTCCGGGTATCTCTGAAAAATTCATCCTGGCTTGCTGGTGACGGAAAGCAAAATTAGCAATTTAAAGTGAATGATTCTGATCAGAGTGCAACCAGGAGACAGCAGGGTTTTTCAAATTGATTAACTTTGTATTCCGGTTGATGAAAACCATAAACAGATAAACTATGAAAATAATTGACAATTTCGATTTCAAAGGCCACAAGGCCATTGTAAGGGTTGATTTCAACGTTCCGCTGGATAAGAAGACACGAGAGGTCACTGACGACACACGTATCCGCGGTGCGCTGAAAACAATAAAAAAGATCGTCAGCGATGGCGGATCGGCAATACTGATGTCGCACCTGGGACGCCCGGAAGGGGTTCAGGAGAAATACTCGCTCAAACCTGTCATGCCGGTGCTCGAGAATCTACTTGGCATGAAGGTAGCCTTTGCTCCCGACGCTCTCGGTGAGGAGACCGCAGCCCTGGCTGCTGCCATGAAACCCGGAGAGGTGATGATGCTTGAAAACGTCAGGTTCTATCCGGAGGAAGAGGGTAAGCCTATACTTCCCGAAACAGCCACGGACGAGGAGAAGAAAGCCGCCAAAGCTGCACTGAAGGTAAAGCAGAAAGAGATGGCCAAAAAACTTTCGGGGTATGCCGACATATATGTCAATGATGCCTTCGGCACGGCACACAGGGCCCATGCAACCACCGCGGTGATGGCTGATTATTTTCCGGAAGATAAAAGGATGTTCGGCTTCCTCATCAACAGCGAGCTGGCTGCCATGGACAAGGTGCTGAAGAACCCCGGCAAACCGTTCACTGCAGTAATGGGAGGAGCAAAGGTATCCGACAAGATACTCATCATCGAGAACCTCCTTGACAGGGTTGACAACCTGATCATCGGCGGTGGGATGACCTATACTTTCATAAAGGCACAGGGAGGCAGGATAGGCAATTCACTGTGTGAGGAAGACAAGCTGGATATCGCAAGGGCCGTCATTGAAAAAGCAAAAGCCAGGGGAGTAAATCTTATCTTCCCGGTTGACGGGATCAACGCCGACAAGTTTGATGCCGAAGCAAATACTTATTTGTCAGCAATAGATGATGTGAAGGACGGATGGATGGGACTTGACATAGGGCCAAAGAGCATCGCACTTTTCGAGAAGGTTATAATGGATTCAAAGACTATTCTCTGGAACGGCCCGATGGGTGTCTTTGAAATGGAGAAGTTTGCTGCAGGCACCACGGCCATAGCAAAAGCAGTGGCTGCGGCAACAGAAAAGGGAGCCTACTCGCTCATCGGCGGAGGTGATTCTGTTGCAGCCATCAACAAGAATAACCTGGCAGACAAGGTGAGTTACGTGTCGACCGGCGGCGGTGCAATGCTTGAGTATATGGAAGGCAAGAAACTGCCCGGCATAACAGCAATAAGGGGAGAGTAATGAAACTGCGGCTCATACCGGCACTGGCTGTCCTGCTCCTTCTTCCGGGGTGCGGCGGCGATGATGTTCCGACATCAGGCACAATAACGGTGACGAATGAACTCTTTGGCAGTGGTCCGTACTATGCGCTGGGATTTTCATTTGCTGCAGCCGACCTGGTTTCAACGCTCACTGAACCTTATGATATTGATATTCAGGCAGGATCACTGACCACCGGAGGCCCCACCGAAGCATTTTTATCGGCTAACACTCTTGAGCCGTCGTTCGCCCTCAAGGGCGAATACGGCACCGAGAGTGCTGCCAAAAGCGCTTTCGATGCCCTTAGCTCTGTTGGAGCCGCTGCATATATCGAGCTGGCTGCACCGCTGAAGGAAAACCAGGTGTGGGTGGTAAGGACTGAAGATGAAAGGTACGCCAAGATCAGGATCATCGATGTGACCCTTGACCTTTCAGGAGAAGCTCCCTACGCCACCTGCAAATTCGAGTGGGTTTTTCAGCCTGACGGCTCAACGCAGTTCCCGTGACAGTGATGAAGCCGCCGTTGCCGGAAGAGATCTTCAGTGTTGCTGATAATAAATCGTTTGAAAAGCTGGCGCTGGAGATCTTCCGTTTTCAGGCACATGAGTGTCCTGTTTACAGCCAGTATATAAACCTCCTTGGAATTGACCCGCAGAAGGTTGATGGCATTCTTAAGATCCCTTTCCTGCCTGTTTCCTTTTTCAGGGATCACCCTGTCATTACCGGCGGCGGTGAACCGGAGAAGATCTTTCTCAGCAGCGGCACCGCCGGTATGCGGCAAAGCAGGCATGCAGTGAAAAGCCTTGCCCTCTGCGACGAGAGCCTGGCACGTACTTTCAGACGCTTCTACGGCGATCCTTCACAGTATGCAATAATGGGCCTCCTTCCCTCATATCTTGAACGCGACGGGTCGTCACTGGTCTATATGGTGAAAACACTAATTGACCTCTCGGGAAATACTAGCGGCGGCTTCTTCCTGTATGATTCCGAGGGCTTGCTAAGGGCTGTCGGCAAGGCTCGCCGGGCGAAGCTGAAGGTTCTTCTTTTCGGAGTGACCTTTGCACTGCTTGACCTGGCGGAAAAGCACCCCTGCGATCTGAGTGACGTTATCATTATGGAGACGGGAGGCATGAAGGGGAGAAGGCAGGAGATGATAAGGGAAGAGCTGCACGGAAAACTTAAGGCAGCATTTAACGTAAGTGCAGTACATTCTGAGTACGGTATGACCGAATTGCTGAGCCAGGCTTACTCTGCGGCGGACGGTCTTTTCACTGCACCGCCATGGATGAAAGTGCTGATGCGCGACAGCCATGATCCGTCATCACATACAACTGAGGCCGGGGCGTCAGGAGGCATAAGCATCATAGACCTGGCGAACATATGGTCATGTTCATTCATCGCCACCTCCGACATTGGAAGGATGAGCGAAGGTGGCACGTTTGAGGTCCTGGGGAGGTTTGATAATTCCGATATCAGGGGATGCAGCCTGATGGTGACTTAGTTATTATTTAAAGCTTCAGGCTTTCAAAGCTCCAGTCTCCTGTCGAGCCAACTGAACAGCTTCTCCCGGTCTTCATTTCTGCACATTTCAAGGCCCTGAATGCACATGAACCTGATGACCGGGTTGTTTTCACACAGAGCTATTTTCCTGTCCACGTAATCATCTGCATGGCCCTGAGGTTTAAGGTAAGCCAGGGCCGGTCCGGCAATATGCCTGTTGCCGGCAAGAAGCTGCAGATGATTTGAAAGTGAGATGAAAGTGAACTGTGAATGGTCGCGGAAACGAAATGAAATGTTTTTCCTGAGGACCGAGTCGTTTTTGCTGAAATAATCTTCAACCAGCTTCCGGTTGACTGAGTGCGGCGTGTGGCTGTTTGTGAAATACCTGAATTTAAATCCGAGCAATGCAGCAGCATTCCACTGACCCAGATGGAAGGAAGCCCTTGGTTCAAAGTCTTTTTTACCGAGAAGACGCCTGTTGAATGCAATCCTGATGCTGTTCCACATTGCCCTTGGAGTTGTTGCCGCGACCCATCTGCCACGTAATACAGGCCTGCCGTTAACGAACCACTCTTCGGGCTTTATGCTGCTTATCAGGAAAGTATCATCATTGAAATAGACAAAATTTTCAGAGAGGCCTTTTATTCTCCATATCATATTCGCAATGGAGATGCTGTTGAAGGTCGGCAAACAGTTTTCGTATCCCTCAAAGATCTCTTTATGATCAACTATCCTTATTGATTCAAGCCTTTCAGGAAAATATTTTCGCACGTCATCATGGATTCCGGGATCCTGCTCATCGGTGACAATGAAGATGTTCCTGACAAACGGGGCAAATCTCAGGACAGACAGGACGCAATAACGGATTTCATTCGACGAGGCAAAACGCGTTGAGTGCGCACCTGACCCCAAGGGAATGTCTGTCCCATGAATATAATTGCTTCTCTTCTGTGCCAGTTTAGGGTCATCGCCGTCAACCCAGGCTATCACCACATCAATGGGAGGATTGGCTTCAGAAGGTCTGTTGCTTGTCATGGAAATCATGTTTTTGGTTGCAAATTTAAAATTGTATCCATCCACCTGAAAATTTTTTCCCGCTGCCTGCTGCTGAGCAGCTCTATGCTCTGAATGCAGATAAATTTAATCCGGGAGTCACTCATGCAGCGTTTGATTCTTCTGTTCAGTCGATTCTCCGAATAGTAAGGATGGAAATACCCCAGCCTGAGTTTTCCATAATTTCTGTTGCCGTTTAGGATCTCAAGATGATAGGCTACAGAGGGGGCAATTATCTGCCCGGAATCCCTGAAGCGGTATGAAATGGTTTTTTCAAGCAGCTCCCTGTTCGCTGCGAAAAAATTCTCAAGCGTTTTTATCCTCATCGGATGAGGTGTGTGATCATGGAAAAAATACCGCCCTTTCATCCCCAGCACAACCGCACTCTTCCACTGGCGGATATAAAATGAGATCCTGGGCTGGTGATCCTTGTTGTTCAGTATATATTTGTTTATTAAGGCTTTCAGGTTAATTCCGGCGATCCTCCTGTAGGGAGGGAACAGCCACTTGCCCATCAGAACCGGGCTCTCACCTGCAAACCAGTCCCCGGCCTTTGTTTCCCTTATAAGAATCACATCATCATTAAAATAGATGAATCTTTCTGAGAGCCCTTCAATTCTCCAGATCAGAGCCTGAATTGACGAGCTGTTGAAAGTCGGAAGATACTGCTCGTAACCCCTGAAGATCTCCTTGTGGTCAACGATTTTCAGACAGTCCGCCTTTTCGGGAAACCTGGCCCTGACATCATCATAAAGATCAGGGTCCTGTTCATCGGTGACAATGAATATATTCCTGATAAAAGGAGCAAAGGTTAAAATTGACAGGACACAATACCTTATTTCGTCTGATGATGCGAAACGTGTCGGAAGAGCTCCCTGGTGGGCACCGGCTTTATTTTCCAGAGAAAGGTAATGATTCCTTTTTTCTGTAATCCTGATGTCATTGCCGTCAACCCACAGGATTACCGCATCGATAGGATTTCCGTGGGCAGAAGCGGTGTTATCTGACATAGTTTTATTGTAAATTTACTGTATTAAATAATTTTTTACAATTTTAGCCTGAAAAACAGAGACGGATGTCCGGAAACAGTCGCAAAAAGATCGGAGTTGTATCCATGGTCAGAAATGACCGGTTCTTTATCCCGAAGTGGATAGAATATTATGGAACGCAGCTTGGTTATGAAAATCTCTTTCTTATCCTGGACGGACACGATCAGGCTTTTCCTGAAGGCAATGGATCAATTAATGTAATAAGGATTCCCCGGGTCAAGCTGAACAGGGACCGGGGAGACAGGAACCGCATAGATGTGATCTCCTACTTTGTGAAGGCATTGTTCCAAAGGTATGACCTGATCATTGCACATGATATAGATGAAATTCTTGTGGCAGATCCCAGACAAAATCTCAGCCTGGCCGATTACCTTCAGCGTCATGTGCGATCCGCATCACTCTCGGCACTCGGACTGGATGTGGGACAGCATCTCGACCTCGAACAGCCTATCGATCCTGCGCGCCCCTTCCTTGAGCAAAGGAGTTTTGCCCATGTATCGGCACGATATACAAAGGCAATTGTTGCAACCCGTCCTCTTACCTGGGGGTCGGGGTTTCACAGGGTGAGGTTCAAAAACTTTCATATAGATCCGAATCTGTTCCTGTTTCATTTTGGAATGGTTGATTACGCGATTTCAAAGGGGAAAATGGAAGACGAGTTGCTGCTTCATGCCGGCTGGCAGGGTCACCTCGACAGAAGGTTTGAATTGTTTGACCTGATCACGAAAAAGACCCCTGTTGACGGCGATGCGTTTTTTAAGCAGGCAAGAAGAAGAGAAAACCTTTTTCGTCCGCTGTTTGCGCTTAATAAGCCGGGGATGCTCCTTGAGAAACCGGTTATAAGAATTCCGGAACGGTTCAGACATCTGGTGTAAGACATGCCCATAACCAGGAAATCAGTACATCAACTCGTATATTTTGCTTCTTTGTGTCTTTTTGTGGTCTCCCTGCCGTCGTCAAGGTATTTTTTGACGATAAGCGAGATCCTTCTTTTATGTAACTGGCTGGCAGAAGCTGATTTTAAAGCGAAGTTCAATAAACTGCGGTCTGACAAATCTGCTGTTGCTTTAATGCTGATTTATATCCTGAACGTAATCGGGCTGATATGGACGCAGGATACAGGATATGCATTCAAGAATGACCTGCTTCATAAATCTCCCACGCTGTTCCTGCCGCTAATCCTTGCCACATCGCCGCTGCCAGACAGGAACAAAATAAGGGTGCTGTTGTTGCTGTTCATATCATCGGTTCTGGTGGTATCATTTATTGGGTTCTTCAGCAGGGTTTTCCAGTCAAATCCTTTCTTCCGTGAAGCCTCACCCTTTATCCCGGGTGCCTATCTTGGAATAATGCTGATTATTGCAGCCTTTCAGTTGCCTTTGCTCGTAAGACAGATGACCGGCAACAGGATGTTACTTTACCTGAGCCTGGCAATATCTGCCTGGCTTATCTTTTTCCTGTTCTACCTGAGGGCCCTGTCAGCCATTGCTTCTTTTGCTGCTGTAATGGTCTTCGTGACAGTGATTTTTGTCACCAGGGTAAAAAGCTTGCTTCTTAAAGTTTCAGTGCCGGCCCTTGTTATTCTTATGACAGGACTGGCAATATGGCCGATGGTCAGTATCTATAAGCAGACTCATGCCGAAACACCGACTGATTTCAGGACGCTTGAGAAGTACACCGTCCATGGCACTCCATACCTGCATGACACCATAAACAGGATAAGAGAGAACGGTAATCCGGTCTATATCTATATTGCTGACGACGAACTGAGGGATGCCTGGAATGAAAGGAGCGACCTGGATTTTGACGGAAATGATTTAATGAACCAGGAGCTCAGGGCCACATTGTACAGGTATATGTCTTCGCGGAGCCTTAAAAAGGACAGGGAAGGTTTGATGCAACTTGCCGGCAGTGAGATAAGGGCAATTGAAAGAGGAACAACCAATTATTTGAATATCAAAAGGCCCGGATTTTATATAAGAGCTTATGAAGAGATAATGAGCCTGCAGATCTATTATCAGAGTTCGCGTAAAGTTACCTCGTGGGGTTCCCTGACAAAAAGAATTGATGTATGGAGAGCTTCACGGGAGGCCTTTAAAGAGCACCCTGTTCTGGGCTGGGGCACCGGCAGCATCCTGAAGGCTGTGGATTATGGCATTAAAAAGAATGGCTCCACCCTTGCAGGGCTGAATATGAGGCCGCACAATCAGTTCCTCTACATCCTGCTTACCCTGGGGATTGCCGGAATGATAATCATTGCGGCGCTGTACGGTTATTTCCTTGTGAAGAACAGGGCACATGAATCTTTCATGTTCATCCTGTTCCTCATTGTTTTCCTGGTAAATTTCACCGGCAACAATTCCTTTGAGTCACAGTCAGGACAGAATCTTTTTGTTTTCTTTTCGCTGTTCTACGCCTGGTTTTATCCCTTGCTGAAAAAAGAACCGGGGTTCGTTTACTGACCCGGATTAAAACCCGAGCTTCTGCCTGATATCAGCCGGAACAGCATCCTTGTGCACCATAATATATATGGTCTTTGCCCTGACGAAACTCTCCGACATGTTCAGGTAACCGCCGAACGGATTCCTTTCCGTGCCCCAGGAGTTCTTCGTAACGTAGTATTTCGTACCGTTCTGGTCTTTTACAATACCAGTGAGATGCATCAGGTGATCATCCGTTGTCACAAACGTCTCGTATCCTTTCTGACGTATCTCCTGGGTGACAGCAATCTCAGGCCAGGGTTTTTCAAATTTGTAAACCTCTGCCATACGCTCCTGAACAGGCATCTTCTCAAAGCGTGCACGGTCAGTGACTGAAAAATTATCAATATTCGTTACATCAGGATTGACAGCCACTCCCTTTGAGTGCGAGAAGCCCTTCTCGCTGACGTCACCATCCCAGTCAACAGTGAAACCCTTTGAAAGCGCATTGTCCGTTATCATTATCAGTTCATCAAGAGGAACGTTATAGAATCGTGTCATCTCCCAGTTGTCACGCACCTCAAGAACTCCCTGGGTGTAGAATGGGAAATGCATAAAAGAGGTGATATTCACGTAGTTGTTCATGTCCAGGCCGAGGCTGGCAGCGAACGATTTTGGTGTATAGGTCTCTCCTTTGTAGATAAAAGTCCCGGGTACCTCGCCGAGGTAGATATCAAGAATTGCATCTGTAACCTCCTGCGATTCAGCGCTCATTTGCCTGTTCTTTAACGGCACTGCTGTTACAGCCTCGATATATGCCTGAAGTTCACGGTGATTATGTACCGGGGAACTGTAACTTATTCCGGAGTACACCTCCTGAGGCACTATCCCTGATTTATTAAAAACCCTTATCCATGAGGGCGAAAGACTTCCTTCATTAATGTTGCCACGGCCCTCCCTCAGGTAGTTGTCCCATATCCTGTTCTGGTAAGTATTCCTTACGACAAACATCTCGGAAAGATCATACTCGCCCTTGCCGAGACGGAGCAGTTCCGATTCCATGAATGATGTTGTGGCAAAACACCAGCATGTGCCTGTGGCGGACTGGTTCTTGACCGGTGTGGCTGGCAATGAGACAACGGTGGTGAATTTATATCCTTCAGGAGTGACTGCAGTTTCCTTATTTTTTTTCTGTGCTGACAGTGGTGCTGTTAACAGGCTAAGTGCCACCACGGCGAAAAGTAAGTTTTTCATTTTTGTATAATTGTTAATTAATGATTGGGTTCAGGTCAAAAATATTCAAAATATCCGGTCAGAAAAATGTTTTTAAGCAGCTGCAGTAAATCCTGCCGGTCACATCGTAGGATAAAAGGCATTTTCAATATGATCTATTTCCCATTCGGATCCGTTTGAAATGAGGGTGATAATATCGAACCTCGCTTCCTTATTAAGGCTGTACTGGTTTAAATAGTTCGATGCGGCAAAGATTATTGTCCGTTGTTTGGGTACGTTGACGGCATCGGCAGGACTGACCTGGTAACCGGCTGATCTTGTCTTTACCTCCACAAAGACTATACAGTCACTGGTCTCTGCAATGATATCGATCTCTGTCCGTCCTGACCTCCAGTTCCTGTCGCGTATGGTGTAACCCTTCTGACTGAGCCAGCCGGCAGCCATCTCTTCGCCCCTGATGCCCAGCGATGTCTTATCGCTCATGTCAGATCTCTATCAGCCTGTTTTTTATGGCGTACAGAATGAGGCTGGCTGTATTCTTTGAGCCCGTCTTTGCCAGGAGGTTGGCACGGTGCTTGTCGACGGTGCGTTTGCTTATGAAGAGTGTGTCGGCAATTTCATGGTTTGAAAGTCCTTCACAGATCTTCAGCAGTATCTCCTTCTCACGTTTCGAGAGGCTTGAGCTCTTTACCTCCTGTTCCCTGTTCTTGATGCGGTTGATTACATGGTAGAGCAGTTCCTGGGAGAAGTAATTGCCGCCTTTGAATACTGCGATGATTGCGTCATGCACGTCGGTTATGTCTGAGTCTTTGAGGATAAAGCCCTTTGCGCCGGCATCAATCATCCTGTAGTAATATTCTTCTTCGCCGTACATTGAAAGAGCAATCACTCTTGTACCGGGAAACTGACGCGACAGTATGCCCGTTGCCTCCACTCCGTCCATCTCCGGCATGCTTATATCCATGAGTACGATATCGGAGGGGCTGGTCTCCATGGCTCTCAGAATCTCATTGCCGTTGGAAGCTTCGGCTACCACCTCAAACTCACTGAAGCTACCCAGTAAAATCTTCAGTCCGTTCCTGAACAGCTGATGGTCATCAGCGAGTGCAATTCTTATTTTATCCATTTTTTCTGCAATACTTAATGCCCTGCGGGCAATATATTTTTATCCATGCCCTCTGCACTTACCCTTTACCTCCCCTGCAATCTGGCTCCTCGCTAAATTTGCCCACCGGGCAAATTATTTACTCTCGGCCCTCTACTGCCTATTGCCTACTGCCTTAATAATTGACCCTGATCAGTGCGCTTGTTCCCTTACCCTTCGAGCTCTCTATCAGGAATACTCCGTCCACTGCCCTCACCCTTGTCTCGATGTTCGGAATTCCCATGCCCACAGCTTCTTCCGAGGTCAGCATCTCTGTGTCAAATCCCCTCCCGTTATCAAGATACTGCAAGGTAATAATTTTTTGATGGCGGTGCAGATCCATTTCAATCTTCGATGCTCCCGAGTGTTTCATTCCGTTGTTGATCAGCTCGCAGGCTGCCCTGTAGATCACCACCTCCTTGTCCGTGTCAAACCGTTCACCTTCCATGTTTGTCCGGAAATCAATGCTGACGCTCCTTGTCTGGTTCACTTTTGCAGCGAAGGTGCTAATGGCGCTGGCAACACCGAGGTTTGTCAGCACATGAGGGCTCATGTTGTTTGCTATCTCCTTGATTGTACTGAGAGCCTCGTTGACAACATGGTTGGTGTTGCCGAGAATCTCCTTGCCCACGGCATCAGACACCATGGGTGTAAGAGCCGAGAGCGACATTTTCACGGTGGATAAAAGAGGTCCGAGCCCGTCGTGCAGATCCTTGGCAAACCTCTTCTTCTCTGTCTCCTCGGTGGTGATGATGGCGTTGAGCAGCCTGCGGTCAGACCGCATCCTGTCGGTCTCAGCCCGCTTGAGAGATGTGAAGAGTTCCCTTATAAGAACTACGCCGGAAATAATCAACACAGATATCAGCACATTCATCCAGTCATCCATCATTGTGAGCTCAAAGGACGGCTTGCCCTGGAAGTACTCTATCAGCTGGATCATCGTTCGCAGCGACATCAGCACGAAGGAGATGGAGAGCAGTATCCAGGAGAGCCTGTACCTTGTCATCTTCATGAAGCGGAGGGCGATGACGGCAGCAATAATCTGCAGCGCTATTGAAATGATGAGGGCGATCAGACGTACCATTGTAACAAAAATTTAATTCGTACAAAATTATGAGTTTATTACCTTTGCGACGCCAAAATGAATTAATGTTGCTCATTTTGTCTCCTGTTAAGGAAGGAAAGCGTACAGGAGTATTATAATTAAGGTATAAAAATGACTTTGGACGTGTTGACTGACCAGGGCTTAAATAAATTTCATTTTGCAGAGGACCCTGGCAGGCATGGCGGAACGGTTTTTTTGACAATTCCGGGTCAGATTATGCATCTGTTGAAAAGTATCTGTCTGACAATGCGGCGCTTAGCTCTGCCAGAGAGGACGGCTATTTGTATCTTGCAGAAAATAAGGGCGTTACATGCAATGTAATTGAATTGTGTATTCAAAACACCTGATTGATAACTTATTGATAACACGTTAAAAACTTGTTCATAATTACGAAATGCCAAATCCAAAGAAAGTCTGACCGGAAATGTAATTTAACGCTCTGCCTTACCCGGAGAGAACCGCATTTATAAGTCACTGACATTCAATTTATTACAACCAACTATAACCATAAACATTCTAACTCAATCAAATTATGCGAAAACTTAAGTTCACTTTCATTCTGTTGTCGCTGTTCCTGGGGTCAATGACCCTGATGGCCCAGGTGACGACCTCTTCACTAAGTGGAAAAATTACCGACTCGAACGGAGAATCTCTTCCGGGTGCTACCGTTGTTGCGGTGCACGTTCCATCAGGAACGCAGTACGCAGCACTGTGTGATAATTCCGGCAACTACAGGATCCAGAACATGCGTATCGGCGGTCCTTACAAGGTTGATGTCTCCTTCGTGGGTTATTCAGCCAACACCTACACTGATATTTATCTCAAGCTTGGTGAAAACTATGTTCAGAACGGCCAGCTGACTGAAACTACTACGGCATTGCAGGAAGTTGTTGTTACGGCTGGGCTCAAGAACTCAATCCTCAGTTCAGAGCGTGCAGGTACCCAGACCAACGTCAGCGGACGTGAGCTGGCAAGCATGCCGTCGATCAGCAGGAGTATCACCGATTTCACCAAGTTTACTCCCCAGGCACAGGGTAACTCATTCGGAGGAAGGGACGGACGTTTCAACACCATTACAATTGACGGCGCCGCTTTCAACAACAACTTCGGACTGAGCAGCAATCCTCTCCCCGGCGGCGAATCACAACCGATCGCACTTGATGCCATTGAGGAAATTTCAGTAAGTATGGCACCCTATGATGTGCGTATGTCACAGTTCACAGGCGCCAGTATCAACGCCGTCACACGCAGCGGTGACAATGAGTTCAAGGGATCAGTTTATACATACATTCGTCCGGAATTATTTACCGGAAACACTGTTGACGGAAAGGAAGTTGTTGGAGCAAACTCCAGAAGTTCACTTAACTTCGGCGGACGCATCGGCGGACCCATCATCAAGAACAAACTCTTCTTCTTCCTCAGCGGTGAGTATGGTACCGAGACTATTCCGGGAGTTACGTGGAAACCAAGTACAGACGGCGTAGCCAACCAGGACCTGATGATCTCAAGAACACTTGAATCAGACATGGTCGCAGTCAGAGATCACCTGCTTGAAACATATAACTACGATCCGGGCAAATACAAGGACTATGATCCCTTCAAAAATATAAATACTAAAATACTTGCCCGCCTCGACTGGAACATCAACAAGGATCACAAATTCACTATCCGTTACAATGATGTTGTCGGTACCTCAGACCAGCAAACCAATCCTACCAGCGGCCCGCCAAACAACGCAAGAAACTCCGGCCGTATCAGCAGCCAGTCAATGGCTTTCTCGAATGCATTCTACGGGTTTAAGAACACAGTGCGTTCAATCACCGGTGAACTTAACAGCAGTTTCGGAAGCAAGTTCTCGAACAAGTTCCTTGCCAGCTATACTTTTATACAGGATACCCGTACCAGCAATTCGGACCTTTTCCCCTTTGTTGACATCTGGGAAGGCGGTGATCAGTACATGTCATTCGGCTATGAGCTCTTCTCATATAACAATGATGTCCAGAACAAGACAATGACATTTACTGATAACCTCTCAATAAACCTTAATAACCACACTCTTACCGCAGGTATCTCATTTGACCGTCTTTGGTTCCGTAATTCATATATCCGCGAAGGTACCTCCTATTACCGTTATGCCTCTGTGGATGATTTCTTAAATGGTGCTGATCCCAGCGGGTTTGGGGTTACTTACGGTTATAACGGTGAGGATGCACCGGGTGCAACTGCAACCTTTGGGTTTGCATCGGTTTATGCACAGGATGAGTGGGCAGTTGTGCCCAAACTTAAACTTACCTACGGTGTTCGCCTGGAACTACCGCTGTACCTGGAAGAACTGCAGGATAACCCTGCCATCGCAGCCCTCACTTTTTACGGCGGCCAGAAAATGGACGTTGGCACATGGCCCGAGAGCCAGCTTGTTGTCTCACCGCGCCTCGGATTTAACTGGGATGTAAGAGGAGACCGCTCTCTGCAGGTTCGCGGAGGAACAGGTGTCTTTACCGGTATGCTTCCGTTTGTATGGTTCACCAACCAGCCAACCAACTCCGGCGTTATTCAGTCGCCTGAAATTGGCTGGGGCCCGGGTAATCCAAACCTTGTGGGACTGGAATTCAATCCTGATTTTAAAGAGTACATAGCAAGCGATCCCACTCTTTTCCCGCAGAGTCCAAGCACGCTGCCGAACAATTCTACACTTACCCAGGTCGGCAAGAAATTTAAATTCCCGCAGATATGGCGCTCTAACTTAGCTGTTGACGTTGAACTGCCGTGGAGTATGATATTTACTCTGGAGGGCATGTATTCAAAGGATATCAATGCAGTCCAGCAGATAAACATAAACCTGTCGGATCCAACAGGAACGCTGGCCGGCCCGGATAACCGTATGTTCTGGTCAAACAGCACTGCAGCCAAGGTTGTCAGTACTGTCAGTGCAGCTACGGAGCTGAGAAATACCAAGCAGGGTTACCAGTATTCGGTTACTGCAATGCTGACCAAGAACTTCACCAAAGGTCTGTCCGGTATGTTTGCATATACTTTTACTGAGGCAAAAGACATCAGCGCCAACCCAGGTTCGTCAGCTTATTCAGCTTATTCATCCAATACTTCTATCGGAAGTCTGAACGATCCTGAAATGAGCTATTCACTTTTCTCCACTCCTCACAAACTTATCGGTAGTGTATCATACAAGATTGAATATGCTAAACACTTTGCAACCACATTCTCGCTGGTATACCAGGGTTATCAGACAGGAAGGTGGACATACACATATTCCAACGACCTTAACGGCGATGGAATAACAGCTGACATTATGTATATCCCGGAAACTGCATCTGAAATTACCTTTGTAAATTATACTCCATCCGGAGGAACATTAATGACTGCAGAAGAACAGCAGAATGCATTCTGGGAATATGTCAACCGCAATGAATATCTCAGCAGCCGCAAGGGTCAGTACGCTGAAAGATACGGCGAAATTCAGCCCTGGATGCACAGGTTTGACGCCAAAATCATTCAGGATCTCTTTACAAACTTCGGGTCAGAGCGCAAGTATACTCTCCAGTTCAGCGTCGACCTCCTGAATGTGGGCAACATGATAAATGACAGCTGGGGCACATACACATACAACCCCCTGGCCAGCTATGAAAACGTTCGCCCGCTGACAGTTGTCAACAGGGGCAGCGCAACTGCGGCTCCGACATACAGGCTCAATGCCACATCTCTGGAAGATTTTACTAATAAGACCACTCTCAGCAAGAGCTTAAGTACCTCAAGTACATGGGGTTGCCTGCTGGGTATTCGTCTCATCTTCTAAACGGCTTATTTTCAGTTGTTTAAAGAGGCCGGGGAACCGGCCTCTTTTTTTTCACCACAGCGGTTTATAAAGTTAATATGTATGTTGATAAAAGAGAACTTTTATTCTTGTCTCCTCTCACTTACTAGTCTATTTTAGCAAAACCCGTTCATTTTTATCGAAGGTAGATTAAGTAGCTTATTTTCAAACTGTAATATTCTTGCACTATAATGGGAGATTCATTTGTCCACATGCCATCCGTCGCCCCTAACGAGAAGGAGATGATTAAAAAAGAGGAGAAGAAGTTGAAAAAGGAAGAGACATTGGCGGAGAAGGAGACCATGCCGGAAGGGACAAGTGAACAAACCACTTACCTCTATGAGGATGCTATAAAGGCAACACGCGAGTACTTTGGCGGTGACGACCTGGCAGCCAAGGTATGGGCAAGCAAGTATGCCCTGAAGGATTCATTTGGAAATCTCTACGAAAAAACTCCGGACGACATGCACCGTCGCCTTGCTTCAGAGATACACCGCATTGAACTGAAGTACCCGAATCCGCTTCCGGCAGAAACCATCTATAAGGCTTTTAAGGATTTCAAATATATTATTCCGCAGGGCGGACCGATGACCGGAATAGGCAATGACTACCAGATCGCTTCGCTGTCGAACTGCTTTGTCATAGGCAACAAAGGCGATTCCGATTCCTACGGCGGGATAATGAAGATCGACCAGGAGCAGGTGCAGCTCATGAAACGCCGAGGCGGAGTCGGTCATGATCTCTCGCACATACGCCCCAAGGGCTCGCCGGTGCTCAACAGCGCGCTCACCTCAACGGGCGTGGTGCCTTTCATGGAGCGCTATTCAAACTCAACCCGCGAGGTGGCCCAGGACGGCCGCCGCGGCGCACTCATGCTGTCAATATCAATCAAGCATCCTGATGCCGAAAGTTTTATCGACGCTAAGCTTGAGGCAGGAAAAGTCACGGGCGCAAACGTCTCGGTGAAGATAACAGACGACTTCATGGAGTCGGTGATCAAAGGCAGAAGCTTCCGCCAGCAGTATCCGATCAAATCAGAAAATCCGAAATTCGTTAAGGAGATTGATGCACGCAAGCTCTGGAACAAGATAGTCCATAATGCGTGGAAATCAGCTGAGCCTGGGATGCTCTTCTGGGATACAATCAAGCGCGAGAGCGTGCCTGACTGCTATGCCGACCTGGGCTATGAGACAGTATCAACGAATCCGTGCGGCGAAATCCCGCTCTGCCCGTACGACAGCTGCCGGCTGATTGCAATCAACCTCTTCGGGTATGTCAAGAACCCCTTTACCCCAAAAGCCTCATTTGACTATAAGCTGTTCAGGGAGCATGTACATCTCTCACAAAGGATCATGGATGACATCATCGACCTTGAGCAGGAGAAGATAGATTCCATCATAGCCAAGATCGACAATGATCCTGAACCTGCGGAACTGAAACTTGTTGAACGGAACCTGTGGGAAAATATACGGCATAAGACCGAGGAAGGAAGACGTACCGGCATCGGCATCACCGCCGAGGGAGACATGCTTGCTGCCCTGGGTTTGCGGTACGGAACCGACGAGGCAACAGAGTTTTCAGTCGGTGTGCACCGTACACTTGCCATTGAAGCATACAGGTCATCCACCGAGATGGCAAAGGAGCGGGGTGCTTTCCCGATGTACGACAAGGAAAGAGAACGTAACAATCCTTTCATCAACCGTCTCCGCGAGGCTGATCCTGAGATGTACGCCGAGATGGAAAAACACGGCAGACGCAACATTGCCCTGCTGACAATCGCTCCGACAGGATCAACAAGCCTGATGAGCCAGACAACATCGGGTATTGAACCGGTGTTCCTGCCTTTCTACAAGCGGCGCCGCAAGGTGAATCCGAATGACAAGGATGTGACGGTGAGCTTCACCGACGAGGTGGGCGACCACTGGGAAGAATTTGTGGTATTCCATCATAAGTTCATCGAGTGGATGAAGCAGAACGGTTATGACTACGAACAGGTAAGGAGCATGACCGAAGAGGAGATCAATACAATTGTTGAGAAATCGCCTTACTACAAGGCCACCTCCAATGATGTTGACTGGATGGCCAAGGTGCGCATGCAGGGAGCCATTCAGAAATGGGTGGATCACTCGATCAGCGTGACAATCAACCTTCCTGCAGATGCAAAGGAAGAGCTTGTCTCCGAGCTCTATCTAACTGCGTGGAAGGAAGGATGCAAGGGAGCAACGGTTTACCGCGACGGCTCGAGGGCAGGAGTGCTTGTATCGAACAAGGAGGACAAGAAACAGGACTGGTCCCCGATCAGGCCCAAGGTGCTTGAGGCCGACGTACTCCGCTTCCAGAATAATGAAGAGAAGTGGATTGCCTTTGTGGGGCTGAAGGACGGTGTACCTTATGAGATCTTCACGGGCCTCCAGGATGACGAGATGTTCCCAATACCCAAGAGCATTGTCAAGGGAAAGATCATCAAGAACAAGGACGATGCGGGTAATACCCGGTACGACTTCCAGTACACCGATAAGTACGGTTACAAGAACACTCTCGGGGGACTGTCTCATATGTTCAAGCCTGAGTTCTGGAATTACGCCAGGCTGATATCAGGTGTGCTGCGCTACGGGATGCCGGCCAAGGATGTGGTCGAGCTGGTGTCATCGATGAAGCTCGACAGCGAATCCATCAACACATGGAAGAACGGAATTGAGCGCTCGCTGAAGCGTTACATCCCCAACGGAACAAAGGCCAAGGGCAAGTGCGGCACATGCGGTTCCACCAACCTGGTTTACCAGGAGGGTTGCCTCATCTGCAGCGACTGCGGCACATCTAAGTGCAGCTGACAGATTTTATAACCCCCTCCTCCCGACCTATGGCCGGGATACTCCCCCTTATCAAGGGGGAACTTTTAAATCATTATCAAATGAGAAGAGAGGCATTAGCGATGATGCCTCTCTTCTTGTATCACTCACCCGTCCGTTCAGGTAACAGGTAGTTTCAGCTCCGAAAGGGACTTTTCTATCTCCTCTGCCGTGGTTTCATGGTCAGGCAGGTTGCCTTCGAAATACTTCTCATAGGCAGAGATGTCAAAATGACCGTGGCCGCTGAGATTGAAAAGAATTGTCTTTGACACACCTTCAATGTCCGCTCTCCTTGCTTCATCAAGAGCGCCGGCAATGGCATATGACGATTCAGGTGCAGGAAGGATACCTTCCGTTCTGGCGAAGAGAATACCTCCTTCGAAGCATTCACGCTGCTGCTTGGCTTTTGCCTCGACAAATCCGTCCTTGCGCAGCTGGCTGACGAGGACGCCGGCACCATGATAACGAAGACCCCCCGCATGGATCTTGTCCGGAATGAAATTATGACCCAGCGTGTACATGGGCAATAGAGGAGTCATGCCTGACTGATCACCGAAATCGTACGTGAATTTTCCTTTTGTCAGCTTGGGACAGGAGGAAGGTTCGACAGCTACAAGCCTAGTCTTTTTCCCGTTATTCAGGTTTTCGCGCAGGAATGGAAATGCAATTCCGGAGAAATTTGATCCCCCGCCGAAGCATCCGATCACCACATCGGGGTAGTCACCGGTTTTTTCCATCTGGAGCAATGCCTCCTGACCTATAATGGTCTGATGAAGAATAACATGGTTAAGCACACTGCCGAGCGAGTATTTTGTGTACGGATCCTGTGCAGCAATCTCCATTGCTTCGGAAATGGCGATGCCAAGACTTCCCGGTGACTCAGGATCGAGTTCAAGCACCCTCCTTCCGGCAGCGGTCATTGTGCTTGGCGACGGAACGACCCTGGCACCGTAAGTATTCATTAAGAGCTTGCGCCCGGGTTTCTGATTGTAACTGACTTTTACCATGAATACAAGCAGTTCAAGTCCGAAGTGGTTGCATGCGAAGCTCATTGCGCTTCCCCACTGACCGGCTCCTGTCTCTGTTGTTATCCGCCTTACGCCTTCCATTTTATTGTAATATGCCTGCGGGATGGCAGTATTTGCCTTATGAGAGCCTGAATAATTACCGCCCTCATATTTGTAGTATATCCTGCTCTTTGTTCCCAGGGCCTTTTCAAGGTTCCGTGCCCGGAAAAGAGGTGAGGGGCGAAAGGTCCTGTACAGATCGAGTACCTCATCAGGGATATCAATGTATCTCTCAGCCGATACTTCCTGTTTTATAAGCTCCATCGGAAAAATGACCGACAGATCTTCCGGGCCCACCGGCTTACCGGTGGCGGGGTTCAGCGGCGGCAACGGCTTGTTTGGCATATCAGCAACAATATTGTACCACTGCCGGGGCATTTCGTTTTCGCTTAACAGAATTTTGGTAATCTTTTCCATAGCTGTTTAATTAAGGTTAATAAATAAAAAAGGCACGCTGTGATCAGCGTGCCTCTATGCATAATTATCTTATGATATTATATAATGGCTTGAATCACAGCTTCATCTTATGAGCTGCACCAGCGCCAGGTATATAATATTTTTGTCTTCATCTGATGCAAATATAACAATTATTCATAAATATAAAGTCCGGTATTTATTTTTTTAACCTTTTACCGACACGAGGCCCAAAACTGTTATTTCCTGTGCCTTTCAGACAATACTTTTTCTATATCTGACAGGCTTACTGATTTAGCCTTCAGAAGAATAAGCAGATGATACAGCAGGTCGGCGGCTTCGTTTTTGAACAGACCGGTGTCATCATCCTTGGCTTCTATTACCAGCTCCACCGCTTCCTCGCCCACCTTCTGTGCAATCCTGTTGATTCCCTTCCGGAAGATTTTATTTGTATACGAACCTTCCGTATCATTATCAATTCTTTGACTGATAATCCCTTCCAGCTTATATAAAAATCCCCTGGCAGTATCATCTCCGAAGCATGAGAATGATCCGGTATGACATACCGGGCCTGCCGGATCAGCCAGGATAAGAATTGAATCACTGTCGCAGTCGGTGCGTATCTCTTTTACATAGAGGTAGTTGCCTGATGTTTCTCCTTTGGTCCACAGCATATTGCGGCTCCTGCTGAAGAATGTGACCCTGCCCTCCTGCTCTGTTTTTGAAAGAGCCTCTTCATTCATAAACCCGAGCATGAGTACCTGCATGGTCGTGTTGTCCTGAATGATAACAGGAACAAGACCGTTACCCTTTTTAAAATCTATATTCACCATCTTATGTTTATGTTATTCTTTGACAAATAGTCTTTAAGGTCAGGGATTGAAATCTCGTTAAAATGAAATATGCTGGCTGCGAGTGCGGCGCTGCATTCTGTTTCCTTGAAGACCTCCCTGAAATGTTCCATGCAACCTGCTCCGCCGGAAGCAATGACAGGAATATTTACATTGTGGCTTATTTCACGGGTAATATCTATTGAGAATCCGGCTTTTGTACCGTCAGAGTTCATTGAGGTAAGCAGTATCTCGCCGGCACCATTTTTTTCTGCTTTCTCAGCCCATTCAACAGCTTTCAGGGTTGTTGCCGTTCTTCCGCCGTTAACAAACACCATCCATCTGTCATTGACCAGCTGTGTGTCTATGGCCACCACCACACACTGGCTTCCGAATTTTCCTGCAATACCGGAAATCAGGCTGGGATCATCCACTGCCGCGGTGTTGATACTCACCTTGTCAGCTCCCGACCTGATAAGCATGGAAACGTCATCAAGTGAGCTGATACCGCCGCCGACAGTGAATGGAATACTGATTTCACAGGCTATACGTTCAACAAGCAATGCAAGTGTCTTTCTCTTCTCAACAGTTGCGGTTATGTCGAGGAAGACAAGCTCATCCGCCCCCTGATCCATATAAACTCTGGCAAGTTCAACGGGGTCACCTGCATCCCTGATGCTGATAAAGTTGATCCCTTTGACAGTGCGTCCGTCCTTGATGTCAAGGCATGGTATTATTCGTTTCTTAAGCATAGCTCCCGGAGTTCCTTTAATGTTATTTTTCCTTCATAGAGGGCTCTGCCGATAATTGCCCCCTCGCATCCAGTCTCCTTCAATTTATTTATCTCATCGGCCGTTGTTATGCCTCCGCTGGCAATAAGCTTCAGCCCGGTTATCGTAACTATCTCCCTGTACATGTCAAGAGAGGGGCCCTTAAGCATGCCATCCTTTTCAATGTCGGTACATACTGTATATATAACACCCTCAGCCCGGTATTTCTTCAGGAAGGTGATTATATCAATCTCCGTTTTTTCTGTCCACCCCCCGGTGGCAATATTCCTGTACCTGAAATCGGCGCTGAGTATTATCTTTTCGGGGCCCCAGGCTCTCAACCATTCAAGGAAGAGAGGAGGGTCAGTAACAGCAACAGTGCCGCAGGTTACCTGAGAGGCGCCACTATCAAACGCTCTTCTTAAGTCGTCATCAGACCTTATCCCTCCGCTGAAATCGATCCTTAGTGACGTTGATCCTGCAATAAATTCAAGCACGCTGTAATTCACAATCTTTTTAGTTCGTGCACCATCAAGGTCAACCAGATGCAGGTGTTTTATTCCATGATCTTCGAGCTGCCTTGCAACCTTTAGCGGATCCCTGTCATACGTCTTCTTTTTTTCATAATCTCCCTGGATAAGCCGTACGCACTCTCCGTCAAGGATATCAATGGCTGCAATTATTCTCATAGTTCGAGGAAGTTTTTCAGGATCAGGGCACCTGTTGCTCCCGATTTTTCAGGATGGAACTGGGTCGCATAAAAGTTATTTTTTCTCATTGCCGCACTGAACGGGAGTATATAATCGCATGCGGCAACGGTGTCAGAATTTACATCTGCATAGTAGCTGTGCACATAATAGACGTTGTCTTCGATCCTGATCCCCCGGAACAGATCCTTTTGATTCAGCGATATGAAATTGTTCCATCCCATGTGAGGGACCTTGTCGCCGGGAGGAAACCTCTTTACAATTGTGTCAAAGATGCCAATGCACTCAGTATCACCTTCATCCGAGTGTTTTGTCAACAGTTGAAGTCCCAGGCAGATCCCGAGCACGGGCTGTCTCAGCGAGCGGATCAAAACATCAAGCTCCCTCTCTTTCAGGTACTGCATTGCCGACCGTGCTTCCCCTACTCCCGGGATGATTACCTTGTCAGCTGCGGCGATCTCATCAGGTTTGTCGGTGATGAGACTTCTGCACCCCTCTCTGTCGAGCGCTGTCTGGACGGATTTAATATTGCCGGAATTGTATTTCAGTATTGCTATCATAGTATCCCTTTGGTTGACGGCAGGTCATAGCTGCCTGAATGTTTCAATGCCATTTTCACTGCTCTGGCAAATGCCTTGAACAGAGCTTCCGTTTTATGGTGCTCATTCTGTCCTTCTGCTTTCATATTAAGGTTGCACTTTGCGTTGTCAGAGAATGATTTAAAAAAATGATAAACCATTTCAGCCGGCATACTGCCTATGCTCCCTGATTTATAATCCACATCCCATACAAGCCAAGGCCTGCCTCCGAAGTCAATTGCCACCTGTGCCAGGGCATCATCCATCGGGAGTGTGAAGCCATATCTTTCAATACCCCTTTTGCCGCCGAGTGCGTTACTGAATGCTGTTCCGAGGACTATTCCCACATCTTCAATCAGATGATGTTCATCTACATCAATATCTCCTTCTGCATCGAGATAAATATCTGTTCCGCTGTGTTTTGCAAATTGCTCAAGCATATGGTTGAAGAACCCGATACCTGTTTTTATGGAGCATTTTCCTGAGCCGTCAAGACTCAGTTCTACCCGGATCCTGGTCTCCTTTGTCTCTCTTGTTACGGATGAAGTTCTGGGTATGCTCTTCAGAAACCTGAAGATCTCATTCCAGTCTTTTGTGGTCAGAGCTGCACGGTCATCCCTTTTATCTGACAGATAAATAGCCCTGCAGCCCAGATTCTCTGCCAATTTTATATCTGACTCCCTGTCACCGATGACATATGATGAAGCAAGGTCAACGCCTTGTGCCAGGTAGCGTGTCAGCATGGCTGTCCCGGGTTTGCGTGAAGGGGAGTTTGCTTCAGGCAGCGACCTGTCTATAAATATCTCAGAGAAGATGATTCCCTCGCCTTTCAGTATCGAAAGCATCTTGTTCTGTACCGGCCAGAAAGCAGCCTCAGGAAAGGAGTCCGTTCCAAGCCCATCCTGGTTCGTAACCATTACCAGCTCATAATCAGTCTCACCCGCTATCCGGGAGAGCGCTGTTATCACACCCGGAAGAAACTCAAGCTTTTCAAGGCTGTCAATCTGCCAGTCAGCCGGTTCATAGATAATGGTTCCATCCCTGTCGACAAAGAGGACTTTTTTCATAATGTTATTTTTTCAAGTTCACTTATCATCCTGCTGTTTTCATCTGCAGTACCTACTGTTATGCGAAGGCAGTTGCTGATCATCCTGCTCCGGTTCCTGACGATAACTCCTTTTTCAAGAAGCATGTTATAAATGTAATCGGCATCCATGACTTTTATAAGCAGGAAGTTGGCATCCGAGGGATAGATCTTTTCCACTACCTTAAGTTTTGCCAGGCTCTGGACCAGCCGGCACCTCTCTTCAATGATCCTTTTTACCTGGTCCCTGCTTTCACTTATTTCATCAAGTTTTTTTAAAGCCACAGCCTGGTTTATGGTGCTAATATTGTAGGGAGGCTTCATCCTGAAGAAGTACTTTATTATTTCCTGAGCTGCAAATGCCATCCCGATCCTTGCCGCAGCAAGCCCGAGCGCCTTACTGAAAGTCTGCATGACCACAAGATTGGGATACTGCAATATCTTAAGACTGAAGGAAGGGTGCACGCTGAAGTCGATATATGCCTCATCAATTATTACGATACCTCTGAAGTTGCGGATTATAAACTCAATATCGTTGCTGTTCATGCTGTTGCCGGTCGGATTATTTGGCGAACAAATGAAGATCAGCTTAAGCCTGTCATCATCAAAGTATGGCTCAACAGCACTGATATTGATATTGAAATTTTCATCAAGCGGTACTTTTATGACTTCAATGTCATTTGCTGCTGCAGAAACTTCATACATACCGTATGTAGGATTAAATATCAGCGCTTTATCTCTGCCAGGGTTGCAAAAAATACGGTAACAGAGATCAATCACCTCATCACTGCCGTTTCCGGTGAAGATGTTTTCTGCAGGTAATCCCTTCAGATGGCTGAGCGCCGATCTGAGTTCCCTGTGATAGGGATCGGGGTACCTGTTAAGGTCGCCGAAGGGATTCTCATTGGCATCAAGAAAGATGCCCTCCCTGCCTCCGTACTCATCCCTTGCACATGAGTAGGGGATGAGTTTTCTGACATTGTCTCTGACGAGTTTTTCAGTATCATTCATTGTTCAGTGATTTTAATCTGATTGAAACAGCATTTTTATGTGCATCAAGCATTTCTGCCTCAGCCATTAACTCTACTGCCGGCCCCAGGTTTCTTAATCCTTCGGGTGTGACCTCCTGAAAAAGGACCTTCTTCATGAAGCTTTCTGTTGACACTCCGCTGAAACTTTTTGCATAGCCATTTGTAGGCAGTGTGTGATTAGGGCCGCTTGCATAGTCGCCAACACTTTCACAGCTGTATGTTCCGAGAAAGACCGACCCAGCATTAATTACCCTGTCTGCGAGTGAGCGGTGACTGGAAACTGTAATAACAAGATGTTCAGGGGCGTACATATTGCTGAAACGGATGCAATCATCAGAAGATTTCAGTAAAATAAGGGCGCTGTTTTCGAGAGCCCTTAAGGCTATATCTCTCCTCTTCAGCTGCTTTACCTGAAGTGCCACCTCGTCTCTTACCATGTCAATCAACTCACTGCTGTCTGTCAGCATAATTACCTGGCTGTCAGGTCCATGTTCAGCCTGTGAGAGAAGGTCAGCGGCTACAAACCGGGGGTCGGAGGTTTTATCTGCGATTATCAGCACCTCGCTTGGTCCTGCAGGCATGTCAATAGCAATGCCGTCAGTCTGCACCAGCTGTTTTGCTTTTGTTACATACTGATTTCCGGGTCCGAAGATCTTATACACCGACGGAACAGTCTCAGTGCCATAAGCCATGGCAGCTATTGCCTGCGCACCGCCAACCCTGTATATTGCAGTCACACCTGAAACCGAGGCAGCATAAAGGATCAGAGGGTCGATCTCACCGTTTTTCCCTGGAGGAGAACAGAGGATTATCTCCCTGCATCCTGCCAGTGAAGCGGGTATGGCAAGCATGAGCACTGTTGAGAAGAGCGGAGCCGTTCCTCCGGGTATATAGAGCCCTACTTTTTCTATTGGCAGCTCCCTGCTCCAGCATCTCACACCCCTGATACTCTCCGTCACCTTTATTGCAGGATCAGGCAGGAGGTGGAACTTTTCAATGTTTAACCTGGCCATCTCAATGGCTGCTTTCAGTTCTTCCGGGATGCTTGCTGCTGCAGCCGCTATTTGCTCTTCGTCCACTTTTAACGCCTTGGGAGTAAAACCGTCATACTGCTCAGAGAATTCACGGATGGCATTGTCGCCGGCATCTCTTACTCTGCCTATGATGTTTTTAACAAGGTTTTCCAGGTCATTTTTGCTTATGCCTGGCCTCCTGCACAGGAGGCTCCATTCCTCCTGTGGCGGGTATAATATTGTTTTCATCACAGTACCATTTTTTCTATTGGTATTACGAGGATGCCCTCTGCTCCGGCATTTTTAAGCTGATCTATCCTATCCCAGAATTCATCCTCTTTCACTACGGAGTGCAGGCTGCACCATCCCTCCTCTGCCAGGGGCAGTATCGTCGGGCTCTTCATGCCGGGCAGAATCTGGCAGATCTCCGTTATGGCCTCACGGGGAGCATTCAGCAGGATATACTTGTTCTCCCTGGCATTCTTTACTGCCCTGATCCTGAAGAGCAGTTTTTCCAGGATTAACTTTTTATCAGGAGGGATGTTCCTGTTTGCAATAATTACTGCCTGGCTTTTCATTATTGTCTCCACCTCCTTTAACCCGTTCATGAGCAGGGTGCTTCCTGAGCTCACGATATCGCATATTGCATCGGCAAGCCCCACTCCCGGAGCGATCTCTACACTGCCGCTGATCTCTTCAACCGTTGCAGTAATATCATTTTTTAAAAGGTATTCACCCAGTAACCGCGGATAGCTGGTTGCCACTCTCTTGTTCATGAAAAAACCATGTCCGGAGTAGTTATCCTCCTTTGGTATGGCCAGGCTCAGCCTGCAACCGGCAAAACCAAGCTGTTCAAGGATATCTACTTCCTTGTTTTTTTCAAAAACCATGTTCTCTCCTACGATCCCGATATCTGCCACATCCTGCTCAACATATTGCGGGATATCATCGTCACGAAGAAACAGTATTTCAATGGGGAAGTTACTGGCTACGATCTTTAGTGTTCCTGCACCGTTTGAGATCTTGATGCCGCATTCTTCGAACAGTTTGCGGGAGCTCTCGCTCAGCCTGCCACTCTTCTGGATTGCAATTTTCAGTTTGCTCATTTTCTCTTTTGTTATAGTCTGAGCAAACCATACGGAAAAAAAACCCGCCTGATCTGCTCAGACGGGTCTGTTATATTTATGGTTACACTACACCATTCTTACCTCGCCTGAGTGCAAGTATGAAGATGATGATGATGTAACGTGTTTAATGACATGTTTTCCTGGTTCGATGCAAAAATAGTAATTATTTGTTCATAGCATAAACATTGCTGTAATAATCACTTATCAAGTATCATTATTTTTTCTCTCCGTTGTTCATTATCTTCATCTGGTGATTTATTGACTCCTGGTGAATAGCCTTAAAAATTGTATCAATAAATTCAGCGCTCAGTCCCTTGGCCCCCGTCTTGCTCATGACCCTGTTTATGATTTCATCCCAGCGGGTAGGCTGGAGAATGGTGATGTTGTTCTCCTTCTTGTACCGCCCGATAGTCTCCGCAACTTTCATGCGCTTTTCCAGGAGATCAAGCAGGTGTTCATCAAAGAGATCAATCTGCTGGCGTAATTCACCGAGAATATCAAGCAGCTTCGGATCTGATGCAACAGGATTACGAATGACCAGTCTGCTTAAAAGGTTCCGGAGACCATCCGGGGTAACCTGCTGTGCCGCATCGCTCAAAGCTTTATCAGGGTCGATATGAGACTCGATCATCAGGCCGTCAAAGTTCAGGTCAAGAGCTTTCTGGGAGATCTCCCTCAGAAATTCCCTCGATCCGGCAATATGGCTTGGGTCACAGATGAGAGGAAGGTCAGGAATGCGGTGACGAAGCTCGATGGGAAGCTGCCAGTTGGGCTGATTCCTGTAGCTTGTTTTCTCATATGTGGAAAAACCGCGGTGGATAGCTCCGAGATGCCTGATACCCGCCTTCGCTATGCGTTCAATAGCCCCCATCCAAAGGTCGATTTCAGGATTGACAGGATTTTTGACAAGCACCATCACATCAACACCTTTCAGGGCATCGGATATTTCCTGAACCGTGAACGGATTTACAGATGTCCTGGCCCCGATCCACAGCATATCAATGCCATATTTAAGGGCTTCGTAAACGTGCTTTTCATTTGCCACCTCGGTACCGACAAGAAGCCCAGTTTCCTGTTTGACACTCCTGAGCCATTTCAGTCCCTCCGATCCAACTCCCTCGAATGAATCGGGACGCGTCCGCGGTTTCCAGATCCCGGCACGGAAAATATTCACTGTTTTTAACTCAGCCAGCTGACGGGCTGTCTTAATAACCTGTTCCTCAGTTTCGGCACTGCACGGGCCTGAGATAAGGAACGGGCGGTTTTTATACCCACTCCATTCCTGTATTGGCAATGTATTTAATGCGGTTTCCATGATACTGTAAATTAATTAGTTAAGTATCTTCCTGATTTTGTTGGCCTCATCCATAAGTGACTTCAGGCCATTCAGGTCTTTTTCGGCAATCATCTTCCTGAACAGGCTCATTTTTTCAGTATATGTATCAATTACTTCAAGGATGAATTTGGAATTCTCAAGAAAGATCGGCGCCCAGGTGTCCCCGTTGCTTTTTGCCAGACGCACCGTGCTTTCAAACCCACCCCCTGCAAGTGTCAGGATATTCTGCTCCTCATGCTCCTTGTCAAGAACAGTCAGTGCCAGCGAGAATGAAGTAATATGCGAAATGTGGGAGACGTAAGCGACATGTGTGTCATGTTCTGACGATTTCATATATACGATCCGCATATTAAGCGTCGTAAGCATCTTTTCAACAAGCTCAAGCGCATCATGGTCGCAAAGTTCAGGATCACATATGATGGCCGGCTTATAATCGAATAGCCTGCCGATGGCGGCCAGGGGACCGGAATATTCGGTTCCGGCCATAGGATGGGCGGCTACGTACCGGCCACGTTTAGGATGGTGCTCCGAAATCTTTGAGATGCTTCCTTTAGTCGAACCCATATCTGTCACAACTTTGGAAGTTCCGTCAATCCTGTCAAGTATACCCGGCAGCATCTGACAGTTTGCATCGACCGGAGTGGACAGTATGATAAGATCACTTCTGTCAATCGCATTCTCCAGTGTATCAATTTCATCGACAAGTCCGCAAAGTGTTGCTATGTTCTGATGCTGAAGATTTGAATCAACACCGATTATTTTATCGGCAAAACCACGTTTGCGAAGGTCAATCATCATCGAACCTCCTATAAGACCTATTCCAACAACAGCGATTTTCATATTTCTTTTCTTGATGTCCGGTTAACTATGTCAGTGTAAGAGGAGATTCTCTTTTTAGCTTCTTCAAGTAAATCATCACTGGCGCACAGTGAAATGCGGATATAGCGTTCCCCTTTGCTCCCGAAAATAAATCCCGGGGTGATAAAGACGCCGGCTTCATTAAGAATTCCTTCCACATAATCCTCGCAGCTGGTAACGGATTCAGGTATGCGCCCCCAGACAAACAGTCCTACCTGGTTTTTGTCATATCTGCAGCCAAGGGTGTCCATGATCTCTTCGACTTTTTTGCGGCGTTTTTCATAAACCAGGTTAACCTGTTCGTACCACTCCGGCGGATTATTAAGCGCCTCGGCAGCAGCCTTCTGTACGGGGAGGAACATTCCCGAGTCCATATTGCTTTTTACCCTGAGTATGCTCTTCAGGTACTCACTGTGACCTGCCACCATGCCGACACGCCATCCGGCCATGTTGTGGGATTTGCTGAGGGAGTTCAGCTCAAGGGCAACCTCTTTTGCCCCGTCAACTGACAAAAGACTGAGGTAATTCCTGTTCAGTATGAAGCTGTATGGATTGTCATTGCAGATCAGGATTGAGTGAGCGTCAGCAAAGGCTACAAGGTCTTCAAAGAGTTTTATTGACCCGGGCGTCCCGGTTGGCATATGCGGGTAATTGAGCCACATCAGTTTCACCTTGCTCAGGTCAAGAAGCTCAAGGGCTTGCAGGTCAGGCATCCAGCCTGTTCTTTCATCAAGCTCATAGTACCTGATTTTTCCGCCGACAAGGTTTGTCACTGACGAGTAGGTCGGGTAACCGGGGTCAGGAATGAGGACTTCATCGCCCTGGTTTACAAAGGCCATGCTGATGTGCATGATACCCTCCTTGCTGCCCATGAGCGGAATGATCTCATTGTCAGGATTGAGCTCAACCCCGAAATATTTTTTATACCAGCCGGCAAAGGCATTCCGCAGTTCAGGAATGCCGATATAGCTCTGGTAGCCATGCGAGGTTGATCTGGTACTTTCTTCAATAAGCCGCCTTACGGTATTCTCTGACGGAGCCTGATCAGGGCTGCCTATTCCAAGACTGATGATGCTGGCTCCGGCTTTCCTCATCTGGTCAATCTGCCGGAGTTTCTGGGAGAAATAGTATTCCTGCACAGTGAGTGTGCGGTCAGCCGGGTTAACTTTCATGGAGCGTATTGTTTTTGTTGTAAACTCCCAGCACTTCCAGGTTGCTTGTGTGTTTCTCCAGTGCTTTTTCAACCATCGCCGCGCTTGTGCCATTACTTAACTCGAGGTCAAGGTAGAACATATATTCCCACTCACCGTTCAGTCGCGGAACAGATTGAATCTTGGAGAGGTTAATATTCATCTCAGCAAGCACAACCAGCACGGCAGCCAGTGAACCTGGTTTGTGGCCGGTGGCAAAACAGACAGAGATTTTGTTTCCTTCCCTGTTCTGATTTTTCTTGTTCCCGATGACAAGAAACCTGGTGTAATTCTTTTTGTAGGTCTCAATACCCTCTGCAAGTATGTTAAGGCCATAAATTTTTGCTGCGGTTGAAGGGCCTATTGCAGCGACCCCGTGAAGGCCGGTTTCTTTTATAATTCTTGCACTGCCTGCAGTGTCGGCGCTCTCAATAAGCATTATTTCCGGATACCGGTTAAGAAATTCCATGCACTGGGCAAGCGCTATCGGGTGTGACCTTATTTCTCTGATTTCCGATATCAGCTGGCCGGGAAGTGCCATAAGATTCTGCTTTATCCTGACATTATGCTCACCGAAAATCTTAAGTCCTGATTCCCTTAAAAGTGTGTAATTGTAAAGGATACTTCCGGATCGTGCATTCTCAATTGCCATTACTGCAAAATCAGCGCTTCCCTGTTTTGCGGCATTGACAGTCATATCAAATGTCGGGCACTCCACCAGTTCTATCTCATCAGAGCCGAAATATTGCCTTGCAGCCACATCATGAAAACTTCCTTTTTCTCCCTGTATCGCTATTTTCATCTCAAAGTTCATTAACAAAAAAGGGCCCTTTTCCGGGGGCCCTTGCTTTCATATAATTTCTATTATCTGTACACAACAATCCCCCTTACCGGCTTTCAAAATAAAACCAGAAATAGTAATAGAGGTTAAAATTCTTGTGTAAGCTATTCATTTTGTTCTCTTACCGGCTTACAAAAATAATTGAATTTTAAACAAAACCAATCGGATGACATGAATTAATGAGATATTGTTAATTTTTCACAAACTTCATCACCTGTTATTCTCTCAATTATTAAGAATGAAATGGCTGATCCGGTCACCTACATCTGACGTGGATTTTGGATCAGTCCTGCTGAGATCTTCAGTAACAAAATTTTCTTCAAGGGATTTTTCAACGGCCCTTTTTATGGTGTCAGCCTCTTCTTTGAGTTTGAATGCAATATCGAACATCATGGCTGCTGAGAGTATCGTGCCAAGCGGATTTGCAATATTCTTTCCGGCTGCCTGGGGATAGGAACCGTGTATCGGTTCAAATACCGATGTTGACAATCCCACAGATGCTGATGGCAAAAGTCCCAGCGATCCGGTTATGACGCTTGCCTCATCAGAAAGGATATCCCCGAACATGTTTTCAGTTACAATCACATCAAATCTTTTCGGATTTTGTATCAGCTGCATTGCAGCATTATCGACAAACATAAAATCGACCGTAAGATCTTTGTACGCCTTGGCAGTTTCAGTTGCAGTCTCACGCCATAACCGTGATGTGGCAAGAACATTAGCCTTGTCGACGACGGTGAGTTTGCGTGTACGTGACATTGCATATTCACAGGCAAGTTTTACAACACGCTCAATCTCATAGCGACTGTAGACACAAGAATCATAAGCAGTGTTTCCATCCTCAGACCTTCCCTGGGGCTTTCCGAAATAGAGACCTCCCGTAAGTTCCCTGACTATTAAAATATCTGCTCCCTCCACGATCTCTCTTTTAAGGGGCGATTTATCTATCAGGGCAGGAAAGGTTGTTACAGGTCTGATATTTGCATATAAGCCAAGCTCCTTTCGCATGGCGAGAAGGCCCTGCTCAGGCCGGACCTTTACAGAGGGATCATTATCATATTTTGGGTGACCGATAGCCCCGAAAAGAACTGCATCAGACGATTTGCACAATTCAAGGGTTTTATCAGGCAGGGGAGTTCCGGTCTGATCAATTGCAATTGCACCAACGAGGCCAAAGTTGAAAACGACCGAATGGTTAAATCGCTTACAGACAGCCTGTACAACTTTCTTTGCCTGTTCAATAATCTCCGGGCCGATACCGTCTCCGGGCAAAACTGCAATGTTAAACTTCATGCGGTGTGTTTATTAGTATTTTTCCATTTAAAGCATTTTCATTCTTCTCAATAATATTCAGCATTTTTTCAGTTGCCTTTATCGCCGACTCAGTCTGGTCGGCATCGAGGCCTTTTGTCCTGAACTCATTTCCCCGGTGATTCCATGTTATAACTGTTTCAACCAGCGCATCAGTCCTCCCTCCCGGCGGAATGGACACCTGGTAATCAGTGAGCAAAGGAATTTCCTTTCCCAGTTTGTCATATATAATTCTGATGGCCCTCATAAAAGCATCGTATTGTCCGTCACCGGAGGATGTTTCCTGGTAAAGATTGCCGTTTATCTCTATCTGGACGCTGGCAAACGGCTTCAGGCCATAAGACAGGGAAAGGGAATAATTCTTAATGAAGATCCTGTAGTCGATCGGGTCACTGCCAAGGACATCCGCTATTATAAACGGAAGGTCATCAGTTGTTACATTCTCCTTTTTATCGCCGAGTTCAATCACTCTTTGAGTCACCTTGTTCAGGGATTCGGGATTGAGGAACAGGCCGAATTCTTCAAGGTTCTTCCTGATTGTTGCCTTGCCTGACTGTTTCCCCAGGGCATATTTCCGTTTTCTTCCGAATCGTTCAGGAAGCAGGTTGTTGAAATAAAGGTTGTCCTTGCTGTCGCCGTCAGCATGAATGCCTGATGTCTGGGTAAACACATTCTCACCGATAATGGGTTTGTTAACAGGTATGCGTATCCCGCTGAATGTTTCAACAATCTTGCTGACCCTGGTGATCTCAAACTCGTTAACGCCTGTCTCTGCTCCGAGATGATCACGCAGTATCCCTATGACGCTTGAGAGCGGCGCATTGCCGGCCCTTTCACCGAGGCCATTCACCGTTGTATGTATTCCGTGGATGCCTGCCTGCACTGCAGCGAAAACATTTGCAACGGCAAGGTCATAATCGTTGTGCGCATGAAAATCAAAATGCAGTGAAGGATATTTATCAATCATCTTTTTGCAGAAACTGAAGGTCTGTTCCGGGTTAAGTATTCCGAGCGTATCGGGGAGCATGAACCTTTTTATCCTCTCATCTTTAAGTGAATCCATCATGAAATAAACATAATCTTCCGAATGGATCATTCCGTTGGACCAGTCTTCCAGGTAGATATTGACCTGCATTTCAAGCTCACCTGCCTTTGCAATAATCTCCCTGATGTCGCTCACATGCTGGGCAGGAGTTTTGCGGAGTTGTTTTTCGAGGTGACGCAATGATCCCTTGCAGAGCAGGTTGACAACCTTGCAGCCGGCATCGCTGATCCATCTGACTGACACCTCTCCGTCAACAAAACCAAGGACCTCGATTTTACTCAGGAGATCATTCTGGCGGGCCCATTCGGTGATCCTGCTTATAGCTTCAAACTCCCCGGAGGAGACCCTTGCGGAAGCTACCTCAAGATGATCCACATTCACATCTTTAAGCAGAAGTGTTGCAATATGGAGTTTTTCGAGGGGAGGATATGAAACGCCCTGGGTCTGTTCTCCATCCCTCAGCGTTGTATCAGTTATTTCGATTCTCATCTGCATGCGTTTTGATTTCATAGTCTCTTATAAGATCCTGCATACCCAGAAGGTATTCGATATCATCAAGACCTTTCAGGAGACATTCCTTCTTATACGGATTTATCTCAAACCGTGAAGATTTTCCCATAGCGGGAACTGTTACCAGCTGTTCCCGGAGGTCTATTCTCACGATGGTTCCGGGGCTTTTCTTTATAAGGTCCAGAAGCTCTGCCAGCAGTTTTTCGGGTATCACCACCGGCAGGAGGCCGTTGTTGAGCGCGTTGTTCCTGAATATATCAGCGAAAAAGCTTGATATCACTGCCCTGAAACCGTAGTCGTACACAGCCCAGACGGCATGTTCACGGCTTGAGCCGCATCCGAAGTTTTTACCTGCAATAAGAATTTTTCCGCTGTATGCAGGGTCATTCAGGCTGAATTCCGGGTTTTTCTTTCCTGATTTATCATATCTCCAGTCGCGGAACAGGTTCTCCCCGAAGCCTTCCCTGGATGTCGAGCTCAGGAATCTTGCGGGAATAATCTGATCAGTATCCACGTTTTCGTAAGGCAGCGGAACGCAGGTTGAATTAAGGATATCGAATTTGGTTTTCATCATGTCGGTTTATTCGATGGAGTTTTATCAGCTGATTAATTCCCCGGGGTCGGTTATCACTCCGGTGACTGCTGCCGCCGCCGCCGTCAGGGGGCTTGCAAGGAGTGTCCTTGCTCCAGGGCCCTGCCTTCCTTCAAAGTTCCTGTTGGAGGTTGAGACGGCATATTTCCCTGAAGGGATCTTGTCTTCATTCATTGCAAGGCATGAAGAGCATCCTGGTTGTCTCAGTTCAAATCCCGCATCATTAAGGATTTTAACCAATCCTTCACTGATTGCCTGCTGTTCAACCATTTTTGAACCCGGGACAATCAGTGCTGTGATGTTGGGCGCCTTCTTCCTTCCCCTGACCACCCGGGCAAATGCCCTCAGATCTTCAATTCTTCCGTTTGTACAGCTTCCGACGAATACATAATCCACGGGGTGTCCCAGAAGCTTCATTCCGGGCTTGAAGCCCATGTAGGCGAGAGACTTAAGGAATGATTCCGAATCATCTCTTCCGGTCTCTCCGGCATCCGGGATCTTTCCGTCTATTGCCATTCCCATGCCAGGATTGGTGCCATAGGTGATCATGGGTTTTATTTTACCGGCATCGAATTCAAGTTCACTGTCGAATTTTGCATCAGGGTCACTCTTCAGCTTTTCCCATCTTTTTAAAGAATCACCCGGGTTGAAATTTCCGGGAAAGGAGGGAAGTCCCTTTAAATACTTCAATGTTGTCTCATCGGGAGCTATCAGTCCGCCGCGCGCACCCATTTCGATACTCATGTTGCATACTGTCATGCGTGCCTCCATGCTCAGATCCCTTATTGCCTGTCCGGCGTACTCGATGAAATACCCTGTGGCTCCGCTGGCAGAGATCTGCGAAATGATATACATTATAAGATCCTTTGATGTGACCCCCTCATTCAAACTGCCGTTGACCGTTATTCTCATCTTCAGTGGCCTGGTCTGAAGGATGCACTGCGTTGCAAGCACCATTTCAACCTCGCTGGTTCCGATGCCGAAGGCTATAGTTCCGAATGCTCCGTGCGTTGAAGTGTGGCTGTCGCCGCAGACAATAGTCATTCCGGGACGGGTATAGCCAAGTTCAGGACCGATTACATGAACAATGCCGTTTTTGGGGTGATTAAGGCCGAACATGTTAATACCGTATCTCTCACAGTTTTCAGCCAGTTTTGTAACCTGGTTCCTTGACAATTCGTCCTTTATCTGCTTGTCCTGGTTGATTGTGGGGATATTGTGGTCGGCAACGGCAAGAGTCTGCTCCGGTCTGAAAACCTTTATACCCCTTTCATGAAGGCCGTTGAAAGCCTGGGGGCTGGTTACCTCGTGAATATAGTGCTGATCGATATAAAGCACATCCGGACCATCCTCGATATGGCTCACCAAATGGTCATCCCAGATCTTGTCAAAAAGTGTCTTTGCCTCCATTTTCTTATTTACATTTAACAGTCCCCTTCAGCGGGCCGGGAGTTACTTGATCTTATCGATAGCATCAATAAAGGCTTCCACGGAAGCTGTTATTATATCCGTGTTGGCAGAGAAACCGTAAAAGGTTTTGCCCTGGTGCTCAACCTGGATATGTACTTTTCCGATGTCATCGCTGCCCTTTGTGATAGCCTGGATTAAAAACTCTTCGAGGTGCACTGTTTTGCTTATCAGTTGCCTTACTGCCGTAAATGCAGCATCGATAGGTCCGTTGCCTGATGCGGTCGAGGTATGGATTTCCCCGTTTATCCTGATGCACACTGTAGCTACCGGTATCAGTGATTTTCCGCATGTAACCTGCAGCTTTTCCAGTTTAAGCGCTTTTTCTCCCTTGAAAACTTCACCTGAAAGGATCCTGATATCTTCATCGTTAATCTCCTTTTTTTTGTCAGCCAGAAGCAGGAAGCGATGATAGATGTCATCCAGCTCCTCCTTGCCAAACTTCAGTCCGAGCAACTCAAGCCGGTGGTTAAGGGCAGCTCTTCCGCTTCGTGCCGTAAGGATGATTGAAGATTCCTTTACACCGACTTCCACAGGGTCAATTATTTCATAGTTCTCCCTGTTTTTGATGACACCGTCCTGATGAATTCCCGATGAATGAGCAAATGCATTCCGGCCTACGATGGCTTTATTGGCCTGCACAGGCATGCTCATCAGGGTGGATACAAGCCGGCTTGTGCTGAAGATAAGCTTTGAATCTATGTTTGTCGTCAGGTTCAGACTGTGGTGGCTTTTGATTATCATTGCCACCTCCTCAAGTGAAGTGTTTCCCGCCCTCTCGCCGATACCGTTGATTGTCACCTCAACCTGCCTGGCTCCGTTAATGACTCCCATAATTGTGTTTGCTGTAGCCATTCCCAGGTCATTATGGCAGTGGGTTGAAATAATTGCTTTTTCGATATTCGGTACATTCTCCTTCAGGAAACGGATCTTCTCACCGTATTCTTCCGGGAGGCAGTATCCGGTTGTGTCCGGTATATTGACAACTGTTGCACCGGCTTTTATCACAGCTTCAATCACCCTTGCCAGGTATTCGTTTTCGCTTCTTCCCGCATCTTCAGCATAAAACTCCACATCCTCAACAAACTTTTTTGCGTATTTAACGGCATCCACAGCTCTTTTGACCGTCTCTTCGGGGGTTGTTTTAAGTTTGTATTTTATATGAAAAGGGGAGGTCCCGATACCAGTATGGATGCGCTTCTTTTTTGCATACTGAAGAGCCTCTGCGGCCACCTCAATATCTTTTTTCACAGCCCTGGTCAATGCGCAGATTACAGGGTCAGAGATTGCTTTCGAGATTTCAACAACGGATTTGAAATCACCCGGACTTGAGACAGGGAATCCGGCCTCAATGACATCGACACCAAGCGCTTCAAGGGCCTGGGCGACTTCAATCTTTTCTATTGTATTAAGCTGGCACCCGGGAACCTGCTCCCCGTCCCTGAGGGTGGTGTCGAAAATAATTATCTTCTCATTCATGTTAATTAACTTTAATGTTAGTGCTTTTCCGGACGGAGCTTTCTTACGGCAGCCCCTGCTCTCCACATCTCTGAATCACCAAGCTCCTTAAGCTCAGCATCAAGTATTTCCTTGTAATTAGCAGCACTGGTAGATTTGAGTACTCTGACACATTCTTCACCCGATTTCACTTTTTTATACAGTTCATTGAAGACCGGCAAAGTTGCTTCCCTGAATCTGGGACGCCAGTCGAGCGCTCCCCTCTGGGCTGTAGCACTGCAATTCGCATACATCCAGTCCATCCCTTTTTCATCCACCAGGCGGATAAGGCTTTGTGTCAGTTCCTCAACTGTTTCATTGAATGCCTCTGAAGGGGAATGACCGTTTTCGCGGAGAACCTGGTACTGTGCATCCATTATTCCTGCAAGTGCACCCATAAGGACACCCCGTTCCCCTGTCAGATCACTGAAGACCTCCATCTCGAAGGTGGTCGGGAACAGGTAACCCGAACCGATGGCAATGCCCAGGGCCAGCGCCCGTTCTTCAGCCTTGCCGGTATAATTCTGGAATACCGAAAAGCTTGAGTTGATCCCCGCACCTGCAAGAAAGTTGCGGCGTACACTTGTACCTGAACCTTTAGGGGCACAGAGGATAACATCGACATCAGCCGGAGGAATAACACCTGTATGCTCTTTATAGGTTATTGAGAAACCGTGTGAAAAATAGAGAGCATCTCCTTTAACCAGACATGGTTTAATTTTTGGCCAGAGGGTTCGCTGTGCGGCATCTGAGACAAGGTACTGAATGATAGTCCCTTTTTTCGCAGCCTCTTCTACACCGAAAAGTGTCTTACCGGGTATAAAACCATCGGCGACAGCTTTGTCCCAGTCAGCTTTGAATTCAGGGGCCTGTCCGACGATCACGTTGATGCCATTGTCTTTCATATTCAATGCCTGTGCTGGTCCCTGGACCCCGTATCCGATGACAGCAACGACCTCACTTTTTAATATTTCGCGGGCTTTTGAAAGCGGGAATTCATCTCTTGTTACAACGTTTTCTGTAACGCCGCCAAAATCGATTTTTGCCATGATTTCTGATTATTTAATTATTAATAGTTCTTAATTGTCAATTTCTATTTCCTGCGGTTCCGGGCGCTTTGCCTCATCCATTTCCTTCAGGTAAGAATTTAATTCCTTGACCTGTTTTGTGATTGCCACACGTCCTGACCTGACAAACTGCAGGACCCCGTAAGGTTCCAGCTGGCGAAGCAGGTCGGCTATTTCTGATTTGTGACCCGTTTTTTCGACAATGATATATTCCGGAGTGACTTCCAGGATGCGGGCATGGTGTCCGCGGACAATATGATCAATTATATTTCCCGACATCAATCCCCGGGTGGCAACCTTGAACAGCGCGATTTCCTGGTAGATTATCTCATCTGAAGTGTGCACAAAGACCTTCAGAACATCAACAAGCTTTTCCATCTGCCTGGCCACTTTTCTGACCATTTCAGGAGATGTAATAACCACAAGCGTCCACAGATGCACACCGGGGACGGCAGATTCAGAGGCTGTTATGCTCTCGATGTTTATCTGCCTCCTTGTAAGGATTATTGTTATCTGGTTCAGTATCCCGATGTGATTCTCGGTAAACAGTGACAGGGTATATTCGTTTTTCATATTCTCGCAGTTTAATTTGTCAATCTTACATCAGAGACTGATGAACCCGGTTCAACCATTGGCAGCACATTTGCCTCCTTGCTTATTGTTACGTCAAGCAGGTAGGGCCCATCGGCCGCAAGCATCTCAGCCAGATTTTTTTCAAGATCCTTTCTTTCCGTTACTCTTTTTGAGCTAATCCCAAATCCCTCTGCAATCTTCAGGAAATCGGGATTGACAAGGGCAGTCGAGGCATACCTTTTATTGTAGAACATATCCTGCCACTGTCTCACCATCCCGAGGAAACTGTTATTCAGGATAATTATCTTGACCGGGACCTGGTACTGAAGGATGGTTCCAAGCTCCTGGATTGTCATCTGGAAACCGCCGTCACCAAGGAAAACCACAACCTGTTTGTCAGGTCTTCCGATCTTGGCGCCTACAGAAGCCGGGAGTCCGAAGCCCATTGTTCCCATTCCGCCGGATGTCACCAGGCTGTTTGGATTTTTGAATTTATAATACCGGGCGGCAGACATCTGGTTTTGCCCGACATCAGTAACAATTATTGCATCTCCGTGGGTCAGGTCTGACACGAGGCGTACTACTTCCCCCATTCTGATCTCTCCCGATTCCGGTTCTGTCTCGGGCCTGATGACTTTATCATATTCTGTTTTATCACATATCCTGAATTCCCTTATCCATCTTGCAAAAGAATTTTCCTTCACCAGCGGTATCAGGTGACGCAGCACTTCACGGGCATCATTATTTATTTCAAGATCGACCTGCACATTCTTATTGATCTCTGCTTCATCTATCTCGATGTGTATTATCCTTGCGTTCTTTGCATATTTCTTCAGGTTGCCTGTCACACGGTCATCAAAACGCATTCCGATGGCAATAATCAGGTCAGCCTCATTTGTGAGAACATTCGGGCCGAGGTTTCCGTGCATGCCGAGCATCCCGGCATACAGTCTGTGACCGTAGGGAAAGGCTGAGAGTCCAAGCAGCGTAAGGGCAACAGGAATTCCGGCTTTCTCGGCCAGTTCCTTTAGTTCATTCTCGGCACCCGACAACAGGACACCATGGCCGGCAAGAATTAACGGTTTCTCGGCATGGTTGATCATAATGGCTGCCGACTCTATCTCCCTGGTATGCAATGGTATCCTGGGATTATAGCTTCTCAGGTATTCACATTTGCTGTACCTGAAACTGAGTTTTTCAATCTGGGCGTCCTTGGCCACGTCAACCAGCACCGGTCCGGGACGGCCTGACTTTGCAATGTAGAATGCCTTTGCTATTGTGTCGGGCAGATCCTCCGGCCTTTTGATCTGGCAGTTCCATTTTGTGACAGGCATTGAAACACCAAGAATGTCAGTCTCCTGAAATGCGTCAGTACCAATCAGGTTTGATACAACCTGGGCAGTGATGAAAACGACAGGCACTGAATCAAGGAAAGCATTGGCAATACCCGTTACCAGGTTGGTTGCCCCGGGACCGGAAGTTGCGAAACAGACCCCGGGTTTTCCGGTAACCATTGCATATGCCTGGGCTGCATGTGCAGCTCCCTGTTCGTGACGGGTGAGTATATGCCTGATCTTATCTTCATAATCAAGCAGTTTGTCATAGACAGGCATGATGGCGCCTCCCGGGTAACCGAATACAGTATCCACACCTTCCTCGATAAGGCACCTGAGAAGCGCCTCAGCTCCTGAAATCTGCTCCTGATCCTTACCAGTCGCCACTGTTGTATTTAACTCCTTGTTTTTCTTCATTTTAATCCTGACTTAGTCCACATTCTTTTATCTCTTTGCTCCGTGCCCCGTGCTCCTTGTCTCCCCTGCAAACCGGCTCCTTCGCTATCCCGACATAACATGTCGGGATTTAACGCTCGGCCCTCTACTGCCTATTGCCTGATTTAATCCCCATGCTCCTTGCCCTATGCCCCATGCTTCATATTATCCTCACCGCCCCCCTGTCAGCTGAACTTACCGTTGCAGCATAAGCTTTCAGCGAAGATGGTATTTCACGCCGCCGGTTTTTCGGCCTGTAGGCCATTTCTCCCTTTGCCTCCTCCTCCTGATGCCTTTTAATGATCTCATTATCAGAAAGGTTTACATTTATCTTCCGGTTTGCTATATCAATATCAACCTGATCACCTGTCCTGAGAATTGCAATTCCTCCTTTTGCTGCTGCTTCCGGAGAGATATGACCGACAGACAATCCCGAGGTGCCTCCTGAAAAGCGGCCATCGGTTATCAATGCACATTTCCTGTCAAGCCCCCTGGATTTCAGATATGATGTAGGGTAAAGCATCTCCTGCATACCTGGCCCTCCTTTCGGACCTTCGTACCTGATCACGATAACTTCTCCTGCGCCCACAGTATCATTCAGTATTCCTTCCACGGCTTCTTCCTGGGATTCGAAGATCACCGCATGGCCTGAAAATGTAAACATTGAAGGGTCGATGCCTGCGGTTTTGACTATACAGCCGTTTTTCGCAATGTTTCCGTAAAGGACAGCAAGGCCGCCTTCCTTGTTATAAGGATATTTTACACTTCTTATGCATCCGTTTTTCCGGTCAGTATCAAGCGTGTCGTAAAGAGTATCATGCGAAGCCATTTCAAGGCTTCTCTTCATTCCCGGGGCGCTTTTGCAGTAATCAAATGCGAGGGGCAATGCATTATCTCCGGAAATATCCCATTCAGAAATTGCTTCATGAAGAGTAGGATAGTCTATCCTTCTTACAGAGCTGTCTATCAGATTGTTTCGCTCCAATTCTCCAAGAATGGCAAAAATACCGCCGGCACGGTTTACATCCTGGATATGGTAATGTGAACTGGGGGAGACTTTGCATATGGTGGGGACTTCCCGGGAAAGTTCATCAATATCCTTCATTGAAAAATCAACACCGGCTTCATGCGCTATTGCCAGGAGGTGAAGAACGGTGTTTGTCGATCCTCCCATTGCAATGTCAAGCGACATGGCGTTTTTAAAGGCTTCCCTGGTTGCAATTGACCTTGGAAGTACTGTGTCATCACCCTCTGAGTAGTATCTGTTCGCCAGGTCCACAATCAGCCCCGCTGCTCTTTCAAACAGTCTCATGCGGTTCCGGTGGGTGGCAACTATTGTTCCATTGCCCGGAAGTGCAAGGCCCAGCGCTTCGTTCAGGCAATTCATTGAATTCGCCGTGAACATGCCTGAACATGACCCGCAGGTAGGACAGGCAGCCATTTCAATATCATTCAGGTCTGAATCACTCACGGTGCTGTCGGCAGCAGACACCATCGCATCTATCAGGTCAAGCGACCTGTTATTGTGATTCCCGGCCTCCATCGGGCCTCCCGAAACAAAAACCGCCGGTATGTTCAGCCTCATGGCAGCCATCAGCATACCGGGAGTGATCTTGTCGCAGTTACTGATACATATCATTGCATCTGCCCGGTGGGCGTTGCACACATACTCGACACTGTCGGCAATGAGTTCCCTGGAGGGTAAGGAATAGAGCATCCCTTCGTGGCCCATCGCAATTCCGTCATCGATGGCTATTGTATTGAATTCAGCTGCGAAAAGGCCATGTTTCCCGATCTCCTCCTTAATGACCTGACCAATACTGTGCAGATGGACATGCCCCGGAACGAACTGGGAAAATGAGTTGACAATGGCAATGACCGGTTTACCGAAGTGTTCTTCTTTCATGCCGTTGGCCCGCCAGAGACTTCTTGCACCGGCCATGTTCCTGCCGGTTACCGTTGCTGCACTCCTGAGTTGGTTCTTCATAGGCTCAAAACACATTAAAAAAAAAGCTTCCCGGATTTCCGGAAAGCTTCTGTATACTTATAGTGTTACATATTATTCCCGGATCAGCTGCCTGCGGCAATGATGATGAGGATAATAATATATAATACAGATTTCACTGCTTTTTCGTTAATAATTGAGGTTCAAAAGTACATAATTTAATTACAAATCAAATTAATTGTCAATTTTTCTTTATTTCGTCATTAAAAAAGCAAGGCGGATAGAAATAATGCACCTTATTATAATGCTTAATATCAAAACATTACATTTTTGCAGAAGAGGCAATTAATTATGCCGGAATTATTTTCTGGCTTTCCTGATGCCCCTTCCTCCGAGGAAGCCCCAGCCACCGCTGCCAAGAATGAACCCGAGTGCATAGAAGCCACCGGTGTTATTCTGGGCATACATCGTGATGTTATCACTGAAAAGCATGCCTATAAGATCAAACGGGGCAATAAATCCATGCCATAAGCCACCAAAGAAACCATAAGTATGGCCGGTAAGACATTGCCCAACGTCTTCAAACTGAGCACAACCTGAAAAAGAGAGCAGAATGACCCCGGAAACAATAAGCAAGAAATTCCTATGTGAGAGCAGAGTTTTCATAATCCGGATTTATTTGTTTTGAAGGAACAAGATAGAATAAAAAAACCAGATGATGTTTAACGCGGCACCTTATTGCCTGATAACGCCCAGCTCACGCCCGACTTTTGTAAAGGCTGCAACCGCCTTGTCAAGGTGTTCTCTCTCATGAGCGGCTGAAAGCTGCACCCTGATGCGTGCCTGGCCTTTGGGCACTACGGGGTAATAAAATCCTATTACATAAATACCCTCACCGAGCAATCTTGAGGCCACTTCCTGTGCAAGCTTTGCATCATAGAGCATCACAGCGCAAATGGCCGACTGTGTCGGTTTAATGTCAAACCCTGCTTTCAGCATCTTCTCAACGAAATACTCAGTATTGAGATGAAGCTTGTCCTGCAGCTCATTGGTATCCGTCATCATCTCGAGCATCCTGATCCCTGCAGCAGCCACCGTCGGCGGGATGGAGTTGGAGAAGAGGTACGGTCTTGAGCGCTGGCGAAGCATCTCGATGATCTCTTTCCTTCCGGTGGTAAATCCTCCTATGGCTCCGCCGAAGGCTTTGCCCAGGGTGCCGGTGATTATCTCGATCTTCCCCCTGAGATTATATAGCTCGGTAACACCGCGACCAGTTTTTCCTACCACACCTGCTGAATGACACTCATCAACCATGACCATGGCGTTGTATTTATTGGCCAGCTCAAAGATCCTGTCAAGCGGTGCCACGTTGCCGTCCATTGAGAAGACCCCGTCAGTGACTATAAGCCTGAACCGCTGCTCCTGTGCAAGCTGCAGCTGTGTCTCAAGGTCTTCCATGTCAGCGTTTTCATACCGGTACCGCTGTGCCTTGCACAGGCGCACCCCGTCTATGATGGAGGCATGATTCAGTGAGTCTGAGATTATTGCATCTTCGCTTGTAAGCAACGGTTCAAAGACACCGCCGTTGGCATCAAAGCATGCCGCGTAAAGTATTGTGTCTTCAGTGCCGAAAAACTCAGCTATCTTTTTTTCCAGCTCCTTATGAAGATCCCCCGTGCCGCAGATGAACCGTACTGACGACATGCCGTAACCATGTGTGTCAAGAGCATGTTTTGCTGCTTCGACCAGCTTTTTGCTGGCAGACAGTCCAAGGTAGTTGTTGGCACAGAAATTAAGCACCGTCTGACCGGAGTCAAGGGTGATCTCAGCACCCTGCGGCGACACAATTACACGTTCATTCTTATATAGCCCGGCCTCTTTTATTTCCCGGAGCTGAATACCGAGATAATCCTGGTAGTTATTATACATCTGATTATGGTTATTCACAAAAACGGATGCAAAGATGGTGTTTTAGCGTGATTATCCAATGATGATAATCATCCATCCCGGCTTAATGATTAACAGGATTGTATTGCCGGCGGGGTGGCTGTTACTGGCCGTATTTTTCTATAATCTGCTCCTTTGTGAGTCCGAGTATGCCATATTTCAGGCCTACCTTGATGAAAGCAGACAGGGCCCTGTCAAGGTGGCTGATATCGTGCCCCGCGGATATCTGGGTTCTTATCCTCGCCTGCCCGTTTGGCACAACGGGGAAGAAGAAACCTATTGCGTAGATACCCTCATTATAGAGATCCTTTGAAAAGTCCTGTGACAGTTTTGCATTGAAGAGCATTACCGGAACAATTGGTGTGTTGCCGTCTTTCAGGATAAACCCCGCCTCGGTAAGTCCTTTCCGCCAGTAGGCTGCGTTTTTCTCAAGCTTATCGCGTCTCTCCGTGCTTGATGAGAGGATATCAAATACCTTCAGCACGCCTGATACAATGACCGGTGCGATTGTATTTGAAAAGAGGTACGGACGTGCCTTTTGCCTGCACATATCAACTATCTCCTTCCTTCCGGATACACAGCCCCCAGATGCCCCTCCCAGGGCCTTGCCAAAGGTTGTGGTTATAATATCAATTTTGCCGAAGACATTGCAGAACTCATGCGTTCCGCGTCCTGTCTTACCAATGAAACCGGTAGCATGCGAATCATCCACAAGCAGCATCGCCCCGTATTTCTCGCACAGATTTACCATTTCATCAAGTCTGGCGGTATCTCCGTCCATTGAAAAGACCCCGTCAGTGATAACCAGCTTCAGCCTTTTGTCTGAATGCAACATGAGTTTCTCTTCCAGGTGCTCCATGCTCGAGTGCTTGAAGGTGTCGTGCTGTGCGCTGCAAAGCCTCATGCCATCGATTATTGAAGCATGAACAAGCCTGTCGGAAATCATTATGTCCTCACTTGTCAGTATTGCTTCGAAAACACCGGCATTGGCATCCATGCATGACGGGAAAAGGATTGTGTCTTCGGTGCCGAGAAACTCGGTCACCCTGTTTTCAAGCTCACGATGGATATCCTGCGTTCCGCAAATAAAACGCACTGAGGACATGCCGTAACCACGGTTCCCGAGCCCGTCATGAGCTGCCTTGATCACCTCCGGGTGGCTTGAGAGGCCAAGGTAGTTGTTCGAGCACATGTTAATGACCTTTTTGAGGTCAGAACCTGTGGGGAACTCGACTTCAATATCGGCAGCCTGTGCACTGTGGATGAACCGCTCCTCCTTGAAAATGCCGGCGCTTTTTATCTCTGCCAGCTGTGCCTGGTAGAGACCCCTGGTTTTTTCGGTGTAACTCATGACTTTGGAATTTATTTGTTCAGATACTGATTTACAAGCGCCACAATGTTGTTCACACTGTCGAAGGCTTCCGGTGTTGCTTTGCTCGGGGGAATCTTGATTTTGAATTTATTCTCAAGGAATACAAGGAGCGAGACCATCGAGAACGAGTCAACATATCCGCTTGATATCAGCGGCGTATCATCAGTTATCGTAACATCATCATCGTCGATATACTCTTTGGTTACATACTTCCTGATCAGTTCCTTCATCTCATTCAGGGTGCTTTCTTCCATAATGGTTATTTGTTAAGTTAATAATGTAAAAATAGTCAATGGATCAATCATTCTCAAGTGTTGATATGTCTCCGACTTCCTCTCCCCATTCCCTGGCATGCAACACTCTCCTCATGATCTTTCCGCTGCGCGTTTTTGGCAGGTTTTCGACAAATTCGACAGCCTGGGGCATAGCAATGGGGGAGAGTCTTTTTCTGATGAAGTTCATAATGTCAAGCTCAAGGTCCGGTCCCGGAGTAAATCCCGGCTTAAGTGTGATGAACGCTTTGACAACCTCCATATTTATTTCGTCAGGTTTTGAGGTGACGGCTGACTTGCCGACGGCCGGGTGTTCGAGCAAAGCTGATTCGACCTCGAACGGACTTACCAGGTGCCCGCCGGTATTGATAACATCATCATCACGGCCGATGAACCAGTAGTATCCCTCCTTATCGATAGTTGATCTGTCACCTGAGAGATACCATCCGTTCACAAATTTTTCCCTGTATTTTTCTTCGTTCCTCCAGTAGGTCCTCATCATTGCCGGCCAGCCCGGCCGGAAGGCAATCAGGCCTGCCTTGCCGGGCTCTTCAATCGGTTCATATGTCACAGGGTCAAGAACTGTGCCGGTGATACCGGGGAAGGTTCTCCCCATAGACCCCGGCTTGATCTTCATGCCCGGGAAGTTTGTGATCATTATCGAGCCGGTTTCTGTCTGCCAGAATGTATCGTGAAAAGGTTTTCCAAATACCCTTTGCGACCATATCACCGCTTCAGAATTCAATGGTTCGCCAACGCTGGCCAGGTGGCGCAGCGAGGTGAGATTAAAATTTTTCACAACATCGTCTCCGGCTTTCATCAGCGACCTTATTGCCGTAGGAGCGGAGTACCACACCGTAATCCTGTACTTCTCAATGAACCCGTACCAGGCCTGTGCAGAGAACCCTGAATCAAGGACGCACTGTGTCGCCCCGAGACTCCACGGTCCTATTATCCCGTAGGATGTTCCGGTGACCCATCCGGGGTCAGCCGTACACCAGTAAATATCGTCATCATGCAGGTCCAGGACCCACTTGGTTGTAAGATATTGTGAAACAATCGAATAATGAACATGTTTTACTCCCTTAGGCTGCCCCGTCGTTCCCGATGTATAATGCAGTACGGAAGGTGACTCGGCCGTGGAAGGAAAGATCTCAAATTGCTCAACCGGCGCTGAACCCTCAAGGCTGAAGAGCACCTCTCCCTTCTTAAGTTCGCCGGGTTTCAGGGCGTCAACGATAATCACATATTCAAGGAAGGGAAGCTTTGACCGGATCTTCCTGACTTTTGACAAATGTTTCTTCTGGGTAATGACGGCTCTTGTCTGTGCATTCTCCAGTCTCACGAAGAGGGAATCTTCACCGAAGGCAGAGAAAAGAGGCTGTACAACAGCTCCGATCTTCAGGATACCGAGAAAAGAGAGGTACAGTTCGGGTATCCTGTCCATGAAAAGGCACACCCGGTCACCGTCCGTAATACCAAGGTTCCGCAAAAAGGTGCCGATTGTATTTCCGGCAAGCCTGATATCATTAAAGGTATATTTCTTTTCAACTCCCCCGAAGCCCTCATAAAACAGGGCTGTCTTCCCTGCATTACCCTTTATGCAGATCCTGTCGGAACAGTACCATCCGATGTTGATATTATCGCCATGATTGTACTCCAGTTCTTTCTCTGCTATGCTCCAGCTGAAATCTCTGGTCAGCTCGTCATAGGAAGGATGCTCAGCCATCGTGGTTCACTTTAGTCATTCCCAACTTAAGATGACCTTACCGCAATTTCCCTCTTCCATCACGTCAAAACCCTTCTGGAACTCGTCAATATGGAAGCGGTGAGTGATTATCGGGTCAAGGTTAATGCCGCCGATAATCATCATCTGCATCTTGTACCAGGTCTCCCACAGCTCCCGGCCATAGATACCTTTCAGTGTCAGTGCCTTGAATATTATATCGCTCCACGGAACCTCGAAGTTTGAAGGAAGGATACCCAGGAGGGCTATGTTGGAACCGTTGTACATGTTGGCAATCATCTCCCGGAAGGCGGCGGGTGATCCCGACATCTCCAGTCCCACATCGAAGCCTTTCATGTGAAGTGGCTCGAGCACATCGTGAATTTTTTGTCCTTTTGCGGGGTTAATCACCATTGTGGCGCCCATCTTTTTTGCCAGCTCCAGCCGGTAGTCGCTCAGGTCGCTGGCCACCACGTTGCGTGCCCCGGCAAACCTTGCAATGGCGACAGCCATGCTTCCTATCAGTCCTGATCCCGTTATAAGCACATCCTCGCCCAGAAGGGGAAAAGCCAGGGCAGTATGGGTGGCGTTGCCGAACGGGTCCATGATTGCAGCCCATTCATCAGGGATGCGGTGGTCAAGCAGCACGACATTTCTTGCCGGCACGCGCACGTACTCGGCAAACGAACCGTCGATATTTACGCCAATGCCTACTACATTTTCGCACACATGTTCCCTGCCCCTGCGGCAGTTGCGGCACACGCCGCAGAAGAGATGGCCCTCGCCAGTCACCCTGTCGCCAACCTTCACGTTGGTCACGCCCGGTCCTGTCTTATCAATAAAACCCATGTACTCATGACCGATTGTCATCGGCACCTTTATTGTCTTCTGAGCCCACTCATTCCATTCGTAGATATGGAGGTCGGTGCCGCATATGGCCGATTTTTTAACCTTTATGATGACATCGTTATATCCGGGCTCAGGAACAGGTACTTCCCGCATCCATAAACCCTTCGCAGCCTCAGCCTTGACAAGAGCCTTCATCTTATTCATAGTGCTATTCTGTTTTTGAATCGTTATAATGTAAATTTAATACAAAAAGAGGAGTTTGCTTATCTTTGCCCGTACCGGCGCTCAATTTGAGCGTCGTGCTGTATTATTTTGAATGTTTCTTTAAAGATTACAGAAATGACAGACACAAAAATACGCGTTCGTTTTGCTCCCAGTCCCACAGGACCACTTCATATAGGCGGAGTACGAACGGCCCTCTATAATTATCTCTTTGCAAGACATTATAACGGGATCTTTATTCTCAGGATTGAAGACACCGATCAGGCCCGCTATGTAGAGGGTGCTGAAGAATATATAATGGAGGCTCTTGCATGGGCGGGAATTAAAGTTGACGAGGGTGTCAGGGAGGGCGGTCCTCATGCGCCTTACCGTCAGAGTGAAAGGAAAGAAATCTATCACCAGTACGCTGAGCAACTGCTCGGCACGGGCGATGCCTACTATGCATTTGACGCTCCGGAAGAGCTGGAGAAGCTGAGACAGGAATATGAGGCACGCGGTGAGACATTCAATTACGGCTGCACCACACGTATGAGTATGTGCAACTCTCTGACCCTGAGCTCAGGGGAAGTTTCACAGAGGATCACCTCAGGCGATCACTATGTAGTCAGATACAGGATGCCTGAGAATGAGGACATTCACTTCACTGACATCATCAGGGGGGAGATAGTTGTCAACACATCCACCCTAGATGACAAGGTGCTCTACAAGTCCGACGGCATGCCCACCTATCACCTTGCAAACATAGTGGATGATCATCTGATGGAGATCTCACATGTTATAAGGGGCGAGGAGTGGCTCCCTTCACTTCCGCTCCATGTGCTGCTCTACCGTTCCTTCGGATGGACAGCGCCTCTGTTTGCCCACCTGCCACTGCTGCTCAAGCCGACAGGCAAGGGCAAGCTCAGCAAACGTGACGGAGACAAGATGGGCTTTCCGGTCTTCCCGCTCTACTGGCCCTACGGCGAGACTGCAACGGGCTACCGCGAGGAAGGCTATTTCCCTGAAGCCTTTGTGAATATGCTTGCACTGCTGGGATGGAACCCGGGTACGGAACAGGAGATGTTCTCGATGGAAGAGCTGGTGCATGCCTTCTCAATCGACAGGGTGGGAAAGTCAGGCTCACGCTTCGACCCCGAAAAGGCAAAGTGGTTCAATCACCAGTATATGCAGCGAAAGAACGATGAAGAAATCGCAGGATTATTTGCCCCGGTTGTCCGGGAGAAGGGATTTAACCCTTCGCATGAGAGCCTGGTGAAGCTTGTTTCGATGGTCAGGGAGAGAGCAACATTCGTGTCAGACCTGTGGAAGGAAGCTGATTTCTTCTTTGTGGCACCGGATTTATACGATGAAAAAGAACTGAAAAAGAGATGGGATGAGAGGTCGGCAGAGATGATAAGGTCTCTTCGCGGGCTGGTGGCTTCACTGCAGGTTTTTACTCCGGAGGAGATGGAAAAGGATGTAAGGGAATGGGTAACTGCAAACGGATATAATACTGGTAATGTATTCAATATGTTCAGGTTACTTTTAGTTGGTGCCTGCCGCGGCCCGCGTCTCTTTGACATTGCGGAATGGATAGGCAGGGAGGAGACCCTTCGCAGGCTTGATACCGGACTCAGAAAGCTGGCACCCGGAAATGAAAGTTGATGGGGATATAAAATTTATTGATTTTCATTCTCACCGGGCCGAGGGAGAAAAGCACACTCTTACTGTAAAAAATCTTTTCGCGGGCGAAGAAGTGCCCGTATCTGTGTCCCCCGGCATTTATTTTTCTGCAGGGATTTACCCGTGGCATCTCACAGGGGAAAATGCCCCGGAACTGATGGCGGCACTGAAAAACACCCTCGGACACCCCCGTGTTATAGCAGCAGGTGAGGCCGGCTTTGATTTAATGAGAGGTCCGTCAAAAGATATTCAGTATGATGCATTTATTTACCAGGCACGGCTTGCTGAAGATTTAAATAAGCCTGTTGTGATCCATGCAGTGAGGTCATGGGATATTCTCAGGAGGGCGAAGAAGGAGGTCAATCCTTCGGTGAAATGGGTTATTCACGGCTTCAGGGGAAAAGCGCAGCTGGCATCAGACCTTGTCTCCGATAATTTTATGATCTCTCTTGGCATCGAAGGCTTGTCACCGGAAGTGGTTGAAGCTGCGGGTTTGCGGAATATCCTCCTTGAAACAGACGACTCCGGCAGACCAATAAGTTCCGTTTACAGTCACCTTGCCGCCATAAGCGGGATCAGACAGAATGAACTGACAGACATGCTGAAGGAGAACTTTATCTCTTGTTTTGTTCTTAAAAGGTAATATGATGGAAGATTGGCTGTCGCGCACTGAAATGGTCCTGGGTGAGGAGGCTTTGAAGAAGCTGAGAGAGTCTCACGTGCTGGTGGCCGGTCTTGGCGGTGTTGGTTCCTGGGCTGCCGAGATGATATGCAGGGCCGGGATTGGAAGGATGACAATCATTGACGGCGATGTCATCACATCTGCCAACATAAACAGACAATTGCCCGCGATGACATCCACAGTCGGCAAAAAGAAGGCCGAGGTGATGGGAGAGAGGCTGAAGGATATCAATCCTGCCCTGCATCTGAAGGTCATCACCGAGTTCATCCGCGATCAGCGGATGAATGACATCCTTGAGGAGGAGAAATATGATTATGTCATTGACGCCATCGATACGCTGTCTCCAAAGGTCTTTCTGATTTATCATTCGTTAAGCCTGAAGCTGAAAATAGTCAGCTCAATGGGCGCCGGAGGCAAGTTTGATCCTACCACAATCAGGATTGCCGATATCTCGGATACCAATTTCTGCAATCTTGCCCGCATACTGCGGAAGAAGCTGCACAAGCTGGGTGTGCGCGACGGTTTTATGGCCGTTTACAGTCCCGAGGTAATTGACAAGGACAAAATAATCCGTGAATTTGACGAGAGCAACAAAGCCTCCAGGGTAGGGACGGTATCCTACATGCCTGCCGCTTTTGGCATTGCCTGTGCGTCGGTGGTGATAAGGGAGCTGGCTGGTATCAGGCAGTAAACACAGGCATTAGAGAAGCGACCGTAAAGTCCCGACATGGTATGTCGGGATAGGGAGCTGTCAGCTTGCAGGGCAGGCAGTAGTATGGAGAAGAATTAAAAATTAAGAATTAAGAATTTGAGGATCAATTAATTCGCAAATCGCAAATCGCAAATCGCAAATTATTCTGACCCTCAGACTTTCGCCTATTCAGTTATTTTTATTTTCCCCTTAATGGGCGGCAGGTCAGTGCCCGGAGGAATACTGAGATGCATATTTATTTCCACGTTCTCCAGGTCAAATTTGCAGGTCATTCTTACGGAGTGAGGGCTTTCAATGTATCTCAGCACCAGCTCAAGCGTGTTATCATCTTTCCAGATATATGACCCTGCCGTTTTGTTTAATGACAAAGCCCCTGGCCTGCTTAAGATGTTGGGTCCGGCCAGGACTGTTTCAGCAACCGTCCATTTACCGTTTCCGAACGGAATACTGTTATCGGTGTTATCAGCAATCATCGACAGATAACATGTGTCTCCTGAGAATTTTATTGATAAGGTTTCAAATCTCAGGTCATTCTTTTCAAGTGTGAATGTTTTTGATGACAGCTTTGAAGCCATGGGTGATTCCGGTCCTTTGGCTGTAAGAGGCAGTGCCAGCGAGGAAAGTCTTTGCTTCAGTGTTTCTGCAGCTGACTTGTTCTCAGAGAGCGGTTCATCCTTCATGGCCGGCAGGAGGTATTTCCAGACCATGTTAATCTCATCCTGCATATCAGGTGATTTGGAAGTTATGGCAATAACGGCATCTTTTTCCGGCATGACGATGATGAACTGTCCGAAGGCGCCATCGGCCCTGAAGGCATTGTTGCGGCAGCGCCAGAACTGGTAACAGTAACCCTGCAACCAGTCGCTTGAGTCTCTCCTTGACTGCAGGGCGTCAGGTGCCTGGTCAATCTTGAATGTGGTTGCCTCCTCCACCCAGCCTGCAGGAATAACCTGTTTGTCATTCCACATGCCTTTCTGCAGGTAGAGCTGTCCGAACTTTGCCATGTCTTCCGTTTTGAGGAGCAAGCCCCAGCCTCCCGTGTTGATGCCATCAGGACTTATTTCCCATTCCATGCCTTCAATACCCAGTGGCCCGAACAGACGGGGTTTCAGATAATCTGTCAGCATCTCTCCCGTTACTTTCTGGACTATCGCTGACAGCATGAACGTGGCCATTGAATTGTAAAGGAACGTGGTGCCCGGGTCATTTGTCACAGGGTAAGCAAGAAAAGACTTCACCCAGTCCGGACCGGCTGACCTTATAGCACCTGTGGGCTCAGGTGACTGGCCTGCCGACATTGTAAGGAGATCCTTAACTGTCATGTCAGCCAGATAGGGTGAAACGGAGTCTGGTAACTGATCCGGGAAAAATGATATTACCTTGTCATTTACAGTGAGAAGTTTCTCGCTGACTGCAAAGCCGACAGCCGTTGAGGTGAAGCTTTTGCTTGTAGAATAAAGGGTATGTCTCAGGTCAGGCTTGTAAGGATCCCACCATCCTTCTGCGATCACCTTGCCGTGACGCAGAAACATGAAGCTGTGGAATTCGTGCCGGCTGGTTGCGGCGGAGTCCAGGAAAGTGATTATGGCTTCGGATGAGACTCCCTCGGCTTCGGGAATACTTCTTGGTAATGAGTTAGTTACAGGAGTTTCATTTTTACAGCTGCCCATCAGGGCAATCAGGAGGATAGCAGCAATGGACAGGATGATGCGGAAATTTTTCATGGTATTAAGGTTGACAGTTTCACAAGGTTGTAACTGAAACCAAAAATAAATGATTATTTGGCATAAAATACTACAGCTGGCCCTGCAAACTGACAGCTCCCTATCCCGACATACCATGTCGGGACTTTACGGTCGCTTCTCTATTGCCTACTGCCTACTGCCTACTGCCTTCACCTTGCCATTACCTTACTGATATGCTCATAAATTTAAAAATATTTATCTTTACCTCCTCAAACCGGCGCGTTCCTCTAACGGTTAGGAGTTCGGTTTCTCACACCGACAATAGCAGTTCGATTCTGCTACGCGCTACGTATTTAATTGGATCTTAAATTCGATATTTCATGCAGAGACAGGTCTGAGACCTGTCTCTACCGTAATTAATTGGCAGAAAGGTTGTCAGCCGATTGCCGGGCCCAGTCAATAATGAGGGTCTTTTCATCCTGGCTGAGCCGGGCATTCTTATGCATCAGTCTGTATGACCGCAAAGGCATAACATCTTCTTCGACAACGGCAGCAATGCCCTCCAGTTTGCCTGATTGCTTCCTCTGCTCATACCCGCCGAACTCACTGAAATTCAGATCACCCTTTGCTTCTTTTATATGCCCCGCCAACCACCAGCCGGTCGGCTGAATATTTGCATACCAGGGATACCTCGTATTGTTACTGTGGCAGTCATAGCATGCATTCTGCAGGATGACATTAACCGGATCAGGTACGCTGACCACACCTGATATGTCAGATGATGATACCTGGCTCGCAATGTTGCGGTCAGGACGGACAAACTGTATAGCCACCAGGGCTATCACTATGACTATTAATATCTTTCTGGCAAGTTTCATGGTTATTTTAATTCTTCTTTTATAACACCACAAGTTAGCATTTCTTTGCCAAAATACGGATTTTGAATTTCCCTTGTTTCGCTAAGCCAGTATGCACCTCTGTTTTTATTATACATCGGGCAGAAGTCCCAGTACAGTATCATTCCGCTGTCAAATATCTTAACAAGGTCATAGAAATCATTACTCAGAATTTCAAAATGCTCGCGCTGATGTTCAATATTCCCTTTGTTCTCGCCGATATGTCCGGCATGTTCCACAGCATCATTTCTCACGTCTTCAAAAGCTTTCTTCTGCTCTGCCGTTAAATTGGCGATGCTGAAATTCTTAAATGCTTCTTCCACTGCTTTGCCGGCGTCAGCTGCATTACCGGGATTGTCATTTACCAGATCATTCTTTAACCGCAGATAAGAGTTTACAATATCTTTAACTGAAACTGACTTCTTTGCAGAGCTTTCCTGTTTAACCTGACCACCCGTCATTGCCATCCCGGGCATTTTTTGATCATCACCGGTTTTGGTATCACCAGGCATAACCATCCCGGGCATTGAGGAAGTTTCTTCCCCCTTTGTATTCATCATGCTTGGTTTTCCCTCAAGCTGGGCGGCTGCATCAACACTGAAGGCGCCGTTGGTGACAATCTCTTCACCTTCTGTCAGTCCGTCAGTAACCACATAGCTTTCTCCGAGCATGGGTCCCAGTCCGATTTCCCGTATTTTAAAGACCGGTTCATCAGTATCCGGTTGTTTAACATATACGATGGAACGCTTGCCGGTCCATAAGACAGCAGATTTTGGAATTACCAGGTTGTCACGGTACTTAACGAGATTTGAAGAGACAATGCCGGTTGCGAACATCTCGGGCTTGAATTTGCCGGACTGGTTTCCGATTTCGACCCTTACTTTAGCCACCCGTGTAACCGGATCAATCACGGGGTCAACAAAAACAATTCTGGCTGAGAAATTCTCACCGGGTAACGACTGCAGGGTGAATGAGATTTTTTCTCCTTTTCGCAGGAACTGCAGATCACTTTCATATGCATCGAACATGACCCACACTCTTGAGAGGTCGGCGATATCGAACAGGACAGTACCCTGTGAAACATGATCGCCGGTATTCACACGCCGTGAAGTGACTATCCCGTCACTATTTGAAGTAATATCAACAGTACTCTGAACAGATCCGGATGCCTCAATATTTGCGATTTGGCTGTCAGTGAGCTTCCATTGGCGAAGTTTCTCCCTGGCTGCTTCGTAAATTGCCGGCTGTGTCTCTTTGGTACTGGCCGCTTCCAGCAGCTCCTGCTGTGCTGTGACCAGTTCGGGTGAATAAACCTGGGCCAGCACCTGGCCTTTAACAACTGTTTCACCAGTGAAGTTTACTGCCAGTTGGTCTATCCTTCCCGGCACATGTGCAACCTGGCTCTGCAGCAACCTTTCATCAGCCTGTACCTTTCCGTAAAGCCTGATCTCCTTTACCGGTTTCTCCCGCGAAACCATAGTGGTAAGCACATTCGCCAGCTGGGCTGCTTCAGCAGTAAGATGTATGGCATCAGAATCGATTGATTCAGAATTGTTCTGCACAAGAGGGATCAGATCCATTCCGCAGATGGGGCATTTGCCAGGTTCTTCCAGGCGTATCTGGGGGTGCATCGAGCATGTCCATATTGTACCCTGAACGATTTCAGAGGAGTGGTTGTGCTTCTCTTCGCTTTTTTGCGACGGGTGAAAGAACAGCCAGCCTATAAAGATACCAAGTATCAGTAACAGGCTGTATTTCAAATATTTATTCGAAAATATCTTAAACTGTCTAAGCTTTTTCATTTTACGTCGAACTTATTGTATCTGTGAATTTGCCATTAACCGATTCAGCCACGCAATGGCTGTATTGTAGTCAGCAACAGCTTCGACCTGCCTGAATTCATATTCCAGCATTTGCTGACGAACGCGCAGAACGTCGGTAAGTCCGGATGAAGAGGTTGAAAAGCTCTTTAACATGAGATCGAACGACTGTGAGGCCAGCCGGAACTGATTTCCATACAGCTCCATTCTGCGGCCGGCATCCCGGAACATCTGCACGGCGTTATAGTATTCAGTCCGCAACGCATTGACCGATGCCTCGTAATTTTGAGATGTGGCAGTCTTCAGCAGTTCAGCCTCGGTTTTCATAGCATTGTATTTCTTCCGATAGATCGGCAGGGTAACAGAAACCATCGGCATAATCATGTCGGTACCGTTCATGGAAGACTCGGACATCTGGGTTTTGGTAATAATTGAATAGTCCAGTCCCAGACCAATCATGGGATAGCCCATTGCGGCAACCATTTTTTTACGCGCATCAACAGACTGTTTCTCAAATTCAAACATGCTGAGCATGGGGTTTTTTATCAGCATGCTGTCTGACACTGCAATCAATGATAAGCCAAGTGAATCAGGAGAGAGAATTTCGTCTGTAAAAACGGGTGAGTCAGGCTGCCTGTTGAGATAACCGTTAAACAGGGCGGTAACGCTTTGTTCCTGATTTTTCAGTAACGCTATACTGTTCTCAAGTTCACCCGCTTCCATCTGTATCCGGTAAAGGTCTGCAAGTCCGGACCCGCCTGTGGAGGAACCCATCGGAGCGGCCTGCATGGTTGACTCGGATTGAGCTGAATTTACTGTCACGGCTTTACCCTGACTCCCTCCCATAGACTGCATACCTGACTGATTGCCCGGGGTAGCGGCCGGGGAGGAGCCTGATGACATCCCGGCACCTGACGATGGAGTACCGGCACTGCCCAGAGGACCTGACTTGAATCTCACCAATGCAAGACGTTCTATCGTTTTCAGTATTTCAATATTTTTTTCTGAAATACTTATGTCTTTCCTGATCTTGTACAGGTCGTACCAGGTTTTCTGAACCTCATAAAATACCTGAAGTTTTGCGTCACGGAAAAGCTCAAATTTTGCATTGGCCATCAGGCTCATTTCATCCTTGGCATTCCTGAGAACACCAAACCACGGAAACATCTGCATCAGCCTGATGTCAGCCACCTGGTTGCCGCTGACAAGCTCCATCGGCTTCAGGAATACACCGAGACTTAATTCAGGATCGGACAGGCTGCCTGCCTGCGGCACTTTTTGAAGGGCTATCTGGTATTCAGTGAATTTCTGCAGCACCGCCGGGTTGTTCTTTGCAGCGACCTCAAGGTACTGAAGAAGTGAATCAGGATACTGCTGGCCATGGCTCACGAGCCAGCTGCCCAGCACAATAACTGTGACCAAAATTTTCCTATATGTTTTCATTTTTATTTTCGCTTTGATTATCAATAGCCTGATCAGCCAGGATGTGACTGTGACTTGCGGCTCTTTCCCTCCACATTGCCTGAAACAGGGGAACGACGAAAATTGTCATTACCTGGATTATCATTCCACCGAAAACAGGGATAGCCATCGGAACCATGATATCAGCCCCCTTGCCTGTGGATGAAAGCACCGGAAGCAGGGCAATTACAGCGACGGCAGTGGTCATCATGGCCGGACGCACCCGTTTTTTCCCTGCCATGACAACTGCTTCACGGATATCATGGACGGATGCGAGGTTTTTTATCTTCAAAAACCTGGTGAATATATGTACCCATAATCACCCCGTCGTTTGTGGCAATGCCGAACAGGGCAATAAATCCCACCCATACCGCCACGCTCAGGTTAATTGTATGCATCTGGAACATGTCGCGAAGATTTATTCCCGCTACGGGGAAGTTCATGAACCACTCCTGTCCGTAAAGCCACAGCATCAGGAAACCGCCTGAAAAGGCTACAAAAACACCCGAGAAATGAATGAATGATGCCGTGATGGTGCGGAACTGGAAAAACAGTAAAAGAAATATAATCATAAGGCTTACGGGAATGACAATAGCCAGTCTCTTTGTTGCCCTTATCTGGTTTTCATAGTTCCCGGTAAATTTATATGTCACACCGGCAGGAAGCGTTATCTCTCCGGAGTCAATTTTGTCCTTCAGTATCTCCGTGGCTTCTTCCACCACGTCAACCTCGGCTTTTCCTTCCATTTTATCAAAGATGACATACCCGACAAGGAATGTATTTTCACTCCTGATCATCTGGGCGCCACGGGTATATTCAATATCTGCTATTTCACCGAGAGGTATCTGGGCGCCATTCATTGAAGGTACCAGGATCCGTTTCAGATCCTCCGGATTATCACGCAGTTCACGTGCGTACCTTACCCTTAACGGGAAGCGTTCCCTGCCTTCCACCGAGGTTGAAAGCGTCATTCCTCCGACAGCAACCTGCAATATTTCCTGGACATCGCTGACCATCATGCCATAACGGGCCATTGCTTCGCGGTTAAGCCTTATCTCAAGATATGGTGCGCCGACAGCACGGTCGTAAAACACTGCGGAGGCTTTAACTGACGGCACCTCTTTCAGTGCCCTCTCGAGCTTCATTCCGGCATCTTCAATCGAATTAAGATCGGGGCCGTACACTTTTAGTCCCATCGGGGCACGCATGCCTGTTGAAAGCATGACAAGACGGGTCTCTATTGGCTGCAGCTTTGGTGCAGAAGTCAGACCCGGTATATCCGTCACTTTGACGATCTCGTTCCATATATCAAGGGGCTTTCTGATCTGCGGCCGCCACTGCCTGAAATATTCTCCCTTTTTATCGGGAACAAGGCTGTCGGCAGGAATGACCCTGAACGCCTCCTTATGAGGATTGTAAGTCGTACCGTCGGTCAGAAGATAACTGCCGTCACTGTCAACCCTGAACTGTTTGCGGTGACCGTTCTCATCCAGGATATACTCTGACCTGTAGTTGATTGTATTTTCGAACATCTGTATGGGTGCCGGATCGAGAGCGGAATTTACCCGTCCCCATTTTCCCACTGCCACCTCAACCTCAGGTATGGCTGACAGCCTTTTATCGAGTGTTTCTATATATTTAAGGTTCATCTCAATACCGGTATGCGGCATGCTTGTCGGCATCAGAAGATATGATCCCTCATCAAGTGTCGGCATGAATTCCTTGCCGGTACCCGGGAATGCCTTTACAGCATTCTGCCAGGCAGATGTCTGCCGGAAACCTTTCCATCCTGCTTTTTCAGCCCCCGAAGCAACAAAGCCAAATATTTTATCCGCGCCCAGCCATACCAGGAGGCCAAAAAACAGGGTAAAAGCCGGGATCATCAGGAACTTCCATTTGTTGCGCAATACCCACCGCAGTATTCTTTCATAGTACCGGACCAGTGACATCAGGACTATCAAAATTGCCGTTACAATAGCGGCAACGAATAAAAAGTTGGCAACCCTGCTGTTGTGTGCTCCCAACGGCAGCCATTCAACGGACAGATACCATGTTGCAACCAGTACCGTGATACCGGTGTTGATGTAGTTCGGAAATTCCTTTCTTTTTTCAGGCCACCTGTAATCAAGAAGGTTATTTATCCCTATGGCGGTTAAGGCCAGTACCGGCCATGAATGCCAGACAATTGCGAAAGCTACCCCGGCAACTATCAGGGCTATGTTCCATATCTTCCTGATTTTCCTTTTATCGAAACTGATATTGAAGAAAATATGCACGAGTGTTGGCAATACGACTATCCCGAGGATAAATGCCGCAAGCAGGGCAAATGTCTTTGTCCATGCCAGGGGATGGAACATTTTCCCCTCCTGTGCCTGCATGGCAAATACCGGAAGAAAACTTACGATTGTTGTCGCTATGGATGTGACAACAGCAGCCCTTACCTCCGTTGTCGCTTCATAAATCACCTGCATCAGTTTTTTACCCCGAATTCCCTTATTCTCAGGCATCTCGAGATGCCTGAGAATATTCTCCACATCGACAATTCCGATATCAACCATTACGCCGATTGCGATGGCAATACCTGACAGTGCCACAATATTGGCATCAATGCCGAAAAAGCGCATCATGATAAAAGTTATCAATACGCCCAGCGGCAATAATCCTGCGACAATCAGCGAAGCCCTGAGGTTTATCACCAGCACAATGATCACAATTATGCTTATGAGCACTTCGTGAGACAGCGCAGACTGAAGTGTTCCGATGGTTTCCCTGATGAGCCCTGTCCTGTCATAAAAAGGTACCACGGTTACCTTTGACACTGATCCGTCAGGCAGGATTTTCTGCGGCAATCCGGCCTCTATTTCCTTTATCTTGTTTTTGACATTATTGATTACTTCCATCGGGTTTGAACCATACCTGGCAACCACAACGGCTCCCACGGCTTCCGAGCCTGATTTATCCAGACCTCCGCGGCGCGGGGCAGGACCAAAAGATACGTGTGCCACATCCTTGATCCGGACAGGTACATTGTTCCGGACAGCGACAACCGATAATTCAAGGTCATCAAGGCTTTTGACATAACCCAGCCCGCGAATGATATACTCTACATTATTCAGCTCAATTGTTTCTGCGCCGATATCAAGGTTGCTGTTTTTGACAGCATTCATGACATCCATAACTGATACATTGTAAGCCTTAAGGGCATTCGGGTCGAGATCGACCTGGTACTCTTTTGTAAACCCTCCGGCAGATGCTACTTCGGAAACTCCCTCTGCGGCTGAAAGACTGTACTTAACGTAAAAATCCTGGATCGTTTTAAGCTCTGACGGATCCCATCCTCCGTTTGGTTTTCCGGTTTCAGGGTTTCTTCCTTCAAGGGTGTACCAGAATATCTGACCCAGGGCAGTTGCATCCGGGCCCAGGGTTGGCTGCACTCCAGCAGGTAATGTACCCGGAGGCAGGGAATTAAGTTTCTCAAGAATCCTTGACCTGCTCCAGTAGAACTCCACATTATCTTTGAATATGATGTAGATGAATGACATCCCGAACATGGATGTACTCCTGATTGTCTGCACGCCGGGGATACCAAGGAGGGCCGTGGTCAGCGGATAACTTATCTGGTCCTGTATATCCTTGGGTGACCTTCCCATCCATTCGGTGGCAACTATCTGCTGGTTCTCGCCTATATCGGGGATTGCGTCAACCGGCACGGGATTCCGGGGCAAAAAACCTGTTTTCCAGTCGAACGGTGCGGTGACAATCCCCAGGATGACAAATGATGCCAGGAGGATAAATGTCACCAGCCTGTTGTACAGAAAATATTTTACCAGTCGGTTAAACATATCATGTTCTTATATTAAATTGACCTGAAAATCCGGGCAGGTCTTACTGCCCGGATTTTACAGTTAACAGCTTGTCAGTTCCACCTTTCATAATGGCAGCAATCCGGCAGGCTGGCATAGACGGCATCATCAGCCCTGTATTTCTCCGTGTCATGACCCACAGCTGCAGCTTTCTTCCGGATGTCATCACTGGTGACTAAAGCGGGGTTATAAGTAACCGTGAGAAGCTTTGTCTCCTGGTTCCAGACGGCCTCAGCTATTCCGTCAACCTTCATGGCGCCTTCAATGCGGTCCTTGCACATGCCACATTCTCCGAGAACCTTTATCTCCTCGGTTTTTAATGCTGTCTTTTTATTCTGATTCTGGGAGTTACAGCCTGCAACCAGCAGTACCGTAAAAAAAGTTACGAGAATGAATTTTACTGTTTTCATAAGATTTTGGAATTAAATTGATGAGTAATCATAAAATAACGACACCGCGCACCGCCTGATGACGGGCACAGCTAACTGAACTGACTGGGAAATCAGATACGGAAAATGCAGAGGATACTCTGCGGATCGGGAAGAAAGAGGTCAGAGCCCGGAGGACCGGTGTCACTTACTGTTATTGGATTCCTGAATGAATTGAACGGGCTTGCATCAGGCAACTGGCACAGCAGATCAGTAACCGTGGGAAGGGGTTTGTCAATCATCAGTATGGTTGCGATGCTGTAGTCGCTCACGCTGAATTTAGACATCTCATTGTGGCAGCAGTTCTTCCTGAATAAAGCCGTACCGGTGCATACCATGCCGTCTTCTTCCATGCCACAGGAAGCCTTCCTGTCACCAACAGCCAACCTGACATCAACAACCGAGCCTCCGCAGAAGTGCCGGTCAATTGTGATCCCCGTCGCTGAACCCAGGATCAGAAGAATTACCAGTATTGATGCCGCTCTTTTCATTCACATAAAGAACATTTATAACGGAGAAATGTTCTTTTAAAATTACAGTTTTCTGTTAATCAGCAGGCCATCTCACCTGCATTCTTTTTTGCCGAAAGAAGATTATATGCACCTTTTACAACAACAATGGCAGCGTTTAATTCGAAGCCTTCAGGTAACACCACTTCAGTATATCCGTCCTTTGATGCTCCCTTCTGTACTTCAACCATGCGATATTCAGTAAAAGGCTTCCCTTCCTCTTCCTTATTCCTGTCGAAAACAAAAATATAATCCTTATCATCAAAACTGACTACTGCCTCAGAAGGAAGAGCTGTAACCCGGGTATCAGATTCTTCTATCAACGCACTGACATACATTCCCGGTAATGCATTTTTACATGGTTTCAGAACAGTGGCATAAACCCTGAATGTCTTGTCATCACTGATCGATTTCCCGGTCTGATAGATCGTTGCTTCATGAGCTTCGGTCTCATTATTAATGAAGAATTTTATTTTCTGACCTTCAGCAACCTTGTCCGCATCCTTTTCAAAAAGAGTCAGTTCGAGAAAGAGTTTGTCGCTGTTCAGGATTTCAAACAGCACATCTGTGGGTGCAACATATTTTCCGATATTGATATTTACCGATTTAAGGTAGCCGTTTATGGGAGATTTAAGGCTCACGGTGCTGCTGATATTGGTTTCATCAAGGCTGACCGGATCAATTCCGATCAGAATGAGTTTCTGCTCAAGCGATCTTACCAGGGCCAGCAAGTTCTTATACTCCACAGTAACCTGCTGCAAATTCTTTTCTGAATATACTTCATCATTATATAAATCAGTATGACGCTTAAATTCCGCTTCAGCGTACACAAGCCTGTTTTTTGCCTCCAGGTAATTCTGCTGTATGTCAACAAAATCCTGATTTTCTATTAACGCAAGCGTCTGCCCTTTGCTTACAGAATTACCCGCAAGGAGCGTAGTGCTTTTGATGAATCCGCCGAGCGGCATGGAAACGGTTGCCTGGTTCTGAGGCGCGACGGAGATGATGCCATTTACCTTGAGAGTATTACCCAATGATTTCATCTCAACCGGGCCAGTCTGAATACCGGCAAGTTTTATCTGATCTTCCCGCATTTCGACAATATCTTCCGGAAGGACTTCAACTTCGGCTGATTTCAGGGGCAGGCTTGTTATTACCGGTACAGGAGCCTAATAATACCAAAGTTGCACAAACAACAAGTGATACTTTATAATTTGATTTTTTCATGATCTCTGAAATTTAAAATATTTTACCTGTGATATATTCAATTGAGATAACCGTGCGGTTAAAATTGTCAAGCGCATCAAGATAATTCTGTTTGATTGTCAATGCTCTGTTCAGCGTGAGTACGTAGTCCAGGTAATCCAGGGCTCCGGCTTTATAGCTGCGGGTTGCCTGTTGAATTATCAGATCGGCCTCAGGAACAGCCTGATTTTCGTAAAAATCCACATTTGAGGAGTACTTATTGAACTCATCAATTAAGGATTGATAGTTACCTGAAATTGACCTGGTATAGTTTTCAGCATCCGTCTGCGCTATTTCTGCAGCTATTTTTGCAGCTTTTGCCTTTGATGTGTATGGGAAAAACCACAGTGGCACAGTTATTCCGGCCTGAACGCCGTCAAACCGGTTATCCTTCCCGAAATCCTGAGGTACCCCGTTAACATCCTGTGTTCCGATAATTGTCTGGCTGAAGTAGCCAACATTTAAATCTGGCCATGCCTGGCTCTGTTCAAGTTTTTTCTCAATACGTGAAACTTCAACCTGTTGATTTATGTAACCCAGAAACGGATTCTGTTCAAAGGAGCTGCTGTCAGGTTTAAGTTCAAAATCGATCCGCTGCAGTTCCTGCACTGCCGGTATCAGATCGGATTTGCTGTTAAGCAGTACCGTCAGTTTACGACTGGTAATCCCGATATCAGAGGATACCAGGTACAACTGATTTTTGATTTCAAGGCTTTGTGAACGGGCGGTTATCATTTCAAGCCGGTTTGTCTCACCTGCTTTAGCCCTCAGTTCTGCAGCCCTTAAGAGCCCTGAATAGAGGCTATCCTGATAGGAGAGCAGTTTCTGCTTTGACAACAGATATGCATATTGCCAGTAAACCTGCTTCACCTGGGTGGCTATCTGGAGTTGAGCAGCTTTATACTGCCATTCTTCACTTCTGATATTAGCATTTGCCAGTTTACTGCGGTTTACGTACACTGAAGGAAATTCAAATGATTGAGAAACTGTAATGCTGTTGTCGTTAGTGTAAGAATTAAATTGTCCGTACTCCCCGTCAATTGTCGTTTTGGGAAGATTAACCGCAGCCCCTTTAAGAGCTTTCTGAACGTCTATTGAAAGTGCCGCTGACCTGACAGAAAGGTTACTGTCCAATGCCATCTGAATCGCATCATTCAGATTAATGACCCTGGCCTGCTGGCCATTTAATGTACCCAGGGCTGATGTTAATCCTGAAAGCAGAAGAAAAACTGCGGTCTTTTTTGAAAGCATACCTTTAATTCTGAATTTGTGATTGGCTGATGAAAAGATGATGTAAAAAACAGGAAGCACGATCAATGTTAGAAGGGTTGCTGTAATCAGTCCGCCTATCACAACCGTGGCCAGCGGCCTCTGCACTTCTGCTCCGGCCGAAGTTGAAATGGCCATCGGCAAAAAGCCAAGAGAAGCCACGGCCGCGGTCATGATAACAGGGCGCAATCTTGTCTGAAGCCCTTTAAGAACGCGTTCAGTTATATCTGTAACACCTTCTTTTTCCAGCCTGTTAAATTCAGCAATCAATACGATTCCGTTAAGAACGGCAACACCGAATAATGCTATGAACCCGACACCTGCAGAAATTGAGAAGTTCATTCCCCGGATCCAAAGGGCAAACACTCCGCCGATAGCAGCCATAGGTACCGCTGTAAAAATCAGGAGAGATTGTTTTACTGAGTTAAAAGCAAAGTAAAGAAGCACAAAAATCAGGAGCAAAGCGGCAGGAAGTGCAACTGACAGCCTTTTCTGCGCAGCTTCAAGCTTCTCAAACTCTCCTCCGTATGAAATGAAATAACCTGCAGGCAATTGAATGCTTCCATCAATCTGATCCTTCACATCAGTAATAACGCTTTTCATATCACGGTTCCGGACATTGAATCCTATCGTTATCCTTCGTTTAGTGTTTTCCCTTGAAACCTGGGCCGGACCTGATTTAACGGAAATATCAGCCAGTTGTTCGAACGGGATCTGGTGACCGTCAGGCAAAGCAACGGAGAGATTCCTGACATCATCCAGATCCTGCCGGTAATCTTTGTCCAGGCGGACAACCAGCCCGAATCGTTTTTCTTCATCGTACACAACTCCTGCCTGGCTTCCGGCGAAAGCTGCTCGCAATACCCTGTTAACATCCTCAACGGATAATCCGTATTGCGCCAGGCGGTCACGGTTGTATTCAACCTGGATCTGTGCAAGGCCTGTGACTTTTTCCACATTGATGTCTTCCACACCGGCAATTGTCTGAATGATTTTTTCGACTTCAGAAGCCTTTTCGGAAAGCATGACAAGATCATCGCCAAATATCTTGACAGCTATATCCTGCCTGGAACCGGTCATTAACTCATTAAATCTCATCTGGATAGGTTGCTGAAATCCGAATTTGACACCTGCCAGCGGAATCAGGCTTTCTTCCATCTTGCTGACAAGCTCTTCGCGTGAAGAAGCTGATACCCATTCACTCTTGTCTTTCAGGGTGATGATGTAATCTCCGGTCTCCATCGGAGTTGGATCTGTGGGTATTTCACCGGCACCTATTTTACATACTGCATGCCTGATTTCCGGAAAGGTCTCAAGCAATATTTTATTTGCTTTAATAACATTATCCACAGTATTTGTCAATGATCCTCCCTGGAGTGTTATTACACTTGAAGCGAGGTCACCCTCTTCAAGCTGCGGAATGAATTCTCCGCCCAGACGGTTGAACAGCAGAAGGCTGAACAAAAACAATGTAACAGCTGAAACAGATACCAAAATCTTTCTCTTAAGTGCAAATGTTATGGCAGGATTAAATATTCTACTGATCCATCCCATCAGCCGGTCGGAGAAATTTGGTTTATGAGCGGTGTTCTTGCTGAGGAACAAGGCCGAAGCCATTGGAACATAGGTCAGGGAAAGAATTGCTGCGCCGATAAGGGCAAAGCTAACCACTTGGGCCATAGGGCGGAACATCTTTCCTTCAATACCGACAAGTGCCAGGATAGGCACGTAAACTATTAGAATAATAATCTGGCCGAAAGTGGCAGAATTCATCATGCGCCCGGCTGAATCCAGCACATTCTCGTCCATCTGCTTCTGGTTCAGCCTGGCTACTCCCGGATGGTGATGTTTACTCATTGTAATCCTGTGAACAACGCTTTCTACGATAATTACCGCGCCGTCGACAATCAGTCCAAAATCGATTGCCCCAAGGCTCATAAGGTTACCCGATACACCGAACAGTTTCATTAAGGAAACGGCAAAAAGCATTGACAGGGGGATGACAGAAGCCACTATTAATCCGGCACGCATATTTCCAAGCAGGAGGACCAGGACAAACACAACAATCAGTGCCCCTTCCAGAAGGTTTTTTGAAACCGTCCCTATTGCACGCCCTACAAGATCAGACCGGTTAAGGAAAGGTTCGATCTTTACCTCTTCGGGTAATGACTTCTGGACAGACTCAATACGTTTCTCAACATTATCAATGACCTCGTGAGCATTTGCCCCTTTCAGCATCATGACCACACCACCGACAGCTTCGGTAGTGTCAACGACAAAAGCACCATACCTGATTGCGCTGCCAAATTGAACTGATGCGATGTCCCTTATCAACACCGGAACTCCGGAATCGGTGGTCTTTACAACAATTTTTTCAATATCCTCAATTGTTTTTACAAGGCCTATACCCCTGATAAAATATGCTGTGGGTCTCTTATCTATATATGCACTGCCGGTATTTTCATTATTCTTTTCGAGAGCATTGAAAATATCAGTCAGGGTAAGGTTCATGCTCCTCAGTCTTTCAGGATTTACAGCTACTTCATACTGTTTGACAAATCCGCCGTAACTGTTTATATCGGCTACTCCGGCAGTTCCGAGCAATTCACGGCGGACGATCCAATCCTGAATTGTCCTCAGTTCCATGGGATTAAACTCCTCTTCATGACCTTTCTCCACAGAAAGACGATATTGATATATCTCACCCAGTCCTGTGGAAATAGGGGCAAGTGAAATCTGAGCCAGACCTTCGGGAATGGATTCTTCAGCTTCTTTAAGACGCTCACCAAGCTGTTGTCTTGCCCAGTAGATATCGACCTTGTCTTTGAAAACAACTGTTATGACTGAGAGCCCCAGTCTTGATATTGACCGAAGCTCAATAATATCAGGGATATTGGCTACGGCAACTTCAATCGGAGCCGTAATAAAGCTTTCAACCTCCTGCACTGCCAGCGACGGAGCCAGCGAAATGACCTGCACCTGGTTATTCGTAATATCCGGGATAGCATCAATGGGCAATCTTGACAATGAATAGGTACCCCATCCGACCAATGCCAGAATGAACAGACCTATTATGAATTTATTATTTATTGAGAATGAGATAATCCTATTAATCATTATAACCGGAATTTGTTAAATATCAATTATCTGATGTTTGCAGCCATGCCCGGGTTGGGTGTTGGTGCGGTGTGCCGGCATATAAATATTTGCCGGTACACAATTATCTCAACGGAAGTTTCAGGAGAGGATCTGGCAATGCATTGTCATCAGATCACGTCTGTCATGCATTTGCATATTATGCGGAAAAGGTCTGACACTCCGTAAGTCGTGATCCGGAATAAATGTCAGGCTGGTTGCTGTCAGGAAATAGGGTATGATCTCTGTCTGCACTTCGGTGCGGATAACCTGGACAGCGATCATCCTTTCGGTCTCAATTGTGCAGCAGTCGTGTGAAAAGACGTATTCTCCCATTTTGTGAGCGGGCCTTGAAATGTCATCATCATGCCCGCAGCAGCACTTGTCATCTGCTCCGTCTGATGTGAGTGAAGTGACCAGATTCTGCATGCCACAATGATAACAGGTATGTTTTATCAGTGTAAAGCCCGTGCTGCCTGACAGCACAAGAACTATAAGCAGGGCAGAGATAAAAGGCGATATATTTCGCACGCTTTTCACGGTGTAAATATAACAAAAGAATTGACCGGTTTGTTTAAATGAAGCGGAGACGCTGCATGCAACGTCTCCGCACCAATCAATCAATACGCCTGTATTTTACTGTACGGGTGGTATTACAAGAACCTGACCGGGATAGATGAGATTAATCCGGTAATTTATCTGATCTTTTAAACAACTTCGAAAGTGATCTTAACATTAACACGGTATTCGGTGATTTTGTTCTTCACCACCAGCGCGCTCTGATCCTGAACGTATACCGAGCGGATCTCCTTGACTGTCTTGGCCGCTGTCTTAACGGCGGAAGCAGCTGCGTCTTCCCAGCTTACCGGCGAAGATGCAAGAATTTCAATTACTTTTAGAACTGCCATAGCTTTTGTTTTAATTAGTTAATAATTAGAATATTAATAATATTCGTTGGTCTGTCTTCAGATCGTGTAAGTTAGTCAAAAATCCTGAGATTTTCAGTGCCTGTAAAGGATAATCTAAAACCGAAAGATCAATTTAGAATTTGTTTTGTATTTTTAGGTTTTGTTAACCTGAAACGAATTTCAAACTTAAAACCTGACTATTATGGGAATGCTTAAAGAATTCAAGGAATTTGCGGTGAAGGGCAATATGCTCGACATGGCTGTTGGTATTATCATCGGTGCCGGATTTGGCAAGATCATTTCATCTCTTGTGAATGATGTCCTTATGCCGCCTTTGGGACTTCTTCTTGGCAGGGTCGATTTCACCCAGCTAAAGGCAGTCCTGCAAAAAGGTTCGGATGCCATTATGGATGGCGCAACAATTGTAACACCGGCAGTTAAACAGGTGAGCATCAACTACGGTACATTTATCCAGACCGTAATTGACTTCATCATTGTTGCCTTCTGTATCTTCCTCGTGATCAAGGCAATGAATAAGATGAAGAAGAAGGAAGAAGCTGCACCTGCTGCACCAGCCGCACCTCCGGAAGATGTTGTACTGCTGAAAGAAATTCGTGACCTTCTGAAAAAATAAATAAGGAACCTGTGCGTTTAGTAATAATTGTTTGCATATTTGCGGCAATTAGAAAAGATGGCAAGGATCAGGAAGTACAGATGGTGGCACAGGCTCTTTCCCGACAGGGGATAAGACCGGAACACTCATCATAATTTGTTTTTAATGGCAGCTGCATATTCACCATGCAGCCTGCTTTTACAGGGATATAATGAAGAAAGCCGGCTGTGAGGCCGGCTTCCTTTTTTCTCCGGAAAAGTAACCACAGAACCTGTACCTGAAACACTATTGGATGTAAATGTTGTATTCGTAGGTCAAACCATTTTCACGCAACCACCTGCGAAGTGCTTTGGCAATCTTTCTTTTCCGGAGCAGGACAATTCCTATTCCATCGGCGGATATCTGGTAATATGTTTTCATCTCTCCCTTCATCCTGAAAGCCGTATTGTGCTTTCATGTCCATATCAAAATTCACTACCAATTTATGATATCGGGAGGCACAGTCAAAGCTCATTTTGATATACTGAGGCCAGCTGTTGATAAACACACCGTATCCGTAGATATGGCAATATCCGGCTCCGGATGAACAGCCCGGTCAGCAGGCTTAAGGCAGCTTAATTGAAATCTGTCAGATATTTGTAGAGTTCGCTGTTGGTCGAAAGTATGATAGTCGTGGTGGAATCAAAGGTCATCCTGAATGTTTCCATCGATTTCATGAAGCCGTAAAGACTTCGTGATGCCACAGACTGGTCGTATGCACCTGCATAAATGGCTGCGGCGCGCGCATCTGCACGGCCCCGTATCTCCTCAGCCCTGCGGAAAGCCTCTGACTGGATGGATTTCAGGTCCCGCTCCTTTTCACCGTTTATTTTTGAGGCTTCCCCCTGACCTTCGGACCTGAACCTTTCTGCTATGCGGTAACGCTCACTCTTCATCCTTTCGTAGATCTGGGTCCTGACCTCCTCAACATAATTCAGCCGCTTGATCCGGACATCAAGGATAACTATACCCAGGTCTTTTACCTTTTCATTTGAAGAGACAAGTATCATTTCTTCTATTTTCAGCCTTCCGGTCACGATATCAGAAAGGGTATCCCCGGCTTCCTCGCCGATCAGCCCTGAGGATGTCGGAGTCCTGTTGGTTGAACGGACCACCTCTTCAAGGTTATGGCTTGCAATGAAGTCACGGGTCTCTCCGTCAAGGATATCAGCAAGCCTCGACTGTGCGCCTCTCTCATCCGTCAGCCTCTTGAAGAACTGCAGCGGATCAGTGATCTGCCACCGTGCATAGGTATTGACAAAGATGAATTTCTTATCCTTGGTAGGCAGCTGATTGGGGTCGCCGTCCCACTCCATATATCTCTTTTCAAAGAAATTGGCTTTCTGGATAAAAGGAACTTTCAACTTTAGTCCGGGAGTTGTCTTCGGTTCTCCGATAGGCTTGCCAAACTGTGTTATGACAACCTGCTCGGTCTCTTTCACCATGTAGACGCAGGGAAGAATGATTATAAGCGCAGCTGCTATGATGGCAAGCGTGATGATTATTTTTTTTGTCATGTCCGTCATAGCCTGTTATTTTGTGTTCAGCTGCATCTGCAGGAGCGGCAGCACATTGTTACCGCTCTCATCAGTAATGATCTTATGACCGAGCCTGGGAATAACCTCTTCCATTGTCTCGAGATATATCCTGCGCTTTGTCACTTCCGGCGCCTTGATATATTCATAGTACAGGGCGTTAAACCTTGAAGCTTCACCAAGTGAGTTATTTACCCTTTCGGTTGCATATCCCTCAGCCCTTTGAATAGTTTCCTCTGCCTGGCCTTTTGCCTTGGGTATAACCTTGTTATATTCAGACCTGGCCTGATTGATCAGCGTCTCCCTTTCCTGCTGTGCCTGGTTCACATCGTTAAAGGCATCTTTCACGGGATCCGGGGGGTTGACATCCTGCAGCACCACCTGCTCAATCCTGATGCCCAGGGAGTATTCCGTGCATAACTCCTGGATCTTTACATGAACGCTCGATGCTATTTCGGCTCTACCCACAGTAAGCACCTCGTTTACCGTCCGGTCACCGACTATCTCACGCATTGAAGCCTCTGAGATATCACGAAGTGTATTTACAGGTTCCCTTACCTTGAAAAGATAGCTGTAAGGGTCCTCGATGCGGTATTGCACTATCCACTCGACATCAGCAAGGTTGAGGTCACCGGTCAGCATCAGCAATTCTTCAACCGTACCCACCTTGGTGTACTCGGATTTTACCGCGGGTCTTGTGGTTCGGAAGCCAAATTCCTCCTTCTGCTGCCTCTCCACCGCGACCTTGTATAATGTTTCGATAATAGGGAATTTAACCTTCAGTCCCGGTTCCACCTTACGGACATATTTACCGAAGCGGGTGATGACACCCACCTCTTCCGGTCCGATCTGGAAAAGAGAGCTTACAAGCAGAATTAACACGATAAGAGCTCCCAGAAGATACTTCAGGAGCATCATGTTTTGTTCCACCCAGCCGGTAAACCCTGATTTCTTATAATTCTGTTCAGTCAACTTTTTATGTATTATTCTCCGACAATCTTAATCAGTTTTCCTGCCTGAACCTGATCTGTAAGCTCAAGATTATTCAGCAGGGCCATCTCATTCATCTTATTCTGCGGTACCCCAAAGGAGCTGAATGCATTAGCCAGGGTCCCGGTACGCTGAACTGTCCTGACAAATACCTTCTGCGGCTTAACATTTATTTTTGATGCGTCAGTGAGCTTTGCAAATGTTTTCATTGAAGAATCCATGGCACCTGAGTATGTGGGAAAATCAGCCTCTGTGGAGATGCCGTGGAATGTGTAGATTATGGATCCGTACTGGATAAAATATGACAGGAAAACATTTGTGCTTTTTGTGCCGGTTGACGGATCATCAGTAACCAGGTTTGACAGGGTCACCAGGGCCGGCATACCGTTGACGGTCCTCTCCTCGCTGCGCTGGAGCTGGAGGCCCACTGCAGCCATAGCTGAATCACGGGCTGTAATCAATGTCTTCTGGCGTGACAGAAGAAATGCAATAAGTGCTTTTCCGTCTGCCGGAGCCATGTTAACCTGTGTCGGGGTGTTTTCCAGTTTCCATGCTGTCGGGAAGGAGAATTTAAATTTCAGTTCCGGGTGGTAGAACGTATTTCCCTCGGTATAGCCCTGCCTGGGATCTTCGCCGTAAATTATACCGTCAATCATTTTAAGATAGCTGTCGGTGTTGACCTTCCATGAAGGATATTTAAGGCTGTCCTGCCACTGGAGCGCCTGGGCCCTCACTGACGCCTGGCGGTCACCCGGGTCGGGGTGTGTTGACATCCATGTAGGCACTCCGCCCTGCGATTCTGCCAGGCTCATTTTTTCAAGTACCCTGAAGAAGTCTGCCATCTTCTGCGCGTCATAGCCCATTTTTGAGGAATATGCCACTCCCAGCTGGTCAGCCTGAGTTTCGTCATCACGACTGAATTTGAGGAAGAGCAGCTGCATTCCCTGCATGGCATATTGCGCATACTGGGCAAACTGCTCAGAGGCGATCATGCCTCCGATAAGGAGAAGCGTTCCCAGTTGCTGCTTGCTCTGCTGGCTGACTGAATGACGTGCTGCGATATGCCCCATTTCATGGGCAAGGACACCCATCAGTTCAGCCTCATTATTGAACTGGGCCATAATGCCGCGTGTCAGGTAAATATACCCTCCCGGAACTGCAAAGGCATTCACAACCGGAGAATCAACAACTTTTACGTGATACTCAAGTGCGGGACGGTGAGAAATTTTGCCCATTTCCGTTCCTTTTACCTGAACGTAGTTCTGCATATCAGCGTCAGCGTACTCACCAAAAGTGGCAAGAACCTGCGGATCATATGAGACACCAAGGGCTACTTCCTGCGCTTCACTCATCAGCATGATCTGCTTCTTCCCCGTGACCGGGTTTACAGCACACGAAACAACTATGGCAACGGCAACTGCAAAAAGCATGACGTTTACCGGAAGGTGTGATTTTTTCATTTGGTATTATTTTTTTCTTATCAGCATCCCAGAGTGAATGCAATGGTTGACTTCCAAATTTAGCAAATTTTGGTCAAAAAACAAAGGCCGCCCTTGTCGAAAGGCGGCCCCGGATTCTCATCCTGTATCGTGGTATCTACTTTTTGGTAAGCGTAAAGTTCTGAACGGTCTTGTTGCCTGCAATGACGTTAATCCCTTCGATGCTGACAGTGTCATATCCTTCTTTGGTTGCAAAGATTGAATATGTGCCGGCCGGAACGCCTATGATGGCATAATATCCGAGGGTGTCGGCAAAGGTGGTTGCCATGACTGTATCCTGTGCGATCCATACCTTGGCCTCCTTGACCTTTACTTCCGCAGTATCTGTCACCATACCTTCAACCCTGCCCGCAGTGGTAAGATTTGCAGCCCTGATGCAAGGCTTGAAAATGAAGCCGTTATTGTTGGTCATATTGCCTCTCAGCACAAATGATCTTGAGAGATCAAAATCGATCAGCATTTCAGAGGTCAATCCGCCCGAGATTACAATAGACGGATGAATATGCAGCTTAATACCTGTCTGCCGTCCGCTAGGTACCTTGACGCTGTAGGAATCAGCAACATCCGTGAGTTTCAGGCCGGCCTCATCAACGTACAATCTTACGAGATCATATTCACCTTCAGGTATTTCAAGGTCGAGCAGTCTCTCGGTAACACCATTCCTGAGATCGATCAGGTCTATTGTTACAGTATCCTCTGAAAGTACAACAAACGGATTGCCGTCACTCACGCCATCTCCCACCTTCCTGATTTCAACTTTTGTGATAGTAACTGTCGCTGATTCAATATTGCTGATATCAAACGGGCCGTCTGTCACATCAATCACCAGCCTGCCCTGGCCATCACCCATACGGGTCTTGTCGCACGCCCCGGTGAAGAGAAGCAGTGCAGCTGCTATAAGTACTAAAACTGTTTTTTTCATATCGCTGTCATTTAGATAATTATGTAAATAATTGTCCAAATTAACCAAGTGAAGATGAAGATATGATGAAATCTATCTCCTGAATATTTTTTCAAGCAGGGTTTTTATCCTTTTCTTGCCGGCGTCGTCAAAACTGACTTCATCATCCTTAAAGAGATCAATCAGCCTGTCAAAGAAGTCCTTATCCCTGAAATCGGGACAGTCAAGAGCGCCCTGCAGTTCTGGGGGCAGGTCAGGAAACGGAACATCAAGCTGTTTCATCAGTTCAGGATCTGATTCCGCTTTCCTGAGCGTCAATGCCACCAGCGGTAAGGCAAGTGCGCTGCCTGAGCCGTAGCTCCCGCTGTTAAAGTGAATAGCCGGGGATGATGCCCCGACCCTGCTCACAATGACAATATGAGGATTGAATGCCGCAAACCAGGCGTCGGCATAATTCTGCGAGGTGCCTGTCTTCCCGGCAAGAGGTATCTTCACACCGTAAACACTGTGCACCGATGCTCCCGTCCCTTCGCGTATGGCTTTTTGCAGCATTGCAGACATGAGCATGCCGGTCTTTTCGGTAAATACCCTCTCTTCACTTTGCGGGAATTCATTCTGCCATATCACCACTCCGCCGGGTGTCCTGATGGAAATGATGCTCTGCGGGCTGATCTTCATCCCTCCGTTTGCGAATGAGGCATATGCCACAGCCACCTCGGCAATGCTCGCTTCAGCAGTACCCATTGGCAGTGATGGCGTGTTATCAAGCGGGAAGGTAAATCCCATCCGCCTCCACTGCATATCCAGCTTTTCGAAGCCAACCTTCAGGTAGAGGCTGAAAGTCGGGATGTTCATCGACTGTGCCAGTGCTCCGGCAAGCGAATATTTGCCCCCGAAGGAGTGATTGTAGTTTTCAGGACTCCAGTCGGTAAACCCCGCCAATGTAACAGAGTCATTATCAAGATACTGACATGGCTCCATTCCTTCTTCAAGGGCGGCGGCGTAAAGAACCGGCTTGAATACTGAAGCCAGTTGTCTCCGGGCCGAAATCTGATCGTATGGCTGTTCCTGGTAATCAATCCCGCCAACCCACGCCCTGATTGCCCCGGTAACCGGATCCATGGCAAGCAGCCCTGCCTGCAGTGTGGTCACATCCTGCCTGAGGCTGTCGGGGATATCCTTCAATAATCTCTTTCCCGCTGCAGTATTATATTGTTCGTTGAGCCTCTTTTGCATTACTGAGAGGTGTGTTTTGAAGGCTTCATTGGCTGCGTTCTGCAGGGGAAGGCTAAGGGTGGTTGTAATAATCAGTCCGTCTTTTTCAATATTCCATTCCTTTCCTTTTAACGGATGTGAGTCCTTCAGGATTTTTTCAGCTTCCTTTCTTAACCTGAACAGGAAATAGTCTGCCGGTCCGGTAATATCATATTTGTTGTAATCGAGCTTCAACGGAAGTCTGCGCAGGGAATCAGCAACCGCAGAGGTCAGGTAGCTGTATTTCTCCATCTGCTTCAGTACCACATTTCTTCTGTTGACGGCATTTTGAGGATAGAGGCGGGGGTTGAACAGGGTGTTTGCCTTGAGCATGCCGGTAAGCACAGCTGCTTCTTCAATTTTAAGGTCCTGCGTTTTTTTATTGAAATACCTGTGTGAGGCAGCCTCAATCCCGAAGAGGTTCTCTCCGAAGCTGACGGTGTTAAGGTACAGGGTGAGTATCTCTTCCTTGGTAAAGACTTTTTCTATTCTCCGGGCCAGCAGCGCCTCTCTTGTCTTGTTTATTAAAAGTGAAAACAGGAAATAGTCTTTTCTGCCGTACATGTTTTTTGCCAGCTGCTGCGTGATTGTGCTGCCGCCGCCTGAGCTCTGATCATTGAACAGTATGGTCTTGAAGATGACCCTGAAGAGGCTCCTGGAATCGATACCGCCATGTTCATAGAAACGTGCGTCTTCAGTTGCGATAAGTCCGTTTGTCAGATAACGCGGAATCTCATCATAGGTAATGTTGGTTCTGTTTTCGGAATAGAATTTGCCTATCGGAAGGTTTTCGGCAGAGACGACTATTGAGGCAGTCGCATTTTTATAGTTCAGCAGCTCTTTTTTGCTGGGGAGTCGGCTGAAAATGCCGCCATATACTGACGACACAAAAAATCCTGAAAGAAAAATTATTATGGCAGGAATTATGATTGATATTTTCCAGATCGTCTTCATTTTTATGCCTGAACTCCGGTCTGCAAACGTAGTGATTTTTCAGTTAGCGATTTCTTTCAATTTCCGGATACCGGATAGAGGTATGTGCCCGGAGCCCTGAATGAGCAGCAGAATTAAAAGCAAGCCCTTATTTCCCTGCGGTAGAAAGCATGCTTCTCTTTTGCTTCTGACTTAATTCTGTCAATGGTTTGTTTTCCTTCTTCAAGGTATCTGCCGGATTCGAAAAGTTAAATAATTCTGCCAGGGTGTCAAGAATAAAAAGATTGCTTTCAGAAGCCGTTTTGGTAAATTTTTGTCTGCGCGAAGCAGTTCCTGATTTTGAAAAACCAAAATGGTCATTCACTGCATAGTAATTTTTGCCCACTTTGATAAATTTGTCACTCCTTCGGCACTCCACATCCATTCAGCGAAGCATCCGATGGCTGTGGCATAGCAATCATTAAGTGAAACGGTATTAAAGTCATAATCCATGATATCCCGGCCTGCCCTTCAGCCTGCCTTGGCTCCGCAGCTCTTTTTCAACACGGGTTTCAAAGTATGGCATCATCTTAAGAAAAGAGACAGGTGTGTAGCCATCGCTGCATATCTTTCTCAGGAAGCCGAGGTTTTCTTCTGAGAAAGTCGTAAGTTGTACCAGGCTGAAACATCATGAAGCCATAATTAAAGGCCGTCTCTGAATTCTTAAGCAGCTTTATGCACTCAAGGTTTCCGGCAACTGTGGTTCTCTTATTAATCCGGGTTAATCCCTCATCTGTTCCGTCTTCCAGGCCAATAAACACCAGGAACAGTCCGTGCTGTCTCATTAATTCGAGATTTTCTGCGTCCATCTCATCAGGCCTGCAGTTGATTTTCCAGATTATTTTATCATGCAATCTTTCTTTCGTCAGCTGGTTACAGAATGATTATTATCCAGTCATTTTTCCCTCTGATCTTAGCCGGGAAGTCATCATCATTGAAAAGGAACACTGAACATCCTTTGCCACGGAGGAGGTGCTCCATTTCCCTCACTACCATTTCAGGGTTCTTGTGCGTTTGACTGGCCCTGCTGTTGTTCTGTAGAATTCCCGCGCATTGCAGTAGGAGCAGTTATTTATGCAACCCCGGCCAGCGAGGATCGTGACATATTCTTTCCGTACGCGTACTCCCTCGCGGCGGTCGCGAGGGATATGGTAATCTTGTCAAGATCGCGCTCCAGGGGACGGAGTGGTGTCGTCAATTATCGTGTGATCCTCCTTGAAGGCAATGCTTCTGATACTTTTCCAGTCCCTGCCTGAGCTGAGATGGCTGACTAGTTCAGGAAGTGTATGCTCACCCTCAAACCGTATTATTGAATCAAGGCCTGGGATCAGGTTGAAAAGCTCCTGCGGGCGGAGGCTTGCAAAATGGCCACCGGCAGTAAAATGGCAGTTAATCCATTCATTCTCAGTAATTCACGAGTTTTGCGAACTCGTCAATGTACCCCTCATAGATAACTGAAAAACCAACAACAAGCGGATCGCTTTTTTTCAGATCCTCCAGGATCTCTTCATTCGCAACCGGAAATCAATCATCCTGGTTTCAACGCCGGCCTGGTTCAGTACCGCCGACAAATATCCCATTCCGAGGTTAGAATAATCCCCGAAAACAATAAAAATTACCGGCTTTGCGAAAAATCCCAAACCTTACTTCCAGAAGGATAGGCTCTTTCAATGCCTTACAATAATCATAATTCGCCTTGGCAATTTTCTCTGCTAGGTCCGCCTGCAGTCTGAGTATCGCCTTGATCTGGTCCTTATTCAACCCTTGTTTTGCAAACTCATCCGGATGCATATTGAATACTGGAGGATTAATTCTCCCAATTCCATCGTTTCTTCATCTCCCATGATTTCTTGTTTTTAAGGTTAAACTATTTGTTCATTATCTGGTGCCGGTCCTATCACCGGTCGTTTCTTTAAATTCAGCTGTTTCTGCCAGTTTTTTCCATTCAGGGTCAATCTTCATTAAGTTTAGTGAGAAAGCTGAAGGGTTGCTGAGGAGAAAGTCAACCTTCCGGGTTGCATTTACAAAATCACCAGTCATGAAGTATATTTTTCCCAGATTAATGATCATGTCGCTCTTTGTAATGGCGTCATCACTGGCCAGCTCTACGGCTGTTTTTCCTGCTATGAGGGCATCGGTCACATTTCCGGAACCGGCATAGGCAAGGCCGGAGCAGCTGTAAGCATAACAATCGTTCGGATTTTCGATAATCTTTTGTTTATATACTATCAGTGCCGAATCGTAATACATGCTGGCTGTAGCCTTGTCATTTAAAAGTCTGTACACAAGACCTGCGGTCAGATATTTCAGTCCCTCTGATCCAAAGTCTTCATCTGATGATAATTGCAGTTCTTTTAATGCATCGCGGTATTTGCCTTCATAGATATTAAGCAGAATCTTATAGGATTGCTGTCTTTCACCGGTCCTGGCAATTACCGTATCCAGGACTTTTCTTGCTTCAATTGTATTTCCGTCTTTTAATACGAGGGCTTCAATCAGGCTGGTGTATGGTCCGGACCAACCGGGCATTGCATCAATTGCCTTCCGGTAGAATGTCACAGCAGTGTCATAGCTGTGCATGTATGTAAAGGAACTTCCTATGTTGATCAGTGCAAGAGCGTCCTGCGGCTCTTTTTCAATAGCTTTTTTAATAAGGTCCTGCGACTGTTTCCAGTCACCCGTTTTACGGTAGACCATCGCCATATAAAACTCAGGCTGGTAATTACCGGGATCCATTTTTGAAGCTAACCTGAAATGATCAATGGCTTTCTGGTAATCCTCCGTGCAGTAATAGTAGTAAAATCCAAGAGCCACCTGTGCGTCAGCCAGGTTTTTGTCAAGCTCAAACGCCCTGTCAGCATCGGCCTTGCATTTCTCTATATGCGATTCATCAAGCTGACCGGTGTGGAGGCCCCATGAGCGTGCAATGGAACGCCTGGCATATGCGAGAGCAAAGCCGGGATCATTCCTGATGGCCTTGTCATACATCGTAATAGCAGTAGAAAAATTTGAAGCCAGGTTCAGGGAGTCAATGAATTGATTTCCCGAGAAAAAATAAGATAACGCTTTTTGGGATTTAACGTTGGCAGAAAGGTAATTCATGTAGGCGACAGCATTTTTAGTGGGATTCTTTTCGATTTTTGCTTTTTCTTCAGGCAGGGGTACCGTCTTAAGGTTTGAAGCTATCTGCTCGGCAATATCAACATGCATTTCTGACATTTCAGCCCATGTTGGCTCATAGCTTTTACCCCATATCTGCTCATTTTTCCTGGCATCTATCAGATTCACACTTATCCGGAACTTCTCATCAGTTTTCAGGTAACTGCCTTCAATAATATAGTTGGCATTCACCTCCTTGCCTATTTCCGGGAAGTTTTTCAGATTGCCCTTGTAACGCAACACGGCATTTATCGGACGTAAACTGAATACACTTATTTTACTGAGCTGATTTATCAGCTCCGCGGCAATTGCATCCCCAAGCCATATGTTTTCCTTATCATCTCCAAATTGATCGAACGGCAGAACCGCAATCGATTTTTCACGGTGGTTGCCCAATCCTGCATCAGTACCTGAAACCTTATAGATTGCATAAAAACCTGCCATAATCAACAAAACTGTCATCAGCAGAACACCTCTCTTACGCCATGATACTGGGATTTTTTTGATGGCGCCTCCGGCATCCCTCTTTTTGGCCACAGGTTCTTCCCTCAGCTCTCTTATAAACGGCCTGTCCTTGTGAGACAATGACTGTTCCGGCTGCAGCGATGAGATGATCTCCTTTACGGCATTGGCAGTTTTATTGATCTGGTTGCGGTATTTGGTGCCGCACAGGTTTTTGTTTTCATCATCTCCCGGTGTCAAAGGCCTGTTCACTCCGGGTTCCTTATAGATAAAATCAACAGCTCTGAGTGTTCCTCCAAGTTCATTCCCGACCATTTCCCGGTCTTCCGGATCGAGCTCATGGATGCGAACCGGCAGCACCCTGCTTGCCACATTCCCGCTGTGCAGGGTAACTTTGAGTCCGAACCTGTCAAGCGTTGCCTGAGTGATGAAAGCCTTGAACTCATGCTCCCAGGCAAAGGCATTGGGGTCGCAATACGTCCTGGAAATAATGGGAATAAATACAAGACATTTCAGTTTTTCCGCCAGCGAAGCATCGACATCATGTGTCTCCAGAATTCCGTCATGCGGATTAATGTCGAAGTAAACGCTGATCTCTTCCTTGAATGTCGACTCGAGCTCTCCCTTCAGGTTGTTGACAAAATCAGTGACCCAGCCGTCATGCTTGTTGTCCTTCTGGCGATAGCTTACAAAGATGTCATATTCAAAACCCGGAATGAGGCTTGCCATAATGTCCGTTCATTGTGTTAAAGTTACGAAAGAGCGGAAGGCGAGTCAAATATATTTCCGCTTGCTTCCCATTCCGGCCCAATGGTTCAGATACTTATGCCGATAATTGTAATATCATCAGTCTGATCTTCCCCTTTTTCCTCCCTCCACTTCGTGATCTCCTCATAAAGCATGTCTCCCTGCTCAGGCATAGGCAGGGTGCTTATCCGGAGCAGGAAGTCGGCAAGTCTTTTCCTTGTGTACCTGTTATGCTTGCTGCCGCCGAATTGATCGGCATAACCATCAGAACATAAGTATAATACGTCGTTTTCTTTAAGCTGCAGCACACCTGTGACAAAGGCTTCGTCCTCCTCATTGCTGTTTCCTCTCCTGCCATTCATTGACTTAATCTCAGTTATTCTTCCCTCAGTCACATGAAATAAACTGTTGCCGGTACCTGAAAAGCTCAGAGATCCGGTATGTATATCGAGGTTGCACAACGCGATATCCATGTCATCCGAAACGCCGTTCTCCTGGAGATTTCTTTGCAGGAACCTGTGAATGCCCGAGTAAAGGTAATCCATGATATCGGCAGGATTGCTGAGCTTCATGATATTCACGGCCTGATCGAGTATGCCGTACCCGATGGTGCTTATCAGCGCCGCGGGGATACCATGCCCGGTACAGTCGGCCAGTGCAAAGATTATGTGATCATTGATCCTGCTGAACATGTAAAAATCACCGCTTACAACATCTTTTGGCTCATAGAAGACGAAACTGTCAGGGAAGCATTCCCTGATGTAAAGGTCTTCAGGAAGAAATGCCTTCTGTATATGACGGGCATAATTGTAGCTTCCCTGAACCTCTCCGATTGTAAGTTTGATTTTTACATTTACTGACCTGATCTTTTCGTCTATTTCAGGAGAAGATGATGCAAGGCCTCTTATCTGGTCATTCAGTTCATTGATTTCACACAACAGCTTATGGATGCTGCTCTGCGGCTTGATCGCATATGATACTTTGCTGATGCTTCCCGGCGAGACCGGGTAAGCTTCATAATTAATATCCTGAAGTATGGCAGGTATCAGTCTTACAAGCTCACGGTCCTTTTCCTTTTCGGGTTCCGGAAGATCGTCGTACGGCACCAGGCTTGGATGTATCTTTTTCCCATCGTCCCTGATTTTACCGGAAGACCATCCGTTCAGTCTCTTCTCCCAGCTCCATCTCAGATGCTCAACTCTCGCCATGGTCTCCACCTCTGCATCATCAATATGCAGGGCCAGCGGCTTAAATCCCTCTTTAACCGGTCTGATCCTGTAACCTATTGACAATAACTTTGTCGGAATGTGTGCGGCATTGTCCATGTTTGAATGCCGGAGTTCGGCAGGAAGGTCATTAAACTGCTGAATGTCTTTTTCCTTCTTACCCGCGCCACTGCCAGCCTGCTTTTTAATTTCATGAAGATACCTTGAGTGAATTGCCCTTGCAATCTTATTGATCATTGACATATTTACCCCGACAACCTCTTCGTGCCTGACGATCTCATAGCCCGCCTCCTTCAGACCGGAGGGTATCAGGTAGTTGATCTCGTAGAAAAGGATCTTCCTTTCATCCTCTCCTCTCTTTCCCCGGAACCTGTCGAGATCCATCCTGACCAGGAGGGTAATCTCATCATCGGTAATTATGCAAGTCCTGCAAAACTCCCGGAAAGGACGAAGGAATAGATTTAGCGATCTTAGTTTGACGGGTATGACAGAGGCATAGTCGTACCAGAAGCTCTTTTCACCCCTGGTGAGATCCGGGAAATTTTTAAGGAAAGAGACCGGGTGGGCAAACACTCCTGCTTTCTGCCTGATACCCTGATACAGAGCTTTGCCGACCGGATCGATGAAATGCTTTTTAAAATCTGCCGATTTAGTCAGTTCTTCGCCAATTATCCGGTTATCAGTATCGTATATATTTTTTTGCGACATCACGACGCATGACAAATCCTACTGTTCTTCCATTTCTATGAACTCAAACGGGATTTTTACAATCTGCGACATCTCAACACCGGCTTCAAGCATGTCAGTATCGTCTTTGACATAATACCATTTTACCGAGGTATTGAAATCCTTCGAATGGAGCCGGGCCAGAACCTTACATATATCGAGGATGCATTTTGCGGAGGAGGAATTGAAATAGTCAAAAGTGAAATTGAATATTATGGGATCCTTTCTGTTCCCTGATAAGACCATGTCACAGAATTCATTCATCCAGGCGAGGACCGGTCCGAAAAATTCCCGCACATCCTGAGGCCTTGATTCACCTGCTATCTCTAAAAAATACTCTTCGTGGTCGAGGATGACCTTCGGGGTGAAGACTGTCGGGCTGATAATCAATTTGTCCATTAATAAACCTGTAATATGCACCTCCGGATAAAAATTAAAAGCTTCTCCTCTGAAACCTGAAAGGCGGATCGTTAAAAATATTTCTCCGGATGTATATTTATTATTAACTTGAATAGCTGAAACAAAGATAAATTTTCTTTTAAACTGGTTTGGGAATTAATATGAATAATTCAAATTCTAAAGATTCTTAATTACTTCGGGCAATGAGCGAACCGATACTGAAAGCCTTAATCCAATTGTTTGCCCTGATAAGCGATGTTCATGAAGATACCGGGGTTTCAAGCAGGGGCCGTGACATTGTGAGACTGTTCCTGGCCAGGCACCTGAGTAATGAGCAGGTCCTGAAATACCTCGAGATGTTTGATGAGTACATAAGACTTTACCATTCTGATAATATCTCCAGGGGCAGCATTAAAGAGAGGAAAAGGACATCACTCACGGCAATGAGGATACTTGCCATCTGCGAGAAAATAAACGAGGAGCTGCGTCAAAATCAGAAAGTCTATGTGATGGTCCAGATGATGGACTTCATTTCATTCAGTGCCGAGATTACAGATAAGGAACTCGAGTTCCTTGAGACAGTGGCAACCGCCTTTAATATACATACGACGGAGTACGAAGATCTCAGATGCTTTATCCTCGAACCTGCCGGTGGTGTAATCAGAAAAGACCGGCTCATGATCGTTGACAATAACAATGAGTTTGACAGGAAGGGCATCAAATTTCTTTTCAATGAAAATCTGAAGGGCAGGATACTCTTCCTCCGCGTTGTCAGCACCAACACTTTTATAATGCGTTATACCGGCAAGGAGGATCTTTTTCTGAATGGACAGAATATCTTCCCGGGGCAGACTTATGTCTTTGATCACGGATCGTCGATAAGGGGAGCGCTGATAAATGCCATCTATTACAATGATATTTCAGGAGTATTCACGGAAGAGGCTTTCAAACTTAAAATATCGGTTGACGCCCGGGATATAAGCCTGAGGTTCAAGGACAGCGAAAACGGACTGCAGAAGCTCAGTCTCTACGAGGAATCGGGAAAACTGGTGGGCATCATGGGAGGCAGCGGTGTGGGGAAATCAACCCTGCTTAACGTCCTCAACGGGATGACAAAACCGGACAGCGGCGAAATTCTCATTAACGGTTACAACCTTTATTCCCCTGAAGGGAGGGAAAAGCTTAAGGGCGTCATAGGTTTCGTACCTCAGGATGACCTGCTGTTCGAGGACCTCACCGTGTTCCAGAACCTCTACTACAATGCAAAAATGTGCCTTGATAACCTTGGAGAGACAGGCATAAGGGAAGCGGTGGACAGGATACTTGCCGATTTCGACCTGGATGTCATCAGGGACCTTACCGTAGGAAATCCGCTGAACAAGGTAATAAGCGGAGGACAGCGCAAAAGAACTCAATATTGCACTTGAGCTGATCCGTGAACCGACAATTCTCTTTGTTGACGAGCCTACCTCAGGACTGTCGTCGGTTGATGCCGAGGCGGTGATGAATATGCTGAAGGAGCAGACATACAAGGGTAGACTCGTAATAATAACAATACATCAGCCGGGTTCTGACATCTACAAGATGTTCGACAGGATAATGATCATGGACAAGGGTGGCTACATGATCTACTACGGCAATCCCACCGAAGCCGTCATCTGGTTCAAGACAAGGGCAAATCATGCCAATGCCTTTGAAGATCAGTGTATTGCATGCGGCAATGTAAATACAGACCAGCTCCTGCAGATCATAGAGGCCAAGGTGGTCAATGAATACGGAAAACCTACGCATATCAGAAGGGTCACACCTGCTGAATGGGCTGAAAGCTTTAAGCCGGAAACCGAAAAAATAAGTCATAAAAGCAACCCTGCCGGAGAACCTTTGCCTGAAAACGACTATTCCATACCAGGCCTCTTTAAGCAATCCTTGATATTTTTTATCCGTGACTTCCTTTCGAAGCTTGCTGACAGGCAGTATATCCTCATAAGCCTTCTCGGAGCCCCCCTGCTGGCATTGCTCCTTGCCTATTTCACAAGGGACACCACAGGCAGCGCCTATAACTTCAGCGAAAATGAAAACCTGCCCGCCTATATTTTCATGTGCGTGATCACCGCTTCGTTTATGGGACTGATAATCAGCGCCGAGGAAATAGTAAAAGACCGGAAAATACTTAAAAGAGAATCATTCCTTAACCTTAGCTGGTTCAGCTACCTGAATTCAAAAGTACTCCTGATGTTCCTGATTTCAGCCATCCAGACCATAACCTTCATCCTGATAGGCAACTTCATTCTGGGCATCAGGGGCATGACACTTACATACTGGATAGTACTGTTCACCACTTCCTGCCTTGCCAACATGATAGGACTGAACATTTCCTCGGCGTTTAAATCGGTTGTCACAATCTATATCCTCATACCGTTCATTCTCATACCACAGCTGTTGTTCAGCGGAGTACTGGTAAAATACGACAATCTTAATACTACAGGGCGTTACACCCACGAGTATGTTCCGCTGATCGGTGAACTGATGCCTGCCCGCTGGTCTTTCGAAGCGCTGGCTGTTGAACAGTACAGGAGCAACAGGTTCGAAAGGAACTTTTTTGATTATGACATGGAGATCAGTCAGAATGAGTATTACGCATCATACCTGATCAGGGCACTTGAATATGATCTGTGGGAATGCCGGCAGTTTAACGGCGATGCCAGGTACGCTGAAATTATCCCGCACAATTTTAAAAAGCTTGATACTTATATCCGGCAGCTTTCAGCGCTGGCAGGTTTTGACGCGCCGCCTGCAGGGCTGATGGCATCTCTGAATGCTGACAGGTTTACACCCGGGGCTGCCGGCATGGCAGAAAAATACCTGGACAGCCTTGCGCGGAAGTTCCTGATCGTCAAAAAGAACCATATTGAGCTGAAAGAATCCACAGAAATTTCGCTGGTGTCTGCCCTGGGCAAGGAGAGGTACCAGGACTTGAGGGACAGCTACACCAATAAAAAACTCACGGAGATACTTACTGACGAGTTTAATCAGAAGAAGACTGTCGAGACTTCTGGTAAAATAATCCAGAGGTATGAACCTGTTTATATGAAGCCCGTTGCGCGGAATGGCCGCGCGCATTTCTATGCGCCGTACAAGCAGGTTGGAAGCCTGAGGGTCGACACTTTCCGTTTTAACATTGTTGTTTTATGGGCTGCTGCGATTATCCTGTATATCGCATTATATTATAAGATTATACAGAAAGCAGTTGGTTTCAGGTTTCCGGTTTTCCGGTTTCACGGCAGGAAGAAAACGGCCTCACCGGTCAATGTTTGAAATACTCATCCAGTAATTTACGGAACCGAACATCGTACTGCAGAGTAAAAAGATCGGGACTCATTTTTAACCATGCAAGGTCACGGTACCCGTTTTCAAGCGCTTTCTTCACCTGGTCAAGTGCCTCGGGTATCCTTCCCTGGAGGCAAAGCACCTCTGCAATCGGTGCATGCAGCGAAGAGTCAATTCCAACAGCTTTCTGAAGCATCTGTTTCGATGATTCAGGATCACCTAAACGCGCATTTGCTTTTGCAATGGATATATAAGTATTGGCATCGTCCGGTAAATCTTTGATCCATACTTCAACAGCGTATTTTCTGTACTGAGACAGGTATTTGCGGGCCTCCTCCTCTTTCCCGCTCAGCTGACAGACTGCCCCCAGGTCATACCAGGCAGAAGTGGACTCCGCGGGGTTAATTGACAGGATTCCCTTCAATACTTCTTCCGCTTCATTATATTTTCCGCGCAAGGTGTACGTAAATGCCAGCCTGAAAAGATTGAAGGTGAATTTCGGGTCAATTTCACGGGCCTTTTCAAATGCCGCCTCTGCTTTACCGAGACTGTCGGCACACAACCATGCTGATCCCAGGTAAGCATATGCCCATGCGTTGAGGGGATTATCCGATATCATCTTCTCAGCCCAGACAAGCGAAGAATCAGTATTGCCTAGTTTCTCCAGGTAAACCCATAGCAAGCCTCCGTATGAAAGAGCCTGGTGCGGATTGATCTTTACAGCCGCCTTGTACTCCCGAACAGCATCCTCGTATTGCTCCGCTATCTGATAATACCAGCCGAGGTTATTGTGATAAGCGGGATCATCGGGGTAAAGATCGGTAAGCCTCTTTGTGTACTCAATGCCTTTTACAAGATCATTTTCGACATTTACTGCATAAAAGCCAAGTATGCCGTATTTTTCCTTTTCTGTAAGATTCTCAACTGATCTTACAGCCTGGCTCAGCAGTACTTTTCCCTTTTCACGGTCAAATCTCTCGATGAGTAAATTACCAAGGGAGGCTTTTGCAGCTGTAAAGCCCGTATCAATCCGGAGAGCGCTCTCATAAAAATCCCTTGCACCCGTGAAGTCAAGCTTGTAATGGCATTCAATACCCCGTGAATACATCTTCAGCGCTTCCAGGGAGGAGGTGGTGACTTTCGACAGTGGCTTGTCCTGTGTGGAAATGAGGTACCTCGATTCACCCAGACCGCGACGGATTTTTTTGCTTAACTGGTCTATTCCCGCAAGGATCTCATTACTGCCGTCAGCATACATAACCTCAGACCTGAGAAGGTCACCTGACTTTGCATTATGGATCCCGGCTGCTATGACATACCGGCCCCCGACTTCACTGATGCCTGGTACAATATAAATATCGATGTTTTCCCTTGCTGCGATCTCCCTGCCGGTATTGTCGTCAATGAATGTTTCCTTGCTTCGCTGCATCATTGCCAGGGTCTCCATCATTCTTGAACGGGGGAGGATGTTAATATACCTTGACTGACTGGCTGCCAGGCAGAAAGCCGTGTAAAGTGATTTATCAAAAACCGTCTCACCAGTTGTGTTTTCAAAATCCGTTATGACGATCCAGTCGCGTTTTTCAAAGGGGATTGTCGTTGACCCTGAGAAAAGAAAAATAACCGCAAAAACAAGAAGGAGGGGAGGTATGAGGAACAACGGTTTTCTGAGAAATGTAAAAAAGCCTGCCCTGGTGGAATGTCTGACCTCGGTGACGGTTTCAACTTGTTTCTGATCGCTTTCATGCACAGTCTGAACAGACCCGGATAAAGATTTCATGCCTTCAATGATGCTCCTGGCGGCAAGCGCTACTTTGTTAATCTGGTCGCGGTATATTGTATGGTTCAGGTTGTCATGCAGGTTATCCTCCAGGGACCTCAGCGGCCTGTTGACCCCGGCTGACTTGTAGACAAATTCAACTCCGCGAAGAACCCCTCCGAGTAAAGATTCGCATAGCGCTATGTCAGTTTTGTCAAGGTCATGAATTCTTACAGGCAAAACCCTGCCTGAAACATTTCCCCCGGGAAGAGTGATTTTCAGGCCGAACCTGTCGGCGGATGCCTGCTCAATGAAAGCTTTAAACTCATGCTCCCAGGCAAATGATTTGGGATCACAATAAGTGCGCGAAATAATCGGGATAAAAACGAGGCATTTGAGTTTCTCCTTCAGCGAGGCATTGACGTCATGGGTCTCAAGCAGTCCGTCATCAGGATTTGTATCAAAATATACACTGATTTCCTCTTTGAAGGTCGACGCAAGTTCACTTTTGAAGTGGTCAACAAACTCAGTCACCCAGCCATCATACCTGTTGTCCTTCTGTCGATAGCTGATGAAAATATCATAACTGAAACCTTCAATCAGGGCTGGCATCCTAATCTTTAATTATGATAAAGTTACGAAAGACAATGACACCAAAAAAATTAAATTTAGATGTACCGCCGGGCAAATTTAGCGGCATTGCCTGACAGTTGTCAGAAATCGTTTCTTTTTTATATCTTGGGGTATTCCTGACAGATGGAAAATAAACTGCTGTATAAGATACGTATAACGGGCCGGGTTCAGGGAGTGGGTTTCAGATGGCGGGCTGCTCATGAAGCCTGGAAGACCGGAATTACCGGATTTGTGAAAAACATGTCAGACGGAAGCGTCTATATTGAGGCTGAAGGATTTTCTGATCAGCTTAACTCCTTTGTCGCATGGTGCAGAAAAGGTCCGGGTATCGGGTTTGTCGATAATGTGGAAGTCGACTCTTGCCCTCCTCAGAATTTCCGTGATTTCACGATTGAACACTGATATTAACACTGCCGGACTGTTATCATCAAAAAAAGTACATTTGTCAACATACTTTATCCATGCATCAAAAATGATTTGTCTCAGACGTTCTCCGGCAATATTTTCGCGTTATATGACTGTTAATTGTTGGTATCAAATTTGATGAAAAATAATACCGGTCGTGGTATAAAAGACACAGTTAAGTTGCAGGAAATGAATTCGGGAGCTGTCGGAAACAACTCAGATATCGTTAATGATCAAACTGTTAATGGTGCTTATCCAAAGAATAAAACCTTAAGGAAAAGTGATCTCAACCGTCTCCTTGACGAACTGTCTGATGCTGCGCGGGAGGATCTGATAGAATACCTTGACCGGATGGGCCTGATAAATGAGGCGGACATCCTGGTCATTCCTTCGACCCGTCATTATTTTTTTGACGCCGAAGATATGAAAGGCATCAAAACAATTGTGAACCTCAGACAGCTTAACCATGTAAGGGAGGTAAGGGATTTCCTCAGGACTATTGTCGATCTGCTGCCTGTCAAAAGCAATTTTGTCGGATGCTTTGTCGACAACAGGGTGCAGAACGGGTTTTCAGATAAATACAGCAATCTGCCGCGTGAGATATCCGAAAAGGCAGAAGCCTGGGAGAACGGTATTGAATCAAGGATTCCTTTTATAAACAGGATGTACAGCTTCATAGACTCCAGGACCAACAGGTACCTTACAAAGAGAACGGTAACTCATCTCCTGGAGGAATGCGGGCTTCAGATTATCGGAATGACCGAATTAAACGGACTGACATATTTCTGGACTCAGAAAATCAAATCATCACAATAATTCCCGGATTATCTTTCCGGGTCTTGTCAGAACAAGGATTGAACAGGAACCTTCCTGTCATGCTGGAACTCGGACAATTTATAAAAAACGTTTTTGTCGTTTTCAATCTGGTATTCCCAGTATCCCCATACTCCCGGAGTAACATATTTCCTTCTCAGAAATAACCTGTCTCCCTCTTCAAATTCACACTCCCTTGACAGTACGGAAAGTTTTCCGTAGATGGAATCCTGCGTGGTCTTTATCCATACGATATGCGGATCCGTAACCCTCTCAGGTGCTGTATGCCTGTAATCAAGGAAGTTTCCGACATATTTCCTTGTCACAATGAGTTCATCTTCGGGTATTGCACCCGAATCCTTCGTGGTCGCGCAGGAGGAGAAGAAGTTCAATAATACGACACATACCAGAACTATAGCCCCTTGATACCGCATTGTCTTTTTCATGATCATTTCAGATTACTTATTTCATTGATCTTATAACAGTTGACAATACTATTTGTTTTAGAACCAGGTTTGTACCAGGATTTTGTCTTCAAACTGGAATTCGCAAACCCTGTAATTCACCGAAGAGTCATTTTCAATCTGATATATCCAGTTCCCGAAGACCCCGCCTTCAGAATAGAATGTTCTTCTTATGTACAGCCTGTCTCCTTCAGCAAATTCACATTTTTTGCTGTATGCGGATAAATTTTCACCGGTATTGTTCATTGTGGTTTTGATATAGATGAGTTGGGGTTCCCCAAAAGCCTCCGGACCAATATGACTATAGCCCAGAAAATCACCGACATATTTTCTTGTGACAAATAGCTCATCTTCCGGAAGCACTCCTGCTTTTTCGGTTGAGGCGCAGGATACTGCAAGCAGCATTAACAATCCGGCTATAAAGTACAATAGTGGTTTCATCTTCTTCGGTTTTTATTTATAACCGCCTTCCCCGCGGTGCCTGAATATTCATAACAAAATTAATTGAATTTAGCATTGGGCACAAGAGACTAATGCCCTATTAGCGGGCATTTGCGATGGATTGCAAAACCGTTGATCAATTTATAATTGAAGTACAATGACAATAATAACCGACTTATAGCCATAACGCGGTTGTTTGTCAAAATGGGGTCAGTTTTTATCACTAAACACCCGGGAAGTTCATAAACTCCTCTTATTAGAGTTTCTATAGCATTAATAATCTGAAACATAAAGAGCCCGACTACTGATTCTGCCAAAAGTCCAGGATTTTGATGAATGGGGTAATTTGAAAGGCTAAAGTTTAACCTGAAGGCGTTATTCTTAAAATTCTGCGGCTCTGCCAGGGCTCTGACCGGCCCGGGCTTCCTTAAAAAGGCTGGATTGATAAAGCGGCTTCATGATTCTTCATGCTGAAATAGTACTTTGGTACTATTGACTATGACGTTAAATGGTTATAGCTTTGTTAGGATTAGATGACTGATAAGGCAGAATTTATTTTTCTGAAACTGATAAAACCTTAATCGGCACAACGAAATCAATGCAATAGTCTTAACTATTTTTATAAGAGCCTAACTATGAAAAAACCGGAAAACTCAGATCACGGCAGCGAAAACAGCTGTATAAGCTGCAAGTCAACATCCTGCAATACATGCGGGCCGGACTTTTACAATCACAGCAAACCTAACGGATTTACGAGGCGTGAATTTGGACGGTCAGTCATGGCAGCTTCAGCCGGAGTGTTTTTTGCCGGTTGCGGAAGGTCCGGGCAGCCTGTAACTGAAGCAGCAGCAAAGGCTGATTCAACAGCTGCAATGCTTACTCCCGACCCTGTCCTTGTCGAGAAATCCAAGGGACCAATACTTACTCTTCTGAATGAGTTTTATAAAATGGGCCCGGGACCTTCCAGTTCCCATACTATGGGTCCGATGAGAATCACATACGATTTCTATCAGAGGGTGGTCAAGCTTCCTGTGGAACAGCTTAACAAGGCTACCGGACTGAAAGTTCATCTTTTCGGAAGCCTCAGCGCCACCGGTAAAGGCCATGGGACTGACAGGGCATCCCTTGCCGGCCTTTTAGGCAAGTCGCCTGCCGAATGCCCACCCCAGTTTCTTGATGACCTGGCGAACAATCCTGATAAAAGCTATCCGCTGACCCTTGGTCCGAAAACTCTTAATCTTACTCTTAAGGACATTATTTTTGACGCCACCAAGGGTGAATTCCACCATCCCAACACTATGACCTGCAAGCTACTGGCAGGGACTGAAATACTATATGAACTTGAATACTACTCTGTTGGCGGAGGTTTTATCGAATGGAAGGGCTATGAAATACCCGAAAAGGGTCAGCCAAAATATCCATATCAGCATGCAAGAGAACTGAAGAAGTATCTTATCGATGATAATATACCCCTGGGAAGACTGTTGCTTGAAAATGAGATGGCTATCTCAGGCAAAGGTGAGAAGGAGATTTGGGAGTTCCTCGATCAGGTTGCTGAAGTAATGATCCGTGGCGTTGAAACCGGATTGACGGTGGAAAGCATTCTTCCCGGACCGATTAAATTGCACAGCAAGGCAGCCGGGATGCAATTGATGAAAGTCAGCAAAGGTGAAGCCGGAAGAGCAATAACAACGGTGGCATCTTACGGATTTGCCATGGGAGAGGAAAACGCCCGCGGCCATATCATTGTGACAGCGCCTACTGCAGGTTCAGCCGGCATCATTCCGGCAGTCCTGAAATCCCTTCGTGACATAAAAGTTCCGACGCAAAAAATCCGTGAAGGTTTTCTTGCAGCAGCAGCCATCGGATATCTCTGCAAACATAATGCAACCCTTTCCGGTGCGGAAGGAGGATGCCAGGCAGAGGTTGGCGTAGGCTCTTCAATGGGTGCTGCAATGATTGCCCAGGCTCGCGGTGAAGGTCCGAAAGTGGTTTCTAACGCTGCTGAAATCAGCCCTTGAGGCTCACCTTGGCATGACATGCGATCCGGTTGCAGGATACGTTCAGGTTCCGTGTATCGAACGTTGTGCATACGGGGCAGTAAAAGCATGGACTGCATACTGTATTGCCAGCGAAGAAAACCCTCAGGAGCGTCGTGTTGACCTTGATACAACTATCGCTGCTATGGCCCTGACAGCCAGGGAAATGAATTCAAAGTACAAGGAAACATCAGAAGGAGGACTGGCAGTATCGGTTGTACTCTGCTAGTTCTTTGAGTTTTAAATATTATTAGCATGAGCAAGAATACCAGGCTGGCTGCTGTTGCCTGGCTGCTGGCAGCCATCTATTACTTTTATCAGTATGTGATGCGCTCTTCCCCGTCTGTCATGATAGACCAGCTGTCAGAGGGTTTTGGGCTCAGTGCGCTGGGTGTGGCATCTATGGTCGGACTTTTCTATTACGGCTATTCACCTTTCAGCCTTGTTGCAGGGGCTGCAATGGATCGCCTGGGGCCCAGAAAAGTTATCCCTGTCGGAGCTGTTATCGTCGGAGTGGGAGCGCTTCTGTTCAGCTCAGGGAATCATACAATAGGAGGCATAGGCAGATTTCTGCAGGGAGCCGGAGGTGTCTTTGCACTTATCGGCGCAATTTATATAGCCTCAAAACACTTCCCCGCATCGAAGGCGGCAACACTGATCGGGGCTACCCAGATGTTTGGCATGGCAGGCGGCTCTGCCGGCCAGTTTGCAGTAGGACCCCTGATCAGCAGGGGTGTAGCCTGGCACAGTTTCTGGCTGTGGATGGGTATAGCCGGACTTGCCCTTGGTGTGGTGCTCTGGCTGCTGCTTCCAAAAGAGGAGATGCCAAAGCAGAAGGAGAACTGGATGAAAAGTGCCGCAGGAGCATTTAAGACTGTTTTTAAAAATCCCCAGTCAGTTCTTTGCGGCATAATAGCAGGGTTACTGTTTATTCCAACTACAATTTTTGACATGGTCTGGGGAGTGCGTTTCCTTCAGGATGCACACGGACTGGACTTTAGTGCTGCCGTTCTGAGATCGGCAAGCGTTCCGTTCGGATGGATAATAGGGTGCCCCCTGCTGGGGTATATCTCTGACCGTATTGGGCGCCGGAAGCCTGTTATTTTCGGAGGTGCAGGCCTGCTGCTCATCTGCCTGACATTCATATTGTTCGGCAGACCGGGGATTTTACCTCCTTTCGTCCCCGGTTTGATTGCCGGGATTGCTTCCGGAGCAGCCATGCTTACCTATACAGTCATCAAGGAGGCCAATCCTCCTCATCTGAGCGGCACCGCAACCGGAGTTATAAATTTTATCAACTTCACGTTCAGCGCCTTGCTGGGTCCTGTTTTCGCATGGTTCCTAGCAAAAACCGCAGGAGACACCTCGCAGCTGGCACATCATAATTACCAGGTCGCATTTCTTCCGTTTCTTGTTGGTGTGGCAATAGCTATTCTTCTCACCTTTAAATTGAAAGAGACTGGGCCCGCAGTAAGAAGAACATAAATGATAAATATGAAAGCGGAAACGACAGTCACAACGGTATCAGGTTCAAATGGAACAGGATAAGCAGACTGGATTTGCGGTTAAGCAGGATTGATTTTGCCTTGTCTGGTTGCATAAATTTTTTTTGTCGGTATTTTTTTGTTAATTTGAGCATGGATATATTCATAATTATATCATAAGATCATGAAGAAATGCAGTTTACCTTTAATAGTCCTGGCAATGAGCCTGTTGAGCTTGCCTATGTTTTCCCAGACGGGGAGTCAGACAGAGGCAGATACGGCTTTATTGGGCTTACCCGGAGATAACCTTGATCTTTTTGCCGTCCTTGATCTTTTTCAAAAGTCAAAGACCATTGAGGATTTTGAAAAAACCCTGAACTTAAAGGAAACCGGGATCAATAATCTCGACCTGGACCTTAACGATACTGTTGACTTCATCAAAGTTGTGACAAAGCAGGAAGACACTGATTTTTCCTTTATACTGCAGATTGACGTCAGCAAAACGGAGATACAGGATGTGGCGGTGATTTTTGTATCAAAGGATAAAGACGGGAAAGTTTCGATGCAGATTGTCGGTGACAAGGATCTGTACGGTAAAGATTATGTTATTGAACCCAAACCTGCAGCTCCTGCTGTTACTCCTAATCCTGCCTATGCAGGAGCAGACCCTGTTACTTCAGCTGCTCCGGCATCAACAACCGTTGTGGTTGTTGAATCAGCACCCATAGTGCAATATGTATATTCGCCGGTGTACGTACCCTATTATCCGCCATATACGTATAGATATTACCCTCCTTATTTCGCAGCTTTTACCGTAATGGCAGTCGGTATTTATCATCATAATAATTACTATCACCACGGAGGGTATCATGGTGGTTATGGTGGCACAGTTGTGATCCATAATGAAAACAATTTTAATAATTACAATAATTCCAGGCATAGTTCGAATACCGTGAATCACAACAATGCGAACGGAAATTATAATCGAAATAATGCATCAGCGCGTCCTTCCACCGGAACTTCTGCATCGACCAGACCGGCAGGCGGGTCTTCTGCATCGGCACGTCCTTCAACCGGGACTTCTGCATCAACCCGGCCGTCAGGCGGGGCCTCAGCGTCGACCCGTCCTTCCAGCGGAACTTCTTCAACCACCCGACCATCAGGCGGAGCTTCTTCATCGACACGGCCATCAACATCAAACTATTCTACTTCATCTGCATCCAGATCCATGGGGTCATCTTCCTACGGAGGAGGAACCTCCAGAAGCGGAGGTTACAGCGGAAGTGGCGGAGCTTCCCGAAGTGGCGGCGGCGGTGGCCGGAGACGCTGACCGGTTGTATTGCTGCTGAGAATTAATCCATTAAAAAAGAGGCTACCCCCACAGGATAGCCTCTTATTATTATAAATTCTATAATCTTTCTATTGCAGCGGCATATCAGACGCGCTCATATCCCTCAGGCAGACATATTTGCCATCTCTTTTTACAAAAAGAACCATGTAATTTCCGGTATTTACGGGCGTATTAGTAGAGTCAACCACTGTATAATAGCCAATTTCAACAACCTGGTTGGCATCATTTGAGACAAAAACTTCTTTCGTTGTGTAAGAAATCTTATTGTAATTAGATACGGAATCTATATTGGCCATTAAATATTCAGTAATTGCCGCTTTGCCAACATGCGGCGCAGCATTTTGAGAAAAGGATATCGCATCATCAGCATAATATCCTATATATTTCATCTCTCCGGCATTGTATGTGGCAGCGAATTCATCTTCCTTTGCCTGAATTTCCTTTTTAATCTGTTCCACGTCAACTGCCGCTGCTTCCGTTCCTGTCTTTTTTGTATTGCAGGCGATTGCCAGCAGCATCGCACATGACAATAATAATCCTTTTACTACCTTGGTTTTCATAAGTATTTTGCTTTTGGGTTACATATTAAGAACATCGCTTGAGAAGTTAAATTTAATGTAAAAAAGCGCACAAGAGGTGGTTTTACCTGGAAAAATACCTGCCAGGGAAGCAGGTTTTCCAACAGCATGGCCTCCGCTTTAATCATTGCAAAAGTTGAAAGGAGGGGTAGTATCGGGGAATAAGGATATCAGCAATTTGTCGGGTGAATGAAAAAAAAGAGGCCGCCCCAGATAGGGCAGCCTCTTCACAGAATATTCTGATATGTAGGATTCCTTAAGCTATACAACAGGTACGAATTCCCACACCCAGCCGGTACTACAACCTCCATTGGACACAAAGAGCGTCAGTTTGTCAGCTGTAAACTCCTTTATCTCGAACACTTTACCGTTAGCACCACAATCCATTGAACCCAGAATGTTTGAGTTACCCTTAATTGTAAGCTTGGTAAAATCGGCATTGAATGCCCATGAACTTCCCGTTACTGGAGCACCGGAAGAAGATGCATAATATGTAAAGTTTGCACCTCCGTCAAGGTCAGTGGGTGCATCGGCCATTTCTACATTAACAGTGGCGGAGGTAACAGGAACTTCCACCGGAGTCATTCCGATGAAGGTAAATTTTAATGTTGCCCCTATTTTTGCGGGAATGGTGAAGGCTCCGTTTGCGTCGGAAAGTGTTCCGACATTGGTTCCAACCACCATGATAGTCACCCCGGGAAGCGCGCTCCCGTCGGTCTGGTAAGTTACGCGTCCTTGTACCGTAACCTCCTGTGCAGCCAGCACATGGGCAAACACAACAAGGACCAATAGCAATACAGCTTTCTTCTTAGAATTAGGTTTTAGAAAAAGTAAATAATACTATAATTATGTTGAATTATTGGGTGTCAAACGATACTGAAACAATTGACACTACCAACAAAACGAATAAATATCATACAGCGAGGGGAAACAAATATGATTATTAAAAGAATGAGTTTGATGTATTCAGTTTATTGAGGCCATTGTTCTCAGTATTGAGGCTGCCCAGGAAAATATATTATGTTTTACAATCACCATCCTCATGTGTTTCATTCTCTGGTTTTGTTCTGCCGGAGTCATTTCCAATGCATCTTTTATCGCATCAGCTGCTTCTTCAATATCGTAGGGATTAATGATGATTGCGCTCTGAAGCTCCTGGGATGCCCCGGTAAACCGGCTCAGGATAAGAACACCGTCATTACGGTCACGCGAAGCGACAAATTCTTTTGCCACCAGGTTCATCCCGTCATGAAGCGATGTCACCATACAGAAGTTTGCTGTAGAATACAACGGAGATATTTCCTGATGTGTATGATGGCGGTTCAGAAGGAGTATCGCCTTCCATTTTTTTGATTTGTATCTCTGGTTAATTCTTAAAGCCTCTGCTTCAACTGCATCCATAGTGTCAGAATAATCCTTAAGCTTTGTTCTGCTTGGTGCGCCTATCTGAACGAAGGTGAATTTTTCGATATATGAAGGATTTTTTTCAAGGAATCTCTCAACCGCAAGAAATTTTTCGACAATACCTTTTGTATAATCAATTCTGTCAACACCAACCCCGATATATTGAGATGTGATACCATGCTCTGTGAGGATGGTATCAGTACCTGCTTTAACTGAGGTGCGGTCATAGTCCTTGAGAGTAAATGCAATACTTATCGGAAATGGCTTAACCATACTTGTTCTGTTACCCATTTTAACGGAGTAACTCTCCCATAAAACCCTGGACTCAAGTGCGCCGTTTACCGTTTCGAGAAAATGATTGCAATGATATTGGGTATGAAAACCGATAAGGTCGGCTCCCAGCATACCCAGTAATATTTCTTTCTGCCACGGACATATTCCGAATGATTCAGGATTAGGCCACGGAATATGCCAGAATATTGCTATCCTGGCATCAGGTTTTTCTCTCTTGATCAGTTCAGGCAATAATGCAAAATGGAAGTCCTGAATTATAATGAACGGATTATCCTCATCTTTTACTTCATCAATGACAGCCCTGGCAAAGTCCTCATTGACCTTTTTGTAAAAGAGCCAGTCATTCTTCCTGAAAGTCGGCCTGGTATGGGCAATGTGGCAGAGTGGCCACAGGCCTTCATTTGAAAACCCATAATAATAGTGTTCTTCTTCTTCTTTGGTGAGCCATACTCTTTTGAGGGTATATTTTGGCTCCTCAGGCGGCACTTCAACTTTGTTCTCTGCATTTACAGTTTCCCTGTCCGCATCTCCCATCCCTGATGCAATCCAGATTCCGCCGCATGCCTTTAACACAGGTTCTATGGCCGTTATCATACCGCTTGCAGGGACAATGCATTTAATTGTCTTTCCGTCGTGAATATGCATATAAGGCTCACGGTTGGAGACCACTACGATTTTCTTGCTGTGGAGCAGATTTACCATTTCTGCCTTAAGGCGTTCAGGTGTCCAGATCGCTTCAGCGGTTGCTCTTAACCGGGCTTCTTCCTCTGCTGAAGCTTTTGCCACGCGCATCTCAACTGCGATGGACTCAATCTCCTTGTGCAGCGGGTCCAGAAATCTGAGATTTGATGGCGGGCTATCTTGCTTACCGTCTCCGGCACGGATTGCTTTCATCCAGTTCATAATCTTGTTCATCGGGTTAAAAATCCCCCATCTTATGAGGGCGAACGTGACAAATCCGATAAGTAATGTCTGGATAAACCAGCGTGCGAAGTTGCGGAACCAGATCTCGCTGATCATCTGGTCTATATATCCGGTATCTGAATATAAAACCAGAGCCCCTTGTGAGAGATCGGACTTCTTTACCGGTCTTATATATTGAAAAACAGTTATCCCGGCGTGCTCAAAGAATAGCCCGATGGAAGAATCCCTCTCAACGGCCGTTGGAACTAGAAGAACAGAAAAATTTATAAGGTCTGACGGCGAATTATTGCAGAGCAGGCTGTCCTCATTATAATAAACCGCCAACCCCAGCAGACCATTTCTGGCTTTAATACTATCTGTAAAGCTCTCAAGCCCTTTGTTACCTGGTTTGTCAATAAAGGTTCCCAGGTAACCGGAAATTTCATCAGCACTAATTGAAGTCCGAACCTCCAGCTCATTGTTCAGTTTGTTTCTCTCAGCCGCAATCTGGTATACTGTAAACCCAATAGCTACCAGGCTTACTGCAAGAATGATAGAGAGAATAAATGCTATTGTGTTTCTCATTCGGTTAAATGTTGTAGTAATCTTTCCACTTCTAAAATATCCTCGAATTTATATCTGGCATGAGTTGCTCCCGTTCCAATCTTAATTGTAAAGGCATTTTGAATATCCAGCAGGACTTCAAACATCTCCTCATCCGTGGCATCATCCCCGACCGAAAGGATAAAGTCAAAATTTTTATGCCCCAGTAAGTTTTTTACTGCTCTACCCTTTCCAGTCGCAGTATCCAGTATCTCGGTTACTTTATTGCCGTCAAGTATTTTCAAATGAGCTGAATGAACCGTCTGCCTTGCTGATTCCACCAGCTCCTGCGAAATTGCATGTCCTGATTCCGGATCAGAATTCCTGTAATGCCAGGCCAGGGAGAACCTCTTTTCCTCAACAAATGACCCGGGACACTTCAGAGTTGCCTGATTCAATAAAGGCATTATTGATTTCTTCCACAGGGGGGTATCAGAAACACAATCCTTCCACGCACCGTTTACCTTCATAACCGCCCCATGCTCGGCAATTATATTTATCGGAAGATCATTTAATACCCGGTCTATTTCAGTATTACTCCTGCCGGTTATTATATAAACCTCATTTTTAGGTGTTTCCAGCAGGTTTGTCAGAAGATGAAATACATGGTCAGGCAATAACGCTGCGCCAGGTTCAGGAAAATAACTGACAAGCGTTCCATCATAGTCAAGCAGAATAAGTCTGTTTGTTGCCTTTCGGTATTTTTCTATCAGCTCAGTCATCAATTTCCAATCTCCTGAAGATTCTCCGGAAACCTCTTATTACTAATAACCAGCCCGTGTACCTGAATGTTCTCAAAGGTACCAAATGTTTATCATGGAGTCAATTTTATCGTCAGACGGCAAGAGTGAATTTCTGCGACGCAGTCAAAATGCATTTGTATCTTTGCATTTACATTTCCTGTCTGCTTAAGTTCAGTTGGCAGGCGGACGATTTGTTAACCTTAATTATGATTTACAATGGATAATCTTAATTATGGTGTGATAGGGAACGGCAGGAGTGCCGCTCTTGTTTCGGATAAGGGAAGTATCGACTGGTGTTGCCTTCCTGACTTTGATTCTCCTTCAATGTTTGCAAAGCTCCTTGACAGTGAAAAGGGCGGGAGCTTTGAAATTATTGTTGATGATTCTATACAGCATAACTCAAAAGTACATCTACCGGACGAACGTACTCTGCACGGAATTCAAAGCGACGGAAGGTACATTTGAAGTCATCGATTTTATGCCCAGGTATAAAACCTCTGACCAGGACTACTTTGCTCCTGCCGAAATATATCGGTATATAAAATTTATTTCCGGTAAACCCTCTTTCAGGATAAAGTATTATCCCGCATTCAATTATGCGCGTGAAGCAGCAGCAAGTATTGCAGATGAGGATTGTATAGTTACCTATTCGACCGAAAAGCCCACCGATTGTATCTATCTATATACCAGCCTTAACTTCAATGATGTTCTCAAATCGAACAATATTGAACTGTCACAGCACCAGTTTATTTTACTTTCATACAATCAGAAAATTATTAAAATTGATATTAGGAGGGTATACCTGGAGTTTCAGCGTACAAAAGTCTATTGGCTTAACTGGACAAACCGGTCCAGGCGATTTAAAAAATATCAGGAAGAAATAATAAGGAGCCTTCTGGTTCTGAAAATAATGTCATTTCAGTCTACCGGGGCTCTGCTTGCTGCACTGACTACCAGCATACCTGAAACTATCGGAGAAGCCCGTAACTGGGATTACCGGTTCTGCTGGTTGCGTGATGCTTCGATGTCAGTGGATACATTGCTTAATATGGGGCATTTTTATTCTGCACAGCGCTTCATGGGTTATCTGAAAGGTATCCTGAAGTCAAAAAACGACACGTTCCAGATCATGTACGGCATCAGGGGTGAGCGTGAGCTGACAGAACAGGAGCTGCCAAACCTTGCGGGTTATGAAAATTCCAGACCTGTAAGAATTGGCAATGCTGCATTTTCACAAAGACAAAACGATGTCTTCGGATATCTGCTGCACGTTATTTACCAGTACTACAAATTTTTTCCCGGCACATTGGATGAAGTTGAAGATATATGGGAGATAGTACGGCTGATTTGCCGGACCATCTCCACTCACTGGGAAAAACCGGACAAGGGTATCTGGGAAATAAGAGGCGAGGAGAGGCATTTTGTTATCTCAAAAGTAATGAGCTGGGTAGCAATGGACAGGGCAGTGAAAATTGCCGGATTACTTAATAAGGACAGTTATGCTGAATCTTGGCGGGGAATTGCTGATGACATTAAGGCGGATGTTTTAAAGAACGGATGGAAAGAAGACCTGCAGACCTTTACGAGAACATATAATGATTCAGATCTTGATGCCTCTCTGCTTCTGATGGCTGAATATGGCTTCATCGATTCCTCTGATCCCAGGTATAAAAAAACAGTCTTTGCCGTCAGGAAGGAGCTCTTTCATAACGGACTGGTTTACCGTTATATCAGTGATGATGATTTTGGCAAGCCAGGCTCATCTTTTACAATCTGTACTTTCTGGTTGATCCAGGCCCTTTTCAGGATAGGAGAAAAAGATGAGGCAAGAAAAATATTTGAAGACTTACTGACTTTTGGAAATCACCTCGGCCTTTTCAGTGAAGATATTGACTTCTCCACGAAGCGACTGCTTGGTAATTTTCCTCAGGCATATTCACACCTCGCTTTAATTAATACGGCAACTCTGTTTTCTGATGAGGAAATTCTGCCGAAATTCATCAAACCGTGAAAGGGGTAATGCGCTGTTGAAAAAATAATGCCGGCTTTTGGCCGGCAGTGGTTGCTCCGTCTTCGTTCCGCAAAGACGTCGCAGGGCGCGGCATGGCTTCCCAACGATGCCTCGCTGCGCTCGTCATGTCGGGATTTCCTCCCTTCGGTCGTCAACTTCTCACCCTTACGTCACTTAGCAAAAAACCGGCTGAAGTTGCCGGTCTTGTGGTTGTCCCGTCAGGGCTCGAACCTGAACTCTTCTGATCCAGAATCAGACGTGTTGCCTATTACACCACGGGACAGTTACATGAGGGTGCAAATATAAATATTTTTCAGAAGCCCCATCCGGTTAAACAAAAAAAGTGCACCGGACCAGCCCGGTGCACCTTCTCTGAAAAGACCAATATGACTTTATTAAGGTAAAGTATAGTAAACAGTCAACTCAGGACGTAAGCGGGCATCAGGATTATCACTTGACCCGAACCTGAACCCCGGAACCCACTCGCCCGGCCACAACCTGAAGAACATTCCGTAATTGGGATATTCAACGTTGTCCGTGGTGGCTGACGGAACATAAAGAGGGGTGACATCAACAGTTATGAAATTGACGTTCAGTATAAACGGAGAAATATATACCTGGTTTATCTCAATTGTCTTTGGCTGATTATTCCATGTGACCTTATCTTCTTCCCATGGCTCAATGATCTGCTGCAGTACGCCTCCGCTCCATTCAATTCCTCCGTTGTTGCCCGGATAGACAACTGTGCTGTCCCACACAAGCGGCAGGTCATAAATGAGACGCAGGGTGACTTTTTTAATTATTGCAGACTTTGGAAGGGCATTCAGATCAAACCAGATCAGGCTGTTGTTCGAACGCATCACTGTCAGCACCGGTTCGGTAATAAAGGTTGCTTCAAAAGACTTGTGGCTGCCGAAGTTTTTGTCAGGTTCAAGATTTGATATCATTGCATCTTTACCTGCATCAGGGCCCGGCTGCAGTGTCAGGACCTTCCATCCGCCGCTGTCATACGGGATCTTCAGTATAAGGGGATTTTCCTTTGTGGTGGCTGCCAGCTCCCTTGCAGTGAAAGTAAAGTACTGAGGCTGATACCCTTCTTTCTCAAGCAGGAAGCTATAGACATCAGATCCGCCTCTGATAATAAGACGATTGACCTCTGCCGCAAGCTTGAAGGTGTAGTGCCAGTTGTTATAGGCATAAACAGTCAGGTCAGCAGTTGTAGGCATAATCGCCGGAGACATACTGAGCGGATTGTCCAGTATTGCCATGACAAAGAAACCGAGAGGCTTGATTATCTGACCGCCGAAACTGATGTACCCGAAATCACCGGGTTCATAGTTGCCCACCGGGAGCAACTCGGGAGCGATCATGGTTGAGGTGCCGCCAGCGATGGTGAAGCTGATCGGCAGAGGATCATCCACCAGATAGGCCAGCGGAGAACCTTCAACCGGCGTGGCAAGAATCACCTCGCCGGCAGGATTAATTACCATAAACTTCGTGAGAACGTAGTCACCCGAAACCATCTCCACCTCCTCGCTTATGAAGCCGGTCCCGAATATATATACGGGAATTAGTTCATCAGTGAGCACAGGATTGCCATCCGTGTCTTCCACGGATACCATCACATGGTACGAAACCAGTGCGCTGTCATCGGATGCGCCGGCGGATTTAGCCTGGATGGATTCATCAATCGAAGCGATTGAAAATTTAGCAGTACCCTTGCTTGTGTTGTCGGAGTTCTTTTCACAGGAAGAAAATGTAAAAACAGCAAGCAGGATCAAAACAAATGATCTGATCATGGTTTTCATGTTTCTTCGGTTTAAGTTGTGAAAGAAAACAAAGCAATTACCTGGTAATGAAGCAAAAAATATGCCAAAAAACCAGGCAATAGGCAGTAGGCAATAGGCAATAGTGGGTTGAGCTACTTGTTTAGTTTGGCCCAGGTGTCCTTCAGGCTGACGGTGCGGTTGAATACCAGGCTGCCTGGTTTACTGTCATAGTCGACGCAGAAATACCCTATCCTCTGGAACTGGAATTTTTCAAGAGGTACGGCTGATACAAGCGATGGCTCAACCTTGCATCCGGTGAGTGTTGTCAGTGAGTCGGGATTAAGGAACTCCCTTGCATCCTTATCCTTATGTCCTGAGGGATCCTCATCGTTGAAGAGCCTGTCGTACAGCCTTATCTCGGCGTCAATTGCATGTTCAGCCGAGACCCAGTGCAGCGTGCCCTTGACCTTTCGCTCTGCCAGCGGACCACCGCTGAGCGTTTCAGGATCATAGGTGCAGTAAACCTCCGTTACTTCACCGGATTCGTTCTTTTTAAGGCCCTGACACCTGATTATATATGCTCCCTTAAGCCTTACTTCCTGCCCGGGTGTAAGACGGAAAAACTTGTGCGGAGGAGTCTCCATGAAGTCTTCCTGTTCAATGTAGATCTCCCGGCTGAAGGGCACCAGACGGGTACCCTGGCTTTCGTCCTCGGGATTATTGAGTATCTCCATCTGCTCCGAAGACCCTTCCGGATAATTGGTGATTATCACCTTCAGCGGCTTAAGCACCCCGAAGACCCGGGGTGCACGTTTATTCAGGTCTTCGCGGATGGCATATTCAAGCAGTGATACATCGTTGATGGCTTCCACCTTTGTGTAGCCGATCAGGTCGACAAAGCGCCTGACGGATTCGGGTGTGTAACCTCTGCGGCGCAGTCCGCACAGTGTGGGCATGCGCGGGTCATCCCATCCTCTTACAACGCCATCCTTCACGAGCTCAAGCAGCTTGCGCTTGCTCATGACGGTGTAGGTGAGGTTAAGGCGGTTGAACTCAATCTGTCGCGGACGGTAGTCACTGTCCATCAGCTGGTCAACGAACCAGTCGTACAGCGGCCTGTGCACTTCGAACTCCAGTGTGCAGAGCGAGTGGGTTATACCCTCAAAATAATCGCTCTGACCGTGCGCGAAATCGTACATGGGATATACTTTCCATTTCGTTCCGGTACGGTGATGTGGCGTATAAAGAATGCGGTAGAGGATGGGGTCACGCATGTGCATGTTTGGAGAAGCCATATCGATCTTTGCTCTCAGTACACGGCTGCCCTCTCCGAACTCGCCGTCGTTCATGCGGAAAAAAAGATCGAGGTTTTCCTCTACGGTCCGGTCACGGAACGGACTGCTGACACCGGGATGTGTTGTTGTGCCCTTCTGTCCGGAGATGGTCTCAGCGCTCTGATCATCAACATATGCCAGTCCCCGTTTTATGAGAGTGACGGCAAAATCCCACAGCTTGCCAAAATAGTCAGAAGCATAAAACTCGCGGTCCTCCCAGGTAAAGCCAAGCCATTGGATGTCCTCTTTTATTGAGTCGACATATTCAACATCTTCTTTTGTAGGATTGGTGTCATCAAAGCGAAGATTGCATTTGCCGCCGTATTTCTCAGCCATGCCGAAATCGAGACAGATTGCCTTTGCATGACCGATATGCAGATAACCGTTCGGCTCGGGCGGGAAACGCGTGTGTACTCGTCCTCCATTTTTTCCCTCGCTCAGGTCCTTCTCAATGGCTTGTTCAATAAAGTGTTGTGATTCAGGCTTTAAAATCTCTTCTGACTCTTTCATCTTCTTGGAAAAATAGGAAAGTACAAAAATAGAAGGAAAAAGGGGATGTGGAGCAGATATGCAGTAATTTTGGGAGAAGAGGGGTTACCTCGTCAGTTCCACACTGACCCTGCCAATCCTGCCACCCATTACAGGATTAAGTTTTGAAACCCTGACAGTTGCTTTCCTTATGCCGGTTAATTCATTATAGAGGGCATCAAGGATCCTTGTTGCAATGTGTTCCAGCAGTTTTGATGTTATCTCCATTTCTCTCTTTACCACAAGGTATGCCTTCTGGTAATTCAGGGTGTCACGAAGTTCATCGCTCTGTCCTGCCCTGTCAGTATCCGTTTCAATTGAAACATCCACCATGAAGTGGTTTCCGACTATCTGCTCTTCGCGGTAATGCCCGTGAAATGCATAAAATTCCATATCCTCAATCCTGATCAGTCCCATTCTGTTATTTTATTTATTTTGTAATCACCTTTATGATAAGCAGTTGCGGCAGAAGCAACACATCAGTAAAAAAATGTCGTAAAATATTTGGTTTATATTGTAAACTAGTTTATATTTGTAACGAATAATTTTAATAATCACTTAACGTAAAATTAGTAAAAGCCATGGAAAATGAAGAAAAATTAATGACCGGGGAGGAAAGTCTGAAGGTCATAACAGCGATGATCAACAAGACAAGGGTCAATGTCATACAGAGCAGTTTTCACCTGCTTTTCTGGGGCTGGCTGATCTTTGCTTCCAGTCTTTCAGAGTTTTTGCTCTGGAAATTCACCGATTTCGCCAGTCCCTGGTACGTCTGGTTTTTTGTGATACCGGGAATTTTTGTCTCAATGATTTACGGTTTTACAAAGGGCAGAAAAGCCTCTTTACACACCTACGCCGAGGGGATATATCTGTGGGTGTGGATGGCTTTTCTCTTCGCTTCCCTGGTTCTTTTTGTTATTCATTCAAACAATATGGAGAGCTTTGCGCCATACATAATTTTACTTGCTGCCATCCCGACTTTTCTTTCAGGTGTGGTCCTTAAGTTCAGGCCGCTGATCTGGGGCGGTATCTCATTCTGGATCTTTGCACTGGCAGCTCATTTTGGCGGCCCTGTCGTCTCCGGGCTGGCGATGCCGGTAGCAACGATAACAGGTTATCTTATCCCGGGTTACTTACTCAGAAAAAAGGGCAGCCATGAAACCCTTTAGGGAGCTTGATCCCCTGCTTCATTCACAGCTAAGGCTGGCGATAATGTCAGTGCTTGTAAGTGTTGACAGTGCGGATTTTACCTATCTGCGCGAAAAGACCGAGGCCACGGCAGGCAACCTCAGTATCCAGATAGGCAAGTTGAATGAGGCTGGGTACATCTCAGTCAGCAAAAGCTTCGGGGAGAGTTATCCCCGGACCATGTGCAGCATCACTGACCTGGGCAGGAAGAAATTTGCCGAATATGTAGCGGCATTGAACGACTACCTGAAACCCGAAAAATAAACATAATCTGTTGACGGTACGGTAGAGGCAGGTCTGAGACCTGTCTCTACCATATCCATTCGTATTATGTCGTAAAATTTAGTGATCAATCAATCCTGCATGGAATCCAGCCATCCCATCACGAAGAACAGCGGCGCATTCCAGTTGATGCAGATTTCGTTCGTAGAATAGCTGCACTCGGAATCGGTATATGAAGCGGCAGGGAATTTTGAACGGCTGACAAGCGGATCACAATCATTCATGACAGAGGTGTTCGGTCCCCCGACAAGAAACCCCGGCACTGGTTCCGCCACACCGTCGGCGCCGGAGGGACGGTGATGAATATTCATCGGAGAGAGAGTTCCGAATCCTGTCACAAAACAGTATCCCGTTGGGTTCCTTCCAAGGAGCCAGTCGACATCACCCTGGATGGAGGGAATATATTTCTTATCGCCTGTCTTTTTCAAAGCTATCAGCTTTATAAGCGCCTGGTTGGCAACATCGGAATTGCTTCCCCAATTGAAGAAATCGAGGCTTACGCGGTATGGCGATGTTTCTGATTTGGCAACCAGTTCATCGGCAAACGGTATCAGAACATCCGCAGCAGCCTTGCTTTGGTCCCTGAAATTCTCCCTGTCCGAAAGAGCAAGGGAAATAATCCCGAGCATCTGATTCTCATTCCAGGTCGGGGTGTTGGCTGTGATACCACTTATCTGCGTAAGAGGCAGATCACCGGGCCGGTCCTCTGTAAGGGCCATTTCTGCAGTGGCCCAGAAAAGGTCGTCAGTGATATGCGTGTCACCGTACTGTCCCGTCGTAATATCACGAGGTTGTATGTACAGAATATCGGGGTTTTTTGCGGCCCACTTCATCGCTTTCCCGGCTGCCTCACGGCAGACAACGGAAAGATCTTTAAGTTCCTGGTCAGGATCGCCGGCAAACACCCTCGACGCCATTGCCATCACAGCAGCAAAATCAAGGGTTGCCTGGGTACTTTTCTGAACTACGTATCTTGGTGTGACAGCTTTATCCGGCATTTCAAATCCGCCAAAGTCCTTGTTTGTCAGTTTATGATATACGCCGCCGTCGGCAGGATCCTGCATGGTGAGCATCCACCTGAGATTATAGAGCAGCTCGTCAACAACATCGGCGATTGCATTGCCGCTTTCGGGGATATTGATATTCAGCGATCTGCAGTAATCAGGGTATAGTTGGTAGAAGAGCAACAGGGTATAATTGGTTATACTGCTGTTGACGATATATTTATTATAGTCACCGGCATCGTACCAGCCGCCCGGACTTGAGATTAAAGTTCCTGCCGGCCTTGTCTCCGAGGCAGCTGATTCATGCACAATTACGGCAGTGTCGGGGTGCCCTGCCGGGCGTGCCCATTTTGAACCGTATTCACCGGTGATCTCATATCCGGACCTGTTGAAATAGAATGCCTTCACCGCGGCTTTCGTGATGTCAGTGTATATACTGTCACCTATCAGAAACAAGGCTGAACACAAAGTTGATTCATCCAGACACAGCCTGTATGTGCCCGGTTTGCTGAGGGCAGAAAAATCTGCAGCACGGACAGTGTCACCCGAGAACGACCAGTACTGCGGTTCTCCCGTGATGCCTTTAAAAACGCTCTTCCCCGTCATTGCATCAATCACTTCAAATTTTTCAGCAGCGCTGCGTATCAGAGCCACCTTCTGCGCATCAGGATAGTATCCGATCTGGTTAACCAGTATCACTCCCGTTGTGTCTGTTGTTCCTGATCCGGCGTTTTTCTGTCCGGCAATTTTGCAGCCTGAAACAATAACGGCAGCTCCGATAGCTGCAAGCACTAAAATTCTTGATATAACTTTCATTTTTATCAGATAATTACTTTAACAGTATGTTCTGTGCCCTCGGGAAATACAGGAACTATGTTGGTTTCCAGCTTGTTTCCGTCGACAGTGATCTCCCATGCACCTTTTGACCTGTGCACCGGGTTCAGAAACTCGATATGATATGTGGCTCCCCGGAACCTGCGGGTCACCGTAAATCCGTTCCACTCGGGAGGTATGCATGGGTCTATCACCAGCCCGTCGTAGTCAGGCCGCACACCCAGAATGTACTGCGTCACTGTGTACATGCACCATGAAGCTGTCCCTGTAAGCCAGCTGTTCTTTGCCTCACCGGGGGTGAAGGCATCCTTGCCGGCTATCATCTGGGCATAGACATACGGTTCAGTCTTGTGCAGCTCGCTTATCTCCTCAAGGTATGAAGGGGTGATGCGGCTGTAATAGTCAAAGGCCCTCCGGCCGTTGCCGGTGAGTGTCTCGGCGATGATGATCCACGGGTTATTGTGGCAGAAGACCCCGGCGTTCTCCTTGTATCCCTCGGGGTAGCTTGAGATCTCGCCAAGGTTAAGGTAATACTTTGTGAATGCCGGGTTGTTAAGTACTATACCGTAGTCACAGGCCAGGTATTTGCTTACGGAAGCAAGGGCGTCAAGAGCCTTGTCATCCTCCAGTCCAATGCCGGCCATTATGCACATTCCCTGGGTCTCAATGAAGATCCTGCCTTCCTCGTTCTCCTTGCTGCCTACTTTATTTCCATAATAATCATAGGCACGCAGAAACCAGTCGCCGTCCCATCCGTGCTTTTTTACAGCCAGTTTCATATCGTCGATATGTTTCTGCGCCTCATCAGCCAGGGCTTTCTCTCCGCGCTGCAGTGCCATCTTCACGAAGTCACCTCCGTAGAGCACGAACATCGCGGCGATGAACACTGACTCAGCCACGCCGCCCTTCTGGTTCTCCGTTGTCTGGAAGCTCTCATCGGGGTTCGACGAAAAGCAGTTCAGGTTCAGGCAGTCGTTCCAGTCGGCCCTTCCAATCAGCGGCAGCCGGTGAGGCCCGAGGTGATTGACAACGTGCCAGAATGAGCGCTTCAGGTGCTCGAAAAGGCTGGCGGCGTTTTCCGGGTTATTGTTAAATGGAACCTTTTCATTTAGCAGCGACCAGTCACCCGTCTCCTTGATATACGCTGCCACACCGAAGATGAGCCACAGGGGGTCATCGTTGAAGTTTCCGCCGACCTCGGCATTGCCTCTTTTTGTCAGCGGCTGGTACTGGTGATAGGCGCTGCCGTCATCAAGCTGCGTGGAAGCAATATCGATGATTCTTTCCCTTGACTGCGGAGCTATCATCTGCACATATCCCACAAGATCCTGGTTGCTGTCACGGAAACCCATACCGCGCCCGATGCCGGACTCAAAGTATGAAGCGCTGCGCGACATGTTATAGGTGACCATGCACTGGTACGGGTTCCATATATTGACCATCCGTGACAGGCGCGGGTCAGGATGATCAAGGGTTATGACCGAGAGCTGTTTCTCCCAGTAGTCCTTTAATTCTCCAAATGCCTTTTCCACTTTGGCATTGGTATCATACCTCGCAATCATCGCCCTGGCCCTCTCCTTGTTTATCACCTTCGGGGCAATGAACTTCTCATTCTCGGGATTCTCAACATAGCCAAGAACGAAGATGAGGTTCTTTTCTTCGCCGGGCTCCAGGTCCACCTCAATGCAGTGTGATGCCACCGGTGACCATCCGTGTGCGACAGAATTGCCGGGATGGCCGGAGAAAACTGCATCAGGGTGATCAAATCCGTTATAGATGCCAAGGAAAGCTTCCCTGTCCGTATCGAAGCCGGCAACCGGTGCATTGGCGGAATAGAAGGCATAATGGTTACGCCGTTCGCGGTATTCCGTTTTGTGATAAATAACCCCTTTTTCAACCTCCACCTCGCCTGTCGAGAAATTGCGCTGGAAATTTGTCATGTCATCATGAGCATTCCAGAAGCACCACTCGACAAATGAAAAGAGGCGGAAACGCTTTGGAAGCTTCCCGGTATTGCGAAGGGAAACACGCTGCACCTCGCATGTGTCCCCCACAGGCACGAAGAAGAGCATTTCTGCCCTGAGATTGTCTTTCTCGGAGCCTATGACCGTGTAACCCATTCCGTGACGGCAAGAGTAATTTTCAACATCAGCCCTGACAGGTTTCCACCCCGGAGACCATACTGATCCGTTGTCGTTGATATAGAAGTACTTGCCTCCGTCATCAAGCGGCACGTTATTGTACCTGTAGCGTGTCAGCCTGCGGAGACGGGCATCCTTATAGAAGCTGTAACCGCCTGCCGTGTTGGAGATAATTGAGAAGAAATCCTTGTTGCCGAGATAATTGATCCACGGGTAAGGTGTCTTGTACCGGGTGATGACGTACTCTTTATTGTCGTCATCAAAATGTCCGAACTTCATTGTCAGGTCTCCTCTTAATCAGTCTTTAAGTTTATTCCACCAGGTAAATTTCAGGATGATGCTGGTCAATATCATTATCCCGGTTGCGATATAGAACGCATTCCACTCACGTATGATGAGGAACACAGGGAAGGCCATCAGCGATATCTGCCAGACAATACCGACAGCAACATTGAACATATCCCTCCAGAAATCCCTGTTCCCCATGAAAGACGGGTCTTCTGCCAGTATCATTTTGTGTACCGGTTTCCAGAAACCCCATGGGCGAACCTGCCTGTAGAATTTTTTCAGGGTCTCGTCACTTTCCCGCTCCGTCAGCAGCGATCCAAGTACGCTGCCGATTATGGATATGAGGAAAATAACCGGGAAAGCATTCATGCTGAAGTTTTCCGTCAGCGGCCAGTTCTGCAGTATATCAAGGTTAAGCGCAGGCAGGATGAGAGCTGCGACGATGCCAGACAGCATACCCCAGAAGTAACCGTACCCGTTAAACCTCCACCAGTACCATTTCAGTACGTTGGGTGCGGTGTACCCTCCCCAGAGGGCTGCTGTGATCCACAGCACCACATCGTTAATGGATGTCACCATGAAGCCGACGATGATGCCTGTGATCACTATCAGGAGCGAGGCGGCATAGCTCATCCTGACATAGGTCTTTTCGCTGGCGTTGGGATTGATGTAACGTTTATAAATGTCATTGACAAGGTAGGCCGGCGCGGCATTCACTGTAGCTGCAAAGTTGCTCATGAAGGCTGCTATCAGACCGGCAAGCAGCAGCCCCAGCAGACCTACTGGAACGTAAGTGGCAAGCACTTCCGGCAGTATGCTCTCGAAGTCGGGATTGGTCAGAGATCCTTTATAAAGGGTGTCAAAGTGCACCAGGGCGAGTATGGTGAGGCCGGCAACCATAAAATAACGGGCAGGATTAAGCACCACATTGACCAGCGAGCTCATCTTTGACGCTTCCTTGGGGCTTTTTGTGGCAAGTACGCGCTGCATGTCATAGTTGGGAGCAGGTCCGGCTGCAGCTACAAAGATGCCCTTGAAGAGCATCATGACAAAGAAAAGCCCGAAGAGTTCATAGCCGTCACCTTTGATCCATTCATTGAACGAATGCAGCTTGGGTGACGCGGCCGCGGAGATATTGTTCCAGTCGAGCCCCGTCGTGTGTCCGAACCACAGGCTTTTCCATCCTTCCGGGATGACCGCGTTAAGAGCTTCCGGTGAGATCTGCCTGATGGCGATAATGCCCACGGCTACTGAAGCAATTGTAAGAATGACATACTGTATCACTTCGGTGATCACAACGCTGAACATACCACCCTTGACAACGTAAAAGGTTGTGATGGCCATCAGAATCAGGGCGTAGAGGTTGACGTTTATCTGAGGGTGCGCCAGAAGGTATTCCGGGTTGGAAACGATGGGGGGAAGGAATGCAGCAACAAACTTGCCCACACCCTTGAAGCCGTAGGAGAGAAACCCGATCACGCTTACCAGGGCAAAGACGACAACTATTATATGAGAGAGAGTTGCAGCCCTGCCGTCACCGAAACGTGTCTTGATCCACTCGGCCCCGGTCATGACGTTGGAACGGCGAAGCCAGGCCGAGAGAAAGACCATCAGGAATATCTGGTTGAAGACCGGCCACATCCATGGCAGCCACAGGCTCTTCAGCCCGTAGACGGCCAGCCAGTAAACAAGGAGCATGGTTCCTGCAATATCGAACATGCCGGAGGCATTTGATATCCCCAGGAAATACCATGGGAGGCTGTTGCCTCCGAGAAAATAGGACTGGATGTTCTTCGACGCTCTTTTTGATACCCAGTTACCGATAAAAATTGTCGCGACCAGGTAAAGAACAACTATGCCAAGGTCAATAATGTTCAAATTCATGTTCCTGTTGGTTAGTTAGGGGTTTCAGATAATGAATGAGATACGTCCTTTTCTTGTCTTCTCGTACACTTCACGGCTGAACAGATAGAACTGTGCAGGTTTGTGCGCAACGCCCTGCTGCTTTTTCTTCAGCGGGATTACATAATGCATCTGGGCTACTTTTTTCCTGAAATTACGTTTGTCGAATGAGGTTCCGAGAAGCGCTTCATAAAGTTTCTGGAGCTGGGACAGGGTAAAATAGTCAGGCAGAAGCTCAAAGGCGATAGGTTCAACCTTGACCTTTTTCTGAAGGGCCTCGAGGGCCTGCAGAAAAAGGAATTTATGGTCAAAAGCCATCTCCATGTCTTTGATTATGGTTACAGGGAACCATTGCACATTCCGGTCAGCAAGCTGAAGAGTGACCTTGGTGTTGTCAATAAGGGCCAGGTAACCGACGGTGACCACCCTGTCTGCAAAGCCCTGGTTGATATATTTCAGCCACATGACATCTTTCGCGGCAGACACCCTGTTAAGCTGTCCGTACGCCCCGAACTGCTCAAGGAAGATGTTGTCAAGTCCTGTGAGCCCTTTTAAAATCCTGCCGGCAGCGCTGTCAAGATCCTCATCATCAAAAATATGGTAACCAGTCAGAGTATGATCATTGATCAGCAGCTTACCTGTTTTTTTATCTTTTAACTGACGTTCAACAAGGAGTACATTTAGTTTCTGGAAGTCAAAACCAAACACAACACAGTCGACCGAAATGTTTGGGACAATCTTGTGCGATATCATTTTATTATACCTTGTAAATGATAAAATGACTTAGTGTAAGATATATCATTTTCAAAGATATTGTAAAAAAACAGCAGAATCAACAGGAGTTTTAAAAAGGAGTCAGGATGAGTTTTCAAAATTGTTCCGGAAATCCATGCATTATATCATGTAAATATGTGTAGGATTTTATTAACAGAATGACGGAAACCCAATAAGGATCGTGAAGGAATGACTGTCACATTTGCAAACCTGCTTTGTGTATAAAGTACACGAACAGTTGTAATTCAGACTTAATTCCTGCAAGGACTAAGCAAATTATTATAATAAAGAGGCAAAATAGTATCAGTGTAACCCTATGAAGAACGATTACCTTTAAAAACCTAAAACTGTACAGCTATGCAAAACAAACTCTTCAAACTATTTTTTCTGATTTGTCTTGCAGTTGTTGCGTCATCTGCTGCGCTTTATGCGCAACAGACGAGAACAATCACGGGGACCGTGTTTGATGAAAGCAACGCTGCTCTGCCCGGAGCTACAATAATAGTGAAAGGCACGACAATTGGGACAAACTCCGGTGCTGACGGGTCATTTGCCATTCAGGTCCCGGAAGGTATGAATGTCCTCGAGGTTTCCTTCATAGGAATGGAACCCCGGGAAGTAACAATAACTCCCGGTGTTCCTATCAGAATCACAATGGTGACAACACAGTCGATGCTGAATGAAGTCGTTGTGATCGGTTATGGAACCGCCAAGAGGTCAGAACTGACATCTGCAATCTCCTCCGTGTCCAATGAGGAAATCAAGAACCTCACAGTCACCGGCGCTGACCAGGCGCTGCAGGGTAAAGTTGCGGGATTGACCACAACGTACAACAGCGGGCAGCCCGGCGGAGGTGTTTCCCTGCGTGTGAGGGGAATTACGTCCATTAACAGCAATGACCCGCTGATTGTTATTGACGGCGTACCATTCGTGGATAATACTGTTGAGAACAAAGGTTACGATAACCTGGGCGGGTCAAACGGACAGACAGCTAACAGCTTCCTGGCCACGCTGAACCCGAATGATATTGAATCAATGGACGTTCTTAAGGACGCTTCGGCCCAGGCAATTTACGGGTCGCAGGCCGCCAACGGTGTTATTATCATTACAACTAAAAAAGGTAAGGCGGGGCAGGGGAAGCTCACCTATGATTTTTCTTACGGCCAGCAAAACATCACAAAGAAGCTTGATGTAATGGATCTGTCGCAATTTGCAGAATACCAGAACGCAGTTAACACAGAGCTTGGCTGGGACCTGACGGAAGAATTTGCCGATCCTTCTATTCTGGGCCCTGGCACAGACTGGCAGGAAGCCATCTTCAGGCCCGGAGCCATGATGGATAATCAGCTGAGTTTTTCAGGCGGCAAGGATAAAGTAAATTACTACATCTCGGTAGGCCTTTTCACACAGACAGGAATTCTGATAGGCTCGGACTTCAAGCGATATTCAACGCGCTTTAATATCGATGATCAGGTAAAAGACTGGTTGAAAGTAGGGATCAGTTCAAATATCAACAAAAGCACCCAGAACGTAACCCTGGCAGATGCCGCAGAAAGCACAATCTGGTGGGCAGCATTGCAGAACCCGCTGGTACCTGTCAAGAATATCGACGGAACCTGGGCAGGCAACACAAGTGTCGGCGGTTATACATATACGCAGGATAACCCTGTTGCAACAAGCAGCAACCGTGGCAATACATCCGACAGATCGAGTATCTTCGGTAACCTTTATGCCGATCTGACCCTGTTTAAGGGGATGACGTTCCGGAATGAGTTCTCGTATAGTATTGGTTTAAGCAAAAATATTGCCTTTCAATATGCAGCTAACATAGGTACCCGTTCACTTCAGGCCCAGTTATATGACCAGAGATCTGACAGTTATTATTGGGCCCTCCGCAATTACCTGAATTACACAAGGGATTTCGGGAAACATAATATCAATCTCACCGGAGGTCATGAAGCCCAGTATTCTTACTGGCAGCAGGAGTGGGGTAAAAAGTATGATCTCCAGAATAATATCCTCGATCTTAATGCAGGCAGTACCGATAAAACAACATGGGAACTTGGCGGAGGCAAAGGCGAGTGGGCAATGGAATCTTACTTCATAAGAGGAAATTATACCTTTGGCAACCGCTATTCAGTTTCGGCCAGCTTCAGGGCTGACGGCTCGGCAAACTTTGGAACCAACAATAAATGGGGTTATTTCCCTGGCGGTTCCGTCGGATGGACTGTTTCAAACGAGAGCTTTGCAGCCGGCATGCTTGATGTTGTCAATTATATGAAGGTCAGAATTGGCTTTGGTGCTGTCGGCAATCAGAACCTGCCCGGCGGCGCTCCCAATCCGCCCTATTCGGCAAACGTTAACTTCTGGCCCGGACCGGTGGGCTTTGGCACAGTGGGTTCTGCCACAACCAACTTCCTGGCAGGGATACCGAACCCTGACCTGGGCTGGGAGTCGGTTATTACTTATAACGCCGGGGTTGATCTTGGCTTCCTGAAGGGAAGAATCGATATGTCCGTTGACGTGTATAAAAAGATTACTTCAGACATGCTTCTTTTCAGTACAGGACCCAGCCTGCTTGGCATAGGATCCGCCTGGAATGACCTTAAGGCGCCGATAGGCAATGTGGGTGAGATGACAAATACTGGTGTTGACCTCAATATCACCAGCAGGAACATCGTCAAGAGTGATTTCACATGGACCACGACATTGATCTTTTCGTCTTACAAAAACGAACTGGTTAGCCTGATTAATGAGCAGTCTTCAATTGAAGGGAAGGTTTACTATGACTGGTACACTATAACCCATACTGTTCCGGGTTACCCGGTCGGCTCATTCTGGGGACTAAAGACTGACGGACTGTTCAGAACCCAGGAAGACCTGGATAACTCCCTGCCGCAGTTTGGTTACGCAGTTGCAGAAAACCAGACTTGGTTAGGAGATATCAGGTTCAAGGACGTCTATAAAGATGATGTTATAGATTCTAAAGACCTGACCTTTATCGGGAGCCCCATTCCCGATTTCACGTTCGGCCTGACGAACAACTTCCAGGTGAAGAGCTTTGACATTTCACTGTTCCTCCAGGGAAGCGTGGGAGCAGAGATCTACAACTTCATGAAATGGCAGCTTGAAAGGATGAACTCCCCCACATATAACCAGTCCGTCGATGTTGTGGACAGGTACACTGCCGAGAACACAGACGGTGCCCTGCCAAGGTTCACAAACACCAATACAAACAATACTGCCATGTCAGACCGTTATGTTGAAAATGGTTCCTACATGCGTATTCAGAACCTTACCCTGGGTTACACTCTCCCCTCGAGAATATCAAGCAAAGCTTATATCAGTAACCTCCGGGTCTGGGTCTCTGCACAGAATCTCTATACATTCAGCGGATACAGCGGTTATGACCCTGAAGTAGGTGTCTATAACAACCAGATCACCCTGATGAACGTCGATATGGGACATTATCCCAACCCCCGTACTTACTCGGTTGGAGCAAATGTCACGTTTTAATGATCACATGTAAAAAATATAAATCATGAAACAAAAATACATATTAGCACTTGTAATACTGGCTGTTACAATTGCATCATGTGAGAAGTCATTCATTGAACGACCTTCACTGGATGGTGCTACCGTAGCCAACTATTACAACACTGCAGATCAGGTAAGGGGTGCCACAAGCACACTCTACTCAGGGCTGGCATGGTCAGGCTATGAAGAGCGCGCAATGGACGCAATAGCTGAAGTGATGGCAGGCAATGAACTGTCAGGCGGAACAGATGACCCTCCGTTTCAGCAATTCACAATATCAGCCACTTCGGTAAGGTTGCAGGATGCATGGAAATCATGTTACAAGGTAAACGGATGGACAAGCGCCCTGATAACTACCCTGGAACAGAAAAAGGCCGACGGCGGCGATGCTTCATTTCTCGATCCTGCTATTGCAGAGTGTCATTACCTGAGAGGAGCGGCTTATTTCATTATTGCCCGTATCTGGGGCGACGCTCCGATAATTACAGATCCCGGAGCCATTGCCCTGACAGGCGATTTCAACATACCGCGTTATTATCAGGCAGATGTGCTGAGGTTTGCCCTTGAGGAGCTCCAGCTTGCCGAAGCAGGGCTGCCTGAGTCGGATGTCCCGGGCAGACTGACAACATGGGCTGCAAAAGCGATGATGGCCAAGCTTTATCTCTACACAAAGGATTATGCCAACGCCAAGATCAAGGCACAGGAAGTAATGACCTCAGAATATTATGATCTTTTTCCTGATTATGCCGGCATGTTCAACTCGAGCGCCAACAACAACAACATAGAATCCATATTTGCTATCCAGCATCAGCCTACTGGTAACCCATGGGGCTCAGGAAACCAGATGAATCCTGACCGCGGACCTTCAAATCTTCAGACCGACCAGGCTTCAATGTGGGAACTCTACAGGCCGTCACTTGACCTTCTCGCTGAATTCGAAGTAGGTGACCGGAGGCGTGCCGGTTCGGTCATGGAGCATGGATGGACCAAGCCTGAATGGAAACCGCAGAAAAAGCCCCAGGATGACGGATCATTCAAGCCTGATGACGCTGCCTACAATGCTTTCATGGCTAACGGTTACAGGTTTGATACCATACAACCGGGAAATCAGGGTGGTTATTACAACCAAACCCGTGCAGTCATCGCAAAATATGTTGTCGGACCTGGTTCAGCTTACGGCGGAGAACCGGTGATTGGAATGAATACCGGGATTAACTTCATGGTACAGCGCTATGCTGATGTGCTGCTGATTTATGCAGAGGCTACGCTGGGAACCGCTGCCTCAACTACTGATGCATCAGCACTGGAGGCAATCAACCGGGTACGTGCACGTGCGGAACTGGTACCACTCGAATCTATTACACTCGAGGATATCATGCATGAGCGTCGTGTTGAATTTGCATTCGAAGGCGATTACTGGTATGATATCCAGCGCCAGGGATTTGCAAAAGCCAAAGAAATCATTGAATCTCAGAACAGGGGCACAGTGGGGAATAACCCGGTGTGGAGCGTTCCGGTTTATGTTACTAACTTCACCGAGTCAATGATGTTCCTTCCGATACCTGCTTCTGAATCGCTTCAGGATCCAGCGCTGCTTGAACCTCCGGTATCTTATTATGACAAATAGATATATCTGATTATGAAAAAGACGATAAATAATAGGATTGCATTGCTGCCTGTACTGATTATAGCACTGGCGCTTGCAATAGGCTCCTGCCAGAAAGACAGTGACGGGAGTCCTTCGGTTGAACCGGGAAACCCCGTGCTGACATCTGTTAGTCCTGCATCTGCACAAGGAGATGAGATGGTCACAGTATTAGGCACCGGCCTGGGTGATATGCAGGCCGTGATCTTCGAAAAGGATTCAGTTTATACATACCTGAACCCGACACTGAACACTGCAACATCTATCCTGTTCCGGGTGCCGGCTGATGCTGTGGGCGGCAGTCAGAATATAATCCTCATTAACAGTGAGGGCAGGGTGCTTAACGTGCCATTCAATGTTCTGGCCTACCCGATTGTAACCTCGGCATCAAACTATGACTTTGAAGCCGGCACTCAGATCACACTGACGGGTAACAACCTTAATGATGTTACGTCGGTTAAGCTCACGGGCACCTCTGACGCAGCAACAATAGTCTCTCAGACGAGGAAAGAGATGGTTATTGCAATGCCTTCTACCGATGCGGTCAGGGCGACACTTGATGTTACAAATGTTACCGGACTTACTACTACGACACAGGAATTTATTTGCATTCCGAATACATTTATAATGTATGCTGATGCCTGGGGTCCCGGTGCGTTTAACGGTGGCATTCAGTCCTGGAGCTGGGGTTGCTCGGTGGGAGAGACCAGTTCATTTATTAAGACAGGTACAAAAGCGCTGAAGGTAGACTATGCTGACGGCGGTCTCAGCCTCTTCCTTGGATCAGACACCTGGGCAGACGGGCACTGGTTCACGGATTATTATCAGGCAACCTATCTTGTCTTCTGGGCTTACTGCGAACCCGGAGTGGCACTCAGGATTGTTCCTGACAGCCCGCCGTGGTCCGGCTTTGCAACAGGAGAGAAGATAGTCGACGTGCCAAAAGCTGCCTGGACTTACTTTAAAATCCCGCTTTCTGATTTTGTGGGAGGTTCAGGACAGTTCGGCAGGTTGAATATCATAATCAACGGAAGCACAGGAAAGACAGTCTATTTTGATGACCTGATCTTTGTTGAGTGATCACCTGAAAAGTTATAGTGGTTAGTTAAACCAGGTCGCCGGTCGATAGTATTAGTTATCTTTACCTATCGGCCGGCTTCCTTTATTTAGATACTTAAGCGGTATGATTAAAATAATAAGATTAATTTTTGCAGGGTTAATGCTTATAATACTTCCTGATGGGTATTGCCAGTCACCCCAGGGTTTTTTTCTTGCTGACTGGCAGCCCAGGACAACCACGAGCCCGCAGTATAATGACGTGCCACAGCCAACTGACCCGGTCACTGTTGCCGTCACGGTCGATTTCAGTGACACCCTTACTAAAATACCCGGGTATCTTTTTGGCGACAATGCCAACCTGTGGACCGGCTGGATGTCTGACAACAAGGGGCTCATGAAGCATATCGCTGACCGTAATATAGGTGTGCTGAGGGGTCCCGGAGGAAGCATCTCGGATGTCTTCTTCTGGAACAGGAACAAAAATCAGCCTCCGACAGACGTTCCGGCTTCTCTTCTTAATGACCCCTCAAACACAAACTGGCCATGGTACGGGGACAGACCCGAAAGCTGGACTATGGATGTAGATTCATTCTACAGCATTCTCAGCAAAGTGAACGCCACCGGCATGATTACAGTTAATTACGGATACGCCAGGTACGGCACAAGTGCCAATCCCGTTGCCCAGGCTGCCCACATGGCGGCCGACTGGGTGAGATATGATAACGGAAGATCAAAATTCTGGGAGATAGGCAACGAGGTCTCCGGAAGCTGGGAGGCAGGCTATCGCATCGACAGAACCCTGAACAAAGACGGTCAGCCGGAATATATCAGCCCGACATTATATGCCCAGCATTGCCTGGTATTTATCGATTCAATGAAGGCTGCAGCACAACAGGTGGGAGCCGATATCAGGATCGGACTGGTGATGCATGAAGGCTACTCATCTTCTTTTCCGACATGGAATAAGGATGTGGCTGCCGTAGCCGGAGACAAGGCTGATTTCTATGTTGTCCACAGTTACTTCACCCCGTACAACACAAATTCTGATGTGACAACTGTCCTTAACTCATACACATATACAGGCATTTATAAGGATAATGTCTGGAACGAGGTGGCAAAAGCCGGAAAACCAAAACTGCCGGTAGCCCTGACAGAATACAATATTTTTGCCGTCGGTTCAAACCAGCCTGTATCGCATGCCAACGGAATGCACGCTGTGCTGGTTACAGGCGAGGCCATGAAGACCGGATACGGCGCTGCCACAAGGTGGGACCTGGCAAACGGCTATGACAATGGAAATGACCATGGCATGTTCGCTTATAATGAGCTTGGTATACCAAATTACACGCCTCATCCCGCATTCTATCATTTGTATTACATGCGGAAACATACCGGTGACGTCCTGCTGAACTCATCCATGACAGGAGCGACAGCCGTGGTTGTAATACCAACTGCATTCAGCTCAGGCCAGATAGGAGCCTCACTGATCAACACGGCAAAGGTGAAAAAGGTGGTCCGTCTCAATCTTAAGGATTACAAGGTGGGAGACAGGTTTTATACATATACCCTCACCGGGACCGAGGGGCAGGATTTCTCGCGCAAGGTGTTCGTCAATGGCACGGGCCCTGCTCTTGTCGCCGGCGGACCCGCAGACTACGAGAGCATTAAAGCCGGCTCATCGCTTATAACAGAGGAGATAAGGATCGTGCTGCCACCACTTTCAGCCGTATATGTACTGGTTGAACCGGGTACGAAAACACTTGCAATCAATAATGAGGTCACTTCAATCGGGGTGACACCGGAAGAAAGTGAGATCAGCATCTATCCCAATCCTTCTGACGGTTCCTTTACAGTAAGGAACATCCCCGGGTTTGTAAGCAGGATTGAAATTCAGGATCTGAATGGCGCTACAGTCTTCAGCCAGGAGAATGGAGCAGATACTTCTGAAACGAAATTAACTACACCCCTGACTCCGGGAACGTACCTGATAAGTTTCAGGGGCAAGGAGCGTTCTGTGACGAAAAAAATAATAATCAAATAATATTGGATATGAAAAGAATTTTTGCTCTGATGGCCGGTATGACGGCAATGATTATGCTGGCTCTCTTTTGCCAGTCGTGCAGCGACGGATCGTATGAAAGAACTGATGACGGTATTGTTGTCCTTCTCAGTGACAAGGCTGTTTATCCCGGTCAGGCAATAAGACTCAGTGTCGTCACTGACAAGATCATACGGGTCACGGCAGTGCCTTCCGGAGAATTCCCGGAGACACAGAGCCTGATGGCCTTACCGTTGCCTGAACGGACTGTTGAGTTCACAATTGAAAAAGGCGACGGAAGCATAATCCTGAGCACTTCAATGGTCAGTGCAGAGGTCTCGCTCACAACCGGAGAAGTGGTCTTCACCGATAATAACGGATCAGTATTCCTGGCAGAACAGGCAGGAGGCGGAAAAACATTCAGTCCGGTCACTGTCGGAGGCGAAGCGTATCTTGCAGTAAGACAGCAGTTTGAATTGCCCGGTGATGAAGCGCTTTACGGCCTCGGTGCAAACCAGACATCGTTCATGAACCTCAAGGGGAAAGACGCTGATCTCTTCCAGTATAACACAATGGCTGTCATCCCGTTCATTGTTTCAAACCGCAATTACGGGATCCTCTGGGACAACAACTCACGCACGAAGTTCGGAGATGTGCGTGACTGGACCGAGCTGTCAGCCCTGAAGCTTTACAACCGCGAAGGGGCCGAAGTAGGCCTAACGGCAGTGTATGCAGACAGGAGAAACGCTAAAAAGATTTTTACAACCCGTGACGAAACAGAGATAAACTACCAGTTCATTCCTGACCTTGTGAAATTCCCCGAAAACTTTAAACTGGGCGAGGGACAGGTAACCTGGGAAGGTGCGTTTGAATCTGATACCTCAGGAGTGCATAAGTTCAATTTCACTTCGGCAGGATACGCTAAGCTGTGGATAGACGGAAAACTGATCTTTGACCGCTGGCGCCAGTGCTGGAACACCTCGTCCAACTTTTTCACCCTTGACCTTGAGAAGGGCAGGCGCTATCCGATGAAGATTGAATGGATACCGGACGGCGGTGAGTTATTCATTACCCTGAAATACCTTACACCGGCTGATGAGGAAGAGCAGCGGAGGATATCATTCTGGTCGGAAGTGGCCGATCAGATAGACTATTATTTCATCAGCGGCACTACCATGGATGATGTCATCAGCGGTTACCGCACCGTGACCGGGAAGGCGCCGATGATGCCGAAGTGGGCCATGGGCTTCTGGCAGAGCCGTCAGCGCTACACGAACCAGGAGGAGCTGCTTGGCGTTGTACGCGAATACAGGAAAAGAGAGATCCCTCTTGACAATATCGTGCTTGACTGGCAGTACTGGCCTATAGACAAATGGGGCGACCATCAGTTCGACTCTGTCCGTTTCCCTGAGCCTGATGCAATGATCAATACGCTGCATAACGAGCTCCATACGAATATCATGATTTCCGTGTGGCCAAAGTATTATGTGGGTACAAAGAACTACGAAGCCATGAACAGCCAGGGATGGCTTTATAAGAGGAACGTGGAAAAAGGGCAGAAAGACTGGATAGGATATGTCTCAACTTTCTATGATGCATTCAATTATGATGCCCGCAAAGCATTCTGGGACCAGATCAATACTTCTCTTTACAGCAAGGGTATCGATGCCTGGTGGCTTGATGCCACCGAGCCGGATATATGTTCGAACCTGCCCATGGCTGAGCGCAAGGCTCTCATGAACCCCACAGCGCTGGGCCCGGCCGACAAGGTCTTCAATGCCTTTTCGCTTGTGAATGCGCAGGGTGTCTGGGAGGGACAGCGCGCCACCGATCCCGGTCAGCGGGTATTTATCCTTACACGCTCCGCCTTCGCAGGACTGCAGCGCTACTCAGCCGCAAACTGGAGCGGTGACATCGCATCACGCTGGCATGATATGAAAGCACAGATTACATGCGGACTCAACTTCTGCATGTCGGGTATACCCTGGTGGACGATGGACATCGGCGGATTCTCGGTTGAAAGCAGATATTACAAACCTTCAGCTGCTGACCTCGAAGAATGGCGTGAGATGATGACACGCTGGTTCCAGTTCGGCACTTTCGTTCCGCTCTTCAGGTCACACGGTGAGTTCCCATACCGGGAGATCTACAACACGGCACCTGATAATCACCCGGCCTACCAGGCATTGGTTGCCACTGACAGGATGAGGTACAGGCTGCTGCCGTATATCTACTCGCTGGCCGGGCAGACATACCTGAATGACTATACGATCATGAGAGGCCTGGCGATGGACTTCCCCGGCGATCCGGCAGTGAATGACATCGGCGACCAGTATATGTTCGGCCCGTCACTGCTGATCAATCCTGTCACTGAATACAAAGCCAGGAGCCGTGAAGTTTACCTGCCGGGGCCGTACGGGTGGTATGACCTGCGCACAGGAAAGTACTTCACCGGAGGAAAAGTGATAAACGCTGACGCTCCCTACAGCTCAATACCTGTTTTCGCCAGGGAGGGAGCAATACTCCCCATTGGCCCTGACCTGCAGTTTACATCAGAGAAGCCGGCGGATCCGATCACCCTTTTTGTTTTCACAGGGATGGACGGCACATTCACACTCTATGAGGATGAAGGTGTCAACAACAACTATGAGGAAGGAGCCTACACACTTATCCCGTTCGTCTATTCCGAGGCCGACCGCACCCTGACAGCAGGAGCCAGGATGGGGGAATTCTCAGGGATGCTTCAGGAGCGCACCTTTAACGTGGTGGTGGTATCAAAGGAAAAAACCGTCACACCTGATTTCAACGGCACCCCTGATAAAGTCATCACTTATACGGGCGAAGAAATAAGCGTTAAACTGTAATTTAAGCAGATTCGATTATGAAGAAGATGTTCCTTTCGGCCCTGGCGGTCGTGATGATAAGCCTGTCGGCCAGCTCACAGAGCATAGTCCCTGCAGAGTGGAAATTTCTTACCGGGGATAAGCCCGAATATGCCGATTCGGCACTTAACGATTACTGGTGGAACAACATCTCTCCACTGACAGTGTGGGAGAAGCAGGGGAACGCGGGCTATGACGGTTATGCCTGGTACAGGGTAAAGGTCGTTGTCCCCCGTTCGATGAAAAGGAATGCCTACAAGTATGATGGCCTGATGCTGAAGCTTGGTAAGATTGATGATGCTGACGTCACATATTTTAACGGCCATCAGGTCGGCAAAACAGGCTCACTTCCGCCCGATTATGTTTGTGCGTATGATGCGCCCCGCGCTTATCTTATCCCGCCTGAGATGGTGCAGTGGGATAAGAAAAACACAATTGCGGTCAGGGTGTATGATGCCGGGGGCGACGGCGGCCTTTACGGAGGACCTGTCGAACTGACAAACAGGGGCAATCCTGACCTTATTGAACTGAGCCCGGTTTTCACTGAGCCTGACATGATATTCAAAGGCTCACAGGATATTGAGATCGCGGTTTCGCTGAAGAGCGCGTTCAAAAAGACCTACAGGGGAATGCTTTCCCTGAAAATCGTCACCGACATGGGTGAGGACGTCACAACGAAGTACCTTGAGGCAGCCGTAAAAAAGAACAGTACGGGATTGTTTACTTTCAGGGTCAAAGACCTTAAACCGGGCTTCTATACGGCCACTGCCGCCGTTGAGAGCAAGATGGGCAACAAGGAGTCCCTGTTTAACTTCGGATACGAACCTGAAAAGATAGTCTCGCCTGCTGACCCGCAGCCTGATTTTCTGGAATTCTGGCAGAAGGCGAAGGCCGAGCTGAAAACTGTTGATCCGCAGTTTAAGATGATCAGGATTGACAGCCTGTGCACTGACAAGCATAATATTTACCTTGTGGAGATGCGCTCACTGGGCAACGCCCTCATAAGGGGCTGGTACCAGGTGCCTGTCAAACCGGGACGATATCCGGCTGTGATGCAGGTGCAGGGTTACAGCTCAACAATCGTTCCCTCTTATGTGAATTACGGTGAAGATCTCATTGGTTTCGGGCTCAACATACGCGGTCACGGAAACAGCAAGGATGATGTTGACCCGGGTTTCCCGGGTTATATCCTCTATAACCTTCAGGATAAGGAAAAGTATATTTACAGGGGTGCTTATATGGACTGTGTCAGGGGAGTTGACTTCCTCTGCTCGAGGCCCGAGGTGGATGTAACACGCATCGCCGTTGAGGGAGCCAGCCAGGGCGGCGCCCTGACCTTTGCCACAGCCGCGCTGAATAATGACAGGATAGCTGTCTGCGCCCCGCAGGTGCCCTTCCTCTCAGACTTCCGCGACTACTTCAGGGTGGCTGTATGGCCCGCAAATGAGTTTATCGACCTTATCGACGTACAGAAGAAGCTTTCATGGGATGAGGCTTTTTACACCCTGAGCTATTTTGACATCAAGAACCTCGCCCCAATGGTCAGGGCACCGCTTCTCATGGGCGTCGGCCTGATGGACCAGACCTGCCCGCCGCATATTAACTTTGCTGCATACAATAATGTTACCTGCAAAAAGAAATATATTGTCTATCCTCAGGCCGGCCACGGACTGCCGCAGGATTTTTATAATGCAAAGATGGAGTGGATACGTTCTGAATTCGGAATGAAATAAAACAAACCCCCTGGAGCAATGAGATACAGATCAGCAATTCAAGGAATATTTACTGTTGCCATCCTGGTGATGGCAGGTTTGACGGCGTGTACAACGAAAAGCCCTCGCGTAAGAGACAGCTTCAACACCGGATGGAAGTTTACCCTGGCCGCAACTGATGATTCATGGAAAGGTGATTATGACGACAGCGGGTGGCGGCTGCTTGACCTGCCGCACGACTGGAGCATCGAGGGAGAATTCAGCGAATCAAACCCCGCCAGCCCAGGCGGCGGAGCCCTCCCGGGAGGCATTGGCTGGTACAGGAAGACGTTCAGTATCGAACGTGCAAAAAAAAGTAAGCTCATCTATATCGAGTTCGACGGGGTGTACCGCAACAGCGAGGTGTGGATAAACGGTAACTACCTGGGCAAAAGACCCTACGGTTACAGCTCGTTCAGGTACAATCTCACGCCTTACCTGGTCTATGGTGATGAAAAAAATGTTATTGCAGTAAAGGTTGACAACTCACAGCAGCCTAATTCAAGGTGGTATTCGGGATCAGGCATATACAGGAATGTGTGGCTTGTCACCACAAAGAAAATCGCTGTCGACCACTGGGGCACCTTCATTACAACCCCTGTCGCGACTGCCGATTTAGCCGTAGTGAAGATAAGCACCACAATACGTAACACCACAAACAAGTCTGCTAGACTCATTCTGACCTCTGCTGTATATAATCCTTCCGGAAAGAAAGTGGCTACAGCCAGGGAGACAGGAATCAACCTTTCAGACAGCATTGGAGTTTACAATCAGGAGGTAAGGATAACGGATCCTGACCTGTGGACCGTTGATAAGCCGGCCATGTATCGTGTCGTGACCGAGATCATCTCGGAAGACAGGGTAGCTGACAGGTACGAGACTGAGTTCGGGATACGCTCGTTTGCCTTTGACGGCGAAAAGGGCTTTTTCCTGAACGGTCAGCCGCTGAAGATACTGGGTGTATGCAATCATCACGATCTCGGATGCCTCGGTGCAGCCGTTAACACACGCGCTCTTGAGAGGCAGCTTGAGATTCTGAAGGAGATGGGATGCAACGGCATCCGCACATCGCATAATCCACCGGCACCTGAGCTGCTCGACCTTTGCGACCGTATGGGTTTTATAGTCATGGATGAAGCGTTTGATATGTGGAAAATAAAGAAGACTGATTTTGACTACAGCCTTGACTATGATGAGTGGCACAGGAGGGACCTCGAGGACATGGTGCTGCGCGACCGCAATCATCCTTCGGTCTTTATCTGGAGCATAGGTAATGAGATTATGGAGCAGTGGGATACAACAGGCTCAGGCATACCGATGGCAAAAGAGCTGGCCGGCATCGTGCGAGCCCTTGACAGCACAAGGCCGGTGACATCGGCATGCAATGACCCCATGCCTCACAACCCTATAATCGCTTCCGGGGCGCTTGACCTGGTAGGTTATAACTACCGCGATACCCTCTGGACACGCTTCCCGCAGCTTTTCCCGGGAGGAAAATATATTGGTACCGAGACAACCTCAGCTCTGGCTACAAGGGGCAGTTATGATATGCCTTCCGATATCATAAGACGATGGCCCGCACGCTGGGATCAACCATTCAAAGACGGTAATCCTGACCTGACATGCTCCGCCTATGACAACTGCTCCGCACCCTGGGGAGAGACACACGAGGATGCCTGGAAGCTGACAAAAAAATATGATTACCTGTCGGGCATGTACATCTGGACAGGCTTCGATTACCTCGGAGAACCGACACCCTACTGGTGGCCGGCACGAAGCTCATATTTCGGGATAATTGACCTGGCAGGCTTCCCGAAAGATGCATATTACATGTACCAGAGCGAATGGACCGACAAGCCGGTGCTGCACATTTTTCCTCACTGGAACTGGACCCCGGGACAGGTGGTCGATGTATGGGCCTATACCAGCTGCGACGAGGTGGAACTGCTGCTTAACGGCAACTCGCTTGGCAGGCAGAAAAAAACGGAAGATCAGCTGCATCTTGTGTGGAGGATCCAGTATGAGCCCGGAACAATTACAGGAGTGGGCTATAAGGATGGTACTGAGGTCATGAGGGAGGAAGTGAAGACGGCCGGTGAACCTTCAGCCATCGTTCTCTCAGCCGACAGGTCAGAGATCAGCGGTGACGGATCAGACCTTTCCTTTATAACCGTAACAGTGGTTGACAAGGAGGGGATTCCTGTTCCCAAAGCCGATAACCTCATTAAATTCAGTGTCGGAGGCGCAGGCACAATTGCCGGCGTCGATAACGGCAGCCAGACAAGCATGGAACCCTTTAAGGCTGAATACAGGAAAGCATTTAACGGTAAGTGCCTCCTGGTAGTGAAGTCCGGAGCTGAAGCAGGCAATATCAGTGTGACGGCATCATCCGACGGACTGACAGATGCCACTGCCGCTATCAGGGTCAGATAATTTCAGGTTGTAAGGAGCAACAGTTAATCAAAACGTTCAGATGAGAAAAGTGCTTTTCCTTTTGCCCCTGTTTTTACTGCTGTACTCCGGCACGGTGTTATCACAGACACCTTTCAGCCGCGGTGTGAACCTCACCGGATGGTTCCAGGCGGCTGGTCCGGGACAGATACAGTTCACGAAGTACACGAAGCATGATCTTGTCAATATTAAAAGCCTGGGATGCGACGTAATCCGCCTCCCGATCAATCTTCATTTCATGACATCAGGCAGTCCCTCTTACACACTCGATCCCCTCTTCCTGTCTTTCCTTGATTCAGTTGTCGTCTGGGCTGAGGACCTTGAACTCTACCTCATACTTGATAACCACACTTTTGATGTAAACTCAAACACAAGTCCTGATGTGGGCAATATCCTGAACAAGGTGTGGACGCAGATGGCGCAGCATTATAAGGACCGTACGGATTTTATTATCTATGAGGTGCTTAATGAACCTCACGGTATCTCAGCTTCACTGTGGGGCACAATTCAGGGCGATGTGATAAATGCAATCCGCACTGTAGATACGAAGCATGCCATTATGGTTGGCGGGGTGAACTTCAATACCTACACCGAGCTTCAGAATTTGCCGGTCTATTCTGATCCGAACCTGATCTATACATTTCACTTTTATGATCCCTTCATGTTCACCCACCAGGGTTCAACATGGAACACGCCGTCGATGGCTCCTCTGGCGGGAGTACCCTTCCCGTATAATTCGGCTGAAATGCCATCCATACCTCCAACTTTTATCGGAACCTGGATGGAATCTGCAATGAACAATTATCCCGTCCAGGGGAATGTTGATTATGTTAAGTCACTGATAGATATTGCCGTGGCATTCAAAAACGCAAGGAATGTGAAGTTGTTCTGCGGCGAGCTGGGGGTGTTCATCCCCAACAGTCCGGCAGATGACAGGGTTTACTGGTACAGTGTTGTGAGACAGTATCTTGAAGAAAAAGGAATTTCGTGGACCACATGGGATTACCAGGGCGGATTCGGGCTCTTTAACAAGGGGTCGAACGAGCTTTTTGATCATGATCTTAATGTCCCGCTGCTTGAGGCGCTCGATTTTACAGTCCCGCCGCAGACAGTATTTACCGTAAAACCTGACTCTGCCGGATTTGTAATGTACAGCGATTACATCGGAAATCAACTGAGTAATGTAAGTTACGGCACGGGTACCCTGAATTTTTACTCGGCCCTTTTACCGAACAATAACAGTTACTGCACAGAATGGAGGGGCTTCAGCCAGTACAATACAATAGGACTGGGATTCTCTCCTGTAAGGGATCTCACGAGATTGAAGAACGAAGGGTATGCCCTTGATTTCATGGTGAGGGGAAATGCTGCCGGGATAAAATTTGATGTAAGGTTCCTGGATACCAAGACAGATGCTGCTGATCATCCCTGGAGGATGGGCTTTACGATAGATGAGAGCTTTGCTGCCTGGGATAACCGCTGGCATCATGTGCATATCGCCCTGAGCAGCTTCACCGAGCGAGGCTCCTGGGATGATGGCACATGGTACAACCAGGAGGGCAAGTTCGACTGGTCGAGAATAGACAGATTCGAAATCTCCACCGAATATACAGGGACTTCCGGTAAGGTACTGTGGTTTGACAATATCCATATTACCAACCTCGACACAGCTGTTGTCAGAGAGAGCGGCACCGTGGGTATCGGTGACGTCAGGGATTCTCCTTTCACGGAACTGAAAGCTAATCCTAATCCTTTTGATCACAGAACGGTAATTTCATATTATCTGCCCTCCCGGATGAAAGTCTCTCTTGACATAATTTCAATCGATGGAAGGAATATCCGGAGCCTGGTCAGCGAGGTTCAGACGGAAGGATATTATTATCCGTCATGGGACGGATGCAACGACAGCGGAGCGCCTGTTCCCGGAGGCGTGTACCTGTGCGTACTGTCGGGTGATGACAGCCAGGCAGTGTGCCGGATAATTAAGAGCTGAATTCCCGCGAAATCAGATGAATACCCTGGTGCCCTGATCGTAGCTCTCCCTCAGCTCACGGGGCGTGCAGCCTTTCTTCTTCCTGAAGATGCGGTTGAAATTCGATATATTATTAAAGCCGCATGAATATGCTATTTCAGCAATTGTCTTGGTTGTGGAAATCAGCATCCTCGAGGCATGGCCAAGCCTGACCTCTGTCAGGCAGTCGATGAATGTCATTCCAGTCCTGAGTTTGAAGAAACGGCTGAAGGCCGATTTGGTCATGCTGGCCATCTTTGCCGCATCACCAAGACTGATCTGTTTGTTAAAGGAGGTGTGAATAAACTCCATTACCTTCTCTATCCTCCGGCTGTTGTATGAAAAGACCTCAGTGTCGCTGAACCCTGAATCTGACAGTATCCGGAAATCCCTTGATATTGACAGGTCATGCATGATGCTCATCAGCTCAAGCACAGAATCAAAGCCCTGCTTCTTCCCCAGTCCGTATATCCTGGGCTCGAGGCGCAGGGTTGTCTCCGTGGAGAAGAGTATGCCCCGGAGTGACCTCATGAGCATGTTGCGTATGAAGCTCAGCTGGTTTTTCTGAAGGAACTTCTCATCAAAAAAGTCCTTGTGAAATTGTATGGTTATCTCTTCAATCTGGTTCTTTTTGAAACCGCTGCCGAACCATCCGTGAGGCATTCCGGGCCCCACCAGTGCCAGCTCAATGTCACCTATCTCTTCAACATGATCACCGATAATGCGCTTGGTGCCACGGGCATTCTTTATGAAATTGAGCTCCACCTCATCATGATAATGAAGGGGGAAGTCAAACTCCGACTTGGCACGGTAGAAGTAAGTGAAACAGTCTGACTGTGTCAGCGGTGTTATTTCCCGAAGAATGGAATCATGCATGACAGGTGTTCATGATTATTTACCGGCAAATCTACAAATTAGCTGCATAAATCATATACCCGGAGCTGCATTTTTCGAATGATGTATATATCATATAATGAAGATGATGCATGTGCCTGGCATTCCAAAGGGCGGGAAATGGCTAAATCACAGTTAAAATAGTATCACAAACCTGCCTGCTGGTTGGCATTGTTATCAATCATGGCATTAAAGTATCATGATTTAAAAGAATGGTATTATAAAGCAGGTATGGTGATTGCGTATTTTTGATATGGGTCATAAAAAGCGTAAAATGAAGCGGATACTTTTGGGTTTATTGCTTGTGGTTGTGGTGGCTGGTTGTAAAAGCAGCCCGGGAAACGATTTTATTACTGTTGCTGACGGTATTTTTCAGGTCAGCGGGAAACCTTATTATTTTATTGGCGCCAATTACTGGTACGGTGCTATTATTGCCAGTCCCGGCAAATACGGAGACAGGGAGCGGCTGCTGAGGGAGCTTGATCAGCTCGCCGGCATGGGGGTTAATAACCTGCGTGTGCTCGTCGGTGCCGAAGGGCCCGACGGCGAGCCCTTCCGCGTCACACCCGCCCTTATGGTTTCGCCGGGCGTATATAATGATGACCTGCTCGACGGCCTCGACTTCCTGCTGGCGGAGATGAAGAAAAGGGGGCAACATGCAATCCTCTTCCTGAACAACAGCTGGGACTGGACCGGGGGTTATTCCCAGTATCTTAACTGGAACGGCTACGGTCCCATTCCGTATCCCTAATGTGCCGCCAAACACCTGGCATCAGTTCATGACCTTCTCCGGACAGTTCAACTCATGCGACCCGTGTATCAGCATGTTTGAAGACCATATCAGGTATATCCTCGGGCGCACAAACAGGTACACAGGACTGAAATATACCGAAGACCCGGTCATCATGACCTGGGAGATCGCCAATGAGCCCAGGGCATTTTCCGATGCTAACATCCCGTCATTTGAAGCCATGATAAGGCGTGTGGCAGGGCTGCTTCAGGAGCTCGACAAAAACCACCTGGTCACAACGGGAACCGAAGGTAAATGGGGTTGCGAGGGCAATATGGAAGTGTTTGAACGGGTACATGCCAACCCTGACATCGATTATCTCACAATGCATATCTGGCCAAAGAACTGGAGCTGGCTCAACCCGAAGGATATAAGCGGAACCATAAACTCAAGCATTGTTAAGACCAACATGTACATGGATGAACACTTCAGGGTGGCAGAGAGACTGCATAAGCCGCTGGTGCTTGAGGAATTCGGCCTGCCGCGTGACAGTCACGGTTATTCCCCGGAAGAAACAACAGTTTACCGCGACCGGTACTACCGCAATGCCTTTGACAGGATCGTTGAACACGCAGCCCGGCGCGGACCGCTTGCAGGATGCAATATATGGGCTTACTCAGGCGAGGGCCGGCCGGCAAAGGATCATATATACTGGCAGCCGGGTGATGACTACCTTGGCGACCCTCCGCAGGAGGAGCAGGGCCTGAACTCGGTGTTTGACACTGACAGTACAGTTGAACTCATTGCCGCCTATATAGGACAGCTTAATAATCCAGTGAAGAAGTCAGGCCCTGCTAACCCGTCTGCCACCGCTGAGACGGTGAACCTGCTGGCCGGGATGAAGGCTGCAAGAGAAAAGGGCATCATGTTCGGGCACCAGGATGACCTGGCCTACGGAACCACCTGGGTGTACCCCGACGGTGAATCAGACGTAAAAGGGGTATGTTCTGATTACCCTGCCGTTTACGGGATGGACCTGGGGCATATTGAACATCTGGCGCCGGCAAACCTTGATACGGTACCCTTTGACAATATGAAACTGTTTGCCAGGGAGATTTACTCACGCGGAGGCATAATCACGTTCAGCTGGCACTGCGACAATCCGCTTACCGGAGGAAATACTTGGGATGTAACCTCCGACAAGGTTGTGGCCTCAGTGCTGCCCGGAGGGGAGAACCATGACAAATTCAAAGGGTGGCTTGATAATATAGCCGCTTACCTCGGCTCACTCAAGATGAGCAGGGTGTGGCGATCCCGGTTATCTTCAGGCCTTACCATGAGCATACCGGCAGCTGGTTCTGGTGGGGACAGAAGCTGTGCACAACTGAAGAATACATAGGCCTGTGGAGGTTTACGGTCGATTACCTGTGCAGGGAAAAGAATCTCCACAACGTCCTTTTCGCCTATTCAAGCTCAGGCGATATTGCAGATAAGCAACAGTATCTTGAACGGTATCCCGGAGATGATTATATTGATCTTCTGGGCTTCGATTACTACCAGATGCGTGATGCCGGAAACAGTTCCTTCATTGAAGAGGTGAACAGGGTGCTGGGTATAGTTACAAGTGTTGCGGATGAGCATGGCAAGATTGCAGCCCTGACTGAGGCAGGGTACGAATCAATACCCGACTCAACCTGGTGGACAAGCACTTTATGGCCTGCCGTGAAGGATCATAAGATATCCTACCTGCTTGTATGGCGTAATGCAAGCAACATACCCGGTCATTTCTATGCACCTTATCCCGGGCACCTCAGCGCTGACGACTTCATCGATTTTTACAATCTGCCGGGTACCTTGTTCCAGGGTGACCTGACGAAACTTGATATTTATAAATAAGGATTTATCTGACAGGAATTATGAACAGTTTTGAATTCCGCCTTGCGAATTTGACAGAATCGCACGAAGTTCTGATCACCCGCAGGAACAGAAAGATTGAGCCGGGGAATGGCATTTTCCACCGTTATGAGAATCCCGTGCTTACGGGTGCCCATACACCTCTGACATGGCGTTATGATCTGAATCCTGCCACCAATCCTCACCTGATGGAACGATTTGGCATCAACGCTGCTTTTAACGCCGGCGCTATGAAGCATAACGGAAAATATCTTCTTGTCGCAAGGGTTGAAGGCAACGACAGGAAGTCGTTCTTTGCCATAGCCGAAAGTCCAAACGGGGTAGATAACTTTCGTTTTTGGGATCATCCCGTAACCATGCCTGAAACCGCTGACCCTGATATTAATGTCTATGACATGCGGCTCACCAGGCACGAGGATGGGTGGATATATGGCGTTTTCTGCAGTGAGAGAAAAGATCCGAAGGCCCAGCCGGGTGATCTCTCGTCAGCCGTTGCCACCGCAGGCATCGCACGCACGCACGACCTTGTAACGTGGGAGAGGCTCCCTGATCTTATCTCGGCAAGCCAGCAGCGCAATGTGGTGCTCCATCCCGAATTCGTCAATGGCAAATATGCGCTCTATACCAGGCCGCAGGACGGATTTATCGATGCCGGCAGCGGCGGGGGGATAGGCTGGGCACTTGTTGACGATATAACGAGGGCGGAGATCAGGGCCGGCGAGGAGAAGATCATTAATTTAAGGCACTACCATACAATCAAGGAGGTCAAGAACGGTGAGGGTCCGCATCCAATAAAGACACCGCAGGGATGGCTACACCTTGCACACGGTGTAAGAGGGTGCGCGGCAGGACTGCGTTACGTTCTATATCTTTACATGACCGATCTGCAGGACCCCTCCGGGATGATTGCCGAACCGGGCGGTTACTTCATGGCTCCTGAGGGTGCAGAACGCATCGGCGATGTCTCCAACGTACTCTTCTCCAATGGCTGGATTGCCGATGATGACGGCACGGTTTATATCTACTATGCCTCATCCGACAGCCGCATGCATGTGGCAGTCTCAACCGTTGAAAAACTGACGGACTATTGCCTGAACACGCCCCCCGACGGCTTTCGCTCCGCTGCTTCGGTGGCTGTAATCAATAAGATCATTGCGCGTAACGAAGAGTACCTGAAAAAATGACCGGAAAAGCGGAACATCTGCCGGCAGAGATGCGGATTGATGCCCTTGAGGAGCTGAACCGCAACATCATGCCTTTCTGGACAAAAAGAATGACCGATGATAAGTACGGCGGCTTTTACGGCAGGATTGACGGCAAGAATAATGTTATTGCCGGCGCCCCGAAGGGCGCCATACTGAACGCCCGCATCCTGTGGAGTTTCTCGGCAGCTTATATGTTTGTGAAAGACCCGTTGTACCTCGAGATGGCCACAAGGGCAAGGAACTATATCTTCAGCCACTTCTTCGATGAAAAGAACGGTGGCACCTACTGGTGCCTGAGGAACAACGGCGAGCCGCTGGAGACAAAGAAACAGATCTATTCCCTCGCTTTCTTCATTTATGCCCTCAGCTGGCATAACATGGCCACAGGCGACCATGAATTGCTGGATAAGGCTGTTGAGCTCTTCCGGCTCATTGAAAAGCACAGTTTTGATCGTGAGCTGAACGGATATTTTGAGGCTTTTGACCACGAATGGGGAGAGCTCGCCGACCTGCGCCTGAGTGATAAGGATGCGAATGAAAAGAAGACAATGAACACGCATCTTCACATCCTGGAGGCTTACACAGGTCTTTACCGGATCTGGCCGGATGCGAAACTGAAGAAGCAGCTCGGCAATCTGGTGCGGATTTTTGCTGAAAAGATCGTTGACCCTGAAACATCGCATCTGAATCTCTTCTTTGACGAGAAGTGGAACTGCCGTTCAACGATTGTCTCTTACGGTCATGATATAGAAGCTTCATGGCTCCTCTACGAGGCTGCGGCAGCACTGGGCAGGGAAGACAGTGTCAGGGACGTCTCGCTGCGGATAGCACGTGCAGCTCTTGAGGGACTGGCCGATGACGGCAGCCTGATCTATGAAAGGGATGATGCAAAAGGGCATATAGACCGTGACAGGCACTGGTGGGTGCAGGCAGAGGCCGTGGTGGGGTTCATCAATGCCTGGGAACTGAGTGGCGACAGGAGCTGGCTTGATCATGGCGTCAGGGCATTTGACTATATCAGGGAGACCCTCGTCGACAGGATCAACGGCGAGTGGTTCTGGAGCATCCGTGCCAACGGCGTCGTCAATACGTACGACGATAAGGCCGGGTTCTGGAAGTGCCCCTACCACAACACCCGGATGTGCCTCGAGATCATTTCAAGATCAATGGTAAAAGGTTAAGACTATTGCCTATTGCCTAATGCCTATTGCCTTTTCAATGCAATATTGACTCTTTTTACTATCTTAGTAGACTAACTAATGAAAGGAATTTTGCAATGATTTATGGAGTTATCATCTTCTTCGTTTTACTTATTTTCTTTGCCGGAATAAGGATAGTAAGACCTACGCAGAGAGGCCTTATCGAGAGACTGGGCAAGTATCACAACTTTGCCAACCCTGGTTTCCACTGGATCATACCGGTTATTGACAAGATGTATCTTGTAAACGTGACCGAGCAGATGGTTGATGCGGAGCCGCAGGAGATAATAACAAATGATAACCTGAATGCAAGTGTTGATGCCCAGGTATATTTCAGGGTCAAGTCTGATGAGGAAAGTGTTAAAGGCTCAATATATAACGTTGCCAACTTCAAGTGGCAGATTGTGAACCTTGCACGGACAACACTCCGTAACATCATAGGTACAATGACGCTGAAGTCGGCCAACAGCGAGCGTGGCAAGATCAATGCCGAGTTGTACAACACGCTGCATACCGAGACCAAGGGGTGGGGTATTGAGATAGTGCGTACCGAGCTGAAGCAGATTGATCCGCCGAAGGATGTTCAGGAGACGATGAACAAGGTTGTGAAGGCCGAGAATGAGAAGATCGCTGCCATAGACATGGCTTCAGCCGCCGAAACCGTGGCTGACGGCGTGAAGAGGGCGAAGATCAAGGAAGCTGAGGGAGCCAAGCAGGCGAAGATACTGCAGGCCGAGGGAGAGGCTGAGTTCATCAGGCTGGTGAACGAGTCTGCCGAGAAGTATTTCATAGGTAACGCACAGATATTAAGAAAGTTGCAGGCGCTTGAGACATCATTGCAGACAAACACGAAGATAGTTGTTCCCACGGGCAGTGACCTGGTGAATGTCATCGGTGACATGGCAGGCGTTGCCCCGTTGCCGGGTAAAAAATAGGTTCGCCTCGTATTAGAAAGTTGAATTTTTGTCGGGTTACGTTTACTTTTAAAACTCAGATAACCCGGTTCATGGTGCTGCAAGGCTGCATTACTCTGTGATAAGGTATTTGTAAAACCTTATCAATTATGTAGTGGAAAGTAAATAAAGCTTGCTTTTCTATACAAATTAGTGCATCACCGAGACCGGGCATCATCACAACCATGTTTACAAAAACAATTTTGCTTATAGAAAATTATTACTGCCAATGGCTTTAGGGTATTAAAGTTCACCTTGGATAATGACTTCAAATACCTAGATTATGAAAACAAAGAAGATAGAATTAGATGTAGATTTTATTGGCGGACAGGCTTCTTTGACTAAGGAAGAGGAAAAAGCGATTAGTGATTTCATCAGGAAGAATAAATCAAAAAAACCAAAGAGTCCCGACCTTAAATCCAGGACTGTCAAACAATTGATTTAAAACAAATTACTGAGCGTGCACTTGCTTTCAATAAAATCTGACTTACCCTGACTTGTTGCCTGCACGCCTGCATCTTCGGATTATTCGCCCCGCTGTGCGGGGCTCATGATCCGCAGTTTGGGGGCCTTTGCAACAAAATCCCTTCCCGCTTTCAGCGGGTTGCGGTCTTTTTTGTTTTCTTTCCTCTGTAATGCAAGCATTCTTCGGTCAGAAAACAAAAAATCCCTGAGCACTACGTGCTTCGGGGATATTGTTGAGGTCGGTGGCGGATTCGAACCGCCGTAGCCGGTTTTGCAGACCAATTCCTAGCCACTCGGACAACCGACCATTAGATTGTTGGTGCAAAAATAATAAAAATTTCTTTATGGCCACCTGTGAATTGCTGTTGACGTTAGCTAACAGATCAGGAGGTTTCCTATGCTTAAAGGGACTTTAGCCTGCCATAATCAGGTTTTGGCCATTGTTCAAATTTTGAAACCCCCGAAGCTTATATCCGAAGACCTTTTTCGTGGTTTAATGGCTGAAATTAATGTTTTAATGATGTTGCTAAAAGCGATAGAAGAAACTCGTACCCAAAGCAGGTACAACCGGTCCAAATTCTAATTCATTGATTATAAAAAACCCAACACCTGCATCAAGACTAAACCCGAAGGACCTGTTGAAATAAATATCCCTTCCGATCCGGAAGTGAGGTTCCAGGTTATTTTCAACATCATCATCCCATCCTATCCTGAGGAAATCCAATCCAATCCGTCCCCGATTGATACATTTACTTTCTCCTGTCCGGAAATTTGTTCGCATGGAATTAATAAGCAAGTCATTATCAACAAAATACCAGACAGTGTCTTCACTTTGTTTTTCATCTTAAAGTAGTGTTGATGAATAAATCACAAGTCAATTACAGGTTAAGTTACACCAATCAAAAGCCGAAATCAGGTTTATTTATTAAAAGCCCACGGTGATGGCTCCGGGCTGATAATTAGTGCAATTCTATAACCTGCTGTTGCTGATTTTCAAACATCAATCCGATGAATTCTTTTGTTAATATTCTGCTGAAAGAATGATATTTTCTTCTTCATATTGGCACTTGTATCATTTAAAGAAGACTTTGCTATTTTAAATATTGAATCATAATTCTTTATGATGGCTGAGGCTATTTCATGTCCTTCACTGAAATACTGCCTTGTAGCTTCAAAAAGCGTTGTCTTTTCATATTTGGTCAGCGTCCTGAGTCCTTCCAGATACACGTATTTAATTCTTTTTCCATGGGTCTGGAAGTACAAATTAATATACGTTTCAATACCAAATCGCGTATTTCGTATTTCATCAAGGATGGGCAATATGTCTTTTTTGAGCAACACCCTTTCTCCCGTAAAGGCTTTAAATGGCTTGAGCTTTACATTAATGAAAGTTGCTGCAGTGTGCCCCAATACCATATCAGCCTGGTTTTCAATAATTGGGTGTAACAGGTCAGTGAAATGTTCCTTTCTTATTCCAATGCTGTCTGCATCGAAGAAAAGCAGGGTATCATTTCGTGCATTTTCAACGCCAATGGCCATAGCATAGCTCTTGCCCCTGTTTTCAGGAAGTTTTATATAGTTGAATTCGATTGATTTATTGAGATTTAGCAGTAATTGTTCCGTATTGTCCCTGGAACCGTCATCGACTACAATAATTTCACTTCCCTCATTATACAGACGGCAGGCTTTAACCACATCACAAATGGTTTTCTCTTCATTAAATGAACATATTATAATGGTCAGATTCTCCAATTCTTTAAGATTTAGGAATATCTCACATTATCAGATATGACAAAGGTAAGTCTTGATTAAGCCGAAGTCAAGTTTATTTGCCCGGAAGCGACCTCGCATTAATATCTCACCCTGTGGCCTGCCATGTGTAACCCATCATCAGAGGCTTAACGAAGAGTACCGACAGGCAGATCAAATAACCGGAAGGGATACAGCCGGAACTGCCATCTCCTATTTCCGGTAAGGGTAAATATTAAACTCAAGTGTATCGCAAACAATTAAAGTCGTATCCCAGTATCCCCAGGGAGAATTCACATCGTCTTCCCATATTTCTACTGGGCCGGATGGTACATTGTCATAAATTGTGGTCTGTCCGATATCAATCGAACGTTCTCCCAGGAAACCGTTTCCCGGGTACTCTGCGGAATAAATCTTCACTTTAATTGTAACGCCTGTATTGTTGTAGATTTTTGCAAACCCGGTGTTATCTTGTTCACAGACAGGCTGTTTCTTACATGCAATGACTGAAGTTATCATTATAGCTATTGCTATAATAAGCAGAATCAATGTACTTTTTCTTTTCAAGCTATTTGACCTCAAAGAATGTATTCAAGGTATGAACTTAAAAAGCAATGTGCAAAAAAAAACAACCTTCAGGCTGTTAATTTCATGGATGAAAGACTGGAATACGAGGCCCTGTCACAATACCAATTGAAGCTTATTCGATATAATTCCTGTCGACTAACAATGCACAGGAGATCTTAACTATCTCCCTGTAATATTGAAAATTAATAGTAGTGACAAGATCACTTTCCGTATGATACGTACTGCCCGGTGTGTTCTGGATAAAGAAGAGGGATTTGTATCCGCTAAGATAGAATGGGTAACTGTCGCTTCTTTTAGCTGCAGAATTATCATTGACATATCCTACTGATGAATACCTTTCGCATAATCTCTGGGCTTCGGATCTCAGAAAATGCGAATTGTCATAATCAATGATGTTTACGTACCACATACCCGGATCAGAGGAAGCGGGGATACCTATCATATCATTATTAAGCATCATACTTATATTTTCCCCTCTGGCACTTGCTTTTTGTGAAAAGTCGTAACCTCCGAATAATCCAAACTCCTCAGCCCCGAAAGCGACAAATTGAATGGTGGAGGATGGAATAAAAGATCTTTTCTTCAATACCCTGGCTATTTCAAGGGTAGCTCCAACCCCGGTGGCATTGTCGTTTGCTCCCGGTACAAATACAAACGGATCACCGGAAGCCGAACTAATCCTGTTATCATAATGGGCGCCAAGAACGCATATACTGTCAGGGTATGTATTCCCGGTTAATGTTGCAATGACATTGTATTGGGTTGTAGTATATTCAAGTCCGTTAAAAGTGACCGTTACATTGAACGAATCCAGCTTTGTGTCAGGATAGCCAAGCCGGATAAACTTGTTTTTGATATCAACAGCAACCTGCCTATGGTTGTCTGCAAGCATAAAGCGGGTAGACATGTTCTGCAACCAGGTGACATATGACATCAGGCTGTCAGGATTAATTTTGTTCACAAGACCGGAAATATACTCGTCTTTAATTTCTTCCTTGTCAGGTTTTGTGCAACCTGAGACTATCAGGATAATAAGAATCGCAGAACATATTTTAATTATGATACTGTACTTAATCATTCTGGTTCTTTTGGAATACCTGATTTACAAATCCTGCAATAATTAAGACCGCTGATGATTATATTTACCCTATTAAACCAGACACATAATGTCTCTGTGAATTTCTTAATTTAGCCTCTGCAATTTAATTAATACCTGTATATGGGTACTCAAAGAAATCTGGTCAGGACACTCGGCTTAGGTTATGTCGTCATTTTTGTGATTGCCAATATCATCGGCTCCGGAGTATATAAGAAAATTGCCCCGATGGCTGATGAGCTGAACTCCTCAATCTGGATACTCCTTGTATGGATTGTCGGCGGAATTATAACTCTTTTCGGTGCCCTGAGCAATGCTGAAATAGCCGGTATGCTGGCAGATACCGGGGGCGAGTTCGTCTATCTCAAGAAAATATACAACCGCTTCTTTTCATTCCTGTACGGCTGGTCGCTCTTCACGGTCATACAGTCCGCCACCATCTCGTCGCTGGCATATGTTTTTACTCAGTCGCTGAACAGCATCATCACAATACCCGAGGTTCTTCCATCCCTGCAGAATTTAAGCATCGGAGGCGTTTTCTTTCCTTTCCAGGATTTCGGGATCAAGCTGACAGCCATACTGCTCATCATGCTGCTGACATTCCTGAATATGACCGGGCTGAAAGGCGGGGCTTGGATCAGCAGGACCATACTGTTCCTGGTAGGTGCAGGGCTGCTTGTGATTGTAATATTCGGCCTGAGCAATTCAGCTGACAAACCTGCCAATTATTTGGATGTACGGGAGCTTACACACAGTACCGTTACGCTCTCCTCTTTTTATACGGCCATGCTTGCAGCCTTCTGGGCTTACCAGGGATGGGTCTCAGTCGGATTTATCGGGGGGGAGATCCGCGATGCAAAAAAGAATATCCCCAAGGGCATTGCGATAGGAGTGTTTATTGTAATAGCTGTTTACCTGCTGGTAAATGTCACATACCTCTCCCTCATGTCCATCCCCGAGCTGATACAGGTTCATGAGGCAGGCAACCAGATTGCTGCCGTGGAGGCAGTCAGGAGCTTCTGGGGGACGTCAGGCGTAATGTTCATCTCCCTGCTGATACTTGTCACCACCATGGGGTGCCTCCATGCCAGTGTCATCACCGGCGCCCGTCCCTATTATGCCATGTCGCGCGAACGCCTTTTCTTTTCAGGCATCGGCAAACTCAACAAACACAATGTGCCCGGTAACTCATTGCTGTGGCAGGGGATATGGGCCTCTGTCCTGGTGCTCTCCGGCACCTTCGACCAGCTGACTGACATGCTCATTTTTGCAGTCTATATTTTCTACGGAGCCACCGCCATGGGTGTATTCATTCTGCGCCGCAGGATGCCTGATGCGCACCGCCCCTACAAGGTCTGGGGGTACCCTGTTGTACCGGCCATATTCGTTCTGTTCTGTGTCGGGTTGTTCTGTAATACAATTATTACGCGTCCGCGCGAAGCAGCCATAGGCCTGATTCTGATACTGGCAGGGATACCGGTTTATTTTCTCCTGCGGAAAAAATTCTCAAAAAACCAGACTGATTAACGAATCAGGAATCCTGCTTCATTTTGCTCCACAGCCTCTCAGCCTGCTCTCTTGATTTCTCAAGGATCTCATTCTCATCGACAGTCATGATCTTCCTGTTCTTCAACACCAGCTTTCCATCGGAGATGACATCGGTGATATTGTCTGAGGTGATGCCAAAAAGAAAATGGCCGAAGAAATTCTCCTGCGAAAAAGGAGTGGGGGAGTCATAGTCAAGGATGACGAGGTTATTATCGCCGTCGCCTTCGAAGCTGTTTTCATTTAAGTAACGGTGCACGTTCCTGAATCGCCGGTACGCTGATTCATACGTGATGTTGTCGTAACGCTGTCCCACAAAAAAGGCCGCCCTGGCGCTCCGGAGCATGTCACTGTGCATGCCGTCAGTGCCGAGCATGATATTCTCTCCCAGGCCTGCGCCGTTGAAATAACCGACATTGTTGTTAAGGTTGCTCTCACAGTTCTGAACCACCCAGGCAGGTGAATTCCGGATAAATTCCCTTTCATTATCGTCGAGATGGAGGCAGTGCACCAGCAGGGTCTTTGGCGAGCTCAGCACCCCGGCTTTTTCAAGGCGTTGTATCACTCTTCTGCCGTGCTTGTTAAGGCTCTGTCCCTGATCGTAGGCATCCTCTGCAACATGGATATGAATACCGGAATTATACCGCTTCATCAGATCTACGGCTTTCATCATTGTACGCTCGCTGACCGTGAATGACGCATGCAGTCCCACGAGGCCCTGGTGATCCCTGAGGTATCGGTCTGTCTCGGACAGGCCTTCCCTGGCAACATGGACCCCGTCGCGATCGGAGATCTCGTAACAAAGAAGGTGCGACACACCGACTTTTTCAAAGGCTTTTGCTATTATCTCAAGCGAACCCTTAACTGCAAACGGGGAGGCATGATGATCTATGACGAAGGTGGAACCTGCTTTCAGGCAAGCCATTGCCGTCACCAGCGCACTCGACTCGATCATTGCAGGGTCCAGGCACTTATCGAGTGTCCACCAGACATATTTGAGTATCTCATGAAAATTTTGCGGTTTCTCCTTTGGTGAAGGCATCCCTCTTGAGAGGGCCGAGTAAGCATGATGATGACCCACAGCAAATGATTTTGTAACCAGCCGGCCCGTGCAGTCTATTATTTCGACATCCCCATCAACCGTTCCGATTTCACTGTCAGGGATAAACTGAAGGCAGATGACATTCTCCCTGACAAGTATATTCCTTAAACTGAATTCAAGCGTCTTCCAGTCTAAATATGTTGCGTTTTTAAGAAGCAGATCCATTCTGAATTTGGTTTTGTTTATTTCTTCCTTCTGAGAGGAAGCGTTTTTCTCCTGATGCCGTCATAGGCGCACAGTGCATTGGCTATCGCTGCTGCCGTTGGGACCATGCCTATCTCGCCTATGCCTTTTGCCCCGTAGGGCCCGACAGGGTCTTTCTCTTCTATACCTATTACCTCAATCTCAGGCGCCTCATTGGCTCTTGTAATTCCAAGGTCGTTGAATTTCAGGCTCTCCGGTCTGCCTTTTACGAGCGGCAGGTCTTCGGTCAGGGCATAACCCATTCCCATTACCACTGCTCCTTCTATCTGCCCTTCGAAGAGCATCCTGTTCATTATCCTGCCTGCGTCATGTGCCGCGATGATCTTTCTGACAGCGCCTTTCTCATCGAGCACTGCAACCTGTGTTGCATAGCCATATGCAAAATGAACGACCGGATCAGAGGTTTTTTCGCCGGGTTTGGTGGTCCAGTCGCAAACATATTTGCCTTTATAGACGCGGCCTGCAAGCAGTTGCAGCGAGCCATTCCTCAGATCTTCCCTGATCCTGGCCGATGCATCGATGATTGCATTGCCCAGCAGCGCGGTAGCCCTTGATGAAGTGGTCATGCCTGTAGTGAGGCCTGCCCCGGTGTCAACCCTGACCTTTATTATCGCAGGATCGATCCCGGTTTCCTGGTGCAAAATCTGTACAGCCATGGTATGTATTCCCTGTCCCATCTCGCTCCAGCCGTGGTGCACAATGACTTTTTTGTCTGAAATTATCTGTACTGAAACCTGGCTCTCGTCTGTCATACCGTTGCCGACGCCGGTGTTTTTAAGTCCGCATGCTATGCCTGCATACTTTGCACCGTTAAAGGCATCCTTAACCGCAAGCAGGGTCTTCTTCAGTCCGACACCGCGCAACAACTGCCCCGTTGCTGTTCTTTTGCCGTCCTCGAGCGCGTTGTCAAACCGTACCTGCCAGCGGTCGAAGCCACCCATCCTGCACAGCTCGTCTACGCAGCCCTCAACGGCAAATGTGACCTGAGGCACTCCGAAGCCGCGCATGGCGCCGGAGGGGATATTATTTGTATAAACGGTGACAGCCTTTATATCCACGGCAGGCACTGAATAACCGCCTGTTGCATGGCCGACGACACGTTCCATTACCTTGGTTCCCACGGAGGCGTAAGCGCCTGTATCTCCCACGGCGTTAAGCTTCAGGGCTGTAAACTTCCCCTTGCTGTCACAGGCCAGGCTGATCTCCATCCATACCGGGTGGCGCTTGGGATGCATTATAATTGATTCATCCCTGTTAAGGTGGACTTTCACCGGTTTTTTCAGCAGGTATGCAAAAAGTGATGCATGGCCCTGCACTGTGATATCTTCCTTTCCGCCGAAGCCGCCGCCGTTCTCAATCTGAATCACCCTCACCTTGTACTCAGGCAGCCTGAGTATGGCCGCCACTGAAGTCCTGTCGACATAGGCACCCTGCCCCTGGCTGTACAGCCTTATGCCGTCGTTCTCCGGCATGGCGACAGCTGTTTCGGTCTCAAGAAAGGCATGCTCAATGCGTTGTGTCTCATAGATCCCCGAGGCGACCCACGCTGCTTCGCTGAACACTTTTTCAACATCCCCTGACCTGATGCTGCATGTCTCCAGCACATTGGATCTTTCGCCATGGACCTTTATGCTTTCCGGCTTTATTGCCTCGTGTATGTCTGTCACGGCATCAAGAACTTCGTACCTGACCCTTATCAGCCCAGTGGCCTGGCGCGCCATTGTCTCCGTCTCCGCCACGACTCCTGCCACAACGTCTCCCATGTAATGAATTATCTCTCCTTCGCCGATCATCAGCGGCCAGTCCTTGAAAATCAGACCTGTCTTGTGTGCCCCGGGAATATCGCGGGCAGTGAAGACCCTGATGACTCCTTCGGACTGCAGTGCCTCTGTGGTGTCAATGCTGATTACCCTTGCCCTGGGATGATCACTGAACTTCAGTGCTCCGTAAACCATCCCCTCAAACCAGATGTCATCGACAAAGTCCCGGTTACCAAGAGCAGTTTCGGAAGCCATATATTTCGGGTAAGGCTCACCTATGAGCGCTGATGCATGTGGCTTGCCTGTTTTACTGCCACGCATTTCTGAAAATGCCGCTTCAATGGCATCCACGATTTTGACGTAGCCCGTGCACCGGCAGAGGTTCGGGGTGATGGCAGCAATAATTTCTTTTCGGGAAGGTTTTTTATTTGTGTTATAGAGCGCTTTAGCCCTCATCACCATACCAGGAGAGCAGAATCCGCACTGCACTGCACCCTTTTCGGCAAACTTCCGACTTATTATTGTCCTGAATTTTTCAGGCAGTCCTCCGGCGGTAACTACCACTGCCCCCTCCAGGTTTTTCATTTTTGTCCGGCATGCCATGCGTGCCTTGCCGTTGATCTCAACCGTGCATGCCCCGCAGACACCCTGTCCTGAGCATCCGTCCTTATGCGAGGTAATCATGTTTTCGATCCGCAGATGGTCGAGGAGGTATTCTTCTCCATCTCCCAGGAAGATTCTTTTTACCCCGTTGAGAACAAAAGAGATCATTGCAGGTGTTTCTTAAGTTCAGCGATGGAAGGGTCAATTGACTCCGGCATATTCACCGCAGGACCGACAGCCTTCAGATCTTTCAGTCCGCTTCCTGTCAGGAGAACAACGTTGGAGGAGCCTGACTGTATGCGCCCCTGTTTCATGTATGAAAGCAATCCTGCAAATGCCGCAGCGGCAGCAGGCTCGGCAAACAGACCGGTGTTGCCGGACAGTTTCCTTGAGGCATTCAGTATTTCGTCATCGGAAACAGTCAGTGTCTCACCGCTGTATTTATGTATAAAATGCTGCGCCATGTAAAAGTTCCTCGGGATGTCAACAGAGATGGAGTCTGCAACTGTGGTTGACGGTATGACAGTGAAATCTTTTTTACCGGCGTTTCTGACCAGGTTATCGCTCCTGTCCGACTGAACAACCACGATCACAGGCATCCTGTCAATTATATTCAGTCCGATGAGGTCTTCAAAGCCCTTGTAAACGCCTGACGCGATCACTCCGTCTCCTGCGGATACAAAGATCCTGTCAGGCACGGTTTTTCCCATCTGGTCAAACAGCTCGAATGAAACTGTCTTTTTGCCTTCGATTGTGAGGGGGTTAAAGGCTGTGTTCCTGTTATACCAGCCGAACTCCTCGGTTGCCTTCACGCTAAGTTCAAAGGCCTCGTCATATGTGCCTTTTACCGGAATGAGTGTGGCGCCGTACATTATGATCTGGGTGAGTTTGGCAAGGGGTGCCTTTTCAGGTACTATTATCACCGCTTTTTGTTTTTGGGAAGCGCAGATGCCGGCAAGGGATGAGCCTGCATTTCCGGTTGAGGCGGCAACAATAATTCCATGTTTCTTTTCCTTTGCAAACGCCGATACCAGCGCCGACGCCCTGTCCTTGAACGACCAGGTGGGATTCTGGGAATCATCTTTAAGGCGAAGGCTGAAAGGCAGCCTGGAGCCATCGAGCTCGGTCAGCGTGTACAGCGGAGTATTGCCCACCCTCAGCGGGGGCAGGCTTTTAATACTGTCAATGGGAAGGAGGCTGATAAATCCGTTATTCTTCAGGTCTGTAAAATCGGTGATGCTTTTCCGGACCTCCTGATAGTCATAGAGTATCCTGAGTACACCCTTTGGCGGGGCTGTTTTACTGTTCCCGGGGCTGCACCAGGGACAGAGATACAGGATTCCGAAAGTACTGTATTCCCTGCCGCAGTCGCTGCATTTATATAAAAATCCTGTAGGTCTCATTGAAGGAGTTGTATGCCTGATAAGTTCGTCCTGTTTTTAAAGATCCTTCAGCAGGCCTGTTCTTTCGTTAAATTCATTTATAAGTTCATCCCACCGTTCAACCTGCCGGAACATTTCGTTCCAGATATCACGGTCGTACCACAGCTGGTTCAGGTCTTCAACATCTTTTCCCTGCTGCTCAACCCAGGTATAATATTTAAGATTATGGATGGCTTTCCTGTCGGTGTAACTGAGCTCCTTCATGTTGTCAGTCCGCGAGCCGTGCAGGCATTTTTCAAAGTCCCTGACAGCCTGCAGGATATCATACTCACCACGCTCCTGATTCAATTCCTCAAGTCTTGACCTGTACATTTCCGCAGAATCGGTGGCTATTGTAACAATGATATCATCGGCCGTCATTTCAAAATACCTGGCTGTCTTGATGGCCGAGATAAGGTTTCCGATGCCGGAAATTCCCAGCTGAGGCAGGTTGCTGACAACATCCTTTTGTATTCCGATAGACCGCAGGTAATCATGTCCTTTTTTCTCATTGAACAGCCGGAAGGTCTTCATGCAGTCTTCGTCGTCTATTGCAGTGACAACATCTGTGTTTTTCACATTGTGTATCCAGGGGACATGCTTGTCGCCTATGCCCTCTATCCTGTGTCCGCCGAAGCCGTTCATGAGTAGGGTGGGGCACTGGAGGGCCTCTGAAGCCACCACTTTAATGTGAGGGGCAATCGTTCTCAGGAAATCTCCTGCCGCAATTGTCCCGGCCGACCCTGTTGCCGAGATATATGCCGAAAACCTGCCCGTGCCTGTTCTAACCGTGTTCCATACCTCTTCGATGGCATGTCCGGTGACATTATAATGCCAGGCGCTGTTGCCGAACTCTTCGAACTGGTTGAAGATTATGCATTCGGGACGCGTGCGGCGTATCTCCCAGCACTTGTCATAGATCTCTTTTACATTGGATTCGCATCCCGGTGTTGCAATGACCTCTGACCCGATCACATCGCGCAGCCAGGTAAAACGTTCTTTGCTCATCTCCTCAGGGAGGATGGCGACGGATTCTGTTCCCATGAGTTTCGAATCGAATGCGCCTCCCCTGCAATAGTTGCCTGTCGATGGCCATACTGCCTTGTGCCATGTGGGGTCGAAGCCGCCGGTGATTATCCTGGGAGCAAGGCATCCGTAGGCTGCGCCCACTTTATGTGCGCCCGTGGGAAACCATTTGCCGGTGAGAACGATAATGCGCGCATCCACCCCTGTGAGAGTTGCCGGGAGTTCAATGAAGTTGACATTGCCGTAGAGACCGCCCTTTTCAACCGGCTCATTTTTCCATGTAATCCGGAAGAGGTTAAGAGGATTGATATCCCACAGCCCGACATCTTTCAGACCGGATTTGATTTTTTCCGGGATCAGGTCGGGATTTCTTTGCTGTTCAAAGGTGGGAAGGATGATCCCCCGTTCCCTGAAACGGTTGACGGCATTTTCAAGCGCCGTCTCACTTGTAATTTTATCAATAGGCTGGATCATAACATCCGTTGGTTTGAGATAAATCAGATTTGCAAGTTAACCATTATGCAGATAAAAAACCGGAATCCTTTGTCATGCCTGCAGCAGGTTTTCAGCTGCCTTCAGCAGCACATACATTTCGGCAGCCTGCCGGAAATGAGCCTCCCTGACACAGGGTGTATTGAATTTTACCGAGGTCAGGCTGAACTCCTCCTTACTGAATGTTGCCGTTACATAGTCATTTTCAAAAACGTACCCATCAGGGGCTTCGGAAAGGGTTGTAATATTGCCGTTCAGTTTATATATCAGGTTCTTTTTATTTCTCAGCACTGAGAGGAAGTAACCCTCTTCAGCCTGGTTGAATGACGCGACAGTCATGTAAAATCGGGGCTTGTCCTTGTGGGGAGCGCCGGCAGTGGGGCAGAAGGTGTTGCAGTTGCCGCACTCGTTGCAGAAGTTTGCTATGTTTATGATCTGATACTTCTGTTTAATCTCCAGGATGCCGTCGTCTGCGTATGATATTTCTCCGTTCTCAGACCGTGATGCTTTCTGAAGAGGGAAAGTGCGCGGGGTCACAGTGTAACAGCGATTGGCAAGATTGGGGCATACGGTGGTACATATACTGCACATCACATCGCACGACAGGCACCGTTCTGCTTCATTCACCATGGTGTCCCTGTCCGGTGTCCGGCTGACAAGGCTGAATGTTCTCCGCTGTTCCGGGGTCAGCTCTGCCGGTTGTTTTGCACGGATGCGTTTTGAGCGCATTATCACCAGCTCCTTTGCTGAAAAGTTCACTGATCCTGATCGGGCTTTTCAATTGAGAAATCTATTCCGGCGTCGCGGATAACCTGCTCCGCAGCTTTCCTGCCGTCGCCGATTGCATTGATGGCTGTCGATGCTCCGCGCATGGCATCACCGCCGATGTACACTTTGCCAAGCCTGGTTTTATATGAACCGTGTTCAGTTGCAAGCTTCTCCCCACCTGCAAAACCGGTATCCGTCAATTGTCCAATTGCCGGTATTATTGTGTCGCAGGGTATCTCGAAAAATGAGCCCTCAATCTTTACAGGAGCCGGTCTGCCAGCCTTGTCGAACCCTTTCAGCTCCATCCTGCTGCACAGAAGCCCTGCCACCCTGCCTTCACTCTGCAACACCTTTTCCGGCGAAGCCAGTTCTATAATTTCTATTCCCTCTTCGAGCACTGCCTTTATCTCTCCCTGGTCAGCGGGCATCTCGTTGACTGTGCGGCGGTAGACGACAGTCACCCTGCCATCTTCTCCTGCCAGCCGGTATGCTGTGCGGGCTGCATCCATGGCGGTATTGCCGCCTCCGATGATCACGACTCTCTTCCCGATGCCGGTATCCTCACCCTTTCTTGCGCGGAAGAGAAACTCCAATGGATCAAGTACCCCACCGGCGCCGGCTCCTTCGATGTCAAGGGGGGAGGAGAGCTGGGCTCCGGAACCGATAAAGATGTAAGAGTAATCTTTTTTCAGTGACGCAAACTTAGCCGTGTCAACAGGACTGCTGTAATTTATTTTAACTCCCAGATCCGTTATGCGCCTGATGTCATTTGCGACAGCCTCATCGGTGAGCCTGAAGCCCGGGATGGCATACTGAACCATCCCTCCGGCCTTTGGTCTTGCTTCAAACACATCAACACGGAAACCCGCCATCCTGAGATAATACGCAAAAGAGAGTCCCGATGGCCCTGCCCCGATGACGGCAGCTCTGAGGCCGTTATCTGCAGACGGTTTGAGACGCACCTCATCCTGTTCCGGAGATAAATCGCTTGACCTCGCGGATCTGCAGGGGATCATCATAGTTGATCCTTGTGCATTTACCCTGGCAGAGATGATCGCAGACCATTCCTGTCACAGAAGGAAAAGGATTGGTTCTCAGTATAACTTCATATGCTTTGTCAAACTGACCGGCTGCGGTGAACCGCAGGTAATCGGGAATATCCTGGCTTGCGGCGCAGGTATCACGGCACGGTGCGGAAATGCAGTCAAAGTAACCAAGGGCTCGCGTTGTCTTTATGTCAGGCGGTTTAATGTATTCCCTTATGTAATCCTTACCGGTAAGGACTTCAGCGCTGTAACGTGACAGATTGGCCAGGGCTGCTGCTTTCAGGTCTTTGTGGCCGCCCAGCACGGAAATATAATCGTCAATGCCCTCTGCTCCTTTAGCTGCGGAGAGATTTTTCAAGCTCTTCAAAATACTGGTGCAGCCTCATGTAACCTCCCGGTTTCAGCAGATCGGAGCAGACAGTCACTGTCCTGAACCCGCATGAGATAAGGTCAGATATGTTAAATGCATCTGCACCTGCCGAAAACGAAAGCAGCAATTCGCCGGCGAACTCTTCCTGCAGCTTCCGGGCAAGATTTACAGAGATGGGATGCAGCGCCCGGCCGCTCATGTACATCATACTGACGTCACCGCCAAAGACGTTCTTGTTGTTCAGTGATTCAAGGGTGTTTGTCAGTTTCAGGCCAAAATGAACATTGTTTTCCGCGGCTGTTTTTTGAAGCGACTTTATTATTCTTACAGCATCCGGATATTTAAGGTCGTGGGCGAACGCTTCATCAGGCACAATTGTTTTAAACCTGAGCTTGCCATTCAGAATATCCCTCAGCAGTTCCGGACCGAGCAGCGTCGGGTTCAGTTTCACGAGGGTATGCAGTTTCCTCTTTTCAAGCAGATACCGGGCAATATCCTCTATTTCATCTGCCGGACAACCGTGCATTGTGGAGAGGGTAATATTGTCAGAAATTGCAGGAGGGATTCCGATACCTTTAACAGCAGGATATATATCAATGATTTCCTCGATCTTACCGGCAAGCTCACCGCTGCAGTCACCCATTTTTTCGAGGAACCACTGAACATTGGCGTTCATGATCCCCTGGAGGTTGTAACCTGCGCTCATGTTGAACACGGTCCCCGGATCATTTCCCCATCCGAACCTGTGGTTCAGGATATGTATTATTATCCAGGCATTCAGGTATTCATTGAAGCTCTCTTTGATCGTAAGCTCCTGCGACCATTCGCAGTTATAGCCCTCGTCCTGCATGTCGATGCATGGTTTCGGGACTTCAATCTCATCGAGTGTCTGTACTGTCTTCAGTTCTATATAACGGGAGCCCATGAGCCATGCCGCAACGATATTCTGTGCAAGCTGAGTGTGCGGCCCTGCTGCAACACCCACGGGCGAATGCAGTTCATGGCCAAAGATCTCTGTCCTTAAGGCTTCATTGTCGCGCGGAACAAAAAACAGCTCCTGCGGAATTCCGAAAACACCGGCTTCTGTGTCAAGTCCGTGAAAGATGAGTCTGAGGAGCTGACTTAGTGAAACGGGATTGAATTTAGCGGGCATAAAGTCTCATCAGGATTTTTTCAGGTGTAAGGGGCGCATCAAAGTCGGGCTGCCAGTGAGGATTGAATGCCTTTACAGCATTCTGAAGTGCGAAAAAAGCCCCTATTCCGTACATGAACGGCGGCTCTCCCACAGCCTTCGATTTAAAGATGGCCGGCCCGGGCCCTTCTGTCTCCAGGGCATGGCATACAAGGACCTCAGGTGCGGAATAGATATCCGGTACTTTATAGGTGGAAAGGCTGTCGGTAAGCATTCTGCCTTCCTCATTGAACATTACCTCTTCCGTTGTCATCCAGCCGATACCCTGCATAACCCCGCCTTCAGCCTGACCCATATCGATCGACGGATTGAGGCTGTTCCCGAAGTCGTGCACTATCTGTACCCTTTCGATCTTATATGTACCCCTCAGGCAGTCAAGCCTGACGATTACAACTGCAGTGCCGTAGACATGGTAAGCAAAAGGCTGGCCCTTTTCCTTCGATTTGTCAAACCAGATCTTCGGGGTGGCATAGTGGCCCTGCGCGGAGAGTGAGACCCTGCCGAGAAAGGCTGTGGTCACCAGTTTTTCCCAGGTGATATCAGCCGGCGAGCCGTTATTGAAAACCTTTTCGTCACGTATTTCAATATTTTCAGGACTGCAGCTGAGCGTGGCGGCAGCCACTGACTTCAGTCGCCCGAGAAGCTCATTGCAGGCTATCAGGAGGGCATTACCGTTAAGATCGGCCCCTGAGCTGGCGGCTGTCGGTGATGTGTTTGCAACCCTTGATGTATTTGTAGATTCAATCTTAATCCTGTCAGTGCCTACAGAGAACACCCTTGCCGCCACCTGTACAAGTTTCGTGTTGACACCCTGGCCCATCTCCACTGCCCCGGTGCTTATGCCTATGCTGCCGTCCTGGTAGATATGAACGAGTGCACGGGCCTGGTTCATCGATGTATTGGTGAAGGAGACACCAAAGCATACCGGCATGACAGCCATGCCCTTCCTGTAAATTGTCTTTTTACTGTTGAATTCAGCAATCTCCCTTTCGATTCCGGCAATATCAAAACTTCTGTCCAGCGCATCGTAACACTTGCCTGTATTCACCTCTATGGCTTTCTGTCCATACTGGAACTCGTCGTTCTCCTTCAGGAAGTTGACCTGCTGGATCAGACGGGCCGGTATTTTCATCTCACGCGCTGCCATCGCGATGGCAGCTTCTATGACGAACATCCCCTGCGGAGCGCCGAAGCCCCTGAATGCGGTATTGGGCGGCAGGTTGGTTTTGCAGCTGTGAACAGTCACTTCCGTGTTCGGGATAAAATAAGCGTTTGTCGAATGGAACAGTGTCCGTTCCATGATCGCCGGGGAGAGGTCGGCCGCAGCGCCCCCGTTCTGGTAAAGAACTGCCTGAAAGGCCTTTATCTTCAGGTCCTTTGTAAGGCCTATCTTAAAATCAGAGCTGTAGGGGTGACGTTTTCCTGTCATCCGCATGTCATCTCCGCGGTGCAGTGTGATTTTGACAGGACGGTCAAGCAGGTATGCTGCAAGTGCTGCCATCACTGCCACGCCGGTAGCCTGATCTTCCTTGCCGCCGAAGGCACCGCCAAGCCGTGTCACATCCACCTCGATATGATTCATCGGGAGGGAAAGTACCCTTGCAGCCACTTTCTGAATAAGTGCCGGTCCCTGTGTGGAAGAGTGGATCTTTATGCCTCCGCTGCCGGAGGGAAATGCGTAGGCGCCCTGTGTCTCGATGTAAAGATGCTCCTGTGCGCCGCTCTCAACCCTGCCCTCAAAGATATGATCGCAATCAGGCCATGCTGCTGAAATGTCACCCATCCTGAAAGTACGGGAAGGAATCAGGAGAAGATCTTTCTCCTTTGCCAGACGGGGATCGGTGATCACTTCCAGCCCGCTGATTTCCATTTTGATGAGCTTCGCGGCTTTCCTGGCAATGTGCTCATTACCGGCAACGACAAGCGCTACGGGCTGACCCATGAAATGCACCTCATCCTGTGCAAACAGCATCTCGTCAGGAATAATTCCGCCGATGTCATTCCTGCCCGGAATGTCTTTCCAGGTCAGGACCTTCTGAACACCCGGCACCGACATCGCTCCGGAGATGTCAAGACGGGTTATAGTACCGTGAGCAGAGGGAGAGCAAAAGACTACTCCGTGAAGGCAGTTCTTCAGAACCGGTATATCGTCAAGATAAACCGATTTGCCTGTTACATGACCGGTTGCATCAAGGTTGTTCATAGCGTGTCAATGCTTATATTCAACCTTTCATGAAAGAGCCTGATAAAATGAGCTATGAGAAGCTGGCGCAGCAGCAGGCGCTTGTATTCCGCGCTTCCCCTGACATCACTTATCGGAGAAATTTCTTCCTGCATCACCCTGTTTGCCTGCAGAATGATCTCTGAGGTTACAGGCTTGCCGCTGAAAAACTCACTTGTGTTCCGGAGAAATAACGGAACAGGACTGACGCCTCCGGCAGAAAGATGGCATTCACTTATATTATGGCCCTCCATCGTTATCCGGATGGCACTGTTTACGCTTGCAATATCCAGGTGCGTTCTTTTGCTTACTTTCTCGAAGCTGAAAAGAGCAGATTCCGGCGTATAATCAAATGCAATGCTGCTAATAAATTCTCCGGCAGCGAGATCGATCTTTTTGTAACCCCGGAAGAAATCCTTCAGCGCGGCTGTCCTGACCTGCCCGGCTCCTTCAATTGTCACTCCGGCATTGAGGGCAAGCAGCATGACGGACATATCTCCGATGGGTGATGCGTTGACAATATTACCTGCGACGGTGGCCATGTTCCTGACGGGTTCGGAAGCGATCAGTTTCATGTAAGAAGGCAGCCCCGGAAGGAATTTTCCCAGCGCTGCGGAATGTTCCAGCTCACTCATCGTCACAGCGGCCCCGATGGTGCACCTTCCGTTGATTATATTAATTCCTTTAAGATCTTTTCTGTCCTGAAAGGAGTTAATTTCAGAATCGCCAAGTTCTTCAGACTTCTGTACCATGAGGTCTGTCCCGCCGGCGATCCTGACACCATTGTCTGCACAGGCAGGTTCAGTTTTGAGGATTTGTGTCAGTCTTTCAGCTATTGTCAGGAAGTAATCCGGCAAATGCTTCTGTTCTACGAGCCACCTGACGGGGTCACTGATATTTTTATTTCTGAGAATGTCTGAGAGGGCTTCTGCTGCCTTCTCTATTGATTTATAACCTGTGCAGCGGCATATATTCCCGCTTACCGATGCAATGGCAGTCTCTGCCGATGGCTTGCGGTCAGCCAGGCTGTATGCTGTCAGCGACATGACAATGCCGGGTGTGCAGAACCCGCACTGTGAGGCTGAATTATCCACCAGGGCCTTTTGTGCCGGCGACAGATACCCGGTGCTGATCCCTTCCACTGTGACAATATGCTTCCCGTGGACATTGGCAAGGGGCGTGAGGCAGGAGACGATGCTTTTGTATTTAAGGATTCCGTTTTCCGCTGTTCCCATGAGCACGGTGCACGCCCCGCAGTCGCCTTCACGGCAGCCGATCTTTGTTCCGGAAAGACCCATTTCATACCTGATAAAATCAAGGAGAGACGATCCGGCAGCGCTGCCTGTGCTGATCTTCTCATTGTTAAGTATGAATGTTATCATCTGACAAAGATAATTTAAACGCTATTTAATATAACTTTGATTTCTTTTCAATTTAAAAGAACGGTATGGATAATATCAGTAACAGGATCAATGAACTCTCTGAGAAATACAGGGACTATACGGCGGGAAACCTGTCAAAGCTGGTCAGGATCAAATCATTGTCGACCAGGGAGAAGTATGTGCAGCTGGAGCTGAAGCGCCAGATGGAAGAGGCAGGATTCGATGAGGTTTTCATTGACGGCCTCGGCAATGTAATCGGACGCATAGGTCAGGGAAAGAAAGTACTTGCAATAGACGGCCATATGGACACCGTTGACCTTGGCGAACTGCAGAACTGGAGTTTTGAACCCCTTGACGGAGTGATAAAAGACGGGTTTGTGCATGGCCGGGGGTCTGTGGATCAGAAAGGCGGACCGGCAGCATTTGTCACCTCCGGAAGGATATTGAAGGAGATGGGATTTGATAAGAAAATCACCATCTATTTTGTTGGCAGCGTGATAGAAGAGGACTGTGACGGACTCTGCTGGAAGTATATTGTTGAAGAGGATAAAATAAGACCAGATACGGTGATACTCACCGAGCCTACCAACCTGAATATTTACCGCGGTCACCGGGGCAGGATGGAGATGCATGTTCATTTTTACGGCAGGTCATCGCACGGTTCGGCTCCTGAACGCGGGGTGAATGCCATCTACATGGCCTCCAGGGCAGCCATGGAAGTTGAAAAACTTAATGAAAGAATGGCTTATGATGAATTCCTGGGCAAGGGCAGCATTACGATATCAGAGATAATATCAAAGAGCCCGTCACTGTGTGCCGTGTCAGATTATGCCCGCATCCATCTCGACAGGAGGCTTACTGCCGGAGAGACCAGGGAGACGGCCGTAAAAGAGGTGGAAGAGCTGCTCAGGGGCCTCAATGCTAAGGTTGATCTCCTCAGTTTCCTGGAGAAAGCTTATACCGGGCTCGAGTACGGGATGGAAAAATATTATCCGACATGGACCGTGCCCGAAGAGCATAAGGCTGTTCAGGACGGTGTCGCGGCATTCAGGAATTTGTTCGGCAAAGAACCGGCTACAGGCAAATGGACCTTCTCGACAAACGGAATAATGACCTGCGGAATTTTTGGAATTCCGACAATCGGCTTCGGACCGGGGAATGAGGTGCTCGCCCATTCGCCTGACGAAAAAGTACCGGTAAGCGATCTTGTCACCGCTTCCGCGTTTTATGCGGCATATGCATACGAGGCAGCCAAATAGTGTCAACTGACTGAAGAAATGATTTATGAAAAAGGAACAGGGATTTAAGATTTTAGAAGATAAGATTGAAAAGCTGAGGGCGGTGAAACCAGGTCTGGCAGGCAAGGATTTTCTGCTGACGTGGGAGAAGAGCGAATCTGACCTGCGGACGGTGCTTGATGTTGCAGAAATTCTTAGGGAGATGCGTTCTGCAAACATTTCACCGAGAGTGTTTGACACAGGACTGGCCATATCCAATTTCCGTGACAACTCAACACGCACGCGTTTTTCCTTTGCATCAGCGGCCAACCTGCTGGGACTGGCGGTTCAGGATCTCGACGAGGAGAAATCGCAGATAGCTCACGGTGAGACAGTCAGGGAGACTGCCAACATGATCTCGTTCATGTCTGATTTTATCGGTATCCGCGACGACATCTTCCTGGGAGAGGGCAATAAATATATGCGTGAGGTCGGGATGGCACTCGACGAAGGATTTGAAAAGGGAGTGCTTCCGGTGAGGCCGGGTATCGTCAATCTGCAGTGCGACATGGACCACCCGACACAGGCGATGGCTGACCTGATGCACCTGCGGAATGTTTACGGCTCACTTGAGAACCTGAAGGGGAAGAAGCTGGTGATGAGCTGGGCCTATTCGCCCAGTTACGGCAAGCCGCTTTCTGTCCCGCAGGGAATAATCGCACTCATGTCACGCTTCGGTATGGATATTGAACTGGCTTACCCTGAGGGGTACAACCTGATACCGGAGATAGTGGAAGTGGCAGAAAAGAACGCTATCAGCCACGGCAGCACGTTTAAAATCAGTCATTCAATGGCAGAGGCGATGAGGGATGCGGATATTGTCTATCCGAAAAGCTGGGCTCCGTACCATATTATGCAGCAGAGAACGGAGCTGCTGCAGAAGTCTGACAAGGCAGGACTGAAAGAGCTGGAAAAAGCATGTCTTGCCAATAATGCCAGGTACACCGGGTGGGAGTTTGATGAGGCGAAGCTAAAGCTCACCAGGAACGGTGATGCCTTATATATGCACTGCCTGCCGGCAGATATAAGCGGCGTTTCATGCGAAAGTGGGGAGGTAAGCAAAGAGGCATTTGAGCGGTCGAGGATTGATACATACAGGGAAGCAGGATTCAAGCCGTATATCATTGCGGCCATGATGCTCACCAGCAGGTTTGCAGATCCGGGCGGCATTTTACGCGATATTATGCAGCGGAACCGCAGGCGTGTCGGCTAGCCGGATGTCCGGAATAAATATTTGCCGGTTCGTTCCGGATGCAACAATTGCCCGTTTTCAATGATAACATTACCCCCGGCAATGACGTAATCCGCCTTGCCTTTTACCCTCAACCCTTCATAGATATTGATATCACAATTCTGGTGGTGCGTTGCGGCAGAAATGGTTTTCTCAGAGTCAGGATTCCATATAACAATGTCGGCGTCTGAGCCTGCTGCAATCTCACCCTTATGCGGGTAGAGTCCGAATATTTTTGCGGGCATTGTTGAAAATATATTAACCATCTGGTTAAATGTTAACCGATTGGTTAAAACACCGTATGTATGCAGTAATTCCAGCCTGTGCTCCACGCCACCGGCACCTCCCGGGATCTTCCGGAAGTCATCAATGCCTGCCTTTTTCTGTTCCATTGTGAAAGGGCAATGATCGGTGCCTGCCGTGCTCAGGGTTCCGTCACTGAGGGCACCCCAGAGGGCATCAGTGTCCTCCCTTGTTCTCAGCGGCGGGCTTATTACATAAGGTGCTGTCTGCAAAAACCCTCCGCGGTATTTCGAATCATCCAGCAGCAGATATTGCGGGCATGTCTCTCCAAAAACACGCTGACTACGAAGCCGGGCTTCCCTGATGTGTCTTAAAGATTCCGCAGATGAAACATGGACTATATACAGCGGACAGTGCACGCTGCCGGCCATTTTGATGGCTTTTTCCACAGCACCTGCTTCAAGCGCGGGCGGCCGCGACAGTGCATGGTGATAAGGTGAAGCATTGTTCTGGCTGACGAACAAATCGCGGAGCTTTTCAATCTCATTGCCCAGTTCACAGTGCACCGTAACCATTCCTCCGGCTTCGGCAACACACTTCATAACCCTGAGGAGGTCTTCATCATCGAGTCCAACGGTACTTTTATAGGCCATATAAACCTTGAATGAAGTCACTCCCATTTTTATACATTCTCTGATCTCATCACAGGTTGTGTTTCGCCATTCGACAGGACTGACATGAAATGCATAGTCCGTCATGGAAATTTCTGCTTCCCTTTTTCTCTTCTCCAGGGCTCGGGGAAGAGATTCTCCTCTTGACGGGGTAACAAAATCAATGATGGTGGTGGTACCTCCATAAAGTGCCGCACGGCTTCCGGTGAAAAAATCATCTGATGAAAAGCCTCCGGCGACCGGCAGATGCATGTGCACATGCGGATCAACCCCGCCCGGGAGGATATACCTGCCCCTGGCGTCAATGATCCTGTCAGCATCATCTTCAGCAAGGCCATGCCCTGTCCGGGCAATTACCCCATCCCTGATCAGCACATCTGCATCAGTGGTTTCAGAGCTGCTGATGACGGTCCCGCTTTTGATCAGGATTTTCATCGGTATCCGGAGCAGTGGTTTATTTCACACCTAAGATAATAAAAAGGGGAGGTGCTAAACCGGCTGAAAAACAGAATTTCTGCATCAGCAGGATTGTCTTTTAATAACTTTTACCTAAAAAACCCTAAATTGTGAATAACTTATTGTTATTGCTTTTCCTAAAGATTTAATTTTGCAGAACGGGCAGCCCCTTCACTGCCTTGCCCGACCGGGCAGCAGACGTAGCAGACATTGACGAATGAATATTTGACAAACATTTGACAAACACGGGGCTGCCTTTTTTTTGTCAGAAATTCAATTCTATCCTGAAATACCGGAAAATTGTTGTTATTGCTCTGATTTGGGCTTCCCTAAAAACGTAGTCATGCCATCCGGCAGAAATGAGATGTGAAATCGGCTCCGCTGCGGATAATTGCGCCTGTACTGTAAGCGAATTTAACGGAATTCCGTTTCCCGACAGGAAGCACCATAGTAGCGCCAATGCGTGAGTTGGATTGCCGGTCATCCATTTCAACCCCGTCAATAGACGACCTGCCTCCGGTATAAAAGGTCATGTCAAGAGCGACCCACATGAGGGGTTGAATGTTATAGCTTATATGGCCCTGAAAAGAACCAAGCGGATCCTGGGTACGAACTGAAGTCCCGGGATAGTAAGTGTCATTTTTGGTAAACAGCCAGATACCTGAGTAGAAGTCAATCAGCCATCTTTTTCCCAGGGGCTGTGAAATTGCAATTTCCGGTTTGAAGGCCCATCGTGAGGTGCCGATATTGATTAGTTTCTCAGGGAAATTCTGGCCTGTGGGCGCTGTTATGCTGAAACTTGCGCCCAATATTGTCTTTCGCGGTGCCTTCATGATCTCTGCCGGGGAAGCGGCCGGGGCTCCGAGCAATAACCATGAGAACCTGAGACGCATGTCGCTAAATCCTGACCGCGATGTACTTTGCGGCTCACCTGATATTGTTGCTGTGGCATCGCCCCATGCATAGGGTAATGCAACAGAAACCTGCGCTGTCCTGCCCGCCAGACTGAACGAGTGAACAACCCCAAGTGACGGTGACCCTATTTTGGCTTCCAGATCTTCGACCGGAAGGGTAGCATCAGTAACAATTCCTCCGTGTGAATAACCAAATCCTGCAATAACCACCGTCACATTGACGGGGATCCTTGCGTAAGCCCTGGGATCAAGATCCTGAGCCATCAGTTATTTCAACCGCGAGCAGCAGACATAATGCCAACAAACCATGGCTGAAAGGTTTCATGTTTTTTCTTTATAGCGTATGAAAAACAGCGCTATCGCAAGAATTAATATTGCTCCCGGTAATATCAGCATTTCAGGAGACTGTTGCTTATGAGTCAGGAGGATCTGCAGGCAGTAAATCACCAGGGTTACAAGTATGGTCTCCCACAGCAGTACTTTCAGCCCCTTCATATCCTTGAACATGAGCCAGGTTGGGATCTTGTCATCAGAGGTATTATTGAAAAGAAATAAACGGGCAATACCAAAAGCAAAAATCAGAAATATAATTGCCAGCATAAATCCGTCGAGACCTTTCAATATATACAAACCGGGCTGATATGTTTCGCTTGGAATAAATCCGTTCTCTGCAAATTCAATGTACCCTTTGATAGACAGGGCTGTTCCCCCGACAATGAAGAATACTGCATTTAAAAACATTACAACTACAGCTACAAGTATAATGTATCGGATACTTAGAAGTTTCTGAAGCATGACAACCAGGATTTAGTATGTTAATTTCTGTTGATCGCTATATTCTGACCATTCGTTAGTTTGAGATTCTTTTACAGGGACAGATAACCAGTAACCATTATTATCTTAGCCATGCAGTTCCTAAAACAATATAGAAAGCGAAGTCCTCATTACTCACAGCAAAGTCCATACCCGCATTCATTCCGAGTTTACGGGCCATCATGTATCTGAATCCCGTACCCAGGGTGGAGACGCTTTTCCCCTCCTCAAAATCAGCCAAATTTGCGAATGCATTTCCGAAGCCTGTAAAACCTGTGACCGTCCATCGTTTATAAACATTCCAGTCCACCTCAGCCTCCATGACCATTACATTTTGATTCTGGTATTTCATCAGCGGGGCTCCTCTCAGGTTGATTATCGGCCTGGCATAGTAGGGTACATCACCCAGGGAATAATTGCTTTCATGCCTGAGCCCCAGGAAAACTTTTTTGCCTGCGGGGACATACCCGATAAGCGTCAGTGCAATTCTGCCATATAATGCATCACCTCCGAACCATGTGTCACTGTAAGTGCCTGTGAGGCCAAAAAACAATCCGGATGTAGGACTGAAAACATTGTTTCTTGAATCAAGTTCTATTTTTAATGAAGCTTCACTGAGTGTCGAACTGAACTCGGTTCCTTCGTATTCCGGTATGTCAAGAGGGATCTCAAAAGTATTATCGGTATCCAGCAGAAGATAACTGCCTCCGATGAAGAAATTAGAACTCTGCAATCCTGAATTTGATTTGCTGGACAAGGATCCAGGCATCCAAATTCAGATTTACAGGCTCACCATCCAGGAGGTCGATGTCCCCGGAGCCGTAAAAGCCTAAATTTGCATTGGTCCTGGCCAGGGCTCCCATATATCTTATCCTGTCATGTTTCCAGTAACCGGCGTGAAAGACACCGGCAGCCCAGGTACCGTTAAGGGTACCGGCGCCCATCACTCCGGTCATGCTTGGCGGACCATGCTTTTCTGAATAGGATGAATGGAACATGACGGCCGCCAAAGCAATTCCGTAATCCACCGCCGGCTCTGTAATTATGGTAGGTACAACCAGAACCCCTTTCTTATTCACCAGCCAGTCGCTTATGTCAATCGCATGATCAACACTGTCACGAAAAGAGGAAAGAGGCTTTGCCTTTTCCTGTGCATTAATACTCAGGCTTGTTAAAACGAGGGAAAGGGAGAAAAGGTCAAATATTTTGAGTTAATCATCCACTGATAGTTTACTAATATTTAATCTTAATCCTTTCAGGCAAAGTCCTTAAAGGCCCCGGAGCTCCTATTGCACTCTTTGCGAATAGTCCTGATTAATGGCATCAATTCTCATTTTTTGTGCCGGCATATTCAACAGGGTTGTTGATCCATGGTTTACACCCGAGCTGAATTTTTCATATTTAACTTCACCGTCAACAGGATCCTTGCCTAACAGGCTGGAGAATTTCTTGTTAAGAAAAAGATTTGTGGCAGCTTCAACCTGGACAGTCAGTTTATCTCCTTCAACATAAACATTTTCCGCCGTGGCTTCAATAATCCCGTCTTTTTCCGTAACAGTTGCCTTGCCGAAGAAATCAATCAGCTGACCTTTTGTCATATAGGTATATGCAAGGGATAGGTCAAGTGCTTTCCCCACATAATCCATTTTATCTTCGGCTGCATTTTCCTGAACCATACCACGAATTCCGCCTTTCTTCTTTACGGAACTTTCAGAATCTATGATCTTCGTCTCAAGTTCACCGGCCTGATTAAAACTGAATTCTGTAATGGTGGTAAGCTTAAGGACATTTTCCACATAGACATCAGCTTTTCGTTTCCATATAAAAGCCTTCAGCTGCTCTGTGTTGGCTTCATCAGCCTTATTGATGGCCAGCGCAAGCTGATCCTTATCTATCTGTGCAGAGCACAGCATCGCCGGAATAAGAAAAATAAACAGTAATAGCTTTTTCATACATATGTTTGTTTAGACGAGATTTATTCCGGATTATATCAGAATTTGAAGCCAATGCCGCCGCCGGCAGTGTTTATCCATCCGTCTTTGTACCAGCTGTTCGAAGCCCAGGCTATTTCATATTCCCCGTTTATAAAGATGTTATCCTTAAGGAATATCATAATACCGGCACCTCCTCCTCCGTAGAATCCGAAATCATTGTCGCTGATGCTTACAGCTCCTTCCCTTTTAAGGGCAGCGAACTGGACACCGAGTGCTCCTTTTACAAATAACTTAATTCTTTCCTTGCCAAACATCACTTTGGGTGCGTAATAAACCGGGAAAGAATTGACTGTGCTTGTGACAGCCAGCTGACCAGCATCATCCGTTGCAGAAAGATGGATATAGCCTACCGAAAACCCATGTGCAATCATACTGCCTGAAGGATTGAATTCATAGAGGCCGTTAATTCTATAGCCGGTACCTTTACTGTCGGAGTCTTCGATATTCGCAAACGAGTAACCACCACTGAGGGTTACCATATTTTCCTGTGAAAATGCTTTGAATGAAAGCAGTAACAGGAACAGGACAAAAATTTGTTTTTTCATGATGTTTAGAATTTTAAATTAAGGATTATAGGTTGTTTAAATTCTCAGTATTATTCGCCGCTGTTCAACCGGTGCATGCCTTCTATCAGCGCATGCCATCCGTAAATCAGAGTAACACGAAAGCCGTCCATTTTCAGGTCTTCCGGCTCACTGTCGTTTACAGTTGTGGAGTAGGAAATATTCAGCTGCATATTGTCATTTATCACGTAACCGAGGGTACCGCCCATTCCGAGGTTGTTCAGGGCACTGCCTTCAACACCGTCAATTGTAGCTTTGCCACCTGAATAGGAAATAACATCAATTGACCCCCACACCCTCTCCATAAAATCGCGGGTAAGATGTGCCTCGAGCTGATACATTGGTGCCGTCTCCATTGTCTTTCCGACAAAATCATTGTTATCGCTGAATAACCAGATGGCAGGAAGAAACTCTAATGTTGTGCGTTTACCCGGAACCCACGGTCCGATCTGCCAGACTACCGGCAAGCCTATTCGTCCGTACCAGCGGTTCTGGCCGATATTGACAGGATTTGTATTGTCATATGCTCCGATCGGGATAGCCAGGCTACCGACAATATCGACAGAAAATCTGGGTTTGTACCTGAGCATGTCAGGAATATTCATTATTGCCTTTGGCCCAACGACGTTTACACTGAATTGAACCATGGGATCTCCAAATCCTCTTGCAGTTTTGCTGTAGTCAATCCCGTTCAGCGAGAGGTCACCTGAGATCCTGCCCATCGGGAAAAGTACCGAAACCATTGCGGAGCGCTTGCCCAGAGGCAGCATTTTTGCGTAGCCGGCAATGCTCATGGTTGCCTTAAAATCTGAGCCGGGAAAAACAGTGTTCGAAGGATCCATGGGGTTGGCGTTGCCTCCCATCGAATTGGCTATTACAGGGATGGCGTTCGTTCCTATCAATCCTTTCCAATAGAACCGGGCTCCGTCTCCCTGGGCATGAGCTGCATCAGGCCAGCTTAAGATCAGGATAAAAACGATCATTATCAGATTCCTTAAATGCAAGGAGCCAAAGGCAGATAAATATTTTTTCATGGTGATTATTGCTTTAGTTCTTTGGAGTAGTCATTAATTCTTTAGGAGGTACGTACTGTCGCTTATATGACAGGGGCGGAAATCCTGTTTCAACAGGGACTCTCGCCGGTAACTGATCAGCCAGTGTTTCAAAAGGTGTCCGGTTGGGGAGAATAACGTTATTCTCCTTTGCATATTTGTCCCATAACAGTAACATTTCCTTCACTTTTCCCGGATTCTCCGCGGCAAGGTCATGCTTCTCAGCCGGATCAGTAGCAAGGTTAAACAGCTCCCAGTCAGATTTGCCCAGCGGAATAACTTCCCACCGCAACTTCCAGTCGCCCTGGCGGATTGCGCGATTGCCGAAGACCTCCCATGCTATATAATCGTCCGCGGTGCGGGGAGACTCTGCCTCATTGGCCAGCACGCCGGACCATGACTTTCCGATAAGCTCTGGCAGCTCACGTCCATTATTTTCTTCAGGATACCTGGCACCCGTGATATCAAGGATGGTAGGCATGATATCTGCTATAAACATAAGCCCGTTGTTTATACTTCCCTTCTCGCGCTTGACGACAGGGCCGCTGACGACAAGTGCATTCCTTATCCCGCCTTCGGCAAGCAAGCCTTTATACTGGCTGAATGGGGTCATTGAGACCTGGGCCCAGCCCGGACCATAACCAACATAAGAACCCGGACTGCCCCAGGCATTCGGATCATTTTGAGACCATTTCATTGCAAAAAACAGATTGTCGCGGGTTCCGGGTGTACCTGCAATCATTGCGCCGAGATCGTTCCCCTCCGCACCGTTGTCTCCAAAAATAATGAAAACGGTGTTTTCGTATTCTCCGATTGCCTTAAGATGATCTATAAGCCTGCCGATGTGATAATCCAGATTCTCTACCAATCCGGCATAGAGCTCCATTTTTCTTCCCAATACGGCCCTTGTGCCGGGTGCCAGGATGGAATATTCAGGTATGAACCACATACGCTCAGCCAGGACGCTGGATTCCGGCACTATACCCAGTTCTTTTTGCCGCTTCAATCGTTGCTCCCTCAGCATATCCCATCCGAAATCATATTGCCCGACATGCCTGTCGCGCCAATCCTTCGGAAGATGGTAGGGATCATGGGGCGCCTGGTGTGCGACATAGGCGAAAAACGGCTTGCCGTCACCGTGATTGGCATCGATGAAGCTGATGAGCTTGTCAGTATAGGTTTTTGTAGCGTAATAGTCCTTTGGAAGCTTTGTCAGGTATTTGCCATCCTCAGTAAAAAGGGTGTTGGGAGTCAAGGCATTCATATTTGTCATATCCCAGTAGCTGCCCATCCCGTCAAGCATGCTGAAATCGCGTTCGAAGCCGCGGGCTGCAGGGATTTTATCGGGTGACTTTCCCAGATGCCACTTCCCGACCATATATGTATGATAACCAACTTCTTTGAGCAATTGGGGAATTGTCACCACGCGGTTATTTAGATCTCCTTCATACCCGTCTTTGCCCACCTGGTTGGGTGCTGTCCATTCGTTCATATTGCCGAGGCCGTTAAGGTGTGTATCCACACCTGATAACATCATCGATCTCGAAGGTGAACAGCTGGCATGGGTGTAGAAATTCGTAAAGCGAACTCCGTCTGACGCCAGTCCGTCCATATTGGGCGTCTTGATCTCGCTCCCGAACATACCCATATCTGAATAGCCCATATCATCCGCAAGGATGATAACGATATTTGGTCGCCTGGCTTCTTTCTGCGGATTAGCAGCCTGACCATAGGCAACCTGTAACACTAAAAGCAGTGCACAGCTAATTAAAAGACTCTTTTTCATACAAATATCTCGTGTTTGAAATCTATTTTGATAGTGTTATTTTCAGTAAACAGAACCATTTAGCCTCATTACCAGCAATTTGACTTTCAGTTATTGATCAACTGCATTCACTTCTTCAATTTCTCCGGGCCGCCACTTTTTCTCAAACCATGAATCAATAGGATAATAAAGACGCAAGATAACATACCACATTTTACCGGGTATAGTTTTTACCCAATTATTTTCTCTTTTCTCAAATGGCTTAGGACCGAACCAGACATCAACCGACCCGTCACTGTTGTAAACAAGGTTTTTGCTTGTATTAAAAACTGAAGGCCATGACTGATCAGTGCTGATTATTGAGCGGTTAGTCGAATCATATACAACAACAGACCAGAACTCTGAGGCAGGGATATCTGATGGCAGATGCAACTTGTATTCCTTACTGCCTTCAAGCAGTCTTCCTTTAGAGTCGTATGATATTATATGTTGCATTTCCCCTTCCGGAGAATTTACATGAGAAACTGTCATTAATGCTACATTAAATAATAAGGTTATTTTTGATCTTACTATGACGAATGTAAAATTATGCCTTATATCACCTATGCACAATACCAATCAATGCGTATTTTTTCTAATTTTGCTGCTACCCGTTAGATTAACTAGATCGTGACTGAAGAAAACCGATCATACGAATTATTTTTCAGGTTCATTCAAACCTATTTGCCGGCTGGTTTCAAGGGCATCGACCGGCATGACCCCCTGATACTGGAACTCGAGGAATTTACGAAGACCAATAATCAGTTTTTCTATGTTGCCGATATGGTCCGCATGAAGTTCCAGTTTACCAGCCTGAGAAGCAAAGAGATGCTGGGCATTGAACCGGAGGAATTAACTTCTTATCATTTAAAGGAAGCAACCCATCCTGATGACCTTGCGAGACATGGATTGGGCATTGCCCAGTTATTTAAAATAGCCCATGAACTTGCTGTCGCAAAAAATGGCAGCAGGTTACTTTCATCAAATGCCAGGTATCGCAATCCCACGGGAAATTACTCCGAACACCTTGTTCAGTGCTGGTTTTTTTATGCCCAGGTTCCTTTTCCGGCAGTCTGGCTATTTGATGTTCACACTGATATCGGGTGGTTTAAAAAGATGAAAAATGGTCACCATTATTATCTTGGCGACGACATCAAATTTTTCAGATTCCCTGATAGTGCCCTGTTGATGCATGGCCCTGTTTTTTCAGACCGTGAGTTTGAGATCATAAAACTGATACACTCAGGCCTCAGCAGCGAACAGATAGGTGAAAAATTATTCCTGAGCAAATATACAATAGACACGCATCGCAGGAATATCCTCGAAAAAACCGGAAAAACTCATATCTCAGAGCTGATTTATGACCTGCATGAGAAGGGATTACTGTAGGTAAGGATCTTACTTTCTTGGCTTGACCCAAGAACCGAGGCAATTCAAATACTCTTTTTTGTAATAAGCTTTTACCGAGTTCACGACCGAAGGGAGTAAAGTAAGCAAAGAAGGTCAAGGCATAAGATAATTTCCGGGCTCGTATTTTCTTGTTTGCCCACGCAATACAACTCGTCGTCCCTCGTCCTCCTCAAACAGTATTGCTTACTACTGGCCCTCGCAGCAAACAAGAAAAAACTCGCTCTTTCCGGAAATTCTCTAAGGCCAATCCTTAAATAAAGTAATGCCCGGTGCAGCGTCAGATAAAACCTGCTAATTATTTTACAGTGCCGTTGACTGCAGACTTTTTGGCATCCGGATTTGTTTAATACGTATAATATTTATATATTTGTACGGATAAACAAAATTGCAATGGATACGAAATTGACTGTAAAACTTGATAACGATGTAATAACTCGTGCAAAGAGATATGCCCAACATCGAAAAACCAGTCTCTCTAAAATGATCGAATCTTTTTTGGATTCGGTTACAAAAAATGAACCTGACGATATTGAGATCACACCGCTTGTTAAAAGCCTTAGTGGTGTTATCAAGGTACCGGAAGATTTTGATTACAAAAGAGAGAGAGCTGATTACCTGAATAAAAAGTATTCATAAGATGAAAAGCATATTCATTGATACCAATATTGTGCTTGACCTTCTTGCGCACCGGATGCCATTTTATACCGAAGCTGCAAAGCTATTTTCGCTGGCTGACAAGAGAAAAGTAAAGCTTTCTATATCAGCACTTTGTCTTGCCGATATACATTACATTCTGTCAAAACAAATCCCTGAGGCGGAGGTAAGAAAAATCTTAAGAAAATTCAAGGTACTTGTGAATGTCCTACCTATGGATGATAAGATTACTGATCTTGCTTTGAATTCGGAATTCAGGGACTTCGAGGATGCCATACAGTATTATACTGCAATTGAGAATGACCAGGACTTAATCATAACCAGGAATCACCCTGATTTTAAAGAAAGCAAAATCCCTGTCATGACAGCCGGAGAATTTATTAAATCGATTAAGCTGTGAGGTCAGCAAAATATTACCTATTTAAAAAACAGAAGGAGCCAGTTTTGTCTGACTCCTTCATTTTTTAAGTGTGGGACGTGCAGGATTCGAACCAGCGACCTCTTGCGTGTGAAGCAAGCGCTCTGAACCGACTGAGCTAACGTCCCGGGGGAGGCAAAGATAAATAAAAATCCCTGCTTCACCGTTTCACCGCTGCTGTCAGGGCGCTGAAATCACCAAATTCAATTCTTTTCCTTTTTAGCCAGGATCTTTTCAATCTCGTCCATGACCTTGTTCATCGATTCAATAGTCTTGTCAAACGGATCTGACGTGGTCATGTCAACCCCTGCTTTTTTCATCAGTTCAATTGGGTAATCCGATCCTCCTGATGAAAGCAGCTGGATGTATTTATCCAATGCAGTCTTGTCGCCGCTCATAACTTTTTCGGCAAGGGATATAGATGCCGTCAGTGAGGTGCTGTACTGGAAAACATAGAAATTCATATAGAAATGAGGAATAAACGCCCACTCATTACCAATGTAATCGTCGACGAGGCAAATTCCTTTGTCATGGCCATAATAAGCTTTCAGGATATCCATATATATTTCAGTAAAGGTATCCCCGGTTAGCGGCTGCCCTTTTTCAGCAGCTTCATGTATTTTCAGCTCAAACTCGGCAAACTGTGTCTGACGGAACAGTGTACCTTTCAATCCGTCGAGCCAGTCCATCAGTAATGAAAGTTTCACATCCTCGTCCTGCACTGTTTTGGTCATATAATTAAACAGCAACACCTCGTTGAAAGTGGAGGCAACTTCAGCAATAAAGGTCTGATAATCTGCTGTTGGGAAGGGCTGTGTTTTATTTGAAAGATAACTGTGCATTGTATGCCCCAGTTCATGCGCCATGGTACCCACATCATCATACAAGCCGACGTAGTTCAGTTTAATGAACGGATGCACATCGTAAATACCGCCGGAGTAAGCCCCCGATTGTTTACCAATGGTGGGATATACGTCAATCCAGCGTTCATCGATGGCTTTTTTCACAACCGCAACGTAATCTTCACCTAACGGTTTTAACGCCTCGAGCATCAGTTTGGAAGCTTCTTCGTAGTTGTATTTCAGATCGACATTCTTTACAGTCGGTGCATATAGATCAAGGTATTTCAATGTGTCGACACCCAGCATGCGCTTTTTTATTTCGAGGTAGCGGTGGAATGCCGGCAGGTTTTTGTTCACATTGTCAATAAGCGAATGGTAAACTTCAACGGGAATATTGCCGGGATATAATGCTGCCTCAAGAGATGAGCCGTAATTCCTGGCTTTGGCCTGAAACAAGTCTGCTTTAACATTCCCGTAGAGCATCTCACCGTAAGAGGCCTTGAATTTCCCATAGTTATTCCAGAAGGTTTTGAAAACTATCTCCCGGTCAGCACGGTTGCCTGATGCCCGGTATTTATTGTATTCTGCGTTGGTTATTACAACTTTTTCACCGTCTGAAAGTGTAACCTCGGGATTTGGCATTTCGGCGTTTGAGAAGGTATTGTAAATAGAAGCGGCCACTCCCCCAGTCATGCCTGACAGCGCCATGATGCGTTCCTCTGGTTCACTTAGCGTGTGCTTTTTAATACGGAACAGATTGTCAAGCCCCATCCGGTAAGGCTCAAGTTTAGGTTCTGATTTGATGAAGCCGTCAATCAGGCTCCAGTCGGCAGTCAGGATTTCAGGGTCGATAAATGCCGACTTTGCTCCGAAGTCGGAGAACATCTGCTCCAGCTCCTGCTTCATGCCGGTATATTTCATGTCACGGGTGTCGAGATCAGAGCTCATGGAAGCATAGGAGAACAGTTTGTATGCCTCTTTGCCTATTTCCGTACTGAATTCCATGCATTTCAGAAGATCTGCTGCTGATTTGGTCAGGGTCCCTTTGAATTTCTCCACATCGCCAAGTTTCAGCGCAATGGCGTCTTTAGCTGCGCGCCAATCTGCATCAGACTTGTAAATGTCAGTCAGATCCCATTTGTATTTATCAGGGATCTCTTCTCTTGTTTTCTGGCTGTAGCCGTTAAGGCCGAATAGTGCACTGAAAACAACAATGAGTACTGCTTTCAGCAATAAGGTAATTTGCTTCATTTCTTTGTCATTAGGGTTATTGAATTGATACATGGACCAGACAGGCACTACAGGCCTGCCGACCCGGGGACCAAAGTTACACCTTCTTCGATACCAAATCAACTAATTTTACTCTTCGTTGCAAATGCAACCGCAGAGCCGGTTTGCGACACAAATTAATGAAGAGGTGCATATTCATTGGCAATTATTGACTAAATTCGAAAAGGATTAAGCATAAAAACCCGGAAGGTATATGGATACAAAAACTCACTTTAAGGAACCCCGCAAGTCCATTGAAGAACGTATCGCTGAAGGCAAAGCTCTTCGTGAGAAATTTCCCCGGATCGACCATGGCAATTACAAACCGTCAGCCAAACGTGCTGATCCTGTTGCTTTTCTGGAAGCACAGGGCAAGACCCGGCTGAAACAGCTGGTGCCCATCCGTTATGCACGAATGCTTACCTCATCGTTTGCTTTCCTGCGCGGTGGCGCAGGCATAATGGCCGCTGACCTGGCTGCCAGCGGTAAGACTACAGGAATAAAGGTTCAGGCATGCGGTGATTTGCATGTGGCGAACTTTGGTGTGTTCGCTTCCGCGGAACGTAAACTTATTTTCGGGATCACTGATTTCGATGAAACATATCCGGGCCCCTGGGAATGGGATATGAAAAGGCTCGTGGCAAGCATTGTCGTAAGCTGCAGGTTTCTCGGCGGCGATGACACTTTGTGCCGTGAGGGAGTAATGGCGGCGGTAAGGTCTTATCGCAAGCGCATGAAACAATATGCACATATGGGGTACATGGATTTATGGTATTCGACAATCACTGAAAAGGATATTATAATGTCGATGCCATCATCCATTGCATAAAGACCTGAAAAGAATAACCGGCAAGGCCCGGGAAAGGACAAATATGCAGGTGCTTGGCAAGCTCACCGACATTGTTGACAATAAATTCCGTCTGCGCGAAGATGCACCCTTTATTGTGCGGGAAACCCATACCGAGGCAGGTATACCCGTTGATGTAGCCCTGGGATTATTGCTAGAATCTTATGTCAGTTCCCTTGCCGATGACCGGAAGGCATTGCTGAACCAGTACCGGGTTGTCGACGTGGCTAGAAAAATAGTAGGCGTGGGCAGCGTGGGAACACGATGCTGGGTTATTTTCCTTGCAGGAAACAGCTCAGATGATCCTTTGTTTCTGCAGGTAAAGGAAGCACAGCCTTCAGTGCTTGAGCCTTTTGTGCCGGGGGTGTCTTATTCAAATAATGGCCAGCGTGTGGTGGCAGGACAGAGACTTATACAGGGTGCGCCCGATATCTTTCTCGGTTGGGGGGAAAATTACGGGTACCATTTTTATGTGCGCCAGCTACGTGACATGAAAGGCGGCGTTGAATTCGTGCCAGGCAAAGTGGTCCTTGACCGTGTTCCTGATTATAGCAGCCTGTGCGCCTGGGCTATGGCACTGGCTCATGCAAAATCAGGTGACGCTGCTTTACTCTCAGGCTACCTCGGCAACAGCGATGAACTCGATGAAGCAATGGTCAAATTTGCTTTTGCATATGCCGGCCAGAATGAGAAAGACTATAAAGCATTGGTCAAAGCGGCTAAAAGCGGAAGGATTAAGGTTGCAAAGGAAGCAAATTAATTTTCCCTGATTTCGTTTCTCCAAGGCACCCTGATTTGCTGACTGTACTTGCCGCTTTACGCGGAATTTGTATATTTGATCCACGTAAAAAGATTATTGCCTGAATGAAACGCATTTCAATTCTTCTGGTATCGCTTGTGTTACTTACTGTAACGGCAAACGGCCAGCAAAAAAAAATATACACTCACACCGGTGTCGAGGTGATCTTTTCATTCGCTGATGTTGAGCAGAACGGAACCGACTACGGTACCCCGCTGAAGTTTACGCCGGTCATTAATATTGAAACGTATTCTCAACGGTGATCTCAGCAGCCACCTGGGACTGTTCACAGGGCTGGCCGTGAGGAATGTCGGCTATATTTTTGATGATTATTATGACTTTGCCGAAAATGCAACCTACCAGAAGAAGTTCCGCTCCTATAACCTCGGAGTTCCGCTGGGATTCAAGATAGGTGATCTTAAAAAGCTGTTTTTCTATGCAGGGTATGAGTCTGAGGTTGCCTTCCTGTATAAGGAAAAGACAATTGAAGCAGGTGACAGGATCGACCAGATAGCAGAGTGGTTCAGTGACAGACAGGATATCTTCCAGCACAGTGTTCTCGTCGGCGTACAATTTCCCAAGGGAGCTAACCTGAAATTCAAGTACTACATAAGTGACTTCCACAACCAGGATTTTGTTGATGAAACCAACCACAAGCCTTATGAGGGACTTAATTCAAATGTCTTCTACTTTTCATTTAATATTATGCTCTTCAGGAACCGGAAACCATACCTGTTCGAATAGAATATCCGCATACCACTGAAATAACCCGTCAGCTTTTTGAACCAGACCAGCGATAACGAAAAGAGCAGCAGATCAAGGCAAGGATTGATCCTGCATCTTCATCCGCGCAAAATGAAGGAATCGACATTGCGGTTCAATCTTACTTTCGGGCTTGGGGGCATGGCTGCCCTCCTGGTGGTTGTGCAGGTGGTCACCGGGCTGCTGCTGAAATTCCATTATGAACCTTCACCGGAGAATGCGTACAATTCAATAATGAACCTGCAGGACAGCCTGCTGTTCGGCAAGATGCTGCGCAACATTCACCACTGGAGCGCAATAGGTCTCCTCTGGATTGTTTTCCTGCACATGCTGAGGGCTGCCTTCACCGGAGCTTACCGCAAACCGAGACACGCCACATGGATATTCGGGCTGGTGCTGTTAATACTAGTTGTTTTGTCGAATTTTACAGGTTATCTCCTGCCGTGGGATCAGCTCTCGTACTGGGCCGTAACAATAAGCACCAGCCTGCTTGCATACGTGCCCCTGATCGGAGACCCGGTCAGGGAAGCGCTGCTGGGGGGGAAGGAAGTCGGACAGGCCACCCTGACAAATTTCTTCAATCTTCATACGGGCGTTATCCCGTTGCTCCTTGTAGCGCTTATGGCATATCATTTCTGGCGTGTACGCAAGGCAGGAGGGGTCATTGTTGCTGAAAAGGACAAAGATGGCGCCATGATTGATACCAGGCCTCATCTGGTCAACAGGGAGTTTGTTGTGGCTGTGGCGCTGCTAGCCCTGCTGTTCATAGTCAGCAGCCTGTTCGACGCACCGCTAAGGGAAAGAGCCAACCCGTCATTCAGTCCTAATCCCGCCAAGGCGCCGTGGTACTTCATGGGCCTGCAGGAGCTTCTGATACATTTCCACCCGTTTTTTGCAATCGTGGTCTTCCCTTTGACCGTTTTATATGCCGCCTGCCGGCTCCCTTATATCAGGCTGGAAGACAAAAACCAGGGTATCTGGTTTTTGTCAGATAAAGGCATCAGGTCGGCAAAATTATCCCTGGTTTCCGGGGTTGTTTTTACAGTTCTGTTCATCGGGTTCAGCGAGCTGCTGCCTGACCCGGAGGTGCTGCTATCATCCGTCCCTTCGCTGATAACCAAAGGTCTCATTCCATTTCTAATACTTGCTTTGACACTGTATTTCTTCCTGAAATACATTAGGCGGAAGTTCTCATTGAACAGGTCTGAGGTTATTCAGTCAGTTATCATTATCATGGTCGTGTCGTACACCGTTCTGACGCTGACCGGGATATTTTTCAGGGGAGCGGGAATGAACCTCATGTGGCCGTGGCAGGTGTGACAGGTGAAGATAATGTGAGAGATGAAGAAAACAGCACATATAACAGAGGGTAACCGGGAAAACGGAAGGAGGGACTTCCTCAGAAAAGTCTGGATAATCCTCGGCACTGTCGCTGCTGCTGAATTCGTATATTTTATCATAAGCCTGCTGAAACCATCCAAAGAGCTGACTAAGAGCAAGCCCGGTTCAACGGTCAGGATCATCGGCAATATTGATGATTTTCTTCCGGGGACAGTCACCCCCGACCGGATAAACAAGCTTTTTATCGTCCGTGAAAGTGACGGCGGTTTTCTGGCCCTGTCACTGATCTGCCCCCATCTCGGTTGTTCGGTTCTCTGGGATGAAGCTAAAAAAGCAGTTTGACTGTCCGTGCCATTCATCGGCGTTCGACAGATACGGGGTTGTTCTCAATTCTCCCGCCCCGAGGCCGCTTGATTATTACCCGGTGCTGCTGGAAGCAGGAAAGATTAAGGTGGATCTCAGCCAGAAAGCAAAACGAAGAAAATTCGAAACCAGCCAGATGACCTATGCCATTTAAAGAAGGAAGCGATACGATGAGAACCTGGAAGATCGCAGGCTTTACGGCGACGGTCATTCTTGTCATTGCGTTTCCGGTGTACATCGCCCGGATGGCTCTGGAGAAATCAAAGGGAGAGGCCGTGGAAGGAGCTCAGTTTGTTGGGAGGAGCGCCTGCATTGAGTGCCACAAGAAAGAAGACGATCTGTGGCTCGGCTCGCATCATGATCTCGCCATGGACGTGGCCAACGACACAACCGTACTGGGTGATTTCAGCAATTATGAGTTCAGGCATAAAGGTAAGACCCATCGAATGTTCAGGAAGGACGGCAGGTTTTACATTAACACGGAGGGCCCGGCCGGTGTTTTCGGCGATTTCCAGGTCACCCATACCTTCGGTTACACTCCCCTGCAGCAGTACCTGGTGCCCTTCGAAGGCGGACGGCTGCAGTGCCTGCCCATAGCCTGGGATACCGAACGCGGCAGATGGTTCCACCTTGGTGACACCGTTTATGCCGGACAGGATATCAAGCCTGACAACTGGCTCTACTGGACCAACCAGGCCCAGAACTGGAACGGCATGTGCGCCGACTGCCATACAACCAACCTGAAGAAGAATTATGATCCTGAGGCAAAGACCTTCAACACCACATGGTCTGAGATCGACGTCAGCTGCGAGGCCTGTCACGGTCCTGCCTCGGACCATATCATCTGGGCAAACCTGCCTGAGGGATCGAGGCCGGCGGACGTGAATACCGGCCTGATTGTCAGAACAAGGGATCTGGATAACAAGGAACTGCTTAATGTATGTGCCCGCTGCCACTCGCGCAGATCCATACTGGGCGATTACGAAGATGACAACAGCGATCTTTTGAACTACATGATTCCGCAACTGATCACCCAGCCAATCTATCATGCCGACGGGCAGATACTGGATGAGGACTATGAGTACGGCTCGTTCACCCAGAGCAAAATGTTTGAAAAGCTGATCAAGTGCAGCGACTGTCACGACTCACATTCGGCAAAAACCAAGGAGCCGGATAACCGGCTCTGCCTTCAGTGCCATCGCCCGGATATCTATGATACCCGCCGTCATCATTTTCACAAGCCTGATCCCGGGACAGGGACAGACCGCCTGATAAACCGCGGAGAACCTGAGTATGTAGAGGGTTCAGGAGCTCAGTGTGTCAACTGCCACATGGTTGGCAGGTACTATATGGGAAACGATTACAGGCGTGATCACAGTTTCAGGATACCCAGTCCTGCCATGACCCTGAGCATAGGTACACCCAACGCATGCAACGACTGCCACAAGGATAAAACGACGGCATGGTCACAGAGTTACATGCAGAAGTGGTACGGAGAAAAAACGCCGCCTCATTACGGCGAGACCTTCGCAGCAGCAGCGAATGGAGATAGGAGCGTCATACCCGATCTCATCCTTTATGCCGGGAATGAATTATTCCCTCTGATGGTGAGAGCCACGGCGGTGCATTTCCTCGGAGATTTCAACACAGCAGAAAGCAATGATGCCGTTGACAGGGCGCTCAGCGACCCGGCTTCTCTGGTGAGGCATACTGCCATCATGAGCTTTAATTCGACTGATCCTGTATCGTATGAAAGACTGCTGATGCCGCTTCTGAACGATCCTGTCAGGGCCATACGTGCCGAGGCCGGAATAAGGCTCTCGGAGGTGCCGGAGAACCAGCTGAGTGAACCGGCAAGGAAAGCCAGGAAAGCTGCTCTGGAGGAGTACAGGAATATTCACCTGTACACTTCCGACTTCCCCGGAGGGCGGTATAATCTTGGTATCATGTATGCCAATGCCGGAGAGCTGGAAAAGGCTGCTCAGTCTTACCGGGAAGCGCTGAAGCTTGACGGACTCTTTTACATGGCAAAGGTGAATCTTGCCATGGTTTACACCCAGCAGGGGAAGAATGATGAGGCTGAAAAACTGCTGCGTGAGGTGCTTATTGAAAATCCGGAGATAGCTGAGATAAATTACTCTCTCGCCCTGCTGCTTGCCGAGACGGGTAAATACGATGAAAGCAGGAAATTCTTTCTGAAGGCTGCTGATCTGATGCCGCAGCAGCTGAGGATATTATACAACCTGGGATTGCTGGAGAATTCACTGGGCAACACGGCTGCGGCTGAAGGTTACCTTCTTAAAGTGCTGGGACGCGAGCCTGACAATTTTGATTTTCTCTATGCCATAACCACTTTCTACCTTGAGCATAAGCAAAATGCCAAAGCAATGCCTTATGCAAGGCAGATAACTGAAAAATTCCCGCAAAACCCTGCAGGAAAGCAATTGGTAGAGGCGGCAAAAAAGTAGGGACATGAATGGCATGTCCCTGCGTGTTATTCTAAAATGAAAATCCTTTTACGTACTATTCAAAAGAGAAAATCCTTTTGAAGTCTTTTTGCATATCAACCACAAGCCAGTTTTTCAGCTTTGCTTCTTCGAGAGCAGTTTCAAGATGTCCGCTGAGGGTTTTGACATCATAGGCATATTCACGGATGCTGTCAGTATGATGAAGCAGGACACAAAGGCTTTTATACTTTGATCCGCTGGTGTACTGCATCATTGCCTGATCGCCGTCACTGTTGCCGCCGCAGAACACTGGCACCTTGCCGATGAAACGGTGAATGGCAACAGGTTTGGCAGCGGCATCATCGATGAAGAGATTGCTTGCTGTTTTAAGGATGACAGGTTTCCCGTCCTGCAGCTTATACACGGCATCCTCATAGCTTCCCACCACCTGGTACGGCGGAATACCGTAAACCTCTTCAGCCCATGGTCGCATAAAATCCGCTCCGCCGCCACTTACAATGAATGTCTTAAAATCATTCTCACGCAGATACTCCAGCAGTTCAAGCATAGGCTGGTAAACTACCTGGCTAAATGGTTTTCCAAAGCGGCGATCCAATGTTGTGGTTGTCCATGTGTAGGCTGCTTTGCTGAACTGCTGTTCCGTCACACCCGAGTGACTGACAGCCATCACTTTCATCAGTCCGGCTTCACCTGTTTTTGCGAGAGCACCAAGGCCTCCGTCAAGGACAGTTTTTAAGACAGGATCCTGTTGCCATTCAGGATTATCTTCAGCCCTGGCCTTCAGGTAATCGACAGCAAATACCAGTTGTACCGGCACGGGCTGTTCCGGCCACAGGGTGCCATCATTATCAAACACAGCAATACGGTCTGCTACTGGTATGAAGTCAGACGAGGCTGTGTCTGTCACAGCCTTCATCCAGCTTTCAATTACCTGACGTGGCATCTCTGCCCATGAATCCAGCGCATCAGCCTGTTTTTTATCTTTTAAAGGTGCCGAAGACTGATTTTGCCGGCATGAAGCGAAATATGAAGCCAGTAAAATTAAAGCCAGAAAAAAGGATAGTTTTCTCATTTATTTCTTTTTCTTGTTATCACCTTGATCCCTGAATACTTGTCAGGCTTTCCATCACCCTGTTGAGATTATAGCTTCCGGGTCGCTGCCGCGGAGGGAACTCCCTGAAGCTTTGCAGCCACAGGCCTACGCCTGCTGCTGAAGGCCCGATGACGAACATATGTTCAATGCACCACTGTTCATACCCCATTCCTTCATCCGAAGCCCGTTCGAAGGGATCCATGCGGATATTGGTTATTATCGGGACACGTGGTTCAACAAAAGGCTCCGACCAGACATTCATTCCTGTAGCGTCCTGTCTCAGGAAGGTAAACTTCCAGTCCACGAATCGCATAGCGGCAAGGCCCCCGTCGTCATTCCAGTACATGAATTCCTTACGGGGCCAGGTTGATTCTCCCTTAAGTGCAGGGAGAAGATTGTAACCGTCGAGGTGCACCTTAAAAGATTTGCTACCGACTTTCTTTCCGGTCAGCAGTTCTTCCTTGACATTCGGATTACCGGCAGCAGCAAGCAATGTTTCCATAATATCCTCATGGGCACCTATCTCATTTATTACCGTACCGGGTTTGACGACCCCCGGCCAGCGCATGACAAAGGGAACACGATAACCGCCTTCCCAGTTCGTGTTTTTCTCACCCCTGAACATCGTGGTGCCACCGTCAGGCCATGTAAAGAATTCAGCGCCATTGTCAGTGGTATAGATCACAATAGTGTTTTCTTCCACACCCAGCTCCTTAAGTTTGGCGAGCAATTCACCGACCATCCCGTCATGTTCGACCATGCCGTCAGCATAAATGCCATAACCGGTTTTGTTTGCAGACGAAGGTTTGAGATGCGTAAAAATGTGCATGCGGGTGCTGTTCCACCAGATAAAGAAAGGCTTGCCATCCTTGACAGCCTTCTCCATGAAGCTTATTGTTGCAGCTGTGACTTCTTCATCCACCGTTTCCATACGCTTCCTGGTAAGGGGGCCAGTATCCTCAACCTTCTGAGTTCCGTCGGGCAGAGCCCAGGAGTGAAGCAGACCGCGCGGGCCAAATTGCTTAATTATCCTGGGATCTTTAAAGTAATCGGGACTCTCAGGTTCTTCTTCCGCATTCAGGTGGTACAGGTTGCCGAAGAATTCATCGAAACCGTGAAGTGTCGGTAACATCTCGTCGCGGTCACCGAGGTGATTCTTGCCAAACTGGCCGGTGGCATAGCCATATTCCTTCAGCAGTTCAGCAATAGTCGGATCTTCTGGCTGCAAGCCCTCGGGTGCGCCCGGCAGTCCGACCTTGGTTAGTCCGGTACGGACCGGGCACTGGCCGGTGATGAATGCAGCCCTGCCGGCGGTGCAGCTTTGCTGGCCATACCAGTCGGTGAAGACCACTCCTTCTTTGCCAATACGGTCAATGTTAGGGGTCTTATAGCCCATCATGCCCATGTTGTAGGTACTGACATTGAAAATTCCGATGTCATCACCCATTATCACCAGGATATTGGGTTTGCCTGGCTTGTCAGACTTCTTAGCCTGCGCACTTGCCGTTAAAGTCATCAATGTGCTGACCGTAGCTGAGATCAGCAAAAGCATAATAAATCGGTTAGATTTTTTCCTCATAACGTCTTGGATTGGTTAGTAATATTTGAGAAAAAAAATTGAAAAAGGGTTTCAGTCTAAAAAGTTACCAAATAATTTTCATACATAATTATCTTAAAGCAGAAAAAATATTTCTGCAATAGATATTTAGATTATAAAATCATTTGATGACTTAGTCGAGGGAAGTCCCGGCAAAATAAGAGGGGGTGGTTAAATGCATTTTTAACCACCCCCTCTGTGCTTGCCAATCCGGCAATTATGAACTACTTCTTCTGTTCTATATTCACTTTGCCGGTTTCCCTGGCTGATGTATTCTCAGGTGATATCCGTAAAATTAATTGTTGTACTATTTCACTTCCACCACCAGTTTGGGTATTCTTCCATTGAATTTCGATCTGGCTTCTGCGCCAATTCTCTCCACAACGGGTGTGGCCAGGTCAATGCCGACATCAGCCGTTTCATCAGCAGAGAAAATGCCTGGTTGAGTGCGTTCAATCCTTCCTTCACCCACCTTCTTGCCGTCAATGTAGAGCGTGCCCATTCCGCCTTTACCCGGTCCGTCGCCGTCATAAGCAAAATCAAACTTAACCGTATGTTTTCCGGGTGTTAGTTTTTGACCTGCTTCAACAGTATAACGCGATATTCCAAGGAAGTTATAGTCGTAGGCTAAGGTTCCGTTGAATACATAAAGCGCCCAACCACCAAACCGTCCGGCCTGTGCGATCAGGATACCATTGGCTGCCTTGCCTGCCGGTATTTCTATATCTGCCGTAATGGTTGTCGATCTGTTTTTAACGTTAAGGAAAGAGTTTTCAGGAATCCCAACCATTCCTTCAGCAAGGGTAAGCGATGTGCGATCTCCTAGAAGCGTAGGACGTCCAACAGCTACAGCATTCAGACGCTCAAACATACGGTCGTCAACGGGTAACGCATAATTCTTTTCTGCTTCTTTCATAAACAGGTCCTGCAGTTCTTTCAGTTTTTCAGGATTCTGAGCCGCGAGGTCGTTTGCAAGGCTGAAATCTTCAGCAACATTGAATAGCTCCCAGATGTCTTCCGCAAGAGCTCTCCTGGGTTTTTGCTCCCAGGGTGCCCTGTGGATGGTGCGCGCATACCAGCCATCGTTGTAAATAGCACGGTTGCCGGCCATCTCAAAATATTGTGTGGTGTGCGTTTCTTTAACACCGGCATCATTAAATGAATACACCAGGCTTTTTCCGTCCATCGGACGTTGTGCTACACCATTTACGCTTTTAGGTTCCGGCAAACCGGCAGCTTCAAGTATGGTTGGTGCAATATCAATTACATGGCTAAACTGCGGACGTAACCCGCCATTTGCTTTGATGCCCTTTGGCCAGCGGATGGCCATGCCTACTTTAGTTCCACCATGGTCGGAGGCTACTTGCTTGGTCCACTGATACGGTGTATCGAACATTACAGCCCAGCCAGCCGCCATGTGTGGATAGGTTTCGGGGCTACCCCACTTGTCAACTTTCTTCAACATATCTTCTACCGTTTCCTGCACTCCATTGAAGTAGGTCATTTCACTAAACATACCATTCATACCACCTTCGGCACTGGTGCCGTTGTCGCCATACACAAAAATGATCATGGTGTTATCGGCCTGGCCGGTTTCTTCAACTGCATCAAGCAAACGGCCAATTTCGTGGTCAGTCATATCCAGAAATCCTGCAAACGTTTCTGCCTGGCGGGTAAATAATTTTTTCTCATCGGCGGAAAGCTTATCCCATTGCTGAATGGCTTCAGGTTTTGGTGCCAGTTTAGTGCCTTTCGGTACAATACCTTTTTCAATCTGACGCGCTAAGATTTGTTCCCGCATCGCATCCCAGCCGCCATCAAATTTACCTTTCCATTTGTCGATGTAACTTTGAGGAACGTGGTGTGGTGCGTGTGTAGCACCTGGAGCGAAATACATGAAGAAGGGCTTATCAGGTGTCATAGCCTTCTGGAACTTCATCCACGCTACGGCCTGATTAGTCATATCGTTCATGAAATGGTAATTGGGATCTTCGGGCAATTCAACCGGATGTACTCCGTCATAAATAAATGGTGCCCACTGGTTGGTTTCACCACCTATAAAACCATAAAACTTATCAAAACCCTGGCGGGTCGGCCAACGATCGTATGGGCCCGAAATGCTGGTTTCCCAAACAGCTGTCTCGTGCCATTTGCCGAAGGCACCGGTGTTGTAACCGTTCAGGCGCAACATTTCTGCAACAGGGGCGACTTCATTGGGAATTTCTCCTGTGCCACCTGGAAAGCCTGTGCCCATTTCGGTGATAAAGGCCATGTTGTTAACATGGTGGTTGCGGCCGCTTTTGAGCGCAGCGCGTGTAGGTGAACACACAGCCGTTGTGTGGAAGTTGTTGTAATAAATACCCTCACTGGCGATGCGGTCAAACGTAGGTGTACTTACCGGTCCGCCAAACTGGCTGGTTCCGGCAAAACCGAGGTCATCTAAGAGCACCAGGATTACGTTTGGGGCTCCTTCAGGAGCTTTTACCTCGAAACGTTCAGGCTGAGTTGCATTTCGAACATCCAATTCAGTAGAGGTTGGACGAGGGGGTACTTTGATCGGAAGCGCTGTCCTGTCTATTCCGTCACCGGTGGCTGTAACAGCCGGCTGGTCTGCTTTCTTCTGGGTGCACCCTGAAAGCAAAAGACCGACAAACAACAGTAAAGCAAAGGATTTCTTTTTCATCTTGGTTACGCGTAAAATTATTTAGTTTATACCATATTACAAGGAATTACAAACTTAGTTACTTTGGTCAAAAGTAAATACTTATTAATGGGTATTTCTAATTTACAAATATAACCTAACTTCCGTCTTGATTTTTTTACCTGTATGCGATATCGTCCGGAAACGATAATTATTTGTCTGTTTCTCTTTTTTTATTCATTATGTACCAGTGCACAGACCACAAGCTACACTCAGTTATGCAATGAGTTACAGTTTTCCCGGGCAATAAATGATAAATGGGCGGCTGAGACTTTTCTGGGTGGGGCTTTCAGCAATACTCCTACTAATCCGAAGATCCTGAGCACAAATATTCAAAGGTATATTTTTCTGTGGGGTCACTATTTCTATTCACCGAGGTGGAAACTCTCCGCGGCTTTTGCTTACGCAATTAATAAGGATGTGCCTGATATCGGACAATATTATTCCCCCGAGTACAGACTGACACTTCAGGGAACATATTATTTCCATAAAACAGGGTACACCTTAATGACAAGGATGAGGGGAGAGTTCAGGTATATGATGAATGCTGACGGCGAATTCGACGACAATTACCGGTACCGCCAGATGCTGAAATTTGTGAAACCTTTAAACAGCCAGGTGATGAGACAGGGAGTTGTTTATTTTCTCACCGCTGAGGAATTGCTGTTTAAACCAAATGCAAAAACTAAAGGGGTAAATTTCTTTGACCGCAACCGGTTTGAAATAGGAGGAGGTTATCTTATTACGGATAATCTCCAGGTGGAGATGGCATATCTGAATGAATTTATTCCCCGTGATAACGGGAACGAAGTGTACAATGCAATGGAGCTTACGCTTACTCTGAGTAACTTATTGCCAAATCTGAAAAAACATATTTTTTCTGAAAAAGAAGAAGAGAAATTGTCAGACTGATTACTTTTTCTTCCTGCTTTCTTCCTCCTTCAGAAAACAGGCCAGCTGATCCTTCAGCGCCGATTTGTGCAATTTAAACGTGTAAGTTCTGACACCTTCTTCTCCCTTCATGTCGATCTTCGCTTCATTAACTTCAAACTTCAGCATGATGTCCATGTCTTTCTGATCAATGAGAAAAAGCATTACCATGACCGTGTCATCAGCAATATAATCGGTGTCGAAGTGTTTGAGCGTGTATGCCGTGTCATTTGACATAGTCAGTACAAGATCTTCTCTTAGTTTGTTTCCGGCAGGTTTTTCAGGAAACGGAACAGGGCGCAACAGGAGAAAGTAATTTTCCCTGTCAGTTACAATGCAGCCTTCCAGTGATTTCGCTTCTGTCCAGTAAAAGTTAACAGGCTGCATATAATACTGCATCGACCCGTCCGGAGAAACACGGTTAAGTATCTCGCACTGAGTGAATGAAGTCAGTGGTACTGATAAGAAGGATGATGCAAGAATGATTATTTTTATAATCGGTTTCACAGGTACAAAATTAGCTATAAATTCTATTCAATTGAAAATTAATTTTTCCTTCTTAACAAAACATCACCCTCGCTGTCGCCATCGAAATGATAAAGTTTAGCTATGGTTATCCTTTTTGCAAGCATGCTGCAGGCAATGCTTGCCAGCAGTGCTCCCGTCAGCGGACCAATCAGATAGATCCACCATCCTTCCCATTGTCCGGAGATAACTGCAGGACCAAGACTGCGGGCAGGATTGGTGCTGGTGCCTGAAATGGCTGCCTCCATGGGAACCATGATGGCATACAGGACAGGAAACATAAACGGGGTAAACTGGCGGATTCGCCTGAATCCGATGAACAGTACAAGCAGGGTAACCATTGTAAACGTGGTAGCCACTTCACCCAGTAAAGCGGCCTTTGTGGAGTAACCTTCTCCCGGCACCGTCACCCCGAATTCAATGCTCCTGCCAATTGCGCCCCACAGCAGGAGTGGCAGGCAACCAATAACCGCACCGGTCAATTGCGCCAGGACATAGGTAATTGCAAGGCGTCCTTCAATCTTACGAAACAACCAGAACACCATCGTAACAGCCGGATTGATATGTGCTCCGCTTATTTTCCGATGGTGGACAGTGCAATAGATGCACCGATGGATCCAAACAGGAAACCGGTTATCACCTGGCGCAGTTTCACATTAGGAACAAGTTGCGCCATCGGGCTGCCGGATCCAAACATAAAAATGACTATCGACAGTCCTCCAAGTAATAACAGGGCTGTACCCAGGAATTCAGAAACAAAGAATTGTGTTCTGTATTTCAGATATCTCGCATTATTTATATCATTAACATCATTCATAATTCCTGATTTTAATCATAGTCATATTTTAGGTTCGAAATTCGAACTAAAGGGTCCGATATTATTGTTTTACAGCCACCGGCCGGTCGGCCCTTTTTCGTGCACATGACGGGCACAACTCGCGATCTATGAGTGAGGCCATATGATCAGGCATACGATTTCTGATGAATTTCCTGTGAGCCGGTGTCTGAGTTGGCTCACCGCAATCAATGCAGGTCAGAAGCGGTTGTTCGCATACCACGGTGCCGGTGATGACCGTTCGCCGCATCCCATCGCTGTCATCGAAGTGGATAGCACCAGTCGGGCAAACCTGTGTACAGGCGCCGCAACCGATGCATAGGTCAGCAGGCCGTTTGAAATCCAGATGGGCGAGCCTGCCGGCCTTTGTATCGGCCATACGCAGTGCTTCGACACCCATCTCACTGCAGGCGGCCATACACAGTCCGCATCCGATACAGATGTCGCAACGCAGGCAGCGTTGTGCCTCATTGTTTGCCATTGTATCAGTCAGTCCTTCTTCAATCTTTAAATAGTTGCCCTCTCCAACGGTTTCCTCAACAGTTCTCTCAGGCATCATAGAACGGCGCAAATTACTGCGGTCTGTCGCATTTACAACCAGGGGAGTTACTTCAGCACGCTTTACCGGCTTGCCTGTTTCAATGTCCATATTTGTTCCACGAAGCCATGCATCCATTGAGACTGCCGCAATCTTTCCGGAACGGATAGCTTCCACAGCTGTCCTCGGACCGTGCTGACCATCACCTCCGGCGAAGATACCGGGCACATTTGTCATTTTGGTCTTAGGGTCAGCAATTATGAACCCGCGATTGTTCTCCACACCGCTGCCTTCGAGGACTTCCAGGTCAGTGCCCTGACCCACGGCCAGAATCACATGATCAGCCTCCAGTGTCAGAAGACGGTTTGTGTCGAATTGCGGATCGAATTTACCAGTCTCATCCTTTACCCGTTCGCAGTATTGTAATATGAACCTGCCATCTTCCTCTATCCGAACAGGTCCCCATCCCGCATATATATGAACACCCTCAGTTACAGCAAGCTCTATCTCACCCGGGCTGGCAGGCATATCACGGCGTTTTTCAAGTGAAGTGAGGTCGACATGCTGAGCACCCTGCCTCAGTGCCGACAGGGCAACGTCGATTGAAACATTGCCACCTCCAACAACGACAACTCTTGGCCCGACACGAATCTTTTCACCGCTTCGCACAGCGCGAAGAAAATCAATACCTCCCATTACAAATGGCAGCTCGACGCCCTCGATTGTGAGAAGACGCGTCCGTTGTGTTCCGAGACCGACAAAGACAGCGTCGTAATCCTTTCGAAAAGCTTCAAGGTTTTTTACCGGCGAGCTGGTATGTATCCTTACACCCAGGGCACGTATCTGGTCGAGTTCTTTTTCAAGCAAATCCGGCGGATTCCGGTATGCCGGAATACCATAGCGCAACATCCCACCAGCATACTCCTGGCTTTCAAAGACATCTACCTGATGACCGGAGATACGCAGAAAATATGCAGCTGTTATGCCGGCAGGGCCTGCCCCGATGATACCGATTTTTTTTCCTGTATCAGGCGCTATGGCTGGTTTTGGATAGCCACCGTTGGCGAGACAGTGCTCAGCGGCTTTTGCTTTCAATGGCCTGATAAAGACCGCGCCGTTGCCGCTGCCACGGACACATGCTGATTCGCACGGTGCCGGGCATACCAACCCGCATGTCAGCGGAAATGGATTATCCTGCCTGATGGTTGCAATGGTGGAGTGATAGTCGCCATGGCCAAGATAGGCCATGAAGCTGGGAATATCTATGTTTGCAGGACATGTACTATGACACGGAGCGGCATTTCGTATCAGACAGAGACCATCAGGACAGGACTCATTGCGGGCATGACTTTCCCACTGATCACGATAGTAACGAAGAGAGCTGCCCAACGGCCAGGCTGCTGCCAGCCCTTTCGCAGCAAGCTCTGTTACCAGTTCATCGAGCGCTGCAACATGGCTAATACTGCCAAGGCCGATGGTTATCTCGGTCACAAGGCGTGCAGCCCGGGCCAGCAATGCACGAACAGGGGCTTCTTCGCCTTCTGCAAGCTGCCAATGGTGATAAAGTGCGCGACGTGTTTGTCTGACAATGCAAGCACCTTCTGCAACCACCATCAGGCTTGATGGTGATGGGATTATACCCGCAGAAAGAAAAGAGAGCGGATCACATAACTGATCAGCTTCGGAAAGTGGCAGAAAACCCCCCATACCGTTGTCAAAGACCAGCACATGATCTTTGTCCCTGGCCTCAGTTCCTCCTCCCCACTGCTCAACCTGGTTACGAAGATTACCGGACCTTGAAAGTTCAACCAGTCCGCGTTCAATAAAACCCTGACGTAAAGTCAGCAATGAGCCATTCAAGTCTGTTACACCTGCGAACAGCATGGCAATCCGGCACCATGTCTCCGGAGTATGGACCAAACGTGTTCTGTCAGAAGGATGACCCTCGCTCCAGCAACCGGGCCGGCTGTTACGCAGAACTTCAATCTGGCGGCCGGGAGTGGTTATATCAGCGAGCGAACGGATGGCATCTACTGCATTCAGAAATGCCGCTTCGCGACCAACCAGCTCAGAAGGCAAAAGCAACTCAACCTTCTGGCTGTCGCGCAGACCGATGGCGATCAGCACACCCTCAGCCAGCAGCCATGGTGCCCTGTCAAGAACAGTAGCTGTGCCATTGGCATGAACATCAAGAAAGGTTGCGTCAATCACCAGCACAGATGGCCCGTGACCGCGCAGGAATTGGCGCCATGCCAGATGAACCGGTTCTCCTGAAGAGCCGCATTCATTGATTCCCGATTCCTGTATTTTCTGAAGTCGCTGCAGAGGTGTCAGTGAAAGAGCCTGAGTAAATGCCGGCAATGAGCCGGCAAGAGTTGGCGCCGGTGGAACTGCTCCTGCAAGTATTGCGGCGTTTGAATCAAGCCATGCCGGAAGTATCAGTGTGTTGCTCATGACTCTCTCCTTCCGCTTTGCGGAGGCTCTGCAACTATCATTCTGGCATAGCGCTCGCGTCTTGGATCCAAAACTTCGGAAGTAATTTCAAACGAGAGGCAACCGGTTACACATTTTGTTACACAGGCAGGCTGTAATCCGTCATCAAGACGATCTTTGCAGTAGTCACATTTAACCACCTTATGTGTGGCAGGGTCCCACTGGGGAGTACCCCATGGGCAGGCTGCAGCACAGCTCTTGCAGCCGACGCAGAGACTGGACTGGACAAAGACTATACCGTCTTTCTCCCGCCGCTGCATAGCACCTGTGGGGCATGCTTTGATGCACCATGCCTCCTCGCAGTGAAAACAAGGCATGTAAACAAAACGGGTACGCGGCTGTCCTTCAATATTTACCGGGCCGATTGCAATTATTTTACACGGAGCAGGTCCTGCTCCGAGATTCTTATTGGTTTTGCAGTGTACTTCGCAGGCCTTGCAGCCAATACAACTGGCATCGTCGTGTTTAAGAGTGTACTTGCTCATTTTTTACCTCCTGTCGATGCAACTGGTTTGATTCGTATTAACGTCTCGGTCATGGCGCATCCACCTCCGGCAGGATCGAACTCATAAAGTTTGCCGTGTTGAAGACGCTGATCTGCAACGCCCAGGCCTCTGGCGCGAGTGGCCAGGGGAACAGTTGCGCCGAAGCCATGAAGCAAGAATGCAGCTTCGGGGTGGATCCAGGGCGTTACCATGGCCTTCATACGGCCGGTATAACTGCCACCACCGTTGATCTCTACTTCGTCTCCATCCGAAATACCGAGCGGTGTGGCACGGTCGGGGTGGATCCAAAGCACCTGTTCCGGCGCTATTTCGTTCAGTATCGGATTATTCAGAGATTGGCCATGAGCAAGGGTTGCAGTCCTGCCAAACAGCAAATAGAAGCGGTCACCTTCCGGTGCCTCTCCTGGCTTATAGGGCTGAAGGCTGGGTAATCCTGCCTGCCTGAGTATCTCACTTTCGATCTCGATCTTGCCTGACGGGGTTGGGAATTTAAGCTCTTCGCGTAATATTAACTTTGGCGAATCGGTCAGAGCGACAAATCCTTCCTCCCGCATCTCGCTGACAGTGACGCCGGTACCATCGAGCTGATAGTTCCAGAGCTCCTCGATGGTCTCGAAATCGAGTACCTCCCTGATGTTCATCCGGTGAAGGATCTCGCGAAAGATCCACCATGCAGGGCGGCTGTCGAAGCGCGGAGCGATCGCCTGATCGCGCATAGAGAAAACAGGTACCGGACCATTCACCTGGGTAAGGATATTAGCGCGCTCGAGATAGGTAGACTCGGGTAGGATGACATCGGAAAACCAGCCTGTCTCCGAATATCTTACGTCGATGGAGACAAGAAGTTTAAGCTTGGCAAGTGCGCTTTTCGTTGCCTCAGGATCAGGCAGTCCGGTGAGAGGATCGTGACGGTAAGCGAAATAGGCGCCGATGCCGTAGGGCTGTGCTGTCTCCATGGCGGCAAAAGCCTGGTGAAGCATACCGATCTTTGGATCCCACTGCGGTCTGGTAGTGCCGGCACCATCAACACGGGGATCACCTGGTTTTGGTACCCGTGAGCCAAGCAGGTTCAAACTCTTGCGGCCATAATATTCCGGTGATTTTCCAAGTATAATCCCCCCCGGTATCTCAACATTGCCCATAAGGGCATTCAATATCAGCGCGGTACGACTGACATAGAACGACTGTTTGTGACGTGATGTCATCCAGCCCGGGTGGAATATCACCTGTGGTGAATCTTTTGCAATCTCACTGACGAAGGTACGGATCTCTCCTGCGGGAATACCTGTGTGAATCTCCTGCCATTCCGGTGTAGCATCCTTTACCATTTCATGAAGGTAGTCCATACCGGAAACGTGCAGGGCGACAAACTCTTTATCGTATGCCTGTTGTTTCAGTACCTCGTGTATGATAGCGAGGTTCAGCGCATAGTCGCTGTTCGGTCGCACCTGCCAGTATCGTGTCGCCTTGCATGCGGTTATGCTGGCGCGCGGATCGATATAGGTGCAGCGCATACCGTTCGACAAAGCAGACATGAAGGCTTTAGACTCTTTAACCATAAGAGATTCAATGATGTTTCGTCCATATAGCACAAGATGTTTTGTGTTTTTAAGATCGAAACTGATGCCGGAAGGACCTATACCGAATACAGAGAGTTCGGCATTATGAACGTTGGCTGCGCAGCCGGCATCGTGGTTGAAGTAGTTCGGGGAGCCTAACGCATGCATAAAGGTACGGGTCAGGTCCGTAAATAAGCCACCACGGTCGGATAGCATGATGCCGCGGCCGCCGAAAGTTTCTGTTGTCTCATGCAGCTTATCGGCGATATAGTCAAGGGCTTCGTCCCATGAAGCGCGCCGCCACTGTCCTGACCCCCGGGGGCCCTTACGTATCAGCGGCGTCTGCGGCCGCTCATCGTCAAACTCGAATGCCAGGCCAGCCGAGCCTTTCGCGCAAAGGCTGGTACCGATGGCAGCGTCGTGATGATTGCCCTGAATCCAGACAATTTTCCCGTTTTCGACCGTCACTTCAATAGGGCAGCGCACAGCGCACATTCCGCACATGCTGAAAACAGTTCGCCTGCCCGGTGTGCCCACACCGGACACGTTTGGTGCCATTGTTGAACTCATTTAAGTATCCTTTACTATATTCAAGAACTATTTAGAATTAAACAGAACCTAATTCTATTTTATACCTCAGAGAATTGAATTACAACCTTTATATCATCTGGATTTCTCTCGAGAGCTTTCATAAAATTCTCAGGCTTTTCACGCCGGGTGATAAGCTTTGCGAGCCAGGTACGGTCAGCTTTGGCCAGAGTCAGTCCGGCTCTGTACCATTGACGTTTATTGGCATTGACACTGCCAACGATGACATTGTTCCTTAATACTGCAGCGGCTGCTACATCGGCTAATACGCCAGCCCCAACTGTGCCTCCCTGTCCAACGCCAGTGAGACATATGATCCCGCTTGGTCCTATTTTATGAATACAATCGGCGATTACCTGGCCGACACCGGTGCATTCAATTATCGCATCAGGTTCGAATTCCAGATCTGCAACTCTTCCTGAATGGTATATGGCACCAAGATCACGCACCAGATCGGGCTTGGATCCTGTTTCCATCCTGTCGAGGACATGGACCTCCGATATTCCCCACAGCTTCAGGCTCAGTGCAGCTAATAGTCCTATCGGTCCCGCGCCTGTAACCAAAATGGATTTCGGTTCCCAATACGACCGCCGGCCAATCATTCCTATCTGCTCCATCGCTTTGGTTACCACTGTGGTAGGCTCGAGGAGAACGCCAAGTATGCCAAGAGAAGGATCAACTTTTACAGCATATTCAGGCTCGATCCTCCACCGCTCAGACATGTATCCGTGTATCTCTTTTATACCGCGTTCGGTGTAAAGTCCGTTACGGCACATGTCCCATTCACCTACTGCGCAATTAGGGCAGGGGACGGGATCAGGACGCCTGACGATGCCAACGACCAGATCACCTTTTTTGAAACTGGTCGATGTACCGGGATCTATCACGCGGCCCAGTGATTCATGACCAAGAACAAGGTGCTGCTGTCCCGGAGGAGCCCAGCCATATTTTCCTTCAACAATTTCAACATCGGTACCGCATACCCCTACGGCAATTGCTTCAACAAGTATCGATCCGTCACGCAGATCCGGTTCAGGCATATCCATGAGTTTTGCCGTTCCGGGCTTTTTTGGTTCTACTGTAATTGCTTTCATATTGGTTTATTGTTTATTTGACTCTGTGCTTTAAATGGACTGAAGACTGAAGACTGAAGACTGAAGAGTGAAGAGTGCCATCTGCCTATTTTTTAGTTCTTGTCCCAGGTTTCTTACTTTTTTGTTTCACCTCTGGTTCAACCTTACTCCTGGTATTTTTGAGGGCGTTAGCCTTACCTGATTTAAGAGATTCTTCTGCTGACATCTCTGCAAACAACTGCATTGTGCGTGCTATTGTACCCGTCCAGCCTGTCTGGTGGCTGGCACCGATACCTGCACCTGTATCTCCATGGAAATATTCGTGGAATTGTATATAATCGCTCCATTGCGAATCCTCCTGGAATTTCTGAATGTTACCATATACCGGTCTGCGACCCGATTTATCCTTCAGGAATATAGCTGAAAGACGTCTCGATAAATCTTCAGCAACCTGGTAGAGATTCATCATTTTCCCTGAACCTGTTGGACATTCGATCAGGAAATCATTTCCATAATACTGGTAATAATTAAGGAGGGCCCTTAAGAGTATCATATTCACAGGCATCCATATTGGTCCGCGCCAGTTGGAATTTCCACCGAACATGCCATTATCTGAATCACCCGGCAAATAAGAGACAGTAAATTCATTCTCACCTACCCTGATTTTGTAAGGATTCTCACCGTGTATCCGGGATAGGGCCCTTATACCGTAAGGACTCAGGAATTCTTTTTCATCAAGCATCACCGTCAGAACCCTTCGCAAATTCTTCTCATTCAGAACCGATGCCAGGAACCTTCCATTCTGTCCGGGCTTACCCGGATTATGGATAAAGGCTGTCAATTCGGGTTTTGTTGAGAGGAATTCTGATATCTGCTGTCCGACCTCAGGATATTTCTCCCTCATCTCCCTGTTGTAAACAGTTACTGCACATAACGGGAGTAGGCCTACCATCGACCTGACTTTAAGTCTTTGGTTACCTCCATCGGGCAGACAAAGCACATCATAAAAAAATCCGTCGTGCTCGTCCCACATTCCTCCGTCTTCGTCTGCACGTATCATTGAGGATGAGATCCACAAGAAATGTTCAAACAATTTCACAGTGATATCGACATATGCACGATTGACTAATGCGAGCTGTATGCTTATCTCCATCATGTTCTGGCAGAACAGAGCCATCCATGCCGTACCGTCGGCCTGTTCAAGATATCCACCTGTCGGAAGTGCAGAGCTCCTGTCGAAAACTCCGATATTATCCAACCCAAGGAATCCGCCTTCAAAAGCATTATTCCCCGCACGGTCCTTTCGGTTCACCCACCAGCTGAAATTCAGCATCAGCTTATGGAAAGAGCGTTCAAGCCACTCGATATCACCCTTGCCGCTGTTTGCCTTTTCAAGGAAGTAGGTGAATATTGTCGACCAGGCATGCACGGGTGGGTTGACATCGCCAAAATTCCATTCGTAAGCCGGAATCTGACCGTTAGGATGCTGATAATCTGCGCGCAGCATCAATTCTAATTGTCCCTTTCCGAACTCCTCGTCAACAAGAGTAAGGGCAGTAACATGAAAGGCCAGGTCCCAGGCGGCATACCAGGGATATTCCCACTTGTCAGGCATTGAGATAATGTCTGAGTTGTTCATATGGTGCCATCGGTCGTTACGCATTTCGCGCTGCCTCGGTTTGGAAGGATTGATTCCATGCTCCTTCAGCCATCTGGCAATATCATAATTGAAAAACTGTTTTGACCACAACATACCTGCGAGCGCCTGCCGCATAACATTGGCTTCGTCTGCACTCAGAGACGAGGGGATAATTGTGGCATAAAACTCATCAGCTTCCTTAAGCCGCGTTTTGAATATGTTATCAAAGCTGCTTCCAAATGCAGCCGAAGTCTCATTCCGTGCTGATTTTTTATCTGAAGAGGTCGTTTTTTTGAGTCGTAATTTTACTGTCGCGGATTCACCTCCTTCAATGTCAAGAAAATAATGAGCTGCGGCTTTTGTTCCCGTCTTATCAGGATTAACAGCATCTTTCTGGCCCATAACGATATAATTATTGATGCCGTCTTTAACATAAGGAGTCGGGTTGGGTACACCGGCAAGCCTTGAAATATTAGTCTCATTGTTTGTAAAAAGCAGATCGTTCACTCCATTTGCGCTGAACAACCATTTTTCCATATCCCTGTGTGAAGCTTGTATAACACCTGATTTCTTATCCAGGGTGATCTGTTTCAAGACCGGGATATCTTCACCTGCATTATTATGCCATTTATTCCGGAACCACAATGTTGGTAAAAGATGTAAGGATGCAGCCCCTGTACCGCGATTATAAACTGATATGCGTATCAGAATGTCTTCGGGTGATTCTTTGGCATATTCAACGAAAACATCAAAATAATCATTGTCATTAAATACACCTGTATCGAGTAATTCATATTCAGGTTCATACCTGCTTCGACGGCGGTTAGTGCTGACAATATCATCATAAGGGTAGGCCCTGTGAGGATATTTATACAAATACTTCATGTACGAGTGAGTGGGAGTCGAATCGAGATAGAAATAGTATTCCTTCACATCCTCGCCATGGTTTCCTTCACTGTTGCTTAACCCGAAAAGCCGCTCTTTAAGGATAGGGTCATTCCCGTTCCACAATGAGATTGCAAAACAGAGCAGTTGTTTATCGTCTGAAATACCTGCCAGGCCATCCTCGCCCCAGCGGTATGCCCGTGAACGTGCCTGGTCGTGTGTAAAATAGTTCCAGGCATCGCCATTTTCACTGTAATCCTCCCTAACCGTTCCCCACTGGCGTTCGCTCAGGTAAGGACCCCACTTTTTCCAGGGGAAATTATTTCCCTTTGCTTCCTTTAATCTTGTCTTTTCCATAATTATAATGGTTGTATCTCCCCCGGCTTCCAAGTTGTATTTAACCTGGCTTCCAACGGTTCGTAGAGTCTTAAAATCATGTTCCATGCCTTACCGGGAATGGTTTGTATCCAGTTGGCCTCCATTCCGGAGGGGGCAGCTGGTCCAAACCATACATCCACTGAACCATCCTTGTTGATCAGCAATTTTCTGCAGCTGCTGAAAACAGACGGCCACGGCTGATCAGTTTTGATTATTAATCCTGCATCGGCATCATAAACTATCACCGACCAGAAGCTGCATGATGGCATATCCTCCGGGAGGTGCAACCTGAAATTCTTCTCACCCGACAAGCTTTTGCCGGATGCATCGCAGTTCTGTCTATATTGAATAATCTCATCCGGCATCTTGACTGGTCACCTGGAGGTGTGCAATAACAGACCGGGCCTCAGGTATTTATAATCCCGCCTGCTGAAAGTTCGTTCCTCAATTCAGATACGGCTGCAAACTGGGTAAGATAGACCTTACCGGTCAGCGCATGAAGCAGATGTGTATCCTTAAGCTTGTCCATTACGGGACCCTTGACTTCTGACAGGTGCAGTTTTATCCCGCTGTCCTTTAATCTCAGATTTATCGCCTCGAGGCTCTCGAGTGCCGAGAGATCAATAGTATTAACCGCCGGGCAGACAAGAATGAGATGCTTGATATCCGGGTTCTCAGCAACAGCATTATTGATGGTGTCCTCGAGGAATCTTGCATTGGGAAAATAGAGACTTGCATCAACCCGTATTGAAAGAATGCCAGGATCTGTAATCACCTCGTGCCGTTTGACATTGAGAAAATGTTCTGTGCCTGGCACCTGTCCCAGAACAGCCACATGAGGTTTGGAGGTGCGGTAGAGGTGCAGGAAGACTGAGAGTCCGACACCTGCGATAAGCCCTGCTTCAACTCCTTTCCACAACGTTACAAGTATAGTGACAAGCATTGCTGCAAAATCGGTTTTGGAGTAAGACCAGGCATGTTTCAGGGCTTTCATGTCGACAAGTCCTATTACAGCTACGATAATGGTGGCTGCCAGGGCTGCCTTAGGAAGAAAAAAGAGGAGCGGAGTAAGAAACAGTGTTACGAGTGCAATGCCGACAGCGGTAAAGGCTCCTGCAGCAGGGGTTTCGGCTCCTGCCTCAAAGTTCACAACCGAGCGTGCGAAGCCTCCTGTTACCGGGAATCCGCCTGATATTGCCGATCCTATGTTTGAAGCGCCAAGCGCGATAAGTTCCTGGTCGGGATCAACTCGCTGACGTTTCTTGGCTGCAAGAGTAAGAGCCACCGAGATAGACTCGACATATCCGACGATGGAGATAAGAAGAGCCGGAACAAGTATCTTCATCCACAGTGCAAAATCAAGTGGCGGCATGGCAACCTTTGGCAAACCTCCCGGTACTTTTCCGACAATCTTAACACCTTTATCATCTAGGCCAAGGCCCGCAACTATTGCAATTGCCGCAATTATGGCTACAACCGGGCCAATCTTTACAAGAATGTCTGCAATCTTTTCGCCCAGTCCAAAGCGAACCAGCAGAGGTTTCAAACCTTTGCGGACCCAGAACAGGAAGATCAGTGAGCCTATCCCTATTGCCGCAGTAATAAGATGAGTGCTGCTGACTGTGTGCCAGAGTGATATAACGATATCAAGGAAACTTTCTCCTTCAGCATGTATTCCCAGAACCGGTCCCAGCTGACCTGCTGCGATCTGAAGACCTGATGCTGTTATAAATCCTGCAATTACCGGATGACTCAGAAAATTTGCCAGAAAACCCAGCTTCAGAAAACCCATCGCAATCAGAAGCAAACCCGAAACCATTGCCAGAGCAACCGCCGCCCCAAGGTATTCAGGTGTTCCCTGCGAGGCCAGTTGTCCGGCTGCCGCCGCTGTCATAAGACTGGCAACAGCCACAGGCCCTACCGCCAGTGCCCGTGATGAGCCGAAGATTGCGTACAGAATAAGCGGAGCCATTGATGCATAAAGTCCCACCTCGGCAGGCAGACCGCGCAAGAATTGCGTATGCCAGTGACTGAGGGATGAGCATCATGGTCACTATCAGGGCAACGATCATGTCGTTTGAAAAAGTCTTGCCGTTATACTTTGCCCCCCATTCAAGGATTGGCAGATAGCCTCTGAGCACCCCCATCAGGGATGTTTTTTCTTTTTTATTTTCCACTTTCTCTGTCGGTTTTAATGATTCAGGTTGTATTATTCTATGTTGTTGCAGCCGCCTTTACACCTTTCTTGCCCATAATAGGAGCAATAATGTAACTGAGTAAAATAGTCCACACAGTCCAGATTACAACCATTGCCACCATATTTGGATCTACATTCGGAATCGTAAGAACACCAATCAGAACGGCAGCTATATTACGTGTACCTATTCCGAGTGCCATAACTACTTTCTCGCTGCGCTTCAGTCCGAAACCTGTATACCAGGCGATCACTCCCATAACAAAAGAGAAAATTGTAATTGAGAGCATGGCCATGCTTCCGGCAGTGGCCCACATCTGGCCCGAATAAATAATAAAGCAGAAGATGAAAGTCAATAACGAAGATATATTTGCCAGTATCTTCACAGGATTGAACATCTTATCGGCCACATTGCTGGCAAAAGTCTTGATCAACGCCCCGACTATCAGCGGCAAAAGCACTGACATAGCGATTGGCTTGAGGAGCGACATAATACTTAAATCTATCCCTTTAACCAGCATGGGTGCTAAAAGCGGCAATAATATGGAAGTCCCTATTGCTGCCACCGGTATGAAGGTTCCGGCGAAGATAACATCTCCCTTTGCTTTCGGCAGAAGCGGCGGGAGAAAGGGCGCACAGGGAGCCAAGCTTCCAATGAACAATACTATTACGTACTTATTATCCAGGGGGAGCAAAAGTGTGATCAGAAATGCTATTGCGGGGCCCACAACCCAGCCTAACCCCAGAGTAAGACCCAGAAACTTTGGATTTGCAGCTAACCTGAACATCTGGCCCAGGTTTACCTGAAGTCCCATAACCAAAAGGTTAGAAATGGTGAAGACCAGAACCAGTGGCTGGAAAATTGGCTGACAAAACTGAATGATTGCGTCCATAGTTATATAGGTTTAATGTGTATCAATAATTACATAATAGAGCGAACAAGCATACTCCCGGAGATATTCACTGCCCTGAACCCGTTCTGCAGCAATATTCTTGTTGCGTAATACGACCTCTGTGCCGACCGGCAGAATGACGCTATCTGTTTGTCCTTCGGCAGTTCAGCAAGGCGTGAGCGGAGCTGGGGAAGAGGGATGTTGACAGCACCCGGAACAGGGTCTGCTGCCACCTCAGGCGGATTGCGGACGTCTAAAAGAAAGCTGTCGCCAAGCGAATCCCAATGGGCAACTGGCATGTCGCCCCTGAGGATGTTTGCAGCGATCATCCCGGCAAAATTGACCGGATCTTTTGCACTTCCGAATGGAGGAGCATAGCAGAGTTCAGATTCTTCAAGATCGTATACCGTGCATCCCATCTGAATGGCCATGGCAAAGGAGTCTATTCTCTTTGGAACTCCGTCTTCGCCAAGAACCTGTGCACCAAGTATTTTCCCGTCAGACTTCCTGAAGATTAGCTTTCATAATAAGCATTTTTGCTCCCGGGTAATATCCGGCATGTGAATTGGGGAAAAGGTATACTTTCTCGTAATCGCTGTCTCCAAGTTTCTTAAGAGTTTTCTCGCTGACACCCGTCTGAGCTATTGCAGCGCCGAACAGCTTGCAGATCGATGTTCCCTGAGTTCCGCGGAACTTCGATTTGCGTCCTGCTATCACATCGGCTGCAATTCTGCCCTGCCGGTTTGCCGGACCTGCAAGGGGTATAAGGGTCCACTCACCGGTAACAAAATCCTTCACCTCTACCGCATCACCTACAGCAAGGATATCCGGATCGGATGTTACCATATGCTCATTTACCCGTATACCTCCCAGGTCCCCAACCTCAATGCCGGCCATTTTTGCCAGTTCAAGTTCAGGTTTTACGCCAATTGACATAATGACAATGTCAGCCTTATAAACCTTTTCTTTCTCTGTAAGCACTTCCAGGTCACCGTTTTCTCCCTTGCGGAACCCGGCCACACCATCACCGGTCTTAACGGTTATTCCGTGCTTTTTCAGATATCTTTTTACGACGCGTGCCATTTCCGGATCGAGAGGTGGCATAACCTGGCCGAGCTTTTCAATCAGGGTGACATTAACGGCTCTTTCAGTCAGGTTCTCAGCCATTTCCAGTCCGATAAATCCTCCGCCTATGACCACTGCCTTCTTTGGTTTTGAAACCTTGTCAACACCTGTGAATGAATTTCCGACGGAATTGTCAGTATCCCTGTCAAGCCACTCTTTTATATTTTTTGAATCAGCCACTGTTCTTACTGAAAATATTCCGGGAAGCTCCAGTCCGGGAAGGGGAGGACGAACAGGCGCTGCACCGGGAGAAAGTACCAGTTTATCGTATTTTTCCGTTGTGACTTCCCCGGAGAGATGATTTTTCAGCTTAACCGTTTTCTCCTTTGCTGAGATGCCAATCACCTCACAATTTGTCCGGCAGTCCACGTTGAATATCACCTTGAACATCTGTTCGGTGGCAACAAGAAGCTTTGATTCTTCTTCTATCGATCCTCCCACATAGTAGGGTAATCCGCAGTTTGCGTAAGATACGAACGGTCCGCGTTCGACCATGAGAATTTCGATCTTCTCATCAAGCCTGCGGAGTCTTGCTGCACAAGATGCGCCACCGGCCACTCCGCCAACAATAATTACTTTCATGTTTTAATTCGTTTTTGATTAAATTACAGTATCGTTTTATGAGTACCCTAAATTATATGAAGGGAGCAAATATGAAGATTTACAACTTGAACGGTCATAGCAAATTTACTCTCTTTAAAACTGTGACGGAATACTTAGTAATCAGTATTTTATTTACTGCCTGATGTCTCAGCTAATGCGCTAGTCGAACCATCCCTTTTTATGGAAGTATAAATAAGTTCCTGCCGTTATTATCAGCATTATGATCAGGGCATATATATAACCCTGATTAACTGACAGCAGTGGCATGGATTTGAAATTCATTCCCCATATTCCTGCAAGGAAAGTGACAGGCATGAAGATCATCGACAAAACTGTCAGCCGGCCGAGCCTCCGGTTTGTTCTTTCCTGTGCATGCATGTCAATAAGTGATCGCATTACCTCCAGGCGGCGCTCCAGCCATTCAAGCTTCCTGTCAGCCGATATAAGGTTTGCAGATGCCCACCGGAGATAATCCAGACTGCTTTCCCGGACTTTTGCAGGTCTGTCTGAAGAAATAATAGTATCGATTATTGGCAGTTGCCCCTTTACAATTGATTTAAGTGTCAGTAATTCAGATCTTTTGGCAGATATCTCTTCAATGTTTACTTTTTCCGGATCACGCTCCATTCTCTCTTCAAGGTTAAGTATTATGTCGCTCAATCGGGCGGCTTTTCTTAAACAGTCAAGCGATAATCCCATCAGCAGTGTTGAGATAACACCGGCTGTACTGTCATCGGGTAGCAGGTCAAAGGAATCTTCCGATGTGATGCTTTTCCTGAATCGTGCCATTTTACTGTTGCGTATGGTAAGCACGAATTCACTGCTGAATACTACGGCAAGGTATTCAGTTGTATTTGAATCCTGCTCTTCCATCTGTACAGGCATTACCATCAGAGCCATCGGTTTAAACGGATAAAAGCCCGGGTGATCGCGTGATTTAAGGCAAAATTGTCTGATCAGCCCCTGTACATTGAAATCATCCAGTTTCTGTTCCAGTTCACCGGCATCGGAATCAACAAGGTCGATCCATATCCTTGTCTTTTTTTGATAAACAGCTTCAACAGCAAAGCTGTAATCACAAAGAGTCAGCTTAGGTTCCACAGAGATCTGGTAGCAATTTACTTTCATTATCTGAATTTTATATCAGGTCATTTTTCAATCTTCGGCTTTTTTGGAAGCCCTTTTCCCCACTTGTATTGCCATATCAGCCCGGCCACATCATAATCGCTTCCCGTCCTTGTAGAAACGCCTGTACTAAGGTTAATTTTTAATGACTGGTGAATCCCCAGGGGAATTGCCACTGTTAGTCCTAACCGGGTATTCTTCTGGAGGTCTTGTCCCTCCACTCCATCCACTGTAGAATGGCCGCCCCAGTAGTATGTTCCGTCAATTGCCACCCATATTCCTTTTTTGAAACTGTAGTTTACATGTCCCTGCACTGAACCAATAGGAGCCTGCAATCTGGTTTTTCCATTGTAAAAATCATTGTTTGCAGTGTAGAACTGAACACCTCCTGTAAGCTCAAGCTGCAAAGGTCCAAATGTTTTGGAAGCCCCCAGTTCAGGCTTGAATGAATACCTGTTTGTTCCCAGGTTGACTAACCTGAGCGGATCGTACTGACCCAGAGGCAGGAAAACCTGCAGACTGCCACCCAGTACAAAGTTCTGTTTGTAATCTTTGAATCCTGATAAGGGCAGCGACGGGGCACCGATAAAATTAACACTCATTCTTATCCTGGGATCAGCCAGACCGGACACCACCCTTGTGACCGTTTCCCCGTCGTATTCGGCAGATCCTGAAAGCCAGCCATAGGGAATTATTGCATCGACCTTACCCGACATGGGTCCGACTTTAATTGAACGTGCCCATGCAAACACGGTTCCATGGATATGAATGTCTGCATTCCGGAGGGGGATTGCAGGGTCAAAAACCACACCCCCCTGGGAATAGCTGTATCCAGCAAGAATAAAATTCAATCCGCGGGGTATGTTTGTATATGCACGCGGCTCAAGATCCTGGCCGTATGATGAGGTAAACTTAAATATAAAAAAGATACATGTTATGAGGTAAAGCCGCTGATTGCCACGATTTCTAATCATATGTTAAAATTACCTCTTTTTATTAATCATCCAGATCAGGATTATAAAGTGAGCCCAGAATACCCTTATTTATACCCAGCTTGATGTTTATCCGATAAATATTATCAGAGTATTTCAAACCGCTTTCTTCGTTTGGTTGAGTAAATTGCGCATGGTATATGAATTCAATTCTGACTGGCAAAGATTTCATTACATAGCCAATGCCTCCGCGGATACGCATCGGATCGACCCAGTTTTTATCGAACCGGAAGTAGGGTTCAATGTCTGCCAACCCATATAAACTGCGTGGCTGAAAGGCTTTTTCCCTTTTGGCCAAAGGGAACTCAACACCGAATTGAACGCGCAGACGGCTGTAATTATTCCAGTCTGATGTTTCACGATCCTGCAGTGCCCGGTATTCATACCGTGTAAAATTATAGATGTTCCATTTCAGGTTATTGGGCAGAAAAAACTTCGCCCCGGCAAATGGACGAAGCTCAAGCAGGTCGGATTTATCTTCATTATTTGTATAAGCACCTATAAGACCGCCCCAAATCTGCATCCATGTTTTTGGTGTGTAGGTAGCACATGGCCAACCAAGGTAATAAGTCTGATAACCTTTCACAGGATTCCACACATAACCTAAATATCCGAAATCCGCCTATTTTATCGGTCACCTTATGACTGGGAAAAAGGTAATCCTGTATTCATTTCCTATATCATCCTGTGCCAATGCACTTAATGAATTAAATGCAAAAAAGGTTAAAAAAATCAGAGGAATTAATTTAGAGTTCTTCATATCCAATTTATAGTAAGTGCAGAATATATACTGTCACATCTGCCTGGCTTTCTGTTTTATCCGGAGTGCGTGCAGTAAAAGATACCGTGAGCGCAGGGATAAAGATGGATTACTTTTTCGGAAAGACCAAAATCGCTGCTGCCCTGACACCAAAAGCAGATTTGCCGCCTTCCGGGGCAGCCATTTGTATGCGGGGTCCTGCCTGAATCTGCACAAGCTGATTGCCTAGTTTTGTCAGCCCCCCGGCCAAAATATTAATATATGCATTGGTAGTGTTTGCTTCCCAATTAAATGTAGCTTCTGAATTCACCGTTACTCCTGCTCCGCTTTTCCAGTTATAGGTTAAAAAGGGTTGCAGGTACATCTGGTTTACATCAGCTCTCTCTGCATCGCCGGCCACCGACCATATCTGATTTATCAAAGCACCGTAGGTCCAGCCGTTCTTTTGTTGCAGGACAATTACCGTTGGGCCAACGCCAAATTTTTTGGTTCCCAGAAAATCATCGGTTGCGGTCGGAATTAAAAATGCCGCCCCCACGCCCCAAACAAAACCATTTTTTACCACGGCGTTTGAGATCCATCCGCTTACCAGGGCATCCGAAAGTCCTATTTCCTGAGTGCCCTCACCGGTAATGTCGTATTGAGCGATTATGGGCACAATATACCGTGTAATAAGACTGTATTTTGCATTGAGACTGAAAGGAACAACGGGTTGAAAGTTCAGGGTATTTTTTGAACCATTATAGTCTCCTATGCCTATATCCGTATTATTCTGAAATGGCACGCTGATAAGCGCCCCGATAGGATTTGCCAGTTTTTTGGCAATCGCTGCAGCATCATCTGCTGCCGGTTTGGGTGTATCCTGTGCAAATAAGTTACCGGCACATAAAAAACTGATTAAAAAGAAACAAGCAATACAGCTCTTTTTCATTTTTTTGTATTTTAAAATTAAACTTTTACTAAAACCTTATCTGTTCTGGATGCAAAATAACGAGCCAACAGCAGCCACACTGCTACAGGTACTGGAACCGCTAACAGAATCATTACCAATACATTCGGATCCTGCACGGGAAAAGCTGCGAACGCTACAAACATGGCGCCGCCATTGCGTGAACAGATACCTAAGGCAAGTGCACTTCGCTGCGTTTGGCTCATGCCAAATCCAATTACATATGAACCAAATGCTATTACCACAATAAACAGGACCTGTGCTGCCACTGCGAAGCTGCCCAGCGCGTTAAGAAGTTCCCTGCCGTACATGATTACAGTAAATGCAAGCAGGATCAGTGTAGTAAGTCCGGCCAGCTTTTTGAAGTAAGGGAAGATTTTATCAGCTGTCTTGTTTGCATAAAACTTAATAAGCACGCCAGCGACCAGAGGAAGCAGCACGGTCAGAACAAGCTGTTTTGCAAGGGCCAAACTGCTCACTGATGCCCCTGGAATCAATATCGGGGCAATGAGCGGCATTAAAATAACTGTACCAACAACTGCAAGTGGCATCATTGCAGCCGAAACGTCCATGTCGGCTTTTGCCTTTCGGATCAAAATAGGCAACATGGGAGCGGTTGGCGCCAGACTGAAAAGTAGTAATCCTGTGGCATGTGCATCGGATAAAGGGAGGGTTTTCGTTATCAAAATTGCCAACCCAGGACCTAAAATCCAGCTCCATACCAAAGTAAGTATTACCAGGCGGGGGCTTCGCAGAGCCTTAATTGTTTCAGACAAGTTGAGCTCGAGTCCCATCGACCCGAGATTTGTCACACAATAGAGGATCGCTACAATCCCGAAGATATCCTGCGCACTCATTTTTATTACATCACAGATAAATATCCGGATTCTTTAAATTTTAAACGCCTTCTTTATCTTGTCCACATAATCCAGTTTCTCCCACGCAAAGAACTCGACATTTTTCTGGTATGCCTTTTTCCCGTTGCCATTTACTTCACGGGGTTTGCTTCCGGGCACTTCATAATAAACATCAACATTTGCCGAATAACTCTCACGGCCAAAATGTCCGTAAGAAGCAGTTGGAAGGAATATTGGATTTTTCAGTCCAAATCTTTTAACTATATGAAAAGGACGCATTTCAAAAAGGTTATTGATGATTTTAGCGATCTCTCCGTCGTGCAGGAGCTTACCTTTACTATCTTTTACTTTTGCGGTTCCATAAGTATTTACATATAAACCAACAGGTTCTGCTACGCCAATTGCATAAGCCACCTGAATCATTGCCTGGTCGCAAACCCCGGCAGCAACCATGTTTTTGGCAATGTGCCTTGCTGCATAAGCGGCTGACCGGTCAACCTTTGAGGAATCTTTGCCTGAGAATGCCCCGCCACCATGGGCGCCATGACCGCCATAAGTGTCAACAATAATTTTGCGTCCTGTCAAACCGGTATCTCCATGCGGGCCTCCAATCACAAATTTTCCTGTCGGATTTACCAATAACCTGACATTATTATTGAAAAGCTTTTGTACCCTTTTCGGTAAGGTTTTCTTTACCCTGGGAATGAGAATTTTGCTTACATCATCTTTCATCTTTTCCTGCATCGCCTTTTCCGCAATTTTTCCCGCAGCAGATGAATTGTCTTTGGGTAGAATAAATTCATCATGCTGGGTGCTGATAACGATGGTGTCGATTCGAATCGGTTGATTATCATCGTCATACTGCACAGTAATCTGCGATTTGCTGTCGGGACGCAGGTACTTCATCTGTTTACCCTCGCGCCTGATTGCGGCGAGTTCTTCGAGAAACCGGTGAGCCAATTCGATGGTCAGGGGCATGTAGTTATCCATTTCGCGGCAGGCATAGCCAAACATCATTCCCTGGTCACCAGCCCCCTGATCTTCAGGATCTTCGCGCACAACTCCCTGCCTGATATCGCGTGATTGTTCGTGAATGGTTGAGATAATACCGCATGACTCAGAATCGAACTGGTATTCTGCTTTCGTATAGCCTATTTTTCTGACTACCTGTCGGGCAATTTCCTGATTATCTACCCAGCCATTTGTTCGTACCTCGCCGCCGCAAACAACCAGGCCGGTAGTAACGAAAGTCTCGCAACCAACCTTTGATTCAGGATCCCAGCGCAGGAACTCATCGAGCAGCGCATCTGAAATCTGATCGGCAACCTTATCGGGATGCCCTTCCGAAACTGATTCTGATGTAAATAAGTATGACATAGTTAGTATCTTATAATTGTTAATAAACTCTATTTCCCCATTCCCATATTCTTTATCCGGGCCTCTTCCCATCCGAAGAAACTGGAGGCTACCTGTATCCATTCCTTTTCAGAAACCGGCTCAAGATGAAGCGCACCAGACGGGCATCCCAGACCACAGGAGCCGCATCCCACACACTTGTCCCTGTTGTACACCGACATTCTCCCCTTATCGGTTTTTTTCCAGGTATGTGCAAAAAACTGGCAACGTCTGATACACTCGCCGCAGTTGGTACATTTATCATAATCCTTTACAATACGGTAGTTGGACCTCTCTACTGACTTCAGTGAGTTTTCCTTTGCGCCCTCCCTGCAATATTGTGCAGCAACAGCCGCAGCAGTGACAGCCGCCGACGAACTGGGGCTCCTCAGCTCCCATTGTGAACCCATAAAAACCCTGGATCATCATTGTGCCCATAGCATCAAGCTCATCCCACAGTTTTATGGCCTCTTCCCGGCTGATCACGTTTTCAGAAAGAGGAACCACCGGGGGCATTCCTACGAAGCCGCAGCGTTTGTTGGGCATGTGGCAGCTATGCCCTTGAAAAGCAACTTTCTCTTTCTTGCACACACAATCTATCACAAGAAAACGGTCGTGCCTCTGGAAGTGAGCATCAATATCATTATGTGGTTCCCGCTTTAACCATTCTGGTTTGAGCGAGCCACGCATCGGAATTGTGCCCTGCGGGCCAGGGCGTGGCGCATAGATTTTTTCACCCCCGCCTTCTATCACATATTGTTCGAACACTTTTGCAAATTCAGCACTTTGTGGCTTAACTTCCTGAAGGTAGGATTCATACCAACCTACAAGAAAGGAGAAAAGCCGGTATTTTTTCACACTTTCTTCCTTCTTCTGGCCCGGTTTTGCCTCTATTTTTCCAAGTCCCTTTACACCGGACTCAAGGGCAATGGTTTCATCTTTAACCATACGGCGGGGTATCATTCCCTCGAGTAACACAGTTACTTTCTCTACGGGAAGACCAAGCCGTTCAGCAATTTCATCAGCAGTTTCAAACTTACGGCTCATGGAGCTGGCAACCAAAGCCTCTTCGGGTGAGAACACCATCTTGATAAGCTTTATTTCCGCTTTTGAAGGAGTCCGGGTAAAACCGGCTGGAAGTGCATCAAGGGCATCGGCAAGCTTTTCGTAAACATCTTCGGATATGGTAATATCTTTCATTGAATTCTATTTTTGAAGATTTATAACCGGTTACCAAGGTAAATTCCAAGCGACTGCGCAATCCTCATAAATTCGCTTTCAGAGGGCACGGTTCTCACTTTGTCGACAGCATCTGTCAATGGCACAAACCTGATATCGGGCGGCATAAAAGATACCATCACCCCGTTCTGTCCTGCCTTCAGCACCTGGACAGAACCGGCGCCATAAGCCATTCCCAGCTGATGGTCGGTTGCGGTGGGATTTCCGCCCCGGGCCCATGCGCCAATTACAAGCGGATAGGTTTCCGCAGTGATCATTTTCTGAAGCCTTGCTGCAACAGTGCTGGCCACCTGGCCTGCCGGCAAAGATTCCGGGGATGTTGCGGATGATTTATCATCCTGGTCAACCGGGTATTCAACAAGTTTTGCCCCCTCGGCAACAACCACAAGCCCGTAAGGCCTCCTGGCTGAGATTTTATCTTTTAACCGTCTTGCCAGGTTCTTAAGATCGCATGGAATCTCAGGCATCAGAACAGCATCAGCACGGACTGCAATACCTGCCTGCAGAGCGATCCACCCGGCATGTTCACCGGGAACTTCGACAACAGCAATCTTGCTGGCTGATCTGGCCGCCTGGTAAGCCTTGCTAAGCATTTCGATTGTGACGCTGAGGGCGCTGTTGAATCCAAAAGATACTGCTGTGGTGGCTATGTCGTTCTCGATCGATCGCGGAATGCAGACTGTATGTAGTCCTTTGAGATAGAGCTTTTGCAGAATGCCCAGACCCTGTCCGCTCACGATTGAAATCAGGGCATCGATATCTTCCTCCTTTATCCTTTTTAATATCTGATCGGAAAGATCTTTTTTACCTCCCTTAACTGAGGAAGCATTAAACGGATCAACCTTTGGCGCCTGGCCAAGGATGCCTCCGGTTGAGGGGTCAAGGTTTTCAATCAGTTCCGGGCTGAGGTTTATTATTCCGCCACCGGAGAAACGTTCAGGGAACAGAAGTCCCTCGAAGCCGTTGCGGATCCCGACCATCTCCCATCCCAGTTTACCACCCGCAATGGCAGCACCCATAACAACTGCATTTGTGCCGGGAACAAATCCTGACCCTACATTGATTGCGACACGCCTGTGCGTGCCGGCATGACCGAGTGATTTAATCATAACTGTTCTTATTTATGTAATTATCATTTTTTCAAATTCTCGCCACCATTTCAAGTGCATTATTCGGGCAAACCGCAATACACTCGCCGCAGCCAGTGCATTTTACCTGATCAATCTCCGGCTTTCCGGGCAGCATTTCAATGCTGGTACACATGTTCGCCGGTAGGCGGTCCGGCCCGCGGGTGATGGCATTTTCAGGGCAGGCTGTTATACAACCATAACTGCTTTTGCAGCTGTAAAATTTCAGCTGTGCCATGAAGCCGGGGCCAGTTTTAACGGCCCCGGCCGGTTTGTTATCTGAGTTGTTCATGATCTCGTCCTTTGTGTAAATCAAATTGCTTGTACCTTTTTAAGCTTTTGCCTCCCGCCCAAACGCCTTATCAATCATTGCCTGAAAGCGTTTAACAACTTCATCCGAAGGTGTTTTGTAATCGTCGAGTTCGTAAACCACACCAAGCGATTCATACTTGCCAAGTCCAAAACGGTGGTAAGGAAGCAGTTCATAATCAATTACATTCTTGTGCGGTTTAATGAATTCAAGAACGCCCAGGATATGTTCATCATCGCAATTAACTCCCGGAATCAGTGGCGTGCGGGCAATAAAATCGATGTTGGGGAAAGTTTCATAAGCCTTTTTAAAATTGGCCAGAATCCGTTCGTTACCTACTCCTGTCCACTTTTTGTGACGCTCGGAATCCATTAGCTTCAGGTCGTGAAGCATGGTATCGACATGAGGCAATACTTTCTCGAGATTAGCCCAGGGTGCATTGCAGGCTGTTTCTATTGCTGTATTAATGCCCCTGTTATGGGCTTCCTGCAACAAAGCTGCAGTAAAGTCGGGTTGCAGCATCACTTCGCCACCGCTCATTGATAATCCTCCGCCGGAACTGCGATAGATGGAGGCGTCTTTCTCTACCTGTTCCATTACTTCACCAACAGTCATTGTTTTGCCAAACATTTCGAGAGCGCCGGTAGGGCAAAGCGCGACCATCTCCTCAGTAGTGTCTGCAGCCAGCTGCCAGTTCACTTTTACCTTTGCATCGTCCCCATCCACAAAATAAAAACCACCTTCGGGAAAGGGTGCTTTCAGGCAAATGCTGCACTTTTTCCCTTCACATTTTTTTGGATCGTACGAAACTTCCGGCTTCAACCTGATACTTTCAGGATTGCCGCACCATTTGCAACGCAGGGAACAACCTTTAAGGAAAACATTTGTGCGGATACCGGGGCCGTCGTGGCTGCAATACCGCTGGATATTCAGTACTCTGCCTGTTATATCCAATAATTATTTGTTTGATTTGTCATGATTCTTCCCTCCTTATTTTCCAACGTAAATACCAAGTGAGTCCGCTACCTGAAAAAACATGCTTTCAGCGGGTACCGTTCTTACCTTGTTGATGGCCTCAGCAAGCGGAACGAACTTAATGTCCGGAGGAACAAATGACACCATTACCCCGTTTTTGCCGGCTTCGAGTGCCTGAATAGCTCCTGCACCGTAAGCCACACCCAACTGGCGATCGACTGCCGATGGCGCACCGCCCCTTACCCATGGGCCGATTACCATTGGAAAAGTTTCTTCTGCTATCCGCAGCTGTAAGCCAGTTGCCACAGCCTGTGCAGCCTGTCCTGAACTGTGAATTACAAATTCACTGTTGGAATCGCTGGTTGCCAGTGGCGATAAAGAAGCTTTAAGCGAGGATACGGGTTCATCATTTTTGGGCTGATTGATAATTTTTGCTCCCTGTGCCACAACTACCAGTCCCCACGGACTTTTTACCTGACATTTTATCTTTCAGGTGTGCTGCCACATTTTTCAGTTCGACCGGAATCTCAGGAATCAGTACGGCATCTGCAGCAACAGCAATACCGGCCTGAAGAGCGATCCATCCGGCTTCCTCTCCCTGTACCTCGACCACTGCTATTTTATGGGTCGCCTTGGCGGCCAGACGCGCACGGTCGAGCATGTCTATTGTAAAAGTAAGTGCAGTGTTAAACCCGAATGATACCGAAGTTGAAGCAATTTCATTTTCGATTGAGCGTGGGACACATACTGCATTAAGCCCTTTCCGGTGAAGCTGGTAAAGAATAGTAAGACCTTTCCCTCCTACGATCGAAATTACTGCATCGATCTTTTCTGCCTTCAATTTTTTAAGCAGTTCATCCGACATGTCCACTTCTTCCACCATTTCGTCCTTGTTGATGGTGCGGACATTAAACGGATCTATCCGGGCCGACTGGCCAAGCACACTGCCTGTATTCGGATCTAAATTCAATACCCGGGGATTGATCGCAACCAATCCGCCATCGGGGTATTTTTCGGGATGAAGAATGCCTTCAAATCCATCGAGAATGCCCACCAGCTCCCAGCCCAGTTTGCCGGCGGCAAGAGAGGCTCCTGCAACCACGGCATTTATCCCGGGAATGTATCCGGCGCCTACCATTATGGCAATGCGTTTACGTCCTGTATCTTTACTCATAATTGTTACTCCTTTGTTTTTTTCGTATTTTAAATATTATAAATAAGGCATGGCAATCTGCCATGCCCTATTTTAACTTATTCTCAATTTTATTTTATACACCGCATTTATGCAGAGTCCGGTCGATGATCTCGTTCTGGACACCTACGTGCAGTTTGGTGAAGAAGGCGCTGAAACCAGCCACCCTGACCACGAGGTCGCGGTATTTTTCCGGGTTCTTCTGCGCATCCCTGAGGATATCGGTGTTCAGCACATTGAACTGAATATGGTAGCCACCGTTATCGAACAGCGTCTTGATCAGTTGCAGTACATTATCCCTGCCTTTACGGGTTTCGAGCTGATCCGGCGGAAGCTTCATGTTCATGTGCGTTGCGCACCACTTCACTGCATCATTGCTTTTGGCTGCAGACATAACAAGTGCTGTAGGACCGTTGACATCCGTTCCCGGCATGGCCGAGAGACTTCCATCGGTGAGTGCCACCCCGGCTTTCTTGCCGCTCGGCAGAGCTCCGGTGACCATACCCATTGGGTTGTGAACACTCTTGGAATATTGGTCAAGCGAGGACTTGATGTCCTTGCTGATGTAGTTGCCGCCGCCATCTACCTTGCTAAACGCTTCAACAACGCTGTCGTTCACCCTGTGGAGTAAGCGGTTCATTTCCGGGATATCGTTGCCGTGCTTGGGTGCTTCAAAGCACATCTTCCTGACCTTCTCATATTCTCCCTCGAAGTTGGCCGCCAGGGCCTTTCTCAGTTCGGCCATGGTAATCTTCTTGTCGTCGAACACAAGCTTTTTCACAGCCATCAGCGAGTTGGCAGCATCAACGCTGGCAACGCAGATCTGGGCGACCGTGTAATAGTTTGCCCCTCCGTGCCATACTTCAGTGCCGGTCTCAATGCATCCTCCGGTAAGGATTGAGCGCCAGGCAACCGGCAAGACTTCAGCATTCAACATACTTGCGATCCATGCCCCTCTTCGAAGGGTGTCTTCACAGAACTGAAGCTGTTTCTCAAAAGCTGCATACAGTTCTTCGAAGTTTTTGAAATTCTCGGGATTGCCGGACTTGGGACCGATCTGCTTTTTAGTGCGTGGATCGAAACCGTCGTTCATCGTCAGCTCCATAACCTTTCCCAGGTTGGGCTGCCCTTCCACCGGGTGACCTGTCTCGTAAGGGATGTAGCTGCCCACACATGCTCCGACACAGGTGCGCCTTGCTTTCCCCAGATCCAGATGGCCCATCCTTTCGGTATAGCCCCAGAGATGAAGTGCCCGCTTGAACATCACATCGGCGTTGAGAAACTGAGGCATACCGACGCCGGTGCCGATGACATCGAAGCACTTTTCGAGAAGCTTACCGGGTGTGAGCGGGGTGACAGCACATGAAAGCGGAGGCTGCGGCAAAGCCAGATATTCACAGGAATCGAGGATTACATAATCCATTTCTGCAGTCGCATCTTCACCTTTCTCGGTATAGCCTGCAAGGGTGATGCTCTGTCCCAGGTCGGCCGAGTTCTGTTTGGCAACAGCTTCTCCATAGTAATAACCAATCTCATTCAGCTTGATCGTGAGGTTTTGGAACATGAAGACGGCATCTTCATAGGTGACAAGGCCGGCGGCCTTGTCGCGCTGGTAGAACGGTTCGAAGTTCTGACCAAGGTAGGCTTCGGAGTAACCGCAGCCGATTTGTTCGAGTTCCGCGCTAATGTGACAGATGAAGTGACTCTGCATTGCCTCGCGCAGGTTCCGGGCGGGATGCTCGGGAACCCATTCGCAGGTTTCGGCAATAGAGATCAGCTCTGCTTTTCTGGTTTCATTTTTCTCTTTAGACGCCATTTCCCTGGCCAGTTCGGCATAGCGATGAGACAGCCTGATAACGGCCTTCATGACTATTTGACAAGCCTCGTAGAAGTAGAGTTTGGAAGTGTTCGGCTGGCGCATCTCGAGTGCCATCTGTCGCTCTTTGACATCCTTAAGCATACTGGCCAGTCCTTCGTTGTAAACCTTGGGGTAATTCAGATTGCCGCCGCCACCAGGCCAGCTGAAGAACTCGGCAATGAGACCGGCCTGATAAACAGGTCGCGGATCAAAACCATAGCGCTTCTCGAAGATCTCCAGTACACGTGGCCGCATCGAACGTTTTTCCCAGTAGTTGATGGCCCACTCGTTTGCTTCCCTGTCCTCAGGAGTCTTCGAATTCCCGACAACATTTTCTTCTTTCATCCAGTCGACGTTCCATTCCGGGAATGTGTACATGGCGTTGACGCTACCGGCCATGCTGCCAACGAAGAGGTTGTCGTCGATGTAGAGCTTCTTCTGCTCCAGCACTGCAGCCAGGAACTTGGCCCGACGCATGATCTGAGGATCCCCGGCAGTCTCACCATAAACTGTCTCCATGATCCGGACGCGCTCGAAGTCTACTGTCGGATCGGTTTCCCTGAGTTGTTTTTTCAGCCGGTCTATCCGTTCCTTATCGGCTTTGACCTTTGCGGTTGCAGGATTTAATGTTTCTGTTTTCATTTTCATTTCTCCTTTTCAATGTAAAGTTTAATTTGCTTTGGATATTTCACATTTAATATTAATCTCGTGTTATTTTCATCTTTATAATTTGAGTAATTCCGGAAAACTAAGAGCTGCCTCAGCCTGTTTTTCCAGAAGTGCATTAAGCTCTTTTGCGGTTCTGATTCGCCTGGCAGCAATTTCGAGAATCCCTTTCCTGAAACTTTGCAATAGTGTACCTGAAACTGTCGTTATCCAATATTTCGCACATGACAATATGATCAGTCGGATCATCGCATTCCTGTTTGCATTCGTGGCAGAAACCGTAAAGAACGCTTATCCCGTTTACGACCTCCTGGGATGTCCATTGAATTTCCCCGTATCCTCCGAATTCATTGTGCCATACATGGCTCCATCTCCTTATATCGTGGCGCCAGCCTGAAATGGAAACCTGCCTGGTATCATCGAGTACGCCTGCCCCCTGAGGTACAATTAATCCCGGTTCTGTCCCAAGGCAAGAGTTGTTGCTGCTTAATTCGGGCCAGTTGAATACCACCTCACGCTGGAATTCACCGTTTCTTGTAACCTTTCCCGACCAGCTTCCTCCAAAAAAATCACGAAATAATTTTGCTGTTAACTCAGCCATAATTTTATAACTAAAATGAAGGGATTGATGAAATTATTTCTTGAGTTTAAGTTAATGTCGCCTCCGACAGACCAAAATTACAGGTGATTTAAACCGGCTGCAATACTGACGTGTCAGTATTTTTACTATTTTTGCAGACATCATTGTTGTATATCAGGCTCATATTCAGTGCATAATGCCAAATCCTTATAGCTATAGCATCTTTTTTGATTTTATTGAATCATATCTGCCATCAGGGTTTCTGAAAATAAATCCTGATGATCCGATTATGCAGAGGCTTGAGCAATTGATGGAAGAGAATGATCAGTTTTTTTCGCTTGCCAATTTAGGGAAGATGCAGTTTGAATTTAACAGTAAAAGAAGCTTTCAAATGATGGGTCTCCGGCCGGAAGAATTTCATCCGGGCCATTTTCAGGATGCCATGCACCCCGATGATTTTGAAAGATTTGGCCTGGCCAGAGCACTGGTATACAGGATTGAGCATGATATCTTCATTCCTAAAAAAGGGAGTAAAGTGCTGTCAACGAACTTCATGGTTAAAAATCCTGCAGGCGGGTACACTAATTTACTCTTTCAATGCTATATATTTTATTCACCAATCCCTTACCCGGTAGTATTTGATCTTCAGGTGTATACCAATATCGATTCGTTCATTATGAAAAAGAATAGTTTTCATCATTATCTGGGTGACGACCTTTCTTTATTCAGATTTCCTGATAAAGACCTGTTGGTATTGGTATTAATTTAT
>CAWJQH010000002.1:0-138639 GCA_963844935.1 uncultured Bacteroidales bacterium | reverse complement strand
ACTTCAGGAAGGATTTTGATGAGATCTTTGCTGACAGACTGCGTGAAGCAGATGAGTTTTATAAGGCTGTAACCCCTCCGTCAGTAGGTAAAGATGAGGCCAATGTAATGCGTCAGGCTATTGCCGGGATGCTTTGGAGCAAACAGTATTTCTTCTTTGACGGAGACAACTGGCTGGATGAACACAACTCCAACCCCTTGCATAAAGGATTCCATAGTTCAAGGAACTCAGAATGGTATCACATGCTTAATTCGGATATCATCTCGATGCCCGACAAATGGGAATATCCATGGTATGCAGCCTGGGACCTGGCCTTCCATACCCTGCCGCTTTCAATTGTGGATCCCGATTTTGCCAAGACTCAGATGGATTTGATGCTCAATAGCTTATATCTTCACCCCAACGGACAGATGCCGGCTTATGAATGGAATTTCAGCGATGTGAACCCTCCTGTTCATGCCTGGGCATCCATGTTTCTCTATTATACTGATAAGGCTGTCCAGGGCAAAGGTGATGTGGAATTCCTGAAATCGATGTTCAACAAACTGATGCTCAATTTCACCTGGTGGGTGAACCGCAAAGACCGTTTTGGAAAGAATGTATTCGAGGGCGGTTTCCTCGGTCTTGATAATATAGGTGTCTTCGACCGCAGTGCTCCGCTGCCCACAGGCGGCAGCCTGGAACAGGCCGATGGAACAGCATGGATGGCCCTTTTCAGTCAAAATATGGTGGAAATGGCCCTTGAACTGGCTAAGCTATGACCCTTTGTATGAAAATATGGTTGTGAAGTTTGCTGAACATTTCTTTTTCATCGCTTCTGCCATGAACAATCCCGGTCAGACGGAATGTGGGATGAGGAGGATGGCTTTTATTATGACCTGCTCCGGCTGCCCGATGGCAGTGGCCAGCGGCTGAAGGTACGATCACTTGTAGGACTTCTGCCTTTGTGTGCTACAAGTGTTATTGAAAAAGCTCACAGGGAAAAAATTCCGAAAGCAATGACGCCATCTTTTGAGCGTCTGCGCAGGATTCCGGAACTTAAGGATTCAATACACCCTACTGGTCCCGGTCATTATGGCGAGGCCGAACGTGGGATTCTTGCTCTTGTTAATCCTGAACGGCTTCGTAGGATTTTATCCAGGATGCTTGATGAGAATGAATTCTTCGGTCCATATGGCATCCGTTCGATCTCCAAATTTCACAAAGAAGAATCCTTATGTACTATATGCCGGAGGTCAGGAATATCGTGTGGATTATCTGCCGGCTGAATCGAATACCGGTATGTTCGGCGGTAACTCCAACTGGCGGGGACCTGTCTGGATGCCTGTAAATGTCTTACTTATCAGGGCGCTTCAACAATTCTACCTCTATTATGGTGATAATTTTAAAATTGAATGTCCGACAGGCTCCGGAAATCTGATGAATCTTTTTGAAGTAAGTAAGGAGCTTAGTAACCGGCTTACCAGAATATTTACCCTCGACAAACAGGGCAGACGACCTGTTTTTGGTGGCGCAGAGAAGTTCCAGACCGATCCGGACTGGCGCGACTATATTTTGTTTTATGAGTATTTCCATGGTGATAATGGTGCCGGACTAGGTGCAAGCCATCAGACAGGCTGGACCGGAGTTGTGGCAAAGCTAATCCAGCTTTATGGGATTCTTGATCCGGAAAATGCGCTTAAGCATGGTAAACAGGTAGCTTTTGTTAAAGGCCCAGGTAAATAAATTAGAAAATTGTCTGAATATGAATAGATCAACATTCCCATTATTAGTCCAGGTTAACACAAGAGTATATTTGACGGATTTGTCAAATACTCTGGAACATAAAGCCACTCTTGATGATATTCCGGATTCAGAACTTGATTAACTGGCTATTCAGATGTTGACTGGGTATGGTTTCTGAGTGTCTGGCAAACCGGTAGGAAAGGACAAATGATTTCAAGGCAGAATCCTGAATGGATCAGAGAATTTCAGGAAACTTTACCGGATCTGGCTGAGGAAGATATAGCAGGTTCAGGATTTGCCATTACCCGCTATCAGGTTTCAGAAGAGCTGGGCGGAGAAGCTGCCTTATCCCGTCTTCGTAAACGACTTGCAGACCGGGGAATGAAACTGATGCTCGATTTTGTTCCCAATCATACGGGATTTGACCATTGGTGGGTAAAAGAACATCCCGATTTTTATATCAGGGCAACTGAGCAGGATCTGGAAAGGGAACCGGCAAATTATACCAGGATCAGCATGGAATCAGGTGAGATTATTCTTGCTCACGGCAGGGATCCATTTTTCCCGGGATGGCCTGATACACTTCAGCTCAATTATGGAAATCCGGCTTTACAGGAAGCTATGATCGGTGAACTGAAAAGAATTGCAGGACAATGCGATGGCGTTCGCTGCGACATGGCCATGCTTGTGCTTCCTGATGTGTTTGAAAGAACATGGGGCGTCAAATGCCAGCCGTTCTGGACTGAAGCCACCAGACAGGTTCGTGAAGCAAATTCGGAATTCTGCTTTATGGCAGAAGTTTACTGGGATCTTGAATGGACTATGATTCAGCAGGGATTTGATTATGCCTATGATAAACGATTGTATGACCGTTTGAAGGAGGGACATGCAAAACCGGTCAGGGAACATTTCTTTGCCGGACTGGATTATCAGAGTAAGATGGCCAGGTTCCTTGAGAATCATGATGAGCCGAGAGCGGCTGCTGATTTTCCTCCAGGTATACATGAGGCTGCTGCCGTAATTACTTTTCTCTCTCCCGGTCTTCGGTTTATTCACCAGGGCCAATTCAAGGGAAGAAAAAAACGCATCTCTCCCCATCTCGTCAGAGGCTCCCGAAGAACCAGAAAACGAAGAACTGGAAATATTCTATAAGAAGCTGATTATGATATTAAAAAAGCCGGTATTCCGAACCGGTGTATGGCAACAGCTTAATTGCACTCCTGCATGGGAGGGTAACTGGTCAAATGATTCCTTTATTTCTTTCGCCTGGCAAGGTGATAATGATGAAAAAATTGTGGTTGCAGTGAATTATTCCTCTGACAGGAACCAGTGTTATTTAAATCTTCCTTTTAATGAAATGGACAATAATACATGGCTGTTTAAAGACCTGATGAGTGATATTGTTTACGAAAGGGATGGTCATGGCTTACACGATAAAGGCTTGTACCTGGATGAGCCCGCCTGGAAATTTTATGTCTTCTCCCTGGAATTGAAGACAAAGTAACAACCCCTCCATCAGTAATCTAATAAAAGCGTTACAAAATCAATTACTTGAGGTCATAGCGGTACACTGTCCAAATTCAATAGAGGAGGTACAGAAGTTGATTAAGTTATTATTTATCCGATTTTGATCGAAGTCATAGTTAATGAACCTGCAACTGCCTTATCGTTAAATATTTCTATTTTTTCATTTTCCTTCCTTTAATGCCAGAGAATACAGCAACGGAAGAAAATGATCGGGCGTGGGAATTGCGAGGTTAAAAGCCTTGCCTTGTTGTTTATAGTCAATCAGAGATTTATGGTCATCGGAGAGAATAAACTTTTTCATTTTTTCATTCGCCTCGATCGCCCAGTCATAGCCATAACCCGGTTCTTCTATTTTTTCCCAGCCGATCATTCCGAGATTATGCACTATATTCCCGCTTCCTATTATAAGCACCCCTTTTTTACGAAGTGATGAAAGCTCTTTTGAAAGATCATAATGATATTGAGGCGACTTGAAATAATCAAGACTGAGTTGAATTACAGGTATATCAGCATCCGGGTAAAGATGTTTTATCACGCTCCAGCACCCATGGTCAACCCCCATTTTTCATCGAAGCCAACTTCTGTATCTTTAACCAATCCTTTAGTTTCTTTTGCAAGTTCAGGGCTACCCGGCGCCGGATATTGAATTTCAAAAAGCTCCGAAGGAAATCCACCGAAATCATGAATTGTCTTAGGTTTTTCCATCGCAGTAACAAATGTGCCTCTTGTTTCCCAGTGTGCAGAAACGCAAAGAATAGCATTTGGTCTGGGAATAGTTTTACCGATGTTACGCCAACCGGCGACAAACTCGTTTTCTTCAATAGCATTCATCGGGCTTCCATGCCCAACAAAAAGCACGGGTAATTTCTCTGAATTATTATAAGAGCCCGTTATTTTAATTAAATCATTAAGCTTCATTGTAGTATATGTCAAAGGTATTAGTGTGAAAGATTGTATAATTTTTTTTCTGTTCATTGCCTGAATTATTCCATCCTCGATTTTGCTTCCAGGCACCAAAGTAATTCTTTGATGAAATTGGAAGCTTTTTTGTCTGTTTTCTGTCTGTCCGCCGGATTTCCATTCCCATCAAATGTTTTTGCAACTTCAGGAACAGGGAAAATAGCCGGGACAGTCCATGCCTTCATTTTCCACAGGACAAACTGAATTGATATCAATGCCTGGTTCCCTCCGAAGCTACCATCTGAAACTGTAGATATTGCAACCGGTTTATGATACCATTCCTTATAAAGAAGGTCAATTACATTTTTTATGCTTGCCGGATAGCCGCCATTATATTCAGGAGTCACTATTATGACCCCATCTGAAGTTTGTATCCTGTCTGCAAAGTCAACAGCACCGGATGATGGTGACGCCTGATATTGCAATCTCTCTTCGAACAAAGGGAAATTGTATTCATTCAGATCAAGAATTTCAGAAGTTGCAAGCTTGTTTTCTTCCAGGTAATTCCTGAGGTATAATGCAACCCTGTGACTGTTTCTTCCGTTACGGACACTTGATGATATAATTGAAATGTGTGGCATAATCAGTTATTTATTGTTTTAATCCATGAATTCTTTTTGTAACAGGTTGCTGATGGCTTCAACCCCCGGAGTTACTTTCTCCATATCGTAACTTTCCCTTTCGTTACAAAGCTGATAAAAGGAGAGACGAATCTTTCGATCTTGAAGTCAATAAAATGTTCAAGCTCCCCTTCGATTCCCACTGTCAATTCTTCAAAATCGTGAACATGAATGCTATCTGACTTCGCAATTTTTATGGCTTCTTCCAGACTGATCCTGAATATGTGAAAGAGATTATCTGTTCCTCACAAAATTAATAAATGTACTTGTAACAAATCAGTAGTTTTTCATTTTATCGCTTCTACCAAGACTCCAGTCCGCCATTAGTTTAAAAATTTCCACGGCTATCTGTTAAAATCTAGCCATGGCCGGCTTCATGTTCATGCCGATGATGCAAATCGGGATAATGTTTATGAGTATGCTCTATTTCTTTGTGTTCATGAAGATGTGAATGCCTCAGACTTTTGTCATCATTCTCCTCATGAAGATGGTTATGATGGCCATCATCATGACTATGCGGATGAATATGAGCCATTCTCTTATGATAATGGGCATGTCCATGTGAAATTATATTTGTAAATATTATCCCCAATACCAAAATTGAAAATGAAGTCAGAACTATCAGATTTAAAGGTTCTCCAAGAAAGATCCAGGCTGCAAGGATTCCCCAGAACGGGGCTGTGCTGAACAGAATCTGACTTCTTGTTGCTCCTAAATTTTGTGCTGAAGTGACATAAAGGACAATACTTATACCGTAAGAAACGACTCCGATTAAAAGGGCTGCCGGAATATAAATCAATTGAATTTGCCATTTATCTAATACCATTCCTATCATCAGATTAGTAAAACCCCCGAAAACACCCTTGACAAATGTTATAGTTTGAGGTGAAACCCCATCTATTATTGCAGAAAAATGATTATCAAATCCCCAGGAAATGCAGGCTAGTAAGGACAAATATTGCTGAAACAATTCCGCTTACTGATTCCTGAGAGGAAATAATAATTCCTGCACACAGAGTTAATAATATTCCAATTATTGCATAACGGTCCAGCTGATCTTTAAAGATCAGAACTCCTAAAACTGCTGTCGCTACCAGTTCCATATTCAACCATATGGAAACAGACATTGCATTGGCGGTTTTTAAGCCTACCATTAAAAATAAAGGACCCAGAAATTCCACCAAAGAGAATGACTCCCCCCAGATATTTCTTCTTTCCTGTACTCCTTAAGGCATTAAATTCAATTTTTCTGTTTTTTATTACAAAGGGAAGGAAGCTATTGCAGCACCAATATATAACAACCCTGCTAATTGGAAGCTATTGAGTTGAGATAAAATGATTTTACTTAATGGGGTTGCCACGCCGAAAAGTAAACCTGCAAGTAATCCGATAATTATCGATCTTGGTTTCATCATATTTTGAGACCTGGAGCTGCAAGTTATAAAATTCCTCAGAATCTATTACTGAGCTGAATCTTTAACCTGATCTGTTCTTCAACCAGGTGGAACCTGGCTCCGGAGTCCCTGCATCTTTCAGTCCGGAAATTTATCGGTGCAGTAAATATGCTTCGGCTTTGGATATGACTTGCCAGATCCCAATAGTTTGTCAGCTCAACCTCAAAAAACCAATGTCTTATCAGATTGTCAATCCAGCCCTTTTCAAGGCGTGGCACTCTTGTTGCCTCCCTTCTTCTCATCTCAGTTCTTTACTCCCCATAATCCGGCAAAAAAGTTATCGGTACACCTGAGCTTGGAGGTTCTGTAGGTAAAATCATCTCCAAACAATGTATTTTAAGACCATTTGGATCCATGTTAGTAGCTATAATCCCAACCTTGGATTCTTCAAGTATATTTTGAGTGATCCTCCCCCGAAGTCAGAAATGTCTGATCCCTCGAGAAAAAAGGTGCGTTTTTCTTGATAATATATTGGGAACCTAATCAGATCCAGCTTGCGGTCATCTACTGCTGACAGTTTGTCAATTTCACAATTTTTGAAATTATTGATGGCATCTATAGCAGAGACATATTCATAATTTGAAATCGTTTTGTTAGTTTTTGTTGGGGAACATGAACTAAATGACAGAGCAGTTATGACAATTTCAGAGACAAATAATTTTCCTTTTATAGCTATTTTATCTCGTAAATCATTAATTGAGCTTCATTTCCTGCGTGAGCAGGTGCAGCAACTAATAATTGATTCAGTTCTGGTATAAAAAGCGATGTTCTTGCTCCAGGTCGGGATTCAACTTTGGAGATGGATTTATAATTGTCCTTATCTATTTGGCTGACAATGTCAATATAACCACTACCACAACTTACATAAATCTGTTTTGATGAACCATCATAAAAAACATCATCTGTATCGCTGCTATCTCTAACTGATTAATCGTTTTTCCAGTTTCACTGTTAATGACTAGTAATTTCGGGATTCCGGCAACCTATGAAAAGACGATGGTTCTTTGAATCCAATGCCATGGGGAAATTAGCCGTTGCATTTTCCATTTTCCACTTATCAGTAATTGATTTCTTCTCTAAATCTAACGTGGCAACCAGATGCGCATCCGGTACATTAACAAAGATTCTATTTGCATCATTGTCCAACTGAAATGATTCCGGATGCCGGGCAGCTTGATTTCAGAAAGTTGCTTGTAGGTTTTTGCATCAATAATGGCAATCGCCCCGTCACCGTAACCAACAAATATTCTCTCTGATGAAGAGTCATATCTCACATTATCAGCATCTCCTGCCGTCTTCATCGAAGTGATCAGCTGATAGGAATCTGCATTAAATACATCACATTCCCCATTCTCGCCGTTTGCCACGAAAATGACATTATTTTCAGGTATATACTTTATTCCCTGTGGCTCATGGAGTCCCTTGATAGTGTGAATTACCTTTTTGCTTTTCAGATCAACAACTTCAACTGTGTTATTGCCAAGAGCTGCAACAAATACAGTCAGATTTTTACTATTGTAGGCAAGATGATCAATCCGTCCAGTGACATCAGGTAATTTAATGGAGGTAACGAATTCAATGCCCTGAATTGATATAGTGGTTTGTGCTAGACAATTATTCAGAGAAAAGGTAATAATTAGTAAGGAAATAGCATTTAATTTCTTCATTATCATTGTAAATTTATTCCTGTCACCATGCCCATATAAGCAGGCACCTCCATTCCGATTTCTTTAAGCTTTTTATTTCGTGGGAAAGAGTACTGAAGAAGTTTGCCGTTGTGCTTTCCGTTGGTACCAGGTATTGCCTCCACTTTTGACCAGTCAGGATTTGCATATTTCTTTGGTGGCTGAGGAAAAGTAAGCAGTGTTCCTGTAATTGAAATTACTGATTTAATTTTACCTGCAAGGGATACAGCATCTCCATTTCCTGAGAAATGAATGTACTTAATGAAAGGAACCTCATTGACAATGTGATTGTGAAGAGCTGTCAAATGAAGACCTTCAGAAACCAATTTGCAGTTTTCAATAAGATCAGGGTGCTTATTAATTATTAATGCAACCAGCGCTCCAAAACCTGAATAAGTGAGCTTAAGAAAATAAAATACCAATTTAAACAAGACGTCACCTGCTTTTCTATTTGTCGTAATATCGTCAAACAGTACCATTTGAATCAATAATCTTTTGTATGATCAACAATTAAGCACTTCTAATGTTGATTTATAGGATTTAAAAAATCTCTCTTTTAATTATTGCAAAGTTTCGAATTCCTTATTCATTTCTCCGATTGATGTCAGGTAAGATTTCTCCGGGGTCTTTTAATAACCTGATTGACCATTTGATAATTACAAATGAACTAATAACAGCACCTGTATTGGACGACGCAGACTCCTAAAGGATATGAAAATTTCTGGGGAAATAAAAAGTCTACACTTTGTCCTCATCCGACTGAGGCTCCTTTGATGATTGAAGCTTTCAATATGTCGGCCTCGGGTTCATATGCCTTATCGTTGGATACTTCTATCTTTTCATATTTCTCCTTCAATGCCAGCGAATAAAGCGACGGGGAAAAATGATCGGGCTATATACCTGACAGATTAAGAATCTGGAGCTCAAGTCCAGATTTTTAACTGTCAAAGCTGCGTTTAATCCCGGTATAAGTTATGAAGACTTTGTAAGGGCTATCTCAACAGCCTTCGACAAAAGTGTTGTCGGTCTTCCTATCAGCTTTGAGAGCTGATGTGTATTATCAAACAAATCCCCTTTGGAAGCTGATATATCCCATCCGGCTATTGCTTTTGCATATTCTTCGGGCAATCCAAAACTTTTTAATATACCGGCATATTCATTCTCGGGTAAGTTCTTGTATGGAATATCTTTCCCGGTCTGTCTTGAAATTTCAGCTGCCAGGTCAGTCAGGGTGTATGCTTCATCTCCGGCCAGTTCATAGATCTTCCCCTGGTGATTCTGACCAGCCAGCACTTCTGCTGCAGCTTCCGCAAAATCTGCTCTCGCAGCTGAAGAGATTTTTCCGTTACCGGCGCTTCCCATGAAAGCACCGCCGGCGATTGCGCCATGTACGGAACCTGTATAGTTTTCAGTGTACCACCCGTTGCGCAGCAATGTGTACTGAAGGCCGGATTCTTTTAATGCTTCTTCGGTTGCAAGGTGTTCTCCGGCAAGGCTGAGTGTTGAAGTATCAGCATGCAGTATGCTTGTATATACGATCCATTTTACACCTGCCTTTTTTGCTGCTTCTATAACATTTTTATGTTGCGTGGCCCTTTGTCCGATCTCATTTGCAGATATAAGCAATAAGTTGTCAATACCTTTCAGGGCCATTGCCAGTTTATCCGGTTTATTGTAATCGAATGCACGTGCTTCCACCCCCAGATCAGCTGCTTTCTTAGGTGAGCGGACCAGGGCTACAATACTTCCGGAAGAAACTCTTTCCAGCAGTTTTTCTATTGCTATGCGCCCTAATTGACCTGTTGCCCCTGTTACTCCTGTTTTCATTTCAGATTCCTTTCTTAATTAAATTTGACAATTACGAAATTATACTATCTTACCAAATGAATTATAATTACTTTTGGAGAGTCAAAGTTATGATATAAGTTCAGAATAACCAATAGCTTACATTATTGTAATATACTTACATAAAGGTTAGTAACATTAATAATCAGTAATATATGGATTCAGAATTATTGAAAAAATACGGTGATCCTGAAAACTGCCCTGTGAGAAATGTGGTGGACAGAATAGGAGATAAATGGTCTGTATTGATACTTATGCTTCTTGACGAGGGTAAGGTAATGAGATTTAATGAGATATATGGTAGTATCAGAACCATTTCTCAAAAGATGCTCACAGTGACACTAAAGAGCCTTGAAGCTGACGGACTGGTCCTGAGAACAGTTTATCCTCAAATCCCCCCTAAGGTTGAATACAGATTAACTTCAAGGGGAAAATCCCTAATACCTCACATTCATGGTTTGGTTATCTGGGCAAAGCATAATCTGGGTGACATCAGGGAATCCAGATCAGTTTTTGAGAATTCGACCCTCAAAAATTAGCGTACTGACCTTCAGGTTCTCATTTCTTTTCCTAAAAAGATGTATTTAATGCATCATTCCCTGGCAAGGAGATAGGGATTAATCGACTCATGACTTTTTTGAAATAGAGTTGGATCTTTTGATTCAAAATTCATATCAACTCCGAATTGAATAAATAATGTATATACCATCCCTGTTTTCACGGAACCAATACAACTCACCTTCAGTATAAGTAAGTCCATTTGTATTAAGGAGGAACTATTGTTGCAACTCTGCCAAAAAACTCGTTTCCATCATAAAAAAGTCGCAACCCTCACCGTCAAATTTTCAGCCCATCTCATCCTTCGAATTAGTGAGGGTTTCAGGCGGTCATAAAACGAAACAAGAGGTTGGTTTTGACCTCTTGTGCCGTTCGGTACCCCGAACCTGCCTGCCGGCAGGCAGGCGGACAATAGTTGCAGCCAAATAAGTGAGCTTTTAAGGTCATATGGGACCATTTTATATCGGAGAAGCCAATGTCTCTGGTTACTTTTTCCGGAGTAAATTTGCCATTTCTAGCCTGTTAAGTGATTGTAGTTAAAACATATGTGATTATTGAAATTGATCCGCCACAGGTGGTCGAGGTGTACAGTTTTTGAACTAATATCTGAAAAATGCAACAAATTTTAAATTCCGGGTTGGAGCACCTGAAAATCTTTGATCTATAATTCTTTTTCAGGCACTTAATTATTATATTGTCGAATATCTTGGTTAATTGAAAATCAATTATGGGAATATCAAGAGTCAAACTTTTAGGTCTGGTTTTAATTTCAGCAACCTCATTTACCTATGCAGGCATCCGTCCTGTGGTACTATCATCACATAAGGGTCTGAATGTCCAGATAATGGATGATAACAAGATCGTATTTTCTTCTTTGAGTGATAATTCCGGACTTCTTGTATTTCAACCTTCAGGTATAACCGGGGTAAGCTATAAGAGTAGAACAGAAACTGAAGGGATTTTGACTCTTGACGATGGTCATGCACCCAACTTGAGGATTTCAGAATCTTATCAGTCAATAACACCCGGACTAATTGAGCGAACAGTAATTGTGAAGGCTGAATCAGACCAGCGATACTATCTGGATTTTGGATGGAAAGCCATGGAGGGAGGTAGATTCTACTCATTTTTAAAAGAAGAAGAGGAATCTGTTAAATATTCTCCCGGATGTGCCGGACCTGAATTTGGAGAAAATATAAGTGGACAGACCTTCCCGTTTTTAGGCTATCGTATTGGTGACAAACTATATGGAGTAATTGGTGATTCTCCCGGAATGTGGGCAAACAGGAGTTTTATTTCTTATGAGAAAGAGAGTAAAAACCTGTCTTTGTGCAATGGTGATGGTTCTGCGAAGAAGACAATCTCAATTCCAGCCAATATTGATGCCACAAGTGTTTACAGAACACAATTTGATGGATGGCAACATATAGAACAGGGTGAGACTCAGGTATGGAAAACCTGGATTTTTTCGTCAGATGTAAAATCCTTATATGATGTTCAACTGGCTGCACATCTTTCACTGGCAAACGCAAAAGGATTTAACCACTCTGGTATAGAGGCTATCCTGAAAAACACAGCCTATTTGTTATTGAGACAGAATTTATCTCGTCCTGAGAGCGATTATATATTTATTTCAGGTGTTGGCTATGGATGGAAACAATGGGTTTCTGATGGTTTTTACATGAGCCGAGGGCTGGACGATATCAGGTTTGACAGAGAAGCTTATTCTGCAGTTTTTTTTGAACGCATTAATTATGAAGACAATGCTCAGTATTATCTGATATGGTCAGTTTTGGTTAAGCGTGCAGGTGGTGATCCTGATATGCGCATGGTAAAACGGGCTTACAATTTTATCCGTGAACATGAAAAAAATGGATTGTACTACCCTCCACGCTTATTACCTGAACTGAAATGTTTCAGAACATACCATGATCAGTTGAATTACGAGGATGATGATCCTCCTTCATCCAATCAGGGTTTTCATTGCGGAGCACTGTTAGCGGCAAAAGAGCTTGGATTTCCTGTGACAGATACAGAAATTGAGAAGGCTGTCGCGGGCTACAACATGATGTTTAACAAAGATGGAGGATACATGGCAACCAGCCTGAAACAACAGGAACATATTGGACAGGATGCCTTGTACGGAGAAGTTTTGACTTACATTGTCTTTGGCAGGAAACTGTTATCTGATGAAATAGTAAAAAAACATCTGGAAACCACAATGAGAATTCAATCACCTTTTGGGATGAGGGTTATCTCAAAAGCTAACGGAGATTTACTTGACGGGCATAGTGGAGTTTATACAAATGGAGGTTCCTGGTTTCTGAATGATGCCGCGAATTATCTGGATGGATTGATCCATGGAATGTCTTCGGATTGGATAGATAATCAAATTGTCTGGCGGATGGAAAAGGAGCTTGCTTTCATGCCTGCTTTTCATGAATCAATCAGTACTATTACCGGGAAGCCTCATGGACAACACCTTTATTCCTGGAATTCTGGGTACTGGTGGTTGCGTCGTGAAGTCCGGAGGAGTCTTGGAATGGAAGGCCCTGATAAGGTTGAGGAGCAAGTTGACAAGGCTCTTGGAATTATTCATCATAACGGGTACCTTCTGCTTGATCCCTCCCTGGCAACGATGCGTCCGGTGACTGAATATCGTAAGTGACCTTGCCAAAATCCACAAGACCAAAAAAAGCCTCTTAGTAACATCTTTGCGGAGAACTCTTTTTGGAGAAAGATTCTCTTACGCTTCAACATAAGTTAAAGCTTCGTTTGTCAAAGAAAGCTTCGGACCGGGTCCGACGAAGTCGGAGGGCGCAGTACCCTGAACCTTCCTGCCGGCAGGCAGGCGAACAAAAGTTGCAACCCGAGTATAGTACTCCTGAGGATGAAAACTTTAGTAGAACAATAATTCTCTTTGGACTTAATAAAAGGCAGCCGGCACAACATTACAATCATACAGATTATTATATATTTGATAAATCCAACTTCTATAAAATGATTTCTATTAGATTATGAGTATTTCTTTATACAGATCAATTCTGCTATTAAGTTTCCTGCTTCCCGGTTTTAGTATTTCTCATTGTCAGAAAACGGTTCTTGCCAGACCATCTGAAATACAATACCGATGGCATGAACAGGAGCGTATAATGTTTGTATGTCTCGATCCCTGCACTTGGCAGGGAAGGGAATATGATAATCACTCGACGAAGCTTTCACGTATTAATCCTTCAAAGCTAAATACTGACCAATGGTGCGAAGCTGCCCTTGCCTGGGGTGCGAAAGAGATACTTTATGTCGCAAAACATACAGGAGGATTCTGTTGGTGGAACACAATGACATCTAATTACAGCATACGGAATACACCATGGAAGGATGGCAAGGGAGATGTGCTTAAAGAGTTGTCAGAATCATGTCACAGATACGGACTCAATCTTGGCATTTATGTATATCCGGGAGATGATACATGGGGTGCAGGAATCGGAAGCGGAGGGAAAACAGCAGATCCGTCAAAGCAGGAAGCTTACAACCAGGTTTTCAGACAGCAACTTACAGAAGTCCTCACAAAATACGGGCATATAACTGAGGTCTGGTTCGATGGTAGCTGCGTAATAGAGGTAAGTGATATCCTCAATAAATATGCTTCTGAATCAGTAATCTTACAGGGGCCAAAAGCCACTTTGCGATGGCCAGGCACTGAGTCGGGAAAACTTTTCTATCCGGCATGGAATACACTGAAGGTCGAGAGACTGAAGACAGGTATTTCCACTCAGTACGATGATGATCCTGACGGCGATGCATGGGCTCCGCTTGAAGCAGACGTAACACTTTACAACCACAACTGGTTCTGGTCTGCCGCAAATGAGAAGAAACGACGATCACTCGACGAGCTGTTGGATATTTATTATAAATCAGTAGGTTACGGAGGTGTTCTTCTCCTTAATTCCACACCAGACACAACAGGACTTATTCCTTCTGAAGACATGATTCTATATAAAGAGCTTGGGAATATTATAGGCCGGCGGTTTGATAAGCCTCTTGCTTCATTGAAAGATACTTCAGGAATATTTTTTGAGATCCCTTTGAATAATATTATTGAGATAAACCATGTTGTCCTGATGGAAGATTACAGGTATGGACATCGCATCAGGGAGTATGTTCTTGAGGGTCTTTCAGGAGGGGAGTGGAAGTTCCTTGCAGAAGGCAGTGCAGTAGGTAGGATGAAAATAGATCCATTTTTAACTATGGCTGTATCAAAAGTCAGGCTAAAGATAACAAAGTATGCAGATCTGCCGCTTATCCGCTCGTTTGCAGTTTACAAGGCAGAAGACTATATTTTCAAACCAGATCCTTTCGGTTCAATTGAATGGCATCTTTGCGAGACATGGGATACAAAATCATTCATTGACGGCAAAGGGAAAATGACAGTTGATCTTAGTAAATTCATCATGAAACCAGGGCAGTATGAAGTTGCCTTCACAAGTTCTGTCGTTATAACAGATATGCATGTGGAAAAAGCTGAGATATATTTTGATAATGATATTTTCACACAACAGGATTTTATTCAGCGCAAGGGCGGAAGCAATACTTTCTATATTAACCAAACGGCCCAGGTAACTCAGGGAAGTACAACTATTTTAAAGGTGGAAATGACCTCTAATAATTTAGTATTTCAGAACAAAGGGGAGATCATGATCAGAGAAAGGTCTATGGATTGCGAGCAATGAAATTATTGCTTCAATATGATCTTTTTTGCATCACCCTTGTATCATTAATCATATTAAAGCTTCCTATTAGCAATGGCTCGAGGTCCGGGAGGGATTTTGTGAGAATTCAATAAAGGATTGGTCGAAAGAGAAACCCTGGTTGCAACTCTGCCAAAAAATTCATATTCGGCAAAAAAAAAGTTGCAACCCTCTACCTGATAATTACTATTCATCTCATACTTAGAATTAGTGAGGTTTTCAGGATGTCATAAAAAGAAACAAAAGGTCGGTTTTGATCTCTTTTCTTTTCTAAAGTGTGAGTGTGATAGCCCTCCTACGCCACCGACTTCGCTTTAGCTTCATCGGTCAAAGAAGGCTTCAGACTTCGTCCGACGAAACCGGACTACGTCTGGCGAAGTTGGAGGGCGCAGTACCCCGAACCTGCCTGCCTGCCTGCAGGCGGGCGGAAGTTGCAACCAGTTTAGTGAGATTTTTGTTGTAAATTGGAAATTCTGGTCTCACTGAGCTCCTCATTCCGGATCAACCTGGCAAGTGATTATGGAAATGATTGAGCATCACAAAAGACTTATTTCTCTCCGTAAATTACAAAGGCATTTGAATCGAGTGACAGTTCTCCGTCAGGGTATTTCTGTTTAATTGAATTAAATACTTCTCTCCTGACCTTTACCAGCATATCGCAATCTGCATTACTAAGTGCTGCTACTACAGGAGCTGCTACTTCAGTCATGAAATTCCAGTAGGCTTTTTTATTCCCGATGTTAAGCTTTCCGGCAACCTCTGATTCAGAAATATTCTTTAATCCGGCTTGTTCAAATAATTCTGAAATAAGACCACGCCTGGCACAACGAAATAGTCCAGGTGCTCCCTGAGGCGGAGCTTCAACATGCATGTTTTTCTGAATAACGCCCATAATAGTGCCAGCCCATAAGTTTTTTTCAGGTTCGCTCCAAACTGTCACAGCAATTCTTCCGGCGGGTTTTAATACACGAACCATCTCTTTAGCTGCAAGCAGCATATCAGGAAAAAACATAAAACCCATCCGGCAGCTTATTGCATCAAAGTTATTATCGGGAAATGGAAGCTCGCATACATCACTGGTAATGACTTCAAAATTCTTAATTTCGCGAATGTTTGCATTTTCAAGAGCTACTTCCAGCATTCCTTCAGCAAGATCTGTCGCAACTACCTTACCACCATTAAGCATAGTAGCAATTGTAAGCCCTGGTTCTCCGGTACCTGATGCTACATCCAGAACAAAATCATTATCCTTAGGTTTCAACAGGCGAATGATTTCATCAGCCATTGGTTTCATGAAGTCCATAGTCAGTTCATCCCATTTCTTCCAGCCCGGAGAAAATCTGTTCCAGACTTCCTTTTGCTGTTCCCTGATTTGTATGAGTTTTGTTTCCATTATTTTATGTCAGTGATTATTGTGCTGACCCCGCTCATTAAAGGATATGTAAAATAACAATTAGAAGTTGTTAAATGTTCAGTTCTTCCTGCCATTGAGAGTCATATGGCTTTAAAACTTGTTGAATGGCTCAGAGCTCAGTTTAAGTGAGACATTATGTATCTGTCAGACTGCATGACCTGCATGACTGTAAGACCACATGACAAAAGTGTGAGTGTGAGAGCGAGTTTTGACGAAAAATATCAGTAAAACTCAATAGAAGATTTCAGGATAATTTTTCCTGACTTTATGATTAAGCATTGATTTCGTATAAGTATATGGATTTTGCTTAAGAATAACATCACCCCTGACTTAGTATAGAGTGAGAGAAGCATCACCAATTCTTTCGCCCATTTTAACAGCAGTTTCATATCCCTTTGCTGTATTGATCAATAAATCCTTATCAATGTAGATTTTACCTTTTTCAAACAGCAGTACTACTGTTGAGCCTCCAAATTTAAAGTAGCCTTTCTCTTCGCCTTTCTTTACGGAACTTCCCTTAAAAGTTTGTACGATGCTTCCTACCATGGTGGCACCAACTTCGGCCATAATAACATCACCAAACAATGGATTTGAAAGAATTGTATATTCCCGTTTATTCAAACAGAATATTTCAGTCTTTTTGCGCAAAGCAAATGGGTTGACGGAATAATAGTCACCTTCAATCTTTTTGTTTGCAGTCAAATTCCCACTGACCGGGAAATGAAAACGATGGTAATCGACCGGGGCCAGCCGGATGATAAGAAGGGCACCATCATGGTACTTTTGTGCAAGATCAGGATTATCCAAAAAGGAAGATACATCAAAGCGATATCCTTTTATGATAAAATCAGAATTGCTAATATCGGCATAAGCCAGGATTTTCCCATCTGCAGGAGATACAACAATATTAAAGCTGGTATCAATTGGTCTTGCATTATCCTTTAGTTTTCGGGTAAAAAAATCGTTAAAATTGTTGAACTCCTGTTCTTGAGCAACGCTCATATCAATATCAAAATCTTCAATAAAGGGATGTATCCTTTTCGCTGAAGAAGTGCGATCCATCATTTTACCATAGATCGATGAAACCAGCTTTCTTTTCGCCAACGCCCACAAGGTTGCTTCTCCTATTGGATTGTAATACAACCATACCAACCACTTTTCTCCGGCTACCTTTTCTGTTTTTAATTGCCCGCTTTCTCTTTCATAATATTGAATGGAATCTTGGGGCGGTGGTGGAAAGTAAGCCATGATGATAATTATTGCAAGCAACAACAAAATGATACCCCACCTTTTTTTAGTTTTTGTTATTTTCATGTTTGCTTTGATTGCTTTACGAAGCAAAAATAAATCAATGTCCTGTATTTTAACCCACTTTCCATTAATCAATAAATTCTTAACTGCAAAAGTCGCAGGCCCTGACCACATTTGGCCGGTATTTTCTCAATAACATCAAATGCATCATAACTTTGGTGGGCGCTGTACCCCGAAAGGACAAAAGTTGCAACCGGTTGTCAAACCATATTCTTTATTAATCCGAACAGCATTTTTGATATTTCTTCCAATTTCTGCTCACTCTCAACGAAAGCCTCCTGATTTATTTCTTTTATTTCAAGAAGATATTCCAAAATAGCTACACATTCAAATGCACTGCCTTTGGCTATTACAAAGAAATTTTTCCTGACAGAGCTAATTTATAAAGAATATAGAGAATATGAAAGGAACTGAAGTGTGAGTGTGAGTCTAGTTTGAGGAAAAATAGTGAGAGTGCTCGCTCTCGTCCCGAAAATCTTTGATTTTCGTGGATCCTCGAAAAACACAAATTATTGTTTTGTGTTTTTCGGGGACTCTCACTCTCGCTCTGTTTTCAGTACCCCGAAGGACAAAAGTTGCAACCCTGTCACTTGTTTCTTTGATTCAGATTAAGGGGTTATTCTTATTTGCTTTAAATATTTTTCCAATAGCATAAAGGGAATGATTCGGTCATGGATTTAAGTCGGTTCATGTAAATCTGGTTTGGTAATTCCACCAATTATGACCGTTTTATTTGATAAATTAGCATAGATTTTAGAAAGGATCCAAGTGGTTGGAACTTTTGATGTGAATAATCAGATTCTTCATTTAGAGGCTAATGTAAGCCTTTGATGTGGAGCGGTATACCAAAACGGGAATTAGCAATTATTTGATGCTCTTATTTTGTGTCAGAAGCAGTCATTTCCCTGAAAATGTCGTAAATTGTATTTGTAAATTGGTAAGTGGTAATTAAATCTCATTGAATCATGAATAGCAAGGGATCAAATAAATATCACATGTGGTTGGAAAAGAAACTCTCTTTCCCGGGTTGTACGGACAGACAGCTCCAGGGCAATATAACCGTGTTTGAAAACCATATCTTCCTGGTGATAGCTCCATTTACGCTTGTCATCTCTTTATCGATTTTTGCACCCCAGGCTACCATATTTATTAAGTATTTGACAGCAATCTGTTGTCTGTATACACTATCTCTTTTACTGCAACTTCTGTTTCCCAGCCGGTACATGGTTCACCATCCTTTTATAAGTATTACGATGTACCTGATGTTCTTTTATGCGATGATGCGGTTGGGGGGGATCCCCACCTCGGGAGGCCTTATTTTTGCGGGAATTGCCAATGTTTTTGCTACAGTTCCGCGACAAAGAACCTGGTTTCCGATTGCGATGTTTTCTATTTTTTGTGTAATGGTCGTTCTCCTGGTGGTCCTTAAACCCTGGTTGCATGTTCCTGAGCAGATGACTCCTGCATTAAACTCCATCATGTTTGGGATATTGGCTATACTGCTGACCGGTGGAGCGCTCGGATTTGTACTCCAGTTTATCAGGCAACAACGGAAGTTGGAAGAGCTGGAGGCCAGGCATCTGAAAGAAATGAATGAATTCAAAAACCGGTTTTTCACCAATATCACCCATGAATTCCGTACACCCCTGACCATCATCAACGGCATGACTGACTTGATCACTGCCTGTCCGGGTGAGTGGATGGGGGACGGCCTTCAGAAGATAAAAAACAACAGCGGCATCCTCCTGCAACTGGTGAACCAGATGCTTAATCTGGCAAAAACAGAATCAGGCGCAATACCCGTTAATCTTATCCGGAGGGATGTCAATAAGTACCTGGCCTACCTGACCGAACAATTCAGCTCGGAAGCTCTCAGGAGGAAAATCGATCTGAAATTTGCATCTGTTGAAGAATCGGTCGAAATGGATTTTGATCCTGAGAAACTGATGCACATCCTGACCAACCTGGTTTCCAATGCTTTGAAGTATACCCCTGAAGGGGGCCGGGTTGAAGTGACCACATCTGTTCTGGATAATGGGAAAATGTTCTCCATCCGGGTTAAAGACACTGGAATCGGCATTGAAAGAGAACATCTGGACCATCTGTTCGAGCGCTTTTACAGGGTTGAACCCCAGTTATCTCCTGTAGGTACAGGAATTGGTCTGGCCCTGACAAAAGAAATGGTGCACCTGTTGAAGGGGACAATTTCTGTGGAGAGCACAAAGGGTGAGGGTTCGGAATTTACGGTTCTTCTTCCCGTTGCGCGTAATGCTCCTTTGTCTAATGATCAGGAAGCGGCAGACTTGGTCACAGTCACAGATAATCAGTCTGAAAGGGACAGCTATTACGGAGAACCAGATTATCTTCAACAATCCCCCGAAGAGTTATTTCCCGTTGGGGCAGTCAGTCCGACTGGACGGCCTTTGCTGTTAATCGTAGAGGATAGTTCAGATGTTGTACTGTACCAGCAGGCTATCCTTAAATACGAATACAGAATAGAGGTAGCCGGAAACGGAAGCATTGGTCTTGAAAAGGCCCTGGAAATTGTACCTGATATCATCCTGAGCGATGTAATGATGCCGGTAATGGATGGGATTGAAATGCTCGAAAAGGTAAAGAACGATATCCGCACCAGCCACATCCCTGTTGTCATGTTGACGGCAAAGGCTGACATTGACTCGCGGCTGGCCGGTCTGGAAAGAGGGGCTGATGCATACCTGGCCAAACCTGTCAATGAAAAAGAGCTGCATATCCAGCTGAAAAACCTTGTTGATCTGCGTAAAAAGCTATATGAACGATATGCCTCCCTTGAAAAAATACCTGAAACATCCGATAAATTTCTGAAAAAGGAGGATGTGTTCATGACAGAGGTAAAACAGCTTATGGAGGCTAATCTCAGGGACGATGAGTTCGGGATCTCAAATATCTGCCGCGTAATGGCAGTCAGCCGTGCCCAGCTTTACAGGAAGTTTAAATCTTTAAGCAACAGAACACTGGCAGATTATTTCAAATCCCTGAGACTGCACAAGGCAAAAGAATTGCTTTCATCAACCGGGATGAATGTAACTGAAGTGACATTTGCGGTTGGGTTTAGGAGTCTCGCCTATTTCAGCCGCGAATTTACCCGCGAATTCGGTGTATCCCCCAGCGAATTCCGGAGGTAGTTATCTGTTTTGGGCCGCCGCAGCCCATAATAAACTTATTTGAGACACAGAGTAAACTCTTTGAGACAAAAGTGAAAACTTTTGTCATCAGGGCAGCAGATCTTTGTATAGGATTTTGATTAAACAGGTTTATGGATATTACAAAATCTTATATCTGTCTTCTATTTATTAACTAAAAAACTTATGCTATGAAAAGATTAGAGTATCTCCTTTTAGTCATGATCTTTTTTTGTGCTTCATGCGCAAAAGATCAGTGGCTTGATCCACCCCCCATGGCACCGGGCAGCAAATCTGGTCCGGACAATCTGATTTCTCCTGAAATCAAAATTGCTGTTTTATCAGACCTTCACTACTTAAATCCCTCATTAGCGCCTGATGATCCGGAAAATAACCCTGTCTGGCAGGCCATGGTGACGCACGATCGCAAGATTTTTGAATTCAGCGACCCAATTTTCAGAAAAGTAGTTGCCGGCTTAATGGAAGATAAGCCTGATATCGTGCTCATATCAGGAGATCTGGCAATGGAAGGACAAATGGAATGTCACGAAACTGTAAGAGGTTTTCTACAGCAACTTGAGGATTGTGGTATTAAGGTTTTTGTTGTACCAGGGAACAATGATATCATTAATCCTTCCTCCCAAAATTTCAAAAATACTCCTCCTACCCCGGTTCCAAGTGTCACAGAGGAGGAATTCACATCCATATACGGGAATTTTGGATATAATGAGGCATTATACAGGGATGAAAATTCCTTAAGCTATATCTGTCAGCCTTATAACGGGTTATGGATTTTAGCGATAGATGGGCTTGACCGTTCCAATCCCAATAAAATAAGCGGAGCAATTAATCCGCTTACCCTGGCCTGGATACAGGAAAAGATGGTTGAGGCTAATGAAAACAATTTCACAGTACTGCCAATGATGCATTATGGAATAATTGAGCACTATTCCGGCCAGAAGTATCTGGAGTTATTGATAAGCGATTACAAAAACAATGCGAATGCACTCATGAATTCCGGAATCAGGCTGATACTTACAGGACATTATCATGCGAGCGATATTGCTGACTATTCAAAAGATGGGAAAACCCTGACTGATATTCAGACCGGCTCCCTGGTAACTCCTCCATATTCTTACAGATTGATAACCCTGGAAAACAATGTAATTAATATCAATACCAAAATTGTAAAATCTCTGGGTTCGGAAATCTCCCATCAGGAGTTCCTTAAATATTCCAACGAAGTTTTTACCGAAAGGATAGCGGGTTTTTTCACTTATTTCGGCTTCGCTCTGCAAAAGAGGTATGATATTCCAGCCGATAAATATCCTGAAGTTGTTCCTTTTTTCACAAAAGCTTATATGGCATACTTTGCAGGAGATGAAAAACTGGAAGATGATGAAGCTGAGAAAATTCAGTTACTGGGACAAACCGTTCCTTCAGCATTACCTTTTCTGAACAGTCTCTGGAATGACCCTGCTCCGCAGGATAATAAATTTCACCTTAAATTAAAATAGGAATAAAACGATTTACCAGGATCCTAAAGAGGCTGCCCCTTTTGAGACAGCCTCTATTTGTACCCGGAGGGGGACTTGAACCCCCACAGCCTGTACGGCCAAAGGATTTTAAGTCCTTCGTGTCTACCATTCGACCATCCGGGCGATAAAGGGGGTAAAAGTAGTGTATTTTTTAACCGGTTGGTGAAATGCCTCTCCTGCAATCTGGCTGCTCGCCAAAAACACCCACCGGGTGTTTTTTACGCTCACCCCTACCATCCGGGCAGTAAGCCTGACTTCAAAGATATATAAAATCCACTTTTAAAAGAGACCGCCTACTGAATCAACAAGTATATTCAATTTGATTTTGCTAACTACCTTCCCCATTGAGAAGGGATGGTTGCCGGATCAAGACCCTGAATAGAATAGCTTTTCTCTCCCCAGGGTGCAACTATTATTGCATGATTCCACCATTTGGAGGTTGCAGAGTAAATATCTTCACTCCGGTAATATCTGTCTTTGCCTTTTAAGGACCCATCACCATATATCAAACCATTGCAGTAAGAATCATATACTTCAAAGTACAGACTACTATCAACATTCCTGTATCCCTTGACAACTATAAAGTGCCCCCATCCTGCGGTAGAAGCAGGATAGAACCTGTCGACCCTCTTGTTCCCATTAGACCCACTTCTTACATAAAACATGTCGAGACAAAGTATTATGATATGTCCCTTATCTATCTCAGCTGAAATGATCTGTTCCGTACTACTGGATGATGACCCGAGATTTATTGCGTATTGAGGGATATCATTATCAGCAAGGTAATTTTGGACATCGTCCGTATACCACCATCCGCCTTCAGGCCGATATGCAGCTCTTGCCTCAGCTGTGGTCTTGCTGAAAATTGGCTGAGACCATTTAGCTGCCATTGTAGCTGAGGCTGGTCCACAATTGTAAGCTGAGTGCTGTCCTGTATTAGATTGATCAATATACCATTCATAGGTTCGGTTGCTTGCTGCCGAATAAGACTGGAACCAACCCAGCCCCCATCCACCAGTATAGGTATTATTGGAAGCAGTGACTCTCCAATTGATTTCGTTTTCCTCATTCTCAGAAATAACATGGACATTAAAAGGATGCCCATAATCATTGACACTCAAGCCGCTCTCCTGCAGTATATCATCAACAAATGCCAACGCCCCTTCAGACAATGTGAATTCTGCAGTCAGATCTTCTGCTGATAAAATCTCACCAGGAAACAGGATATTAATCTCTTTTTCTATTTTTTCTATTTTAGTATCATCCTCACTACCAATAATATCATAAGTCAAAATCTCAGCTCCATCATTCTCCTGATTGCAAGCAGATAAACCGAATAAAATCAGTGATACTATACAGATATTAGCTTTCAAAACCCTCATATTCATACCCTGTCTTTCTCATTCTATTCAAATTTAATAAAACTATACTCTCAATCATAATCCTGCATGATATAAAGCAAGAACCCAGGAGCTCCTGAATTTTCAAATTAAAGAGGCTGTCTCAAAATAAAAAGGGGCAGCCTCTCTATTTTTGATAGTTATCCTGAACAATGGAGAAGCTATATGATGTCTTCTATAAATACAAAAAGAGATAGCCTAAGCGGCTACCTTTTTCAGGTTGTGCGCCATAGCTATCAGGCCAGTTTCTATCTCAGCTTTTCGTGTTCCTCTGAGATTAAATCGTCTGAAGCCCATATTATACTTGATATTCCCAAATACCGGCTCGACATCTATGGGCCTTTTGCTTCTGTGATATAAACCTTCCTCGCTGTTGAGCATTGCATTCGCTTTTGCTTTGTACAGATTTAACTGATGGTTTATCCTAAACTTGAGACCATCTTCCTTTTTAGAGCATTGCTCTTTCAGCGCGCAGCTCTCACAGCTGGTGGCTTGGTAAATATGATAAGTCTGTTTATATCCATTGTCGCTAATGCGATTCTTAGCCCAATGTTTTTGAGTTCCCGGCCTCCAGGACACTTGTAGCTGTCGGTTTGAGCGTCATACGGCATATTCTCCAGCCGGAATGGAGACCTTACAGCTTTTTTGCTCTGATCTATGTAAAAATAGCTGTACTTGACATATGCCTCTATTCCTTTTTCTTCCAGCAATTTATAGTTCTCTTCTGATCCGTATCCTGCATCAGCTGTGACTACTTCCGGGTATTGACCGCAGGTATCCTTAAATTGCTCTAAATGACTTGCAAGAGTGATCGTATCATTGGTATTCTGATGCAGACTATAAGCTAATATAAACTGATTGTTTGTGGATATCTGAAGGTTATACCCCGGCTTGAGCTGTCCATTATTCATGTGGTCTTCTTTCATTCGCATAAAGGTCGCATCGGGATCAGTCTTACTATACGACTTCCTGTCGCCCAGAAGCTCCTCTTGCTCTTTATACCTTTTCATATTCTCAGGCCAGACCTTGCGTGCATAATTGAGTTTCTGCCTTACCTCCTTGCTTACCTCCTTGCCTTTTAATGCCTGATCTATCTTGGCTATCGTCTCTTCTACTTTCTCCGGATCGATAGGTGTAAAATCAGTCGGAGTGTCATCTCCCAGTTCATCCTGTGCCACCTTCTGGGTATAAGCCCATAACTCATTAAGCTGCTGAGCCATCTTTGCCTTATTGGTCTTTATCGAGTTGCCCCATACAAAGGTGAACTTGTTGGCATTGGCCTCTATCTTCGTCCCATCAATATATACATCTTTTAAGCTGATATGACCCGAGTCTGCAAGCATCATAACCACCTGGGAGAAGATCTCTTTCAGCACATCTTTTAACTTCTCGCTGCGGAACCTGTTGAGTGTGTTGTGATCCGGCCGGTTCATGCCACTTAACCACATAAAATGGATGTTCTCCTTCAATGCCGATTCCATCTTCCGGCTGCTGTATATGTTACACAAGTAACTATATACCATCACCTTAAGCAACATCCTGGGATGATAGCTGGAGATCCCGCCACCCATATATTGCTTCACCAGCACCCTATCATCCACATTATCAAGCACCTGATTGACAATGCGTACAGGATGGTTCTCATCGATTAATTCATCAAGAGATGGCGGCAGTAGCATCATCTGCCTTTGATTATAGCTCTTGAAGACCGGTTTGAGGTATTGTTTCTTCATGTCTCTAAGATATTAATTATGAGACATAAATACAAGCGTTATAGTGTTAATAATCAGATTGTTATTAACAATTTGTGTAAATTACTAAAGTCTTGGTGATTGAGTGACAAAATAGTACGAAAGGCGACCAGATCTGTAGCTTTTTAAAAAAAGAGAGGCTGCCCCTTTGAGACAGCCTCTTTTTGTACCCGGAGGGGGACTTGAACCCCCACAGCCTGTACGGCCAAAGGATTTTAAGTCCTTCGTGTCTACCATTCCACCATCCGGGCGATAAAGGGTGTAAAAATAGTATATTTTTTCAACGGATGGTGGAATGCCTCTCCGCCAACTGGCTGATCACCCCTTCCATCCGCGTTATTCTTTGTCTGAAGGTCTGAGAGTCTGAAGATCTTATGGCCTTTAAACCAGACTGACTGCATTCTCTCAGATGGATGTGCAAATATAGGATATGTAAATTATATTTACGGCACTCAATTTTAATTCTTGACCTTAATGAATTATCACACAAAAAACCATATGAAACATACCAGAATGGCCGCATGTACAATCCTTGCACTGCTGCTGGCAGGCAGTTCAGCAGGACAGATCCGCAGATCAACCCTGCTTGAACATGACAGACAGATTGATAGCATAATCAGCCGGATGACACTCGATGAAAAAGTAAATATGCTTCACGCCAAACACATGTTCGTCTCAGCAGGTGTTGAACGACTTGGAATTGCCGATATGAAATACGCTGACGGTCCGTTCGGCATCAGGGAGGAGATGCAGCCTGACGGCTGGATGCCGCTCGGCTGGGTCAACGACAAAGCCACTTTCTTCCCGACAGGATCAGCACTGGCAGCCACATGGAGCCCGGAACTGGCATATGCATACGGATCCGCCATCGCAAGGGAGGCACGCCTGCGAGGCAAGGATATGCTGCTAGGACCAGCCATCAATATACAGAGAATACCCACAGGCGGGAGAACATATGAATACCTCAGCGAGGATCCGTTCCTGAGCTCGCAGCTCGCAGTCGGGTACACGCGAGGCGTTCAGGATAACGGTGTTGCCGTCTGCCTTAAGCACTTCGCGCTGAACAACCAGGAGAATAACCGCGGGACTGTAAACGTGATTGTCGGAGAACGGGCCCTGCGCGAGATATACCTCCCGCCGTTCAGGGCTGCGGTCGATGAAGCCGATGCTTACGGTGTAATGGCTGCTTATAACAAGGCAGACGGATGGTGGTGTGCGGAAAATGATATGCTCCTCAATAAGATACTGCGCGACGAATGGGGGTTTGCCGGAATGGTCATTTCTGACTGGGGAGGCACTCACAGCACCGTTAACTCAATAAAGAACGGGCTTAATGTTGAAATGCCGGATAAGATATATCTCGGCCAGGCCCTTATCGATTCAGTCAAAGCGGGGAAGGTTTCAGAAGAGATTATTGACAGACGTGTCCGTGAGATACTGCGCGTCAGAATGGCAATCAAACCTGTCCCTGAAAACGAAGCAAACAGGGAAATGACATCTCAGCCGGCACAGCAGAAAGTTGCTTACGACGTGGCCAGCCGGTCTATCGTTTTACTGAAAAATGACGGGGTGCTTCCGTTAAAGCTTACCGGCAAACCGGTGATCGCGGTTATCGGAGCCAATGCCACACAGAAAATGGCATCAGGAGGACTGGGCGCCGGGGTGAAGGCACTGTATGAGGTGACCCCGCTGGAGGGACTTACGAAGAAGATTGGCGACAGTGCTGAAATCATATATGTTAAAGGATATGAACCGGTTCAGTACAGTTGGGCCGACAAATTCCGGAAACGGACACCTGAAGAGCTTGAAAAGGAGGCCCAGGCAAAGGAACTTACCGCACAAAAACTTGCGGATGAGGCTGTCAGGATTGCCTCCGCAGCAGACCTGGTACTGTTCATAGGCGGTAATAACCGTGCCGTCGAGACCGAAGGTGAAGACAGGAAGGATATGTTCCTTCCTTCAGGACAGGACAAGCTGATCACCCGCATTGCCGAAGTGAACCCGAATATAATTACGGTACTGACCAGCGGCGCACCGAACGACCTCAACACTGTTAACCCGCTCTCCAGGGCATTGCTCATCTCATGGTTTAACGGATCCGAAGGCGGAAACGCACTGGCCGATGTGCTTCTGGGGGAACCATCTCTCCTTCAGGGCGGCTGCCTTTCACGATACCTGTAAAGCTTGAAGATTCTCCGGCATATTCCCTGGGCAACTATCCTCAGAATGACCGTAACGCGGATGTATTTGCCAGCCTGGTCTCCACCGGTGACACTGTCGTGCAAAACTCGTGAGGCAAGATGCTAAGGCACTGAAGAATGACCCGGACAAAGCATATTATTCCGAAGAATCACTTGTGGGCTACCGCTGGTTTGATACGAAGAAAGTTCCGGTAATGTATCCGTTTGGTCATGGCCTTACCTATGCCGGTTTCAAATACTCAAACCTGAGGAGTGATAAGAAAACGTATTATCAAAACGAAGTGATAACCATCACGTTTGAATTGCAGAACACAGGGGAAATGTCTGCGGATGAAGTTGTGCAGGTTTACGTGCATCGTATTGATCCTTCGGTAGAGTGGCCGCAAAAGGAGCTCAAGGCATTTGAAAGGGTGACACTTGATCCGGGTGAAAGCAAAAGAGTAAGCCTTTCTGTCCCGGTAAAGAGTCTTATGTACTGGAGGGAGACGGAGCAAGCATGGGATCATGATCTCTGCAAAATGGAGCTCCTGGTTGGCGCTTCAGCCGGTGATACCAGGCTTAAGAGAAAGGTTAGGCTCAGGTAATAAGGCTAAAACCCTTAAGACCCATACCATATCGGTATTAAAAAGTTACAGAGTCCCGGGGAAGCGGTAAGGCAAACCCCGGCACTCTGTAACTGTCTTATGTACTAAAATTTACTTTACAAGTACAGGCTCACCGAAGCCAATCTTCTCCAATCCCTTGAGCTGTGTTGCCGCGTCACCTACAACCACATAATACATTCTTGCAGGATCGATATACTTATTTGCAAGCTCCAGCTGTTTTTCAACAGTCAGATTCTTTACAAATGCTTCTTCCTGCTTGATATAATCTGCAGGCAGTCCATACATTGCCATAGTATTTAACATCACCAGAAGGTTGCCCAGTGTCTCAAAATTGAGGGCATTGCCTTTCAGAAGTGCCGATTTTGTAAAATCAATATACTCCTGTGGAATAGCTTGCCGGTATTTCTCCATCTCTGTCTTGAAGATTGTTACAGACTCGAGTGTCGAATTCGTGCGAACCATAGATGATGCCGTAAATGTACCATAGTTTTTAGCCCCGTTGAAACCTGACCTGGCACCGTATGTGAATCCTTTCTCTTCCCTGAGGATAAGGTTGAATATCCCGTTAAATGACCCCCCTAGTTTGTAGTTGGTGACATAAGCCGGATAGTAATCGGTATTTGTACGTGTTATTGACGGTGCTCCGATATATATTACCGATTGCTTGGCTCCTGGTACATCAACAAAGTAAATCTGCGATTTGGCCGGTGGTTCAGAAACCTTAGCTTCCGGGATGACAACATCTTTAGGCTGCCATTTTTTATTTAATCCTGCAAGTGCTTTTTCAACCCTGGCAAGGTCAATATCGCCGGCTATCACAAATTTGGCAACTGAAGGTGAGATGTTCTTTTCATAGAAACCTTTCAGGTCATCCATGGTAATAGACGAAACAGATTCTTCAGTTCCGCTGAGTTCAGTGGCAAGTATGTTGTCTTCACCAAATATCAGTTTGTTAAGAGTGGTCGATGCAAGGTAGCTCGGATTTGCCTTGTTTCGCTTGATGGTATTTATTATCCTGCTTTTTGCAAGATTATATTGTTCCTCATCCCATCGGGGTTCAAAAAGCATTTCCTCTACAAGGGCAACTGTCTTTTCAAAATTCCTGGCAAGAGTACTAACTTTGATAGTAATGTTTTCATTTGAAGCTGATACATTAATCTTTGCTCCCAGTAATTTGACGGCATCTTCCAGTTCTTCAGGAGTCTTGTTCTTTGTTCCCTCATTCATGACGGATGCTGTCAGATTAGCCACTCCGGCTTTAGCAGGATCGTCAAGCAGGTGCCCCCCCTCAATTATGACAGAGTATTGAACCAGTGGAAGTTCAGTATGCGTGATTCCTGTGATCTTAATGCCGTTGTCAAGAGTACTTGTCCATACCGGCGGAATTGTAACCTCCGGATCAGGTCCTACAGGAGGTTGTTTTGAACGGTCGGTCTTGGTGGGAAGTCTTGATTATTGGCTCTTCAGCAACTAAATCACCCTTAACCTCTGCAGCTTTTGTAACATCTTCCTCAACTATTCCTGCGTTAACAGCATTCTCTGCAATAAGATTGGCCTCTCCTTTCGGGACAAAGCTTGTTGAGATATAATTTTTACCCTTGATGTACTTTTCGTATACCCTTTTAATGTCATCCATTGTCACCGCCTGTGTGGCCTCAAAATCCGCGGCATAAAATTCAGGATCGTTTTTGTACATCTGGTACTGGCCAAGGACGAATGCTTTTACCAGAATGCTTGAAAAGTTATCGTAAAATGAGGCCTCATTCTTAGCTTTTATCCTGGTAAGATCCTCTTCTGTAAATCCCTCTTTTTCAAACATGTCAAAAGCTTCGAATACAGCGTTCTCGACATCTTTCAGACTTACCCCGGGATTGGCAGTAACGGATATCCTGAAACTTCCGGCAAGCTCCTGTGCCCAGTTCATAGCATAGGCATTTGACGTCAGTTTCTTATCTTTTACGAGCACTTTGTATAAAGGAGTCTTTTTACCATCTGAAAGAAGTTCTCCCAGATAATCAAGGGCATATGCATCTTTCGAAAAGGTTTCAGCTGCAGGGTATGTCATTGTCAGCCGGGGTGCTTTGGCAAAGTTGTCTTCGTGATAAAACTTTACAGTCGCAGCAAGTGAAACCGGCATCGGATTTCTCTTTTCAACAGGTTCACCCTGAGGTATCTCAGCAAAGTATTTCTCTACCAGAGCTTTCACTTCCTCCTTGTTTATATCGCCTGAAATAACAAGAGTTGCATTATTTGGTGAGTAAAACTTTTTATGAAAAGCCTTAACATCATCAACGGTGGCATTGGTGAGGTCTTCCATTTCACCTATGACAGTCCAGTTGTAAGGATGTCCTTTGGGATATAGGTTTTTCAGTATCAATCCATATTCATGTCCATATGGTGCATTGTCAACACTCTGTCTTTTTTCATTCTGGACAACATTCTGCTGATTCACAAAGGCAGATTTTGTCACTGTATTCTCGAGGTAACCCATTCTGTCTGATTCAAGCCATAATACCATTTCAAGGGCATTCTTAGGAATAACTTCATAGTATATTGTGTTATCATGGCTTGTACCTCCGTTGAGTGTGCCTCCGGCACCCTAAATCAGTTTGAAGAGCTGATCTTCACCTACATTCTCTGATTTTTGGAACATCATATGTTCAAAGAGATGAGCAAATCCGGTTTTCCCTTCTGCTTCCCGTGAAGAACCTACGTGAAATAATATTGCAACAGCAGCAATCGGATCGGAACTGTCTTCATTAAGAATAACCGTGAGTCCATTATCAAGGTTGTATTTCTCGTAAGGTATTGACAATGAGGTCTTTTTGTCAGCACTGCAACCTGTGGCCAGGATAAGTGCCATGAGCATCATAAAACCAAAAATTTTTTTCATATTCTGCATAATGGTTTAGTTTCAGTAATCCGGCAGCTAAATTAGAATAAAATAACAACAGCCTCCACCGCCTTAACATTTCTTCACATTAAAGCACTTTCCTCCAATAATTAACCTGCGGAAAGAAGAGAGAGGAATCGATTGTCCCTCATGAACAAATTCGTAACTTGTTTGTCGTTATTTAAGAAACGTTAAACAAAATAAACTATGTTCGACCAGTTTGATCCGGCAGATGACAAGATGCTGCAGGTAATTGATAACAACGGCAAGGTTATCGCAAAGGAATGGATGCCGCAACTCACCGACGAGGAGTTGGTTAAGTTGTATAAGGACATGCTTTTTGTCCGTACACTCGACTTCATGATCGTCTCATACCAGCGGCAGGGACGGGTGTACACTTATCCGCCCAACTACGGCCAGGAGGCTATCGGCGTGGCAGCAGGGAAAGTCCTGAGGCACGACGACTGGCTGGTGCCGGCGTTCCGCGAGATGGGCGCCTGGCTCGCCAAGGGTGTGACAATTAAGGAGATCTTCATGTTCAATATGGGCTTCGAAGAAGCATTTAAATTCACCGAAGCAAATCATGTCCTCCCCTTCTCTGTTCCTATCGCATCACAGCTCCTCCACGCAGCAGGCATAGGATACGCCATCAAATACCAGAATAAGGATGAGGTTGCTATGGGGTTTGTCGGCGATGGCGGCACCTCAGAGGGTGATTTCCATGAAGCCCTTAACTTCGCCGGTGTATGGAAAGTGCCAGTGATATTTGTTGTCCAGAACAATCAGTATGCCATCTCGGTTCCGGTAAAGATGCAGACCGCCAGCCTCAACATGGCGATAAAATCAAAGGCTTACGGCATCAAGGGACTCAAGGTGGATGGCAATGACATCTTCGCTATGCTTACAGCATTCAGGTTTGCTCATGAGTACGCCAGGACAGAGAAGCAGGCTGTCCTGATAGAAGCGGTCACATACCGCAAGGGTGCCCACACAACATCTGATGATCCCACAAAGTACCGTTCTACCGAAGAGGAAAAGAAATGGGACGAGAAGGATCCGCTTCGCCGCATGAAGCTCTTCCTTGAGAAAAAGAAACTGTGGTCAGATGCTGAAGAGGAAAGAATTACCGAAGAGTACAAGAAAGAGATTGACCGCCAATTCATGGAGACAGAACAGACTGTTCAGTATCCGCTGGAAGATGTATTCAAATATACCTACGCTGAGATGCCCCAGGATCTGCGCGACCAGCAGATTGAACATGAAAAATTCTTACAATGGAAAAACGCACGCAAATGAAACCAATGAATATTGTCAATGCAATCAATGACGCCCTCGATATTAAACTGACAGAGGATAAGAACATTGTTGTCTACGGTGAGGATGCCGGCTTTGAGGGCGGCGTCTTCAGGGTTACAGAAGGGTTACAGAAGAAACACGGAGTTGAGAGGGTTTTTGACTCCCCCCTTGCAGAGTCGGGCATAGCCGGAACCGCTGTCGGTATGGCTGTAGCAGGATTGCGCCCGGTCATCGAGATGCAGTTCTGCGGATTCATCTACCCTGCCTTTAACCAGATCATATCTCACATCACACGCATTCATAACCGGTCGCGCGGCAGGTATAAAATGCCGATAGTAATCCGTTTGCCTTACGGTGGCGGCATTAATGCCCTTGAGCACCACTCCGAGAGCATGGAAGCTATGTTTGCACATATCCCCGGGCTCAAGGTTGTTGTGCCGTCAACGCCTCATGATGCCAAGGGACTTCTGATCTCCGCACTGGAGAGTGATGACCCGATACTCTTCCTTGAGCCCAAACGAATTTACCGGGCAATAAAGCAGGAAGTAAGTGAAGAAAAATTCTCAGTACCCATTGGAAAAGCCAAAGTACTGGCCCAGGGCACTGATGTGACCGTGGTTGCCTACGGCGCCATGATCCGCGAGGTGCAAAAGGCTATGGTGATGGCCAAGGAGGCAGGATATTCAGTCGAACTGATTGACCTGAGAACAATATACCCTCTTGACAAAGAAACTGTTACAGCTTCGGTTAAAAAAACAGGCAGGATTATCTTTGTCGGTGAGGAACCGCGCAGCTTCGGTGTAGGATCCGAAATAATGGCACTGGCCAACGAAGAGGCTTTCCTCAATCTTGAAGCACCGCCGAAACGAGTGACTGCATTTGATGTTATAGTCCCCTACCCCCGCGGTGAACATCATTATATGATCACACCTGAGAAGATCTTCTATGAGATTGAACGAACAATAAAATTCTGAAGCGATGAGATATATCTTTAAATTCCCCGATATAGGTGAAGGACTTACCGAAGGCATCATCATTGAGTGGTATGTCGATAAAGGGAATGCAGTTAAGGTGGGACAGCCTCTTGTTAAGATGGAGACCGACAAGGTCGTTACTGATATTCCGTCACCCCGAGAGGGTGTCGTCGCCGCACGATATGGCAAGGTTGGTGAGACCATCCATGTTGGTGAGACGCTCGTCGAGATAGATATTGCAGGTGAGGCAGCTGCAGAGGCACAGAAGACCGAAAGCGAAATGGTTGATGAGAAAGGCGCGGGAGTAGTGGGTACAATCGAGGTGGCGTCCAATAACGCATTTCTCCCGGCAAGCGATGAGGGAACTGAGGTAAGGCCTGCCGCAGCAGGCACTGCACCTAAAAAAGTCCTTGCAACACCGGTAGCCCGGGCTATGGCACGCGAAATGAATATCGATATTAACCTTGTAACTGGTACAGGCCCTGCAGGCAGGATCATGAAAAGTGACATACAGAACTTCCATGCAGCTGCGCCGGTATCGAAGATAACTGCAGATCAGGCTTTACGGCCCGTCAGCGGGGAACTCATCGAGATCACCCCGATGAGCCAGATAAGAAAGTCGATTGCCAAAAACATGCTCCGTTCGAAACAGAGCACTGCACACATGACCCTGTTCGAGGAACCGGAGGTGTCAGCCCTAGTGGCCGCCAGGGCGAAATATAAAGACGAGTACAAAAAGGAGGAGATCAACCTTACATACCTCCCCTTTGTCATCAAGGCAGTGGTTGCCGCACTGAAGCGTCACCGCGAACTTAACTCGGAGATGGATTTTGACAAGGGAAATATTATTTACAAGAACTACTACAATATCGGGATCGCTGTAAGCACCCCGGAAGGACTGGTTGTTCCCGTGATTCGTAACGCCGACAGGCTGAGTATCAAAGAGCTGAGCAGGGCGGTGGCTGAGATCGCCGTGAAAGCCCGTGACCGCAAGCTGACTCTTGACGATATGAAGGAAGGTACTTTCACAATTACAAACTACGGCGCCCTGGGCGGATGGTTCGGAGTGCCGGTCATAAACTACCCGCAGGTAGGCATACTGGGTATCGGTCGAATAAATCAAAAACCGGTGGTTGTGAACGGTGAGATAAAAGTAGGCCATGTTATGCCGCTGTCGCTCTCCGTGGATCACAGGATGGTTGACGGAGCCGAAGCGACGGAGTTCCTGAATGACGTTGCAGCAGGCGTAAGCGATCCGCTGACACTGATAATGAGGTAACAAATAACAATCACGGAGATGGATTACGATCTTATCATAATAGGTGCCGGACCGGCAGGATACGTTGCTGGCATAAGGGCAGGACAGGCAGGACTGAAGACCGCCATTATAGAGAAGAAACATGTTGGCGGCATGTGTCTTAACTGGGGATGCATACCTTCAAAAGCAATGCTCGAGAGCGCCAAATATTTCTCAAGATTATCAATGGCTTCCGACTTTGGTGTTGAGGGCATAGATCTGAAGGCGCTTTCATTCAGCTGGGAAAAGGGTATAAAAAGGTCTGAAAGGATTGTCCGCAGGCTGACAAAGGGTGTTGAATATCTATCTGAAGAAGAATAATGTCGAGATCATCACCGGCACTGCCTCAGTCGAGGGTGCCGGTACGGTCGCGGTGGATAACCGCAGCCTGACGGCAAAAAATATAATCATTGCCACAGGCTCATACCCCGGGGCTTTGCCGTTCAAGGTCCACGATAAAAAGATCCTTAACCTCGAAAACTTTTTTTCACTGAAAGAAATACCTGGTAAGCTTCCTTGTTGTCGGTTCAGGCCCGGTGTCAGCAGAAATTTCACAGTTGCTGTCGCTGATCGGAAAAGACGTGACGCTTGTAAAAACTGATGAAAAGATCTTCCCCCTGCTTGACACTTACCTGAACGCATATATAATGCGCAGGTTCGAGTCGCTGAAGATCAGGATAATCGAAGGCAGTGCAGGTTTTGAAACCCTGAATATTGATGAATACGAGGGTATTGTCAACTGTATGCCCCGTAAAGCCATCAGGCCGGTAGGGTCGCTTAAACCTGACACGGCTGACGGTTTTTATGTCACCGATGAGCATTTCATGACAAGCATTGAGGGTGTTTACGCCGTTGGCGATGTGAACGGCAGGAGCATCTATGCACATGCCGCCTCAGCGCAGGCACTGGCTGCAGTAAACCATATACTGGGTATTACAGAAACAATGGATACAGGTCGGGTACCGCTGACAATCTACACTGATCCGGAGATTGCCCAGATAGGCAAGACAGAGCAGCAGCTCACCGGCGAGGGCGTCGAATACAAGGTAAACGAGTTTCCCCTGTCGGCTAACGGAAAGGCGATGACTGAAGGTAATCCCGAAGGTATCATGAGGATCATCTCCGAGCCGAAGTACGGTGAGGTCCTTGGCGTTCAGATCATTTCACACAACGCAACAGACATGATAAGCGAAGCAGCGGCATACATGGCTGTCGAAAGCACTGTCTGGGATGTAGCCCGTACAATGCATGCACACCCGACCATCTCCGAGGTCTTCATGGAGGTGGGGTCAGATGCGGTGGGAACTCCTGTGAACAAAGCCTGAGTGACCTGAATGTCTGTAATAATCAGGCCATACGACCTTGACGATGCCGTATTGTTCAGCGGCAAAGGAAACGGAATGCTGGTGTGGCAACCTAAAGGCACTATAATTGTTCTGGGTCAGAGTAATACTCCGGAAAGGTCATTGGTAAATGAAAATGTCGGGACAGACAGCATTACTGTCACCAGACGCCCCACGGGTGGCGAGGCAGTGGTGCTGACACCACGGATGGCCGTGATAACGGTTGCACGGGAGTTCCGGGAAATGACATCATCAAAGGATTTCTTCAGGGTGATCAACGGCATTATGCTTGATGTCCTCTCTGACCTCGGAGTGAAAAACTACGGAACAAAGGGAATATCCGATATTACTATCGGCGACAGGAAAATACTTGGCTCATCAATGCACCGGCGGGAGAACAGGCTAGTTTATCACGGGGTGCTGAACATCAGTGAAGATCCGGGTATTTTTGAAAGGTACCTGAGACATCCGAGACGGGAGCCTGATTACAGGCAGAGCAGGAAGCACAGCGATTTTGTCACATCGTTGAAAAACGAAGGATATAATATTGGATATAAAGACATTGAAGCAATACTAAATTCATATAAGGATTTTATTGTTCCTCTGAACAATTATTCGACGGCCTACGACCGTCAATGATTTAATTTCTGAATAATTTCCTACAATAATTTGATGATCTACGATCATCAATAGAAAACGACATTATGTAAACACAAAGATGGCCGTAGGCCATCAAATTATTGTAGAAAACATCATTATCAAAACAAAAAGATGGCTGTAGGCCATCAAATTATTGTAGAAAGCATCATTATCAAAACAAAATAGATGGCTGTAGGCCATCAAATTATTGTAGAAAGCATCATTATCCAAACACAATGATGGCCGTAGGCCATCAAATTATTGTAGAAAACATCATTATCAAAACAAAAAGATGGCTGTAGGCCATCAAATTATTGTAGAAAGCATCATTATCCAAACACAATGATGGCTGTAGGCCATCAAATTATTGTAGAAAGCATCATTATCCAAACACAATGATGGCCGTAGGCCATCAAATTATTGTAGAAAGCAACATTATCGAACACCAAGATGGTCGTAGACCATCGAATAGCATGGATTTCTGCAAATCATGTTTTGTAGGAATACGGATATTTTTAGATAATTTCACATGTCATTTAAATTGTATTATAGGCATGAACACCTCGGAATTTTACAGGATCCCATCCTCCGGTGATCTTGAGAAGCTTGACTCCTTCAGCGAAGCCGTGAAAGCGTTGGGAGACAACGGTTTCGTATGGTTCAACTACGTGAAAGCATCGCGCGAAGAGCTGGCGGAACTTGTAGAACCCCTGAAGATCCATCCGCTCTCACTGGAGGATTGCACCGACGAGAACCAGGTACCCAAGATGGATGAATTTCCCGGGTATACATTCTTAGTATTCAACGCACTCTGCTATGACGGGGAGGAACTCATGTCTGATGAGGTTGACCTCTTTATTGGGGAAAATTTTGTAGTTACGGTAAGCGGTTATTCCGAGGCAACGCAGTTTCCCCTAAAGGAAATTCACTCAGCCATTGAAAGAAATATTTCAGCCGTTAAACGAGGGCCGGCATGGCTGATGCACATCATCATTGATTACATCGTAGACCAGATGGCTGATGTGATTGAAAAAGCCGAAGCAGACCTGGATAAGGCCGAGGAGGAGATCCTTGCCTCACCTGCCGTATTCGATCCTTCCAGGCTCATTTACCTGCGCCGTAACCTCCTTTCGCTTCGTAAGATACTGTTCCATGAGCGTGAGGTACTGACCAAGATCAGCCGGAACGACTGTGAATGGGTGCCTGAAAAAGCCACTGTTCATTACCGCGATATCTTTGACCACCTGTCAAACTTCCTCGAGATGACAGAGAGCAACCGCGATAATGTAACCAGCCTTATGGAGCTTTATGCCTCCATGCTCAACAACCAGATGGCCCGCGATTCGAACCAGACAAACGCCACCGTCAGACGACTGACCTTTATAACGACCATCTTCATGCCGCTGACACTTGTGGCAGGTATATTCGGGATGAGTGAGTGGACAGTAATGACCGGTGGTGAAGAAAATATCAGGCGCTCTTTTCTGATCTTCGCAGCTATAATGGTAATAATTGGCCTGACCAATTTCCTTGTCATCAAATGGCTTGAGCGCAGGGACTGGAAGAAACTACTTTGAAAACTCCGGTTCTCTTCACCTCCTGTCCGGTACAATTATCTGTAAAATGTCATGTTTTAAAACTCATATCTTAACTATTTTCACCAGTCAGACATGTTTGAATAAAAAGACTGTTTAATATGGGTAATAAGACTGTAAGTTTAGTATTTCTGGGGTCCCTCCTGTTATTCATTTCCTGTGCGGAAAAACCCCACCTTCCCGTTATCGATTTTACCTTTGAGGATAATCAGAATGGCCCAGTAAAAGTTTCTTTTATCAACAATACACAATTTGCTGATGCTTACTTCTGGGATTTCGGAGACGGTAACTTTTCGAAGGAAGCGGAACCCGCCAATTATTATTACCTGCCAGGCAAGTACACTGTCAGTCTGAAGGCCACCAATGCTGACGGTTCTTCGGAAGATGAAAAATTCATCTCAATAAAAGGTACCACATATCAGGTGTATAATTACTGTTCTGCTACACTGAACAGCCTCATCGGATTTTATTCAGACGGGGTAAATATATCCGATATTATCGGCTTTGGAAACGTCCCCGTCAGGTACCTCTCATCTTATGTATATACAACCAGAAACAGTATTTACCTGGGATACAAAGTTGCAGATCACAGGTATTTCATTGTTTCGACTCCTTATACATTGATCAGTGACCAGCACAATGTACTTCAGATAGATGACTACAAGCCGGGATATTACACCGACGATTCCATATTCAACTGACCTTCGGCTGTCTGCCGGCCTGGTCAGGAACAGTCTCAGACAGCCAGTTTACTTTCTCTATATTCTTTAATCAGGGACTGGAAGATCTCCTTTACTGATGAAATCTTAGTTGCTCTGAATGCATTGCTTCCGGCAAATGCAAAGCCATTCTCAAAATTTCCCTTGAGTGCATTTATCAGAGCAACAATAATGCAGTAAGGACTTTTACTGATATCACAGGTTTTGATACATTGAAATGGACATTTTTTTGGTTGCTTCTTCCCGTCCCTCACCTTCTGGATAAAGTTTGAGAAGATAGCTCTTCCCGGCATGCCAACAGGACTCTTTATGATCTCAATATCCTTTTCGCTGGCGTCAATGTATGCCTGTTTAAATCCTTGTGAGGCATCGCATTCCTCAGTGGTTACGAATCTGCTTCCCATCTGAACACCTGATGCACCCAGCTTCATTATATTGTTGATATCTGCACCTGTATAGATACCCCCGGCTGCAAACAGCGGAATAAACTGATTGTATTTCTCTTCAAATGTTTTCAGCTCACTGACTATTTCCGGGACCAGCCTTTCAAGTGCATAATTATTATCCCCGATTTGTTCCTCCTTAAAACCCAGATGCCCTCCTGCCTTTGGTCCTTCCACTATTACAGCATCAGGAAGATAATCATAGTTTGCTTTCCACTTTTCACAGATTATCCTTGCTGCCCTGGCTGAGGAAACTATTGGCATAAGCTTGGTAATGCTGTCTTTCTTTAAAAAAGAAGGCAGGTCAAGCGGTAATCCTGCTCCTGCTATGATAACATCAACCTTTTCAGAGATGGCAGTTTTAATCATATCCACAAAGTTTGTCATGGCAACCATGACGTTAACCCCTATGATCCCTTTTGTTTTTTCTCTTGCTTTGCGTATCTCCTCTTTGAGTTCGTAAATACTGGCTTCAAATAGGTTCTCGGAATAATTTTTATACAAAAGTCCTAATCCGGCACTCGAAATAACACCGATTCCACCTTCATTTGCAACGGCTGCTGCAAGTCCCGAAAGTGAAATTCCTACCCCCATGCCTCCCTGTATAATCGGCACAGCAATTGCCAGATTCCCAATCCTTAGTTCATTCATCCGCTTGTATTCTGTTATTATTAAAGAGGTCAAAGGTACTCCTTTGCTTATCAGTCTAACGGGAATTGTGACAATTAACTTAAATTAACCGGTTACACATATTTTAAAAGATAAGGAGTTGAGGGCTTAAAGGCGTATGCTCTTTTCGATTTTTATCGCCTCGTCACCAATTATTTACAGATATTTAATTTGTATATAATTGATTATGATTGCACTGTGGGTTTATCGCACTTCCCGTCGCACATAAAAACGAAATCCCGCAGATCATTGATCATGCGGGATTTTCAGTTTAAAGATGTGGTACCACCAGGAATCGAACCGGGGACACACGGATTTTCAGTCCGTTGCTCTACCAACTGAGCTATGGTACCAAATCGGTCTGCAAATATATTGCCTTTTTCTATCGTGTGCAAGAGGGCTCTTTCACTTTTTTAAAGTGACCATTTAGCAGCTTAAGATATTATCTTTGCCATATCTTCAATCAGGCATGGAACTAACTTTTCACACTCTTCCCAACGGGATCAGGCTGGTACACAGCCAGACATCCAGCGAGGTTGCACACTGCGGCATAATTATTAATACAGGCTCGCGCGACGAGCTGCCTGAGGAGCACGGCATAGCTCATCTTATTGAACATATGCTTTTTAAAGGAACAACACACCGCAAAGCATACCATATACTCAGCCGCCTCGAAGACGTCGGCGGTGAGCTTAACGCATACACCACAAAAGAAGAAACAGCAATACATGCTTCCTTCCTGAAGGAACACTACCCGAGAACCGTAGAGCTGATCGCTGACCTTCTTTTCTCATCCACCTTCCCTCCCTCCGAGCTGGAAAAAGAAAAAGAAGTGGTCATGGAGGAGATAAACTCATATCTCGATAATCCTGCTGAATACATCTTCGACGAGTTTGAAGAACTGGTATTTCCAGGTCAGCCCATTGGCCGGAACATCCTGGGTAAGCCCGCCACTATCAGGTCAATAACGGGTAATACCATCCGTAAATTCATTAAGCGCAACTACTCAACTGAACAGATGGTTTTCTGCTCCGTGGGGGCAATAAGCCCGAAAAATATAATCAGCCTGTTTGAAAAGCACTTCGGGCATATTGAAGCAAATAACGCTGCGCACAGGATTAAAACGGAATACAGGTACGCCCCGGTGATGACGGAGAGGAAGATGGATACCTACCAGAACCATTGCATTATAGGCAACATTGCCTATGACCTGCACAACGATAAACGCATGGGGCTCTTCATACTGAATAATATCCTCGGCGGGCAGGGCCTGAATTCACGCCTTAACCTCTCGCTCCGCGAAAAAAGAGGATATGCGTACAATGTCGAGTCAATGTACAACCCTTATACTGATACGGGACTTATAACCATCTATTTCGGCACTGACAGGCGAAACCTCGAGAAGAGCATAGCACTCACGTACAATGAGCTGGAAAGACTGAAGCATCAGCCCCTCGGAATCCTGCAGCTGTCAAGGGCAAAAAACCAGATCAAGGGTTATCTTGCAAGGGCTTACGAGAACCACGAGAGCCTCATGCTGAGCCTGGGAAAGAGCCTGCAGATCTTTGACCGCATTGACACGATGAATGAGACATTCCGGAAAATAGACGCAGTCACAACCTCTGAACTGGCTGACATCGCAAACAATGTCTTTGACCGCAAATCACTCTCAACATTAATATACAGACAGAATGGAGAAAGAACTTGACAAATATATCAGGGATCACAGCACCCCTGAGGATAAGGTGCTTGAGGAACTCTACCGTCAGACTCATCTTTATGTCGTTAACCCGAATATGGCCTCAGGTCATATCCAGGGAAAGTTCCTCGAGATGCTGTCATTTATGATCCATCCGTCGCGGATCCTTGAGATCGGAACATATACGGGTTATTCGGCCATTTGCCTGGCACGTGGACTGAAGAGCGGGGGACAGCTTCACACAATTGAGATCAATGATGAGCTCAATGAGATGAGCACCCATTATTTTGCACTTGCCGGTGTGGCTGACAGGGTGACACTGCATACAGGCCGGGCCCAGGATGTCATCCCTGAAATGAAATATATATTTGATCTCGTGTTTATAGACGGCGACAAGCGCGAGTATTGTGAATATTATGATCTCGTTTTTGAAAAGGTGCGCAAGGGTGGATTTATAATTGCTGATAACGTTCTCTGGGGAGGCAAGATTGAGGGTGCGGAAGCCCTTAAAGACCCTCAGACAAAGGGCGTTGTGATGTTTAACGAGATGGTCCGCAAAGACCCTCGCGTTGAAAAGATAGTGCTTCCGCTGAGAGACGGACTGATGCTGATCCGCAAGAAGTAACGGTGGTACGGTTTTTGAGTAATCACATTGTAGAAATAACTAAATCATGATGAAAGTAATAGCCTCCATGCTCATATTGTTTATGGGCATTACAGTATCTGCACAGGACCTGCAGAAAGCAACAACCACAAGATCCGTCAGGCTTTTTGGAGACAAGGATGACCTCACCACGGTGATTCAGCTTATCCCCGAAGGCAGTACGGTTGAAGTTATACAAACAGATTCCCTGTACAGCCAGGTGCGTTTCGGAGAGATGACAGGGTATGTCAAATCAGACGGTCTGGGCTCATATCAGCCGGTCGTTGCCGTTGCCCCGGCTGCTCAGCCTCAGGCTGCAGAACCGCAACAGGGTGAAGCACAGCCGGAAGACAGGTATGCCGCCCTGGTGGCAAAATACGGCACTGACATAGGAAAACGCCTGTATCAGAATAAGGTATGGAAAGGTGTCACCTCTGAGATGGCTGTTGACAGCTGGGGTAAACCCAAACAGATAAACCGCATGTATGTAGACCAGAGTGTAGACGAAGAATGGATATATTCGAAGAAGTGGCTCTATTTCAGGGACGGTATCCTCATTGAATGGGGAGCGGTTAAACAATAACCGGTTGTCGGATACATAAAATAAAAAACGCCCGTTATGGGCGTTTTTTATTTCCTGAGCGGGAAACGAGACTCGAACTCGCGACCCCGACCTTGGCAAGGTCGTGCTCTACCAACTGAGCTATTCCCGCAATTGTGTGTGCAAAAATAACACTTTTTTTAAATATACAAATTACTGGGTCTACTTCAGCAGTTTGCGGATATTGTACAGTTTGTTCAACGCCTCCATGGGCGTGAGATTGTCAAGGTCAAGGCCCAGCAGTTCATCCCGTATCTGCTTCAGGACCGGGTCGTCAAGCTGATAGATGCTCAGCTGGTAACCTTCACGGTTGACGGCCAGCTCCTCAACAGGCTTGCCCAGTGCATGACCGCCGCGCCCATCCTCCAGCATCTTCAGGATTTCATCTGCCCGGCCTACAACACTCTTCGGCATACCTGCCATCCGGGCCACATGAATGCCAAAACTGTGCTCACTCCCTCCCCTTTTCAGCTTCCGCAGGAAGATGACCCTGTTGTCAAGCTCCCTGATTGAGACATTGTAGTTCTTTACCCTCGCAAATGTGTTCTCCATCTCATTCAGCTCATGATAATGGGTGGCAAAGAGCGTCTTTGCCCGGTGACGGTTCTCATGGAGATACTCCACCATGGCCCAGGCGATGGAGATGCCGTCATAGGTGCTTGTGCCCCTGCCTATCTCATCGAGCAGTACAAGGCTGCGGTCTGACAGGTTATTGAGTATGCTGGCGGCCTCGTTCATCTCAACCATAAACGTCGATTCACCCAGGGAAAGGTTATCCGATGCCCCGACCCTTGTAAATATCTTGTCAATGATGCCGATGCGGGCAGACCGTGCAGGCACGAAACAGCCGGACTGAGCCATGATCACAATCAAAGCTGTCTGCCTCAGCAGCGCTGATTTGCCTGACATGTTGGGTCCGGTCAGGATTATAACCTGCTGGTCGTCATTATCCAGCCACACGTCATTCGGCACATACGGATCATCAGGCGGAAGCTGCTTTTCGATCACCGGATGACGTCCATCCTTTATATCCAGCACATGACTGTCGTCAAGCACCGGCCTTCGGTAGTTGTTCTCCACGGATATAGCCGCAAATGAGTGCAGGCAGTCAAGCCTGCCAACGGCTGAAGCATCAGCCTGAATAAGTGCAATAAAAGGGGTTAGCGAGGAGACCAGCTCATTGAATAGCGCCGTTTCGAGCGAGAGTATCTTCTCGCCTGCACCGAGTATTTTGCTCTCATACTCCTTCAGCTCCTCAGTGATGTACCTCTCAGCACTGACAAGCGTCTGCTTGCGTATCCAGTCAGCAGGGACCTTATCCTTATGTGTATTTCGTACTTCGATATAATAACCAAAGACATTGTTGTAGCTTATCTTGAGTGAGCTTATACCCGTCCTTATGCTCTCTCTCTGCTGCAGGTCATTCAGGTAATCTTTTCCGCCGTAGAATATATTTCTGAGTTCATCAAGCTCCTGCGATACACCCTCAGCGATGACATGGCCCTTATTGACGGCTGCCGGCGGGTCAGTCGTCAGGGTACGGCTTATCTTTTCCGCCAGTTCCGGGCATGGGTCAAGCCCTGATGCGATTGACACAAGAGGCTGACAATCACTGCCTGAACATAATATTTTCAATTTCCCGATTGCATTGAGCGCCCTCTGCACCTGTGCCACCTCACGCGGCGTCACCCTTCCTACCGAAGCCTTGCTGAGCAGGCGTTCAAGGTCACCAACCTCCCTTATCAGTCCCGCCATCTCATCAGCGATGCCGCTGTTCCTCATAAGAAAATCAACGATGTCAAGCCTGGCGTTCAGCACCCCGATATCCTTGAGAGGCAATGATATCCACCTCTTCATCATACGGCCGCCCATAGGCGAAAGAGTACGGTCAACGATATCGATAAGTGTTTTGGCTCCCTCATAGGGCGAATGAAACAGCTCCAGGTTACGAACGGTGAACCTGTCAAGCCACACGTATTTTTCCTCCTCTATCCGGGCGATATGGTTGATGTGGCCGAGGTTCTCATGATGCGTCATGTCGAGATAGTAAAGGATGGCTCCAGCAGCCACTATTCCGTTTGGAATGCCCTGCACGCCAAACCCCTTCAGGGAGCTGGTGCCGAACTGTTTAAGGAGCCTGTCGTTTGCCGCCTCGGCAGAGAAAATCCAGTCGTCAAGCTTATATGTGTAGAACCTGCTGCCAAACCTTTCACGGAACATATCTGACTTGCGCTTCTCAAAGAGGACCTCCCTGGGCTGGAAATTATTCATTATCTGCTCTATATGAGCAGTATCCCCTTCCGCTATGTAGAATTCACCTGTTGAGACATCGAGCAACGCCAACCCCACAGCCTGTTTATCGATATGCACTGCAGCCAGGAAGTTATTCTCCTTATTATCCAGCACATTGTCGGTGAACGAAACTCCGGGAGTGATCAGCTCGGTTATCCCCCTTTTGACTATCTTCTTTGCCAGCTTGGGGTCTTCCAGCTGCTCGCAGATAGCCACCCGCTGACCTGCCCTGACAAGTTTCGGAAGATAGGTATCAAGGGCATGGAAGGGAAATCCTGCAAGCTCAACAAAGCTTGCCGATCCGTTAGCCCGGCGTGTGAGCACGATACCAAGGATTTCCGAAGCCCTGATGGCGTCTTCACCGAAAGTCTCATAGAAATCCCCAACCCGGAAGAGAAGTATGGCATCAGGATGTTTCGCCTTCACAGCCATATACTGCTTCATCAGCGGGGTTTCTGCATATTTCGGTATCTGAGACATCAGCGGGCAGGGTTTTTATCCGGTCTGCGAATAACAAAATTAAGATTCTCCTTCTACTTAAGTATAACTTTTATCATAAATACTCCGGAAGAGTTTACTTACTTTTGCGATGCAGTACCACATAATGAGCCTGCGAAAATCCATAGACAGTTACAGTAAAAACACAAATATGAAAAAAGTACTTATTCTCGGTGCCGGCCTGGTATCAAAGCCAATGGTAGATTATCTTTTTGAAGAAGGTTTTGAAGTCATCATTGCCACGCGCACCAGGGACAAGGCAGACAAACTCATAAAAAGTCATCCGAACGGCAGGTCTGTTGCCTGGATGACAGAGGATATGAAATCGTTGTCAGCCATGGTGAAGGAATCTGATCTCACTGTCAGCCTGCTGCCCTACAGGTATCATGTCGATGTGGCAAAGCTCTGTCTTCAGCACAGGAAACCCCTGGTGACAACATCATATGTGTCACCGGCAATGCAGGCGCTGCATGACGAAGCAATCAAAGCCGGTGTGATCTTCCTGAACGAGGCGGGCCTTGATCCGGGTATTGACCATATGTCAGCCATGAGGATTATTGATAACGTCCACAAAAACGGCGGTAAGATCGAGGAATTCTATTCCCTTTGCGGAGCGCTCCCGGCACCGGAAGCCATAAACAATCCGATGGGATATAAATTCTCATGGAGTCCCAAGGGCGTTGTACTTGCCAGCCGCAATGGCGCCACCTACCTGAAACACAATAAAATAGTAACCATTGAGCCCATCAACCTGTTCAAGGACAGGTTTAAAAATTATTTCCCGGGTGTGGGCGAAATGGAGGTTTACCCGAACCGCAACTCAGTCAGTTATGTCGACGTTTACGGACTTAAGGGCATCAGTACAATGTACCGTGGCACCTACAGGTTCAAAGGATGGTGCGAGACCCTTGACCTGATAAAGGCAATCGGTCTTATCGATGATGGCGACCATGACTATACCGGAAAAACCTTCAGACAGTTCGTTGCAGAGAGAGCAGGATTACCCGGAAATGATCTCCGCAGCGAACTGAAAAACAAGCCTGGTCTCAATCCGACGGAGACTGCGCTTGATTCCCTTGAATGGCTGGGACTGTTCAGCGACAAGGTGATGGGCTATGGCGTAACCTCACCGTATGAGATCACCTCTGACCTGATGATAAGCAAGATGTGGCTTGAAGATAATGAACGTGATATGGTTGTCATGCAACACCTCTTCCTGGCCTCATACCCTGACGGAAAGCGCGAAGTCATAACTTCAAGAATGCTCGATTTTGGCACTCCGGCAACGAACACCTCAATTGCCAGGACTGTTGCCCTGCCGGCAGCAATGGCTGTTAAAATGATACTTACGGGCAGGATCAAGCTGACCGGGGTTTACCGGCCCGTTCTTCCTGAGCTTTATAATCCCATACTGGATGAGCTGGCGCTTAATGGCATAAAGATGGAAGAAGAGTACGGCCTGCCGGTGGAGATGATGATAAAATAAGGGCTCAGAATTTAAGGTAAAAGTCTTTTGTCAGGGAGACATACTCGTCAGAGTAGTGATGTCTCCCTCCTTTTTCTATCACGAGTGTTGATTCCTCAGTGCTGCCCCTGACACGGCCCATGGTCATGAGGAGGCGTGCAGCAGGCAGTGAAGGTGTGGGTCTCACGGTGAGCCTTCTCCGGCAGTACAGACCTGCCTCAGCAGCCATCACGGTGAAAATCTCCGCCTCGTTCACCGGGAGCACCAGCTGCAGGGTGCCATCATCCGTAATAAGCCGCAGGGCTGCTGTGACCAGCTCCCCGTGACTCAGGGTCAGGGAGTGTCTTGCCCTTGCCTTCGCTGCATCAGGATTGGGAAGAGAATCAACAAAATAGGGAGGGTTTGTAATGATGGTATCGAACAACTGGCCGTTGCCGGGAAAGTAATCCTGAACAGGAATATTCAGGAGGGTGATCCTGTCCGGGCCACGGGCTGGCGCAGATGTTCAGCCCGGCCTGCATAAATGAACCGGCGTCAGGTTCGAGCGCCACAATCTGTGCCCCGCTGCGCTGTGCCGCCATGAGAGACAGTATCCCGGTCCCTGCACCGATATCAAGAATGTTTTTTGCTCCTCTGAAATCGGCCCATGCCCCCAGCAGCACACTGTCGGTGGTTACTTTAAACGGAGCATGCTCCTGATGCACGGTAAACTTCTTGAATTTAAAGTAATTGCCGGACATACGTGATTGATCAGAAACCTTCAAATGCGCCCAGTCCAAACAGTGCAAAATCATATTTGACAGGGTCACTGCTGTCCATGGCACGCAACCGGGTGTCAAGTTCTGCCACAGCCCTGGCATCACTCTGCCTTCGCTCCAGGAGGCCAAGCTTCCTGGCCACCCTGGCTGAATGAACATCCAGCGGACAGGACAGGATTGACGGCGGTATGGACTTCCACAAGCCGAAGTCGACGCCCCTGCCGTCGTTCCTTACCATCCACCTCAGGAACATGTTGATTTTCTTTGCAGCTGACCCTTTGAAAGGATCAGAGACATGCTTCGCAGTCCTCCGGTTGTGAGGCAGCTCAAAAAAGATCTTCCTGAATTCATGAATGGCCGGCTGAAGAGAAGAATCTGTCCGGTTTCGGGTGAAGATTCCTTCCATCCCACCGTGTTCCACAATAAAGAAATTTCAAGGCTTCGATGAAGTAAATGAAATCCTCGGCATTAAAGGTCCTGTGAATGGCACCCTTAATTCCCCGCAGGTCATTGTCAGTATGATTAACAATAAAATCGTAAGGGGCATTCCCCATGATGCCCATCATGCGGTCTGCGCTCTTCAGGATTGAGACCCGGTTGCCCCACGCTATTGCAGCCGCAAGAAAACCTGAGATCTCGATATCTTCCTTTTCAGAAAAACGGTGCGGAATACTGACAGGATCAGACCCGATAAATGCGGGTCTGTTATACAATTCCACCCTTGCATCGAGGAAATCTCTCAGCTCATTATAGTCCCCAGGTATACGCGTTTCCTTCCGTTTATCCCGTCCGGCAGGGAGTATTGTAATCACCGTTCCTTCCACACAAGGGCGCTGGCGCCGACAATCGGAGCGTCACCGGACTTGAGCTGTGAAGGAAGGATCTTGACCTTGTTCTTGAAGATCGGAAGCAGATGGGTCTCCATACTCTCCCTCGTAGGCTTGAAGATATACTCACCTGCTGCTGTCGGGCCTCCGAAGAGGAATATGGCTTCAGGACTGAGGTGATGCACCGTATCGGCAAGACCCTGTCCAAGATGTTTGCCTGTGATCTCAAAGACTTCAAGTGCCAGTTTATCACCTTTTACAGCTGCCTCATAGATATCCCGTGACTCCAGATCAACAAAGGATTTGACTGCAAGAAGGCTGTCCGTTGCATTGTATTTCACCATCAGCTCAAAGGCGGTTCGTTTCATGCCCGGGGCCGAGCAGTAGGCCTCAAGATGCCCAAGTCCGCCGCATCCGCATACACGCCCGTCGGGTATCAGGGTAGTATGACCGCACTCACCTGCAAACCCGTCATGACCGTATACAAGGTCACCGTTCACCACCAGCCCGCTCCCTACTCCGGTACCAAGAGTGTACATGACGAAGTTCTTCATCCCCTTTGCACCACCGTAAATCATCTCTCCCAGGGCTGCGGCGTTTGCATCATTGGTAAGGGCAATATGCTGATATTCCGGAAATTGTTTCTTCAGAAGATCGACAAGATGCACAACACCCTTGAACGACAGGTTCGGGGCATACTCAATCGTACCGCTGTAATAGTTTCCGTTTGGCGCACCGATGCCAATGCCCAGGATCTCAACCTCCGGATTAACCATTACGACTGATTTGATGAGGTCTCTTATTGCACCGGACATATCTTTCACAAAAAGGTTTATATCCCCGTGAGACGGTGTATCTATTCCTCCTTTTACAAGTACATTACCGTCAGCATCGACGATGCCTATGACCGTATTGGTACCACCAATATCAATTCCTATTGTAAGCTGTTTCATTTATCTATTGTTCGTAATGTTTATGCCGTACGTATTTTACTGCCCTTGACGCCAAAGAAGAAGATGTATAGGTAGCATATTGCAGGGACTATGAATGCCCATGAGTAACCGAGAGCAGGGCTGTCTGCTATTCTTCCCATTAATACAGGTACAACTGCCCCGCCGACAATGAGGGTATTGATGATGCCTGATGCGGTACTCATCTCACCGGCATCGAGATCTCTCACTGCCAGGCTGAAGATGTTGGGGAACATCACCGAGTTGAACAGACCGATAGATACAAGTGTCCACAGTGCAATATTGCCAGGAGCAAAAGTGGTTGTGACTGCAAGTGCTGCAGCAATAAGTGCGAAGACGGCAAGAGTCCTGTTCGCATTGCCTCTTCCAAGCTGTATTGCAAGCAGGTTGATGAATGATGTTCCGAGGAAAATAAGACCGATAGTCCAGTTCCAGTCTGTGACAAAGGCACCGGATACGACTGCCAGAATAAGTACAAGTGCAAAATAAAGATACTTGCGGGAAGGATCTTTTATATCGCTCATCATGATAGAGCCGAAGAAACGGCCTACCATCGCGCCACCCCAGTATATTGCCGCATAGGTTGATGCATTCTCCTTGGTCATACCAAGTTTATCATTCAGGAAGTTCACCAGCAGTCCGGCGTTGCCGACTTCAGCGCCCACATAACAGAAGATGGCAACTGCTCCGAGCAGGACATGCGGGTACTTCCATACGCTTTTCCTGGACTGTTCAACTGAACTGGTGATCTTAGGCAGTTTAATCAGAAGGATGGCAAAGGCAACAAGGAGTACGATCACACCCATCAGAACAAAAGGCATCTGCACTGTCTGGGCCAACTCCTGCGGTGTCATCATTTCACTTACACCCTTGAAAATAAATACAGAGATAATATAAGGCGCAATCATTGTTGCAATGGAGTTCAGGGCCTGGGTGAGGTTCAGCCTTCCGGAAGCAGTGTCTGAGCTGCCCAGGGCTACAACATACGGGTTAGCCGAGGTCTGGAGGAAAACCACACCGGCTGCCAGAACGAAGGTTGCTGCCAGGAAAAGAGGAAAGGAAGGTACTTTTGCAGCCGGGTAGAACATGAAGGCACCGACAGCCATAAGTAAAAGACCTGTTATCAGAGCAGTTTTATAGCCGATTTTCCTGATCACATAGCCTGAAGGTATTGACAGTACAAGATATGTAAGGAAGAATGCCCCCGTGAGCAGCTGAGCCGAAGCCTCACTAAGGGTAAATATATCTTTTACCTTGCTGCTGAGAGTGATGATAAAGGTAGTGGCAAATCCGAAAATGAAGAAGATTGAGGATATCACCGACATACCAAGTACCAGACTGTTGCTTTTCTTTTCCATGATTTTACTGAAGATTAATGATAATTACCGGTCGCAGATATTTATTAAAGGACTAAAATTATTTCTTTTTTTTTCAACGGCAAGTGAAATGAGAAAAACTATTCCGGTCAGGGCTCATTTGTGATCATTCCGTCCTTTATCCTGATAGTCCTGTCAGACATCGAAGCCAGCTGCGGGTCATGGGTGACTATGATGAATGTAAGTCCGAAAGTGTCGCGAAGCCTGAAGAAGAGATTATGCAGTTCTTTCTTGTTCTCCGTATCAAGGTTGCCTGACGGCTCGTCAGCGAGTATCAGCGAGGGACTGTTGACAATAGCCCTGGCTACGGCCACCCGCTGTTGTTCACCACCGCTGAGTTGTGACGGTTTGTGGTCGAGTCTGTCTCCCATGCCCAGGAAGGAGAGCAGTGATGTTGCCTTCTCCCCGGCTTCGCTGCGTGATTTCCCTGCTATGAGCGCCGGGATGCACACGTTTTCAAGGGCGGTGAACTCAGGAAGAAGCTGGTGAAACTGGAACACAAAGCCAATGTGCCTGTTCCTGAAGGCTGCGAGGGCACGTTGTGAGAACGCACTCACGTCTTCGCCGTTGAAGAGCACTTTCCCGGCGTCAGCCTTGTCAAGAGTGCCGAGAATCTGAAGCAGGGTGGTCTTACCGGCGCCGCTGGCCCCAACAATTGTAACCACTTCCTTCTCCTTCACCTCGAGGTCTATGCCCTTTAGAACCTTCAGGTCTCCGTACGACTTGAGAATACCGGTTGCCCTGATCATTTCACATCGTTATTAATATCCCGTGCAGTACTGTTTATCTCATCCGTGAGAGGTGATGCAGCATCCTTAAAATCCTTCCGTACACCTTCGGTCACATCGCTTATATCCTTTGACACTGAGGAGGTGACTTCATTGATATCTTTTCTGATATCCTCGGTGCTGCTTTCAAACTCCTTCTTGATCTCGTCAGTGGCTTTCCTGACCTCGCGCATGCCCTTACCCATTGTCCGCATTATATCAGGAAGCTTGTCAGCGCCGAAAAGAATGAGAACAACTATCAGTATGATAAATATTTCCTGTCCGCTTATGCCCATTGGTTCTGTAAGATTGCCGGGTAAAGTTACTAAAGAATAGTAAACAATGAATCCGGCAGGTCAATAAAAGACTGAGGCTGCCTCAACGGGGCAGCCTCAGGTCATGTGCCGTTATCCGGCGATTTTCTTCTTTTCTGTTTCAGCAGGCTGGACATTGTCGTCAATGCCTTTCCTGCGTGTTGTCTCATACAGCACAGGTGTGGAAATGAACAGCGATGAGTATGTTCCGAAGACTATACCGAACAGGAGGGCGAAGATAAAGCCTCTGATCACCTCCCCTCCGAATATAAAGACAATAATCAGCACAAAGATTGTTGCCATACCGGTGTTCAGCGTTCTGGCCAGGGTGCTGTTAAGGGCCAGGTTATAGACCTCCTTCGCCGATCTCTTCCTGTATAGAGGCAGATATTCCCTGATCCTGTCATAGATTACCACCGTATCATTGATGGAGTATCCGACAACAGTCAGGATGGCTGCAATGAATGCCTGGTCGATATCCATAGAGAATGGCATTACACCCTGCAGGATTGTATAGAGTCCAAGCACAATTATAACGTCGTGTGCCACAGTTACCAATGAACCCACACCATACTGCCACTTGCGGAATCTTATGAAAATGTACAGGAACATGCCAATAAGGGCGAGAATAATTGCCCACACGGCTTTGCCGGCCTGGTCGCGGGCTATTGTCGGCCCAACAGTTTCGGAGCTTACTATATAGTCATTGATAAAGGTTCTTTCATCGACACCCGGTACGATATCTTTAAGTCCGCTGTAAATAAGACTGTTTACTTCACCTGTGGCGCCGGGGTCCTCAACCTTGAATTTTGTACTGATCTTAACCTGGTTTTCTGAGCCAAAGGTTACTACCAGCGGGTCACCGTCAAGTTCATCTGAAAGCATGTTGGCGATCTCCTGAGTATTGACAGGCTTCTCGAATTTAACAATATAGGTACGGCCTCCCGTGAAGTCGATACCCTTGCTCAGACCTTTTGTTGAGAGCACAACAACGGCCAATAGTGTGAGTGATATTGAAAAGATATACCCGTATTTTCTAAGTCCGACGAAGTCAATCTTCATATTCTGCATGAAGTTCTGGGTATATGGTGCCGAGAACTTCAAGTTAAGGTTTTTCTTCAGCAGCCATTCATAGATTAACCTTGAGACCAGCACTGCCGAGAAGAGTGATGTGATGATACCGATAACCAGTGTCGATGCAAATCCCTTGATAGGGCCTGTTCCGAAAAAGTAAAGTATGACACCTGTGAGAAGGGTGGTCAGGTTACTGTCAATAATAGCAGAGGAAGCTCCCTTGTAACCGTCAGCAATCGCCTGTTTCACTCCCTTGCCTCCCCGCAGCTCCTCCTTGATTCTTTCAAAAATAAGCACGTTGGCATCGACTGACATACCTATTGTAAGCACAATACCTGCTATACCGGGGAGTGTCAGCACTGCATTCAGCGAGACAAGCACACCCATCATGAAAAAGAGGTTCACAGTCATTGCCAGGTCTGATACCAGGCCTGCAGAGCGGCCATAGTAGAAGATCATATAGAGAAGAACGACAATGAAGGCTATAATGAAAGACTTAATACCGTTATTTATCGCTGCCTTACCCAGTGAGGGGCCTACAACAGTGTCAGAGATGATGTGCGCCGGAGCAGGCATTTTACCTGACTTCAGGATATTTGCAAGGTCCTCGGCCTCTTCAAGGGTGAAGTCACCTGTAATCTCTGTGTTACCTCCGGAAATCTCATTCTGTACACGCGGATATGACCTTACGTAGTCATCGAGGACAACCGCTATGCAACGGCCGATGTTATCACGGGTCATGCGCTGCCATGTCTTGGCGCCTTCGCCGTTCATTGAAAAGTCGACTTTTATGTCCGAACCGGTCACTCCCGTTGACGGACGTGCCCCTGTGACAACATCTCCCGTAAGAGGCGCCCTCTCATCACGCGTGGTGATCTTGATGGAGTGCAGTTCGTATAATGTGTTTGTCTCGTCATATTTATAAGGGTTCTGGCTCCAGTAAAACTTAAGCTCCCTGGGGAACAATGCCTTCACCTGGTTCATCTTAAGGTAAGCGTTCACCCTCGAGGTGTCCTTGCCTGCGGCGAAGCCAATAAGGCAGCCCGGCACCGGCTGGCCGTCCTGCGAAACATTCGGCCTGAGAAGCCCGAAGAGCGGGTTCTGACGGGTAAACTCCTCGAGGTTCGATGCTTCTGACACAGCTGTAGTATCACTGCTTACGATGTCAATGAGGGATTTGTCCGCTGTGGTATCAGCCACAGCAACTGTATCTGTAACAACAGATGTCTCTGCGGGCTGGATGCTCTTGAGATAATCGTTGGCCTGAACCAGATACCCGATTACCTCGGAGTTTTCGTATGTTTCCCAGAATTCGAGATTGGCAGTTCCCTGAAGCAGGTCACGTACCCTCTGGGGATCTTTCACACCCGGCAGTTCAACAAGAATACGTCCGCGTGGCTGCAGCTGAGAAATATTAGGCTGTACAACTCCGAAACGGTCAATCCTGTTCCTCAGGACATTGAATGCATTGTCGATGGCTGAGTTGGCCTCTTCTTCAAGGACTTTCTGTACATCTTCATTAGTCGAGTTGAAGTTTATACGGTCCTTCAGTTCCACGGTCCCGAATACTGCCGCGAGCCTGGCGTTGGGGTCGATCTCCTCAAATGAACGTACGAAAAGCGTTATAAAATCTTCATTACCCTGAAGCTTCTTCTGTTTTGCCAGGGCCAGGGCATCATTGAATGTTTTATCTGCGCTGTAGTTTGAAAGTGCCCTGACGATATCCTCGACGGAGATCTCCAGTACCACGTTCATTCCACCCTTAAGGTCAAGACCCAGGTTAAGCTCCTTCTGCTGCACCTCCTTGAAGGTATTGCCGAGAAAACCCCACTGATCCTTGGGCAATGAGGCAACTGAATCCATATAGCTGGCCTCTTTGTTAAGATCCCCTGCAGCATACTCCCTTGCCTCCTTCTTGACTTTAAATGAAGTCGCCGTGAAAGAAAGCTGGTATATGCAAACAAGGGTCAGGGCAATAGCAAGAGCTGTGATTAATCCTTTGTTCTGCATCTGTACTCTGTTTTATAATTGTTCCTTAGTGTTTGACTCGCTAAAATATACGAGGCGCAAATATATAACTTTATTTTCTGAAAGCATATTAAAAAACAAAACTGCCGGCTGTGGCCGGCAGTCATGCAATATCACAGTGATTCTATTCAACGAGGCTCTCGTAGTCCGTTTCAAGAGCCTTCCTGTTCACAAAATCATACAATGTAAGTGCACGGAGGTTGTAGAAATAGCTCCAGTAATTACTCAGCGCCTGTATGTAGCTTCGCTTGTTCTGATCTTTCTTGGTGTCGGCGTTATTCAGCTCAAGCACATCTATCCTTCCTATCAGGAACCTCTGCTTTGTAACCTCATACATTTTGGCAGCCACGGTGTCTGACTTGGCAGCTATCTTCACCTGGTCATCCTGGAGGTTGAACTGCTGAACATCAAGAAGCAGGTTCTGCTCAAAGTCGACGCGTGACTGTTCCACCTGTACCTGGGTCAGCTCCTGGCTCGATTTTGCCATCTTATATCTTCCGCGCCCGAGGCCCCAGTCGAGTATCGGCATCGTCAGACCGAGTCTTACTGACTGCTGTTTGTCAGGATCTGAGTAGGCAAGTGCGAGATCAGGATCCTGGTCACGCAGGCCGTATGAGGCTGTCAGATTTGCATTCAGTCCCTTCTCCGATTTGGCCTGAGCCACTGAGCTCTGGGCTTCAACAAGCTGTCTTTCGAGAGCAATCAGTTCGGGATTATTCACTTCTGCCAGCTGAAGAACCTCGGATACCTCAACTTCAAGATCAGGTATCTCAGCCGGAATAATAAGCTCCATCCGGACATTCTGGTTGAAACCGAGAAAAGAGCGAAGCCTGATTTCGCGGTCCCGCAGGTTTATTTCAGATTCATTAATTGCAGTACCTGCGTTCAGGTACGAAAGCTCCATCTGAAGAAGCTCATCCTCAGCAATTGTGCCCAGGTTATAACGTCCCTTGGCAATCTGGTACAGAGTGTCAGCATTCTTCATGTTGGTCTGAGCTATCTCCCTGTTTATCTGTGCAAGGGCCAGACCAAAGAAGTTCTGAACTGCCTGTATCCTGACATTCTCCACATCCCGCAGGTAAGTCTTCCTGGCTTCTTCGTATTTCATCGGCTCAATCTTCTTCTGCCATCTCAGTTCATTATACCTGAAGATTGGCTGAGTGAGCATGATATTCAGCGGAGAAGTAATATATTTGGTGTTATCGTTCTCAAGATCAATCTCATGTGTAATGTCAGAATTCAGCGAAATGGTACCTCCGGTAGGGCCGATATTCTGCGTGAGCGATAGCGATGCCTGGTTCTGTACGACATTTACAGATGCATATTCATATTGCTGTGTCGACGAGTTCCATACCCTGTTATATGCTGAACTGTAATTCGGAAGCGTGCCGCTGAGTATCAGCGAAGGACGGTATTCGGCAACAAATGTCCTGTACTGCCAGTAACTTGCCCGAAAACGATGCTTGGCAATAAAAGCATTGGGCGACTGTTCCGAGGCAAGGTTGATAACATCCTCAAGCGTAAGGCGTTTCACCTCCTGCGAAAAGCCCGGAAATGCAAATGAAACAGTTAAAAATATTATCAGGATAGCTTTTATTCTTTTCATACCGAGTAATTATTCATAGCGAAGTGATTCGATCGGATCCCTTTCGGAAGCCCTCTTGGCCGGTGAATATCCGAAAATAACGCCTACTGCCGCTGACACACCGAAGGCGATAACCACCGAGAACAACGAAACTATTGTTGTTATGCCGGCTATCTTTTGTATGGCCACAGCCAGGATGATTCCGAGGAAAATGCCGATGAAACCGCCTGTTACACTTATCAGGACAGCCTCCGACAGGAACTGCACGACGATGTCTTTTTTCTTTGCACCGATAGCCATTCTTGTTCCGATCTCCTTTATTCTTTCCATAACCGAGGCAAACATTATGTTCATTATACCTATGCCACCGACAATCAGGGATATGCTGGCGATAGCGCCAAGAACAATATTGAAGATATCTTTGGTTCTCTGCTGCTGCTTGAGAAGAAGTTCCGGAACGGTAATTTCAAAATCCTTCACGTTGGAATGTCTTCTCAGCATCATCCTGCTGAGCACCTCCGTGGTGGGAGTAAGCTGTTCGGTCTCACTGACCTGTACAACTATCTTGTCAAGCTGGTTATAGTTGGTCTCACTTGCAGATGCATCAGAACTGCTGACAACAACCCTCGCACCATGTCCACCGCCGCCAAAGATCTGCATTGATGTGGCCTGTGTGGCAAGTTTGGTATTGACAAGCGCCCTGTTCTGATAACGCAGCAACATGGTCTTTATCGGAATATAGACATTGTCATTGTAGACATTCACGCCTTTTTCCTCGAAACCGGTAAGTGATACATTTGTCTTTTCAAGCACACCGATCACTTTCAGCCAGACATTGTCAAATTTCAGATACTGGCCTATCGGGTCGACCTGGCTGAAGAACTTTGCCCTGATATTTGCTCCTATGATACAAACCTGTATTCCGTATTCTTCCTGGTAATCATTGAAGAACATTCCCTGTGCCAGCGGAAGGTTATACAGTTCGAAATAGTCATTTGAAACACCTACAAGCTTGGCTGTATATCTCATACCGCTCAGGATGATTGTAGAGTTGAAAGAAATTTCAGGGCTGATCCTCTGCACTGCCGGAATGGTGCTGCGGATAGCTTCGACGTCGAGAAGAGTCAGTCCTCGGGAGAACTTGTTCAGTTGTCTCTCGCTTTCATCATTTCCGGCTTCTTTTTCCTGCACAATCGGGCTGATCAGAATATTATTCACCCCGACCATCTTGATCTGGTCAAGAATCTCCTGCTGGGCTCCCTTTCCTATTGCAAGCATGCTGATGACCGCGGCAACGCCGAAGATGATCCCGAGCGCTGTAAGTATCGACTTGAGCTTATTGGCAAGAATAGACTCAACCGCGATGCGCATATCATGCTGGTATCTTTTGAACATTTTCTTCCTCCGCTGATTACCTGTTTGAACCTGTCTGAAACTACTGTTTACGGATGATGACCTGCTGAGTTGCAGCAGTATCAGTCTTTGCAGCACCGGGTCTGCCCTGTCCCGTACCTGCAGCGCCCGCTCCCCCGGTGCCTCTCATTTCCTTCATCTTTTCACGCTGTTCGGGAGTGAGGTTCTTCATGAACTCCTGCATCTGTTCAGGTGTCATATCAGGTCTGTTGCCTTCGCGGGGGGTGATGTTCTGAGTCTTTTTTTCCTCTTCCGCCTTCAGTCTCCTGCGTTCCTTGACAACTGCAATCAGCTCTTCCCCGCGCATTTTGAACTTATCTGCGCCTTCAGGAACAGTGAGATAGAGCCTATCTCCCTTTGAAAGGCCCTGTTCGACAATCACATCATTCTCGTTTGATTCTCCCAGAACGACCACCTGGTGGGTACCGTCCTTCTTATATACGAACGGAATACTGTCAGCTGAGGTAAAGACAGTCTCCAGCGGGATATAAACCACATCGCGAAATGTTTTTGTGATGATCTGGTTGCCTGTTGTCATTGAAGGTCTCAGGATAGGATCGGAGCCGTCTACTTTGGTAATTACCTCAAACACCTTGGCATCGGTATTCGGAAGTTGTTCTCCGATGTTGGCCACGCTGGCCACAACACCTGTGTAAGTTTTTTCGGGGAAGGCATCAACAGTGAGCCTTACTTCCTGGCCTGCCCTTACCTTGCTGACATCTATCTCATTAACATATGTCTTTGAGATCATTGACGAAAGGTCCGGCAGTGTAGCCACAACCGGGTCCCACGGGCTGATCTCTGATCCGACCTTGCGCTTTGCACCGTTCCATTCACGCTTGTAAATTACCATACCGTCAGAAGGTGCCTTGATGACGAATTTTTGAATGATGTCCTGCATTTCAGACACCTTACGGTTCTGCTTGCCAAGCTGAAGTTGTATGTCCTTTATATCTGCCCTGGCCTGCTGAACTTTAAGATCATAGTTGCTGAGTGCCTGTTCATAGGCTCTCTGAGCTTTTTCGAGTGAATTCTTCGCCTGCCGTACGGTTGTCGGCGGCTCATATACTGACTGTTCAAGAGTGATCTCAGCCTCCTCAAGGTTAAACTTAAGATTGAGAAGATCATCTCTCAGATTGCCAAGAGATATAGTAGTATCTATTTGCTTTTTCAGAAGTTCGGTCTCAAGAGTCTCCTGCCTGTCAAGCTCATCCTTAAGCGTATTGTCTACACTCGAACGGTCAAGCGTGGCCACGTAATCATCCTTCTTTACCTCGGTTCCCTCGGGCACAAGATCCTGGATCTTTATTCCGCCGAACCTCATGTTACGGCTCATCAGACCATCAGGTCCCTTGATATCAGTTGATACCTCAGCCTGCAACTCGCCGGTTGTTGTTACCACTACCTCAAAATCGCCCTGCTGCACTTCGGTAAACAGAACACCCTTGTCTTCCTTTCCTCCAACTTTGCTGATCACGATCATTGCAATAATCGCAACTGCAACAATGATCGAGGTTATAATAATAGTCCTTTTCATCTGCGGAACTTTTTCTGATATTTTAATTAAGTCGTGAAATTATTACAAAAATACGCTAAGTCAATTGTTTTAAGGAAACATTAACTTTCGTTAACTTAACATGGCAGGCCGGTTACGATCCTATTCACACGTTCAGGTCACCGGCGAAGGAAGGGAAATTTTACAGGCTCCTGACGATCGTCATAACATCTTCTGCCAGCTTTTCAGCCAGTTCTTTTTGTCTGTCCTCGGCATAGACACGGATTATGGGTTCGGTGTTTGATTTGCGTATCTGGACCCACCCGGAGGGAAGGTCGAGTTTGATGCCGTCACGGGTGTCACAGGCTGCGGCGGGGTAGTTCTTCATAAGAACGCTGCAAAGCTGCGCCATATCGGTATCGCCTGCCGTATCTACCCTCTTCTTTGCTATATAGTAATCAGGATACTGCCGTCTGAGCCCGCTGCAGGTCACTTTTGATTTTGCCAGGTGAGTCAGAAAGAGCGCTATGCCGGCAAGGGCGTCGCGCCCGTAATGCAGGGCAGGGTAAATGACGCCGCCGTTTCCTTCACCGCCGATGACGGCATCTGTGCGTTTCATTTCAGCCACAACATTTACTTCGCCCACCGGGGCGGAACTGTAAGTGCATCCGTGACCTTCGGTTACGTCCCTGAGCGCCCTTGTGGATGACATGTTTGAAACCGTTGAACCTTTTCTGTTGCTCAGCACATAGTCGGCAACCGAGACCAGCGTGTACTCTTCGCCGAACATTGTACCGTTCTCGCAAATTATTGCCAGCCGGTCAACATCAGGATCAACCACGAAGCCCAGGTCCGCGCCTTTTTCTTTTACAATGCGTGATATATCGCCCAGATGCTCCGGCAATGGCTCGGGGTTATGCGGGAAAAGTCCCGTGGGTTCGCAGTACAGCTCAATGACTTTCCTGACGCCAAGGGCTTTCAGGAGCGCGGGGATAACAATACCGCCAACCGAGTTGACGGCATCGACTGCCACTGTAAAGTCTGCATTCCTTATCGCTTCAGTGTCAACCAGGGGCATCCCTATAACATTCTGAATATGCTTTTCGGTCCAGCCTTCTTCAACGGTGACGGTGCCAAGCAAGTCGTATGACACATAGTCGAAATCTTCCGCCTCAGCGAGGGCCAGGACAGCCCTGCCGTCACTGTCGTTCAGGAACTCGCCTGCCTCATTGAGCAGCTTCAGTGCGTTCCACTGGGCCGGGTTGTGGCTGGCTGTAAGAATGATTCCGCCGCCTGCCCTCTTTCCGGTAACAGCCATCTCAACAGTGGGTGTTGTGGCAAGGCCGATATCCGTAACATTGATCCCCACACTGCGCAGAGACCCGTTCACCAGTGAAGCCACGAGTTCACCTGATACCCGTGCATCCCTTCCCGTAACAACCGTGAGCGGGCCCATGCCACGCCTCCTGAGCCAGGTGCCGTATGCCGATGCAAATTTTATTATATCAACCGGAGTGAGCGCCTCGCCTGGTTTGCCGCCGATGGTTCCCCTGATGCCGGAGATGGATTTTATCAGTGCCATGTTACTTATAATTTTCTTATGTGCAAAGGTGCAAAAAAGATCGGGGAGAAAACCGGTAAATAGTTGTAAATTTGCGCACTGAAATACAATGACGATGGAAAGAAAGGCTCAGAGACCACAAAGGAAAAGGATTGGGAAACCGGCAGCCAAACCGGAAAAGGAAGAGCTGATCAGGCTGAACAAATATATTGCCAACAGCGGCGTCTGTGCCCGTCGCGAAGCTGACGAACTTATCAAAAACGGTCATATATCAGTCAACGGAAGCAAGGTTACAGACATGGGTGTTAAGGTCAAACCGACTGATAATGTGATGTATAACGGCAAGACGCTTGCCCCTGGCAAAAAAGTCTATATCCTTCTCAACAAACCCAAGGGGTATGTGACCACAGTGAAGGATCCTCATGCAGATTATACAGTACTTGACCTCGTCAAGGATGCTACCACCGAGCGGATATATCCCGTCGGCAGGCTTGACAAAAATACAACCGGAGTTTTGATGCTTACAAATGACGGTGACCTGGCAGGCAAACTGACCCATCCCAGCTTCGGCGCAAAGAAAGTATATCACGTCTTCACTGACAAGGCACTGACAAAGAATGACATGGAGGCATTTATCACCGGCGTGGAGCTTGATGACGGCATCGTCAGTGCAGATGCTATTTCTTATCCTGAACCGGATGATCACACGCAGGCAGGCATTGAGATCCATTCAGGCCAGAACAGGGTTGTCAGGCGCATGTTCGAGAAGCTGGGCTACAGGGTCAGGAAGCTTGACCGCGTCAGCTTCGCCGGCCTCACCAAGAAGAACCTCCAGCGGGGTCACTGGAGGCACCTTACAGCACAGGAGGTAAGCATGCTGAAAAGAGGCATTTACAAATAGGGTATTGATCTGATGGGACACAAATCGGGATTTGTCAATATTCTTGGTAACCCCAATGTAGGAAAGTCGACATTGATGAATCTGCTTGTCGGCGAGCGGCTCTCGGTCATTACTCCGAAAGCGCAGACAACGCGCCACAGGATAATGGGTGTGCTCTCAGGCGACGACTACCAGATAGTCTATTCTGACACTCCCGGCATTCTTAACCCGAAATACAAGCTGCAGTCCGCAATGATGAGATCCGTTGAGTCTGCGCTCGATGACGCTGACCTGATCCTTTATGTTACTGATGTCGTGGAGACGGTTGCCAAGAACGCTGAGCAGCTCAGGCGCATACTTGCCAGTGAGGTACCAAAGATTATTATCGTTAACAAAATTGACCTGACCAATCAGGCAGAACTTGAAAATATAGTGGGGAAATGGGCTGAAATGGCGCCCGGAGTGCCGATATTGCCTCTTTCTGCCCTGAACAAATTCAACACTGACCTGCTCCTGCGGGAGATAATTGCCCGCCTTCCTGAAGGACCGCCGTACTTCCCTAAAGATCAGCTCACTGACCGCTATGAGAGGTTTTTTGTCTCGGAAATCATCAGGGGAAAAATCTTTGAGACTTACCAGAAGGAAATCCCCTACTCCGTTGAAGTTGAGATTGAAAGCTTTAAAGAGGAAGAAAACCTTACCAGGATTGCAGCTGTAATATATGTTGCCCGTGACAGTCAGAAGGGAATTCTGATCGGACACCAGGGTTCAATGCTTAAACGCGTAGGCACAGGTGCGCGGAAGGAGATCGAAGAGTTCCTCGGGAAAAAGGTTTTCCTGGAACTTTATGTGAAAGTGGCGCGTGAATGGCGGGATAATCCGCGCATGCTGAAGAAATTTGGATACCTTTAGTCTTTTTTATTGATCATGAGCAGAATAGCAGCAATAGTAGGCAGGCCTAACGTAGGCAAATCAACTCTCTTCAACCGGATGACCGAGAGCCGTGATGCCATCGTTAATGAAGTGAGCGGTGTGACGCGCGACAGGCACTATGGTAAAGTACTGTGGAACGGCGTCGAATTTTCCGTTGTGGATACCGGAGGTTTCGTCGAGGGCTCAGAAGATGTATTTGAAAGTGAAATTAACCGTCATGTTCAGCTGGCAATCAGTGAGGCAGATGTGATTGTTTTCATGGTCAACGTTGAGGACGGCATACACGAGCTTGACAAATCTGTTGCCGGCCTTTTGCGGAAGGTGCAGAAAAAGGTCATTACAGTCGTGAACAAGGTCGACAATAACAGCCGGTTGCCCGATGCTGCAGAATTTTACGGTCTCGGACTGGGAGATTATTTCCCGATAAGCTCCGTCAACGGAAGCGGAACGGGCGACCTGCTTGACGAAATCGTCAGGCACCTGCCTGATAAAGCCAATGTGCCACAAGAGGAAATACCAAGGGTGGCTGTTGTTGGACGCCCCAACGTGGGCAAATCGTCACTCGCAAATGCACTCCTTGGAGAAGACAGGAATATTGTCACCCCTGTCGCCGGCACCACGCGTGATTCCATTGATACCATCTATAATAAATTCGACACGAAGTTTGTACTTATCGATACTGCCGGCCTGCGCAAAAAATCCAGGATAGACGAAGACATTGAATTCTACTCGATCCTGAGGTCGATAAGATCAATAGAGGATTCCGACCTCTGCCTCCTGCTTATCGATGCCACCCGCGGCATGGAATCACAGGACCTTTACATTCTGAGCGTCATCCAGAAAAACAACAAGGGAGTCATTTTCCTGGTTAACAAATGGGATCTTGTGGAAAAAGACACCCAGAGCACCAAAAAGTTTGAAGATGAGCTCAGGTCGCGGACTGCACCCTTTACAGACTACCCTGTACTGTTCATTTCTGCCAAGACCAGGCAAAGGATACACAATGTCCTTGAGCTGATCATAAAGGTCTATGAGAACAGGCGGAGGAAGGTCCCCACCTCGCAGCTTAATGAGGTGATGCTGCCGTACATTGAATCAACACCTCCGCCGGCACTGAAGGGCAAGCATATCAGGATAAAATATATCACCCAGCTCCCTGCTGCCTATCCGACATTTGCCTTTTTCTGCAACTATCCCCAATACATTAAGGATCCCTACAGGCGGTTCATTGAGAACAGGATGAGAGAGAATTTCGAGCTTTCGGGTGCACCGGTGAAGATCTATTTCAGAAAAAAATAAATAAATTTGGTGTGATTTTTGCGGAGCATAATGGGCATACCTGTATGAAAATATCTTTTACGATATTGATTTTAACACTGCTGATCTTCATGGGGTCATGCGGCCCCATCGAGAAGCTTCCGCCTGAACCGGCGATAGAGTTCAGAACCTTTGCCCTGTTTGATACGACAGACATTCTGGGTAACCCCGCAAGGGCCGGCAAGCTGACCTTTTATTTCGAGGATGGAGACGGCGACCTTGGCCTGGCATCACCGGACAGTATACCTCTTTCATCAGGGAATAATCTCTTCCTGCAGCTCTTCCGCAAGACAGGAGGTATCTTTGAACTGGTTCCCCCGTCTGATCCGCTTTACCCGTCTGAATACCGCATTCCCTATCTGAATGCCCCGGGTCAGAATCAAGTACTCAAGGGTACCATAGACGTCACAATATTCTATTTCCTCTACAACGAGGCTGACACGCTGTATTATGATTTCTGGATCAAGGATCGCAAAGGCAATGAGAGTAACACAGCCACCACATGTGTTATCGTTCTGGGAGATCCGGGCACCTGCGGTGACGGTTGATCAGATCAAACTCTTAACCCCATCATCAGAACGTCATCAACCTGTTCGTTGTCACCTTTCCATTCATTAAAGAAATCCCTTATCCGCTTTTCCTGCTCAGCCATTGTAAGGGTCTTTATTTCATCTATGACTGTCCTCAGCCGGCTGATTTTCATCTTCTTGCTTCCATCACCGCCAAACTGGTCAGGGTATCCGTCAGTAAACAGATAGACTATGTCACCTTCCCTGAGATGGTATTCCTGGTCATCAAAAAACTTCTCTGAGACTGACTCACCGCCTACAGCAGAGCGGTTGCCCCTTACATATTGCTGTTCACCGTCGATAACAAGAATAACAGGCCTCATGGCCGAGGCAAAAACCAGGTGTTTGGTTTTTATATTGAACTCGCAGACAATTATGTCCATCCCGTCGTTTGAGGCTTCCAGTTCCTGGTTCTGATTCAGGGTCGAAAAGATCTGCCTGTCAAGCTCATGCAAAACCTGGGACGGCCTGGTGATCTTCTTGACTGTGATAATATCCTGAAGAAGAGCCGTTCCTATCATTGACATGAATGCTCCGGGTACACCGTGCCCTGTTGAATCAGAGCAGACCACCACAAACCTGTCCTTGTCTATCCAGTCGAACCAGAAGAAGTCACCGCTGACAATGTCTCTCGGGAGGTAGAAGACGAAAGCATCCCTGAAGACTGATCCCAGCCTTGCAGTATCAGGTAAAACGCTGCTCTGGATACGCCTTGCATACTTTATACTTTCTGTAATATCAAGGTTTTTCTGGGCCAGCTCTTCCTTCTGTGCGTAGACCTCCGAGGTGCGTTTCCTCAGTTCATCCTCAAGAAACTCGCGTTGTTTCCTGTGAGCGCGCTCACGAAGATATATTATAAGGTAGAAGATAGCCGCTGCCAGCGCTATGACGGAAAGGATGAACCACCAGCTCCGGGTAAAATGCTTCTGGATCACAAGGTCGAATGAAGCAGTTGTAACATTCTCGGCATCATCACGGGTCAGGGCTTCCACAATGAATTTATAATGACCTTCGCTAAGCCTGTATGTCACAGATCTGTCTGAAGTAACCTCTCCCCATTGCTCATCGTAGTTTTCCATCCTTGTCCGGTAAACAACATTTAACGGATCCCGGAGTGAAATGCCTGCGTAGTTTACCCTGACAGTATAGGAGGACTTGTTTGGCAGGTTGTAAGATTCGCGGTATGGATACTCAGTATTGCCAATAACTACTGATAATATTCCCGCCTGGGGAGGTGTATTCTGCTTTTGTTCCATGGCAGGATTGTAAGTCCAGATACCCTCCGTGGTTCCCACATACACCGAGCCGTCATGTGTCTCGGTCATCGCATGGGCCATGCAGTCACCGCTGAAGCCGAACTCACTGCTGAATGATCTGGCTGACCCGGTAGCAGGATTGATGACTGAGAAGCCTTTCTCATGTCCTGTCCAGATGCGGCCGTCAGATGCAATGAGAATGCTGTAGCAGTAATTTGAGAGCATCCCGTCAGCCGTGGTGAAGTTGAGAAGAGTATCGCCGGTAAAATAAAACAACCCGTTCCCGTTGGTGCCTGCGCCAATTTTCCCGGCAGGTGAGACAGAGAGGCTCAGTATCCTGTTGCGCATCACACCCTCCATGACCAGGCCTTCAGTCCTGACACCGCCGGTGATATGTATATAGCATAACCTGTCCGTTTCGGTAGCAACTAGTACCTCTCCCGGTCTGTTGACAACAAGCTGGGAGACATTATTATGCGGAAGCATCTCCCAGGTTGTATATGCAGCTTTCTGTTTCCCGGTCTCCCTGTCGAGGAGCATCACCCCGTTCAGCGTTGCAATCCAGACATTGTCAGCGTCGATGGCGACTGAGTTTATCCGGTTCTGTCCAGGGTTCATGGAGCGGTAGAACTGCTTTAATCCACCCTGGGCTGTCAGCAGCCACAGACCGTCGCCTGTTGTGCCGATCCAGATATTTCCGTTATCATCGGTATTCCACGAGACGATACCCGATCCTCCCGTCTTACTGTTGAGTTCACTCCAGTTTGAAAAGCTGCCTGTACCCGGATCGAATTCATAGAGACCATTCCTTGTACCGAGCACAACCTTCCCCTTTGATTCGCCAATGAAGTTGATCTCTTTGTTTGCTGCGGGCCTGAAGAAGGAGAATGCATTTGTCGTCACCGCTGCCAGGCCCCGGTTAAAGAGGCCAATCCAGAGGTTCCCTTCACGGTCCCTGAAAATTGTTTTGATATCATTCTCCGGCAGGCCTGAGCTCATATTATAAGCCGTCGCAGGGCTGAGGGAAGAATAATCATCATTGAATTCAGCCCTGATCACCCCTGCCTCGCGCGTGGCAACAAACAGTGTCCGCCCGGGTCCGGCGATTATGTCGGGAATTCGAAGACTCTCAAACGCAGGGTTATCAACTGCCGATGCCTTCATAATGCCATTCTCACGCCTGACCGTGAAAAGACCGGCACCGTCAGTACCTGCAACCCAGTGATTTTCATCGACCTTCCTGACTGTCTGCACCCAGGTGTATTCAAGTTCGGGAAAGGTGTAACTGATGGTTGCCATGTCCCCTGTAATCAGGCAAAGATGCAGGTTATCCTGCGTGGCAACCAGCATTGAATCCGGTCCTGAAAAAGATATGTCGAATACAACTGTTCCCTCCGGCATTGTCAATTTTGTTATCCTGTCACCAGTTCCGGGATCGGATATATAAATTCCCTGCGTCTGGGTGACAATCCATACCCTGCCGTCAGGACCTTCGGTTATGCGGTTTATTTTGTCAGCCTCTATTTCACTTTTTCTTACCGGAGTACCGCCGTTGTTCCACGTAAAGAGTGAGCCGTCAGTCAATCCGATCCACACGGTTCCTTTTTTGTCACACCAGAGGGCGTTGGGGTATGCTTCCGAGAGGGTGTCTGCCAGTAACATGGGATGGAATTCAAATCCATCGTACCTGAACAGGCCGGACTCAAGTCCCACCCAGAGAAATCCGCCGTGATCCTGTGCGATCACACTCAGATAGTCACCCGGCAGGCCGGTGGTCTGATCATAGGTCCTGTAACTGTATGTCTGTGCTTGTGCCTGACCCGTGATCAGGAACTGCAGCAGGCTTATACAGAGTGCTGTAATTAAGATACTTATGCTCCTGACCATGCTTATTTTTTAGGTCTGACCGTTATCCTTGGCTTATATACCGGCACGCCTCCGATTGGTGCGCTGAAAAACTGCAGGTTCTCTCCGTACTGGTTTTCGACTGTCATTACAACATTATTGTTTCTCACCAGGTCTCCGCGTTTCTTATAGAACCTGAAGTCAAGAGACTTGCCGATCTCTGCATCAAGTATTGGCATCCGGTCATCAGCCCACTGGTCTTCACCCGAAAGCGGCATGGACTGTCCTTTACGTTCAACCGATACAACAACGAAATCGCCGTCATTGTCCCAGTCGAAGTTCCTCTGCCTGATATAGATACATCCGCTGTCAATATACGGGTAAATATGAGATACGAATGATGTGTCATTATTGTTCCACATCCTGAATGTGTACTCATAGGTGAATGCGTTGGCGCCTTCGATAGGCACATTGGTGTCAGCTCTTCTTGAAAGGGCATACCGGTAAAGATTGCCGTCATCACCCGAGACTCCGTCACATATAATTTTAAAGACGTTGCTTGAGAACTTGGGGTAATATTCGCCGTCTGCCGGATTGAACGGGCCGAATGTAAACCATCTCTCGTCAAGCTTGTTATCCATCCCGAATGTTCTGGTGGCAAGCATAGTGCCGCTCTTGTAGTTGCCGGAAGGATCAATACCCTTGGCCTGAGGGTCGGTATAACATCCCTTGCCGCCAAAAATAGTGTAAACCATGCGGGTATTCCAGAAGTTGTTGAGCTCATCTGTCTTGCCGCCGATATCAGCGTCATAAACCCTTATATAAAAAGGATCCTTGTAATCTTTCGGGATTGTAAAGAAAAATGTCTGCGAGAAGTCATCATCACCCCACGAGGTCTCCCCTCCCTGCCTGCCGAAAGTCATAAGGAACGGAATATTCTCATCCGGGCCAGGGACTTCCTGGCTGCTGACAGTTGCAGGCAAAGACAGCAGAAGTGAAAGGATAACAATGTGTATATACCGGTTTTTCTTCATTTTCCGTGGCAATAATATTTAATTTCCGTCAGGGATAACCTCGATGTCCTTGCAGACGCATACCTCCCGCACAACACCTCCCGCTCCCGGTTTGGAACTGACAATCAATTGTATATTATAACTTCCTGGCAGTGTATATGTCTTGGATACTTCCAGGCCTGTAGAAACAGTTTCATCCCCGAAATTCCAGTAATACCTGGCAATATCCATTCCCGGAAGATAGGATTTACCGGCATTAAGGAGAAGATTTTCCCCGGCCATTATTGTATCAGGAGAAACAATGACAGGCTGTTCAACATCTGTGATTGCCAGTTCATACGAAGCCTGGCGTTTTTCAATTCCCCCGGTTATAAGGTTAACAATGTCAAGGCTGACATCATAAACTCCGGGGCCACCGTAGCAATGTTCAGCTGTCACACCCTCAGCTTTTGTTCCGTCACCGAAGTTCCACTCCCACCTGAACCTTACATCAATGGAATCATTTTTCAGCGCATTCTCTTCAATAAATTCGTAGCAATAATTGTTTTTCCTGAGGGTATCGCAGACAGACCAGCGGATGATTGTGGTGGCGAACCTGTAGATATCATCATTGTGCTTGCGGCGGTTTGTTGCAAAATATCCCTCAAGACCGCCCTGAACGGCATAAAAGGCAAAGTCATCAGATTCTGAGTTAATCGGATCGTCAAGCACCACGGGCTTGGCCCATGAACCAAAAGCCAGGGTTGTGAACCAGATGTCAAGTCCCCCGTGACCTCCCGGCCGGTCGGAGGCAAAGTAAAGCCTTCCGGAACTGTGCAGAAAGGGATTTATCTCAGCATCGGCTGAATTGACTTTGTCACCGAGATTGACCGGGGCGCTCCATTTGCCATCGACATTCTCACACATATAAATGTCATATTTCCCTATGGTGCCCGGCATGTCAGAGCAAAAAAACAGGTACCTGCCGTCTGCCGAGACATACGGGTAGGAAAAATTACTGGCAGGATCATTGTACTCAAATGGCTGGATATCCCTCAACTGTGATCCATTGCGTGTTGCCGAGAATATGCCGAGCTTATTTGATTCATTCTTTTTTACCTTTCTCCCGACGATGTAATTCCTGGTGAAATAGATTGTTTTGCCGTCGGGGGAAACCGACGCGGGCCCGATATTGATATCCTTTCCGAGGTCGGAGGCGAAGCGGACCGGTTCGCCGGGTTCACCGTTGTCGTCAAACGGTGCAAAATAGAGCTCGTAAAGCCTGACACCCTCAAGATTCTTTTTTGTAAGGAATGGATTGACCTTCCGGTTCGAGCAGAAAAGTATCCCGTCACTGAGAATTACAGGAGCCATCTCGTCGGAACCCGATGATACGGCCGGTACGGGGTACACCTCAAAGGAGCCTTTTGCCTGCCCGTACATGGATGAGGGACAGATTAAAAAAGCTGCAAATATCAGGGCCGTATATGTTAGATGCCTCTTCATCTGTCAGAAATACCTTGGTGAAGTTGCACTTACTGAGAATTCAAATTCATACCTCAGTGATACTTCATGAGTTCCTGAAGTGTAGTTGTTGAGATGGCCCATCTGATAATCATAGGAATATCCCAGCTTAAGCTGCGGCGTCAGTTGAAGGTCGAGCAGGGCGACAACAGCCTTTTCAGCAATCCTGTAGGATCCCCCGATCCATACCAGGTCGGCAATTATCAGGTTTGCATTCAGGTCAACCTCCAGCGGCTCCGACATTGAATACCTGAGCAGCATTGATGGCTTGACCTTGAACAGGTCACTGAACCTCAGAAGAGCTCCGGCCGAAAAATAGGTTTTGAACATTGTGTAATCCGGAGAGACCTTGAACTGATCCATCTCGTCAGTCACGTAGGTCAGTATTGACGGTACCGAAAGTCCGGCAAAATATTTATCAGTATAATAATAGAACCCCACGCCAAAATTCGGAAGAATATAATTTGTGCTTCCAGTAAGCAGCGGGTCTGTCGGGTTTCCGTCAGGGAACTCAAGATCATTGTAGTTTGTGTTGGAGAAATCAACCCCTCCTTTTGCGCCCATCGAGAGCTTTCCGGCGCCAAGGCGCACGCTGTAGGCATAAAATCCGTAAATGCCAACATCTTTTGTCACCCCGTAGGTATTGTACTCAGCGACCAGCCCGAGGGCAACTTTCTCCTTCTTGTTAATAGGACTGTGCAGTGACAGGTTCTGGAACTGCGGTGCACCTTCAATACGTGCCCACTGCTTGCGGTATGAAAGATTAGCACTGAGGGCGCCCCGGGTACCGGCATACGCAGGATTGATCACCAGGCCGTTCGTCAGATACTGGCTGGTGATGGGTGTCTGCTGTGCAGTGACCATCGCCTGGAGCAGGAGAGCAAAAGCAGATAATATGTAAATCCTTCGCTTCATCCTATCTCTTAAGTACTAAGAAACCGCTTATATGGGCAACATAGTCGGGAACTGTCAGGTCAACAGCACCGTTGATAGTCAGCAGGTAATAATAGGTACCCTCGGGAACCTCGCTGCCGTGAAGATCAAGCCCGGTCCATGCATTGACAGGGTCATCGCTCCTGTAATCCTCTTCCTGGTAAACAACCGCGCCGCCTGTATTGATTATTACAAGCTCGTTCCGTGTAAATTCCAGCCCTTCGATATTGAAATAATCATTAATTCCGTCGTTATTGGGCGTAACTCCCTGCGGAATGGTCAGATCAGGGACGGAGAGGATAACCTCATCAGGCTCTGCAATACACGTATTATTGGTCACACTGAATTCAAACACATTATCTCCGAAGCCAAGCTGGCGCACTGCAGTATTTCCAACGCTGGCATCGTCAAATACAGGATCACCCTCCCCTGAGACATAAGTCCAGACCGATGTACCCGTTCCTTCAAAGCTGCCTTCGAGGTTGGCTGCCAGCTGGTAAGGCAGCAGCTCCCTGTCGGGTCCCGCGGTGATGTTTTGAGGCATGATGTCTACAGTGACAGTGACAACTGACGATACTGATGAACAACAATTGTTCTCGCCTGAATAGGCATTCCGTCTGAACTGGGTGGTGCCGTCGAGCAAGGGCGGCTGGTAATTTGCAGTGTTATTTGTTCCCGCAGCGCTGACCCAGTCAGTCGAGAGGGCGTCTTTTTTCTCCCAGAGGTATCTGTACCTGCCGTCACCGCCGGTGAGTGAAGAACCTGTAAGCGAAGCAGGCGTGCTTGTATTGCATATTGTCTGGTCGGCTGTGACCGTGTTGCCTGTTATAAGTGGCAGAACAGTAAACCTGAATGTCGAGTTCTCAACACATGCACCTGAAGCGACACTCCTTCTGTACCAGGTGGTTGATGTAAGCACTCCGGGCTGATAGGTCTGGGTTGTTGCAGGCAGATTCGTGAAATTCACGTTGTCAGCCGACGATGCCCACGTGTATGTATATGTACCCAGCCCCCCGGCAGGTGCACCTGTCAGCAAAGCCGGTGTATTTCCAGTGCATATCGTATCATGCTCCTGGGCGCCGATACCTATCTGGAATCCGGTGATAACAGGATCTACAGTAATAATTATATCATTGCTCGTGCTTGTGCAAACGGATGAATTGACAACACGCCTGTACCATGTGGTTGCCGTCAGGGCAGAGCCGGGCAGATCCTCTGTGGTGACCCCGGTTATATCGTTGAATGTGGTGCCGTTGAGGCTGTTTCTCCAGATATAGGTGTATGATCCGGCTCCGGCGCCGTTTGCAGGCAATGCACCGTCAATGGTTGCGGGCGCTGAGCCTTCGCATATTGTCTGTGCAGCTGCAATGGTGTTATTGGTGATTGAAGGATGACAAACCAGCTGTACCGACGGGCTGGCTGACTGGCAGGTATTGTTCAGACCGCTGTAAACGACTCTTCTGTACCAGGTGGTTGCCGGACCATCGTTCTGCGGGTCATAACCGATGCTGCTGTTAGGTACGGCGGCAGGGGACCATGACGAATTATCAGGACTGCTTTCCCAATGATATGTATATACCGGTGAAGCTCCTCCTCCGGGCGTGTCGCCGGTGAGATTGGCAAAGGAAGAACCCTGGCAGATCGTCTGGTCAGCCAGTATATTATTACCTGTAATGGATGGAAGAATTGTTATGAGCACCCGTGCGCTGATGTCAGTGCAGGCTCCGGAATTCACTATCCTGTGGTAGTATGTGGAAGATGTAAGTGCCTGAGGGTCATATTTCGGATTTGTAAATACTCCGGAAGCGTCAGTCCATGTGGCATTATCGGGGCTCTGCTCCCACGTATAAAAATACAATCCCGTGCCGCCTCCCGGACCCGTGTTCAGCGGATAAAGCTCCTCGGGATTCTGATTATAGCAAAGGGTTGTGTCTGACCCGACCGTATTGCCGGTTATCAGAGGATGTACGATTATCTGCACAGCTTTGCTTATGTCTGTAATTCCGGCGCCGTCATTTACCACCCTGCGGAACCAGAGCGAAGTGGTTTCAGCAGTTGCCGGGGTATAATCCATACCGGTGCCGGGAGTATTTGACCAGTTGGAGTTATCATAGCTTTTCTGCCACTGGTAGGTATATGTTCCGCTTCCTCCGGTAGGCTGTGTGCCTGTAAGTTTCGGTGGTATCATGCCTTCGCAGATTGAGTCAATCTGGTTCAATGTTCGGGATGAATAGATGGCATTGAAGAGAAATCCGTTCAGCGGCAGCCTGAGGTTAGTGGCTATAGCACCCGGAGAGCCGTCTTTGTCCGGATCACCCGCACTGTGTGTTCCGCTCAGTCCCCCTGTAACGGTTGCAGTCCCGGGGAATGCTCCGTTTGTCCATATCAGTCCGCCGCCGCCACCGCCGCCGGCGCCGTTCTGGTTGACTGTATTGCCTCCCTTGCCTCCGTTTGCCGAAAGGACAGGATTGGTATTATAATATCTTGTGCTGATGATTACTGATCCGCCTCCGCCTCCGCCTCCGGCGCCGCTGTTTGCAACCGTGTTGGCATTTGCTTCGCCTCCCTGGGCAGTTATCAGTCTTCCGTTCCCGATAATGCTGTCGGCAAGGATGATCACAATTCCGCCGCCGTCACCTCCAGCTGAGATTGTAGGGGTGGTAAGGTACACTGATGCGCCGCCGCCGCCGCCCATGAATACGCCGCCGCTCAGTGCTGTCGGGCCCACTGAATATCCTCCCCTGCCTCCGGTCAGTAACCCGGCGCATGACGGAACTTCCACATCTCCTTCCCTGCCTGCACCGTAGTTAGAGCCTCCCCCGCCACCGGAGAAGTGACCGTTTCCGCCTCCGCCGCCTGTCAGGTTCACTCCCTTTCCGCGGGCAAAACCGGGATAGAGCGGTTCATCTAATGTGGTTCTGAAACCTAAGCCGTCTCCTTTATAACCTGATGCACCGGTATAGATACTGTAAGATTCATACGTTATGGAATCATCAGATGTCTGACAATAGCCTGCTCCCTGCGCAACCTTGCCTCCGATGAAACCCTTGCTGCTGACATTGATATCCGCATTGAGGGTAAGAACACCTTTAACCAGAAAAGCAAGCACCCCTCCCTTAACTGCTGCAGAATCCCAGTCCTGGCATGTCAGCTCTGAGTTCACAACTGCGCTGCTGTATGACCGGACTTTGATTATCTGCACTTTCCCAAGCGGGTCATAAGTGTTCAGCAAATTTCTGGAAAAGGATATCCGTTTCGGACCTGTATTTATTGCCGAGATAATAAGTATTTCATAACGTCCCGGTGTACCTACCGAGTTCTGGTAGTTGCCTGGCAGTGTCTGTGAAGCATTGATCCTGACGCCGCTCATCTGCATTATCATGACCGTATCGCCTACGGCAAAATCACTGACATCTTCAGCTATTACATAATCCGTACCGACTGAAGTGACCCTGGCGTATCTGTTTATATTTCCCGTGACAAGGGGTGTCTGGCCTGAAATAAGGCTGCCCCAGCCCGCAACTGTAAAAAAGAGCAATACAAGATAAAGCCTGATTATTTTAGACACATTCCGGGGCATCTGGGTTATATTGCTTGCTAATATATGTATTTTAATGATATTAGTAAACGCGTTTTTTTAGCTGATAGTATTTGTGTTACGTTCTACAGTATATAGCAGCGGCAGTTCAACGATGAAAGATGCCCCGTTATCCGGCTCCGATTCAAACCATATTGTCCCGCCTGCTGTCTCAGTATATCGTTTGGCAATGGAAAGGCCAAGCCCCATACCTGACGATTTGGTGGTAAAGTTGGGTGTAAACATCCTGGATTTCAGCTCCTCGGGGATACCTGTTCCGTTATCCGTGAACCTGATCTGTACCTTGTCAAGGGTTGCTTCAATCTTTACATTTATCACTCCCTTTTTTCCTGCAGGAATAGCCTGTAATGCATTCTTCAGAATATTCGAGAAGATGCCGTTCAGATGCTCCCGGTCTGCCATTACAACTGCCTTGCTGATGTTTCCGCTGTCCAGCGTAACCGATACGTTTTCTGCATTTCCAAACATCTCAAGGGAAGTTTTCAGCTGGGAAACCACGTTCACCTCAGCCGGGTCTGCATCGGGTAACCTGGCAAAGTATGAAAAGGCTGTCGCAATATTCGACAGGTTGTCAATGTACTCAATCTGATTATCAGTAAAGGTACTGAGCTTGCCCTCAAAGTCAGGAGCCCTGTCATTCCACCATTTGAAAAGCTGCTGCACATTCAGCTTCATGGGGGTAAGAGGGTTCTTTATCTCATGGGCTATCTGTCTTGCCATCTCCCGCCAGGCCATCTCACGTTCGCTGCGTGCCAGCTTGTCTGCACTGTCCTCCAGTTCGTCAATCATCCTGTTGTACTGTTTGACAAGCTCACCCACCTCATCACGGCTGCCGTAATCGATAGGCTTGTTCTTTTTCCCGTATTTCACGGAAGCCATAGCCTGCTGAAGCAGTTTTAAGGGCGATGTGATCCTTTCGCTCAGGAAGACGGCGAGCCACATCATGATCATCAGCAGCAGAAGAGTGAAGTTGATGAGGGTGACAACAAGATTTGATATTTCGCCGGTCAGGAGGTTCTCCATCGTAAAATACGGAAGATTGATATAGGCAAGCAGTTTATTGTCCTGGTTGTAAAATGACATATATGAAGAAAGATAATTCAATCCGCCTATGTGTTCTTCTGTAATGTATTCGTTCTTTTCCTTCTCCAGGAGGATCCCGTAGGCGTCAGGATTGATCATGTTTCCCTCTAAATTCCGGGAAAAGACTTCCGGTCTCGAAGTGGCCAGAAGAGCTCCTGACGGTGAGTATAGGTTAATGTCCGTCATAAAGACATTTGAAAACTTCACGAGGAGATAATTAAGTGAAGGATAATCCGGAGTGCTCCATCCCTCAAGGCTTTGCTCGCCTGAAAGCTTATGGTCAAGCTCTATTGATATGGAGAGGGTTTTTTCCTCCAGTATCCGGTTATGATTGTTCCTGAACTGATTTGTGGTCAGAATCAGGGCTCCTATTATAATTATTATGAAGACGACGGAAAGTACTGCCCCGAATGCCAGCTGTAGGCGGCGTTTGAAGGTGTCAAACCTTAACAGTTCGCCGGGATGGGGTATGAAAATGAGCAGCAGGAGAAAGGCAAACAGTAGGGTTACTACAAACAGGTAGGCGAAGGTGATAATCCTGTCAAGGGGTTTGACAGACTTTGAAGTTATGACCAGGGTCATATCCCCGAGGTTGTAGTAGAGATGCTTGTAGCCGTTGACATTCATGAACCGGTAGTCGCTGTCAGATTTCCCGGGAACAATCTTATTATCATAGGGATAATCGCCTGATCTTAACACCAGTGTGCTGTCGTAATACTTTGCGTAGGAAATATTGCTGAGCCTCGGGAACCTCTGATGGGCTGCGTTAAGCAAAAGTTCCGGATAACCCTCGAGATATGACTCAATATGACTTACAAGCTCAATGAAGAGACCGTTAGTGCGCGCAGGAGGGTTTTCATAAAAGAGCCTTGAAAAGTAGTAAGCCCGGCCACCCTGGTTGTGCATGAACCAGAATCCTGTTCCTGTTATTGTATCGCCCTCATTCTTAAGTCTTTCATTGAAAAAGTCGAAGCAATTGTCTGCCGGTGATCTTGAGGAAGCTATCATCAGCGGGGAATCATCGCGGCAAATAACTATATTCAGGTCGTAATTCTCCCAGTACCCGTTAAAGTACTTATCCTCCAGGTACCTGTAAACACTGCTGATGTCAGCGTCAGAAAACTGTTCCCTGCCCATCATCGCCGCCAGGGAAGTGTCATTTTTAAGAACCGGCCACAGGTCAATGAGCATATCCTCGGCAACCATATCGTTATCATTTGCCAGGGATATTGCCATAACCTTTAAATTCTGCTCCTCCTTCAGAACAGAATATTTTATCACCAGAGCTGTCGAGAAGATTCCTGCAATACCGGCATAGGCTGCAATAAGCGTCAGCATGGAATAGGATTTGCGCCGCCATAACAGGGTTGTGCAGGCAAAAAGAACAATACACAGTATGCCCCAGAAGCTGCAGTCCGACACAGTCAGGCAGGCAACCGGCAGGATCAGTGATGCAGCGGCGGTGACTGCAAGGTTTAGCCTGAGTGATATCCCGGCCATCATTCTGTACGCCCTCAGAAAAAAGTACAGCGGTATTGACAATATCAGCAATATTGAAAGAAAGCCGGCGAGGCTCATAAAGCTGAGGTCAATTATCTTATATGCTTCAAAGTTTATTGCGGAATTGAGGACAAGATCCCTGAACAGTGCCTCACCTGCAAGGAAAAAAATAAATCCGGAAACCAGCAGGGCTGCCGGACCGGCTAGACTACTCAGACTGGTACCTTTTACAGGTGAATTGAAGTATTCCTTCCTTAAAAGGATATTCAGGCCAAAGACAAGAATAAGGCCTAATAAAGTCATGTGGCCTACAGATGGCAGAAACCTGCCGGCGGACCATAGGAAAGGCGAAAAAAGCTCCGTTGATCTTACAGATGGCGGCAGTCCGGTAAACAGTATGACGATATAAACCAGCAGCAATGCTGCAAGGCCCGCTGGAAGCAGTATTGTCTTTTTCACCCGGCGACCATGCCAATCATCGGCCAGCACAATGAGCCGTATGAGAAGCATCAGGAAGATCAGCCAGAAAAAGACAGGGATGATAATAAAAGGTGTATTTGGCTTTTTCTCCGGGAATACAAGACCAAAGTGAAACTCCTTTTCGATGCCGTTTACAAGGAAGGAAGACCTTGTCTCATCGAAAGTAATCTGCGTTGCGGAGGGCAGCATGAACTGTCCGGGAAAACCGGATCTGAGGTATTTGTTCCCGATAGGATACTGCATGTAGACTTTAATCAGTGCCAGCATATCAAGGTTCTGATATTCCCTGCGGACAGGAATGAACCAGCCATTACTGAAAAACACCGGTTTATGATTATCAAACCCCGCCTCGTAGGAAAGAGGAAATGCAATACTGTTATCGGACCAGTATGCTATCCTGTTGTCTTTATAGACAAGAAGTGCGATGCCATCTTCAAGAGCGCCGGATCCTGTGCTGTTGTGAAAAAAGAGTGACGGATCACCATTGTTTTCATTAAGCTGCGCTTCCATGTCCGAGAGAAGGCGTTCAGCCTTCAGCTCTTTTTCAGTCAGCTTTTTGTCAAGACGCGAAGTGCGGTACCTCCATTCAACATTGCTGAAATAGAGATAGTCTGATGATACTGCGAGGGCAGCTGCAATAAGAGCTGCAATGAAGACTGTCCTTATGTCTTTCAGTCGGCCTGACATATTATCCTTCATGATGGTAAGGGTCACCGGCAATCACCGACAGCACCCTGTAAAGCTGTTCTGCGAACAATAATCGTACCACCTGGTGCGAAAAGGTCAGGTCTGAGAGTGAGAGGAGATGATCTGCCCTCTCCCTGACGCTCTGATGGAATCCCCACGGGCCCCCGACAACAAAAACGATCCTTTTCCTGGGTAACATCATCGCACTGCGCAGGTAGGCCGCCAGTGCCGTGGTGGAATACCTCTTTCCTTGCTCATCGAGGAGCACCACATGATCATCGCTCTTAAACGCAGAAAGCATTTTCTCCGCCTCTTTCTCCTTCACCGCGGCAGAAGACCTGTTCCCGGGATTCTTAATATCCGGCAAGGTTATCAACTCAAAGCGTGCATACCTGGAGATTCTCTTCTCATATTCGGCAACACCTTCTTTTATCCAGGACTGGTCTGTCTTTCCGGTCACAAGGAGTACCAGCTTCATCTATCCTGCTAATTAAGTTGAGTCAGGCAAATATAGCAATTAAGGCCTTATAAACCGGCCTGCAGGAGACGCATAAATAAAAGTGGTTCAATTTTTGATATTATTAATTAAATTTGCTAGTCCTTATTTGTAGCGCAAAAAGGAATTAAAATGAAGAAGAAGTTATTCACCTCTGCAGGATTGTTATTTATTCTTATGCTCTTTCTTGCAGTTCAGGAGCAACCCAGTGTACCCGCAGGCATTTCTATTGCCTTCCGGTCAGGCAATGCTGCAGGTCTCTCCGAATACCTCAACAGCACTGTTGAGCTGGTGATTCCGGACAAGGAGGACTTTTACAGCAAGAGTGTTGCAGAAAGCATTCTCAAGGATTTCTTCACCCGTTACCGTACACGTGAGTTTGTTATCAGGCACCAGGGTGCAAAGGGTGATGCCCAGTATGCAATTGCCATCCTTGAGACCGATAAGGGTCGTTTCCGCGTTTATTTTCTTCTGAAGAAGGTTGATGGTAACCCATTGATTCATCAGATACGGATCGAACCTGACAATGAGTGATAATGAGCTCCGGGCATTAATACGCCACGCACTTGAAGAAGACACCGGAGAGGGTGACCACAGTTCACTTGCCTGTATTCCCGCATCAGCTAAAGGCCGTGCCAGACTCCTTATCAAGGAGAGCGGGATCATTGCCGGCATAAGGGCAGCGCAGGAAGTTTTCCGGATAACAGATCCTTCACTGAAAATCGAAACATTTTTCAAGGACGGCGATCACATCAGCTTCGGTGATATTGCGCTTACCGCGGAAGGAAACATGCATTCACTGCTGCGCTCGGAACGCCTCGTGCTGAACATAATGCAGCGCATGAGCGGCATTGCCACAGCCACAGCCCTCTATGTGGAAAAGGTCCGGGGCACAAAGGCCAGGATAACCGATACACGCAAAACAACGCCCGGGATGCGGTTCCTTGAAAAGGAGGCCGTGCGTCTCGGCGGAGGAACAAACCATCGCATGGGACTCTACGACATGATCATGCTTAAGGATAATCATACCGACTTTGCCGGAGGGATAACAACAGCAATAAACCGTACAAAAGAGTACCTGAAGAAGAATAACCTTTCTCTCAGGATAGAGGTGGAGTCACGTAACCTCAGGGAGGTGAGTGAGATCCTCGCGGCTTCGGGCGTTGACCGTATAATGCTTGATAATTTTACAATACCTATGACAGTTGAAGCCGTCAAGCTTATCGGCAATGCTGCCGAAACGGAATCATCCGGAGGGATCAACCTGGAAAATGTCAGGGACTATGCCCTGTGCGGAGTTGATTTTATTTCAATCGGAGCTCTTACACATCATATTAACAGTCTTGACATGAGCCTGAAGGCTTACTGATCACCTGTATGAACACCAGGGAGACCATAAGCATAAAAACAAAAAAGATCACTAAGTCTGTCTTGCCCGGGTTTGACGGCGCTCCCCTCGACATGGTTGTAAAACTGGCTGTAAAAGGCCTCTTCGGCCGCGGAGTGCTGGTTACAAGGGCGTCATCAATTGCATTCAACATGCTGATGGCATTGCTGCCGGCAGCAATTTTCCTCTTTACCCTCATACCCTTTATCCCTCTTCCCAATTTTCAGACCGAACTCTTAAAACTGTTTGAAAATATCCTGCCTGTAAATGCATACAGCTACCTGGAGGAATCAATCGTTGATGCTGTCACCAACCGCAGCGGCGGACTGCTTGTTCTGATGTTCCTTGCCACTATTATTTTTTCCACTAACGGGATACACGCGCTGATGCATGCGTTCAACGTCACGGCCCACGGTTTCCAGAGCCGCACCTGGCTGCAGCAGAGAAAGATTGCAGTCTTTCTCCTGCTATCAATCCTTATGATGTTCACAATCGCAGGGACACTCATCCTCCTCAACCGGTCGGTGGTCGATAACCTCGTGGAAATAGGGGTGCTTCGTATCAACCTCGTGTTCTACATCGTGATGATATTCAAATGGATACTGATAGTCGTGATACTTTTCCTGGCAATCTCAGCATTATACTATCTGGTTCCGGCAAAGAAGAAGGACTTCAGGTTCATTTCGCCGGGGTCAATACTGGCCACTGCCCTTTTCATAATTACTTCCCTGGGTTTCTCTGCCTACGCCAACAACTTCGGCCAGTGGAATAAACTGTACGGCAGTATCGGAACGCTTATTGTCCTGATGATATGGCTTTACCTGAACTCCCTGGCTCTGCTCGTGGGCTTTGAGCTGAATGTGAGCATAAAGGCAGCCACCGCCGAGCTGAGGGAAAAGAGCTGACTTTAAATCATTCTAACCGCAGTGCAGATGCTGCTTCACCAGCTTCGCGATAGCCTCGTTGTTGCCGTACAGCTCTTCGCTCAGTTTCTGGTCATTGTATGCCTTCAGCTTCCTGGCAACACTCTCTATCACTCCTGCCGGGAAGATCCCGTCTTTTTCAAAGTGATGCCTGAGGCTCAGCAGCGCCTCTGCCGAGTCCCAGCATGAGGCAGGAAGTGATTCAAGCTTTTTCTGCGCTGTCTTTTCCTTCTCTTTGAAGATATTGTAATTGACATAGAGCCTGTCTGCCATTTCAAGGGCCCCAGGCATTTCAAGCCCATGCTGTATCGCAACGGCGAGGCCTGCCATCAGCAGGTAAATATTTGCAGAGCCGTCAGGTGAACGCAGCTCCACCGTCTGCCTTGAGATCTTTTCTTCACCGCCTGCCTGCTCGGCAGGATTGGCATCATGGATCATTTGTGAGGCGCCCAGCCAGCCCAGTGGCACCCTGACAAGCACTGACCGGTTACGGTCGCCCCAGCAGATATTCGTGGGGGCCTCCTGGTGGGGCACCAGCCTCAGGTACGAAGTGGGTATTGTATTCCCGAAAGCTGTCAGACCTTTGCTGAGATCAAGAATTCCTGCAATCATTTTTTTCGCCGTATTGCTTAAATGACCGTCCTCGATCATCATGTTACGGCCATCCTTCTCAAGCAGCATGTGGATATGCATCCCCGATCCTGCTTTTCCGACAGTTATCTTGGGCGCAAAGCTGATCTCAACACCGTATTTGAAACCAAGCATACGCAGTATCCACTTGGCAATAAGCAACTGTTCAACAGCTTCATCAAGGGGCACATGAAGAAACTCTATCTCATGCTGCTCATAGTCATTGCCTTCCTTTGAAAAACTTCCTACTTCCGAATGTCCGTACTTGATATGACAACCTGCCCTTGCACACAGCTCAAGAGCTTCCACGCGAAGATCCTCGAACTTGGAGAAAGGCTTCGACTGGTGATAACCCTTCTGGTCAAAGAGAGGATAAAGCTCATCGGTTGCAGACTTCACATAGTACTCCAGCTCACCAAGCGCCCTGATCGTATAGCCGGTGGCTTCCTGAAACCGCTTTATGGCTTTACGCAAAATATACTCGGGAGAGCTTTCGAGGGGCTTGCCCTCTGAATTATAGAATGAGCACAGAATTTCAAGTGTTGGCGACTGCGAGAAAGGATTGACAAAGGCCGTCCGGTACCTGGGCATCACATACAGGTCGCTTGACCCTGCCTCAACAAATGAAAAGAGGCTCGAACCGTCAACACGCTCACCGGCAGTGAGGATGGCAGCCAGATGATCACGGCTGTAGGGTACGAAATTCAGGGACTTCAGCTTGCCGTCATCAGCTGCGTACCTGAAGTTTACCATCTTTATGCCCTTCGTTTCAATAAACCTGATGATATCGTCTGAAGTGAACTGGTCCGCAGGTTTTCTGAGAAACTGCACCAGCTCATTGCGGCTCATAAGTATGTCATTATTCATTATTTGCTTTTTTCTGACAGCGGACAAATGTAAAAATTTAAAGATGTAAAAAACAACACCTTTGTCATTATTGAGTTCCGGGAATGATGCTCACCGGTACCCCTAACCGTTTTTTTCATATTTTTGATGCCTGTGCAAAGCCCGATGAAACAGCTGATCATTATTGCCGCCATTATAATTCTATCTTCCTGCGACAGGAATGAAGGGCTGGAATGGTTCTCTGTGCAGAAAGCCGGTGAGTACTTTAAGTCAGTCGAGGAGATTTGCAACAGGGACAACGGTAATCTGTGGGGAGAGAATCTGTATGGCCCAGTCATGTTCGTCGACAACCTCAGCCGGGGAATTTATGCAAATGTTGCCGATTCCAACGGCATTCTGAAGGCCAGGGAGGGCATCTTCACAGGGGTGCTGCCAAGGGAAAGGCTTATTACAAATAATGTGATCGAGTTCGGCGGCACCAGGTACGCAATGGTTCCCCTGCCTGACACGGAAGACAGCTACAGGATTACCGCCCGTACCGTTCACAGCCTCTTTCACTGCTACCAGGAAAGACATGACCTTAAGCCATCGACATTCAATACCAGGCACCTGAATGATAAAAATACAAGGTTCTACCTGAAGCTTGAATGGAAAGCCCTTTCAAGCGCCATCGGAGCAACAGGCGAGGCACGCAGGCAGGCCATACGCGATGCTCTTATCTTCCGAGGTGCACGGCGCGAACTGTTCCCTGAAGCCATCGCCGATGAGAATAAGTTCGAAAATTATGAAGGCCTGACAACCTTCACCTATATAAAACTGTGCACTGATAACATTGACGATATGCGGGGAAGGATACTTGAATACCTTGACAGGATTTATAAGAATACCTCCTATGCATCAGGATACGGATTTGTGCACGGTGCACTGTACGCCACACTTCTGAACGATACCGGATTCGATTTCAGGCAGATACAACAGTCAGATTTTGATCTTGGCAGGGCTGCCCGCGAAGCCTACAACGTAGCCCTTCCGGAAGTGTGCCGCGATATTGCCGGTTCACTTGCAATGAACTATGATGTGCAGGCCATCAGGACTGAGGAGAGTGAGCGCGAGGCAATGATCAATGAACGGACCGGCAAGGTTGTTTCTGTTTTCTTTGAAAAACCGGTGGTGACAGTCACTTTGGAGAGCCCTAATTTCAGTTTTGAGCCTGAAGACATAAACTTCCTGGATTCTCTCGGTACCCTGTATGAGCGTCTGCGCGTATCAGACAACTGGGGAAGACTGGCTGTTGATGAGGGCGGCGCCCTCCTGACAAACGACCTGCATTCATTGCGTATAAGCGCAAGGGACATAAAGATTGACCGTAATCATATTTCCGGAGCCGGATGGCACCTGATACTTAATGACGGCTGGCAGGCGGTGACAGGTGAAGATGGCAGCTATGCCGTAATGAAACAGTGATCCTGAAAGGTTATTTCCTTCCGAGCAATGCGAGACTTTCTTTTAGCGTGGCAATCCTGGTCCTGGCGTCTGCCTCTTTCTTTCTTTCCAGTTCAATAACTTTCCCGGGTGCGTTTGCGACAAACTTCTCATTGGACAGCTTTGCCACAACTGCGGCAAGAAATCCTTCAGTATAGGTAAGCTCCTCCTCCATCTTCCTTATCTCTTCTTCATGATCAACCCCTTCCCGGAAAGGAATGAAAAACTCTGATGTATGTATCCTGAAAGATACCGCTCCTTCAACTTTGCCGGTAACGGTACGTATCTCTGAGAGATTGCACATGCGCCTGATCACTTCATCAAATTCTCCGCCTGTCGATCCGGCTGCTGCACAGAGAACAAGGGGATCACGATTCGGGATATTGTTTTCCTTTCTGATTGTACGTACCGCACTCACGATCTCACGGGCAGTGTCGAAACGGCTCAGCATGGCGGCATCAAACTTCCCTGCCTCAGGCATTCTTTCGATCATTATGCTGCTTCCGTCGGCTCTCTCACCAAGCCTCTGCCATATTTCCTCGGTGATGAATGGCATGAAGGGATGAATGATCTTCATGAGCGCTTCGAAGATACGCAGTGAATCCCGGTGGGTCTTACCGTCCATCGGCTTCCCGTAGGCCGGTTTGATGATCTCAAGATACCATCCTGAAAAGTCATCCCAGAAGAGCTTGTAGGTCTGCATCAGCGCGTCCGAGATCCGGTAGCGCGAAAAACTTTCATCGATCTCGGCCAGCGTCCTGTTGATTATTGCGTCCATCCACCTTACTGCCGCTTCTGCTGCCGGCGGCTGAGGTATGCTGTCATCGGTTTCCATGGTTATGACCAGGCGGAAGGCATTCCATATCTTGTTCGCGAAGTTGCGCCCCTGCTCAGGCAGGCTGTCGTCATATAGAAGATCATTGCCGGCCGGAGAGCACAGAAGCATACCTATTCTCACCCCGTCAGCGCCGTACTTTTCCATCAGGGTGATGGGATCAGGGGAATTGCCCAGTGATTTTGACATCTTCCTCTTCTGCTTGTCACGGACCAGTCCGGTAAGATACACATCCCTGAACGGTTCCCTGCCGCGGTACTCGTAACCCGCAATTATCATCCTGGCAACCCAGAAAAACAGGATTTCAGGGGCGGTGATGAGGACGTTTGAAGGGTAATAGTATTTTATGTCTTCGTTATCAGGTTCATTGATACCGTTGAAGCATGTAAGAGGCCAGAGCCATGATGAGAACCAGGTATCCAGCACATCCTCATCCTGCCTCAGATCTGACATTTCAAGTCCTGCCCTGCCGCTGATACTCCGTGCCTTGATAAGTGCCTCTTCCGCAGTCTCAGCAACGACAAACTCGTTATTATTATAATAGTATGCAGGTATGCGGTGACCCCACCACAGCTGCCTGCTGATGCACCAGTCGTGAACATTCTCCATCCAGTGCCTGTAGGTGTTCTTGAACTTGTCAGGGAACAGCCTGACCGTGTCATTCATTACTGCGTCAAGTGCAGGCTTTGATATCTCCTTCATTCTCAGGAACCACTGCAGTGACAGTTTTGGCTCGATCACGGCATGTGTGCGCTCTGACCTTCCCATCTTGTTGATGTAATCCTCAACCTTTACAAGGGCGCCCGTCCTTGTCAGCTCCTGCTCCGCCAGCTTCCTTGCTTCGAAACGGTCAATACCGACAAAGAGGCCGGCTCTTTCACTGATGGTTCCGTCGTCATTAAAGATGTCGATAGTTTCGAGGTTATGCTTCAGCCCGATTTCGTAGTCATTGATATCATGGGCAGGGGTGATCTTCAGTGAGCCGGTACCGAACTCCGGATCAACATATGGATCAAAGATAAACGGTACCTCGCGGCCGGTCATCGGAACGATGACATGCTTGCCCGCCATGTGCTTATAACGTTCGTCAGCAGGGTTGGCACATACGGCAGTATCGCCGAGGATCGTCTCCGGCCTGGTGGTGGCCACCATTACATAGTTGTCCTCCCCGACGATCTTATACCTTACATAATACAGTTTTGATTTTTCCTCAGTATAAATTACCTCCTCGTCAGACACGGCAGTGCGCGCCTGCGGATCCCAGTTCACCATACGCACACCCCTGTATATCAGTCCCTTGTCATAAAGGTCAATGAACACCTTTATCACTGAGCGGTACCTCTCGTCGTCCATAGTGAAGAGGGTGCGTTCCCAGTCGCACGATGCTCCCAGCCGTTTCAGCTGCTCAAGTATGATGCCTCCGTGTTTGTTAGTCCATTCCCACGCGTGGTCAAGAAACGCCTCCCGTGAAAGATCTGTTTTCTCAATACCCTCGCTCCTGAGCTTGGCAACGACTTTTGCCTCGGTGGCTATGCTTGCATGATCAGTGCCGGGCACCCAGCAGGCATTGAAACCCAGCATGCGGGCACGCCTGATAAGCACATCCTGTGTCGTGTTGTTGAGCATGTGACCCATGTGCAGCACCCCGGTGACATTCGGCGGCGGGATAACAATTGTGTAGGGCTCCCTGCCATCAGGTACGCTGTGGAAAAAACCCTTTTCCATCCAGTAACTGTACCACCTGTTCTCAGCTGCTCCGGGTTCATATTTTGAGGGTATATCCGCCATTTAATTTTGATTTGAGATTTGCGATTTGCGATTTTTGAGTTGTAGTTTGTGATTTTTGACTGTCTCCTCCGAAGCCCTTGCCCGGGAGGATTGCCGGTTATTGTTTTCGTTTAATGCTGTTCGCCAACACGGTCAGCAAGCGCACAAAATTAACATTTTGTTGCCATTTCGGAAAAACAGCCTCTTCTTATGCCTTAAATCATACAATGATAGGGTGAATTTGAATACATTTGCGCTTCGTTATCACAAGGATTTTATAACAGAATACTGACATGCCAAAGATCTCTGAGAAAGCCGGTAAAATGCCTGCATCGCCCATACGTAAGCTTGTTCCATATGCCGAGGAAGCCAAGCGCAAGGGCAGAAAAGTGTACCATCTGAATATCGGACAGCCTGATATCCGCACCCCGGAGATTGCTTTAAATGCACTCAGGAACATGGACCTGAAAGTCATTGAATACACCCATTCGGCAGGCAATGAATCCTACCGCCGCAAACTGGCTGGATAACTACCGTAAATATGGGGTAAACATAACCCACGAACAGATCATAGTCACCACCGGAGGGTCGGAAGCAGTGCTGTTTGCTTTCATGGCGTGCCTTAACCCGGGCGAAGAGGTGATAACCTTCGAACCGTTCTACGCCAATTATAACGGTTTTGCAACTGCTGCCGGAGTTACAATTGTTCCCGTCAGAACCTATATTGAGAATGATTTCGCCCTTCCTTCAATCAGCGAGATCGAAAAGAAGATCACACCCCGCACCAGGGCCATCCTGGTATGCAATCCCAATAACCCCACAGGTTCGCTTTATTCCCGCAATGAGCTGATGCAGCTGCGCGATATCATAAAGAAGCATGATCTCTTCCTCCTGTCTGATGAGGTTTACAGGGAGTTCTGCTACGGGGAGGAACACTTTTCAGCCATGGAACTCGAAGGTGTTGATGAGAACGTTATCCTGCTTGACTCGGTTTCCAAACGGTACAGTATGTGCGGTGTGCGCATCGGTGCACTGATAACGCGTAATAAGGAGGTGCTCACCGCTGCTCTCAGGTTCGCCCAGGCCCGCCTTTGCCCGCCGGAGCTGGGACAGATTGCTGCCGAGGCGGCCATCGGAACACCGAAGGAGTACTTCGACGAGGTTTACAACGAATATATTGCACGCAGGGATTTCATGGTCAAAGCGCTGAACAGCATGCCGGGTGTTTATTGCCCCCTTCCGAAGGGAGCATTTTACACTGTTGTCAGGCTTCCCATTGATGACTCCGACAAGTTCGCCCAGTGGCTGCTGCAGGATTTCAGCCATAATAACCAGACCGTCATGCTGGCACCTGCAACCGGATTTTATTTCACCCCTGGCGCCGGCAAGGATGAGGTAAGAGTAGCTTATGTCCTTAAGATCGATGACCTCCGTCTTGCAATGGAGACCCTCGCAGAGGCGCTTAAAGTTTACCCCGGACGGGTAGATCAGGAATTAAAAATTATAAATTAAGAATTAAGAATGTGAAGGGTTAAGGTGATGAAGGATAATGTGGTAGCTGACAAGAGCTATGCCCTGGCGCTTAAGATTGTCAAATTATCTCTTTCACTTAAAAAGAATAAAAACGAATTTGAGCTGTCGCGCCAAATCCTGAAAAGTGGGACATCAATAGCAGCAAATATTGAGGAAGCAGTCGGTGGACAGTCTGAGAAAGATTTTTTGGCAAAAATTGGGATTGCATACAAAGAATGTCGTGAAACAATCTTCTGGTTGAAGCTTCTACGGGATTTAGATTTAATTGAAAATCAAGAAGCCGCAAGCTTAATGCTTGATCTTGATGAATTGTTGAAAATTATCGGGTCAATAAAGAAAACCATGACCCAAAAACTCCACCCCAATTCTTAATTCATAATTCTTAACTCTTAATTCTTAATTTTGTCCCGATGTCAACCGGAACATTTATAGCCCGTCGCCTCATAAAAGAACGCAGCCAGGATACTGCCTTCTCGCGCCCTGTAAATGTTATTGCAATCATAGGCATTGCACTGGGACTGGCAGTTATGATCCTTGCCGTCGCCATCCTGACAGGTTTCAAACAACAGATTCGCGATAAGATCGCCGGCTTCGCGGCACATATACAGGTTGTCAACTGGGACGCCAACCTGTCGTACGAGACAGTACCCATCAGCTCAAACCAGCCTTTTGTCGAGAAGATCATCAATCACCCCGGCATAAAATCAATCCAGGTATATGCCACCAAGGCAGGTATCATAAAGACGGAAGACAATATCCAGGGAGTAGTACTGAAGGGAATTGACAGCGATTATGACTGGAGCTTCTTCTCCTCCAACCTTGTGGAAGGAGAAGTTGTAAGGATCAGTGATACTGCCCGAACCGACAATGTCCTGATCTCAAAGAAAATAGCCGACATGCTGGGACTGAAGCTCGGCGACTTATTCTCGATGTTTTTTGTTCAGGATCCTCCGCGAATGCGCAAGTTCACAATTACAGGCATTTATGAAACCAGCCTGGAGGAGTTTGACAAGACCTACCTTTTCTGCGACATCGATCACATAAGGAGGCTCAACGGATGGGAGGCAGACCAGGTGAGCGGTTTTGAGATCTTCATAAACGATTTTGACGAGCTTGACCTTATGACGGAGGTCGTGAACGATGCAGTGGGCTACCGTATTGCTGAAGGAGAGGACCAGGTAAAAGTGACCAATATACGGGGAAGGTATCCGCAGATATTTGACTGGCTGGGATTTCAGGACACCAATGTAATTATTATCCTGGTGCTCATGATACTTGTCGCCGGCTTCAACATGATCTCCGGGCTTCTGATACTTATTCTGGAAAAGACGAATATGATAGGCATCCTGAAGGCAATGGGTGCAAACAACAGGCTGATCCGCAGTGTGTTTCTCTACCAGGCTGCATGGCTCACGGCAAAGGGGCTTTTCTGGGGAAACATCATAGGGCTTGGACTGGCGTTGCTACAGCAGAAAACGGAAGTATTCGCACTCGACCCTGCCTCTTATTACCTTAAAAGCGTCCCCATAAACCTCGATCCCCTCCATATAATACTGCTCAATGCCGGAACGATGGCTGTAATCATTCTCATGCTTCTCATTCCTTCGCAGCTGATTGCAAGGATAACGCCCGTGAAAGCAATACGATACGATTGATTATCTGCATATTACCTGCTTAATAATATTAAGTTACTCTCAATTTAAGGGCTTTTAATGCAAATGACATTTTTAGGTTTTGTTGTTGATTTTGTAAATCACCGGACAACAAAATGAACATATTTTTAAGCCCCTGATAAGAAAGTAAGGCCATAGAAAAAGTTGCGCAAACTTTCTTCAATTCTGCATCTCCGAATCTCACAGCTTCTGCTTAACTTGCAGAAAGAACACTGACTGAGATGACCGGCTTTGATCCAAAAAATAATTATGAGCGCACCAGGGAGGAGACAGGCTATGTCAGCCGGAAAGATGCAACGCTTAATGATTATAAGCGGATTGGTTTCAAGTCAGGCCTTGAGGTACATCAGCAGCTTAAAACCCGCAGTAAGCTTTTCTGCCGCTGTCCGGCAGGCATATACCACGGTCACGAGGAGTACGATGCTGAGGTTATCCGTCATATGAGGCCGACCCTCAGTGAAATGGGTGTCTATGATGGCACGGCACTCATGGAGTTCAGAACACGCAAGGAGATAACCTACCGTATCAACAACAGGACGGCATGCACGTATGAGGTCGATGACACGCCACCCTTCCCTATTGATCATGTGGCTCTCGAGATAGCCATCAGCATCGCCCTGGCTGCCAGGATGAACATTGTGGGAGAGGTGCACATAACACGTAAACAGTACCTCGACGGCAGTATTCCCACAGGCTTTCAGCGCTCAGCCATTGTGAGCGTCGAGGGTGAACTGCAGCTGAAAAACAAAAAGGTGCGCCTGATACAGTTAAGCCTCGAGGAGGATTCCTGCCGGGAGATTTCGGACATAGGGCACAAAAGAATATACAAGACTGACCGCCTGGGCATGCCCCTGATAGAGACGGTAACCTACCCCGATTGCCTTACGCCCGACGAACTGGCTGAGGCTGCTGAATATATCCGCTTTCTCAACCGCAGCACCGGCAAGGTGCGGACGGGCATTGGCGCCGCACGCGAGGATGTGAATGTAAGCTGTGAAGGCGGCAACCGTGCGGAGATAAAGGGCGTGGCTCATATAAAATGGATACCTGAACTGTCTCATAATGAAGCTTTCAGACAGTATGCCCTGCTGAAAATCCGGAGCAGGCTGAAAAAAATCATCCCTGATCCCGGAGCCTGGAAACTTAAAAGCAGGGAGATAACAGAATCTGAAGATCATTTTCATTTTGCTCCTGTGCGTGCAGCTCTTGACAGGCGAGAGAAGGTCATTGCGCTAAACCTCCCTGGCTGCCGTGGCATACTGTCTCACTTCACCCAGCCGGGACAGGTCTTTGCCGATGAGATAAGCGACAGGCTGAAAGTGATAGCCTGTATCGAAAAGCCCAATATGATTCACTCCGAGGAGATCGGGGACCGAAACTTCAACAGCCTCTTTCCTGAGGTGGCCATCTGGCTCTCTGCCTCCGAAGATGATGCGCAGATAATACTGTGGGGGCCGGAGGAAGACATCCCGACAGCCATCGAGACTGTTGATGAGCGCATGCGCCTTGCCCTGGAAGGAGTTCCAAATGAGACACGCAAGGCTTTTGCAGACGGAACAACAATGTTCGAACGGGTACTGCCGGGCCGGGACCGTATGTATCCTGATACTGATTTACAGCCACTTCCTGTGACATCAGAAATGCTTGAAAGGCTGGCAAAAAATCAGCCAAAGGAAATTGCTCTGCGCTTCCGTCAGATGAAAGAATGGGGCTTGCCTGAAGATACATGGCATTACCTTTTAAGCAAGAACCTGGTGGCGCTTATCGAACGCGCAGGTGACGAACTGGGCTTTGATCGCCGTGAAGCAGGAATAATACTTGGGCACCGTTTTCGGAACCTTGAAGGCCGGGGAAAAGTAGCTCCGGGATTTAGCTACGAAAGGTTGTACGATCTGTTTGAATTCTTAAGCAGGAAGAAAATGCTTCTGCCCGTTGCAAGGCTGATGCTTCCGCAAGTTGTTGAAACACCTCAGCCGGATTTTGAAAAGATCCTTGCTGCGACGGGCTGCAAACCCGAACCAATGGAACAGATCAAAGCCCGGGTCAGGGACCTGGACAGAAAATTTGCCAAAATATGTTATGACGGCAGGAGCGTATCATCCATCGACTGGATAATGGGGCAGATACACACTAAAGCCATCGCGACACTGCGGCTGGCCGACGTAAGAAAAGAGATAACAGAAATTCTGGAGGCATCAGACCAAACAAGATGACGGAAGATTCATTTCAGGGATATAACGGCGAAGCCCTCAGGGTGCTGAAGAAGTATAATGTGCGTGTCTGGGGACAGGCGGATATCGAGACTACGCGTGGCCTCTTCCGCGGTACCGTGCTGCCGAGGGCTGAGAACAATGATGATCTTCATATTGTGATCAAGATAGAGAGTGGTTATAACATCGGGATTGACATCACCACAATCACCAGGATGACTGAGACGGGCTACAATAAGGCCAATTATAAGATCCCGGAAAAAGAGTTTCCTTATTCCGATGATAAACCCAATGTGAAACTCCTGGGGACCGGCGGCACAATTGCCTCGCGGCTCGACTACCGCACCGGGGCTGTGATCCCCGCCTTTTCGCCTGGCGAGCTGTACGGCGCCGTACCTGAGCTGGCCGACGTATGCAACATACACACTGAAAAACTCTTTGGCGTCTTCAGCGAGAACATGGGTCCTGACCAGTACATGATTCTCGCTAAAGCTATCGGTAAGGAAATTGAGGAAGGTATTGACGGCATCGTGATAGGTCATGGCACCGATACGCTCCATCATACTGCTGCAGCCCTGTCATTCATGGTGCAGAATCCTCCCGTACCGATAATACTGGTGGGGTCACAGCGCTCATCCGACAGGCCATCATCAGATGCCGCCCTGAACCTGATACATGCCACAACAGCAGCAGGTCACGGCGACATCGCCGAGGTGATGGTGTGCATGTTCGGCCCAACAAGCGATGAATACGGGTTCCTTCACCGCGGAACGAGGGTCCGCAAAATGCACAGCTCGTACAGGTCGACCTTCAGAACCATCGGCGATATACCGGTGGCAACGGTCAGGCGCGGAGAGGTGAAGCCCATGAAACCCGATTACAACCCGCGGCGAAAGGACCGCAATGTGACTATAATGCCGTACTTCAACGAGAATGTGACGATGATCTATTTCTACCCTCACATGAAGGTAGAGATGTTTCATTCGCTCATCGACATGGGGTACAAGGGAATAATTATAGTGGGCACTGGGACTGGGTCATGTCAACAGGGAGCTGTACCCGGCACTGGAGCGTGCCCAGAAGGAAAACGTGGCTGTTTACATGACACTGCAGACGATCTGGGGATACGTACACATGTTCGTATATGAGACCGGACGCGATATGATGGCAAAAGGGGTTATTCCGCTTGGGAACATGCTGCCTGAGGTGGCCTGGGCGAAGCTGGGCTGGGCGCTGGGCCAGACAGATGACCTTGAGGAGGTGAAGAAGATCATGCTAACACCGGTCAACGGTGAGATCACCGACCGCGAGCCTTACAACGGTTATCTTGTTTACCAGGGAGGCGTACCCGAGGTGGAGGAATTCATACGCCGGGTACATAAATAGTCTTCAGTCCACAGTCTGCAATCCACAATTGGCAAACATTATGTCATTGATTAACAATATTTAATGACTGACTGCCGACTGAAGACTGTCGACTGGAGACCGTTGACTACTGCCTACTGCCTATTGCCTCTTGCCTTACTTAATGTTTTTGTAGTGCTCGTAGCGCTCGAGTATGTCATCAACATACGCATTAACGTATACGCCCTCTTTAAGTCTGCCGTACCTCACTACAGGGTCACCGTAGTAAACCGGGTCAGACTTGCGCTCAAGGTAAATCGAAACATTATCATCCCATTTACCCGGGTCAAGGCCGTTCTTTTCAGCGAGTCTTATTGCATCGAGAATATGACCGTGCCCCGCATTATATGAGGCAAGGATAAACTTAACCCTCTCATCCGGGTTGGGTACCTTGTCATTGAATATTGTATTCAGCAGTCTCAGGTATTTAACACCTGCATAGACGTTGTTTTCAACAGACCTGGTGATATCAAGCCCGAAGTGCCTGCCTGTCTCAGGCATAACCTGCATAAGGCCGTAAGCACCGCGCGGTGATGTAACTGACGGATTAAACCTTGATTCCTGGTAGATGAGCGCAGCCACAAGCCGCCAGTCCCACCCTATCGAATCACTGTAATGCCTTATTATCTCGTCAAACGGAGACACCTTGCCGGTCTGAGTGGAAGCGTATTCCGATCCGGCAATGTAGGCAGGACGGCTACCGCTGAAATATTTTCTCTCCAGACGGGCATATTCCCTCGTGGTTGTAAATCCCATTATCCAGCTGTTCAGCTCTTTAAGGAGGGCGTCACTGCCATCCTTGCGCACACTCCAGGCTATGTCGAGCGGAGGACTGACAGAAGTGCCAAAATCGAGTTCGCTATGGAGTGATCCGATGATGTTTACCATGTAGTCATCGCAGACGGTGTACTCTATCTCACCGCGTGACACCTGATGAGCAAGCTCCTCAGCGTCATAGGGCACCTCAATTATGCCGATGTCAATGGCTGAATCGCGCTCAAGCGCATACAGCCTCTGGGCATATGATGAACCTTTCTGGACATAGACAGTCTTTCCCGCGAGATCAACCGGGTTCCTTAACAGGATCTGATCGATGCTTTCTTCTGACATCTTATACCAGCCGTTGGGTTTGCGCTGCACCAGCAACTCCCCAGACTGCATGATAGGTTCAGTGAAACGCATCATCTCCTTGCGGTCGGAACTTACTGACAGCCCTACGGCTACCAGGTCAGCTTCACCATCCTGGAGCAGCTCCAGAGCTTCATCAATATCATTTCGTGCAATTATCTCAAGCTCAAGATCAAGGTGATCGGCAAAACGCTTGAGTAATTCGAAATGAAAGCCCATCGGCTCTCCTTTGTAGATGAAGTAGCTCGTTTGGTTAATGTTCGTCACCGCTTTGATCTTGCCGTCGGCGAGGATTGCATCAAGATCACGGGGTGGCACTGGAACAGTATCAACCCTTCTGCTCTCCTTTTCACAGGAGAAGACTGACAGAATAACAATGAATAAGAACGAAATAAATTTCCTCAATATCTAATATATTGGTCCGACAATTAAACAATCCAATTCAGGAAATGTTTTCGGTGCAAAGATAACACTTTTTTTTAATCATAGAAAGTCCAGGCGAAGCCAACCCGTAACATCCTGACATTCAAAGGATAATCGGGTATCAGAAAATAGTCGTATCCCAACAAACCGGCGGCAACATGGTCAAACATTACGAAGATCCTGGTACGTTTTACCTTCAGATCCACGAAAACGTTGATAAACGGATAGTTACCTATTTCAGTGTCAGACTGGCTAAAATATCTGCCAGTGGCAGGCATATAACCCATGGCGTAATAGGAGGTATGTATCATAGCTTCAGCCCCTAGCTGAAAATAAAGCTCCCCGCCAGTTGATTCGAACTTGAATAAATGATCAAAGAAGAATGCGCTCCGGGCAGTTACCAGGGGAAGGCTCAGGACGTCACTGTTGGAGCTTGTCTGCAGCAGCACGGTGTTATCCCAGTGGAACTTCCAGAAAACAAGGTCTTTCCTGAGCGAAAGGGCTGCAACGGACAGTCCGCCCTCATGCTGGGCAGGAGTGGCATCGTTGCCCATGTAGATAAAGTTATCTATGATGGCATAATTGAACTTCAGGCTGAGGCTGCGCCCGGGCCAGAGCAGCGAAGACCCGGCTGTCATCCTGAACTCTCTTCCATTATCCAGCGACCATGAGAAGTTGTTCGAGCCCCATCTGTCGTACCAGAATGATGGTGTATAACTGGCTATAGCAGCAGTGGCATCCCATGTTATCATTCCTCTGCGGGAAGTGGCAAAATCCTTGAAAATGCGTCCGTTAACGATAAAATCACCGGCACGGTATCCCTGAAACCAGAGGTCACCCGTTGCCGTCCACCCGAAGTTTTCACCAATGTTGTTGAAAACTTTTCCGGTAAGCACGAATGAACTCTTGTGCACACTTATTTCATTTGGTACACCGAGTGTGTCCTTGGGGATCAGCTGGCCGTAGTTGCGAAGCTCATTGCGTATTCCTGCACCTGCGCCGATCCTGAACCGGCCTGTACGGCCTGCAGCAAAATCCACCCTCAGGGTATTCGAGAGCAGGTTCTGATAGAGAGAATCCTCTGTTGAAGTGTTGCTTATCAATATGGTGTCATAGAAGCCGGAGGTCGGGTATTTGTCATAAAACCCGCGTTTGTTCCATTCGTAGCTTCCGATGTGGGAGAAGGTAACCGGTCCGGCATGCAGCATCTCGCCGGTAACGGTGTCACGCTTTCCTCCGGGAGAATATCTCTGAGCCAGCAGAATATACCTGTTCTTAAGATGGTTCTGAGATTCGTTCGCTTCGTTAAGCAACACGGGCACATCCTCCGGGGGATAAAGACTGAGGAATTCCGTTCCGGCTATTCCTCCGTTCTCGTATGTCTGGTGGTCATTTATTCCTGTGCTGAAGTAGGCAGTGTACTGATCTCCGTTATAGGATGTGTGGAGGAGGAAGTTCTTGTCTACCGCCTTCTGGTAATCGTATTGTCCTATGGCATACACGATATCATATATCAGTCCGAAATTCAGTCGCCTGGTTATATTCTGCGAATGTCTTACCCTGAAGGTCTGTTCCGACTTCTGACGGGCTCCGGCGTTGGTCCATGCCAACTCGGTGAACGGCACATGGGTGTTAATAAAGAGTGTGTTGGCCGGGGTGAACATGAAAGGATAATAATATGAATACAGGTACCTGTCAGGCTTCCAGTCGCGGTCAAAGAAATTTATCTGGTAGAGGGGAAGGCCGTAGTTTCCCGGATATGCATTAAAATCTGAAACTTTGTCTGTGATGCGGCGGCGGTGAAAGAGGGAAAATGCCGTGTCAAGGGAAATGTTTATCTCAGTTGTATAATCAGACGAGAGGGTCCACTGCCTCGTGGTCTTTGCAATGATTGTATCAGGTTTGCGTACCGGCGGTGGTATCCGTGCCGTATCCTGAACTGCCATGGTATCAGGTGTCATAACCGGTCTGGTCCGCGGCTGGATGACCCCCGGCGGGATTGTATCGATCTCCTGGGCGAAGAGGGTAACCGGGAGGACCAGCAGGGCCATATATGCTAAGAGGCGGCGCATCTGGGCAAATTTACTTAAAAAGTGGCATGAAAAAGGACCGGCCTGAAAAAGAGGGCCGGTCCTTCGAACAACAACCATATAATAACAAAAAACAAACTCAGTCCACGTTATCGTTCAGGTAAGCATTGTTTTCCCTGATGACCGGCTGGTTATCCTCATCGAGGCTCAGTGTGAACTTCGACACCTTGCTGCCTGCAGCCTTGTTGGCATTATGAAGGGCGATCTTCTTGCGCACGTATGCCGGAACCTCCTCAAAATCCTCGATGTTGTCGTTCATCGACTGTGTTGAGAGGCCCTCATTTTTTATAACATTCTGCATATGTTTGAGCTTGCGCAGGGTTCCCTCGTTCTTGTCAGCCGGCGGGGGGGCGGGGCGGGCAGGAGCCGGAGAAATGCTTATGTCGCCGTCAGGGTCAAAATCAATGACACCCTGGTTTATCACCGCTGAGGATGAGGGGGTGTCGTGGTGGCCGGGGCGGGCGGGACGCACGATGTACTGCGAGTCTCCTTCATTGGCGCTCTCGGGCAGGGAGGGCTGCTGTGCAGCGTTCAGGCTGACAACCTCCCGGCGCCTCTCTGGCTTGTATGCGTCAAGGTCAGCGCTGGCCTCAAAACCGGTGGCAACGACGGTGACACTGATTGCATCACCAAGCTCCTCTTCGGTTGACAAACCCCTGATAATAAGGGCATCCTCCGAAATAGCTTCATAGACATAATCGGTAAGCTCTCCGAGCTCATCCATCGTTATCTCGTTCGCCCCGTACCTGATTTGATATTGAGCAGTATGCTCTGGGCCCCGGTGATGTCATTCGAGCTGAGAAGCGGCGAGGTCAGGGCGGCTTCAATGGATTTCGTTGCACGGTCCTCACCTGAGGCAGTGCCAATGCCCATGAGCGCAACGCCTGAATTCCTCATTACCGTATCGACATCGGCAAAGTCCACATTTATGTAACCTGTGCATGTGATGATTTCGGCTATGCCTTTCACCGCATTGGCGAGAACATCATCGGCGCGGGCGAAAGCGGCGGATACACCCTCATCGCCGTATATCTCCCTCAGCCGTTCATTGTTGATCACTATGAGCGAGTTGACTTTGCCCTTCAGGTCATTGATACCCCTGATAGCCAGCTTTATGCGCTGGTTGAGCTCCGACCTGAACGGTATTGTCACCACGGCTACGGTGAGATAACCGGCATCCTTGCATGCCTTTGCTATGACCGGTGTGGCTCCGGTGCCGGTGCCTCCTCCCATGCCTGCGGTTATGAAGACCATCTTGGTGTTTCCCGACAACGCATTCATTACATCTTCGATGTTCTCAATGGCTGCGTCACGACCTCTCTCCGGCTGACTGCCGGCGCCAAGACCTTCGGTGGTGGTCTCACCTATCTGCACCCTGACAGGCACGGGGCTCTGCAGGAGAGCCTGCTGATCAGTGTTGCAGACAACGAAGTTCACATCCTTGATGCCCTTGCGGAACATATGGTTGACGGCGTTGCTGCCGCCGCCTCCTATCCCCAGCACCTTTATTATCGATGACCGCTCTACGGGCAGGTCAAAATTCATCAGATCCTCTGACATGACTTCAGTTATTAATTATTTAAGGTGTTATCATCCATCTTTTCGTCGGTGGCGTCAATGATACCCTCCCAGAACTTCCTTATTCTGTCTGTGATTCGTCCGCCCGGACCCCTGTAATCAACCGTATCCTGTGATCTCCTCCTGCCACCATTTCCGGAGCAGGCTCATGAACGGGTGGAGGGGCTGGCTGTGGTGACGGCCTGTGCTGAACGGCAGGTTCAGGTTTCCGCTCACCGATGGTGACCGTTATCCTGTTCTCCTCAATATATTCAAGACCTTTCAGGATAAGTCCCACACTGGTGGCATACATCGGCTGATTGATCTCATCCTTGCCCTTGCCGCTGAGGTGGACATTGGGATGGCCTATGCGCACATCCATTGCGGTCTTGTACTTGACAAGCTGCGGCAGGTTTTTAAGCATCGCGCCTCCGCCGGTGATGACAACCCCTGCCGTGAGCTTCTCGGCAAAGCCCGAGTTCTGTATCTCGAAGTTGACCGCGTCAAGAATCTCTTCCATGCGGCTCTGGATGATATATGCCAGGTTTTTGAACGATATCTCCTTGGGCTCGCGGCCGGCGATGCCTGGTATGGAGACCACCTTGTTCTCAGGAGCGATATCGCCTATTGCATAACCGAACTTAACCTTCAGGTCCTCAGCCTGTTTCTGCAGGATGGAGCACCCTTCCCTTATATCGGCAGTGACCATATTTCCGCCGAAAGGAATAACAGCTGTGTGCCTTATGACGTTGTCATAGTAGATGGCTACGTCAGTGGTGCCTCCGCCGATATCGACCAGCACAACACCGGCCTCTTTCTCCTCATCGGTCAGGACTGCCTCGGACGATGCCAGCGGCTCAAGCACCAGGCTCATGAGATTCATTCCGGCCTTGTTGATGCACCTCTCGGTGTTGCGGGCTGATGAGATCTGGCCTATAACAATGTGGAAGTTGGCCTCCAGACGCTTTCCGCAGATGCCGACAGGATTGTTGATCCCTGATTCGTTGTCGACAATATAAGTCTGCGGGATGACATGTATGATCTCCTCCCCCACATCGATGGGAAGCTTGTACATGTCGGCCGTGAGGCGGCGGATGTCGGTGATGTCGATCTCCGACTCATGCGAGTCGCGGGTGATGTAACCGCGAGCCATCTTGCTCTTGATATGCCTCCCGGCAATACCAACAAAAACATCTTTCATGACGAGACCGGTTCTCTCTTCCAGGTCATCGACCGTGGTTCTGATAGCCTTTACCGTCTCTTCGATGTTCAGCACCACACCCCGCTTTACGCCTGTTGATGGTGTGTTGCTCAGACCGAGGATCTCTATTCCTCCGTTTCCGTCACAACGCCCGACAATGGCAACGATCTTTGTCGTTCCGATGTCAATGGCTGCTACTAACTGATCTTTACTGCTCATAGTTTTCATATATGGTTGTTCAACAATTATCTTCTCTGGCAGACAACCTGCCCTTTATATTCAATGTTCACCACCTTGTATTTGTCCCACCCCGTGACCGGCATGGCCTCACGGTAGAAGACAAGGAGGTTGTTCAGCTTCTCTTCATAGTTCTCGGTCCTGCCGAGACGGATCGTGTGATTGCCCACACGCGGCACCATCACCACCCTGCCGTCACGCGACATGCTGAGATAGTCAATCATGGAGTTCCAGAAGCTGTCGCCCCTGATATAGTTCACCAGCTCAAAGGCACGCGCCAGGTTCTCCGTCTTTTCAAAATCATAGATGTTTGTGCCCGTCATCTCACCCGGATTGAAAAGCATGTCAATCTCAAGTATATGAAGATGAGGGGTGTAAAGATTATGCCGGCGCATTATGACACCCTCGCGGTCAACGAAGAAGTCGCCGCCGTATGATGCCACCACACGCATGACAGGTTCACGCTGGTCAGCATAGAGATGCAGTTTCCTGTCAGCGGAAAAATATACCTCTGCAACCCTCAGCTCCTTGTATGTCTTTATTTTGTTTTCAATAGTGTTAAGCGGTATCTCATTCATCTGCGCTCCCGTAATACGTATGCCTGTGGACCTTATCAGCGCCATCAGGTCATCAGGGGTGACAAACTGATGCCGGGTTGAGTCTGCCAGGGTGATGACCACGCCAGTGCATACGACATCCTTGCTCCCGAGGCTGACGAACAGCGGAGTGAGGAGCACGGATGCACCTATGACGACAGTCAGTATCTTCATCAGCAGGCTCATGAGTATCGTCTCTTAAGCATCGTTGTTATCGGTTCAATAAAACGGTCGATGTCGCCTGCCCCGATTGTAAGCAGAACGCCTTCACCGGTGTTCTCAAGGGTTGGCAGCAGTTCTTCCCTGGTGACAACCTTCACGTTTTTATTTTTCATCCTGGCTTCGATCATTTCTGAAGTGACGCCGGGCAAAGGTTTTTCTCTTGCAGGATAGATCGGAAGCAGCAATATATCGTCAAGCCTGTCGAGCGCCTCGGCAAAGCCATCGGCAAAATCACGTGTACGGCTGAAGAGGTGAGGCTGGAAAATACCTGTAATGTGTCTGTCAGGGTAAAAGTCGCGAACAGCACTGACCAGGGCATTTATCTCCTGCGGATGATGGGCATAGTCATCTATATAGACCACACCTTTATTATTGAACCTCATGTCAAACCTGCGGCGCACGCCTTCATAGGTGATCAGTGCGTTGCGTATTTCATCAGGCTCAGCGCCGGCACACCACGCTGCTGCTGCTGCTGCAGTGGCATTTAGGATATTGACCATCCCAGGCAGTGCAAGCCGGATATTCTTAACAGGTTCACCGGGTGTCATCAGGTCAAACCTGTAGAAGCCGTCTCCTTTTTCGATGTCTGCAGCCCTGAAGGAAGTATTCTTACCCGTGCCGTAGCTGTACACATGCACAGCACCGGGAAGACTCAGGGCAGGCAGAATATTTTCATGAAGTATAAGTGTGCCGTTTTTCTGAACACAGCCGCAGAAATCACTGTAAGCCTCAATCATGGCCTCTGCAGTACCGTAAATATCAAGATGATCAGGATCAATTGCAGTGATAACGGCAATAACCGGTGACAGATAAAGGAAGGAACGGTCGAACTCATCAGCTTCCATCACAGTGTACCTGCTCTGGTTGAGCAGAAAGTTTGTGTCATAATTCTTTGAGATGCCGCCAAGAAAGGCAGAACATTTCAACTGTGACACAGTCAGTATATGGGCGATCATGGTGCTGACCGTCGTTTTGCCATGCGTACCGGCTACGGCTATAGCATCAGTCTCCCGGGAGACCTGTCCGAGGACCTCTGCCCTTTTATATATAATGTATCCGTTATTCTTGAAGTAATTAAGAATAGAGCTGTCTTTTGGAATGGCAGGGGTATAAACCACCATTACCCTGTCGCGTTCGGCAGGATCGGCAAACAATGTGGGCAACGCATCTATATTATCTTCATAGACGATGTCGCAGCCTTCCTCCTCAAGTGTTCCGGTAAGGGGGCTTTCGGTACGGTCATAGCCGCAGACACAGTATCCCGCTGCCAGGAAATAGCGGGCCAGGGCGCTCATCCCTATACCTCCTATGCCAAGGAAATATATGCCTTCTATGTTTGTCAGTTCTTTCATCTGCTTACCAGTTTAAGTACCTCCATGGCAATTACTTTATCAGCATCCCTGATTGCAAGTTTTCTGATGTTCTCAGAGAGTTTCTCACGACGGGCACTGTCCTTCAGCAGCCTCAGCGCCGTGGTGATGAGTTCTGCCGGTGCTGCAGCATCGGTTACAAGCACTGCTGCCTCCCTGTTCACCAGTGCCATTGCGTTATGGGTCTGATGATCCTCGGCTACATTGGGTGACGGCACAAGAATAACAGGCTTGCCCACCAGTGCCAGCTCGGAGATTGTACCGGCGCCGGCACGCGATATGATGATATCGGCGGCGGCATAAGCAAGATCCATGCGGCTGATGAAGCCCGTGACGCGGATATTGTTTGTGGCAGCCGCCTCGGTGAGCTCACGCATGCGGTCATAGTAATGACTGCCGGTCTGCCAGATCATCTGCACCCCTGCCTCCCCGACCGCACCTATGCCGCCGCCGACACTGCTGTTGATCGTGCCGGCGCCAAGCGACCCGCCCAGAACGAGTATCACCGGCATGGATACTGTTCAAGTTTGAAATGCTCCAGCGCCTCTGCCTTCAGCGAATCCAGGTTGTCAAATGTCAGCCTGACAGGATTGCCCGTCAGTATAATCTTATCCTTCGGGAAATATTTCTCCATTCCCTCGTAGGCAACGCAGATCTTCCCGGCCTTCTGTGCCAGCAGCTTGTTTGTGACTCCTGCATAACTGTTCTGCTCCTGTATCAGGGTAGGTATATTCATTCTCTGTGCCTGCTTGAGAACTGGTCCTGATGCGTACCCTCCCACCCCAACAACAACATCCGGTTTAAACCGGCGTATTATCTTCCTGGACTTCAACATGCTCCGGAACAGTTTCCCGATCACCTCGAAATTTCTTAAGGCTCAAGCCCCTCACGAATCCTGCAACAGGCAGTCCTTCAATCTCGTAACCGGCCTCCGGCACCTTCTGCATCTCCATCCTTCCTGTTGCTCCAACGAAGAGTATCTCCGCCCCGGGCTCCAGCCGTTTGAGAGCATTGGCTATGGCGATGGCCGGGAAGAGATGGCCTCCGGTGCCTCCTCCGCTGATGATGATCCTGATATTTGCCTTCCCGCCGCTCATGCTACCTTTATGGTGTCAGTCCGTTCAATATCTGATAGTTTTTCGCTTCTCCCGCGTGCATTCATCACCCTCGAGACACTCAGTATGGCTCCCAGTGAGAAGCTTATCACAAGCACTGATGTGCGGCCCCAGCTTATCATCGGCAGGGTCTGACCTGTCACCGGGAAGAGCCCCACAGCAACAAGCATGTTCAGAAAAGCCTGGAAAACGATCATGATCGTCAGTCCCAGCACCATCAGGGCCGGGAAGGCAAAATCGCACTTTCGCGCTATCTGTATGCCCCTGAACATCAGCGACAGGTAACCGAGGATGATTATTATGGCGCCAAAAAGCCCGTATTCCTCCACGATGATTGCAAAGATGAAGTCCGAGTTCGACTGCGGGAGCATGTTGCGCTGAGTGCTTCCTCCCGGAAGCTTGCCGAAGAGCTTTCCCGTGGAGATGGCTATCTTGGCCTGGTTCGACTGGTAATCTGCATCCGGTGAGCTCTCGCCGCTGAAATATGTCTCGATACGGTTCTTCCACACCTCTACCCTGTTATCATCCTTCTTGAAAACCAGCAGCAATGTTGCAAAGAGAAGCACTGCCGCCAGCCCCATGCCTGCATAACCCAGCAGGAATTTCACCGGAACACGGCCGATGAAAAGCACTATCATGCTTATCATGAAGATCATCAGTGCGGTAGACAAATTCTCCGACATTATCAGTAAACACACAAGTGCCACCGGTGCGACAAGCCTCAGGGTAACTGTCTTGAAGTTCTTCAGCTCATGCTGGTACACCGTCAGTCCCCGTGCCAGGTAGATCACCAGCGCCACTTTTGCCAGGTCTGATGTCTGCAGTCTGAGACCAATGATTGGTATCTCCAGCCAGCGTGTCGCCTCATTGATGCTTACGCCTGCAAAAAGAGTGATGATCAGCAGTACAATTGCCACACCCAGCCCTATGGTGGCATACTGCATATATCTTATATAAGGTATCCAGTGTGTTACTACAATGATGAGCAGGCCCACCATCAGCATGATGAACTGGGTCCTGAGAAAATAAAATGTGTTGCCATGGTGCGACGAGTAGGCCACTCCCACGGAGGAGCTGTAGACGGAGAGAAGCGACACGAGCATGAAGAGGGCTATCAGCCCCCACAGGTACCTGTCACCTTTAAAAAACCGTCTTACCTTAACGTCTGCCATGCTCTATAAGTTTCTGACAGCCAGCTTGAACTGACGTCCGCGGTCTTCATAGTTGTTAAACAGGTCAAAGCTTGCGCAGGCCGGTGAGAGAAGCACCGTATCGCCCTTGTGCGCCAGGTAATATGCTGACCGGACCGCCTCCTCCATCGAGGTTGTCTCAACGATTGTAGGCACTATCCCGCTGAATGAGTCGATGATCTTCTGATTGTCCTTGCCCAGGCAGACAATCGCCTTCACCTTTTCTTTCACCACTGTGTTCAGCTCCGAATAATCGTTCCCTTTATCTACCCCTCCTGCTATCCATACCACTCCCTGCTGCATGCACTCAAGGGCGTACCAGGTGGAGTTGACGTTTGTCGCCTTTGAATCATTGATGAAATTTATTCCTGCCACCATGATGACAGACTCAAGCCGGTGCTCAACACCCTGGAAGTCGGTCAGGCTCTCACGAATTGTCTCCTTGCGGATATTCAGAACCTTGCCGGTGATGGCAGCTGCCATCGAATTGTAAACGTTGTGGCGTCCTTTCAACGCCAGGTCATGAATGGTCATAAGGCTGGTTTTTTGGGTTATGTCAAGAATGAGGTTGTCGTTTTCTGTGCAGGCAGCCATCCCTTCGCACTTATTGAGCGAGAATGGCAGTGAACGGGATATGAGGTTAAGCTTCTCCACCTCCTTTATTGTAACCGGATCGTCAGCACACCAGATGAAACAGTCGGAGGCAGTCTGGTTGCGGATCACACGCATCTTGGAGTCGACATAATTCTGCATCTCGTGATCGTATCTGTCGAGGTGGTCAGGCGTTATATTCAAAAGGATGGCGATGTCAGCCCTGAAGTCGTACATACCGTCAAGCTGGAAGCTGCTCAGCTCAATCACATAATAGTCATATCCCCCCTCTGCCACCGCCAGTGCGAAGCTGTTGCCCACATTTCCCGTCATTGCAACATTTAGCCCGGCCTTCTTCATCATGTGGCTGATGAGGTTGGTGGTTGTGGTTTTTCCGTTGCTTCCCGTCACACATATTTTGACATGCATCGGTATAGCGTCCGGCAAACTCAATCTCCGAAATGACGGGGATGTTCTTTTCACGTACAGCGACCACAACAGGATTATCTTCACGCAGGCCGGGGCTCTTTATCACCTCGCCAGCATTCAATATCAGCTCCATGCTGTGCTTTCCTTCCTCAAATGCGATGTTATGAGCAACCAGAATCTCACGGTACTTCTCCTTGACAGTACCGCTGTCGGTGACAAACACGTCAAAACCCTGCTTCTGTGCCAGCACTGCTGACCCCGCACCGCTCTCTCCTGCTCCCAGTATTACAATCCTCTTCTTCATCCGTTATCTTATCTTGAGTGTCACCACGCTTATTACCGCGAGAATGATCGCGATAATCCAGAACCGGGTGACTATTTTCGGTTCCGGATATCCCTTCTTCTGATAATGGTGATGCAGCGGAGCCATCAGGAAGATGCGCCTGCCCTCACCGTACTTGCGTTTCGTTCTTTTAAACCAGCCCACCTGCATCATCACCGAGAGACTCTCAACCAGGAAAATTCCGCACAGGATGGGAATCAGCAGCTCTTTGCGGATCACAATGGCAAATACTGCAATGATGCCTCCCAGGGTGAGGCTGCCGGTGTCACCCATGAATACCTGTGCCGGATATGAGTTGTACCATAGGAATCCGACAGTGGCGCCGGCAAATGCGGCAGCAAAGATCATCAGCTCGCCGGTGGCGGGTATATACATAATATTCAGATAATCAGCGAAGTTGATGTTACCTGAGACATAGGCCAGGATGCCAAGCGTGACGCCTGCCACGGCGGAGGTGCCTGTTGCCAGTCCATCCAGTCCATCGGTGAGGTTCACCCCGTTTGAAACCCCCACCACAATGAAGATCACTACAGCAATGAAGACTATCCACCCAAGCATCTGCTTTGTTTTTCCCTTGGCAAAAGGAACCAGCCATGAATAGTCAAACTCATTATCCTTGATAAAGGGGATGGTTGTTTTTGTCGATTTAATATTGACAGCCGTTGTCTGAGGAAGCAGATCATCCGGCTGTTCGGCAGACTGATCCATCGAAGCAACCGTTGCCCTGGCCGGGGCAGTTACATTCTCACGTATCACAACATCATTGCTCAGCAACAGGGTCAGCGCCACAATTATCCCTAGCGAGATCTGTCCTATTATCTTGAAACGGCCTGCAAGCCCTTCCTTGTTTTTTCTGAAGATCTTAATGTAGTCATCCAGGAAACCGATCAGCCCTATCCATACAGTGGTGATAAGCATCAGGATGATATAGACGTTGTCAAGCTTGGCGAAGAGCAGTACGGGTATTACTATGGAAGCGATGATTATTATCCCGCCCATCGATGGGGTACCCTGCTTCCTGTACTGGCCCTCGAGGTCAAGATTGCGTATTGTTTCGCCTATCTGCCTGCGCTGGAGATAATTAATAATGCTCTTGCCGATAAGCATTGAAATAATAAGGGATGCTATGACGGCAGCAGCAGCCCTGGAGGAAATATAATTGAATACCCCTGCGCCGGGAACACCAAGTAAATCAAGATATCTGAATAGATAATACAACATATCAACTCATTTTAAATGCCTTACGTAATTCCTCCCTGTCATCGAAATGATGCCTTACCCCCATCACCTCCTGGTATGTCTCATGACCTTTTCCGGCGACGATGATTATATCGCCGGGTGAGGCAAACATCACTGCAGCCCTTATGGCATCGGCACGACCGGTGATCCGGATGGTTTTAGCCCTGCCATCTTCATCCAGCCCTGCCTCCATTTCATCTATGATCTTATCCGGATCCTCGCTTCTTGGGTTGTCAGAAGTGAGAATAACCCTGTCTGAGCGCTGTGCGGCCATTGTTGCCATTACCGGCCTCTTGGTGCGGTCGCGGTCACCTCCTGCGCCAAGAACAACTATCAGCTTGCCTTTCCCTTTCCTGAGCCTGTTTACCGCTTCGATCACATTCTGAACGGCATCAGGAGTATGCGCATAGTCGACTATACCGGTGATACCGTCAGCAGAGCGTATGACCTCCATCCGTCCGTCAACGGGATAAAGTGAGCTGAGTATCCTGAGGGTTTCGCCGCTTTCAGCCCCAAGGAGTATCGTTGTGCCATACACTGCCAGAAGGTTGGATGCGTTATAATCACCGATGAAATGCGTCCACACAGCCATGCCGTTTATCTTCAGAAGCATCCCCTCAAACCCCTGCTCTGTTATGCTGCACCGGAAGTCGGCCATGCCATGCATTGAGAATGTGCGTTTGGCCGCCCTGCAGTTCTGTATCATCACCCTGCCGTTCCTGTCGTCAGCGTTGACAAGGGCAAAAGCCTGAGGTGAGAGTCCGTCAAAGAACTTTTTCTTTGCCGCGAGATAATTATCGAAAGTGAGGTGATAATCAAGATGATCGTGCGTCAGGTTGGTGAAAACACCTCCCGCAAAGGTCAGTCCTGCAATGCGTCTCTGTTCAACGGCATGGGAGCTGACCTCCATGAAGACATACTCGCACCCCTCATCGACCATATCAGCAAGCAGGGCATTCAGCTTCACCGGGTCAGGAGTGGTGTGCGTGGCATCTTCCCTCCTGTTATGCACATAATTGCACACTGTTGAGAGCAGTCCGCACTTGTATCCCAGCGCCTCGAACATATTATACAGCAGGGTGGCAATTGTAGTCTTGCCATTTGTGCCGGTGACGCCTGTCAGTTTCACCTTCCGGGAAGGGTGATCATAAAAAGCCGATGCAGCCAGTCCCGGTGCGGCTGTTGAATCATCCACAACAACCACTGTAACTCCCTGCGGGAGAGGATCAGGAAGGGTTTCGCAGATTATAGCTGCAGCTCCTTCATTGACAGCCTTGCCGATGAATGCGTGACCGTCACTCTTTGTTCCCCTGACTGCGATGAAGAGGCTGCCGGGCTTGACTGCACGTGAATCAGCAGTAACGCCAGTGATGGTTTTATCCTCATCCCCATAAAGATTGGTGATCTTAATATCTGTCAGTATATCCCTGAGCTTCTTCATAGTCATAGTTTCAGTTCAACGGCCACCGTTGCTCCCCTGGAAATCTTTACCCCCGGCTGCGGCGACTGCCTTACAACCTTCCCCCGGCCGCTGTAGTGTACTCTTAGTCCGTTATTCTCGAGCAGGTAAATAGCATCACGTAATCCCATCCCGACCACATTGGGCATCAGCCCTTCATTGAGGGTTAGGTCCACGACACGGAGAGTATCGCCGCTCTCACGCGTTCTTACCCAATCGCTGTCTACATTCCTTTTGGCTTTGATATTCAGTGTTCGAAGCGTTTTGTTAATGTCTTCGTAATAGCCATTGCCTGCATCAGGAGCTTTCAGGGGCTTTTCCTCCGGAGGAGCCAGCGCCATCAGGTTACGGTAGAAACTTGTTGCATAAACCTTGTCGGAGATCTCCTTGAAGACAGGACCGGCTACCACATTGCCGTAGTAGACATAGTTTGAAGGGGCGTTGACGACCACAATGCATGAATAGAGCGGATCATCAGCAGGGAAATATCCCACAAAGGAGGCCTGATATGAGATACGCGCTCCTGAACGGTAACCGTACTTCTCATTTGCTATCTGGGCAGTGCCGGTCTTTCCGGCTATTTTGTAATTACTGTTCCTGAGGTTTTTGGCGGTGCCGTTCTCCACAACCCCTTCAAGCAGCGACTGTGCCTTTTTTATTGTTGAACGCGAACAGATTGCATTGGTAATGACTTCTGTATCATAAGTTTTGACCGGCCAGTTGCCGTCACGTACCTCGGTGACGAACCTGGGCTTTACCATCTTCCCGTCGTTAGCCACAGCATTGTAAAACGTAAGGATCTGTATCGGGGTCATCTGCACCTCATAGCCATATGCCATCATCGGAAGCGATATACCGGACCAGAGTTTTTCCCCGGGTAACGGATAACTGGCTTTCCCTTCACCCTTGATCTGCAGGTCAAGCTGTTTGTTGATCTGCATTGAGTAGAGACGGTCAACGTACCTGCGCGGATTGTCCTTGTAGTTCTCGTAAATGATCTTTGCCGTCCCGACGTTGGAAGAGTGTTCAAAGACCTCGCGTGCGGTGATCTTGCCCAGCCCTTTTTCTTCGTGATCGCGGATTATCTTGTCATAATATTTGACCGTACCGTCACCCGTGTTGATTGTGTCGTCGAGGTCTACAACTCCATCCTCGAGAGCTGTGATCATCGACATCAGCTTGAAGGTTGAACCCGGTTCGGTGCTCTCACCCACGGCGTAGTTGTATGTCTCATGATACGCTCCGTCAGAACCTTTTTCGAGGTTGGCGATGGCTTTTATATCGCCGGTGTGCACTTCCATCACCACCACGCACCCGTGATGTGCATTGGACTTCGAGAGCTGGCGGTAAAGTGCATGCTCGGCAACATCCTGGAGGTCAAGATTGATGGTGGTCACAATATCATAGCCCGGACGTGCATGGACGGTCTCAAGGTTTTCGACATCAATCCACGCTCCTCCTGTAAGGCGCTGCTGCACCTTGAACCCATCCTTGCCTGACAGGTAGTTGTTGAATGATCCTTCGAGCCCCACGATATTGGAGGTGCTGTCTTCAGTCACATAGCCGATGGTTCGTCTTGCCAGGATGCCGTTGGGCATGATGCGGCTGTTTTCAGGCTGGTAGAGCAATCCTCCCCTGAACTTTCCGTGCCTGAAGACCGGGAGTTTTTTAAGATGGCTCAGGGTTTCATAGCTGACATGCCTCTTGATGAGAAAGTACCTGTCGCCGCGCTTGCGTGCACGAATCAGCTGGTTTTTCCATCCTTCGGGAGAATTCACCCCGACATATTTGGAGAGTCCCCTGCAGAGGCCGTTTATTCCGTTAGCCCATGTGGTGTCAGCCATGCCTGAGCTGCGGGTATCCATGTAGACGGTGTAATACGGGATGGAGCTTGCCAGGATGCGTCCGTCATCGGAGAGGATGTCACCCCTGCCGGCCTTGTCAACTTCCCTGCGGAAAACGACCTTGTCGGCCATGGCAGCCCACTTCTCCGATTGAACGAACTGAAGTATGATTATGCGGATGAACACAGCAAGGGCCATGACCGCCACGATACCGTAAATGATGCCGGTACGGGCAAATATCTGATCCTTTGGTTTCATCGCGTTATTCATTCACTACTATCCTGTATGGCGGTTCACGAAGCTCCTCAAGCCCCAGTCCGCGTTGCTTCACCAGATCAATGATCTCACTCTGACGGCTAACACCTCCCAGCTCGGCCGAGACAGAAAGCGACTCAGCACGCAGGTCCCTTACTTCCTGTTCCAGGACAACTATTTCACGGTTGGTGCGCTCAGCCTGGAACTTGTTGGTTATTAATATGATGCCAAGAAACACGATCAGTGCTGCATATCTCATGTTATTGAGTATGAGCCTCTCGGTGATGAATGTCCCGCTGATGAGGCCTTTCATCCAGCCCTTACTGGTTTTCTTCTGTGCGCTTTTCTTCTCTTCCATTGCCGTCAGATCTTTTCTGCCACCCTGAGTCTCGCGCTGCGCGACCTGCTGTTTGATGCTATCTCATTGTCATCCGGAACAATCACCTTGTGGTTGATGGCCTTGAACGGAACGATCTGGTTGCCGTAGAAATCCTTCTCAACCTTGCCTTCGAAATTGCCCGTGCGGATGAAATTCTTTACAAGCCTGTCCTCAAGGGAGTGGTATGTTATCATTACCAGGCGCCCTCCGTGCTTCAGAAGCTGCAGAGCCTGCTCAAGCATCTCCGTCAGCGCCTCCATCTCGTGGTTCACCTCGATGCGCAACGACTGGAAGAGCCTGGCGTAAAACTTGTTCTCCTGGCTTGCCGGCACCAGTCCTGAGAGTGCCTTCGTGAGATCACTGACCGTGACAACCGGGGCCTGGGCCCGTGCCTTAACTATGGCGGCAGCAAGCTTGCGCGAGTTCGTCAGTTCGCCGTAGCGGTAAAAAACATTTGCCAGCTGTTCCTCTTCGTAAGTCTGAAGTATGTCTGATGCTTTCAGTGGAGCTTTCAGGTTCATGCGCATATCCAGCCCGGTGTCAGTGCGGAAGGAGAACCCTCTCTCATGCGAGTCAAACTGATGAAATGATACACCCAGATCGGCTATCAGGCCGTCAATCGCATCATAACCGAGATAACGCAGGTTGTTCTTCAGGAACCTGAAGTTCTGATTGAGAAATGTCAGTCTCTCATCGTTGATGATGTTTGCCGCCGCGTCAAGGTCCTGGTCAAAAGCGATAAGTTTTCCTGTGGTAAGCTGTTCAAGGATAGCCCTGGAATGGCCTCCTCCTCCAAAAGTAACATCGACATAGATCCCGTCGGGCCTGAGGTTAAGCCCCGCTATGCTCTCAGTGAGCAGAGCTGGGAGATGATATACCGCCATTATGCTGTTCCGGTATCAGGATTTCCAAGCAGCTTTTCTGCCAGGTTGGCAAAGTCATCTGAAGGCATGTCTATGTGGGCATACACCTCTTCAGCCCACATCTCAATTCGTCCGTCCTGCCCGGCAAGAACAACATCCTTCCCTATGCCTGCAAGGTCAAGCAGACGGCGGGGTATGAGCAGCCTGTTGCTGCTGTCGAGTGACACCTCGGCTGTACCCTTGAAGAAATTGCGGAGAAAGATATTGTGCTCCCTGTTGTATGGGTTAATTCTGCTTCGAATTTTGTCCAGCTGCCTGTTCCAGTCATCGATTGAATAGAGGACAAGGCACTTATCGAAGATATCCCTTCTGACCACAAAGCGATCCTCAGCTGCTGGTGGCATCTGTTTCTTGAATGCAGCAGGAAGGATGACCCTCCCCTTGGAATCAAGCTTGCAGGTATAGTCGCCGATGAAAGTGGACATCAGGGTTGTTGTTTCAGAAGGCTAAAGTAGAAATTTATTTCCCACTTTACTCCACTTTCCTCCATTTTTCTTCACTTTTGTTGAAAACTTCTTGTTTTTTATTTGCAACACATTGTTTATCAAATATGTACAGCAATGTTTTTCCCTGGTCCTCTCCAGAGAATTGATTTGGCGTCCGATGCTCTATCATACATTACCTTAGGCTCAACTGGCAATGATTTGTGCCCCAGATAAATGGGGCAGGCTACACAAGGATTTGTGTTCCCGAATAACCTGGATTGGCTCCGCGGGAATGATTTTATGAGAGTGGGTTAAAAGTATATTTACCATCCCGTCCCGGCACTTTGGCCGGGACACCCCTCCTTAAAAAGGAGGAGAAATGTCTGAATTTAAATATTTTAACTTTCTCCTCCTTTGACGTAAGAGCTTGCCCCGAGACGCCACCAGGCGGAACGGCGCAGAGGAGTACCCGTGACCGCAAGCGTCAGCGGGAGGAGGTAACTTTTGTGACACCCTCTAAATTTTTTTACCTGCTTTGGTGTATTAATCCAGTTACTCTGCAGGGGCTGAAGTTTTTTACTCTTTATGCCACATTTAAATCCCTCCCATCGTATCTTTACATCTCCCATAAAATGAATGATGGACAACGAAAAGACCCCCATGCTGATTGATGTCGAGAAGGTGCTTTACGTCAAAAATCCAACGCTTGCCAGGTGGATGCCTCGGTTTTTGGTGAGATACCTGAAACGTATTGTCCACCAGGATGATATAAACGATATCATTAAGAATCATGGCCACCTTCGAGGCTCCGCCTTTAATGACGGTGCCCTCAGCTATATGGGAATAAAATACCGCGCCCACGGTCTTGAAAACCTCCCCTCGGGCGGACGGAATATCTTCGTCTCCAACCACCCCCTCGGAGGCCTCGACGGGATGGTTTTCATGAGCGAACTTTCCAAACACTATAGCGCAATAAAATTCCCCGTCAATGACATACTTCTGTACATCGACAACTACTCAGATATCTTCCTTCCTGTAAATAAAGTCGGCAGCTTCGGACGCGAGGCTGCAAAGCTCCTGGAAGAAGCCTATAACTCTGACTGCCAGTTACTTAATTTCCCGGCAGGAATTTGTTCCCGTAAGGTTAATGGGGTGATAACCGATCTTCAGTGGCAGAAGAGCTTCATTGTCAAAGCCGTACAGTATCAGCGCGATATTGTGCCATGTTTTTTCTCTGGTCGTAACAGTTCCTTTTTCTATAACCTGTCGAACGTACGGCAACGCCTTGGTATCAAGATAAATATCGAGATGCTCTATCTGGCAGACGAGATGCATAGACAGAAGGGCAAGGATATCGACCTTTATTTCAGCAAAGCGATTCCTTGGCAAACCTTTGACAAATCGAAAAGCCCCCAGCAATGGGCCGATATGGTAAGGGAGAAAACTTATGAGTTGCAGAAAAGGTATTCGATCCGTTTATAATATTTGCTTAAATTTGAACCTCAGTTAATATTTCTCATTGGAAAACCAGATCATTCATGACAATATGGAACCGCTGGGCGAAGCGGTTCCTGTGGAGGAGTTGATGGCGGAGCTGTCAAGGATTGGCATGCTAAGAAAGACGAACAACGCCAATAATGAGGTGTATCTTTTTGACCATCACAGTTCATCCCTCCTGATGCATGAGCTGGGCCGCATCCGCGAGCTCACCTTCAGGCATGCCGGCGGCGGTACGGGCAAGGCGCTCGACCTCGATGAATATGACCTTGACCCGGATCATCCTCAGAAACAGCTTATTATCTGGGACCCGGACAATCGTGAGATAATCGGCGGATACAGGTTTATCTTCCCAGGAAGAAAAGAAAAGGGATTTTCGGTGGACCGGTATGCCTCATCGGCATACTTTACATTCTCACCAAAATTCATAAGGAAATTCCTGCCTCACACAATGGAGCTCGGACGTTCCTTTGTAAGACCTGAGTACCAGAGCGCAGCCATGGGACGCAAAAGTCTTTATGCTCTCGACAACCTCTGGGACGGACTTGGCGCCATCATCATCGATAACCGCCAGATAAAGTTTCTCTTCGGGAAGGTGACAATGTACACGCATTATAATGTCAAGGCAAGGAATATGATCCTTTATTTCATGCTCAAATACTTTCCTGATCCTGAGAGACTTGCCGTTCCGGATGACCCCATAGTCCTGGATATCCATGAAGGAGAGATGAAGCTGATCTTTACCGGACGGAATTTCAAGGAGGACTTGAAGATTTTATCCCTGGAGGTACGCAAGCTCGGAGAAAATATCCCACCGCTGATCAATGCCTATATGAACCTATCACCTTCCATGAGGTGCTTCGGGACATTTATTAACCATCACTTTGGCAATGTGGAGGAGACAGGGATAATGATCACTGTACGTGATATTTACATCGACAAGATCAACCGTCACCTGGCTTCTTACCGCGCGAATTTCAACATCTCTCAGTGATTAACTGGTCTGAAGAAGGTCCAAAGCTCTGAAGTCGGAAGGGTCAAGGCCAGGGGCCTGACTCAGAATTGCTAACTTTTTTCAGGGTAATGTGGTCAAACAAAGTTGGTGATTATTCAATATCCTGTGGTTTTCAATCTTCAGTCAAGGCCATATAACACAAAAAAGATCAGCTTGAAACCACATAAATTTCGAGCTGATCTTTTATTCTTGTATACCTAGAAGTATACATCGTTTTCTATTCTCCTTCCTTAAATCCCCATCTATTCTTTATCCCAGATATATTTTACCAACTATTTCTGACTATTATATCTTTTTCAGCTTTAAGTACTTTAGGCACTTCAGGCACTCTATTAACTTTAGCTCAATTTAGTTCACTTTAGCTTACTCCGAACTTTTTCCTAATAAGCCCTGATATTCTTCCCTTCAATATAATTTACAAAAGCCCGGTTGACTACCCTGTTGCCTCCGGGAGTTGGGATAGTTACCCGTAAAATACCAGTCGCCGGTGTGACCGGGACAGGCCTGATGCAGTCCTTCCACAGTCTGGTAAACAATTTCCACCTTCGCTCCGATCCCCGGGGCTCTTAGCATAACAGCAATCTGTCCGGAAATTTCATCGTCAGTGAATGGTGAATAGATTCCCTTCACAACGTTTCTCATCTCATTATCAGGTTTTTGCAGCTCTTTCTGCGCGCTGGCATAAACTTCTCTGATGATATCTTCACGCTCTCTTTTTTTGAGGAGTTCAATTGCTGCTTTGAAGGCAATAAAATCACCCATTTTCGCCATGTCTATTCCGTAGCAGTCAGGGTAGCGTATCTGGGGCGAAGAAGATACGATTACAATTTTTGCCGGCTCGAGGCGGTCGAGAATGCGTATAATGCTCTCCCTTAAAGTAGTACCGCGTACAATTGAATCATCAATCACCACGAGGTTGTCAATCCCTCTCCTGACAACTCCGTAAGTGACATCATAGACGTGCGTCACAAGGTCATCGCGACTGTTGTCCTCAGTGATGAAGGTCCTCAGCTTTATGTCCTTGACTGCAATCTTCTCAATCCGGGGCCTGACCTGAATGATCTTATCAAACTCGCTGGCTGTAAGTGTTTTTCGATTTTTGATAATGGCTTCCTTTTTCCTGTTGTTGAGCCAGTCATCAATGCCCTTTATCAATCCGTAGAAGGCGCTCTCGGCCGTATTGGGAATGTAAGAGAAAACCGTCTTTTCAATGTCATGATCCACAGCCGCCAGGACAAATTCGGTGAGTGTCTCGCCAAGTTTCTTGCGCTCGCGGTAGATGTGTTTGTCTGTGCCGCGGGAGAAATAAATCCTCTCAAAGGAGCATTTTGCCGGCGTGGCCGGAGGCAATACCTCCTGTAAAGACCATTCCCCGGAAGCTTTAATAATCAGAGCCTTACCCGGATCGAGCTCCATGACGTCATCTGTTCTGATATTGAATACTGTCTGTATCACCGGTCTCTCCGAAGCTGCAACCACCACCTCATCGTCGGCATACCAGAATGCAGGCCTTATACCGGCCGGATCACGCAACACAAATGCATCGCCGTGGCCCAGCATGCCTGCCATGACATAACCTCCGTCCCAGCGGTGGGCAGCATTTTGCAGGACACCTGCCAGGTCAAGTTCCTTCTCGATGATCGGCGAAATATCACGTTTGGTGTAACCTTTTTCTTTATAGTGTCTGTAGAGCCTCTCGACCTCATCATCAAGAAAATGACCGACGTTCTCCAGGATGGTTATCGTGTCCGAGAAATCGACCGGGTTCTGTCCTATTTCAATGAGGTGGTTAAATATCACCTCCATGTTGGTCAGGTTGAAGTTTCCCGCCATGACAAGGTTGCGCGAGCGCCAGTTATTCTCACGCGTGACCGGGTGAACGCTGTCAATATTATTGTTTCCGTATGTGCCGTACCTGAGGTGGCCAAGCCACACATCGCACGGGTTTTGTTTAATGTCAGGATAAATACGGTTGAATATCTCCTTTATCGCATTAGGTGATGTAGAGCGCTGGCGGTGGATGTACCGTGTGCCCGGCTTCGCCCCTATGTGGATGCCTGCCAGTCCTGCGCCATCCTGGCCCCTGTTGTGCTGTTTCTCCATCATGAGATACATCTTCTGCAGGCTGTAGTCCCATGATCCGTATTTGTCAATATAGTATCCCGCGGGTTTCAGCAGTCTCATCAGTGCTATCCCGCATTCGTGTTTTATGCTGTCGCTCATCTTATTTTACCGGGCTTTTAAATGCAATGACATCCCTTATAAGGTAAGCCTCGGGATATCTTTTCTGTATGTCGAAGAAGACTAAAGCAGCCTCCTCCCTCGTACGGTAGTCGCCCACCTTTACCTTGAACCAGTTGGGTCTGTCGAATGTAAGGTATGTTCTGATGTCCGGGTAGTCATCCATGAAACGTGCTCTTACCTTGTTGGCATCATCGCTTGCTGTGCGGTGGCCTCCGCGGTAGATCTGTATGCGCCATCCGTCGACACCCTCTTTTTTCGCGTTGTACAGGATATGCCTGTTTACCAGTGTATCCAGGGCGGGATCCTGAATAATCACGAGCCTCTCGGCCTCATACCGCGGCCGGCCGTCATTCATGATCTCCTGTACGCTAAGGCCTTCCTGCCCCGTCAGTGAAAGGGGAAGCACCAGGAAAGAAATTAAGGCCAGAAACGCTGTTCTCATGACGCAAAGATAATACAGATTTTGCTTATGTGCTTAGTACAATTATTATACCACTGGCAGGGTGACTTTTTCATCCAGACTGATTCACTTTACCCCGTGCGGGTCATTCTGCGCTTTTCTTCCAAGACAGATTTGATCTATCTGATATCTATGAGCCAACGTAAGTATTTATAAATCAATAGAATTCACGACTTCAATATTAGATAGCTTCCGCCATCCAATATCTCGGGTGTTTCGGTGAGCAATTATTTGTCAGGTATTTCCAGCAGGCTATTGATCAAGCGTACGGCCTGCTTACAATTCGAGGGCTTCTGCAATCTCGTCGGTTATCTCGAGGTTGTGATATACTGCCTGGACATCATCGTCATCCTCAAGTGCTTCAACGAACTTCATCACCTTGCGGGCTGATTCCACATCGAGAACCTTAGTCTCTTTCGGAACTCTTTGAAGCTTTGCCTCATCAGGTTCGATACCCATTGATTCCAGCTTGCGGTTGAGGCTTCCGAAGTCGTCTTTTGCACATGTGACCGTTATCCACTCATCATCAGCTTCAAAATTCTCCGCTCCGGCGTCAATAAGCTCAAGTTCAATGTTATCCATGTCCTTATCAGCAATGTCTTCCCGGCTGATTGTAAAGATACCCTTGCGGTCAAACAGGAAGGTAAGGGAGCCGTTAGGTCCGAGAGCGCCGTTATATTTTCCATACAGGAAGCGGATATTGGCCAGGGTGCGGTTGGTGTTGTTTGTCAGTCCCTCGACAAAAACCGCGATGCCATGGGATGCATAGCCCTCGTATGTAATTTCATGATAGGACTCGGCGTCAGCACCGCCGGCTTTCTTTATTGCCCTGTCGATGTTTTCCTTGGGCATATTGGCACCCTTGGCGTTCTGTATGGCCAGTCGAAGGCGGGCGTTTCCCGTAGGATCAGTGCCACCCTCACGTACTGAAATCATAATCTCCTTGATGATCTTCGTAAAGATCTTCCCTCTCTTTGCATCAGCCGCACCTTTCTTGCGTTTGATGGTTGACCATTTGCTGTGACCTGACATATGGATTAAGTTTTACCGGATACAAAAATATATAATTCCGGCAAACTACTTATCAAATGTAATTCTTTCCCCTCCTGGGTGAGGAGCGGGTGCCCCGACTGTCACAGGGACGGGAGCGAGGGTTAGATCTGATCCAGTATCATTTTAGCGAGCGGCCAGACTGCAGGGAAGCAGTGACGGAGGCGGTGGTATGACTTCTTCTTAACTCCAGTTTATAATGCGAGACTGTACACTGCATGACCTAATAGAGTTACTCCGTGAAAACTCAGTGCTGTGCCAGCCTAACCGCCGATTGGCGATGGAGGCTGGTAACTCTGTGGTTAAATCCTTTGCTTCAAGATCACAGGATTGAATGATCGCATGATTGCATTGACAGCATGACCCTGCTCTGACCCTCAGACCTCAGACTCTTAGACCTTCAGACTTTTTCTTAAATTTGCGCGATCATTATGCCAAAGAAATACTACATAGAAACCTACGGCTGCCAGATGAATGTAGCTGACAGCGAGGTTGTTGCATCAATACTTGGTGAGGCAGGTTATGAACCAGTCAGGGATATCAAGAAGGCTGACCTGATCCTTGTCAACACCTGCTCTATACGCGAGAATGCTGAACAGCGAGTTTGGGGCCGTCTTGACCTTTTCCGCAGCGAAAAAAGAAAACGCCCGCAGGTTGTTGTGGGCGTGCTGGGATGCATGGCTGAACGACTGAAAGAAAAACTGCTTGAAAGCGATAAGATGGTAGATATGGTGGTAGGTCCTGATGCCTACCGCGATCTGCCAATGCTGTTAACCTCAGCCGGTGAGGGTCATACGGCGGTCAACGTTCTCCTATCTCGCGAGGAGACCTATGCAGATATTTCACCAGTACGACTTGACAGCAATGGTGTCTCTGCATTCATTTCGATCATGCGCGGGTGCAACAATATGTGCGCATACTGCGTGGTGCCTTATACCCGTGGCGCCGAGCGCAGCCGTGATCCGGAGACAATTGTTCGCGAAGCCCAGGAGATATTTGATCAGGGATACCGGGAGGTGACCTTATTGGGTCAAAATGTGAATTCATATTCCTGGATCGGGGAAAAATCAAAAAGTGATCCTTTGCCCTCCTTGATAAAGGGGGCGACTGTAAAGGAATTGCCCGGTGGCAAATTTAAAGGAGTAGCCAACTTGCAGGGGAGCACTCCTATGAAATCAGGAGACGCGGAGGTTAATACCACATCTGAATCATCCTCAATTGCTCACCGGCAGAAAATCGATTTTGCTGCATTGCTGGACATGGTCGCCAAAATCAGCCCCCTCCTCCGTGTGCGATTTTCCACCTCCCACCCCAAAGATCTTTCAGACGATGTGCTGAGGTGATGTCACCGGCATGAAAATATATGCAAGCATATCCATCTTCCGGTACAAAGCGGCAGTACTGCAGTGCTGAGAGAATGAACCGGAAATATACCAGGGAGTGGTATCTCAGCAGAATTGACGCCATCAACCGTATTTTGCCAGGTTGTGCAATTTCAACCGATATAATCGCAGGATTCTGCGGAGAGACCGAGGAGGAGCATCAGGAGACGCTGAGCCTGATGAGAGAGGTGGGATTTGATTTTGCATATATGTTCAAATACTCCGAGAGGCCTGATACAAAGGCAGCGCGGCACATGAAAGATGATGTTCCTGAAAATGTGAAAACTAGGAGGCTTAACGAGATCATTGCCCTGCAAAACCAGCTTTCGGCTACATCCAAGAAGGCTGATGTCGGAAAGACATTTGAGGTGCTGGTTGAAGGCAAGGCCAAAAAACCTGCCGGCGCAATGATGGGCCGTACGACTGGTAACAAGGTTGTAGTCTTTCAGGCAGAAGACGTTAAACCAGGCGAATATGTTGATGTAAAGATCTTAAGGGCCACGTCAGCTACACTGTTAGGGGAAATCGAAAATGATAGAAAGAAATCCTATGGTCCTGCGGTCTGATGTCTTCTGGTCCTGTATAAATAAGACTGAAAGACGAAGCATGACGCAAGACGAGCGAAGCGACAGACCGCATGACCGCAAGACTAAAAACAGTGTAACTCCCCCGACAAGTCGGGGCAGCTGTGAAAAACTCTGTGTAACTCAGTGGTAAAAATTATGGTAATTCTCAACTATAGATATTCTTAGTACAACCAAATCCAGGCAATAACATTAGTCACTTTAGCTAACTCCGAACTTCGAATCCATGGAACCCTGTAACCTCTGTCCCCGCCAATGCAACGCAAATCGATCCCTATCGGAGGGATGGTGTCGTGCTGACGACAGAATACATGTAGCATCGCTGGTGATCCACAAGGGAGAGGAGCCCCCGATTTCGGGCGAAAAAGGTATTGTCAACCTCTTCTTCCCCTCCTGCAACATGCAGTGCATTTATTGTCAGAATTACGAGATATCACAGCGCGGGACGCAAGGAACAGTCATGACTCTTGATGAAGTCTGTGATGCAATTATTGAGCTTCTGCCGATGTCCGAAGGCAATCTGGGATTTGTCTCTCCTTCTCATTTTATTCCACAGATGGTAAGTATTATTGAAGAGCTGTGGAGACGTGGTCACCATCCTACTATTGTTTATAATACAAATGGTTACGACCTGCCAGAGACAATCAGGTCGCTTGAGGGTTTTGTTGATGTCTGGCTGCCGGACTTTAAATACTCCGACGATAATCTGGCAGTGGAACTGTCAGAAGCGCCAGACTATAGCGCTATATGCGCTGGCCGCACTGAAAGCAATGGTACATCAGGTAGGGGTCACGCTGCAGACTGATGATCGCGGTATAGCACGCAGGGGTATTATTGTGCGCCACCTGGTACTTCCGGGTTTTGTACAAAACAGTATTGGAGTGCTGAAACTTATTTCAGAAGAACTCTCACCAAACCTGCACATTTCCTTGATGTCTCAATACTACCCACCCTTAGGAAATTTGCGATTTGTGAATTCTGAATTGCGATTAAATCCTCCCAATCGAAAATCGCAAATCGCAAATCGAAAATCCCTGCTACACCCAATAACTCCAATCGAATACCAGAAGGTTCTTGATGCCTTTCATAACCTTGGCTTCTCCCATGGCTGGCTACAAGACTTCGAAAGCCATCAATCCTATAGACCCGATTTCACTAAAAAAGATCCGTTCGCGGAGATTTAAGATTAATGTGCAGTGCTCATGAGCGCAAGGTGTAGAGCTGAAATTAACCCATTATGATCTGTATGGATTATAAGGATTCGATGCTCAGATTTGATTGACCGCAAGACCGCAGGACCTGATGACTGCAAGACTTTTTGTAACTTTAGTCACTTTAGCTCACTCCCAACTCAAGGCCCTTCTAATGAGCAATGATTATCTTCTCAGCAGCCTGAATTGTTGAATTGTATACAGAAACGATATATATCCCGGCTGGAAGACTTGAAATATCAAAGATACATTCATTGCTGTCAATAACCCTGGTCTCAATGTTAGAGCCATGTATACTGTACAAACTGGCTTTGGAAGGGATTAAATGATCCGGAACCAGAACAGTCAACTCATTTCTGTTATATCTGATTTTAATTGATTCGATTAACTCAATCGTGATTGCCAGTTCTCCATATACTCCTGATCCGTCAATTGCTGTGGCTATTACTGTGACTTCACCCTGTGAAATACCTGTTACCAATCCGGTTTCACTTATTGTTGCCTGTCCGGTGACATTGATGACTGACCATTGAACAGCCTGAGAAGTTGCATCCACGGGTAATATTTCAGCCTGAAGCTGAAGTGATTTGTTTACAGCCGTTGTTACTTTAGGCTTTTTGGGACTCTTAATCGTGATTACTGCAACAGGTACAATCTGGTTGTTTAAAACTATTTCTCTTTCCCCATAGAGGCCGCTTCCGTCATTTGCCAAAGCTCTGACTGTAATTTTTCCATTTGATTTTGCAGTGACCAGTCCGGTTGGGCTTATCTCTGCATGTCCCTTCCCATCTTCAAGCGACCATGTAACAGACTTTTCTGTAGCATTGGATGGCAGGATTGTTGCGATCATTTGCAGTGTGCCGTCATCAGTATCGATTGTTGTTGCGCCTCCTTGACCCATAACTGTAATACCTGTCACAGCTACAAATTGATTACTAATGGTTATGGCCATTTCTCCAAATATACCTGAACCATCATTAGCTGTTGCTCTTGGCTGTAACAGTTCCATTTGCAATTGCTGTAACAAGTCCTCTCGAATCTGATGCTCGCCTGGCCTGTGCCATTGACAATCGACCATGTAACTGTCTGATTTGATGCATTAGTAGGTGCTAATTGATGCACTCAACTGAAGTGTTCCGTTATCTGTTGTGATAATTGATTCACCTTTTGCACTTGCAACATTTATACGAGTAACAGGATTACCTGATTGTTGATGCTTATAACAAGTGTCCCATATATTCCGCTGCCGTCATTGGCCGTGGCTCTCGCCGTTACTGTTCCGTTTGATACTGCCGTGACAAGTCCTGTCGAGCTGATCGTTGCCTGGCCTGTGCCGTTGGCTATCGTCCATGTTACTGTCTGGTTCGTGGCATTCGTCGGTGTTACTGCTGCTGTCAGCTGAAGTGTGCCGTTATCCGTTGTGATGACCGATGACCCTCCTGCTCCTGTAACCGTTATCCCTGTCACAGGTATGACCTGGCTGCTGATTGTGATAACAAGTGTTCCATATATTCCGCTGCCGTCATTGGCCGTGGCTCTCGCCGTTACTGTTCCGTTCGATACTGCCGTGACAAGTCCTGTCGAGCTGATCGTTGCCTGGCCCGTGCCGTTGGCTATCGTCCATGTTACTGTCTGGTTCGTGGCATTCGTCGGTGTTACTGCTGCTGTCAGCTGAATGTGCCGTTATCCGTTGTGATGGTCGATGACCCTCCTGCTCCTGTAACCGTTATCCCTGTTACAGGTATGACCTGGCTGCTGATTGTGATAACAAGTGTTCCATATATTCCGCTGCCGTCATTGGCCGTGGCTCTTGCCGTTACTGTTCCGTTTGATACTGCCGTGACAAGTCCTGTCGAGCTGATCGTTGCCTGGCCTGTGCCGTTGGCTATCGTCCATGTTACTGTCTGGTTCGTGGCATTCGTCGGTGTTACTGTGCTGTCAGCTGAAGTGTGCCGTTATCCGTTGTGATTATCGATGACCCTCCTGCTCCTGTAACCGTTATCCCTGTTACAGGTATGACCTGGCTGCTGATCGTGATGACAAGTGTTCCATATATTCCGCTGCCGTCATTGGCCGTGGCTCTCGCTGTACTGTTCCGTTTGATACTGCCGTGACAAGTCCTGTCGAGCTGATCGTTGCCTGGCCTGTGCCGTTGGCTATAGTCCATGTTACTGTCTGGTTCGTGGCATTCGTCGGTGTTACTGCTGCTGTCAGCTGAATGTGCCGTTATCCGTTGTGATGGTCGATGACCCTCCTGCTCCTGTAACCGTTATCCCTGTTACAGGTATGACCTGGCTGCTGATCGTGATGACAAGTGTTCCATATATTCCGCTGCCGTCATTGGCCGTGGCTCTCGCCGTTACTGTTCCGTTTGATACTGCTGTGACAAGTCCTGTCGAACTGATCGTTGCCTGGCCTGTGCCGTTGGCTATCGTCCATGTTACTGTCTGGTTCGTGGCATTCGTCGGTGTTACTGCTGCTGTCAGCTGAAGTGTGCCGTTATCCGTTGTGATGATCGATGACCCTCCTGCTCCTGTAACCGTTATCCCTGTCACAGGTATGACCTGGCTGCTGATTGTGATGACAAGTGTCCCATATATTCCGCTGCCGTCATTGGCCGTGGCTCTTGCCGTCACCGTTCCGTTTGATACTGCTGTGACAAGTCCTGTCGAGCTGATCGTTGCCTGGCCCGTGCCGTTGGCTATGTCCATGTTACTGTCTGGTTTGTTGCATTCGTCGGTGTTACTGCTGCTCTCAGCTGAAGTGTGCCGTTATCCGTTGTGATGACCGATGACCCTCCTGCTCCTGTAACCGTTATCCCTGTTACAGGTATAGTAGATAGTACCTCCATCCCATCCTGCCATTCTTGCCAGCATCCACCACATTGCCTTTGCCAATCTTAATGCTCCTGCATTAGAAATATGTCCAATGCTTCCATGCATCCTAAATTTGTAGGTGTTATTACTGGATATGTATGACCATTCCATGTCTGTAGTATGTTGGAGTTCCATCATCATCATAACATAATATATCTGCATAATCAAATAGTATTCTTGTTGGATCTGCTTCTACATAATCTCTTATATGTTCATGCTTTAAGTATGCCTGATATCCTGCTTCACCTACATAGATGATATGTATCTACTGGACCAGTTGTAAAGAATACTTTTGTTGGATATCCATTTGTTGTACAATAATCAATATATTCTTGGGTAGCACTTAAATATGTATCCATACTTACAGTATTACCTGTTATAGCATAATCACCTGCATCATCAAACCCATGGTAGATTACCTTCAGGTCCATTTACTGATGTACCATACCAATGAACTCCATATACAGGATCAGACTACTTGTACTTATATCCAGCTGTATCATGTCCAACACCATCCAAATCCTATTGCACTATTGTAGACTATTTGTATTACAATATGTAATCCAGCTTTTGTTCTTGTTATAGCTGTTGCATTAGTCTACCAATCTTCTTCTCCATAACAGTATATCCATCCTGTTGCATTATCATAATCTCCCCATGTGGCCCGACTTGCTCTTAAGATTTGATGTAGTATATGCTTCAGGTGTTCCTGATTCACTATACATTAACTGCATATGTAGGATTTAGCTGCTTCCAATAATGTTAATCCATGTCCTATATGCAGCAGAATGTGATTCTCCTGGAATATGATACCCACATCTTCTTTACCTTATCAATATAATATTGAGGTATATCATCATACTTGTCAACTACTGTGTGATCAGCTATGATCTGACCATATTGAACCAAAGAAACTTGAATTAAAATCAAAAATATTAAAATTCTCTTCATATATTCTGTGTTAAGGTATAATACTAATCTGTGTTTATACTATGAATATTTTGACTAATGATTTAATTATATTTGACAAACATATCTATTTTAACGATAAAATACGATTTTTGTTACATTGTAAGATCATCTTAATAGTAAAGTAACTTGTCTTTTATACAGATTTTACAAAATTTATTAATTAACACACTATCATTTAACTCTATTCCTTCTAGTTTGAAATAGTAAATAACATTTTTGTAAAAGGATTCCAAAGGTAGACAATATTTAATAGGGTTTAATAGTTGTTAATCAAATATTAGGCACCATTTATCAATTCTCAATTTGTACTATTTTGAATTATTCTATAAACCTTATTTGAATTGATGCAAACTACTGATAGACAATGCGAAACTGTACTTGATAATATTACAGTCTATTTATCAAAATACGCATCCTAAATCGATACTCATGTCTACTTTATAGACATAAAACATTTATATTAAAAATGTAAACGCCTCATAATGAACCCTAAACATGATACCCAAAACCCTTTTGCTTTAGGCACTTTAGCGCCTCCCAACTTTAGTCGCTTTTAAAACTTTTGCCTTTGGATTGGGATTATTGTAACTTGGTTTTAAGATTTGATGTCAATATTATTAGGATATGGATAAGGAAATTGCTTCTTTTTCAAAGCTTATTAAGATAATACCTCTGATACTAACGTTCATTGCGATTTTTACCTCATGCTACAGCTCAACAGACACCTTTAAATCCCAATTTCCAACAGGGTATTCACTCCTTTTATAATCAACCCGGCAATAGCCGGCAGCAAGGACTATATGGCCATTGATCTTTCGGCTGTGATTCAGGGCACCGATAAATCTCAACTGCTAAGCGGAAATACCAGAATAGCCAAAAAGGGACCAACATATTTCGGTGCTCCCGTGTCGAGAAGTTACACACAATTTGGAGTTGGTGCCTCAGTTTTTAATGATGTTATAGGTCCTTCCCAAAACCTTGGCTTCAGCGCTGCTGCCTCATATCATCTGGCACTTGATGACAAAAACCTTTCTTTCCTTTCAGGAGGTATCGCTGTTAAAGGTATTTATAATATGATGGACTCTATTCCAGAGACTGGTGCACCTCCTAAGAACAACTTTATTCCTAACCTGGATGCCGGAATCTATTATTATGGACAGTCTTTATATGCAGGAATTTCCGCAACAAACATCCTTGGAAATATGCTTGACAGTGCTGACCTTGCAGATTATGATGTACCAGTTTCAAGGGAATACTTTTTTATCGCCGGATATAAGTTCGTAATCAGCAAGTCTTTCAATATCGTGATTGAACCCTCGCTGATTCTTCATGTGGACGATTCTCTTGATTTCAGCAAGAAGGAAACCTATAATCCGATGCTTAAAATATACCTTGAAGACTTTTGCATCGGAGGTTATCTTCACGACTATGATAAACTGACTTTTTTCTTTCAGTATAAATTTCCACGGGTATATCTCGGTACCCTCGTGGATTTCCCAAGAGATGTACCTTTCTACAAGGATGACCTGACAATAGAGATTGCGGCAGGAATAAACTTCGGAGCCGTAAGCCGTTCATCTTCTTCAAAATGGCACTGGTAATAATATAAGTTCAAACGTCATGAAGCAATTTCTTATAGTATTTGCCTTAATAACTCTGCAAAGCGGAGTTTTTGACATTTATCAACCAGAACTTATCGGAAAAACAAGCGGTTTGTATAAAGACTATAAGACTGTTTCACCTGACACAACCCTCGAAAACACGTTAATTATCAGGCCTTTTCATCTTGAGATTGTTGCCCCTTCTTCAGGCATTCAGTTCTACAGGAACGGAATCGTGTTTCTTGCGTATTCCAAAGACGCTGAGAAAATGTCGCAAAAGCATCTCTCTTTTGGTTCCGTGACACCATTCATGGCATTGATAGCTGATACCTTGCTTGGACAATATATGCCGTTTTTGCCTTCTTCATCATTAATGTTTCCTGCTGAAGCCACAACATTCTCAAAGGATTTTAACACAATGTACCTGAGTTTAATCCCTGAAAAGGATACCAGGGAAAAAATTTTCAAGGCTGAATACACTCAGAATGGATGGGTCATAGATGACAGTCCACTTAGTTTCTGTAATGTTGATTACCTTTTTACTCATCCTGCTCTGTCGAATGATGGTGATTTCCTGATATTCTCCTCAAACTTGAAAGGCTCCGCCGGAGGTCTCGATCTTTATATATCAAGGAAAAAAGATGAAGAATGGAGTGTACCTGAGAACCTCGGTGGACAAATTAATACGACTGGTAACGAGCTATTTGCATCACTTGATGCAGATAATAACCTCTACTTTTCTTCTGATAAATTACCGGGACAGGGGGGATACGATGTCTTTGTCTCAATATATGACGGGAAAGGCTGGGGCAACCCACAAAATATTTCGAAGACAATTAACTCTGAAAATGATGAAGTTGCATTTACCCTTAACAGGGATAACGGGAAGTCGGCTTTCTACACCTCACGGGAGAGATCCGGGAAAAAAGGAATGCAGCTTTATCTTGTTACTCTGAATCCCCTGACAGCAAATGCAGCTGCGCAGGATCTTTCAAAACAATTTCTTGCGATGACAGGAATAAAAGAGCAGGCACAGGACGTAAAACCAGCTGCTTCAGAAACTATAGCCGGGAATATTCCCGCGAAAGTTGAACCCAATGTGGTATCGGCCAAACAGGAAACCGCAGTCAAGGCTCCTGAAACAAAGAAAACTGCGGAAGTGACTAAAGAGACAAAACCTGTGCCGGTAATTGCTCCTGCGGCTGATGGAAAAAGAGATGTTCTGGCTTACAGAATACAGTATGCTGCAAATACCAGGCCTGTGGGAAGTCAAAAAGTTACCATCGCCGGAAAGAACTATTATTCATATGAGTATCTCTACAAGGGAGGGTATCGGTCCACTGTCGGAGAATTCGGAACACTTGCAGAAGCATCCAGATTTCTGGGCCTGTGCAAGCAGTCAGGATATAACCAGTCGTTTCTGGTAGCTTTTAAAAACAATGAAAGAATAACAGATGCCGAGGCGAAAGTCCTGGAAGCTCAGTTATCCAAAACTGCCACCCCGGAAATGACAAAAACCTCTGAAGCCTCATCGCCCTCCGAAAGCAGCCAGCCGGCGGAAAAGGTTAATTCCCAGGCTAGTACATCGGAAATATAAGTCAGATACTAAAACCGCAGCCACTCCTTCAGAGAACAGTGAAGGAATCATATACAGGGTACAGATCCTTGCCAACACAAAACCTGTAGGTAGTTATAACATTACAATCTCAGGTAAGAGTTATAAGACCTTCGAATACCTTTATAAGGGCGGGTACAGAACCACTGTTGGAGAATTCAGCACATTTAAAGAGGCAACAAAACTTCTTAATATATGCCGGCAATCAGATTATCCTGAGGCATTTGTCGTTGCATTTAAAGACAATGTCAGGACAAATGATCCTGCACTCTTAAGGTGACCAGCTATCTTGAAAACTTCGCGAGGTTTCGCAATATTTTCATGCCGAAAAGCATCTTCCTATTCTTAAAAATCAATATGTCATACATAGCTGCAACAAAACAGTTTGACAAAACTGATTTTTAATCAATTTTTACGTATCGTTTGTCAAAACATGCAGGATCATTTCCGGCCATAATCAGCCGTTCTCTGATTATCATATTAAACTGATAAACGGCCACTTACATAACCAGATTCATCCCTAGCCTCCCGAATTCCTTTCAATTGTTAATAAAATACCTTCGTTTTTGACTAATGTACCTATTTTAAATGTGAATCATAGAAAATAAATGGTGAACGAACAAAATGACTTGATTTCTGTCTTATATTAAGGAGGCAGGAGAATGCAGTCAAACTTGCATGAAGCTTGGGTTAGGTTTACCTTTACAATGAAATAATTGCGTGAAATAATTTAAATGGATTCAGGAGCAGTATCATACAATTCAGAATTTAATGATCAGACCGTTAAGGCGACTTACCGGAAGAATTTGATTTCTGAAAACTCCCGGATCGGTAAGCTCTTTGAAGAACTGCCGGAAAGAGTACGTGAGGACTTCTTTAATTACCTTGCACAGCAGGATCTGGTTGGCGAAACAGGAATGCTGGTTATTCCTTCCAATCGGCATTTCTTTTATGACGCTGAAGATATGAGGAAAGTTAAGACTGTTGTTAGTCTCAGACAGCTGAATCATGTAAGGGAGATGAAGGATTTCTTAAAGACAATCGCTGACCTGCTGCCGCAAAAAAGTAATTTTATTGGTTGTTTTATCGATAATAAGGCTCAGAGTGGTTTTTCAGATAAGTACGACAGTCTGCAAGGTCAGGAACTGGAAAAGTCGGAAGCATACGAAAACGGAATTGAATCAAGGATACCTTTCATCAATCGGATGTACAGTTTTATTGATTCACGAACAAACAGATATCTGACCCGGAGAAGCGTCAAAAATCTCCTTGAAGAGTGCGGACTTCAGGTTGTAGAAATGACGAACCTTCACGGAATGACATATTTTTATACGCAGAAGAAAAGGCCTGCGGCATGAATGAAAAACCCGTCAGGAATCCTGACGGCAAACCAGGTTTCAGAAGCTGACTAATGAAATGAACTACTGATGGATATATTCAGTACGCTATATCGCTTACACATTATCCCCTTCCTCAAGAAGTGGAACCTTCTCAATTTTATCCTGGGCTCCCTCGATATCCTGGCGATATTCCTGGCATTTGAATGTTCATACCTGATAGTCTATCACGGAACAGGTATTTTCTTTTTCACAGATTGGCCCTTTCTTTTGCTCTTTCTTGGAATAACTCCATTCTGGCTGTTGGCTCTTTACCTTTTAAAGGCAACAGAAATACCTCGTACGAAACATTATACTTCCCTGTTTTTTGAGTACTTCCTGGCGACAGCTAGCAATATTGTTGCTGCTTATCGTCTATTACTTTCTCTTTAAGCTTAATGAGCTTTCAAGAACATTCATTGTTCTGATTCCATTTTTTGGTCTGGTCTTCCTTTTTTCCCTCCGTGTTTTTGAGTACAAGGTTTTCAAACTTTACAGGGCAAAAGGCTTTAACTTTTTAAATGTGGTTCTGATTGCCGACACCTCTTCACTTCCGTTTATCGAGAGCCTGCTTGCCAACAAAGAATGGGGATATAAGGTTATTGCCATCTTCACCAGTTCGGAGGAAATCAATGAGAAGTATGCAGAAAACATTATTATCCTTCCTGAGGGATACATCCAGGTATTGAATGACCTGATGGAAGTTGATATGATTGATGAGGTGCTTTATGTGAAGAACAGGGTAATTCCCTCCGAAGTCAGGAAAGTGGTAAGATCATGCGAGGAACTCGGTGTTGTATTCAACCTGCTGTACAGGGATGAAAAGCTTACTCTTTCAAATGCAGTGAAGACCCAGATTGCCGATCATAAATTCCTCACTTTTATCAATATCCCTCACAGCACCTATGCCCTGGCTGCAAAAAAAATTACAGATATCTTTGGCGCTTTGATCGGGATAATAGTGCTGTCTCCGGTACTTATTCTTATAACGCTTCTGATCAGGCTCACATCGCATGGACCTGCAATCTATAAACAACCTCGTGTTGGCCTGCGCGGCCGGCAGTTTGAACTTTACAAATTCAGGACCATGGTGGCCAACGCTGATGATTTGAGAAAGGACCTGGAAGAGCAAAACGAAGCAGACGGACCGGCATTTAAGATTAAGGATGATCCCCGTATTACAAAAATCGGCGGTATTCTGCGAAAAACCGGGCTTGATGAACTACCCCAGCTCTTTAATATCCTCAAGGGGGAAATGTCGCTGATCGGCCCCCGGCCGCCATTACCTGAAGAAACAGTGCAGTACCAGCGATGGCAGCTCAGACGCCTGTCAGTAAAACCGGGATTGTCCTGTTTCTGGCAGATCAAACCTGACAGAAACAATATCAAATTCGAAAAATGGATGGAGATGGATCTGGCTTATATTGACAATTGGTCACTTCGTCTTGATTTTGTAATTTTACTCAAGACTTTAAAAACAATATTTCAGAGAACTGGGATATAATATTAACAGACATAACAAGTTTATAATAAAGATGAAATTAAATCTCTATACAGCTGGTGCCATTTTATTAATGGTTTTTGCAGTTTCTTGCGTTCCCGTAGAAAAGGTTAGCTATTTTAATGATATCAACGAGCTTGATGAACCTACTGTTAATCCACGTACGCAAAAGACAATTATGCCCTTTGACAGGCTGTATATCAAGGTAATCAGCATCGATATGCCGACAAACCTGATTTTTAACTCGACCGACGAGATGAGGTTTGTAGGCGGCGGACAGTCAACAGGCCTCCTGGGATACCTTGTTGATGAGGAAGGAAATGTGAACTTTCCCTTTGTGGGCAATATTAATGTCGCTTCACTTACAACTGCTCAGGCATCAGATAAAATACAGAAAGCACTTAGCGATTACGTTTCAAATACCTCTGTTACAGTCAAATTCGTTGATAATCAGGTCACAGTAATGGGAGAAGTGAACAGGCAGGGTGTCTTTCCCTTTATCCAGGATAAATTAAATATCTATGAAGCCATTGGTCTGGGGGGAGGAATAACACGTTACGGTGACCGGAAGAGTGTCATCGTTATCAGGAATGTAGATGACAAAATAATGCATTACAGATTGAATCTCTCGGATTCAAAAATTGCCTCCAAAGATTATTATTATGTTCTGCCAAATGATGTAGTCGTTGTCGAGCCACTGAAAGACATTTCAACCAGTTACCAGAATATCACGTACACTACCATACTTGCATCAATTTCAACTGCACTCGCAATTCTTTTATTCATGGGTTTAGGATTTTAAATAATGATATCCGGATGTCAAATCAGAACGATTCTCAGAACGAGGCTTTTAATATTAAGGAATTTATATTACAGGCAGTTAATTATAAATATTTTTATCTGGCATGCTTTGTTATCTGTATTGCTATTGCCTTTTTAGTCAATAAATTCTCCCCTGTCGTTTATGAAGTAAATTCAATTATTGGCCCTGTTGATGATAAACGTTCTTCTCTGCTGGGCACAAATGACCTTTTCAGTGGCCTTGGCGGTCTGACCGAAGCAAGAAACCTTGAGAATGACATTAACAGTCTGAACTCTTTCAGCCTCGTTGCAACGACTATAAAAGACATGAACCTTGAGGTGGGCTACTTCACGGGGAAAAATAACTTATTCCAGAAACCCGGACAGGTTTACCTTGGCACTCCTTATACAGTCAGCATTGACAAATCGCATATACAACCCATCAATGCCAAATTTCATATCTACATTCTCGATGAACAGAAATACAGGATTACTGCTTCCGAGGATGAGGTATCTTATTACAATTATGTGGATAATGCCATTGTCAGTGATAAAAACATTCTTGAAGTTGATACCATTTGCAGGTTTAATGAAACTATTTCTGCATATAACTATAAGTTCTCGGTGTCTCTGAATAAGAGTTACTACAATCCGGTCACATCAAAGGAGGGAGACTCATATTTCGAGTTTTATCACCTGGACTTTCTTACCAAAGCCTATCTTAAAAGGCTTAAAGTAGAGCCTGTCAGCATTAAATCGTCACTTATCAATGTCTTTTTCCAGGGAGAAAACAGAAATCTGACTATTGATTTTCTGAACCGCTATATACAATCTTACCTGGACGAAAATCTCTCTAAAAAGAATAAGATTGCAGTCAATACGATCAATTTCATCGATTCACAGTTATCGGAAATATCGGATTCTCTCTCCAAATCTGAATCGGAACTCAGAGACTACAGATCATCCAACCAGGTTACTGACCTGAGTTACCAGGGACAGCAGGCCCTCGAAAAGATGACACAAATTGAGAATGACCGTTCCATGCTTAAGGTTCAGGAGCGATACTATAATTACATTATTGACTATTTTGAAAAGAACCAGGATATGGCTGGTCTGGCTCCTCCCTCAGCGGCTAATGTGGTCGATCCGATTATGAACTCCCTGGTACTTGAACTTCTCTCCCTGAACGCGCAAAGGTCAACAATCTTAAGTAATAATGCAGAGAAGAACCTTTTCCTGGGCCAGATCGAGAATAAGATAAAACTCCAGAAGCAGGCAATACTCGAAAATGTCAAGAATAACCTGAACACCCTTAACCTGACGCAGAACGAGCTTGATTACAGGGCCAGCAAACTCCAGGGCGAGATCTCAAGACTGCCAAGAACCGAGCTAAGCATGGTCAGCATGCAAAGACAGTTCAACCTTACCGATGCCATCTATACTTATCTTCTTGAAAAGAGATCTGAAGCAGCAATTGCAATGGCTTCCAACTACCCGGACTATGAAATACTTGAACCGGCCCGGGCTGTTACAGCTTCCATCCTTTCTCCGAGAACGATGATGAATTGGCTTATTGCTCTCTTTATGGCCATTATGATTCCCACGATCTTCATAATTCTTAAAAACTTCTTTAACGAAAAGATCTCTTCCGTCAAGGATGTTGAGAATATGATCAACCAGCCGGTGATGAACCTGATCTACACAAATTACTATAAAACGGAATCTGTTGTCAAGGATTACCCGGGATCTTCAATTGCAGAATCATTCAGAAACCTGAGAAGCAGCATTTTCCTGAAATTCAGGTCAGAGCCCCGGAAAGTCATTATGGTCACCTCTTCACAGCCTCAGGATGGGAAGAGTTTTGTCTCCAGCAACCTTGCTGCCTCAATTGCTTCCGTTGGACATAAGACAATTATTCTCGACTGTGACCTGCGCCGGCCAACTCTGCATGAGAAGCTGAATGTTGTTAACACTGTAGGTTTATCCAACTTTATGGTAAATAATGTCAGCAGCGATAAAATCATTAAAAAGACTGATATCGATAATCTATGGATTATACCTGCCGGACCTGTATTACCCAATTCGGCTGAGCTTATCGAAGCAGGAGTACTGGATGATTTGATAGAGGATCTGAAAACCAAATTCGACTATATTATTATTGATTCCACTCCGGTCGGCTTGGTTGCAGATGCGACACTTATGATAAAATATGCTTCATACATACTCCTCGTTTGCAGAAACGATTATACCCGCAAGGATGTATTTACGGACGTGTTAAATCTCTTCCGCAAAAACAATATTGAAAACTATGATATTGTATTCAACGACCTTAATCTGAAGAAAAGCAGGTACGGCCGTTACGATAATTATTACAAACAGGAAAAAGCATCTCTTATCCCGAAATTCAGTTAAACCAACTTATTTTAATTAATATGGATATTGATCTTGTAAATACTCAGGAAAAAATCAAAAAATACATCGTTGAGACATCACATGCTGATGCAAATAAAATTAAAAATGAGTCCCTTAATATTCAAGGAAGGATTCTTTGATTCTATGGGATTTATTATGCTGATCACCTTCCTTGAAGAAGAGTTTGGGATCAAAACCGTTGATGCTGATCTTGTTGAGGAAAATTTTGAATCGATCAATGCTATCTCAGATTTTATTATAAGGAAAACAGAGGGATAAATGTGCGGGGTAGCCGGGATAATTGACTACCGGAGTAGTACAAACAGCATTTCCGCTGTTGAAAATATGCTTCGTACTTTCAGTTACCGCGGACCGGATGAAAGCGGCATTTACCATTCCCGGGCTGCAACAATCGGAAATGTAAGGCTTAGCATTATAGACCTGCTCACCGGGCAGCAACCACTTTCTGATATTTCAGGCAGATACTGGATCGTTTTTAACGGCGAGATTTTTAACTACCTGGAGCTCCGTGAAGAGCTTACCAAAAAAGGAATTGTTCTTAAAACCCACTCTGACACCGAGGTTCTCGTCAATCTCTATGCTGTTTATAAAGAAAAATGCCTTGGGCTCTTAAATGGCCAGTTTGCCTTCGCCGTCTGGGACAAAGTGGAGGAGGAGTTGTTCCTGGCGCGCGACAGGGTGGGTATAAGACCTTTGTTCTATAATGTTACAAACGGGGTCTTCGTCATTTGCCTCCGAAATAAAAGCTCTTTTTGAACAGAAGTCAATTGCCAGAGAGTTGAGATATGAAAGCCTGGCGCAGGTATACACGTTCTGGTCAACAATAACTCCTTATACAGCTTTCAAAAATATCTTTGAATTGTCTCCCGGTCATTATCTTACTTTTAATCGCCAGGGACTTAAAACAAAACAATACTGGCAATTAGACTTCACAAAAAAGTTCTCGGGATTATCACTTGAAGATGCCGCAGGACAATTCGGTGAGTTGTTTACCAGTGCAGTCCGTCTGAGGTTGAGAGCAGATGTTGAAGTTGCAGCCTACCTGAGTGGTGGAATTGACTCAAGTGCAACTGTTGCATATATAAAAGACATTGAACCAGGAATTCTTAATACCTTCTCAATTGGCTTCTCAGAAAAGGACTTTGATGAGAGCAGATTTCAGAATGAAGCTGTTGAGTACTTACATACACATCACAAATCGATAACCTGTTCTTCCAGAGATATAGCAGAGTATTTTCCGAAAGTTATCTGGCATTCAGAGACACCTGTTACCAGGACAGCCCCGACACCAATGCTGATACTCTCCAGGCTTGTCCGCGATAATAACATCAAAGTGGTAATCACCGGCGAAGGTTCGGATGAAATACTTGCCGGTTATGATATCTTCAGGGAAGCAATGATAAGGAGATTCTGGGCTGCTCAGCCAGGCTCATCCTTAAGGCCACTTCTGCTCAAAAAGATCTATCCTGATATCCCTCACCTGAGAAATGCCAGCCCTAATATCTTAAAAATGTTTTTCGGATATAAGCTGGAAGATACTGATAATCCATTCTACTCTCATCTGCTGAGATGGAACAACTCCAACCATATCAAAAGGCACTTTTCAGACCATATCAAGGAAGATATAAGTTCTTATGACCCTCTCTCTGATTTAGAAGCAAGGCTTCCGGAAACCTTTGAAGAGTGGTCTCCCTTAGCCAAAGCCCAGTGGCTTGAGACAACTGTCTTTATGTCCGGTTATCTTCTCTCTTCCCAGGGTGATCGTATGGCTATGGCAAACTCTGTTGAGGGGAGGTATCCTTTCCTCGATTACCGGGTAATTGAATTCTGCGCCGGTTTACCGTCAGAATTTAAGCTGAAAGGACTCAATGAAAAGTACCTGTTGAAGACACTTTTGAAAGGAAAGATACCTGAAAGTATCCTGAAGCGTCCCAAGCAACCATACCGGGCTCCGATAAGCAGTGTTTTCCTGGCGAAAGACAGGCCTGAATATGTGAATGAAATGCTTTCTGATGAGCTATACAAAGAAAGCCGGGATTTTTAATTTTGAATCAATTTCCGCTATGCTTAGGAAAAATAGAAAAGACCGGGACTGCTTCGGAAATGGATAATATGGTACTTACTGCAGTAATTTCAACTCACCTGATTAATCATCAGTTCATTGAAAATCATAATGAAGAATATAGAAATGCCCCTTTGAATAACCTGAAAGTAATTGAAGAACTATGAGCACCAAAAGAACATTTACCAAAGATATCATACTACTTGAAGATGTTGAATATGTAGTCAACCAGATAGTTGATAAGCTCCGTGAGGATGTTCTGCACAGGTTTAAAAGGAACGGTGCAGTTGTAGGTATCAGCGGCGGTATTGACTCATCAGTCTGTCTTGCACTGTCTGCCAAAGCTTTCGGCCCTGAAAAGGTACTCGGAATTATGCTTCCCGAGAAGGATTCCAGTCCTGACAGCGAAATTCTTGCCCGTG
>CAWJQH010000001.1:0-26936 GCA_963844935.1 uncultured Bacteroidales bacterium | reverse complement strand
GAAGCAGTAGTAGCCAGTGTCAGGAAAGTATTCGGATATGAATAAAATCATCGGAGAGATATCGGTCATCAAGACCCTGAGATTTAATTTTCACTACCTGAAATTCAGGGATGCAATCAAACTGCCTGTAATAGTATCGAGGCATGTTCTGATCAACAGCATGAAAGGCAGTTTGGAATTACAATGTCCTGCGAGATGCGGAACTGTCAGGATCGGCTTCCGCACGGTACCTGTATTTGACAGATATAAAAGCAGGACCGTATGGAATGTGGGAGGAGGAAGGATCATCTTCAGGGGCAAGGCTGTAATAGGCCAGGGTTGCAGGATCGGGTCAGGCGGTACGCTGACATTTGGCGAAAATTTTCAGGCCACTGCGGAGACTACAATTATCTGTGATGAAAGTATAACCTTCGGTCGTGAAGTTCTGTGTTCATGGCAGTGCCAGATAATGGATACTGATTTTCACCAGGTAATTACTGACGGTGAAGCGCGAAAGATCACTTCGGCAATCAGCATAGGAGATCATGTCTGGATCGGTAGCAGGGTGTTGATCAATAAGGGCTCTGAGATAGCTGATAATTCCGTTATTGCTGCCGGTTCAATTGTTGCAGGGAAGTTCAGTGAGCCCAACACCCTTCTTGCCGGAGTGCCAGCGGCAGTTAAGAAAACCAATATTAACTGGAGATAGCAGATTGTCAGTAAAGCCGTCACTTCTCATTTTCGGAGCTGGCATTAACCAGCTTGAGCTTATACGTGAGGCAAGGTCACTTGGCCTCACGGGTATTGTCATTGATCCCCAGGATAATCCGCCCGGCAAGCCGGAGGCGGACTTTTTCTATCAGGTCAGCGGGTCCGATTATGAGTTGACAAGGGATATTGCCATCAGGCATAAGGTCAGGGGGATCATAACAGGGCAGACAGAAAAGCCTCTCAGGCTTATGGCAAGGCTAGCGGAGGAGATGGGCATTATCTTCAATTCGCCGGAGGTTACTGACCGTTGCATAGACAAATGGCAAATGAAGGAAGCCTTCCGAAAAGGGAATATTACATGTGCCGGAGGCATGCTGATAAAAAGGGACGAAAATATACCCGAAAAGCTTTCGGTGGGGATAACATATCCGCTTATCCTCAAACCCCGTGACTCATTCTCGAGCCGGGGAGTTTACAAGTGCGATAATCCTGAGGAGGTGAAAGCTCATCTTGAAGATCCCGGTCCTTTTCTTCAGGTGGTGATGTCCTGCTTGAAGAGTTCCTTGATGGAAAGGAATACAGTGTTGAGGCAATCACCTGCCGGGGAGAGACTTCCATTATACAGTTCACTGAAAAGTTTATTACTCCCTATCCCAATACTGTTGAAACAGGCCACCTCCAGCCCGCTGATCTTTCGTCCGCGGAAAAAAAGACCATTTCAGCAGTAGTAAAAAGGGCGTTAACAGCCCTTGGCATTGAGAATTCAGCTTCCCACACGGAAATAATGATGACTGAAACGGGACCGAAAGTCATTGAAACCGGGGCACGTCTTGGAGGTGATTTTATTGCATCATACCTGACAAAGGCATCGACAGGAATTAGCATGGACAGGACAGCGATACAAATCGCTATGGGGCAGAAGCCAGACACCAACGTGACATCCCGGAAGTTTTCAATGATAAGGTACATTGAACTTCCTGCCGGCAAAATGATAAAGGAAGTCAAGTCCTGTGATGACATCAGAAAGTTACCCGGGGTTGTCTTCGTGCACATATTCGCAAGTCCCGGAGACAGGACAGAACCACTAACACACAGCGCTTTGAGGCCGGCTTGCATTCTTGTTAAATCAGATAATAAGGAAGATCTTTTATATAAGACCAATAAATATTCGTTGCTGTTATGCGACAAAATAATATTAACCTAATAACTCATATTATGCTGACAGGTGAATTAATAACACTGAGACCGGTCAAAACGGAAGACTGGTCAGAGACAGTCAAATGGAGAAACAATCTCTTCATTAAGGCGAGCACGATGTCACATCCCTTTCCCGTGACGGATGAGCTTGAAAAGGAATGGTATGAAAAGGTTACCAGGTCGAAGGATAATTCATTTCTGCCTTTTACAGTAGTTTCCAAAGCGGATGCCAGGATCCTGGGATATTTTTCACTCAATAACATTAACTGGATTTCAAGAAACGGGTTTGTCAGCGGAGCGATCGGGGAGACGGAAAACATTGGAAAAGGCATTGGCCGTGAGGCGGTCTCGCTTCTCCTGAAGTATGCATTTGACTACCTTAACCTGGTCAAGGTATGCGCATGGGTAAGAACAGATCATCCGGCGCTGAAGACGTGGTATGAACTGGGTGCTGTCAGGGAGGGCGTTCTCTCGAAGCACGTCTATTCAGAAGGCAAATATACGGATGTGGCCTTTATCTCCTGGTTTGGCGAACACAAGTAAGAAGATGGTAACGGAAACGGAGAGCAGAGAAAAAAATCAAGAGACAGATACCTTGATTTGATGAAGAAAGTCCTGACCCATTCTTTGTGGAGAGAGGACATTTATGTACTCCAAAAGCGAAGTGGCAGAAATTTAAAAAACAAGTTAAGAAATTTTGTTATTGATTTAATTGGAAGAACAGGTTATTACCTTGGCCGGAAAGAGACAAGGACGGACAATGAAATAGACCAGGGCATCGGATGGCCGCGGCAGGCAGACACTATGATAGGCTTGAAAAGGCTGGAGAATCTGCAATATTGCTGTGAGGCTGTAATTGAAATGAATATTCCCGGAGATTTTATTGAAGCCGGTGTATGGAGAGGCGGAGCAACGATTTTTATGAATGCAGTTTTACGGGCCCACCATGAAAAAGGCAGAAAAGTCTGGGTGGCCGATTCTTATGAAGGACTTCCGGCTCCTTCTCCTGATAGATATCCTTTAGATAAAGGTGATAAGCATCATACATGGGAAAGCCTCAAAATTAGTGTTGAAGAAGTACGCATGAATTTTGAAAAATATAATCTTCTTGATGAGAATGTTGTTTTTCTAAAAGGATGGTTTAAAGATACGCTGCCCAACGCACCTATTGATAAACTTGCAGTGATCCGTCTCGATGGAGATATTTATAAATCAACCTGGGATTCCATAACTAATCTCTACCCCAAATTACAGCCTGGCGGCTTTATTATTATTGACGATTACTATGTTAACAAATCATGCGAGCAAGCAATAACTGATTATCAAAATAAATTCGGCATTACCGAAGAAATAAACCGTATTGACTGGGCAGGAGGATACTGGCAAAAATCATTCATTTAGAATTCCCGGGAAATCCTTTTTAGAATCTAATTTTTGTCTGTTCAGACTATCTTATCAAATGGGTTTTTGAATTTGAAGAAATATTACTTCCATATTACGAAAATATGGCGTGCTATATCATGGTTATTGGAGGACTTCTCATGGGGCATAACTAAGCATTTCTTTCCAAAGTCAGTAAGGGAGAACAAGTCCGTTGACTTTGCGATAGGGATAACAACCTACAAAGACAGATTTTCAAGTTGCCTGAAACCCTTATTGTCCAAAATGCGTATCCTCTTTCCGGATTGCAGAATTATTGTAATTGCCAACGGGCATTATATTAAGGAAGAGCAGATTGAATATATAAACAGAATTGAAGAATTTTGCAGCAGGTTTCAGAATGTTGAACTAAATACTTATATAGATCAAGCAGGACTAAGTTTTCTATGGAATACAATCATAAAGCAGTCTTCTTGCGGCAGAATATTCGTTTTCAATGATGATCTTAAGGTAAAGTCAGGATTCAGAAGATTCATTTTTCGTTCGGGGATTTTAGAAAAACAAATAGCAGTCATTAACTCGTCCTGGAGTCATTTCTTAATATCGAAAGATATAATTGAAAGAGTTGGCTGGTTCGATGAAGGTCTGAGGGAGATTGGTGGAGAAGATGATGATTATGCAGCCAGACTGGCAATTTCCAATATAATGATTGATAATTATATAACTTCTTCATTAGGCAGTAAAAACAGACGAAAACTAAATCAAGGGAAAATCAATTCTTATGGTAAGGATATGGCGAAAGAGCGTGGCGGATACAGCACAGTGAATACCGAGTACCTCGAATCAAAATGGTTAATGTCAGACACATATTTCGAAGGTTCAGTTTATGTTCCAAATCGCATTCCGAAATACTGGAAGCTTAAAAATATCAACGAAATAGTGCTTCTGCTGTTTTTACTGCCGGAGCTTTTGCAGAATATTGACCAAATGGTTAAAATGTTCTGATCCTTCCCCGGAAATCACATGACTTTAAAGGAAAAAACCGTAAGTGGCCTGTTATGGAGTTTCACTGACACCATCTCCAGGCAGGGAATAACATTCATCCTGGGGATCATTCTGGCAAGGCTTCTTGACCCCCGTGAGTTTGGGCTGATTGCGATGACTTCCATTTTCTTCGCCATCTCGCAGATGTTTATTTCAAGCGGTTTTGGCGACGCACTGGTAAGAAAAAAGGAATGTTCCCAGGCAGACTATTCAACGGCATTCTATTATAACCTGTTTGCAGGGCTGGTTTTCTTCCTGATACTTTACTTTTCAGCAGGAGCTATCAGCGATTACTTCGACGAGCCCAAGTTAAAACTGATCGTCAGGGTACTGAGTACGGGACTTCTTATATCTGCCTTTGCGCAGACCCAGCAGACAATACTCACCAGGCGTGTTGATTTCAAGCTGCAGACTAAAATATCGGTAATTTCCGGTATAGTTTCAGGTATCGCCGGAATTGTCATGGCCTTTCTGGGTTACGGAGTCTGGAGTCTTGTTGCCAAAATGCTGCTTGGTTCTATTATAACCAGCCTGTTGTTATGGTTTCTGAACACATGGAAACCGTCGCTAGAGTTCAATATGGCATCGTTCAGGGAGATGTTCTCATTCGGGTACAAGTTATTGTTTGTATATCTGATAGATACCATATATAAAAACGTTTATTATTTTATTATAGGTAAATTCTTTTCGGCAACAGATCTTGGATTTTATTCAAGGGCAGACCAGTTCAGCATTTTCCCGGTACAAAATCTGACTATAGCGGTTCAGAGGGTCAGCTATCCTGTCTTGAGCTCGGTACAGGACGACAATGCCAGGTTAAAGGAAGGGTACAGAAAGATAATTTTCTCAACCATGTTCATGACATTTTTCATGATGATGGGTCTGGCGGCTGTCGCCAAACCGCTTATCCTTTTGCTGCTTGGCGAAAAATGGGCGCCGGTCACAGTGTACCTCCAGTTACTTTGTTTCGGAACAATGCTGTTGCCGCTGGCGGCTTTAAATCTCAACATGCTGAATGTAAAGGGAAGATCGGACCTGGCCCTGAAGATCGAACTTTTCAAAAAAGCCCTGGCGGTACCGGTGATTATTGCCGGTATTTTCTGGGGCATTAATTATATGATCATTGGCATAATACTAAACTCAATCATTGCCTATTTTATCAACATATTCTTTTCCGGACGTTTGATTAACTATTCAGTGAGGGAACAGGTCACTGACATTCTTCCGACCTTTCTGCTGTCGCTGTTAACATCAGGAGCAGTGTACTCACTGACTTTTATTTTAAAGACCGGCAACCTTTTGATGCTGCTGATTCAGATAGTTGTCGGGGTTATCCTGGCCCTTGTGCTGTCAGAGACTTTGAAGCTCAGGGGATATCTTGAGTTGAAGAGCATTTATCTTGATAAGGTGCCTTTTTTGAAATCCCTGTTTAAATGAACGGCGGGACGAGCTGCCGGGAATCCTCAACAGTAAAGGACCTCAGAGAATTCACAGGCGGTCAGGTCATATGTTTTCCATCAGAACTGTATGTCAGGTTTTAAGGGTATGATATCGTCTGTTCCGAAGGGACTAAAGAAGCGGATAAGGAGAATTATTTACAGGCTTTCTCCGTTCAACCTTGATTTTGCCCTTGACGGGGACATAAATTCCATAAAAAGAAAGATCAGCCTCTGGTTCAGGATTTTCTTCATTCAGAAGAGGAAGTTCAACAAAGAGATTGACTTCCTCAACAGTAAGGCTTCAGCGGAGAACATATTTTCATTTGTAATTCCATATCCTTTTGTCTTTACCTATGATCATAATCTCATAAAGGTTTTCAGGGATGAGGGGAAGGATCTGTTCTATGTCATTCACGGGGGGAAGAGGCTTTATTACAGCAGGTTTTTCAGGTCAGAAGATGATGTAAGGTTAAGTTATAACGGATTATGCATCGAACAGGATGAAAGGTCTCCTCACAGGTACCTGACAGATGAGTTTAATGTTTTGCAGCACGATGTTGTTGCTGACATCGGGGCAGCTGAGGGGAATTTTTCGCTGGATGCCGTGGAAAAGGCTGATGCGCTCTACATATTCGAGCCTGATGAAAAATGGGTAGAAGCATTGACTGCCACATTCGAGCCATGGAAGGAGAAGGTTCATATTATCAAAAAATGGGTTTCGGACACTGAAAGCGATGAATGTGTGACCCTCGACGGCTTTTTTGGAGACAATCCTGTTGATTTTATAAAGATTGATGCAGAAGGAGCAGATAAGCTGGTACTTAAAGGAGCTGGAAACAAATTGTCCGGCAGCAGACCGATGAGGATCGCGGTATGCACTTATCACAGAAAACATGATGCGAGGATCACAGAGAAAATTCTTCGTGAATACGGGTTCCGTTATTCGTTTTCCGGAGGATATCTCCTATTCATACACAGAAGGCTAACTCCTCCATTTTTCAGGAGAGGGCTGATCAGAGCCCAAAAACAGTAAGAATGAAAGAATACCGGGAGCGAATTCTTTTTAAAACAACAGAGGGAAAAGTCCTGAGGAGTATAAGGCTCCCGCAAAAAAATTACTTCCCCGACCTTCTGTTTCTTATCCTGCTTCTGGCAGTGACAATTATTGTCACATATTATGTGCCCGGGCCGTTTGCCAATATCTGGTATATATTCACTCTCGTATTATATTCTTTTTCAAAGAATAAATCATTATGGCTTGCCTTTTATCTTGCCACTGTAGATGGCGTAATGGGTCTGATGGGGTTGTATTCCCTTACTCTGCACCTTCTTCCCGGCTTGCCGGGGATAGAGCTGGCGCAGTTATATATTATTATAGCCCTGATTAAAGCAGCACGATCAGGATACCGGCCACAGGTATTTTATTCAAGATATATCCAGGTGCTCTTCTTTTATGTGCTTTTCCTTATTGCCTGGGGTCAGTCCAGCGGCTTCACCGGAAGCCTCAATGCCTATTTCAGGGTTCTCAAACTGGTGCTTCCGCTGTCGCTTTTTTATTCATTACCGCGTTTGTTTACCGATATAAAGCATTATGAACGGTTCTTCGGGCTGATATTTTTTCTTTTCCTGTCAGGTTTTGCCACGCAGATCTTTTCATTGCTGTCTGGGATAGTGCCGTTCAGTTCAAAGATTGAAAACCAGGAATTGTTTTCCGAGCCCGGAAGCTTCAGGGGTTTTTATAATGTGGCTTCGACACTCATATCATTTTTCGCAGCACTTACATATTTTTCCATGCCGGGGCAAAAGGCATTCAGTAAAATCATCCTGTACATAGTCATACCCGCAGTACTGGGGATGGCTGTGATCTCAGCAACAAGAGGCTGGATAATTGGCCTGGGAATCATAATATTGCTGCAGTTTATCTTTATGATCAACATACGCCGGACGGAGGTTCTGTGGCTGGGGTTGTTTGTGGCCGTGATCGTAATTGCGGGTTTATCTGATCCCAGGATAAAGGAACAGGTGGCCTTTTCAAAAGAAAGACTTCTTACCCTTGGGTCCCTTGCTGAAGGAGACATAACGGCTGATAAAACACTCGGGCGTATGGACGTGAGAAGCCCGGTAGTAATGAAGGTATGGAAGGAGCAGCCGCTGTTCGGATGCGGCTTCTCAGACACCTTCTGGAAATACGGCGACGGACATGTCGGTAACCAGAATGTGCTTCTTATGTCAGGGATTACGGGATTCCTGCTCCTGACAGGATTTCTTTTTTATACCGGGTATAAGATGACGGAGAGGTATCTGGTGACCAGGCGACGGCGGAGAGCAAATCCCGCGCTGATTATTTTTCCGGTTTTTCTGATGGGATGGTTTGTAATCCATTCCACAAGCGGACAGCAGTTTGGATTTTCGGGGCTGCCGCTGAATATTATCCCGCTGGCGGTCTTTTTCAGTTTTGGCGCAATGTTATACCAACGATCGAAAAAAGTTCAGAATGGCAGGCAAATTTGAAAAGGCGTTACTGCTCTGTTCAGACAGGCACTCCCTTTACAATTCGTTATCAGAGATATTGAATGAGATATCATCTGAGGTACGTACTTTTAATATCGGTGACAAAATCAAGTCCGGTAGATTCATTTCTGCAGTCGCAAAGCCTCAGGATGCCATACGGGTTACGTTCCGGATGGGAAAAATATTTCCAGAAAAAACTGAATAAGGAGCTTTCAGGTTTACTTAAGGATTACAGACCGAAGCTGGTTGTTGTTTACAATTCCGAGTTTCTCCTTCCCGAAACGTGTGCAGAGATCAGAAAAAGCGCGAAGCTGATATTTTACCTGGCTGACAGTCCGTTCTATACTCCCCAGAACAACTTTTACCTGGCGGTGCTTTCATATGCTGACCTTATCCTGTCGCCTGACACCTTCTGGAGCAGGCAGCTGAATACCGCAGGCCTGCAAAACACTTTGTACTTTATACCGGGGCCTGATGAAAGATACTACCACCGGCTGGAAACCTTCTTCAATCCCGGAGAGTGTGCCTGAAACGGAAATCATTTATGCCGGATCAAGTTACTTCAATTCATGGGGCTATAAGAAAGCTTTGCTGATGAGCAAGTTTGCAGATTATGACTTTCATCTCTACGGCAATGCGATGTGGAGGAGATGGTTCAGATATTTTCCCGGTCTTAAATCGAGGTTCACCGAAGCAGGGTATATTCCCGGTGACACACTGAACCAGATGTTCAACAGAACCAGGATTATACCCGTTGACGGTAATCCGGGTATTCTGAACGGCTTTCATCTGCGGGCTTTCGAAGCCCTGAGCGCCGGGGCCCTGCCTCTGATTGAAGAAAGGGAAGATGTTCAGGGGAAATTGTTTAAGGAATGCAGGGCAAAACTTCCGCTGATCAGAAATTACAATGAGGCAAAAGAGATTGCCGGCTATTATCTGAAGAATGAAAGTGAGAGAAAAGATACTGTCAGCGAGTTGTTCTCGTTTTTAAAAAGCCATTACAGCAAAGCCAGGAACGCAGAACGGCTCCTTGAAGCTCTTAACGGGCTATAAGTAATTATGATTATTGCCGGAGGCATTGAATAACTCAAAAATAGTTTTAGTTCATTATTCTTCTTCGCCCGGGGGCATCGAGGTCACGCTGGCATGGATGACTGAACGTTTGCCCCGGTATTCATTTTCAGCTTTTATAATACGGCCTTACCTCCCCGGGGCATCTGACGTATATTCCGGCAAGCCGATAGAGAAAACATTCGGTTCGTTCAATAACTTTTCGGCGGCAGTAAAATTATTTGCTTACGCAGTAAGAAACAGGCACTCTGTTTTTCATGTATTCAATATCGGTCCACTGTTCCTTCTGACGCTCAGGCTGGCCGGCATCAAGTCGCTCATTTATTCAATTCACGGAACACAATACTGGAGGAACGGCATACAAAGAGTTATTCTCAGGATTCTCTGGAGGCTGTCCCTGGCATCAAAATATATTGTCACGGCAAATTCGGGGTACAGTAAAAAGGTATTTCAGGACGAGGTATTTTCAGGTCATCCGATAAAAGTCCTCTATAATCCGATCGACAACACCCGGTTTAAACCGGCGGAGGGCAGGGTGCGGTCACCTTATCCGCGCAAAATAATTTATTGCGGACGCCTGGACAGGGAAAAGAACCTTGATGAGTGGATCAGAACGGCAATTTCAATTCAGCAGCACCATCCCGACATTGTTTTTGAAATATACGGGGAGGGGCCTGAACGTAACCATCTTGAGACCCTGATAGCAGGTTCAGGAGCCGGCAGCCGGATTTTTCTCAGGGGGTTTACCCCAAAGCCGGAGAAGGTGATGCAGGAGGCCGATCTGCTGATGTTCCTTTCCAGAGGTGAATCTTTCGGCAATGTGGTTGTCGAAAGCATTCTTTGCGGAACACCTGTCATTGCCTTCGATATCCCGTCGATTAGAGAGATCTTCCGCGACTTCCCCCTCTTCCTGATAAGTCAGGATGCGAACTTCCCGGAGGCAGTTCTGGATAAGATAAAGGATTTTGATCAGCTGAACAGAAGTGCAGTTCTTGCCAGGGAGAGCTTTATGACAAGATTTAGTCCGCAAGCCCACCTTGATGCTCTTGCAGGGCTTTACAGCAACAAATGACAGACGGCAGAATGGATTTCCTTGTAAGGCTTGACTTATCTGCAGAGGCGTCACCATCACCCCTGGCATTTAATGATATGCCGGAGTTTTCTGTGAACTTAAATACAGTCAGTTTCCCGGGTGGCAACAGGCAGGAAAGAAAGGATATTAATTTCGGTTCAGGCCAGGCAGTTTTCATAGGAGATCCCGTCTTTCACAATTATGATCCTGAACAGCTCAGAAGGGATCTTGAGAATGGCAGAATTGGGTCTGTTATCAGGAACACGGATGGTTTTTATTACCTCCTTGTAATTTATAATAAAGAACAGAAGCTGATAATTTCATCGGGAATTTTCGGCATCTTACCGGTTTTCTACAGGCTACACAAGGGGATGATTTCGGTCTCTTCATCATTTGATATCCTCACCTTTCAGGAGAAGGACTCCGCCATGACAATTGACAGGCAGTATTACCTTGAAAAGGCGCTCTTCAATTATCCCTTGTTTAACCGAACTCCATTTAAAGAGATTAGTTTATTGCCTTCCAATTCATTCCTGGAGTACTCAGGGTCAGGATTCAAAATAAGAAAACACACAGATATCTGTGACTTCTTTGGCGCATCACCTGAGCCTGTGAAAAAAGGTGCAGATGAGCTGAGCGACCTGTTCATTGAAATGGCCAACGACTTTATTCCGGAATATCCGTGCATGCTTTCGCTGACGGGCGGACTGGACAGCAGGGCAGTTGCGGGAGTTGCGGCGGGAAGGGCAGAGGTGTCGGGAGCATACACTTATGGCCTTCCGCAGGATGCCGATATTAAAATAGCCGCAGAAATATCAGACTTTTTAAAGATTGACTTCACCCCTGTTTTACTTGATGTGAACTTTGCCAGGGAGAACTTCCGGCACCACGGAACGGAGTTCCTGAAGAAGAGCTTCGGACTGGGAAATCTTTCACGTGCACATTATAGTTTTATTCTTGACAATTGCATGGGCTCATCGCGTTACCTGATGTCCGGCAATTTCGGAAGTGAAATACTGCGTTCTGTCAAAAGTCCGGGTGTTGTCACCTCCGGTGCGCTGTTTAAATTATTTTCATTCCGGGCGGGAGAAGATTTAATTACTGAATTGCGGGCAGAAAGGGCTTTGGATTATTTAAATCCGCTTGTTGCGGATGAAAGCATGGAGAGCCTTATCGGGGAGATCGGAGGATGGCTTAGCCAAACGCCTTCCCGGCTGACGGTCAACCAGAAATTCTACGTATATATTTTTGAGGAAGTACTCAGAAAATACTTCGGCCCGGAAATTATTGTCCAGAGATCATCTGTCAGTCACCGTGCCCCCTTTCTCTGTTTTTCATTTATCGAAAAGGTACTGAAGACAGGCTTTGCGGGAGCAAACAGCGGGTTTATGGAACGGAATCCTTTGAAAAGAATACAGGGGCAGGTTCTGTATTCTTCCATAATCAAAAAGACAAATCCGGCGTTGCTGAATTTCCGGCTTGACAGGGGATACAAGCCACGGGACCTGATGAGCAGGAGCGGCGCCATGAGGATCACCCTTGAATACCTGAAGAAAAAATATTCAGGAAGAAATAGCCAGGTAACTCCTGACTATCTCACTCTTTCAATGGCTGAGAACATGAAATATTTTCCTGACACAGAGCACAGCGATGACCTGTTCAATGCCGGTTTCATGAACAGGATGAAAGCAGGTGAGTGGGTCTCTGACCAGATGAATTTCATCAATATGATGTCTGCTGCTCTCTACAGGAACATTTTGGATGACAGATCCCGGTCCGCATCAGAACTATAAATGAATTCATGAGACTGAAACCGGCATTAAGGAAGAATCTGGCGATTAAAGCAGGCTATCCGCTCCAGGATTTCCTGACAGGGACAGAGATAGTTAAGTCTCTGGGGTTTTTGCGTGAAAGCCAGTTCTGGGATGAGATGCGCATGGAGGAATACAGATCCGGCAGGCTGAGGGCGCTTGTAAAGCATGCTTATAATAATGTGCCATATTATAAGGAGGCATTTGACAGGATAAAACTCAGGCCTGATGATATCAGGGGAACAGGGGATCTTTATAAGATTCCGGTTGTTACAAGGGATATCTTCCGGAGCAGAAATACCGAATTTATTTCCAGGGGCAGCAGCCTCAGACATGTCAGGACCGGGAAGACCGGGGGCACAACTGGTTCTCCGGTCATGGTTTACAAAGATACGGCTGACAGAACCATGACATGGGCTTCGTACTACCGCTGGTATGAGTGGATGGGTGTTGGCATGGGAGAAAAAACGGTTACATTCTGGGGTGCCGGAAGTGTAACCGAAAATAATTTCCCGGAAAATATCAGGCAGTTTGTAATTAATTATTTGCAGAACTCGTACGTGTTTAATTCATTCAGAATAAACAGGGAAATTCTGCCGGAAGTGATATCGAAAATAAACAGGATGAAGCCTGTACTGATAAAAGGTTATCTCTCATCGTTGCTGTTTCTGGCCGGGTATATGAGTGAAAAGGGCATTGAGCCCCCAGTCCGCCTGAGAGCGGTTTCAAGTACGACGGAAACTTTATTGCAAAAGGACAGAAAAATGCTTGAAGATGTTTTTCATGTTCCGGTGTACGACCAGTACGGCTGCGGAGAGGCATCGGCAATCGCATATGAATGTGCAGCTCATAAGGGCATGCATCTGACACAGGAGCATGTAATTGCTGAGACTCTTGATGAAAATGAAAATCCCGTATCAGGGAGCGGGAATGTGGTCATCACTAATCTCGATAATTTCATTATGCCGTTTATAAGGTATGTAAATGGCGATATGGCAACCATGTCTGACGGGAAATGCACCTGCGGGGTGACATCACCCCTGCTTGCCTCCGTTGACGGAAGGATATGCGATGCAATTATCCTGAATGACGGAGCCAGGGTGCACGGTGTTTTCTTCACAGACATCCTTTACGAGAAAGGGATTTCATATGAAAAAATCAGAAGGTTCCAGGTTTACCAGGACAAACCCGGAGAAATCGAATTCAGGATCGAGAGTCCGCTTTTAACTGATAAACAAACGGATAATCTTTTAACCGAAGTTCTGCGGGGATATTTCAGTCATGTAAGGATCATAAGATCTGAAAAACTTGAAAATGAGCCAAACGGCAAATTCAGATACATCAAATCTGAAGTTTCCTGATCTCATTACATCCGGGTGAATCTCCGGCTGAAAGGCACGACAGAAGAATAGAATTGTAGAATGAAAGTACTTTTTGTCCGAAGCGGGAACAGTGGTATTGATCCGGTTTCTACCAGGCAGGGGGAGTCGCTGAGAAAGGCCGGTGTGGAGATACTTTATTATGATATTACCGGCAAAGGCCTGGCAGGGTATCTCAGGAACCTGCCATCGCTGCGGAGATACATAAAAAAAACAGGGGCAGAGCTCATCCATGCTCATTACAGTCTTTCCGGCTTCATCGCGGCCCTTTCCTTCAGCAGGAGGAAGGTGATCACTTCTTTGATGGGGAGTGACGTCCTGGAAACAGGCTTCTTCATTCTTTCGGTTACCAGGTTTTTTTCATCGTATTTCTGGGATCTTACAATTGTCAAGACAACAGAGATGAAAGAAAGACTTGGGGTCAGGAAGGCTGTGGTCATCCCGAACGGGATCGACATGAAATTGTTTGTTCCGAAAGATAAAGTACAATCACAGGGGTTGCTGGGGTGGGCTGTGGACAAAAAGCATATTCTCTTTTGTTCTGACCCCCGGCGGATTGAAAAGAACTATAGCCTGGCGCAAAAGGCGCTGGATAAGGTTTCAGAAAGGATTCCGGGCAAATCTCCTGAAATTCATTTCCTTTCAGGGGTTAATCCTGATGATGTGGTAAATTACTATAATGCCGCGGACCTTTTGCTTGTGACTTCAACGCATGAAGGGTCTTCCAATACTGTCAAGGAAGCCATGGCCTGCAACTGTCCGGTAGTAACAACTGATGTGGGAGATGCGCGACAGGTTATTGAAGGCACGGAAGGATGTTTTGTTACTTCATTTGATCCCGATGATGTCGCCTCAGCTATAATCAGGGCATTGGACTCCGGCAGGAGGACTGCAGGCCGGGCAAGAGTGCAGCATCTCAGCAGTGAAAGGACAGCCCTGCAGATCTCAGGACTTTATGGTGAATTACTGAAAGACAGGACAAATTGATAGCGATAGTTGACTATAACCTGGGGAATCTTCGCTCTGTCGAAAAGGCAGTCAGAAGGGTGGGTTACGATTGTACAGTAACCCGCGACAGGGAGACCCTGGAGAAATCGGCAAAACTCATTTTGCCAGGTGTGGGGAATTTTGTACAGGGGATGGAAAACCTGAAGAAATTCGGCCTGGCAGAACTTCTTACAGAGCTGGTGATCGGCCACAGGAAGCCGATTCTGGGCATCTGTCTGGGTATGCAGCTCATGACCACATTCAGCGAAGAGGGCGAATGCGGTGGTCTCGACTGGGTGAAGGCTGATACGAAACGTTTCAGGCTGCAGAACCATAAAGTGCCTCATATCGGTTGGAATACCCTGGAGGTGAATAAAAAGCGCGATCTCCGGTATAATTCCTGACCCCACGGATGAGTTTTACTTTGTGCACTCATATTACGTCAGCTGTGGAAACGATGAGGATATTTTGTTTACTACCAGCTATGAGATTACGTTCACATCGGGTTTCCTGAGGGAAAACATCATGGGTGTTCAGTTCCATCCTGAAAAAAGTCACCTGGGCGGCCTGAAAATCCTTAAATATTTTCTGTCAGAATAATATGTTCAGGCCAAGGATAATACCTGTGCTTCTCCTGAGGGGCCAGGGACTTGTAAAAACTGTCAGGTTTTCCAGTCCAACTTATATCGGAGATCCGATAAATGCAGTAAGACTGTTCAACGATTACAGGGCTGACGAGCTTGTGTTTCTCGATATAAACGCATCATCTGAAAAAAGGATCATTTCAGGAGAGCTGGTAAGGAAGATAGGTGATGAGGCGTTCATGCCGTTCAGCATAGGCGGAGGGATCACAAATATTGAGCAGATAAGAGAGTTATTATCCCTCGGTGCGGAAAAGGTGGTGATGAACACAATCGTTCCGGGCAATATGTCGTTAATCGGGCAGGCCTCTAAAATCTTCGGCAGTCAGAGTATCATGGTATCGGTAGATGTAAAAAAGATGATATTTGGCGGATACAGGATAATGACTATGGGAGGCCGCAAAGCAATTCATGCAGAATTGAGCCGATACATAAAGGATATTAAATCAGCAGGTGCAGGAGAGATACTCATTAACAGCATTGACAGGGACGGTACCATGTCAGGTTACGATATTGCCCTTACGAAAGAGGTGAGCAGTGCGGTCAGCATTCCGGTCATTGCATGCGGAGGCGCAGGGTCTCTTTCTGATTTGAAAGAAGCTTACACGGAAGGCGGGGCGAGCGCATGTGCTGCAGGGAGCATGTTTGTTTATCATGGCCTGAGGAAAGGGGTTTTAATAAATTACCCTGACAGAAGTGAAATTTTAACAGCCTTCAGTGATGTCTCTTAAAGGAAGATCATGCACAACAGGTGTCTGGGATGAATCAATTCCGGATATTTACTTTGACGAGGACGGGAAATCATCATACTGCAAGCTGCAGGAGAGGCTTATTTCAGATTACCCGAGAGGCAGGCAGGGACTTGAAAAGTGGGAGCTTCTTACTGAGAAAATGAGGGAAGCAGGCAGGGGTAAAAAATATGATTGCATCACAGGGGTCAGCGGGGGAACGGACAGCTCGTACCTCTTACACATCTGCAAGCAGTATGATTTAAGAGTGCTGGCAGTAAATCTTGACAACGGATGGAGCAGTGACATCGCATTAAAGAATATTAAAAATGTCACAAAGAAACTTGGATATGACCTGCTCACTTATGTAATAGATTATGAAGAGGTCAAGGCAGTGCTCAGGGCTTATCTGAAGGCTTCCCTTCCATGGGTGGACAGTCCGACTGATATGGCAATTGTTTCGAGTCTTTACGCAACAGCAAGAAAGGAAAAAATAAAATATATCCTGAACGGCAGTGATTTCAGAACCGAGGGCAAGCAGCCTTTCCAGTGGACCTACAGTGATTCCAGGCAATTCCGGTTCCTTGTAAGGAAGTACGAAAATACCCGTATAAGGTCATTCCCTGTCCTGTCTTTAAGCCAGACAGGCTATCTCAGTCTTATCAAAGGCATTAAGGTAATTCGTCCGTACTATTTTCTTGATTACAGCAAACAGAAAGCCCAGGAGGATCTGATAAGGATTTATAACTGGGAATATTACGGAGGGCATCATCATGAAAATCTTTTCACGAAGTTCATTATTTCTTACTGGATGTATGAAAAGTTCGGCATAGATAAGAGAAAGATCACCTTTTCAGCACAGATAATGAATGGTGACATGACCCGCGAAGAAGCAGTTGCCAGACTTGATATACTTCCCTATGATCCGGAGCAGATTGATAATCAGATTGATTTTGTATGCAAGAAGCTTGATATTTCCAGGGATGAATTCAATGAATATTTTAACAGGCCCAACAGGTTTTATTATGATTATCCCAATTCGCAAAAGCTTGTTTATTATAATCTGAAACTGATCAGGTTTCTTAGTTCAATTGCCCTTCATTATGTTCCTTCGAGCATCTCCCAGATGGAACAGGAAAAATCAGTCAGACAGAAGAGGTGAGGATAGTTCTCGATTACGATATTCCGGTTAAGGACTGGAATGACTTCTTTTGCGGCAATGAATTTGCCACACCATTTCAGTCCTATGATTTTTATTCGCTGGTTAATTTTTCGCCTTCTCTTTCAGCTTATGCCGCAGCTGTTTACGATGCCGGAAGAATCCATGCACTGGCAGTCATAACACTGCAACGGAGTTCGGGATTTTATGCATTTTTTTCACGCAGAGCGGTCATTTATGGCGGACCCCTGGCTGAGGCCGGAAATCCTGAGGCGCTTGATCATTTAATCGGGCACATTACCTCCGCACTGAGAGGCAGGGTTATTTATACGGAGACCAGGAATCTTTCTGACTACAGCTGTTTTAAACATATCTTCAAAAAATACGGATGGGAGTATGTTCCTTACCTGAACTTTCATCTTCACACAGCAGATCGTGACAAAATGATCAGGGGGGTCAGCGATTCACGGCTTCGGCAGATAAAAAAAGCCATGTCTGCCGGTGTTTCGTGGAGAAAAGCTGTCAGTCCGGATGATGTCAGGGCATTCTATCTTATTCTGGCTGATCTCTACAGAAAGAAAATCAGGAAGCCGTTGATGCCCTGGGATTTTTTCAGGCTGTTTTTTGAGAAGCAGACAGGGGTCTTCCTGCTTGTAATATACAAGGATAAGGTAATCGGAGGGATAATGTGTCCTGTTCTTGAAGAAAAGGCCATTTATGAATTTTACATCTGCGGCCTTGATGAGGAGTATAATGAGCAGCACCCGAGTATAATGGCAACCTGGGCGGCAATGGAATATGCAGCTGAAAACAAAATCCCGGTATTTGATTTTATGGGGGCAGGCAAGCCGGGGGAGGGCTACGGAGTGAGGGATTTCAAGGCAAGATTTGGAGGTGAGATTGTTGAGTACGGCAGGTTTCTGAAGAAGATGAACCCGTTATTATACAGGGCAGGTGTGCTGGCCATACAATTAAGGTCAGGCAGGAGAAAATGAGAATTATTATCGATATCGGGCATCCGGCCCATGTTCATCTGTTCAGGTTTTTTACCGTCGGAATGGTCGCAAAAGGCCACGATATCTTATTTACTTACCGTAAAAAGGAATATGAGGAATATCTCCTTGATAAGCTCGAATTCACGGCTGTGTCCCTGGGAAAACACCGCCGGTCATCTGCAGGCAAATTGTTCAGCCTGATATCATCAGTTTTCAGGATGTATTTCGTTGCACGTAAATTCAGGCCGGACCTGTTTTTAAGCCACGGGTCGCTTATAGCTGCCCAGGCTTCATGGTTATACCGGAGGCCGCATATTGCCCTTGAAGACACTGGCAACAGGGAACAGGTTCGCTTTTATCTTCCTTTCACCTCAGCTGTGTTAACCTCTGAATTGTTCCAGGATAATTACGGGTTTAAGCAGGTCAGATACAACAGTTTTCATGAACTTGCCTATCTGCATCCAAATTATTTTGTTGTGGATCAAAGTTTTAAGACGCAACTGGGTTTGGCGGAGGATGAAAAATTAATAATAGTGAGATTTATTTCCTGGAGTGCTTCCCATGAAAAGGGCATCAGTGGATTATCGGCTGATGAAAAATCGGACCTGGTAACTGCGTTATCAAAATACGGGAAGGTTTTTATTTCTTCCGAAAGCGAAGTACCTGGCGATTTAAGGAGTTACCTATATCCGCTGGCCCCTGAGACGATCCATCAGGCAATGGCGAATGCGGACCTCTTTATCAGTGAAGGAGCCACCATGGCTTCTGAAAGCTGCATGCTGGGAACACCTGCAATTTATATCAACTCTCAGATTGCCGGTACCATAAATGCACAGGCCGGATACGGTCTTGTATTTCAGTTTTTGAATTATACGGGAGTAACTGAAAAAGCCCTTGAAATATTACTTGATCCTGATTCGAAGGTTAAGTTTCACAGGAAAAGAGACGGGTTTCTTGCTGATAAAACTGACCTTACCCGGTTGCTGATCTGGTTTATCGAAAGCTGGCCTGAAAGCTTTGCCCTCATTAAGGCCGACCCTGATTTCCGGAAGAGATTTATCTGAATGCCGGCTTGACCGGATCAGCAAGACGATATAGTCAGGATTATGCAACCTTTTAAGCTTTTTCCTTGTTTAATAGTAACGTACAAATTTAGTTTTATGAGAAAGGTAGGCAATCTCCTTGTTGTTTTGATAGTTTTATGGTCTTTAACCGGTATTACTGTATCAGGTGCGGCCAACGAATTAATTCCATATTTCAGGACAGATTCAGCTTATGTTTACAGCTGGAACAGCACTGAGTCTTTCATGGATTCCCAGTTCGGTGCAAATGTACAGTTACAATCAGGGCAGGGTAACCCATGTGTTAACCCTGGATTATGCAACAAGGGCTGAAAAGAACAAAACCGAATATCTTTATAACCAGGCCGGACTGCTTGAAAATGAGGTTAATTACTATTTTGACGGCGTCTGGAAAGAATCAACCCGAAACGTTTACTATTACAACGGGCAAAACAAGGTTTCAGAGATACATATCCAGAAGTGGATCAACTCTTCATGGGTTGACGACAGAATTCAGTCGAATTATACCTATGACGAATATGGCAGGCAGACTGAATTCCAGGCATCCTATTGGAGAAATAATGCCTGGACCCCTCCAACCACGGATTATTCTTACTATGATCAGAATGGCAACCTTATCCGGCGGGAAGCAATATACTACACCGGAGGAACTGATTACCAGATAATTTATACTTATAACCAGTCTGAGACCCTGGATGAGGTTTATTCACAGTACCCGGGAGCCAGCGGCTGGCAGAACTGGTGGCTTGTGAATTACCAGTACGACGGCTGCGGATTTAAGATTTCACAGGTTCAGTATGCCGGGTCCGGATCTGAATGGCTTCCAGGTACAAAAGTTGTAAATTTCTCATATTTCAAGCCTGATCTCTACCCTTATCCCGATGTCCCTGTTTGCCATAACGGCAAAACGATGTATGTCATCAAAAAAGTACTGAAACGTCATCTTGCCCATGGTGATTGCCTTGGCAGCTGTCCTGAAACTTTAAAATCTCAATCAGACCTGAAAGGGGAAACGACGGAAACGCCTGCAAAAATACCCTTCACTGTATATCCAAATCCCGCCACTGACAGAATAACAGTTGTGCGAAACGGATATGATGCTGAGATCTCCAAAGTGGATATTATGGACATTAACGGGAACTTACTCCGTTCTGAAACAGTTACTGATTTAGGGGAAGTTACAATCGAAAGAGGAGGGTTGATAAGCGGACAGTATATTGTCAGAGTACACGGGGAGCAGATATACAACCTTATTGTAGTTTTCAAGTAGTCTCCTGATATTATTCTCAGATTGATTTGTTTTTCAGGATGGTAAGAGATTTTACCGTTTTAACTTTTCGCGTACTTTTAAAAAAACTTGCTGATGCAGGATATTCATTTCAATCCTGCCGGGAATATCATGATTCTCCAGCAGAAAGAGTTGTTATCCTGCGTCATGATGTGGATAAGCATCCGCGGAACTCCCTTATTACAGCAAAGATTGAGCATGAGGCAGGTATTTTCGGCACGTACTATTTTCGCACCCGTAACGGCAGTTTTGAGGAAGAAACAATACAACAGATCAGTAAGTTGGGACATGAGATCGGATATCATTATGAAGACCTCCGGTTAGCAAGACAAAAGGCAAAAGATAAAAGACTAAATATTCAAACCAGGCGCGGCAAAACCGCAAGGCCTCATTGACAGGGAAGAACAAAGGCGGCAATGGCTTTTGCCGGCTTCAGGGAAAACCTGGAAAAACTCAGGAAAATTGCCCACGTGGATACTATTTGCATGCACGGCAGTCCTCTGAGTCCCTGCTGACAGCAGGACGCTTTGGAAATATTATGATTACAGCACAATGGGAATAATCGCAGAACCATATTTTGACTTTTCTCTGGAAGGCCTGCTTTATCTCACGGATACAGGAAGAAGGTGGGATGGTTCATCAGTCTCAGTTCGCGACAGGGTTTATACAAGGGAAGAAGGGTATTTTGCCGGATGGAAGAGAAAGCCGCTGCCCGGAAGTGCAATGTTGATGACTGAAAAGAGCACTGCGCTGCAAAAGCAGTACAGGTTCAGAAAAACAGAAGATATTTTACGGGCGATCAGCTCAGGAAATTTACCGGAACGGATGATGATCACCTTTCACCCTCAGAGATGGGAGGGCATGATGATTCCATGGTTAGGAGAGTATATCCTGCAAAATTTAAAAAACGAAATCAAATATTTTATGATCAGGGAAATTTAGATATCTGTTAATAATTTAAATAATGTGTTTAAAGGTTGCAAATATTGATGCAACCTTTTCGTTTATATTGTGGTCTTGTATGTGCCTGCTTGGGTATCATGTATTTATGACCTAAAATGCCTGACATGAAAAAGTTATTTTATTCTGGATGTTTTTTGGATTATTTAAAGAGAGCAAGTAAGTCACTGGTACTGGTTTCCGTTGCTTTGCTGGCACTGACAGAAGTCCATTCTCAGCCTGCGTGGGTGGGTACTACCCCATCTTTAGGGACCATAAGTCCTTCGACCATACCGATTAATTATGGCATTGACAGGGCAGGTACTGTTTACATTATTATCCTGAATTATAATAACCCAAATCCTCAGTCTCCCGCTACAATTCGCAATCAGGCCATCTCCCCTACAGCACCGGGAATTGTTTTCAATGCAGTTCTTCCGGTTGCCGGGGTTAATATTAATGCAATTCTTCAGGTTATTGCAGGCTCTCTGGCGTCAAGCACTTATCATACAATATATCTCGTGGCAGCTGATGCAGCGAATGTTCTTCAGGCAGTCTCCGTCAGATTGAATGCCATAACACCTGCCTGTCCTCCCGTCAAATTAAAGACATATTTTGGCAACATAGGTGAGTGTGTCAACATTTCGGCACAGGGAATGTATGACCCTGACGAAATTCTTATGACCCCAAGCGGTGTCCTGGCGGGAACTACATGGACTGTGGACTGGGGTGACGGTACTATATGGACATATATGTCTGGCGCGGATGGCGATATTCCCGCCACACAGGTGCATACTTACACTGATGTTGATGAGTGCGCTTATGTCGGCACCTGGGTGGTAAAGAATCCCTGCAATGAATTTCTTGCAGGGTCATCCGTATTTGTGGTTCATGGCCGTGAAATACCACTTGATGGTGACGGAGAGGTAATAATGGAAGAAACTGTCACCCATACGGCAAACAGGTTCTATGTTTGCGAAGGAATGGAACACAAAATCACCCTCGCTGATATCAGCACCTGGAACTGTCAAAGTCCCAATGTCCCTCCGCCACTCCTTCAGACAGATTATGACAATGACAAGCCAAGGACTATACAGTTTGTCTATGGCGAAACTCCTGCGGGTGCCCCGATGAATACAATTTCGGGGGATGTTCTGATAGGAGGCACCAATACTGCCAATGGGTCCAACGGCGTGGTGGGACCGGTATTAGGTCCCTTTAATCCACCCAATCCAAATACCAACACTGATACAATTACTATCCCCGCAACATGCCAGAATGGCCAACGGTTTTATGTTTACCTCAAATACTGGAATAAGTGTAATCCTTTCCTTGATGAAAATCTGAATTATGTCTATGAGGACTTTATTATTGAAGTAATTGATGCTCCGCCTGTACCGGGGGTTGTGACGCCGCAGACTTATTGCTTCGGAAGCGTACCGACAACCATCTCTGCCACCACAACTCATCCGCAGAATACAATCAACTGGTATGATGATGCTGCTCTGACAGTCTTTTTAGGGTCGGGCAACGCTTTAACCCATGGAATTACTGCTCCGGGTACTTATGATTTCTATGCAACCCAGACCAGCGGAGTAAACGGTTGTGAAGGGCCGGCAGCCCTGCTTACTTTGATAATCAACCCAACCCCCAGCACGCCCACTGTAACAAGAAACAATCCGGACTTTTGTTTTGACGGTGTAAGTTCAATTACACTGACAGCAAATCCAAATACTCCCCCTGCCATCAGTTCTTACCAGTGGTACCGTAACGGATCGGCTGTTGGCGGTGCAACATCAAGTACAATTGTTTTAAGTACGGTGGCTCAGTCTGGTAATTATACGGTCAGAACATTCGGAGTTGCTACCACCCTTTGCCCAAGCCCGCTTTCCGCACCAATTACCGTTTCAATCACTGCACCGGCAACAGTAGGTGCCGGAGCTGATCAGGAAATATGTTCCTCTACTGCAACGGTTTCACTTACCGGCACGCGCGGAGGGTCTGCTACTTCTTCCACCTGGACGGCTTCAGGTACTGGCACTTTCGCAAACGCATCCGCCCTGACAACTACTTATTCTCCGAGTGCAGCAGACCGAACTGCCGGCTCTGTTATCCTGACACTTACAACAAATGATCCTAACGGCCCATGTCTTGCGGTAAGTGATGCAATGACTGTCACTATCAGTCCTGCCGCAACGGTTAATGCCGGTGCAGACCAGACCATTTGCGCAGGGGATGTCGTGTCAATCTCCGGAACAAGAGCAGGTTCCGCAACATCATCCTCCTGGGCGACATCAGGGACCGGGACATTTGCCAATGCAACTGCCCTGTCCACAACATACACCCCCAGCGCAGCAGACAGGTCTTCAGGCACAGTTACACTTACACTGACTACAAATGATCCACCGACTGTTTGCGGAGCAGTAAGTGATGCCCTCACTTTAACTATTAATCCTATCGCCATCGTCAGCGCAGGAATTGATCAGAACGTTTGTTCCTCAGTCACAACAGTATCAGTAACCGGTACCAGGAGTGGCGCCGCTACTTCTTCAACCTGGTCAACATCAGGTACGGGCACTTTTGCAAATGCCTCAGCTCTGAGCACAACATATACGCCAAGCGCTTCCGATAAAAGCGGAGGATCAGTTACGCTGACCATTACATCCAACGACCCGGGCGGACCTTGCCCGTCTGTCAGTGATGCCCTGCTGGTGACATTCAGTCCTGCTGCCACTGTCAATGCCGGATCAGACCAGTCAATATGTGCCATGGCAACGGTTACCCTTGCCGGTTCAGTTGGCGGAAGCGCATCAAGCGGTACATGGAGCGGCGGTACGGGTTCCTATAACCCGAATGCCAATGCCCTAAATGCAGTCTACACACCCACTGCAGCAGAAAGAACCGCAGGCACAGTAACCCTGACTCTGACAACGGATGATCCTGCAGGTCCCTGCGGAACTGTTTCAGATAATGTTGTTATTACAATCGGAGCACCACTTACAACCGCAACAATTTCCGGAAGCGGAAATGCCTGCGATGGTGCAAGCAGCTGGTTTGCAATTAATGTCAACGGCGGCAGCCCTCTTTTTGTCATCACATACACTCTTGACGGTGGTGCCAATGCAGTCGTTCCAGGATATGCAAACGGAACCCATATTGATCTGGGAGTATTAGGCGTAGGCTCTCATACTGTCCATATCGTTTCAATACGTGATGCATGTTTAAATTTAGTCCCGACTTTACCGGGTGATTATACTATTAATATTAATGCTATACCCAACGCAGGAGCGACAGTCAACAATACTCCATCACTTTGCAGCACCGGGACAACGGATATAGTACTTCAGTCAACCGTTGCCTCTTCGGACTTTACGTGGACGGTATCCAATGCACCTGCAGTGACATGGGTAAATGCACCTGCCGGAGGAACCAGGGTAAACGGCAATAATACCTCAATTGCCCAGGTACTTGCGCACTCTTCCAACTTCCCGACAACGGTGACCTATACAATTACGCCCCGCGGGCCATTGCCAACTTCTTGTCCGGGAGCGGCAATAACCAGGACTGTTATTGTCAACCCGACAGGCCAGGTAAATGATCCTTCTGATCAGACAAGATGCAACGGAGTGGCCACTGCTGCTGTTACTTTCGTGACAACCAGGAGCGGAGGCACGTCAACCTATTCATGGTCGAACAACAACACAAGTATAGGTCTTGCTGCAAGCGGGACAGGTAACATAGGTTCATTTACAGCAACTAATACGGGCAGTGCTCCCGTAACGGCCACAATCACTGTAACACCTTCATTTGAAGGATGCGCAGGCACGCCGCAAACATTTACGATAACGGTTAATCCAAGCGGTCAGGTCAACGATCCGGCTGACCAGACAAGGTGCGCCGGTGCAGCCACTGCAGCGGTTAACTTCACTACGGACAGAACAGGAGGAACGACAACCTATGCATGGTCGAACAACAATACGAGTATAGGTTTGGGAGCAAGCGGGACAGGTAACATAGCTTCATTTACGACAATAAATTCGGGTAATTCACCTGTAACAGCGACGATCACTGTTACTCCTTCGTTTGCTGGATGTGCAGGTACAGCTCAGACCTTTACAATAACTGTCAATCCGACAGGTCAGGTAAATGACCCTGCTGACCAGACCAGATGTAACGGTGCAGCCACCGCTGCGGTCAATTTTGTTACAGTCAGAACGGGAGGCACTGCGACTTATTCATGGTCAAACAATAACACAAGTATAGGTCTTGCTGCAAGCGGGACAGGTAATATAGGCTCATTTACAGCAACTAATACAGGCAGCGTTCCCGTAACGGCCACAATCACCGTTACACCTTCATTTGAAGGATGCGCAGGCACGCCGCAAACATTTACGATAACAGTTAATCCAAGCGGTCAGGTCAACGATCCGGCTGACCAGACAAGGTGCGCCGGTGCAGCCACTGCGGCGGTTAACTTCACTACGGACAGAACAGGAGGAACGACAACCTATGCATGGTCGAACAACAATACGAGTATAGGTCTGGGAGCAAGCGGGACAGGTAACATAGCTTCATTTACGACAATAAATTCGGGTAATTCACCTGTAACAGCGACGATCACTGTTACTCCTTCGTTTGAAGGATGTGCGGGCACTCCGCAGTCGTTTACGATAACCGTCAATCCGACAGGTCAGGTAAATGACCCTGCCGACCAGACCAGATGTAACGGTGCAGCCACCGCTGCCGTCAATTTTGTTACAATCAGGTCAGGGGGCACGGCTACCTATGCATGGTCTAACAGTAATACAAGTATAGGTCTTGCAGCTAACGGAACTGGTAATATAGCCTCATTTACGGCAACCAATACCGGCACAGCCCCTGTTACTGCTACAATCACCGTCACGCCTTCGTTTGAAGGATGCGCAGGAACGCCACAGAGTTTTACCGTTACTGTTAATCCGACACCGGCGTTAAACAGCACCCTTACCCCTGCAGATGTCTGCAGCAATACTGCATTTACTTATACGCCTGATTCACTTACGACAGGAACGACATTTAACTGGACAAGAAATCCTGTTGCAGGGATTACACCTGTCCCGACACCAGGCGGTACGAATGGCATTAATGAAACATTAAGGAACATAACATCAGCAACAATAGCTGTTACCTATGTTTATACCCTTGCGGCCAACGGTTGTACCAATAGTCAAAATGTGGTTGTTAACATCAAGCCGGAACCTGTAATCTCAAATCAGTCAGTTAATGTATGTTCAGGGGAAACACTTTCACATCACATATTGCTTGACAACTTCACAAATCCGGGGGCTAATGTAACCTTTACCTGGCTGGCGCCGGTTCTTTCCGGTGGCCTTACGGGAGGAACAGCCAGAATATTGCCCTCATCAGCAGACATGACTGATACATTCGTTAACACATCCGGTTTAGCCGAGACGGCAACTTATACTGTCACACTTGTTTATAACGGTTGCACAGGCCAACCAAGGAATATTGTCGTTACTGTTG